>NZ_LSOC01000002.1:1035419-1597475 GCF_001592845.1 Halobacillus sp. KGW1
GCCTGTTTCTCCCTGTGGACCTGCCGGACCTGCCTCTCCCTGTGGACCTGCCGGACCTGCCGGGCCTTCAGGTCCTCTTAAACCGCGGACACAATCTCCACTTCCATCATAAAAGTTTATAGCCATTACTCTGTTTCTCCCTTCCATAATAGTAAGAATTCCTGCCCATAGCCGGAATTTTTTACACTGCATCACAATTGACTTGATAACGCGGCGTCAAACAAACTAACCCGGAGGAAATATCTCCTTCTTCGCTATCAGGTACAGTGACTTCAATGCGCGTAAAGTTCGTTGCGGTAAAGCTTACACTGCCCCCCGCATATACAATTAAAGGCGTGCCTACCTGCGTTCCATCATTATAAAAAGTGACGCTGATAAACTCGGCAGCACCAGAGTCATACGCAACGAAACCGGAACTAAAAACGTTCACTCCACTTGTCACATATATATCTTGGTTGACTCCCTGCGGCATGCTCCATCCTACGCAGACTTTATCCTTAACAAAATCACAAGATACCGTAGTATCCGTATTGAAACAATCAAAACAATCGGAACAACTCGCCATTCTTTTAACCTCCGTTCGCCATAAATAAGAACTACAGTCATATCGTATTAGTTAATATCTGAACCGGAGACGGCCAATGACTCATACAGTATGAATTTATAGGTATTTATAATTTCCTTTTTTAAATGTACATAGTAAAAAATACCGCGACCTCCTCCAAATATGGAAGAATATCGCGGTTTTATAACCCTTACTCTTTTGTTGTCAGTATTTATTGACCGGAGAAGATGTCAGGGCTCATCTTTTCCGGCAGATAAAAGGCGATGTCAGGTAGAAATGCCACGAATAACAACACGACAACCACCACTGCTATATAAGGAATAACTGCTTTGAACGAACGCTCCACAGGCAGCTTTCCGATCTTCGCAGCTAGTAGGAGACATAGTCCGTAAGGCGGGGTAACCAATCCTACAGCAAGCGTCATAACGGTAACGATCCCCAGCAGTACCGGACTTACATCGAAAGTCAATGCCACGGGAAGCAGGACAGGGATAAACAGAATCATGGCAGGTATGGCATCCATAAATGTTCCAACAAATAAAAAGAAAGCGATAACAATTAACAGGAAGACCCACTTGCTGTCAATGTTGTTTGCGAAGAATTGCTCCGCCCAAGTGGACAACTGGTAATAACTCATCAATTCTCCAAGCGCATTTGCAGCTGCTAACGCAAACAAGGAAAGGGAACTTAATGTAAGTGTATCAACAAGAATTTTAGGAAAATCCTTGATTTTCAATGTCTTGTAATAAAACATCCCCACGATAACCGTATAAATAGAGGCGAAAGCTGCTGCTTCTGTAGCTGTAAAGATGCCTGTGATGATCCCTCCAATCAAGATGACAGGAGTCATTAATGCCGGGACCGCATCAAAAAACTGCTTGAAGAAATTTGATATTGAGGCTTTTTGATAGGTCGGGTATCCTTTCTTTAAAGCCAGGAAATAAACAATGACCATCATGGAAATGCCTACGAGGATCCCCGGGATAATGCCCGCCAGGAATAGAGCACCTACAGAAACATTCGTAAGTCCAGCGTATATAATCATAGGAATGCTGGGCGGGATGATAACTCCAATAGTAGAAGAGGCTGCAGTAACTCCGACAGCCGTACCGGTATCATACCCCTGCTTTTTCATATTGGGAATTAAAATTTTCCCAACTCCTGCTGTGTCTGCCTGGGAAGCTCCAGACACCCCGGCGAACAACATAGATACAAGGATGTTGGCATGGGCCAGTCCACCCTTTATATGCCCGACCATGGACAAAGAAAAATCAATGAGTTTCTGGGATATATTTCCACTGTTCATTAGATTCGCTGCAAGGATGAACAAGGGAACTGCCAGCAGGACAAATGAATCCAAGCCGTTGAACATTTTAACCGGGATGGTGACTTCAGGAATATAAGGGATATTAAATATGCCCACGAGAGCAACGATTCCAATGACGAAAGCGATGGGAATCCCTATGACCATCAATAAAATAAAAATGCCGACTAATAATGGACCGATCATAGTGCTGCCTCCTCTTTGGAGAATTCCTTAATGTTTTTAATAACGTGGCCAAGCGTGTAAACTGCCATCGTAGCTCCCATAACAGGAACGGAAATCCACACATAGCCCATTTTCATAGCCTCTATAGATACCCATTCATAATCCCAGAAGCTGACGGCTGCCTGCCATCCAAAATATACGATAGCTGTACTGAATAATAGAATGATAAGATCATTAATCAAATACAGAACGTTTTTGTATTTCCCTTTTGCTTTCCTTAATAAGAAATCAAACTGAAAATGTTCCCTCCGGTTCACCATGACACCAGCCCCCATGAATACAGACCATATGAAGGAGTACGTAGCGAGCTCTTCGGTCCATATAGCGGAAATGCCCATAAATCGAGTGACTACTTGAATGACAATCGTAACGAAGAAAGTAAGAAGGAACACAACACCGATGGTCAGTTGGACTCTTTCCAGTAGTTTTATCATCTACACTTGGCCTCCCTGATGAAATTAGGAAGCCGGGATCGGCCGGCTCCCTTCCTTTCTATTCCAATTCTTTGATTTGCTTAAGGATATCCTGCGCACCAACTTTATCCGCCGTCTCCTTTTGGATCGGTTCAGCCGCATCCATGAATGGTTGGCGATCAATTTCGTTCACTTCCGCCCCATCTTTTACTGCCTGCTCCTTATACTCTTCTTCCTGGGCATTTACCGCTTCTCTTTCTGCCTTTACGGATGCTTCGGCAGCTTCTAAGACTGCTTTCTTCTGCTCTTCTGAATAGTTATCGAACTTTTTACCGTTAATCAAAAGAAAACGTGTCGTATAGTCATGGGCTGTTTCAGTAATATATTTACCATTATCTACTTTGTGATGATTTTGCTGCACGAAATACGGATAGGAGTTTTCAGCCGCATCCACAACGCCCTGCTGCATTCCCTGGTACAGCTCTCCCCATGCCACAGACGTAGGAACCGCGCCGACCTGTTCCCAATAATCCGCTACTGCACCGGAGGTCTGTGTTCGATATTTCATGCCCTTAATGTCTTCGATTGTTTTAAGAGGTTTCTTTCCATAGTAATGTCGTACACCCGCCGACCAATATCCCAGCAATTTAAAATCATTCTTTGATTTCTCATTGATGATATCGGCCATTTCCTTTCCTATGGAACCGTCAACTACCTTTTCCCAATGGTCATAATTTTTAAATACATAGGGTACTGCAAAAAGGTCAATCTCTTCAATTCCCGTTTTAGACATAAAGCCGGGAGAAACAAGAACGATATCTGCTCCGCCAAGTTTTAATTTCTCCACCAACTCTGATTCACTTGTTCCCAATGTGCCTGCATGAACTTCTACTTCAATTCCCGCGCCTGCACTTTCAGCCGTTTCTTTGAAAGCTTCCATCCCAATTTGATAAGGGTTTTCCGGAGACGTTTGGTTATGAGCGGCTACGATCTTGATGCTTCCTTCTCCGGAAGGATTCTTAGCTTCACCATTGCTGCAGCCTGCTGAGACAAAAGCGATGATTGCAAAAGAACAAAAAGCCATTAGTAATTTCTTCATTAATTGTCCTCCTCCTATTGGATGCGCTTACATAGTAGAAAAAGATAGATTTATTTTCTTCTTCACCATTGAGACATAATCCTCGGTTAACTGTTCCAACAACGTGTAATCTTCGGTCTTTTGATAGGCAGAGGGTCGGACCAACTGGCTTCCAATCCCTACAGCATCCGCGCCGCTTGTCAAATATTCCTCCATATTCCCGAGATGAATCCCCCCTGTAGCCATAACTTTAATGTCAGGGAACGGACCTTTTAGACTTTTAATATATTGCGGGCCCATAACATGCGCTGGAAATACTTTAACCATTGCAACTCCGTACGTTAGCGCCTGGCTGATTTCCGTTGGAGTGAGGACTCCCGGAACACATAGTTTCCGGTATCGGTGGGTAAGCTTTATTGTGTCGATGTTCAATCCCGGAGATACGATGAATTCTGCTCCTGAAGCAATCATTTCCTTCGCCGTTTCTGGATCAAGCACCGTACCAGCACCGACCAGCATCCTAGTTCCGAACTCTTTCTTCACATCAGCTATCATGGCTGCCGCTCCAGGTGTCTCTGCCGTAATCTCCACTGCTTTTATACCACCTCTAAGCAAGGCTTCCGTAATGGGAACAATCTTATCTCGTTCTACCCCTCTGATGACAGGAGTCAGGCACAGCTTATTTAAGATCTCTTCCTGCACAGTTTCCCCTCCTATTCTAAATTGGCGTGTCTTGCCACCATTTCTTCTTGATCGCCACCCACTACCTGTATAACCACAGCATCCAAAAAGAGGTGGACGGATTGATCAAACTGGTTACCAAGAGGCTGAATGGTTTCCGGTTCACCCGCGTTTCTTCTCTTCGTCGCTGCAGGAACAAGAACATATGTATCGCACTTATCCAGAATTGGCGCATCCGAATTAGTAGTAACAACAGCGGTTCTCACTCCTGCTCCAGCCGCCGTTTCCGTATATTGGACAAGACCTGAGGTCGTACCGGAACCAGTTATGGCAATAAGGAGATCCCCTTTTTCGATAGTTGGTGTAATTGTTTCCCCGGTTACATACACTTCAAATCCTCCATGCATAAGCCTCATCGCAAACGCTTTTCCCATCAAACCCGACCGGCCTTCTCCCGTCACGAATATCCGATTTGCTTTGCCTAATTCCGCTGCAAGTTTCAAGGCTTGGTCCTCATTTATATTACGAAGCACATCCGTGACTTCCTTGGCTACCTCAACAATAATTTCCTTCAACCTTCATCGCCCCCTTTATAGCTTCCGCTTCCGCTTTTGGATTCTCTGCTTTCGTTAGTGCACTGCCCACAATGACGATTTGCGGTTCGTACTCGGACAAGGTCTTTATTTTATCTATGCTTATCCCACCAGCTACCGCTATATCAAAGTCTGGATACTCTTTAACTAACGAAAATAACTCATCCATCTCCGCGCCCTTCTTTTTCTGCATATCTTTTCCATAATGAAGACCAACCAAGTCGACACCAAGGTTCGACAGCTCTTTCAGCCTGGTTTCATTTTGAACATTTAACAGGTCGACCATGACTCGCTTTCCGTATATTTCTGCCATTAGAAGAGAATCCTTAATTGTTTGATCCGCAGAAAAGGCCATAACCGTAGTGACATCTGCACCTGCCCTGAAAGCTTGTTCCGACTCGTGCTTGCCGGCATCACATGTTTTCATATCTGCAACCAAAGTCGATTCAGGATACGCGGCTTTTAATTCAGCGAGAAAAGAAACACCGTACTCTTTAATGACACCTGTCCCGACTTCAATCCAGTCCACGTATGCCTTCGTTTCTTCGATAAGATCGATGCAATTTTCTTTGGTCATTCTATCCAATGCAAGCTGTAACTTCATAAGCTCCCCTACCTCTCTATCATTTCTTTCTCCCCAAGCTGAACAAATACATCTTCCAATTCAGGCAATCCTTCATTATCCCCGTGTACACTTACCACCATGGATCCAATGGTATTAGCAAATGCTAACGTTCGGTCCAAGGACCATCCTTGAAGCAGACCATAAATGAAGCCGGCATCAAATCCATCCCCGGCGCCTACCGTATCAACCACTTTGGCTGGAGGTACGGCAGGCATAGTAGCGGATTGATTATCTTTAAACGCATAAGCACCTAAATCTCCGTGTTTTACAGCCACAGTAGTTATTCCATAAGCGGTACACGCAGCGGCAATATCACGTGGGTCCGTCACTCCAAATAACAGTTCCGCCTCTTCGACACCGGTAAGCATGATATCTACATAAGGCAGCAATTCCTTTAAGGACTCTTTTGCTTCTTCTCTGCTCCATAGCTTCAAACGGATATTCGGGTCGAAGGAAATTAATGCTCCATGATCTTTGGCATATGTAATCACCCGCTTCAACAATCTTATGTTTTTTGCCGGGTTGATCGCAGCAAATACTCCTGTTATGTGGAGCACCTTCGTATCGCGGATGAAATCCATATTGAACGTCTGTTCTGTGAGTGTCTGTGTAGGGGAATTGCTCCTGTAATAGAACGTGCTGCCACTTCCATCCTCTTTGATCTCCTTGAAATTAATGGAGGTAGGATGTCCGTCCACAAGCTTCACTTCTGATACATCAATTCCTTCTCCTCTTGCAAAATTGCGAATATACTTTCCGAATTCATCCTTTCCAAGTCGGCTGATCCAAGCAGTTTCCAGCCCAAGTCTTGCGCAGCCAATGGCGAAGTTAAACTCAGCGCCCCCTGCTTTACGCTCAAACGTATGAACATTCCTCAGCGGTCCTTTTTTCAAAGGGTCAAATGTAATCATTGCATCTCCTATCGTCGCAACATCTTTCATTTCCCATCACCATCTCCTTTCCCCTTCTTTAGAGAGTCTCGGATCATCAAAGTCGGCTGGAACCGAAGATCAGACTCCCGTATCTCTTTTTTAGTAATTTGATTGAGAAGCAGTTCCGCGGCCTTTTTCCCCATTTTAAAAGTTGGTTGAGCAACGGTGGTAATGGCCGGAGAGTAAAATCCTGCGAAGGAAACATCGTCAATTCCTATCAACGCCAATTCATCCGGTATAACCACATTCTTCCTTTTGGCATATTTCAAGATTTCGATCAAAACGAGGTCGTTACCGGCCAGGAGAGCATCCGGAGGTGTATCCAATCTCAACAGCTCTTCCAATTGGTCTGTCAGGCCCTGAGGTTCAGCGCTGACAATATAATCTTCTGAAACCGCGATGCCATGGTTACTCATCGCTTCTTTGTAACCTTCGATTCTATCTATCCTAGTAGAAATATGCTCAAGGATGGATGTCGTAATAACAGCGATCCGCTCATACCCTTCTTCTACTAGGTGGTCGACTGCAAGTTTGGATGCTTTTCGATTATCAAGCGATACGGTCGGGATGTGGACGTCGGTTATCGTGCGGTCGAGAAACACGACCGGGTACGAAGCGTCCTTCATTTGTCTATACAAGCTAAGATTGTTCCCTGTAGGGAAAATGATCAGGCCATCCACCTGCTTCGCCCGCAGCATTTCAATATAATGCCTTTCTTTGACAGGATCATCATCTGCGTTACAAATAATCGTATGGAAATCTTCCCCGTGGCAATAGTCTTCGATCGCTCTTGTTACTTCTGTAGTAAATGTGTGCAGGATATTCGCTACAATGACACCTATTGTCTTTGTGGATTTCTGCTTTAAACTCCGCGCTACGATATTAGGCTGGTAACCAAGCTCCTGAATCGAAGCTTCAATTCTTTCCTTTGTCTTTTCCCCCATGTACGTGTAGCGTTTATTCAAATATTGAGAGACCGTGCTCTTCGATACATCTGCATGCTTTGCCACATCGGCTATTGTCACTGTCATTTTATACATCGACTCTTTCTTTTAAGTTTAATAAATCGGTTTAGTAAATCGGTTTAGTGATAGTATAATGCCTTTGTAAGCGTTTTACAATCATTATTTTCAGAAATTTCTACACAGAGAACCCATAAAGTTACTATTTTTGTCACGACAGCTGTATCTTCATTAGTGAATTTCTCGGGTTTTTTTAATATACTTAGATTGGACAACTTAAAGAGAGATGGTGAATTTCACATGGAGATTAAAAAAGATTTCAATTACGTCCCTTGGGTCGTGGGGCTTTCAATTGTCATTAACGCCATTGTTGTGGCACTATTATTCGCTCCTGAAATTGAAGGAGATACAGGTTTTGATCTGAAACTGCTACCTCTTCTAAATGCAGTTTTCAATTCCTTTACGTTCGTTTTTCTATTGGCAGCGTTGTTTATGATTATTCGAAAGAATATTAAATGGCATAAACGGTTCATTTTCGCCGCTTTCACAACAACAGCATTGTTCTTAATTTCTTACCTGACCTACCATTCGATGGCTGAGTCTACTCATTTTGGTGGGGAAGGAATAATCGTACCTATCTATTACTTCATCCTGATCACCCATATCGTTCTTGCAGCGCTGATCGTACCATTAGCACTTGTTACACTATTCCGTGGGCTTTCCATGCGCGTCGACAAACACAGGAAGATTGCCCGCTGGACGATGCCCCTCTGGCTGTATGTCAGCCTGACAGGCGTCATTGTTTACCTAATGATCTCCCCATATTATTAAACGCAAAAAAGATCCAGGAACCTGCAGGTTCCTGGATCTTTTTATGGGTAGGTTTGAGAAAAATTATATCGGGAAAGTATAAAAGTAGTTACATCTATTCTTTTCGTTATAAGGAGCATTCCATGGATATTTTGAAACATATGTTGGAAGAAGGCTATGGTTCCGCCAGGTTTTCCTCTGTCAGCGGGAAAGAATTCCACGTTGACCTCCATGACTTGATAAGCAGTAAGGAGCTCTTTGATAAGATGGAGATTATTCCACGGGCAATTGAGTATTTCCCCTTTGAAAGAGTCCCATATATCGCCCTCAATGACGGGGAACAATCCTACAAAATTAAACTTATTAAATTATAACCATATAAGAAAGCAGACCTTATTCACCGGCCTGCTTTCTTTTTATTTTCTGCTTATCCAAAACCGCTTGACTACGTTGCCGTCCTCTTCCACGAAGTCTTGGTCTTCCTTCCCCCCATTTTTCAAAATAGCTTTCCAAGACCCTGTATTCCACTGATCACATACGACAAGGACATCCGTTATCTTCATTTCCCAGGCTTTCTCCAATGAAAGGCGCAGTAATGTCGTTGCATAACCATTCCTTCTTTCCGAAGGTCGGATACTATATCCTATATGACCGCCTTCTTTTCTCAGACGATCTGTCAATTTGTGGCGTATGTTGGTAACACCGATTATTCGTTCTTGTTTATCCATCATCCAATAGGTGGTGTCCGGTACCCACCCGGGAGGAAGATAGACTCCTCGTTCATTATTTTCCAGGAATTCTATCATCTCGTCAAAAGCATACGGATCTTTCTCTATGACCCATGGTATCATCGTTTCTCCACTTTCCAGCCATTCCTTATAATAATTTATGTAAGCATCCTTCCACTTCAAGGCAGGCTTCACCAGAGTCATTTCACTCATCTTTCCCCATCTCCTTTCACCAAAACGATTTCATCCAAAATTGGTATCCCTGTAGAAGAAAAGCGGGGGATGGATGGTTTTACTAATCTCGCTTTTTCAACCGCTCCTCTAACGACGGACTTCAATCGGAAGCCTCTGCGCTGATAGAAACGGATAGCATGAATATTTTCATTCGTCGTGATTACCTTAATCCTTCGACCATCTGCAACACTCTCGACTCTATCAATCAGAAGAGAACCTATCCCTCTTCCTTCCCTCAAGCTGTCCAGAGATACGATTTCCACTTCCTCCTCACTCTCCACGTATGTGATGAGACCGATAATTTCTGCTTTTTCCCCCACATATGTGAACCCATCTAACTTCCTGCAATCGTAGATCCCGCTTGATACGATCATATATGGACTGTCCCAGTTATCCTTAAAAAAGGAATCCCACTTTCCCTTAGCTGTCTCCTGTTTTTTGTATATATTCATGAAAGTGCTCCGTACTTTCTCATCTACTCCCAATCTCCTTCAGAAACAGCGATTTATTTTTCGGGGATACTTTAATGGACTCCGCTGTTCCATAGTGAATTTCCAGGCGGTCAAAGGAAAGGGCAGGTGCCTGAAGTATATCTTTCACTTCCTCCACTCTCCTGATTTGGTCAAGCGGTACACGCTTCCGGAAAGGACCGTAGACGATTTTCAACTCCTCGTGATCGATGATATATCGTGTCCCAAAATATATCCAGCCGACGAGCGCACTTATAACAACTGCAAAGATCACCTTGGCAATGTAAGAATTCGAAAGGCCGGGAATCATAAATACCCCCCACTCCAGGCCGCCTATCGCATCAATAAGTACCACTCCCATTACCAGAACCAAGAAGACGGATAACCACTTGCTTTTCTTTGACGTGAATCGAAGGGATTGCTGATTGCTCATACCATCTCTCCTTTATGGAAATTTTATACTACTACATTCTACGACCGGACCCCTGCATACGTTTCAAGAAAAACAACCATTTACAAAAATTAAAATATTCGCTAAGATGAAGGCATCCAAGACAACTGCATAACGTGGAACTTGCACTGGGGGAGCTGCATTTGCGGCTGAGAGGTTTATCCGACCCTTAGCACCCGAACTAGATAATACTAGCGTGGGGAAGTGCAGCCTGACTCTCGCGATCAGACTTCTTTTTTGGCTTTTCTTTTCGATTGTTGGACTGCATTCCCATGGAATGCAGTTTTTTTGTGTTTAAAAAAGGAGGAAATTAAATGACTCAAGTATGTGGAAATTCAAAAATTGCCGGCTGCTCTTTTTCTGTCCATCCTATGTGTAATGACTTTCAGGATATGATCATGACAAGCCTTCAACAGACCGACACATCCAAAGTATGGATGAAAACGGATCATGTTACGACGACGGTTCGCGGACGCTTGGAACACGTCTTTGACGTAGCCAAAGCCGTCTTTCACCATACCGCCGTCACAGGGGTTCATGCCGCATTTCAGGGGACGTTTTCCATCGGCTGCCCGGGCGATCCTACTGGTGATGTGTACCTGGATGAAACATCTAACGTGATGAACAGGAATACAGCAGCTGTCAAACAGGCGGTGACAGCTAAGTTTTCTCTATACCCTTTAGGTGGAGGTAAGTATATGGAAACGATTTACGAAAAGATTGAAAGGATGAGAGAACAAGGCATTTCTGTAACACCTGCCCACTATTCCACCAGGCTGGAGGGGGATATCCACGACATCTTTCACGGTTTGGAAAACGTGTTTAAGGAAACAGAAGCCGGTGGATCCTCCCACACCGTGATGACTGTGAGCATTTCTGCAAACAGCCCATCTAAAAAGGAGGAGGAGGAATGAAGAACTGGAAATTAAAAGAAATCGTCGTCATGTCTGTACTTGCCGTCGTATTCGCTGTTGTTTACTTAGCTTTTCTACCTGTAGGCAAAGTTCTGTCCGGATTAATGGGTCCGATTGGATATGACTTCATATATGGAATATGGTTCATTGTCTCCATTATCGCCGCCTACATACTAAGGAAACCAGGCGCTGCATTCTTATCGGAAACCATTGCCGCCACTGTGGAAATGCTGCTCGGGAATGCGTCCGGACCGATGCTCATTTTGACAGGCGTCATTCAAGGACTTGGGGCAGAGACCGCCTTCGCCATCACCCGTTATAAGAGTTACCAACTCCTTACACTTATGCTCTCCGGTATGATGGCTGCCGTGTTCAGCTTTTTCTGGGAATATTTCCGCCTGGGGTACAGCGCCTTAAGTACGGATTACGTAGCAGCTATGTTCATCATTAGACTTCTAAGTGGAGCTCTCATCTCCGGGCTGGCAGGAAAAGCAATTGCCGATGCCCTTGCCAAAACAGGAGTGCTGTCAGGATTTGCTCTGGGTAAAGAACGTCGTAGGAAGCGGGCGGCATAATGAAAATGATTTTTGAAGTTGACCATTTATCGTTGACTTATGACCAACACCCGCAGCCGGTACTTAAGGATATAAACTTAAATGTCGCACAAGGAGACAGCGTTTTGGTACTTGGTCCAAGTGGCTCGGGAAAAAGTTCCCTGGTGCATTGCCTGACGGGACTTTATCCTGAAGAACTTGACGGCACCATGACCGGTACCGTCAAGATAGCAGGAAAAGATGCGTGCACCTATAAACCGGGAGAAGCAGCAAAAAAAGTAGGCGTCGTATTTCAGGATCCTGAAACGCAGTTTTGTATGCTTACAGTAGAGGAGGAAGTAGCTTTTGGTCTTGAGAATTTAGCCGTACCTCCTTCGCAAATGCAGGATCTTATCGAACAGGCGCTCTCCTGGGTTGGTCTGGAACAATACAAGAAAGAAAAAATCCACGTCCTTTCCGGCGGCCAGAAGCAGAAACTGGCTCTTGCCTGTACACTCGTAATGGAGCCGGATGTGCTGATATTAGATGAACCAACAGCGAATCTGGACCCGGTTTCGGCTAGAGAATTCATCGAGATCCTCTCAGAAATAAAGCGTAAGCGTAAACTGACTTTAGTAGTCATCGAACACCGGTTGGAAGGCTGGCTTTCTCTTCTTACACGCGTAATCGTCCTTGAGAAAGATGGACATATGTTTAGTGAGGGACCACTTCTGAAAAATTTGAAAACCTATGGGCCTACCTTGATGAAAGAAGGCGTCTGGCTCCCCTACTCTGCCCGCACTGCCATGGCTCTTGGATGGAAGGGAAAGCTACCGCTGAGCATAGATGAGTATGTATCGCTGCCAATTCCTTTACCAGCTCCCGAAATAAAAAAGCCGGCGACTGAGGGAACGCTATTGTCAGCAAATAACGTGGCATGGAAAGAAGTCCTTCATAATATCCATTTGGATATCCATCCTGAGGAATGGGTGGCCGTCGTTGGAGCGAACGGAAGTGGAAAAAGCAGTCTTTCCAAGCTTTTAGCGGGTATTATAAAGCCGTCCAACGGAGATGTTGCTTTCAAAGGAAGATCGATCACACGCTGGAAAGAGAAGCTTCTTCGCCGCGAAATCGGTTATGTTTTTCAAAATCCCGAACACCAATTCATAACAGATTCTGTATTTGAGGAAGTGTCCTACAGTTTGAAAGAGCGAGAAATGGATGAACAAGAGACGAAGGAAATAGTCCGGAAGACGCTTCTACTCTGTCAATTGGAAGGCTTGGAACATTCTCATCCATTCCTTTTGAGTCAAGGACAGAAACGGAGACTCAGTGTCGCCACCATGCTCGTTTTGGATGTCAATCTACTTATTTTGGACGAGCCGACATTCGGTCAGGATGCTGGTTCTACCGAAAGTCTTATGCAGATCCTGAAAGAAAAACACGACCAGGGCACCTCCATCATCATGATCACTCATGACATGGAGCTTGTCGACCGTTTTGCAACAAGGACCATCGTTATCCAGGAAGGCGGTATTCAATGGGACGGACCTACGGAAGAACTATGGGAAATAGAATCATTGGAAGATTACCATTTGGAAACACCCCCGAGGCTGCAACTGACATCCTCAAGGGACGCAAAGGAGCGGACTCATGTCTTTTCATAACGTTAACCCGACAGTGAAAGCATTGACGATCCTCGCCGTTGTCTTCGTGCTGGCTTTACGATACGATCCTGTCACCCCGGCGGTTTTCTCTGCTGCAACAATTGCCGTCACTTTTTTGTTCGGAAATGTAAATAAGAAGTTGTATGTGATCTATTTAATGATATTTTCCATCTTCGCCTTTGGGATGTTATGGACAACCATCGCATTCGCGGACGTTCCTGCAGATGCTAAGGAAACGGTTTCCTTGTTCGGATGGGTCGTCCCAAAAGAAGATTGGCTAATGGCATTATCTTTATCCTTCCGCATCATCGCATTTGCATCGCTTTCCTTATTGTTTGTCTTTACGACAAATATGGTGGAGTTTTTATTAAGCTTGATGCAGCAGCTTCGGCTGCCACCAAAACTCGCCTATGGCATTTTGGCAGGCTACCGCTTTCTTCCCATGATGAAGGACGAATTCCAACAAATCCGTGCAGCCCACCGGATCCGGGGCATCGAATACGCTTCCAGCCTGCAAGGAAGATGGATGCAATACCAACGTTATCTCATACCTCTACTAGCAGGAGCCATCCGAAAGGCAGAACGTACGGCTGTCGCAATGGAATCCAAAGGGTTTACAGGTAGTTGGAATCGTACCTTTTACAGACCCATGACTATCCGTAAGAAAGATTGGATGTTTCCGCTCCTCATGACGGCCATCCTTATGGGATCGATTCTCATATAGGTAAATGATCATTCCCACTCCTAAAGAAAATCCGAACGACCAATTCAGGTCTGTTCGGATTTTCTTTAGTGTTATATTTCCTGGTTGGGACATGCATTTGCTTACTCTTCCATGTCCTGTATCCAGTCCGTCATATCGTTTATAATGATGTCCTGCTGCTCCCATACGGTTATTTCAGCTTCCTTATCTCCTTTTTGAGGACCGTAAACACCAAACTGACCGTGATTACCACCAGGTATTTCCTTCCAAGTCGTCTGATTGGAAAGCAGCTGTTTTGTCTCTTCGACCTTATCAAGCGTCGTCAGTCCATCCCTCTCCCCGTATATCGAAAGGATGGGAAAGTCAGTTCCGGACAAATCATCTCCGGCAGGGTAGGAGGCCAGTAAAATTAACCCGTCGACCTCATTCATATTCCTGGAGGCAAAAGATGCAGCTGCGACCCCCCCAAGGGAATGACCGCCAACATACCAGTGCTTAACATTCGGATAGTCATCGATCAATTGCTCTGCTTTATCGCTGTCCAACATGGCAAGATTAAGGGTGACTTCAGGAATTCCTGTTACATATCCATCATCTGCTAAATTTTCGGCAATATAGCTGTATGCTTCCGGCTCTACTTTCGCTCCTGGATAAAGGACGATTCCTCCTTTGACGGCACCTTGCGGAATGTAAGTGATCCACCCATCTATACGGGACGGAATTTCCGTCCTTTCTTTCAATTCCGGAGATGCTTTATATGTCTGCTGTGTCCAAATCAGAAAAGCTGCTACTCCAGCTGCAGCTAAGACAAGAAGACTAATACCAATATATTTCCACCTTTTCTTCATATACCCTCCACCTTCATCTGTACCTTGGATTAATAGAATGATTCTATAAGATATAGATGGAGATTGTCCAGTTGGAAGATGGTTTGATATTAACCCCAATTGGTTATGCTTATGGATGATCCATTATTTTAAGAACCACTGAACAAGGAGCCGCATACGTTTGGTAAGAGATGCAATGAATCATAAAGGAGGTCACCATATGGCTGATATCACCCTTGGAGATCCTGCTCCAAATTTCTACCTTCCCTCTGTAGATGGAAGTAATTTTCTCTTTGAAACACAGCGGAAACACTATGAAGAATCGTGGCATCTCATTGTTTTCTTTCGCGGGTCCTGGTGCCCTGTGTGTATAGAAACCCTTAAGGAACTGGAAGTGTACCATGCAGAGCTTCATAAGAACGATATACAAGTAACTGCCATAAGCGCAGAGCCTTTGAATAAATTGAAAAGAATGAAGGAAAAAGAGAACCTGACATTCCCTGTTCTATCCGATGAATTCTTTTCCGTTCTCGACGCTTTCGGTGTCTACATTCATAAGACAGGAGCCCCCTATGAAGATCACGGCGCGCATGGCGAACCAGCATACTTTCTTTTCAATAAAGGCGGGACGCTTATGTACCAGCAGAAACAGACAGGTCCATTCGGGCGCCCTTCTCCAGAAGCAATCTTACAGACCGCTGCATTGATCCGAAGTCATATGAAGACTACGCCTCCAAAAGAAGAAAGTGGATAATTAATAAATCAACTTCAGAAGCTTTCTGAACACGGAATGAATTAAGCATGTGAATGGTCCAAAAAGAATGCCCATTTTCTGTGCTATTGGTAGGAAGGAAGAGTATCTGGAAAGGACCTCCAATCCATCTGCATCTCTTCCTCACTCAGCAGACATCCATCCAGTTCCTTTTGAATGGTTTCCTTGTCCATATTTGCACCAATGAATACCAGCTCCGTCAATCGATCCCCATGCATAGTATCCCACTCATCATAGAGAGCCGGATCTTCTTCCAACAAAGCAGACTGCTCCTCTGCGGGGTAGGACGCTATCCAGGAACCTGCCTTCTGGATGGATAAAGACGGGCCGGCCTGGGAAAGCAGACCAATGGCTTCATTCCTGGAAGCAAGCCAGAAAAAACCTTTAGAACGGATGACTGTATCCGGCCATTTCTCGAGCCATTGATGGAACCTTTCCGGATGGAAGGGTCTTTTCCTTTTATAAAGAAACGATGCGATTCCGTATTCCTCCGTTTCCGGCACGTGTACTTCATTCAATTCTTTGATCCAGCCTGCAGACTGACTGGCCTGCTCCCAATCAAATGAATAAGTACCCCACACTTCTTTTACATCCAGTTTCCCAAAGGATGTTTCGACAATTTTGGCATCCGGGTTCAATCGACGCAACACGGCAGAAAGATACTCCCTGTCTTCATCCCTAACAAGATCCACTTTATTGACGACGATTACGTTGGCAAACTCGACTTGGTCTATTAGTAAATCGATTACTTCCCGCTCATCCTCCTGACCTGACCCTTCCCCTTTGTCTATCAGTGACTCGCCAGATTGATAATCATGCCAGAAGCGATAGGCATCAACAACTGTGACCATCGTATCCAGTCTGCAGATAGAATTCAAATCAATTCCAGTTTCCTCATCTTTATAAGTGAATGTCTGTGCGACGGGGATAGGTTCGGAAATTCCTGTCGATTCAATGATAATATAATCGATATCCAATTTAGTTAATTTTTCCACTTCTATAATAAGATCTTCTCTTAATGTGCAGCAGATGCACCCATTTTGAAGTTCCACCAATTTTTCCTGCGTGCGCTTAAACGCCCCGTGTTTAATCAAAGAAGCATCTATATTCACTTCACTCATATCATTCACGATAACGGCTGCTTTGACCCCTTCTTTATTATGCAGAATATGGTTTAAAACTGTAGTTTTACCCGAACCTAAGAAACCGCTTAATACCGTAACAGGTACTCTCATTCATCCTTTTCCTTTCTTATAAAGCAGAGATGCGCTCTGCCACTTTTCTTGCACCTGCAATATTCCTTGCAGCTGGACCAATTTCAAGCTCAGCTAACGGACCTGTGACAAAAAGGCCCGATGCCCACGCCAGATTTTTATCGGGTATTGGAAACCCACACGGGGCACAAGGCAGGTCGGCTTGGCATATGGTCTCTTTTAACCAGAGAGGAAGCTTCTGCTCTGATCCAGTAGCAAAAATGCATTCGTTCACTTCGATCGTACAACAGTCCAAGGACAGCTGGATTTCCATCCCTTTATCCTCTACTTTCTCTATTTCACCTGTGTGAACAGTCAGCATCTTCTTTTTTTCCAACCTGTTAGCCTTTATGTGAAGATCCCTTGTTATCGACCCTTTATTACGGGCATGACGGATCATATCTCTTCGCTTTATATAGCAGGTGCTTTCATTAAATTTATTTAAATATTTTGGACCTAACCATCCGGGATCACTGTCAAAGTCCTTGATTCTGAACGGGTGACGTTTGATAAGATGGACCGGCTTCTCTGAAGTCTCAGCAAGCGATGCCGCCAAATGAACGGCTGACATTCCACCACCAATCACCGCCACTTCCCCTTCCTTTTGAAACGTATCGTGGGAAAAGACGTGGACAGGCTTTCTTTTCAACCCCTCCGCCCAGGCAGGTATAGATGGATACTCCGTCGCACCAACAGCAAGAACGACATTTTCAGCTATCATCTCTTCCCCGTCGTCAAGCTGGATCTTCCAAACATCGTTCAGCTTCCAGAGACCTCTTACTTTCCCTTTTTCCCAACACGACTTAAGATCAACAGCATGAAACATATCTTCACAGTGATTATTAAACATTTCAAGCATCGGGCGGTCATATCGACCGACAAACCCTTTCGTATATTCCTTCTGCTTCTTGTATTTTCTCAAGTTGTAAGGGTCGGGATGAAGATGATGAACGGAAGAGGACCGAAGATATTTCATCCCCACTTTAGAAGTTAATGTTTTCCATTTTTCCATTGGATGATCATGCGGGTCGATAATTACTACATCTTCCTTTCGCGTTTTCTCCTGAAGTAAAAGCCTTGTGGCAACGCTGCAACCGTGTACCCCTCCCCCAATAATCACCCACTCAAACATCATTTTCACCTCTTATTCCTCTGTTTTGAGATTACCAGCTTGATTTCTTCACGCCGGGAATCTGGCCTTTATGGGCATAATCTCTAAACGTGATACGTGACATTTTGAATTTTCGCATATATCCGCGGGGCCTTCCTGTGACTGCACACCTTCCAGTCAACCTTGTAGGAGAAGAATCCCTCGGCAGTTTACGAAGGGCCTCATAGTCACCCCTTTCCTTTAGTTCTCTTCTCAAGCTCGCATACTTCGCGACTAATTCCTGACGTTTTCTTTCCTTGGCAATCTTCGATTTTTTAGCCATCCTGTATCTCTCCCTAAAAAGTAATTATTACGATTTAAAAAACGTTAAAAAAAACACCCTCGAGGATGTTTTTTAGTAACGATTACGATTTACATGATATCGTATCGTTCCAATCTTGTAAAGTTTCTTTCCTCTCATGAAGAATACCGTCCTTTCCAACACTACGAAGACAGATCGTATTCCTCACTTAATAGCGAGTGAATGAAAGCGTCGTGACTTTGATCTTCACGGACTAAATAGTTCCGCAGCGTCCCTTCTTTCTTAAATCCGAACTTCTCCAACATACGGTTGGAAGGAATATTATCAGGAAAAGTGACAGCCCCGAGCCTACGTATCTTCAGCTCAAGAAAGGAAAAACGGATAATCTCTTTTACTGCTTCAGATCCCAATCCGAGACGCCAAAAGTCAGGATGAATCTCATAACCGATCTCCGCCCTCATGGCTCTTGGATTCCAATTGTTGAGACCAACTGTACCTATAAATCTTGACTCGTTCTTCACTGTAAGGCCCCAGCGGATTCCCCGCTTTTCCTTCCAAGTGGATTGGAAAGACCGGATGATTTCTCTCGCCTGCTCCGGAGTTTTCAATGCATCCATCCCATAATATTTGGTCACTTCTTCTCTGGACATGATGTCTAAATATGCAGCAGAATGCTTTCTTGATACATTAGTAAGTGACAATCTTTCTGTCTCCAAAATGGGAAATTCCATCTCCATCCCTCCTGATAAAATCAACCATACCACACCCTTAGAGAAAAGAATAAAGAAATTTCGAAAAAATGTTGACGAGGAGTGAAGCGTTAGGTAATATATGGCTACAGTCTTTAGAAAAAGAAAGATCATTGATTTTTGTGCAGCGAGGCGAAGGCTCAGTGGGAGCTGTTCGTGATGGATCTGCCTCTTTTTCACAGGAATGGCGATGGACCTTTATTTCTCCGTCGGGAATTATAATTTTGAGCAGCTATCACTTTTGTTCGGAGGTCTTACCTATGATTGCGAAACTACTGAACCTGGTTGGAGTTGGATCCCCAAATGTTGATCTTGTGTTATCGAAAACGAATTTTCACCCTGGGGATACGGTAACCGGTGCATTCCATTTCCGGGGAGGAATTAGTACACAAACTGTGAAACGGCTTGAATGTGATCTGATGAAGAAAGAACCCGGGGAAAACCCCGTATGGATCCAAGCCGTCACAACCATTTTAATGGCCCGCACGATGGAATCAGGGACCCGTGAAGAGTATCCATTCAGCTTTTTGATACCAGATAACATCGACTGCTCCAATCCGGCTCTGACATATGAACTAAAAACACGTCTTGTTTTTACGAACGATAAGAAAACATCCGATACGGATATGATTCATATCATTCCGAGACACGAAAAAAAAACGCCGTCCCTTTGAGGGCCGGCGTTTTCCGTTATGCGGCTATTTTGTCTTCCTGGTTTTTCTTTACTTTCGATACAGCGTGAATATTGATCAGGATACCCACAGAAAACATCATCATCAATAATGACGTTCCACCGTAACTCACAAAAGGAAGTGGAACTCCAGTGAGCGGAATCATTCCCGTCAACCCTCCGAGGTTTACAGCTGTTTGTATTCCTATCAGACCCGATATCCCTATTGCCAATAAACGCCCGAACATATCATGGCTCTTCATACTAATGAAAAGTCCCCTGAGTACAATCAAGGCAATCAATCCGAGTACCACAGTTACTCCAATAATGCCAAGTTCTTCTGCCACAACAGCCATGATGAAATCCGTGTGTGCTTCCGGCAGATAACCGAGCTTCTGGACACCTGCTCCGAGACCCGTACCAATCAAACCGCCATTATGTATTGCAAGGTAGGAATTGATCAGTTGATAGCCGGAATCATCAGCGTTTTGAAAGGGCTGATAGGCTCCCTCAAAGCGCGACATCTGCTCTTCACTAAGTCCGAACATATACAAACAGACGGCTGTTACACTAGCAAGTGTCAACAGGAATATAAGGTGGGACCGCTTCAGGCCGCTTGACATAATAACTAGTCCGGATACAGCAAGCGCAATAACGGCTGTCCCTAAGTCAGGCTGTTTAAATATCATACCGATGATGAGCATGGTCATGATGATAGGCGGCAGCAATCCGCGTGCAAAATCTTCAATGTAATCTTTTTTCTTCGTGTAAATAGCTGCAAGGTAGATAATCAATGTCATCTTGGCCAGCTCCGCAGGCTGAAAGCGCCCCAAAAACGGGATCGGCAGCCAGGATTGGGCGTTATTGGAAGTATGCCCGATGGCAAATACAAGCAGCAGAAGCACGATGGTCAATAAAAGCAGTAGTTTGAACAACTTCCTGTAATTCCTGTAAGGAAGGACAATTCCGAGGAACAAAGCGAACAAGCCTATTATCCACGAAACCACCTGCCTTTTAAAGAAAAAATCAGGGGTTACATCGTACACCATCACACTACTGACCATACTCGCGCTGTACACCATCACTGTACCGAAAGCGGAAAGGGCCAGAACTGCGAATAGGATGGAAAAATCCATGTTTTTTAAAATCTTCAGAATCATTGGTAACCCTCTTTCATCTGTTCCTTCCCTTAAATTATAAGGCTTATCTTCCCGTAAAAAAAGCATTCCTTTCAAATAACTTCGAAAGTAATTATAATGTCATATAGATAGGCAGGTGTTTTGTAAGATGGTATACCTTTATGTCGGTATGGGTGGTTTTATCGGGGCTGTCCTGCGTTACCTCGTCGGGTTGTTTTTGATGGGGCCGGTTACAGGTTTCCCGTACGCCACGCTTTTTGCCAATTTGACCGGCAGCTTCCTGCTGCCCGTCCTGACGATAGGCTTTTTAGAGAAGCATGATATTTCAAGCGAATGGAAGAGCGCAATTGGTACAGGATTAGTCGGATCTTATACGACTTTCTCGACTTTGACGACAGATGCACTGGCTCTTTACGGAACAGGCGCGTCTATTCTTTCCATTACTTATATTATCATCAGCCTTGCCGGGGGGCTTCTATTATCTAAATTCGGTTTCGAACTCGGAAGAAGGAGGGTCGCATCTTGATTTTCTTAAAAATTTTCTTAGTGGGTGCGGGAGGTTTCCTCGGTGCCATCCTTCGGTATGAGGCAAGCGAGCGTATGAAAGGGTGGATGAATGGGGACTTCCCATGGGGAACGTACACAGTGAACCTCCTGGGTTCCTTCCTGTTGGGATTCTTAATAGGCAGGGATACGCCCCCGTTGGTATTGTTATTCGCCGGAACAGGATTGATGGGCGCCTTTACAACCTTTTCCACCTTTAAGTTTGAGGCTGTTAAATTACTTGCGCAGGAGAAGCGGATAACATTCTACGTGTATCTTACCTTCAGCTACGCAGGCGGCTTGCTCTTTGCGTTTACAGGACTAAAACTCGGGCAATGGTTCGTATACTGAACCTTGTGCCCGAGTTTTTATTCATCAAAATCATATGCCTGGATAATCCGTTTCGTCAATCGTTCGTACCCTTTTTCATTCAGATGAAGTTCGTCACTGAAAATACGTGTCGTTTTTTCTTCAAAAAGATCATTGGTTTCTACAAACGTGATACCTGTATAAGAATCGATCAGACCCTTGCTCGTGCTATTCCATTCCTTAATAATTTCATCTATTTTTCCATTATCCGGGTAAGGGTTATAAAGACCGAGAAAGAGGATGGGAGCATCTCCGTTCGAACCCCTCACCGTTTTCAAGATTGATTTTAAATTCTTTACATAATCCTTTTTACCCGCAGCGATTGCCTCCTTATTGATTTCTGACAAGTCTCCCCCGTTACTTTCAATCAAGTCATTGGTTCCAATGAATAACAGGATATAGTCTGCCTTCTGCAATGACTTCAGAACTTCCGGATCATTCATCTGGGTTAGCATCCCGTCCGTCTGCTGATCAGGAATTCCGTAATTATCTACTTTCACATCTTCTCCATTCGTTTCAAACCACTGTTTAAGGTTTTCCACGTACCCTTGTCCGCTGTCATCTCCAATTCCATAGGTCAATGAATCTCCCAATGCGACAATTCGCTCCTCTTTTGGACCGAACCAATCATTTCCCGCACCTATCAGAATAATAGGGACGAAGACGACTAATACAGCAAGGATGGCCTTAGTTGTTGTTTTTTTCATGACTGCACCTCCGAATCCATGACACGTAGTTTCCCCAGTTACAAAGGAATAAAACTTTTACTGCGACGTTTAGTCAATGATTTTTCAGCATAAACTAAGATCAAATCCGATAAAGGAAGGCGGCAGGAAGAATGAAAGTCGTTTTCATTTGCCTATTGACAGGATTTCTACTTTTAAGTGGATGGATGTCCAGCCCGGAAACAGCAAAAAAGGAAGATAGGGTCCTGAAACAGTCCCTTTCTTCCTCTCCCCAACACGTGGAACAAATCCATATAGGAGTCATTTATCCAAATAATAAGGTCGTGCGCATTCGATTCCATTCCGGCAATCAGCAGTCTGCAGCCTATAGAGACGACCGGAACCTGATCAACTGGAAAGGGGAAGAGGCATGGAGGGAACTCGATGGCGTTCTTGAAAGCCTTATCTTATCTAAAGAATTGGACGAATCCTTCTATAAAAATGCTGTGCTTGAGATGTTTGCGATTTCCACAGATTATAAGGAATTCTCCATGGAAGTGACCTTCGAAGATGGAACAAAACTCAAAGTGGAAGAATAAATAAACTATAAAAACCAGAGAAACTCAGCTCAAAGGCGGTTTCCCTGGTTTTTGAATTGTCGCGCATGCATCTTGGCAAAGGCGATGATACGGCGGTAAACATCCGGATGAATCTCTTTCTTTAAAGGGATATAAAGTTTAGCACTATCCTCGTCAATGATTTTGATCCGCTCTCCTCCCCTTACATAAAGAGTCACATAGAGGAACGGGTCCCTCATTTCAATCTGTCTGAGGTAATTTTTTGGAAACTGCGCGGTGATCAACAATCGATCTTCTACCTGCTTCAAAGAAAGCTGGCTGTGAAACGTTAGATTATTTATTTCTTCCAAGTACAACAAACCACCTCCGCATTTTTACAGAATTTTATTAGGCCTATAATAACATTCCACATCCTCTACTTGAAATCCTACCCTTCCATCTACAGTGACTGTAAAGTTAGTGTGAAGGTTTTCTTAAAACAGGAAAGGGCGGTCTCTGCCGCCCTATTCCTTCTTACTTTAGGTCCTCATTAATCATGACTCCGCGCTTCGCCATTTCCTCGATATACAACGCACCTGGAACGATGGACTCCGGCGGACATACACCTCGCTTGGATATGGCACCGCTTCCGATCATTTGTGCGACAACAGATATCGTATTAGCAGTCGCACGGGCCATTGCTGTCACCTTTGTTTCCGGGTCTTTATACGTCACCATCTCGTACTCGTATGTCTTCTCGACGCCTGCCCTGTTTCCACCAACGCTCACGCGCAGGAGCACAGCATCCTCTTTATCTTTCAAGTCGACTATTGGGTCAATGGACTTTAGTAAGACCTCTCTCGTCTTTATCAGTGTTCCGCCTATTTCGACTGTATTGTCGGCTCCGGTTAATTTCAAATCTACGAGCAGCTTCATTTTTTCAGCATGGCCCGGGTAGCGGATCGTTTTGTACTCGAGCGTCTCTATATTCGGGTAGGATTTCAACAGCGTCGAAGTCCCGCCCGACGTATGGAAAGCTTCCAGCGGCCCGAACTTTGCGAAATAGATTTTTTCCACTTCTGTAAGGGATTCCACCTCCGTAAGTTTTCCACCACGAATGATTGTAGAAGGATCCGAATAATGATCGAGCAGACCTTCCATGGAGAAGACATGATTATATTCAAGCGGGGGTTCTGGACGAACCGGTATCCCTCCTACGAACAGCCGGATCGAAGACAGGTGATTGAGCTTTCCAGCACCGAATCCGGAGAGAATATTTATCATCCCCGGAGCTACACCTAGATCCGGTATAATAGTCACACCCTCCTCTTTAGCCCGTTCATCAAGTTCGAGCACTTTATCGGTTATGTGCCCGATATGCCCTCCAAGGTCCACCGAATGAACACCAACATCGATTGCTGTCCTCGCTACTATTTCATTAAAAGAATAGAACAAAGCATTGATGACGACGTCATAGTCCTTGAGAAAGGCCGCTAGCTCGTTCGTATTCCCGGCATCGACGACATGAGCACTGATTTTACCGCTGCTCAGCGATTTACAGACCGCTTCTGCTCTTTTAAGGTCGATATCTGCAAGCCCGACCTTCTTCACGCCGGGACTGTGCACTAAATCACGCGCTGCTTCTTTTCCCATTAAACCAGACCCTAGAACAGCTACTCTCATTGTCCCATCCCCTTTTATATATTGATCTTAATCCACGTCGATTTGGGCCCTTTGGAGCTTTCCGCTGAAATCGACATATACGGCTTTCCACTCTGTAAATACATCCAACGCAGCAACCCCGGAGTCTCGATGGCCGTTGCCTGTCCCCTTCGTACCTCCAAAAGGAAGATGGATTTCAGCTCCTGTCGTTCCGGCGTTTACGTAAACAATTCCTGTATCTAAATCTCTTTGAGCCGTAAAGACTTTGTTGACATCCTTTGTAAAAATGGAACTGGAGAGACCATATTCTACACTGTTGTTGATATCAACGGCTTCTTCAAAACTCTGGACAGGAATAAGCGAAACGACCGGTCCGAAAATTTCTTCTTTGGCTATACGCATGTCTTTTGTGACATCTGTGAACAGGGTGGGGGCAAAGTAGTTGCCTTTTTTATGGCTGCCGTTTTCCATAATATAGCCGCCCGTAAGCAGCTTGGCTCCCTCCGCTTTCCCAACATCAACATAGCCTTTTATTTTTTCGAGGCCGGACCGGTTAATAATCGGTCCTACTTTGATCGATTCATCCAAGCCGTTGCCGATGGAAAGCCTGGCAATTGCTTTCTGAAGGCGCTCTTCCAGCTCATTTTTCACCTTCTCATGTACCATCACACGGCTGCACGCCGTGCAACGTTGGCCGCTTGTTCCGTAGGCGCTCCACAAGATCCCTTCTACGGCAAGGTCCAAGTCTGCGTCATCCATGACAATAACCGCGTTCTTTCCACCCATTTCAAGGGATACTTTCTTCAGACGCTCCCCGCATTTCCCTGCAATGGTGCGCCCGACCTGGTTGGACCCTGTGAAAGAGATGACGCGGATGTCCTCTTCTTCGATCATGGCTTCTCCCACTGTCGAACCAGAGCCGAAGACGACGTTAAGTACGCCTTCCGGAAGTCCGCAATCCTCAAAGATCCTTGCCAGTTCGAAAGCCATAATCGGTGTTTCCGTCGCAGGTTTCCAAACGACTGCATTTCCAGCTACAATTGCCGGAAATGATTTCCATGTAGCAATGGCAATAGGGAAATTCCAGGGGGTGATGATGCCGACAACACCGACGGGCGCGCGGACACTCATTGCGAATTTATCCTTTAACTCAGATGGTGTTGTTTGACCGAAAAGTCGTCTTCCTTCACCGGCCATGTAAAACGCCATATCAATTCCTTCCTGCACTTCACCGCGGGCTTCCTCAATCACCTTTCCGTTTTCCATCGTTAATAATTGAGAAAGGCGTTCCTTTTCTTCTTTCATCCTCTGACCGACTTTGTATAGAATTTCTGCACGCTGTGGTGCGGGTACTAGTGCCCATTTTCTTTGAGCCTTCTTTGCAGCCTTCACCGCATCGGAGACTTCCTTGCGCGTCGACAACGGAACATGAACGATCGTTTCGGATGTAGCTGGATTGACAACCGGCACCGCGGCTCCTGACTTGATTTCCTCCCATTTACCACCTATAAAGTTACGCAGTGTTTCCGTTTGAATATGACTCATACTATTCCTCCTCCATATGACGCTCTCTAATTTGGTCGATCGTTGCTCCTACCGATATCCGCTCGCGGTCCTCTTCAATTTCAATGAGGACCGGTCCATCTATCTGCAGGGCTTCTTCCAATACTTCGCGGAATCGGGAAGCCGTTTTGACATAAAACCCTTTTGCTCCAACTTTGTTTGCCCATTCATGGAATGGAACTTGTCCCAGTTCTGTACCGATGACTTCACCTGGATAATGCATTTCCTGATGCATCCGAATAGTACCGTACATGCGGTTGTTAAATACGATACTGATGACAGGGATGTGATACCTTACCGCTGTTTCCAACTCCTGCATCGTCATCATAAATCCACCGTCACCGGACAGGGATACCACTTTCTTTGTAGAGGAAGCAAGCTTTGCTCCAATCGCTGCCGGCAGACCATATCCCATAGCTCCTGAAGTAGGGCCGATATAAGTCCGATCCTTCCTGAATTGAAAAAAGGAGTGAAGCCACCCGGCAAAGTTCCCTGCATCATTGGTTATAATCGTATCTTCCGGAACCGTTGCTTGCAGATGACCGATTATTTGACCATTCAGCGTTTCGTCTCTCGACGTAAGCGTTCTTTCATAAACCAACCTTCGTTCCTTCCTCCATTCCTCCCACGTTCTATTAAGAGAGAGAGCATTTAACGAATGTAATGATTCCTTTGCATCCGCTACACAACCGACATCCGGCGCAAAACTTGTTCCGAGAGTATCATAGGATATATCGATGTGTATGAGTTTCTGCCACGGCTGAATTAAGGAATAATCCTGGGTGGTCACTTCGGAAAGTCTCGTGCCGACCGCAAGAATCACATCCGCACGTTGGACGGTTTCTTTGACACCGCGGTCCAGCCCTAAACCTAAGTGGCCGACATAGTGAATGGAGTCGTTTGGATACACATCGTGCCTCCGAAATGCAGCCAGCACCGGAATATCATTTTTCTCCGCAAATGTTCTTAATGAAGCTTCGGCCCCTGATGCAACGATTCCACCACCGGCAATGATAACCGGCCGGTCTGCCCCTTTCAGCAGATCGAGGATGTCTTGGATTTGACTGTCCGAGAGCTTCGGTTTCGGAATCTTTACAGGGGCCTTTTGAAATACCATGGAGGACGTCTGCTTTAATACATCTTCCGGCAAAGAAAGCACCACAGGACCCGGCCTTCCTGTCCTTGCAATCCGGAATGCTCTTTGCACAAGTTCCGCTGTCCTTGGAGGCTCACGTATTTCAGCCACCCATTTTGAAATCGGACGCAAAAAAGCCTCAAGATCCACTTCCTGAAAGCCTTCACGGCCACGAAAACCTGAGTGTACCTGACCAAGCAAAACGACCATTGGTGTAGAATCCTGGTACGCGGTGTGTACCCCAATGGTTAAGTTCGATGCCCCGACCCCTCTCGTAGCCAGAACCACCCCGGGTTTTCCGCTTGCCTTGGCATAACCTTCTGCCATGAAGGATGCTCCACCCTCATGTCTCGCAGAGATAAGCTCGATATTCTGCCTCTTCTTTATGGCGTCCATCACAGGAAGGTAACTCTCTCCGGGAACGCAAAACACTTTGGATATTTGCTCCCTGTTTAGACATTCAACGATGGCCTCTGCGCTTGTCATTGTTTTTTCTTCTTTCATACAGATCCCCCCTTCCTCGCTTTCTTCATACGAATGACCGCTTGTTCCAGCCTATCTAAAGGAACAGACAAACTGATCCTTACATACCCTTCTCCACCTTCGCCGAAAGCCGTGCCAGGGGTAATTATGACTCCCGCATTGTCGAGCATCTTCTCACAAAACTCTGCAGATGTTTCTCCCGCCGGTACCTTTGCCCATATAAACAGCGTTCCCTTCGGTTTCAAAGCTCTCATATCTAGAGATTCTAAAGCACCCATCATCATCTCCAAACGTTTTTCATAGATGCAGTTGTTCTTTATAACTTCCGATAGATCACTTTGAAGCGCAGTTGCCGCTGCCTTCTGAATCGGGAGGAACTGACCAGTGTCTTTATTGCTCTTTACTACCGACAACGCCTGGATCAATCGAGCGTTACCTACGACATATCCGATCCTCCACCCCGACATGTTGAAACTCTTTGACAGAGAACCGAACTCGACCGCGACTTCTTTCGCTCCTTCTACCTGAAGAATGCTTGGTGCACGATAGCTTCCGAAAGTAACCAGGTCATAGGCGGCATCTTGAATTAGAAAGATTCCTTTATTACGCGCAAAGGTTACAGCTTGCTCAAATGTTTTCCGTTCCACGGTTGCTCCGGTAGGGTTGTTTGGATAGTTCATGAGCATCAGTTTTAATCGCTGGTCCTCCTGACCAAGGAGCCTCTCAAAAAGGGGCTTGTACCCGCTCTCCTCATACAGCCGGTATTTAATCCCTACACCATGAGCCAAGTGAATGGCGGATTGATAAACAGGATACCCGGGATCCGGCATAAGGACACCGTCTCCCGGGTCGATGACGGCTTCCAGCATATGGGCCAACCCTTCCTTGGAACCAATCAGGGCAAGCACTTCCGTTTCCGGATCCAATTGAACATCATAGCGTTTCTCATAGAAATCAGCGACCGCTTGTCTAAACTCTTCGCAGCCGCTGTATGGAGAATATTTGTGATTCGCCGGTTTGTGGACTTCATCCACCAACCGGTCGATGATGAATGGAGGCGTCGGCAGGTCCGGAGCCCCTATTCCAAGATCAATCACGTCTATCCCCTGCGCCTGAAGCGCCTGCTTCTTCTTTTGAAAAATAGAAAATAAATAGGTAGGTAAACGATCCACTAACTTCGAGCTATGCATCATACCATTCAAACCTCCAAGCGGAACCATAATTGATCAAATGAACTGCCCACTATCTCATTCTATGGTCTGCCGTTCTGATTCATGATCATTGATTTTAAGAATCATAAATAATAGGGGACCGGCATAAATTAAAGTGTACATCCGGACAACTTCCCTCCCTTGTTTCAAGAAATGATCATGTTGTTCCCAAGCCAGTCGGATTCATACTTCGTATGGGTTCTTCTGGCTTTTCCCATGAGGGTACGCCCATATAATCCCAATCCAGATAGGATGTGGTGGTATGACAACCGCACTAAGCGGCATACGTGTGTTGGATTTATCGAGAGTCCTTGCCGGTCCCTACTGCTCTATGATCCTAGGAGATCTTGGGGCGGAAGTAATCAAAGTGGAAGCGCCCGGTGGAAGTGATGACACGAGGACTTGGGGACCGCCGTTCCAAAAGGGGGTCAGCGCTTATTATCTCTGTGCAAACAGGAACAAAAAAAGCATAACTGTTGACTTGAAAACAGCCGAAGGACAAGCAATCATACGGGAGCTGGCGAGCCGGAGTGATGTTCTTCTCCACAATTTCAAAACCGGTTCGATGGAAAAATTCGGACTGGACTATGAGAGTATGAGCGAGCTTCATCCCGCTCTCATCTATTGTTCCATTACAGGTTTTGGAGAAACCGGTCCCTACAGCCATTTACCAGGATATGACTTTATCATCCAAGCCATGAGCGGATTGATGGCCGTTACAGGTACGCCTCAGTCCGGCCCTCAAAAAACAGGTGTTGCAATTTCCGATATTCTCACAGGTCTGTACGCAGCTATTGGAATTCAGGCAGCGCTGCTCGAAAGGCAACACACCAATAAAGGGCAGAAAATAGACTTATCCCTGCTCGACTCAGCGGTCAGTGCTTTAGTGAATATCGGAAGCAATTTTCTGATGACAGGAGAAGAACCGACCCGCATGGGAAATCATCATGCAAACATAGCCCCCTACCAGATGTTCAAAACAAAAGACGGGGAGGTTATAGTTGCAGTCGGTAATGACAGGCAGTTTTATCATTTTTGCAATGCTGTCCAAAAGCCCGAACTCTCTGAAGATCCCCGTTTCTGCACGAATGCTGTCCGGGTTAAGAACAGGGAAGAGTTGACCGCTATTCTGCAAAAAACAATGGAGGAGAAAAAAACAGCCTATTGGTTAAAAATATGCCGGGATTCTCAAATACCAATAGGACCTGTTCATACGCTTACCGACGTTGTGCAGGATGAACAGCTGATGGCAAGGGATATGTTCGTGACTGCGAACCATCCGGCGGCAGGCCCCATTCGGATGGTCGGAAGCCCGCTGAAGTTATCCGGATCATCCTTCCGTGTCAACCATGCCCCGCCAGAACCCGGGGAACATACAATAGAAATTTTAAACATGCTTGGTTACAGCAGAGAAATTATTGATGAATGGAAAAAAAAGCGCATCATATAGGGAGGCTTACTAATGAATTTCGACTATAGTGATGAACAGGTAATGCTGAAAAAAACAGTAAGGGATTTTGTAGATAAGGAAGTTATGCCTTACATTCAGGAATGGGATGCGAGAGGATTTATAGATGCCGGTATCTATAAAAAACTTGCGGATTTAGGTTTAATGGGGGTATGCATCCCGGAAGAGTACGGCGGGAGCGGCATGGATTATAATGCGCTGGCCATCGTCTGTGAAGAACTCGAACGTGGAGACACGGCATTTAGAACAGCTGTTTCCGTACATACCGGACTCAACAGCATGTCGCTGCTCCAATGGGGGAATGACATACAGAAAAAGAAATACCTCATCCCACAGGCGAAAGGCGAGAAAATAGGGGCATTCGGCTTGACGGAACCGGGAGCAGGATCGGACGTGGCTGCCCTTCAAACGACCGCGCATAAGAATGGGGATCACTATATTTTAAACGGTCAGAAGACGTGGATATCCCTATGTGATACGGCTGATCACTTTCTTGTTTTCGCCTACACAGATAAAAGCAAAAAACATCATGGGATATCTGCGTTTATTGTGGAGAGGACGTGGGAAGGTTTCTCTTCCAAAGCGATTAAAGGAAAACTGGGGATACGGGCTGGAAATACAGGCGAGTTGTTTTTTGATGGCGTCCGAGTTCCAAAAGAGAACCTGCTAGGTAAAGAGGGAGATGGTTTCAAAATAGCCATGGCTTCCCTTGATAACGGCAGATTCACTGTGGCAGCCGGAGCTTGCGGGCAAATCATGGCATGCCTCGAAGCAAGTGTTCAATACTGCAAGGACAGAAAGACCTTTGGTAAAGAAATAGGAAGACACCAGCTCGTTCAGCAAATGATCGCCAGGATGGAAGCAGGTCTTCAGATGAGCCGATTACTCGTCTATAAGGCAGGAGAACTAAAAAACAAAGGTGTTCGAAATACCAGGGAAACCTCCCTCGCCAAATGGCAGGCCTGTGACTTCGCAAATGCTGCTGCCGACGATGCCGTTCAAATCCACGGAGCGTACGGCTACTCCGGTGAATATCCAGTAGAGCGGTATTTAAGGAATTCGAAGGCCCCTGTCATTTATGAGGGAACGAGAGAAATCCATACGATCATGCAGGCGGAATACGTCCTTGGTTACAGGAAGGATAAGCCGCTTCATAACAACCTCCCTCCCTATGAACCTAAGATTTGAAGCTAAACACCTGTTCCTTTCCAACGAAAAGTGGAAGGTGTTTCAATAAGGATATTGGGATGAGTCTGTAATTCCCTCATCAGCTTTTTCAGTGCCTGATCCTTTTGTTTCGCCTCAATCATACAGTCTATCATCGAAGTCGACCCATCTACATTTTTTATAAAATTTAAGAACATGTCCCTATCAATGAAATCAGCATGGCTGTTAAAAGCTTTTCCACTTTTCGGACTGGATATATGCATTTTAACTGGAAGCTGGGATCCCCGCCACGTGTCGATCACCCTCGACCAGTGTGACGTCCAATCTTCCCCATCGTTATTAGCCAAATGATGGTGAAGGTCAAACACTTGAGGGATACCCAGCTTTTCGCATATATACAAACAATCGGAAAGAGTGAAGGAAGTATCATCGTTCTCAATCATCACAAGCTTCTGCAGTCCGCTCGGTACATGCGCCCATTGGTCAAGGAACCTTTCCAGAGACTTTTCTTTATCCCCATACTTTCCTCCCAGATGAAGTACACAGCGGTGCATAGGATCGATCCCCATGTAGTGAAGCAGCAGGTAATGGTGCTTTAATACTTCCATGGAATTACGAAAGACATCCTCACTTGGAGAGTTAAGAACGACGAAATGATCTGGATGAAAGTCTACGCGCATCGCATGTGAAATGGCATAGTCTCCAAGCATGTTAAGCTCTTTCTTAATAGAGGAGATATAATCCCAGTCGGTCAGTTCTTTATGAGTAGCAAGGGGAACAAGTCGTGAACTGAACCGGAAAAATTCAATTTGTTCCACGAGATTATGTTTTAAGATACGCAGACAATTATGAATGTTGGATACAGCGATGCTTTCAAGCTTTCTTAACGCTGCTTCCCGGTCTTTCATCCCAGAAAATCGCTTGAAGGTTAACGTCTGTGACGGTGAAGCATTTTCAAGCTCCAGGCTCATTGCTACGTATCCCAGTCTAAATAAAGTCATGATTTTCTCCTTCTTTTTCGTTAGTTTGGGGTGAAATCACAATTTCATGTACTTTAAATATAGAAACTTCAGCACGCGGCAAACCTGCCCCCAGCCAATCCAAACTTCGATAAGGGTGCATAATAAAGAGCCGGCAGTATCCAAATTCCTTTTTCCCAATAAAAACCTGCGCCTAGGACGGCAAGGTACGCCATTCCATAAAAATACAAAATAAATGCTGCAATATTTTTTTATTTTTTAAAAAAACAGGGTGGGGAGAGGTTTATGTCACATTGCTTCAGGGTATATACTCACTAAGACCATTGAAGAGGCTCAACCATTGCGAGTTCGTTTCCCAAGGAACGAATCATTGGCGGATAAAGGGAACATCTCCCGTGTATGGGTATAGGCAGAGCCCTGATGAAGCCGAACAGGAAGTGGAAAGAGTCATTACACGCTTGAAGGGAAAAAGCACAACAGGAAACGGATTCACAAGCAAGAATCCTTCCGATCAGCTTTTCACCACAGGATCGCGAACGATTCTGAAATGGTTGGGTCCCTTCAGTGGTCTAAAAAAAACCCGGCATAACTGCCGGGTTTTTCATTACTCTCTCATCATTCCAATTGTCTTCTCAAAGCAATCTCCGCGAGAACCTCTGCTCTTTCCATCAATAACCGTTGCATATACCTTTTCAAAAAAAGCACATCGGCAAGCTTACCTATCCATCCGAACGGCGCTTCATATTCAAATACATCCGTCATGATTGTACCGCCGCTTTGTGTATTCTGGAATCGGTGTGTATGTGTAAAAGAATGAAATGCGCCTTCCAGCATTTGGTCCGTGAAATTCCACGGCTCGTTCAATTCAGTAATCTGAGCGGTCAATGACTGCCAAACACCAAGGTGCTTGGCTCTCCACGTTACCTGATCTCCAAGCCCCATAATGCCGCTGGTCACTCCACTGATTGCACTCTCCCGGCTCTTCTTCGTTGTTTCTGTATGTACATCTACATTCCTGGCCATATTAAAGCAAATCTCCACAGGTGCGTGGATGTACTGATGATGTATAAGAACGGGCATCTATTCTTCTCCCCCATAAAAAACCATTATTCTATTTTATTCACACTTTCGAGAGTCGCCTCAATAATATACCTGTCCGGGGCGTCTCCAACGAATTCAAAGGGATAACAAGTAGTAAGCGTCAGGACAGGTTCATCCTTATCAACAATGACAGTGCGATCTTTTGCATCGGTGACCCAAGTCTTGGCCACGCGGTATTCGTATCGCTTGTTTTGGAATTCCACAAATATACTGTCTCCTTCCTCCACTTCACCAAGCCCCGTAAAAACAGTCTCTCTATGGCCGCTCAAAACCGTATGGCGTTGTTCTTTAGGAGTCGTTGTCCATTGACTAACATACATTCCTACCCCTCTTTTCAAGGATTCTTCATCGGCTCCCCAATAAACTTTGAACCCTTTCTCCAGCTTGGGAATGATCACTCTCCCCACTTCATCCCCTTGCTTAAACGTCTCCAGATCTTCCGTATAAACAGGAGGTTTTTCTTTCCTCTCGATTGTTTGTTTTTCCATAGACGGAGCATCTTTGACCTGATCCCATTGCTCAATTTCCTCCAGTGGTACTTCTTCCACCGCCTGGATCGAGCTCCACCACTGGAAGCCGAAAAAGAATGCTATGACAATTCCGGCAGTCATTACAGCAGCAAGTATCTTATTCAAAAGTCGATCTCCTTCCATTATGTATAGAGGGGAAACCGACAAACCGGTCTCCCCTTCCATATTAAGCGTTCTGTTTTCTTCTAAACACCAACACACCGCCTGCAGTTAAAGCAAGAATAGCTCCAAGAAGCGTAAACGCTGGTTCGGATGTAGCCGTATCCGGCATTTCCCCGCCCGCTTCCTCCAAAGGCTCCGCTCCGTTTATTACTTCCTGTGGTATTTCTACGGTCCCGACATTATTAAACTCGCTGACCGTTGTTTTAGATGACTGGGAAATATTCATCGTTTGGCCTTCCATGGAAAGGCTCATATCGATCATCATATCCACACTGGTTAAATAATGGTTTTCTTTATCTACAGTTATTTTATAGGACACATCATTGATTGTCATCTGATCCTGCAGTTGTTCCATCATTTTCTGCATTTCCCCGCTGTCTTCTCCGGAAGACATATTGGACTCCATCATCTTCATAGACATTTCTAAAAGTTCTTGTCCATCTCCTTCATAAGTTAAAACATAGCCATCATCCGACTCTTCCACACTCATGTCTTTAGCAAGGCCGGCCGCCTGATCCACCTGCGCTTGTGCCATCATCGCATTCTTGATCATGGTACCATCCGTTACTTTAACCCATCCTTCTCCAGGAATTTCTGTAAAATAACCCTCTTCCGATAGATAGGATTCGATCGTCTCCCCATCAAGCATAGTCTGAATATGCATGACTAACGGATTGTTTTGAACATCCGCCGACATTTCTGTCTTAACGGCTTCTTCGCTTGAACCATCCGTCATTTCCGATACGGTATGGATTTTGTAACTATCAAGTTCCATCATAGCCTTATTGGATTTCTTCAGAATCTCCTCTGCTTCCATCTCCTCTGCGGATATCTGCATCGGTAATACGAACAAAACCACCAAAATCAACGACAGACTTACCCATTTTTTCGCCATCCAAACACTCCCCTATCAAATTTGGTGAAAGAGCAGCAGTCATTATGTATGTAAGGGACAAAAGATGCATCCACTTTCCCCACCAAAGTCCCTATTTCCTTATTATTACATCATTAAACATTTTTAGGTGATAGAATGACAAAAAAAACGAAAAACATCGAAATTTCCGCATATTAAAACTTGACTCTGCAATTATTACGTTTAGTTCTATGAAATCGTGGGAATTGATATCTTCAGATATGAATGAGACGGGAGTTCTGCCGAATGGAGGATCAACTAACATTAGATAATACAGAAATATTGCTGCTGGAAAGAGATAAGCATTCCTTGCGATGCCTGAAACAAAAAACACAGGATTCCTCTCACCTGTCGATACTCAATTCGCAGATTAATCTATTAGAGGAAGCCTTATACTTATCTAAGAAGCAAGCCATACAAAAGCGCCGTACTAAAGAAAAATCGGTATAACAGACTGATTTCTACATGTCTTTTCGTGTCAAACCAAGGCTGTCTTCGCTCCGATCTATATAAAGATTCCCTTCTGTATCCAGCTGTGCCGTGACGATTTCTGCCCAGTCCGATATTCCCCTCTCTGCTATCTTATCCTCTATCCATTCCTCACTGTAACCGGTAGCAGCTAAACTGTTAGGCAGAAGATTCCCTTGTATAATAACTACCTGCGGAAAAGATTGTTCGTTTCCCTTCATTCCAATATCCCCTTGAGTCAATGGCGTATACTGTGATTTTCTTAATACGCTCACGGTTCCATCCGTTTCCAAGACTGCGACTTGAACATCACGGAAGTGAAATACGCCACTTTTCCTCAACTCCCCAATCAATTCATCCACCGTGAAACGCACTTTCGCCATCCCTTCCTCTAAAATTTTTCCGTTGTCGATCAGCAGCGTCGGTTCACTGTTCAACCATTTTCTTGCACGGAACGACTTGATTGTCCATATATCCATAATCATTACCAGAGCGGAAAACAAAACGAGAGCAGCAATCCCGTGCCATAAAGGGAGATCCGGGGTAAGAAATGTGTTGGAAGTCATAGATCCTAACGTAATACCCGCAATAAAATCGAATAAGGTCAGTTGGGATATAAGCTTTTTACTTAAAATTCTTGCCAGTATATACAATAGGGCAAACATAATAAAACCACGCAAAAGGAAATCAACAAGGACCATTAACACTCCCTCCAATACCCACTCATTCACTGTACAAAAGGAAGAAAGCCGCGGCCTTCTCCCTCCCTCTATAATGGAATTTCCATCTTAAACAGAGATAAAAACCACTCCCAGCAGAAACATCCCCGCTGCATATAAACCGATCCATGCTGATATCGGGAGCGGGAGCCTCAACCAATGAACAGATTTCCTCATCCATAAAAAAAGAGCATAGGACAGGAAAAAGGTAAACAGATAAGCAGTAGAATTCCAGTCCTCTTTAAAGATTCGATCTGCTATATTATGTAAGATCGTAAAAGAAAGCAGAAACAGGAGAAACCACACCTCTTTAAACTTACGGAAATTTCGAAAAATCATAGTTCTTCCCCTTTCATCAGTTTTTCTTCCTAGCTTGTTTCAATTTCCTGTTCTGCATACATAAAACAAACTATTCTTTTTAAGAAGGTGAATAAGTTGATAGAAAGTCCCTGACCTGAAATAATAAGAGTCACCACAATGAACGGAGGCAGGATTCATGGAAAAATTCATTCGTCCCGACCAATACCATTTCATTCAGTCTTGTGCACATCATTTATATAAAAACAACCTCATCTCGAACGATGCTGCCGTCACCAATGCTTTGAAAGAGATGACCCATGAAAAAGTTCTTGAAGCTTTTCAAAGCCTCACACTGCCTCAAAAGCAAATTATAGATCAAATAAAAAATGTGCAGGATGAAACGGATGCCATCCTTTATTTTTCTCGTATCAAGCAATATGTTAATCCACTTGCAGATATCACAGAGGAAACCATCCAGCTGCTTTTTCCTAAAACAAAGAAATTGACTATTCCAGACCTTAATAAGCTGGAGTGGACGGAACTGTCGTATATAGGATGGAATGATTATGGAACAGCAAAGAAATTTATCGTTACTACAATCGATGACAGACTGGTTGGTTTATCCGGACATTTCTCATCATCCGTTAAGCATGGAATCTGTTCCATTTGTCATGAACAGGGAAATGTGGGACTTCTTACATCCGTCGTATCACGACAAACAAATGGTGAAATGGTGAGTCGGGGTAACTATATTTGCGTAGACAGTCAAACGTGCAACAAGAATTTGAAATCGAGAGATCATCTGGAAAACTTCATGAAGCGAATGAAATCATAAAAAACCTCCCATTCCTTGGAGGTTTTTTATTTTGACTTTCAAAAGAAAATGCTGTAAATTACAATATGTACGAACGATAAAAGATATTAAATCGAATAACATTCGGTTTTAGGAGTGTTTTAAATGGAAAATGTATTTGATTACGAAGATATTCAATTAATTCCTGCTAAGTGTATAGTGAACAGCCGCTCAGAATGTAATACCTCCGTTACTTTAGGGTCTTACACATTTAAACTTCCTGTAGTACCTGCAAACATGCAGACGATCATCGATGAATCCATCGCTGCGACCCTCGCGGAAAACGGATATTTCTATGTAATGCACCGGTTCCAGCCGGAAACACGGGAAGCATTCATCCACACGATGAAGCAGAAAAATTTAATCGCTTCCATAAGTGTCGGGGTGAAGGATGAAGAATATGAATTTATTACAGGCCTTGCAAATAAAGGTCTTGTTCCAGAATTTATTACCATTGATATTGCACACGGACACTCAACAGCTGTTATTGAAATGATTCAACACATAAAGGAACATTTACCGTCGACTTTCGTTATTGCAGGTAATGTCGGTACTCCGGAAGCAGTCAGGGAACTGGAAAATGCCGGAGCGGATGCAACTAAAGTAGGGATCGGCCCGGGGAAAGTATGCATTACGAAATTAAAGACCGGTTTTGGTACCGGAGGGTGGCAGCTTGCAGCTCTTCGTTGGTGCGCCAAAGCTGCTAAGAAGCCGATTATCGCTGACGGAGGAATCCGAACCCACGGAGATATTGCAAAATCTGTTCGTTTTGGCGCCTCTATGGTCATGATCGGTTCCTTATTTGCCGGGCACGAAGAATCTCCAGGAGAAACCATCGAAGTAGATGGAAAATTGTATAAAGAATACTTTGGATCTGCGTCTGAGTTCCAAAAAGGGGAGAAAAAGAACGTAGAAGGCAAGAAAATGCATGTAGAGCACAAAGGAAACCTACAGGATACACTTGACGAAATGGAGCAGGATCTACAATCAGCTGTCAGTTACGCAGGAGGCACGGACTTAAACGCTATCCGCCACGTCGACTATGTCATTGTGAAGAACTCGATCTTTAACGGAGATAAAGTCTTCTAAAATACTCAAATAAAATCCATACAAAAAAGGAGCCATAGAGGCTCCTTTTTTTATTCAGTAAACGACCCGGTTCCTGCCAGTGGTTTTTGCCTTATATAAAGCTTTATCTGCGTTCTTGTATAAATCATCCGGCTTCTTCATTTCTTTTTCTAATTGGCTGACCCCTATTGAGATCGAAAGTTTGATTTCATCTCCCTCCGGCAGCACGAAACGGTGCCTTTCCACCGCGGCCCGGATTCTTTCTGCAATTTCCAAGGAATCTTTCCTAGAACAGTCGGGAAGCAGCACGGAAAACTCCTCCCCCCCGTTTCTTGCTATCTGGTCTGTCGGTCTGGCATTTGCCTGCAGAAGCCCACCCAGTTGTTTAAGGACGGCATCCCCGGCGTCATGTCCGTATGTATCATTAACGCGTTTAAAATGGTCAAGATCCATGAGCAGTAAAGATACACCTTTCACTTGATTACCGCTCTTCTTAAATAAATCGTTCAGGGTAAAGTGAAAGTGACGTACGTTGCTTAAACCGGTTAAGAAGTCCGTCTTTGAATCGTTTTTCAACTGCTGAAACATGCGCTTGGAATATTGGATGTCCTGAAAGAAAACTGCTGCAAAAACGCCGGCTGGAACAGCAATAAACCAATAATATATCAACACTTCCCAATATTCCCTATCTCCTCCCATAACTACATACAAATGTGTACTGATGATCAGCAGACTGATGATGTTCAGGACGGATATCTTTTTGGTTGTCCCTAAGGAAATAAATCTGCTGGCAACTCCTACGATCAAACCGAAGATAAGAGTAGTCATTAAAGCGAAAAGCGACGTCTCATCGAAACCGAATAAAAGCCGGGATATGCCGATCAGCGCGGCAGATACCATCGTCGGGACAAACCCTGCATAGTAAGCAAGAATAATGATTGGAATATGCCTGAGGTCGATCATGATATTGTCTCCAACTTCTATAGAGAAGAACATGAGAACCAAGCCTATACCCGCTGCTAACACACTCATAAGACATCGATCCCATCTGCCTGACTGCCTGCCGATCGGTTCTTTAATAATTTTTCCTGCCAGATAGAACCCGGCTATCATAATTGCTAAATTAGCCACTAATTCTTTCAATATATACACCATCCCTGTAATCTCTCCTGTCATCCATCTATCCTTACTACGTGAACACTTAAAATCATCCATCCATCTACCCAATTTTATCACGAGCTATTATAATGAACATATAAAAGTAGAAATTTTTTCCTCTAAGGAGCTGTTTTTTTGAAAAACTTACTTATATTCTTTTTTTTGGCTGTAATGATCGTGACAGGGGGCGTTCTTTTTTGGCAGAATCTCTCAACCGAGCCGGAAAGTAAGCTTCCATCGAACAAATCTTTGAATGAGGAGATGAAGAAAGTGGAACTGGCCTCTGTCGACGACTTGTCTTATCCATCCAAAATAGAAGATAACCGAATGCACGTATATAAGGATGGAAAGTGGGTGCCTATTACCATTAAAGGGGTGAACATTGGTATGGGCAAGCCTGGGCACTTTCCTGGTGAAGCAGCTATTGACGAGGATGAATACCTGCGTTGGTTCCAGCAGATTGGGGACATGAACGCGAACGCCATACGGATTTATACCCTTCATCCCCCGGGCTTTTACAAAGCACTGGCCGCCTATAATGCTCAGGCAGAACAGCCGCTCTATGTCCTGCACGGCGTATGGGTCGATGAAACTCCGCTAGAGGAAACAGAGGATGCTTTTCATAAAGAAATAACAGATTCCTTTCAAAGCGAAATGAAGAAAATAGCCGATGCCATTCACGGTCATGCGGAAGTAAAACCTTCTCCTGGACATGCATCCGGGGTTTATGACATCGATGTTTCCCCATATGTGATCGGTTGGATTATCGGAATTGAATGGCACCCTAAAATGGTGGATTCTATGGATCGCGGGTATCCTGATCTTGGTGACTTCGACGGAGAGTATGTTTTCACTGAAGGCGCGAGTCCGATGGAACACTGGCTTGCCGTCCAACTGGAAACCCTCACAGCCTATGAAAGCGAAAATTACAAAAGCATGCGTCCCATCAGTTTTACGAACTGGGTAACCACAGATCACATAGATCAGCCGGCAGAGCCGTTGGAAGAAGAGGATTTGGCGTCTATAGATCCCAATCACATTCACCGAAAAGGAGCCGGTACAAAACCGGGAATGTTCGCTTCCTATCACGTCTACCCCTATTACCCTGACTTTATGAACCTGGAAGAAAAGTACACAAAGTATTTGGATCACAGAGGTGAACGTAATAATTATGCAGGCTACCTGCATGATTTATCCGAAGCGAATGATATGCCGGTCCTGATTGCGGAATTCGGAGTTCCTGCATCCCGGGGTCTAACCCATCGTAACCCTTTCGGTTGGAACCAGGGCTTTCACTCCGAAAAAGAGCAAGGGCAGATTGTCAAACGGCTCTATGAAGATATCCTGGAAGAAAATATGATGGGAGGACTTATCTTTACTTGGCAGGATGAGTGGTTTAAACGGACGTGGAACACTATGGATTATGATAACCCGGACAGACGCCCCTATTGGTCCAACGCGCAGACTAACGAACAACAATTCGGACTACTAAGTTTTGACAGACACAAAATTAAAGTCGACGGAAAGAACGATTGGGATGCATCGAAAACGCTCCTTTCCAAAAATGAAGGCAGCCTGCAGAGCTTAGCGGTAGACCATGATGAACGTTACCTCTACATAAAAACCGAGCTTGAGACACTTTCCGATACGTTTTGGGACAATCATCACATCAACCTTTATTTCAGCATAAGGCCGGAAAAGGGCATCGATGTCTTTGGTGACGCATCGATGAGAGCAGACTTCCGCCTGACGATTCGTGGAAAGGATGAGGCAGTCCTCGAAACAGCCGGGGATTATGATCCATTCCTGTTTCACTACACCGAAGATTTGAACATGGTCAAGGTACCGGAGAAAGAACTGGAGAGGAAAGAGAAGATTTTCCGCCCCATCCATCTCGCCTTGAACAAAGGACTTGTCCGTCCGGATACTGGAGAAGAGATTCCATTTGAATCCTACGAAACGGGCGTCTTCCGCTTTGGAAACGGAAATCCAAATGCAGATGATTACGATTCCCTCGCCGACTACTTTTTCACAAAGGATGGACGAATAGAAATCCGTATACCGTGGATGCTCGTTAACGCAAAAGACCCCAGTCAGAAAGAGTTTATGGGGGATATATATAAGAACGGAATAGACGCCTCCATCAAAGTGGACGGGGTGGAAGTTGCTGCCGCGATTACAGATGACAATTCAAACGTAGAGAAATTTCCTGACGGGCCGTCTCTTTACACGTGGGACAACTGGGACCTTCCACAATATGAAGAGCGGCTGAAGGACTCCTACTCGATCATCCAGCAGCTATTTAAAGATGTGAAATAAAACAAAGAACCACAGTAAACCACTGTGGTTCTTTGTTTTATCAGCGCCCCAAGGAAAGCACCGTCTTATCGCTTTATAACCATGAAAATAGGAAACCATGGGACTAAGACTCTGCATTGGTTTGAGATAAACCTTTCCGATTCATATCTCCCCAACTTCCTTTTTTCTTACGGATTGCTTGATAAAGGCCTGCGACGCGCCACCAAACAAGCATAGGCCGATACCAGAAACTCTCTGTAAGTGCGTAAAGAAATAACACGACGACACTTTTCAAATCAGGGTACTTGTGATAGGTCCACTCTTCAAGAAGGACCGCCAGTGAGGACAACATGGAACCATAGAATATGGTTAACAGCCCCATAGCAATACTCACTTCAATAGATATAAAGGAAAAAATCAAACCGATTACGATAATGGCATACCCCAGTAATTCGAAAACCGCACTCAACAATTCGACGAAGAGATAATAGGGAAGAGAAAACATTCCAATTCCTTTGTATTTAGGATTAAAAAGCATGTCCCGATGCTTCCATATTGTCTCTGCAAGCCCACGCTGCCAGCGCTTTCTTTGCGCACGAAGAGAGGAGATCGTAGATGGAGCCTCTGTCCAGCATACAGGATCCTGAATGTATTCAATTCGCTGCTTTGAGTTCTCTTCCTTAATAGTACGGTGCATACGAACGATCAATTCCATATCCTCTCCAACTGTATTCGTATCGTAACCCCCGGCTTTAATCACCCGTTTCTTTTCAAACACACCAAAAGCACCGGATATAATCAGCAGGATATTTAAACGGCTGAGGCCTAGTCTCCCAATCAGGAATGCTCGAAAATACTCAATGATCTGCATTCGCACCATCGGTTCTCTGGCAAGACCGATCTTTTCCACCACACTTTTCACGATAAGGGATCCGTTGGCGATCCGGACGGTCCCCCCAGTAGCGGTCACCTCCCCGTTTGAGTCAATGATCGGTTTCATCGTCTTAAGTAAGGCATCCCTGTCTAATAAAGAGTCACCGTCGATAGCTGCAAAATAGGGATACTTGGAGAAATTAATGCCGGCATTCAAGGCATCGGCTTTTCCTCCATTTTCTTTTCTTAATAGATAGACATGAGGATAAAGAGTGGATTGATACCCAGCGGTCACATCCTTCGTTTGAAAGTGCCGTCGTGTAGCTAGATTAAACGGCTCCATCTCGAACGTATGGATCATTTTCTCTGCCGTCCGGTCTTTGGATCCGTCATCAATGACGATGACTTCATATTGAGGATAGTGTAAAGCAAGCATCGATTCCACCGTATTAAGAATACCCACTTCTTCATTATAAGCCGGCACGAGAACAGATACAGGGAACGTATCTGTATTAACAGCCGTGTCTTCAATCAATTCTTCCCTGTCCAGCTCTTTCTCCTTTTTAATTTTCGGCCCGGCGAGAAGAAATAATACGCCATATAATACGGCAACGATTACCATATAGAGAATGACAAACACCGCAGTTACATCTACGATAACCGATAATATTTCCTGCATCATACGCTTTCCCTCACTTTCATGCTCATAAATTGACGAGCCATATCACGAGCAAAACCATCGGGATGCTCCTCCGCTATACGAGCCAACATATCCTGTCCGGCAGGCAGCTGCCGGATAGCTTGACATGCGGTGTACCGCACCCACCATTCTCTGTCCCCGGTCAGATCATGAAGCGCTTCTCTGCTCTCCTTTACTCTACGCATGCCTGCAAGTCGTGCCACTAACATTCGTTCCTCCCAATAATTTGATTGGAAGAAAGAGGCGATTACGCTCATTTCCACGTCCGCATCCGCATCAGCATAGCTGCGAAGTGCTTTTAAACGTATTTCCTTATCCTCATCCTGAAGCCATCCCTTAATAAAAGCGACATGTTCCTGATTTTTTGTTTCTCCGCAGTAGGTAAGGATTCCAATAATTACATCTCTTTTTGTATCCGCTCCTTCCTCTATCAAATAGATTAATGTACTAAGAAAATCAGCAGGCATACGCCTGAGCATTTGCTTTGCAAGCCTCTGAGTCATGTGTGGAGTTTCAAGAATCACTCGAATGACTCTCTCATCCCCAAGTGCAGCAGCTGTCCTTAGGGTCTGACGATATTCTTCATCCATTTTTCTTAACGATTGGAAATGTTCCCATACGTCATCCTTTAATTGGGTCATATGAAAGTCTTCTATGTAGAACAGAGTGTTTACGCGCTGAGACCAGCTTCCCTTCTTTAGTAAAATCTGGTAGGACTGAGCAAGGTGTTTATGAGAAGATTCTTCCACCCGCTCTTCTGAAACAGCCGGGTCCTTGCGATCGACGATATCATTGAGCATTCGTTCGATCAGGTTAACCTTGTCTGTTTTTGACATGATGTACTCCGGCTCTTCCTCCTCACCGGCAAGGAAGGATCGAAAACTACCATAGTAAAAAGCATAAAGGTCATTCCGGTGTTCCTGGATCCTCAATCTGTTTGCTTTCATAACCAATAAATAGCAAAGCAAAAAAACTTGAAGAGCAAAAAGGACTCCAACAAGGATGAACACAAGTTGCAGCATCCCATCACCTCACTTGTTAATTATAATGAACATTATACGAATACTTTCCGTGTTTTGGAAGTTAAATACTCGCAATCACGATATAATAAGCTTCATTTCACCCCTTATTACCTAGGTACATGGTAGACAAATGGTCTGAATGTTCCTTTTTTCCATATTGCTATGTTTACATGTATCAGCAATCGGCAATGCACAGGAAGGTAGGCAAGAAACTCAGCATAGGAGGATGTATAATGAACCGATTTACCATACCCCGAGACATATATTTTGGCGAGAACGCATTGGAAGTGCTGAATACGGTAGCAGGAAAGAAAGCATTGATCGTAATCGGAGGAGGCTCCGTCAAGAAGAACGGAAACCTGGATAAAATTGAAGGATACTTATCGGAGGCTGGCTTGGAAACGAAAGTTTTGGAAGGCGTCACAGAAGAACCTTCGACTGATTTAATAAATAAGTATCTGGACGAGGTGAATGATTTTGCCCCTGATTGGATCATTGGAGTAGGCGGCGGTTCTCCGATGGATGCAGCAAAAGCCCTTTGGCTCTTTTACGAACATCCGGATTTGACCTTCCAAGAAGCTGTAGAACCTTTTCAGCTTCCGGAGCTAAGGAATAAAACCAAATTCATAGGCATTCCCACGACAAGCGGAACGGCCTCTGAAATATCCAACCTATCTGTCATTACCGATTCAGAAACCGGCGTCAAATATCCTCTCGCAAGCTTCGAGCTCACTCCCGACCTTGCGATTATCGATCCGGTCATGGTGGAATCCATGCCTAAAGAGGTCATTGCATACAGTGGAATGGATGCAGTGACCCATAGTATTGAAGCCTATGTAGCTAAACCACGGACTACATTCACCGATTCCCTGTCCATCGAAGCACTGGACATATTAAATCAGAATCTGCTGGCTTCTTATAACGGGGAGGAAGCAGCACGTGAGAAAGTCCATTACGCTCAAGCGATGGCTGGTATGGCATTCGCTAATGCTGTGCTTGGGAATGTACACAGTATGGCTCATAAAAGCGGACCTACATTCGGAATCCCGCATGGTTGTGCAAATGGTATCTACCTTCCCTATGTCATCCAATTCAACCGCTCCGTAGTAGAAGATCGATACGCTGCACTCGCTCGACGAATCGGCCTTGTCGGAAGTAACGATAAAGAGCTTGTTGATTCTCTCATTGAGTGGGTCCGGGATTTAAATAAGGCAATGGAAGTGCCGAACAACTTGAAGGACTTCGGCATTGAAGAAGCATTGTTCCATGACCACGTGGACAAAATGGCCGAAAATGCTGTGGAGGATCCGTGCACGGGCACCAACCCGCGTGAAACATCCAAAGAAGAAATGAAAGATCTATTCACCGCTGCATACCATGGCAAAGCCGTTACCGTTTAACACGAAAGAAGCTGCCTCATTGAGGCAGCTTCTTTAATGTTTCATCTCCGCTTCTCTTTCCACACGATCCATGAATTCCCTAACAACACGTGCATTCCCTTTTCTATTGGCGAATAATAACATCAGTTTTGATAAAACGGTGATTCCCTTATTTCGGCCCGAATATTGAAACATCGTTAGCCCGTCTTCGGATTCACGTAGTTGAAAATCAGCCGTCACTTCAAACATACCGCTGATTACAAATTGAATTTTTTTATGTTTCTTTTGTGGAATGTCCTCATATGCGAGCGTCCTTACTTCATAGGATTCCAACCGATCTCCTTCTTTATATGTCTGTTGGTGGACTGCGCCTGCCTCTGTTTCTGTTCCTTTTATCAGCTGGTGTTCGACCACTTTAGGCATAATACGCTTTATATTTTCATCGGAAAACAACACCCAGACGTCCTCGATGTTCTCCTGTAGCTTCCTTTCTTCCTTCCATTTAATCATGTATGATATCCTCCCTCCGTCGCGACGGGCTCATACAGGTCTACAACAAGCTCTTCTTGGTTACCCCACCGCCGGTAAACTTCCATACAAAAAGAAGTAAAAATCCTTTCGTAGCCGTTTACATCCATAATAGAATGTAAAGTTTCATATGTACGTCGAATATCCACACCTGAGCCCGTATGCGTCATGACGGCGTAAGTCTGGGCTGGTATTGTAAGTACCGACATTCCAGCTCTTTTTTCTCCCGCCTCCTCTAGAGGTACCCCAAGCCAATACCCATCCTCATCCTTTTCGCACGGACCAGGAATGAATGCTCCGATTTGACATGTGGAAGCTGGAAATTCCTTTGAAAGAACACGGGAGGCAGAAGCGATTTCCTTTCCATAAGCAGCTTCTGAACACAGAATATGGAAGCCGATCAGAGTCCGGCTTTCCTCCTTTATATATTTTAACGTCATATCCTTCTCTCCTTTTTTGGATCAGCGGCAGAATAACCGTCCATTTCCAGCTTTTTGTTTCTTGACTCCATCTTTGTTCCAACAATGATAGCGGAGATAGATACAATCACAATGATTGGAACAAGAAGAAATTGAAGCTCGGGGTAAACGATTATGCTGCCTAAGCAGAAAATCATCATTGCGACGGGGGGGAAAATATAAGCTTTTGATTCATACAGCCACGCAAACGGAAAGAAATGGCCGCCTGTGATAATAGCAATGGCAAAAGGAAGCGCCCCTGGATCTGAGAAAAATATGTACACGGTGAGAGGTCCCATTATTGCAGGAACAGCTGCCAGGACACCGGAAAGTCCGGAAAGCGGATTTAATTTCCGAAACAGCTCGATACCCATCCATTTAGCAAACAGGACACCGATCGGAAGCAATAACCCGGTGCCGTACAAATAAATGATGGCAAGCAGCTTTTCGTCCGTAATGAAGAAAGATAAAAGAAGCAGGGCCGTCCAGTAAAGGAGTGCACTCCATAAAACAGGAACCCCTTTCCTGTTGTAGTCCGCCAATTCCCTTCTTGCTTGATTAATATCCAACATCCACGCCCCTTTCTATTCCTCTTTTTTCTATTATACCAAAATTATTGTAATTATTTGAAGACTTCTAGACGAGCACACACCCGAATCGAAGGCGACTACATAGTATAAGAGTAGTGAGGCTGGTATTCATTGCCTCTATTCTATTAATGAAGGAGTGTTTTACATGGGCTTCGGATATGGCGGATTCGGCTGGGGAGGTTACGGCGGATACGGATGCGGAGGTTATGGCGGCGGCTGTGGTGGTTACGGCGGCGGCTTTGCATTGATTGTCGTGCTGTTCATCCTTCTCATCATCGTTGGAGTAGCGTACGTTAAGTAAACCATGAAGCGGAGCGGTCTTTACTGCTCCGCTCTTCGACATGCTTCCACACTACATAGGTTAACTATAAAAGAAACAGGGTAAAGGATGTCGTACGTAATAGGGAAGGAGTGTCATTTCAATGACTCAAACATTCAAACTGAATCAGGACGCGCCTGATTTCAAATTACCGAAAATATCCGGTGGCAGCTTCAGCCTCTCCGAGGCGCTGGAATCTCAGGATCAGTGGTACCTGATTACATTCTTCCGTGGTTCCTGGTGCCCTGCCTGCATGAGCGAATTGGATGAATTCCAGGACAGCCTGGACTATTTTAAGAAGCATGACGTCCGTGTGGTGTCAATTACACAGGATCGTGTGGAAGATTTGGAGAAAATGGTGGAAGACCATGGCTTTACTTTCCCCGTTCTGGTGGACGAAGATCTGGAATTCGCATCCTCCTACGGCGTTCATTACCATGACGAGCAGGCTCCCTATGAAGATCATGGTACCCACGGCGAACCGGCTTATTTCCTACTGGATGAGAAAGGAAAAGTCCTATATCAGCAGAGACAGACAAGCCCATTTGGTCGCCCCCATCCTAATGAGCTCAGAAAAACAATAAAATACATCAAAAAGAACTTAAAGTAAAACCACATAACAAAAGGACCCCAAAAGGGTCCTTTTGTTATGTGGCCTGAGATTGTTTGGCACGTTTTTGCTCAAGTGTCTTCTTGAGTTCTTCTTTATGCTTTTCTTCAACGAGAATATACAGGAAGTCTCCAGCATGAATCTCCGTTTCTCCATACGGGGTAATAATTTCATTGTTGCGTATGATCGCACTTATATTAGCTCGATTTGGAAATTGGACATCACGCAGCTTCTGTCCCACAATGACAGACTCTGCATTCGTCTGGTACTGTATCATTTCCGCCTTCGCCTTCCCCATTGATATAAGCTCAATCGAATGGTGCGGGACATCCTTTTTCGGCCCGACCAACTGCATCTTATTGGCTACATAATTGATGGTTGATCCTTGAACCAGTGCAGAAGTCAGTACGACGAAAAATACAAGATTGAAAATTCCCTGGCTGTTTTCCAAACCATCGACAATTGGGAATGTTGCAAGCACAACCGGTACAGCGCCCCGCAACCCTGCCCAGGAGATGAACAGCTTTTCTTTGACCGTATAATTCATTTTGATCAAGGAAAGAAAAACCGCCAGTGGTCTTGCGATAAGGATAAGAACGATGGAAATGAGCAAGCCGTTAAGGATGATACCGGAGGAGAAAAGCTCCTGCGGGAATACGAGCAGCCCGAGGATTACGAACATGAGAATCTGTGCCATCCAGGCAAACCCTTCATTAAATTGGAAAATGGAATAACGATAAGTCAATTCACTGTTGCCAATCACTAATGCTGCCACATATACAGCAAGGAACCCACTTCCTCCTATATAGGCCGTCACGCTGTAGGTCGCAAGTGCAAAGGCAACCGATAGTACCGGGTAGAGTGCACTAGAATCCAGTTTGATTTTGTTGATGGACAGAGATGCTAATTTTCCTAGACCGACACCAAATAGAATGCCGATGCCCATCTGCAGGAAAAATTCCGGGATCAGTATCCAAATGGAGGTCCCTTCTTGGGTGATCAGTTGAATGAGGGAAAGGGTCAGAAATACGGCCATCGGATCGTTTGTTCCTGATTCAGCTTCCAATGTTGCTCCCATTTTAGCTTTAATATTTCTTTCCTTTAAAGAGGCGAATACGGCTGCAGCGTCTGTAGAACCAACGATGGCACCGAAGAGAAGACTTTCCAGCAGAGTAAAATCGACAAGGAAATAAACAGCTATCCCCACCATCAGGGAAGTGAGCAGAACACCAATGGTAGCGAGAGACAAAGATGGCAGCGCAACCGAACGGACCGTCGCCCATTTTGTATGTAGACCACCTTCAAAGAGGATGATTACAAGTGCAAAAACACCGATGGTCTGCGCGGTTTTGGCATCATCGAAATATATAATCCCCAGCCCGTCGCTTCCGAACAGCATCCCCACCATTATGAAAAGAATCAGAGCAGGTATGCCCCAGCGACTGGAGAATTTAGCGACGAGTACACCGCTGAAAAATAAAAGAGCGGTTAATAACAGGATGGTATTTGGTCCATAAGAGTCAAAAAACATGGAATTTTGGATGCTCCTTAAAAGGTCATATAGTAATTGTGGAAAGAAAGAGGCAAAAGAGATGATACATTTAGATTATCGGAATTTTTTTATAAAATCAAAGTAAATGCTCAACGTTTCACTCTCTTTTTCGAAGCCACTTTTGAATCCAAATCGCCGCCTGGGCCCCTTCCCCCATGGCTACCGTCGCAAGCTGAGAATGAATAGATACATCGCCTGCAGCAAACAGACCCTCAATATTAGTAGCGGTTGTTCTTGTATCCGTCATTACCGGTCCGCTGCCTGTCACAATGGCTCCCAGTTTTTCTGCAAGAGCCGTCACAGGGCGGCTTCCCCCCAGGGCAAGAAATGCTTTTTCCGCTCTCAATACTCTCCCTGAATCCAATTTCAATCCTGCCATTATTCCATCCTTCTGCTCAATTTGGTCTACTTTCCCTTGTATGACAGGAATTGCTTCCATTCTCGATAATTCTTCAAAAACCGGTGATATTTCCTTTGATAAGTGATCAATGACTATTAAGTCTTTCGTCCAATACATAAGTGTCTCGGCCATGCGGGCTCCTGCGTCTCCTGAGCCGATGACAACCGTCTTTTTGTTAGTGATTTCATACCCGTCACAATCCGGACAAACATATATAGAACGACCGAGGCATGGAAAGAGACCGGCTATATCGGGTAAATTATCTTCCACTCCCGTGGCGAGCAAAACGGTTCTTGACTTATATCGTACCCCTTCTCTCGTCTCCACTTCGAAACTCCCTGACTCCTGACTTAAGGATACGGCCATGGTTTCCTTCCGTTCTACACTGTAACGTGCAGCCTGTAACCACCCATCCTTTCTTAATTCCTCCCCACTGATCCCCTCCGGGAAGCCGAGAATATTATTGTATTGCCGGCATAAGGAAGATCTTCCACCGCCAGCATCAATGATTAAAACTTTTCTTCGGTACCTTCCCAACATGATGCTGCACTGGAGGCCGGCTATGCCGCCTCCTATTACGATACAATCATACATTCCACCATCTCTCCTTTTTCTTTTTAACGTTCCCGGCAGCAATCCATTTTACTCGGTTTGTACGAATAGAGGGATTCCCTCCTTTCAATCCATCCGGACGCCCTTTATAATGAGAAAGAATGAATTTTAACTAAAGAAAAGGTGTTAACAGATGAGTTTACTCACAGTAAAGAATTTAAGTCATGGGTTCGGGGACAGAGCAATCTTCGAAGACGTATCCTTCCGCCTGCTTAATGGCGAACATATAGGGTTGATCGGTGCAAACGGGGAAGGTAAATCAACCTTCATGAATATCATTACCGGAAAACTGGAGCCAGATGCCGGCCACATTTCATGGGCAAAACGGGTCCGGGTCGGTTATTTAGATCAGCACGCCGACTTGGAACAGGGAATGACCATCCGCGATGTCTTGCGGACCGCCTTCCAATACCTGTTTGATATGGAAGAAGAAATGAACAGCCTGTTTGCAAAAATGGGAGAAGTGGATCCTGAGGAACTGGAGAACCTTCTCGAAGAAACAGGTGTATTACAAGACGCATTGACAAATAACGATTTCTACACGATTGACGCAAAAGTGGAAGAAGTGGCTAATGGACTCGGTTTGGATGAAATAGGTCTCGACCGGGATGTGCACGATCTAAGCGGCGGCCAGAGAACGAAAGTGTTACTTGCAAAGCTTCTATTGGAGAAACCGGATATCCTTCTTCTTGATGAGCCAACCAACTATTTGGATGTGGAACACATCGAATGGTTGAGGAATTACCTGATTGAATATGAGAATGCATTCATTCTCATCTCTCATGACATTCCATTCCTGAACAGCGTGGTTAATCTCATTTATCATATGGAAAACCAGGAACTTTCCAGATACCCTGGTGATTATGATGAATTTGTTCGTGTATATGAAATGAAGAAACAGCAGCTTGCCTCCGCCTATAAGAAACAGCAGAAGGAAATCGCTAACTTAAAAGACTTCGTCGCACGTAATAAAGCAAATGCCGCAACAAGTAAGATGGCAATGAGCCGCCAAAAGAAACTGGATAAAATGGATGTCATTGAATTGGATGCCGAAAAACCAAAGCCGAAATTTGACTTCAAACAGGCTCGCACTCCCGGCAAGTATCTATTCCAGACAAAGGATCTCGTCATCGGCTATGACGAACCTCTATCACGGCCTCTCAACTTATCTATGGAACGAGGCCAGAAACTTGCCCTTTCCGGTGCTAACGGAATTGGAAAAACGACCCTCCTGAAAAGTATTCTCGGAGAGATCAGTCCTGTTTCCGGATCGGTCGAACTCGGCGAGCATCTTCATATCGGTTACTTTGAACAAGAGCAGAAAGACATTGGCAGTCAAACGTGCATCGAAGAAATATGGGAGGAGTTCCGTCACTTCACTCAGTATGAAGTAAGAGCTGCTTTAGCAAGGTGCGGACTCACCAGAAAACATATCGAAAGTAAAGTTCAAGTGTTAAGCGGTGGAGAGAAAGCCAAAGTCCGACTCTGCAAGTTAATCAACAAAGAAACGAACCTGCTTGTACTTGACGAACCGACCAACCACTTGGATGCCGATGCTAAAAATGAACTGAAACGGGCATTAAAAGATTATAAAGGAAGCGTACTCCTCATCTCCCACGAACCTGAGTTTTATCAGGACATCGTCACGGATGTTTGGAACTGCGAAGACTGGACAACTAAATTATTTTGATTAGAAAGAAGCTTCCTTTAACAAGGAAGCTTCTTTCAGTATTTGGAGAAAGTTTAAGCGGTCAGGAAATTCAATCCAAAAACCATAACCAGGTTCACCAGCCGTCTCCTTAAAACTTCTTTAACAAGCTTCATTTCTTCACCTGTCAAACCCGGAACCAAGCATATAAGAGGAATGGTATAAGGAATTTGTGTTATATTACGTATGCAAATTCCAAGGAGGGATACTACCATGTCTGTACATGAAAAAAAGAAGCAACAACTGTTAGAAGCAGCACACTTCCGCTATGCGACAAAGAATTTCGATCCAGATAAAAAAATCTCCGATGAAGACTTTCAATTTCTTTTAGAAATCGGCAGACTTTCCCCAAGTTCATTCGGGTATGAACCTTGGCGTTTTGTCGTTGTTGAAAGCGAAGAACTTAGACAGAAGATTAAGGAGACTGCATGGGGCGCATACGGAAAGCTGCCGGATGCAAGCCACTTTGTCCTTTATCTTTCCAGAACGGGAAAGGACACACGATTCGACTCGGATTATTTGAAAGATCAGTTAAAGACAGTAAAAGGTATGCCGGAAGAACATGCTCAAAAATTCATAGGCAGAATAGAAGAATTCCAGAAGCAGGACTTCCAATTAGATACAGATCGCGCCCTACTTGACTGGGCAGGTAAACAAACCTATATTGCATTGGGAAATATGATGACAGCAGCGGCTGAGATCGGAATTGATTCTTGTCCAATTGAAGGGTTTCCGATAAAAGCAATGCACGATCTTCTTGAAGAAGAAGGACTTCTGGATAATGGAAGCTTTGAACTGTCTGTCATGTGCGCTTTCGGTTACAGGAACGAAGAACAACCGAAAAAAACACGCCGCCCAATCGATAATGTCGTAAAATGGATCTAATAAATGTTACAGGGATTTTCCTTATGTAGGAAAATCCCTGTTTACTTTCTCCCTCTCTTAACAAAAAACTCAACCAAATGTCTCATTGACGGTTAAAATCTTATAGTTGTATCATACAAATATAAAGTTGTAACATACAACTATTTATTCAAGCATGCCGTTGAAAAAGTTTCTTTACGGCAAATCAACCAGCTATGAAAGAAGGTTACATCATGTGTGGAATTACAGGATGGGTCTCATGGACCCGTTTATTAGAGAATCAAGAGAAAACACTGAAAGAAATGACAGAATCCATTACTCACAGAGGACCGGATGCCGATGGTTTTTGGCTTGATGGACAAGCCGCTTTCGGTCATCGTCGTCTGATTGTCGTTGATCCGGAAGGCGGCCTCCAGCCAATGATTTACGAAGCAGACGGAAATAAAGTCGCCCTTTCCTACAACGGGGAAATCTATAATTTCCAAGAGCTTCGCGAAGAGTTGACAGTGCTTGGTCACACCTTCCAAAGCTCCTCCGATACGGAAGTCCTCCTCCATTCCTATCTGGAATGGGAAGAGAACTGTGTCCATCATCTGAACGGGATCTTCGCTTTCGCTATTTGGGATGAACGCAAAGACCAACTGATGTTGGGACGCGACCATCTTGGCGTAAAACCACTTTACTTCGCCAACAGGGATGGAGAAATTATTTTCGGATCCGAATTGAAAACTTTATTCGCTCACCCTTCCATCGAACCTGTTATTGATAAGAACGGTTTATCTGAAGTATTCGGTCTCGGGCCGATCCGCACGCCGGGACAAGGTGTCTTCAAGGATATCGAAGAAGTACGTGCCGGCCACTACGTTCTTTTTACGAAAGATGAGCGTCACACGGAACGATACTGGAAGTTAGAAAGTAAAACACATGAAGATGACCTGGATGAAACGGTCGAGAACATCAAGTGGTATTTGGAAGATACGGTAAACCGCCAATTATATGCGGATCGACCTGTCGTCTCTATGCTGTCCGGCGGCCTGGATTCCAGCGGATTGACAGCCATTGCATCTAAACAGCTGGAGAAGACCGGGAACACACTTCATACGTACTCTATGGATTTTGAAAACAGCGACGACAGCTTTGCTCAGGATTTCCTGCGCGTAGACAAAGACGAGCCATGGGTCAAGAAAGTAGCCGAACATGCAGGTACAAACCATGAATCGATCATCCTTGACGCTGAGTCTCTTGTGAACAACTTATTAGTTCCGATGAGAGCAAGAGATCTTCCGGGTGTCGGAGAAATTGAAACCTCTCTTTACCTCCTTTTTAAAGAAATGGAAAAAGACGCAACGGTTGCTCTATCCGGTGAATCTGCGGATGAGGTGTTCAGTGGGTATCCATGGTTTCATAAAGAAGAATTTCTTGATGCAGACACGTTCCCTTGGTTATTGAACATGCAGGGGATATCCGGCATCCTTTCCGACGATATGAAAGAAAAATTAGACATTCCCGCCTATCAAAAAGCACGCTATCAGGAAGCACTCGAAGAAGTGCCGACGCTTGATAGCGAAACAGAGACACAGGCAAAACAAAGACGTATGTCTTACATGTTCATTACACGCTTTCTCCCTTTCATGCTGGATCGAAAAGACCGTTCCAGTATGATGACAGGCTTTGAGGTACGCGTTCCTTTCTGTGACTACCGACTTGTAGAGTACCTATGGAATGTACCGATTGAAATGAAGAACGTAGATGGAATAGAAAAAGGAATTCTGCGCCGTGCCCTTGCCGACTATTTGCCGGAGGATGTACGATACCGCAAAAAGAGTGCCTACCCAAGTACGAAAGATGAAGAATATTTGGCAGGGGTGAGAAACTGGATGCTTAGAATCCTTGATGATCCTGATTCTCCTGTCCTTGCCTTTATCGATACGGATAAAATTCGCAGCATTGCAGAAGAAAAAGCGACGGATATCGATGCCAATGCTGCTAAATCTCTATTCGACTATTTGATTCAGATCAATGAATGGATGAAGGAATACGACATTAAAGTAGAACTATGAAGAAGGAAAATCCCCACTGCTTAAGCAGTGGGGATTTTTAGTAAATTATTGATAGTTAATGATGGACGGGTTCGGATCCATTTTCAATACTTCTTCTGCGGTCAGTACCGGCTCGTCTTTCTTATAAAAGACTTTGAATCCACCATATTGAACGGCCTCATTCCGAACAAATTTGCGGTATAGACTCATCTTCGTTCCAGCGGCTCCCCATCCGTCATAGTTTAGCGCAACTTCGACATTATCCGTGGGCTGGATAGCGTCCTTATTAGTCAGAGCCTCGTCCATAAACTGGTGAACAAGTACGATTTTATCAGGGAGATTGTTCTCTTCCACCATTTTCGATATGTATTCTACCGCCTCCTGAACTTCCGCACCATCGACCTGTCCCAGGTTAATTCCGGGTGTTTCTCCTTCAGCAACGTGGAATTCCGTATCAATTGCTAAATGTACATTCGGCATTTTAAGCCATTTCTCTATCAATTTCACTTGGTTCATAACCGAATCTGTGCCAAGTTGCACATCAAGCATTAATAGTGCATCGTTCTCTTCCGCCAGTTCTGCATAACGGTCAATATCTTCCGGAGAAGTCATGTGAAAATATTTTCCTTCTTCGCCCGGATTACGCTGTGCCACCGTAGTGATCAGCTCAATCATTGGTATGGCCGGCCGCTCAGGATCCGCATCGGAATAAGCCTGTGTCTGCTCCTTCAATTTGCTCATCAGTGCTTCCGGCTCCATTTCTCCAAGAATACCCATATTCTCAGAGTTTGGGTGACCATAGTAAGCTACAATTCTATGATCTTTCAACGGTCCATCCGATTTATCTTCTGCACCCTTAACAAGCGTCTGCCCTACAGGCACCATACGTTCCCGTTCGCCGCCATGCGCCTGAACGGCCGGCATCTTCTCTTTCTCCTCTTCGGTGAGACCATCAGCAATCGGCTCGGACCCTTCTGCTGGTTCCAATGCCTTGTAAGGAGTTTCAGGTTCTTCCTCTTCCGGCTCCGCTTCTTTCTTTTCAACTTTCTGGTCCGTTTCCTCATCGGCCGTCTTTTCGTTATTCGTTGATGCCGTATCTTCCGAGCACGCAGCAAGGAAAAATGCAACGACAGCCAACAACAAAAGCATACTGAATTTCTTCACTATTTGTCACTTCCTTATGTAATTTGTTCCAAAAACTTTCTACATTTTAACACAGGATGAATTATTTTGTGGCTGGTATTTGAAATTGAACAGAAAGTCTCATCTATATTCCCCCTTCCTAATTCAACCAACTCTACCCTTCACAACAGTGCACAAAACAAAAAGAAGACGTGTCACGCCTTCTTTTCCGAATAAATGTGCTGGTCTTCACAGAGGATACAGGATTCAAACCAGCTGCCGCTTATAAATTTCTTCCTTAGTACGAAGATCGACTGCGTCAACAACCATTTCCAAAACAGCATCATCTTTCATTGATTTCTGCCCCCACAACCTTATGTAAAAGTCTGAACGATGATCGTGGAAAGCAACCTCTACATTTCGAATGCCTTCCTCTTCCTTTATTATACACTCCTTAAATTCCATAACCTCCCGGGGCTGACTTAATAAATATTGGCGCAATACCGCTTCTAACTCTGGAAAAACGAGTACTCCTTCCACCAACACTTTTTGCTCGAAATCATCCCATTGATTAAAATGGTGAACAGTGATTTGATCCATAAAACTGACCTCTCCTTTCTGCTGTGGAAAACTGATTCCCTTAACGGACGATAGGCAAACCTATCCCTATATAGCTCCATACCTAGTTATATCTAACCTCTATAATGATCAGATAATTAAGAAAATTCGTTCTGGACTGCATTACACCAGCAGAAATGGCATGTGTTTTATGGATGACCACATCGTATCATACAGGAAACTTTAATTTGGACAAAGATTTATTGTAAGATTTCCTCACAAAAATATAGCACATTTTGTAAATAACTGTTGTAATAATAGCATAGCTAACGACAGGATCTTCTCCTTTTAGTTTAGACATTTATCCTATCAGACGTGAGCTAACACCTATCCGTACTTGGATGAGTCTATTACACTCACAGGTTCATCGGGTGACTGCGGATAAGGTATCCTCCTTTTACCCTCGATAGGCAGCCCTCCAACCGAATCGATGCGAACGTATCGAAAAAAAGCAAAGACACAGCTTCACCCCTGCGTCTTTGCTAACTCTTTAACTATTTACTTCTCTTCTATTCTTCCCGGAGTAGAACCAACCGCCTATTGCCACCCCTAATAGAACCGTCCAAAAAGTGATGGTCCAGGCCGCTCCATGTGCAAAATGCTCGTCGAGAACACCAACGTTTTCATGAGAAAGTGTAATAACAGCAAGTTTCACACCAACCCATGCGACAATAAGGTAGGCTGTAGTTTCCAGAGACGGCCGCTTATCCAGCAGTTTAACAAACCAGGTAGCAGCAAATTTGATTAAGATCAATCCTGCAACACCGGCGGCAAGTACAACCAAAAATTGACCGCCGTCCATTCCTCCGATTTCCGGTAGGGGGGTATTAGGCAATGCTAATGCGAGAGCCACAGCAGCAAGAATAGAATCAATAGCAAACACTAAATCCGCTGCACCAATTTTTAAAACCGTCGGCCAGAACCCTTGTCCGGAAGACAACTCTTCCTCTTGGTCTTCTTCTTTTTTACCAATAATATTTTTCAGACCTAAGTAGATGAGGTACACAGCACCGACAGCCTGAACCTGCCAAACGTTTGCAATAAATGAAATAACAAAAAGTGCGATAAACCGGAAGATAAAGGCACCAATAATTCCATAGTTAATGGCCCGCTTTTTCTGATCATCCGGCAAGTGTTTGGCGATAACGGCAAGCACAAGGGCATTATCCGCAGACAACAAACCCTCTAAACCAATGAGGATAACCAGGGTCCAAGCATATTCTATCCATAATGAGTCCATTTTTCCCCTTCTTTCCTTATGCCCCACATAAAAAACCCTTGCATCGTTTGCAAAGGTTCAGCTTTCTGCACGTATCCGCATTCTGCATATGTCTTATGAAAATGGCAGGACTCTGTGGGAGCATGCTCCTTTGATGAATATAAGAACTATATCAACAAAGACCTGGATGGTCAATTCGAATCTTCACCATTACCCACGAGCATTATGGAGAAAATGTTATTGTCAACCGTAAATTCAAGGATGACAGCCGGGCACAAGAGATAGGACTTATCGAATGGACCTGGATGCTGGCCGCTCCCGTAATCGTATGTCGCTTGACAAAGGCGGTATCCTAACCAGGGATATAAGTCTCCTGCTCGTGATATTAAATTCTTTCACTTTTTGATCACCTCTTCTCTTTAACCATATGGTCCGTCCATTCAAATGGTTGAGCTTTTAAAAAAACCGTTTCCCGAGGTCAGGAAACGGTTTTCCTCTATTGAATCTGGAGGGTCACATCATCTATATGAATGTGATGTACTTCCGCAACGTCCCCCATCAAAAGCTTAAGGGAAGTCGTTTTCTTTTAAGACGAAATCGATTTCGTAACGGAAAAAATTTTACCGGTTAAACGAATTATTCTTAATGGTTTCTTTATACCAGTAAAAGCTGTCTTTCTTCGTTCTTTTGAATGTTTCAAAGTCTACGTGAATGATCCCGAACCGCTTATCATATCCTTCCGCCCATTCAAAATTATCCAGGAGCGACCATACAATATAACCGGCGATCGGAACTCCGGATTGAATGGAACGATCCAGTGCGGTCAAATGCTGCTTTAAGTAATCAATCCGCTCCTGATCATGAACCCTTCCATCCTTGACACCGTCATTGTAGCATGCGCCATTTTCCGTAATGTAGATAGGAACATTCCCGTAAGTTTGATGAATATCCGTCAATGCTTTATGAAAACCTTCTGCATAGATCGGCCACCCTATATCCGTTCTTCTTTCATCAAGAGGAACCTCCTCTACTTGGAACATCCCGCCATCTTCATGGTAACGACCGAGACTCCCTGTGTAAAAATTGATTCCCATAAGATCGATAGGCTGGGCAATGGTATCCATATCCCCTTCCATCAACCGGAGCTGTGCCCCGTGTCCAGCGAAAAGTTGGACTAACTCTTCTGGATATGATCCTTTGAATACAGGATCCATGAACCATTCCTTCTGCCACATCATCCCGAGCTTACAGGCATGAACATCCTCCTGTTTCCTAGTATATGGTTCAAGCCAGCCGATATTGGGAGCGTAGCCGATTTCCCCGTCCGGAACCTCTTCCCGGAATGATTTTACCGCTTTCCCATGTGCAAGAAGCAAATGGTGAGAGACATCCACCGCCGCCTGCAGATCTTTTTTCCCGGGGGCATGCACACCCAAGAAGTTAGAAAGAAAGGATGCACACCAAGGTTCGTTGATTGTTAACCACTTCTTCACGCGGTTTCCGAATAATTGGAACATGCATGTCGCATATGTATCGAACGCATCAACGGTAGATCTGCTTTCCCATCCGCCGTTTTCCTGAAGATATTGAGGAAGATCCCAGTGATATAGGGTGACCATCGGCTCTATACCTTCTGCAATAAGTGCGTCAACAAGGGAAGCGTAATAGTCGACCCCTTCTTTATTTGGGATTCCTGTTCGGTCTGGAAATATCCGCGACCATGAAATGGAGAAACGGTAAAGATCGACGCCTAGTTCTTTTAAATGTCGGACATCCTCCCTGTATAAATGGTAGCTGTTACATGCACGGTCACCGGTGTCCCCGTTTTTTACGTTGCCTGGCGTATGGGAAAACACATCCCATATAGAAGGGGTACGGCCTCCTTCTTCCACCGCACCCTCGATTTGATAAGATGCCGTGGCGGCACCCCATTTTAAGCTTTCAGGAAACTTTATAGTTGTCATGCTATCCCCTCCATAAATAATGACTCAACGTTCGATTGTCGTTGCCCGCGGTACCAGTTCAGGGTCTACTTTTACTGCCTGAATGGCATGATCTGATTTCATTAAATCTTCCAGCATATATGCAGAAAGTTTTCCAAGTTTCTGTTTATCCTGCTTTACAGTGGTAAGCGGCGGATCACTATACCGGCAAGCCTCGATATCATCGCAGCCGACCAGCTGTATATCATGAGGTACGGAGAGTCCGTGTTCTTTTATGGCTTTTAAAGCACCAAGAGCCATCATATCAGAAGCGGCGAATACGGCTTCCGGAAGCCTTCCTCCATTCAGAATCTTCTTCATCGCGTCATACCCGCTGTCTTCAAAGAAGTCCCCATAATGGATCCAGTCCTTCTCTACGTTCAGACCAAATTGGTTCATAGCGTCCACGAATCCGATATTACGGATACTGGATACTAAAGAGTCTTGTTTCCCTCCGATGTAAGCAATATTCCGAACCTGATTTAAATACAGATATTCGACTACATTAAAGCCGATTTTTGCATTATCTGTCATGATGTAACTGGAACGGGGGCCTTCCAATTTTAAATCGATTCCGATACAGGGGATGTCGCTTGCTGCGATCTCGTGGACCGCATCTTCAATCTCATCTCCAGCAATAATCAAACAACCATCGACATGGAAGTGTTTGCATCTTTCCAAATACTTGCTCTCCCCTTCATAAATCTTTTCATTTGAGAAGAGCAGTAAATCATACCCAAGGGCGCCTACCGTTTTCTTAAAAGAGTTGACGACCTCGTTAAAGAAAGGGTGCTTGAAATCTACGTTGATTTTCCCCGCATAGATCAGACCGATCAAGTTGGATTTCTTTGTAGCCAGTGATTTGGCTGAAAAAGTGGGCTGATATTTCGTATCTTCGATGATTTTAAAGACTTTCTGCCTTGTTGAATCACTGATGCCACCGTAATTATTAATAATTTTTGATACAGTAGCCGGTGATACACCGGCCATCTTCGCGATATCCCTGATCGTTAAATCCATGGTTTTGTATTCTCTCCTTAGACACTTTCCTGTAAAAACTATGTTTCTATTGTATCAACAATTGGAATATTTAACATAATGGATCGATTACTTTACCGATCCTTCCGTGATACTGGATATAAACCATTTATTAAAGATAAGGAAGATGATGATCAACGGAACGGTCGCCCAGAATACGCCTGACAATAACATACCGAAATCCACCCGGAATGCATTGTTCAAGGATGCCAGAGCGACTTGCAGCGTGTAAGAAGACGGGTCTCTTAAGACGGTGAACTGCCACAAAAACTCTCCCCACACAAGAGTGAATACGATTATTCCAAGTGTAGCAAACGCCGGTTTAATAATCGGAAGGACGATACTTCGATAAATACGGAAGTTTGAGCAGCCGTCCAGTTTCGCAGCCTCCATAATTTCATCCGGAACCGATTCACTGATATATTGGCGCATAAGGAAAATGCCAAGCGGATTTAACAGAAACAATACACCTGCACCGAACAATGTATCTAACCACCCAAGCTGCGACACAAGGTAATATTGAGGGATCAATCCCAGTTGGGGAGGGATGACCATCGTCAGCAGGATACAGATAAAGAAAAAGTTCTTGCCCGGGAAGTTGAATTTAGCAAACGCGAAGCCTGCTAAAGAACTGATTATCAAGACAGCAAGCGTAACAGTCGTACATAAAAGGATCGTATTCCACATCGCTTGAAAGAATGGAATGGTATCCAACACTTTGGTAAAGTTTTCGACCAGTTGATCCCCTGGTAACAGTGTCGGAGGGATCGAGTTATAGGCAGCACTCGGTCTCGTTGCCATAACAAACATCCAATAGAATGGAAAGAGAGACAGCAAGGATGCCAAGCTCAGTAATATATATATCGGGACTCTTCCGCCTTTCCCTTCTGCCGGTTTTCTCATTTAAGACACCTTCCTTTTCTTCTCACGATTGAATCCTGAGGTTAACCACGTATTGATGGCTGCTGCTGCAATGATGATGATCAGTAAAAGGACAGCCGTAGCCGATGCTGTACCGAAAGAACCCAGATTAAAAGCATCCCTGTATAAGTACATGACCACTGTCATCGCTTCATCACGACTAAAGGCAGAAGATCCGAGGAATACTGTCGGTTCTGCAAAAAGCTGCAGGGCACCAACCGTAGACATAAAGACGGTTAACAGAATGAACGGTTTCAGCAATGGAATCGTAATATGGAAGAATTGCTGCACCTTCCCTGCACCATCAATGGTGGCAGCCTCATACAGATCCTTTGGAATACTTTGTAGACCTGCCAGGTAAATAATGGTGTTATATCCTACCCATCGCCAGAAAACCATCAGAGCGATTGCGATCTTCGCCCCCCATTCCGATGTTTTCCAACTTACAGGATCGATACCGAAAAGACCGATAAAGTAATTGGCAAGAGCTGTTTCGCTGCTGCTGAAAAACACACCGAATACGAGCGCAACCGCAACCATAGAAGTGATATACGGCATAAAGATCGTCACCCGGAAGAAGTTAGTGAACCGGATGACGGCAAGGTTCAGGAAGTAAGCTAGAATGATACCGACAATCAGCTGTGGCGCAGTGCCCATCAATCCAATAATTACTGTATTATAGAGTGACTTCCAAAACAGCGGATCCTGTAGAACAATTATAAAATTGCTCATTCCTACAAACTCCATTTCACCCAGACCATTCCACTTTTGAAAAGCAAGAACGATGCTGAAACCTGCAGGATACAAACCTATAATGCCAAATATGATAAAAAAGGGAGCGATATAGAGATACCCGGAAAGCATATCTTTCTTCTTCTCGGACATGTGACTCGTCTTCGCTCGGGAGACTCTCTGTTGCTTCTCCACACTCTCCATCCAATTTCCTCCTTCGTTATGTAAGGCAGGCTGAACAAGTGCTGTCCAGCCCGGCCTCCTTCATCGTTTCAAAAGATCATTAATCCGTTTCACGGCTGCATCCCATTCTTTCTCCGGATCAGCACCTTCCTGGACATTCTTCAGGGCTGTAAGCACTTCGTTGTTTACGGTCACATATTTAGGGCCTTTGTAAACTTCTGGAATTTCCTGTGCTGCTTCAGCGAAGTAAGCGGCTGTATTTTGCCCTCCAAAATATTCGTCCTCATTATTGGTGAACGCTTCCATTTCATACGTATCCGGTGTGGATGGGAATAAACCGCTCTCCGTAAAGGATTTCATTTGATTTTCTGGTGATAACAACCATTGAGCGAAGTCGTAAGCTTCCTCCTTATAATCTGTTTCAGCCGGCATCGCTACGTAGGATCCGCCCCAGTTACCTGCAAACTGTGTAGGCATAGTCGTCACGCGCCAATCCCCTTCCGCATCGGGTGCATTTTCTGTCATGTATCCTTTCAACCATGCAGGAGCCAATTCTGCTGCAAAACTCCCCTCATTTAAGGCGTTCGCCCACTCAGGTGTCCACATATCAAAATTAGAGACAACCCCCATATCATTTAACTCCACTGCATAATCATAAGCCGCTTTGACACCGTTATCGGATTCTTCAATAAGAAGTTCGCCATCCCTGTTGAAGTAGCTGACCTCGAGAGCGTCCATGTTGGCACGGAATGCCATTTCCATACTATCGACCATCGGTTTATTGGTCTCTTTCCATACGGTCTCTGCTGCTTCTTTGAATTTTTCGGGAGAATCGATCATGGCAGTCACTTCATCCGGATCCGTAGGCAGACCTGCTTCTTCAAAAATCCCGGTATGATAATACATGGCTTTCGGGCCGATATCCGTAGGCAGTCCAAACAAAAAATCTCCGTCGCCGTTCTCTGCCATCTTCCATTTCCAATCTAAGTATTTGCCTTTCAGATCTTCTGCGCCTAAATCATAAAAATTGACGAATCGATCCTGCGCTTCCCTATAACGGTCCAGCTGATCGATTTCAATCATTGTCAGATCCGGTGCGCCGGTTCCAGCGGATATAGCTGTAAATAAGCTATTATGATGGTCTTCTAACTCAGAGTTTTTTATGTTGATTTTCACGTCAGGGTTCTCTTTTTCATATTCTTTTGCAAGATCTTCATAATTGGTTGCACCAAAAACCCAGAAATCAAGGGTTACTTTACCTTCTCCCGAAGCAGAATCATCTCCTCCACTGCACGCATAAAGAAAAGTAGTCAACAATAATAACATTGCAATCATCCAACTCTTTTTCAACTTCATTCCTCCTCTGAAATGCCATTAACGAAACCGGTTTCGTTAATGGCCAAAAAAAATCGATTGATCACTCGTGATATTTTGATTATATCTAGTAATGTATCCGTTTTCAATATAAATTTCAGAATTTTACTTATATTTTATTAACATATAAGGAAATCGGTTTCCTAAACAATGTTTAACCTTCTCCTTGTCTGCATACAAGACAAGATGATCCTTCCTTTTCCTTGCCGGCATCTTTTTTGCAGAAGAAAAAATGTATCACTATTAATGTTTTCGTTTAACCCCCCATTTACTACCATGACAAGACTGATAGTACTAAAGAATGAATTTAATATACAAAGAAGTAATTTCCTTTAACTTAGGGAATAGAATAAGTGAAACCTAAATCAATCAAGGGAGGAATCGCCACATGATATGGATGCTTTTGCTGATTCCGTTGGTATGCCTGATTGGAATTGCTTTATATTTTGATAAATCAAAGAAGAACAAAACAGGTGTGGATAACGAAAAGACGTATGAGGAAATCTATGAAAATAAAGGTGCCGCTACTAAGTCCGCAGATCCAAAATATACAAAGAACTTCTAAATTGATATAGGAAAGCCTTTCAGAATTTAGATTCCCACTTAAAAATGGTGTGAATTCTATAAGGGTTTAAATGGCTTCACCATTTACAGTACACTGCAGGGATGGTCCCGAGGACCTCCCCTTTTTTTTGTGAAAAACCGCACCATACCTCCCCGCCTATGTTTGTAAAGTACAACTATTTACTTTATGATGGAAATCTGATAGATTTGATTATTATTGTTAAACACCATTACCAGGAGGTTCATGATTTACATGAAAACTACCAATCCATTAAACAAAGGCTGGGTTTTCTTCTGGACCGCAGTAATATTACTGTGGGCAAAAACCTATTACGCCCTACAAACAGCATTTACGTTAGATATTGAAAACGGCGCACAACAATTCATTCTGATCCTTACACCAATCAGTTCTATCTTATTCTTTTTCAGTTTTGCATTCTTCTTCTCACCAAAGAGAAGAAATAAAGCATTTATGACCATTTACTTCTTAATGTCATTCATTCTTTATGCAAACGTCGTGTATTATCGTTTCTTTAACGATTACATCACCCTTCCTGTGTTGATGCAGTACAAGAACTTCGGGGATCTAGGAGGCAGTGCTCAATCATTGATGCACGTTTCTGATGTACTGTACTGGGTTGATTTCGTTCTTCTAATCGCATGGTTGGTAGCGAAAAAGACTAATCCTACGATGCACTTTAAGAAAAGAACCGTCGCTATGCTTTTTGCTTCATCCATAGGCTTTGCGGCAGTAAACCTGTCTATGGCTGAGGTTCAAAGGCCAGAACTGCTCGTACGTACGTTTGATCGCGCCAAACTCGTCAAACTGCTAGGAATCTACAATTATCACATCTATGATTCTGTGATGACAGCTAAAACATCGTCCCACCGAGTTCTTGCAGACAGCAATGAACTTGTTGACGTCTTGAACTACGTCAATTCCCAGCAAGGGAAAATGGGAGCGCACGGAGAGTTCTTCGGAAAAGCGGAAGGAAAGAACATTGTACTCGTTTCGCTTGAGTCCACGCAGAACTTTGTTATCGACAGAGAATTAAATGGACAGGAAATTACTCCTTTCCTTAATGATCTCAAAGATGACAGCTTCTATTTCAGCAATTTTTATCACAATACCGGACAAGGGAAAACCTCAGATGCAGAATTCATCATTGATAATTCCCTGTATGGACTGCCGCGAGGCGCTGTCTATACAACGAATGCAAACAACGAATACAATGCTACTCCGGAAATTGTAAAAGAGCACGGGTATACACCTGTGAGTTTCCACGGAAACCACGCAAGTTTCTGGAACCGTGATGTCATGTATCAAAACCTCGGATACGACGAATTCTACTCGAAGAAATATTATGATGTAACAGATGAGAACTCCGTCAACTATGGTTTGAAGGATATTCCATTCTTTGAACAATCCATGCCTTTACTCAAAGAGCTGGATAAACCGTATTACGCAAAATTCATAACGATGACGAACCACTATCCATACATTATGAACAGCGAAGACATGAAGATGATTGATCCGGCCGATACCGGAGACGGTTCTGTTGACCGCTACTTCCAAACGGTTCGATACGAAGACGAATCTATCAAACGGTTCTTCGAATTGATGAAGGAGCAGGGAGAATACGAAGACAGTATCTTTATCCTTTACGGCGACCACTACGGAATATCCGAAAACCATAACCGTGCTATGAGTGAAATCCTTGATAAGGAAATTACTCCGTTTGAACATACACAGCTTCAGAAAGTTCCTTTGATCATCCATATTCCTGGAATGGAAGGAAAAGAAATGGATACGGTTGGAGGAGAAATCGATTTAAAACCTACGATTCTCAGCCTTCTCGGCATAGAGGAAGAAAATGATGTTCAATTCGGTACCGATTTGTTCAAAGAAGATCGGGAAAGTAAGACAATCTTCCGTGATGGAAGTGTCGTTACAGACGACTATGTCTATGCTGCCGAAGGAGACCACTGTTACGACAAATCGACAGGGGAAGAAATCGACGGGGAAGCATGTACACCGTTGAAAAAAGACGCTCAAACGGAGTTGAATTACTCTGATAAAGTTGTTTATGGAGACTTGCTGCGTTTCTTAGATGAAAAACAAAATCAGAATACAGAGAAATAACCAAAAAAACTCGGCTGCGATGCAGCCGAGTTTTTTAATTACCCCAATTGTGAGTGCCTTCTCGCTTTTTGCAGTAAATCATAATCATTCCATGGCGGACTTGATAACCTCAGCAGCAGAACGATTATCACTTAATCGAGGGCTTTGTCCGGACCACAAAGACATGTACCTCGTATCCCCATTTTGAGCGGCTGCCGATCGAATCGGTTTCGTCAGGGAGTTCTGAAGCGGATACGGGAGGTGTGGCTTCCCTTCCATACGGCGTATAAACGCGTTCTCTATCCCCCTTGCCGGCTTTCCACTGAAACTTGCCGTAACTGCCGTTTCCGTCTCTCTTGCTCCCAAAATGGCTTCCTTGTGGCGTGGATGTGCTCCACTCTCTTTGCACGTTACAAAAGCAGTCCCCATTTGTACTCCAGATGCTCCCAGGGCCATTGCAGCACGGACTCCCCTACTGTCCATAATTCCTCCTGCAGCAATGACAGGGATTGTTACTTGATCGAAGATTTGCGGTACGAGAGAAATCGTACCGATCATGCCTCCTCTTTCTGATCCAAGAAAGGTTCCTCTATGGCCTCCTGCTTCACTCCCTTGAGCAACGACCATATCCATTCCGCTTCTCTCATTCAAGACTGCTTCCTCCACATTCGTGGCAGTTCCAATTAATTGAATTCCCTCCTGTTTCAGTCTTTCCATTGTTTTACGATGAGGGATACCGAACGTGAAACTTACAATTGGTACGTTTTCTTCGATTAGGATACATACCTGCCTGTCGAAATGGTCCATGTCTGCTTCTGGAATCGGACTCACCTCCACCCCCAGTTCACGTCGATATGGTTCCAGCCATCGTTCTGCCTCCTCCATCTCCGCCTTGCTGTATGTTGGGTATTCCGGCACAAACAGGTTTACGGCAAAGGGACGATTTGTCAGCTGTTTAATCCGCTGAACAGATGTTTTCAAAGCGTCCCCGGTCATATAACCTGCCCCCAGACTTCCAAGCGCTCCGGTGTTGGAAACTGCAGCGACCAGCTCCGGTGTTGTCACCCCTCCGGCCATTCCTGCTTGTATAATCGGGTAGGTCAAACCTAATATCTCCTTCATATAATAACTCCTCTCTATGATTTAACATTGACATATCATCAGCATATTACCGTCCGGATCCTGAAAACTAAAGTAATGGCCATGTTCAATGGAACCGACCCATCCTGCTTCCATTTCCTGTACTTGAAGGTAAGCCTCATGGATGTCATTTGTATTCAAATGAAAGACCGGATTTATATATATCGATTCCTGATTGTATCGTTTGCTGTCCAATACAATATTTACACCTGATAAAGGTAAGATATACAAATGGTTGTGAGGAAATTCTTCTTTATACGGAACAGCCAACAGCCTGGAATACCACATGGCTCCCTGTCTGATATCCTGCACGGGAATGAAGACCGTTCCGATTTCCGGAAGAATCGCACCGTCTTTTTTTATATCTGTAGTACTTTTCTTGTCCCCTTTGGATAGCTCTTCTGATGCATGACCTGCCATTCAAACCACTCCATTCCTATGTAATGAGGTGCTTTTCGAAACTTCAAGCATATCTTCCTGTTGAAATGAATTGATTCCAAAGCTCGACACCCCTATAATTAGGAAAAGAAAGGATTGTGAGGAATCAACATGCTTTACATACGAAACATCGAAACAATCATTGAGGAAATCTATCAAGAAAACCAGTTGGATTTACAATACGAAGTCAACAGCACCCTGCCATCACCGATGAGCTTCAATGTATCCACCAATACGCTTGCTTTCAATTACCTTCAAGTCAATGGATACATGAGCAAAGTAAAAATTCAGGAGTCAGAGGAAGACTTCGTCCGAATCATGATTTACCGTGAACTTGGCTATTATATTACGTTTAAAAAGCATCGGCCGGATATGCGCACCCTTCTATACGGCGGGGACGCGGAAGTCGCGGAGCTTAAAGCAGAAATAGAAACGAATGCATGGGATTACGGACGTGAACTCGTTCCTGACCGTCTGAAACAATCGTATGATATCGTACGAGAAAGGGACGGCATGCTGCTAAATGGCCGTTTATAATCGAGAAATTACCCCTTGACTGTTTTTTCTTTTCCCCTTCCTTACATTCGTGTTCGTTAAGGAAAAACCTCCATGTCTGGACCAAAATTTCCTATAAATAAAGAAAGGATCACCGCCGAGGGGTGATCCTTTCTTTATTTTACTGGAATCCAGATTTCTGAGTAATACGAGTCACTGGAAGGATCTCCGTCCGGATAGACTTCCATTTCCGGTCCATTTCCTTGTGTAAATCCGCTGGAAGGAAACCATTCCGAGTAAATTTGTTTCCAAACCTTCTGTATGGCACCCGGCATGGAGCCATGCACTTCAAAAACCGCCCATTTCGATGCCGGTATTTCCAACATATCATACGATCCATCAGGTTGTTTCCCTTGATAGGAAGCCCCGATCCAATAGTCGATGGATTCGCCATTCCCAATGGTACAACAAACCCCGATAAGCCCTTCCATTACTCCATCATTCCAATCATCCAGATCATCTAATACACCATCCTCATTAAACTGCCGCCACATCTGTGGAATTATTTTCAAGTTCTCTCCTTCTTTGCAGGAGATCCGTTCTTTCCTTCCCATGATTCTGATTGCTTCTTTTTCCATGATTTGATACTTCATCGGCTCTACTCCTTTCAAGGAAACTTGAATAACCAGGCGGTTATAGAATACTAAGGATCCATTATAGTTTCGCGCATCCCGTGGTGACATGCCATGCTGTTTACGAAAAGCTTTCGAGAAAGATTCCGGAGAGTCATATCCGTACTTATAGGCGAGATCAAGGACTTTCCTTCTGCCTGCCATCAGCTCTCCCGCAGCAAGCGTCATTCTTCTCCTTCTGCAGTAGTCCATGACAGACGTATCTGTCAAGATCCGGAATAGGTGCTGGAAATGATAAACAGACATGTGGGCTTCTTTCGCAATATCCTCTATACGCAGTCCTTCCAATAGATGTTTCTCCATATAATCAACAGCACGCTGCATGGAATCGATCCACATCCGAACTTCCTCCTCTCTTAAAAAAATCATATCAGTTATTCCTTCGCCCTTCCTGTCTGTTTGTGCTTTTTCAGGACAGATAAGACGTTTACACTCCCAAAAAAATCCATAATGGATAAATGTCAAAAACTTGTCGTTTCTTATGGTTGCTTGTCAGGAATGCTTTCCGTAAAATAGTTGAGTGGGAGACCATTACCGAATGTATGTATCATACAAGCACAGGCAAGGCTGGTAGAAGACCCTTTGTCAGCCGCAATACCTGTTTTAAACTTTACCAGCATGCGACGTGGTCCGCCTGTACGTAACCTTGACATTAATTAAAACTGGATTTAACATACCGTAGAGTGTCATTTATTATCAAGGTCGGATCGATAATCTAGTAACAGGAAAGAGGAGAATCATGGAAAGGGAAGATATTCGGACAACAGAGAAACAGCCTCTTACAGACATTTTAGCGAAGACTGTAAAAACAGGCATTATCAAGTCTAACCTTGTCCCGATGTTCGCCGGGCTTACATTAGCATTATACACGTATGAATACGGATTGTTGGAAAAGCTGCCGGAGATAATTTTTGCCTTGATCGGATCGATCATGGTGATGGGTGCTGCCGGAGCGTTCAACAACTGGTATGACCGGGACATTGATGCCATTATGGAAAGAACGAAGACAAGGCCGACTGTAACCGGACAAATTAAACCGCGCCAGGTGCTCTGGCTTGCCAGTCTGATGGCCGTTTTAGGAGTCATCATTTTATCGCTTGCTACTCCGCTCGCAGGATTTCTCGGTTTCCTCGGGTTGTTTTTTTATGTCGTGCCATACACTATGTGGACGAAGCGAAGAACCATTTACAATACGGAAGTTGGAAGTTTGTCAGGAGCAACACCGCCTTTAATTGGTTGGGCGGCCATTTATCCGGACATTACACACCCGGCAATTTTAGGACTTTTCGTCATCGCACTTATTTGGCAGATGCCGCACTTTTACTCTATAGCCATTAGAAAACAGGAAGAATACACGGCTGCCAAGATACCCATGCTGCCAGTGGTGAAAGGTGCACGCCGTACTTATATTCAGACGAATATCTATTTAGTTATACTGATCGGCACAAGCTTTCTTTTAGGAACGCTCAGCCTCGGCCTTCTCCTCGTGTCTCTGCTGCTTGGTATAGGCTGGTTGGTGCTCAGCCTATACGGATACAGGAAGATGGATTCGGAGAAATGGGCAAAATATATGTTCATCTATTCCCTCATCCACATGACTGTATTGTTCACTACCGTCATCATCTACTCCCTTATGGGTGTGTTGTTCGGCTTATAATGTCAAAAGCAGTATAAAACACCGCCTTAACGGCGGTGTTTTTATTTATCACTTTTCCCAACGGGCAGATGATTGATGCCGGCCGTGTGCTCCACATCCATGACAAAGGCTATCCCCCGCCCCGGCTGATTCAGTTTAGCTCCCAATTCGATTGATTTCAGAACGGCATCTGTTTTTTCTTTTTCAATCAATGTCAATATGACTTCCTTTTCCGGCTCAATCAACATATTAAACAATCGTGCCTTTTCATGAATGCCTGTTCCACGTCCGGAAAGGATCGTTCCTCCTTCGGCACCTGCCTCCTTTGAAGCTTCCACCACTTTTTCTGCATCTCCCTTGTTCACTATTGTTACGATAAGATCGTAAGCAAGCGTCTTTTTCACCATTGGCTGAGCCACTTCCTTCCCTCCATCTTCCTCCTCAAGGCCTAGACCGACCATATGATTGATTCCGCTTATTCTCTTCGCATCAATAACCATCCCTATTCCGCTTCTCGGTTTTTGTAATTGGGCCGTTCTCTCAATGGCGTTCATGACCTTCGGGTAAATGGAATCGGATACGAGTGTCAATATAATCTCCCGTTCTCTTTCTACAGGAATACCAAGGAAGCGTTTTTTCTCGTCCGTCCGAAATCCCTTGCCAAAGAAAGTTGTACCGCCCTGCGCCCCCGCGAGAGTAGATGCATGAACAACTTTTTTCGCCTTTTCCTTTTTAACTATCGTAATAATGAGCTTCTGACCGTCCTTCATCATCCTGATGCTGCTCCTTCCGTTTGTAAATCATCCCTAACACCAAGACAGACAGGATGGGTGCCAGAGCGACGAGAGCAACCATTCCGAATCCATCAACTAAGGGGTCTCTTCCTTCCATCACGGTAGCAATACCAACAAATAAAGCAAGGACAAATGTCGCCGTCATAGGTCCTGTGGCTACACCCCCGGAGTCAAAGGCGATGGATGTAAACGTTTTCGAAGAATATTTTACTATAATCAGCGCTAAAATATAGCCCGGCACAACAAAAATCCAGATGGGTATGCCGAGAATGATCCGGATCATGGAAAGCGCAATGGAAATACCCACCCCGAACGACAAGGTGTATAAGAGAATTTTTTGTGGTATGTATCCGCCCGACGCCTTTTCTACTTGATGGGTCAGGACGCTTACCGCCGGCTCTGCATAAATCGCTACGAAGCCGATAACGAAGCCGATCGGGATAAGCATCCAACGATGGTGGATCGTGGCAAGCTTTTCTCCCATCATCGTACCTGCAGGCATAAACCCAATGTGGACCCCTTGCAGAAAGAAGGAAAGCCCAAGGAAGGTGAGAAGAAATCCGACAGCGATGTCTTTCATTTTGCTCCAGGATAGCTTGAGGAGAAAGAGTTGAAATAAAACGAAAAGGACTAATAACGGAATTAGAGCCACGGCCACGTCCACTAATACGGTTCCGAATCCGTGAAAAACGTCGGCAATCATCATCCATAAATCACCCCAAGCAGCAACACAGAAAGAATCGGCCCTATGGAGGCAAGGGCAACCAGTCCGAAACCGTCCGTTGCCGAGGTGCGTCCTCTCATGACCGTAGCAACCCCCACTCCAAGAGAAAGAATAAACGGTACAGTCAGTGGTCCCGTCGTCACCCCTCCGGAATCAAACGAAATCGGAATGAAAGAAGGAGGAGTGAATAATGCCAGCAGAAACACAAGCCCGTACCCCGGGGCTAACAGGTATGTAATTGGTACATGGAAAATGATGCGAAGCATAGAGAGGCCAACAAACAGGGCCACACCAAGAGCTACGGCTACTATGAGGATATTCCTCGGAATGTCACCTCCGGATACTTGATCGACCTGTGTAGCGAGAACGCGGACATCCGGCTCCGCCACGGTCACAACTAAACCGAGGATGAAGCCAAAGCCTACGATTACCCCTACCTTCTTTGTTTTCGACAAAGCAGAACCGATCCACTCACCAACAGGCAACAGTCCGATCTGCACACCAAGCAGAAAAAGGATAAGACCAATGCCTACAAAGACGACACCAGCGAGGAATTGAAAGAAAACTTCCATAGGAAGCCAGATGAGGGAAAACTGGAGAATGGTTACAACCAAGGTTATGGGAAGAATCGACAGAGTCACTTCCATCACGGTCTCTTTAATATTGTCCATCGCAAACCTCCTTAATTCCGAATATTCAGTAAATTAACGGCGTACGTTTGATAAGAATTTATCTTATTATATCATGAAAAGAATGGAAACATGACCGGATATACTAAATACCTGCCTATCGATGGATAGGCAGGCGATTTTTAAATGCAGTAATCATAGGGATGAAGAGGCGGTTCTGCCGGATACAGCCATGGAGAGTGATAAGCAGGGTCGATCCAATGCCATGCTCCGAGCGCTGCTGCACATGCATCCACCGTGTGGGATTCTTGAGCAAAGCTTTCGGGAATACCGATTAACTGCTGGCTTTGGAACCAGCGGAGAAGCTTACTGCGAATCTGCAAATCCTTTTTATATTCCAGTACTTCGGAAAGACTGGTTCCCATTCTCGATCCAATGACCGCACCGGGGTGAACTTCTACCAGGTGGACAGGGTATGCTGTCTCTGCTGTGGTTATTTCTCGGGACAATCGAATGCCCCTTAATGTAAGGTAGACCATTTTGGTCATGGTAGGAGCCATAATGGATCCCGGTTTCATCCCTAAACTTATTATGAAACGTTTCAATTCTTTGTCCTGCTTCCTCTCTCCTCCACCGTCTTCGTACGAGAGCGGTGCGTCCATCCCAATCACTACTTCCGCATGTTCCGATTTTTCTTCAATAAAAGCAAGGATTTCTTCATCTCCTGCCGGCTGTATATGTGTGTGATAACCCAATGCCTCTCCTTTCCTCTCAAAACAAACCAATACCGTATCCTTTGTATTGCTCGGGCCGGATAAATCGATTCCTATATAGTACAAGATCCTTCCTCCTCTTTAATCTCTTCATTCAACAGATCGCTCCCTGCGCCGCGAATACATATTCTTCGAAGCACGACAGCTCCGCTGAACATAATGATCGTCCCCGTCAGTACGGCCAAGCGTACAGATCCCCACTCCGCAGCAATAGATATAAAAACGGTCATCATTATGATGAGGACAGCTTCCATCATGCTGTACACACTGGCAATACGTCCCATCATTCTAACAGGAACATGGTTTTGATAAAACGTGTAAAACCCTGTGTTCGCAAAAGCTAAGGAAAAGGATAGAATAAAGAAACCGGAAGCTGCACCTACAACAGTCGTAGAACATGCATAAAGCAGGTACCCGGCCGACACGAAGAGAGGGCCCGTGCTTAACAAAGAAGACGCCTTCCATTTATGCGTATATCCGGCGTTACACAGAGATCCAACAGCTATGCCCACTCCTGCAACACTTACAAGCATCCCGTAAGCAGCATCGGATATATGCAGAACATCTTTCGCAAATACCGCTTCCAGCGAATCGACGGCTGCCGCCATCACCATCATGAATTGAAACCAACCATAGATGAAAAAGACCCCCGGAACATGACGGCTGAAGCGGATAACCTCTCTCCAGTCCTCATGGAACATCCGAAATGTAAGACGATGCTCTGCAGAATCATTTTCTTTTACAGAGACATCAGGGAGCAGTAACATCAATAAACCAGAGAGAAGAAAGGTACCTGCGTTCACATAAAAAGCCGCCTCAGGTGGCCAAAAAAGTAAGATCAAACCGGCAGCTCCCGGACCGATAAGAAAACCGCCGGACATGACGAAACTTTTCCAAGCTTGAAATTTCTGCCTGTCGTCCTTTGGTATAAGCAGTGTTGCATAAGTAAGCGAGCTTGGTTCAAAGACAGCGCTTGCCATGTTAACGAAGAAGACAATCACATATATGGCAGGAAGCTCTGTCAGAAACGCCAGAATCAGTATAGATGCTCCTCTTATAAGATCGAGGAAGATAATCATGTATTTGTGGTTCCATCGATCAATCAAAGTACCTGCCCAAAAGTTGGTCGATAAGCTGGCCAGTGGTTTCAGAAGATACAGGGCTGCTACAGCCATCGCCGATTCGGTTTTTTCGAAGACAATCAAGTTTAAAGCGATCAGGTAAATCCAATCACCGAGGTTGGAAAGTCCAATCGTTGTCAGATACAGCTTATGGTACCTTCTTGTAAAGGGAACGCGGCCGCTCTCCATAGAATTTCCTCCTTGTCTATGGTTTTTTAGAGAATAAAAAAAGAACCTCCTCTCCAAGACATTTGTCTTGGGGACGAGATCCTTATCCTCGCGGTGCCACCCCAGTTTACCGATACGTCACCATACCGATCTTTTCAAGTACGACAAACTCTGCGTTTGCTTATACCCCTGCTCTGTAACGGGAGCTCCCGTCTTATCATCCCCTGTATGGTTCCGATAAGAGGCTCGGAGATTTGGTTCAGAAGATATCCGCCTACCCCATTTCCAGCTGCAGGGGTTCTCTGTGAAGCATCAGCTCTTCCTACTCTTCTCTTCATCGCCTTTACTATTTCTAATATTATCCACATAAACATAGTTTTTGTAAAGTCCACCTATTTTATCAATTCGTCACGAGCCGTACCCGGTTTCCAGAAGGGTCCAAAAACATGGGGGTATCCTTGCCTGTAGAACGGTATCCGAGCGCATGGAGACGTTCTGTCGTTTCATCTACCGCGCTGCGTCCGGGGAGCACAAGATCGAAATAATGGAGACCCGTTGAAGTGGAAGACGGTGCCGGCGCTCCTTCTCCTTTCCATGTATTAAGGCCGATATGATGGTGATATCCACAATCGGAGAGAAATAAAGCCTGTGGAATGGAATCTGCAACGACTTGAAATCCTAACCCTTCTACATAAAAAGTCCGAGCGTCGTCTAAATTCGATACATGGAGATGAATATGCCCGATCCGTGCTTTCTCAGGCATCCCACTCCAGTGTCCATGCCGTTCACTCAATAAGCTTCCGGCATCCAATGGTTCCGTCGTCATACCGACTCTGCCATCCTTCCAACTCCATTTCGCGGATGGACGATCATGATAGACTTCGATACCGTTACCGTCCGGATCTTCGAAGTAGAGGGCTTCACTTACCAGGTGATCGGCACCGCCTGGTTGGATACCTTCCTTCATCAAATGGGCGAGCAATCGCCCAAGATCGCTTCTCTCCGGAAGCAGAATGGCAAAATGGTAGAGACCCGCTGCATGTTCATCTTTAGAAACAATTTCGTTATTGGTACGGATGCTCAGAATACTGTGTACGCCATCTGCTGAGAGTTCCACGGCCTCCGGATTTTCCTCCTGCACTTTCAAGCCAAGCACAGCTGTATAAAATTCGAGAGATCGGGTTATGTCTTTTACCTGAAGTACGACTTTATCTATATGAACGGCCGGGTTACTAAAGAAATGATGTTCCAATCCTCTGCCTCCTTTTTCCTACCAGTTTACACGATAACCATTGCCTGACAAGAAGGCACTTTCAAGTAACTTCGTATCCTTCGAGATACTATGCCGCAGGCACCTCTTTATCTAATCCCTTATTTTGAGAGCATAAAGACAAACCGTTTTATTATTTACGACGACCTCCTTTTCATATACCATGCCTATCTTTTCTGCTACGGATATGGATGGTAGATTTTCATGATGAATGAGAGCTATCAAGCGACTTATCCTTCGTTCCCTCCCCCGTCGAACGAGGCTTTCGGCAATTTCCGTCGCATATCCCTTCCTCCAATACTCTTTCCAAATCCAGTAACCAACTTCCATCTCCTGTTGTCCTTCGACGATCTGTGGAACCAAACCGGCGTGACCTATTCGTTGTCCTGAATCTTTATGAAGTATAATCATCAGTCCATTACGCTCATCCTCAGCATACGCCCGCATTATCCATTGGAGAAACCTGCGGGTACCATCTCGATCTTTCGTTTTCCCGTCTCCTATGTAACGCATCATTTCCGGTGCTTTTAACATATGGAATAAAAAATCTTCATCCTCCTGAGTATACGGCCTGAGAATTGTACGAGTAGTTTCCATGGCTTCTCCTCCTTTTCGGTTAAAAAAAGAGACACCTCCAGTGCCTCTTTTCATGTTTCAATATATTTATGATAAAGCAATTGTGCCTTCTCTGCATCTTTCACCCCGTGAATAAGGGCTCTCCCATCCTTGAACAGGACAAACCGGTAAGTATCGACGGAAAAAGATATCAGATGGCTGTTTGCTTTCCAATCGGAAACGCGGGTGGACAACCTTCTGCGCAGGTTTTCAAACATACCGTCTTGGGGCTGGATCGGTCGGACTTGAACCGTATCCCGCCCACAGAGAACGGCTGTTTTCATCTTTTTGCGATGGATCAGGTAAGGGTAGGAGGCTGACTCCGAACAGGATGGACATTCCTCATCGGACAGACCATCCAGAGAAATCGATGCGTGCTCCCCTTCCCACACATTAAAATAAATCCATTCTCTATTCGGTATTTTACCGGTCAGATATTGTAGAGCCAACACCGTTTGATAAGAGGCGGTCATTTGTACCGCGGGACCGATGATGCCCAGTAAGTCACACGATCCTCCATCTGTGTCGATATAGTCTTTCAAACATTGGAGACAGGGAGGTTCCTCAGGATCGATAAAGGCTGCTCCTCCGCTTGCTTCCACGCACCCTCCATAAATCCACGGGATGCTGTGTTTGGCAGAGACATCATTAATAAGAAAACGGGTATGGAAATTGTCGGTAGCATCCATCACCAGGTCGACACCTTCCATAAGTTTCTCTGCGTTTCCACTATGAAACTCCTGGACAATTCCTTCCACGGTAATACAAGAATTGACTTTGGCCAACCGCTGTTCTGCTGCTTTGGCCTTGGCGTGTAACGCCCGGACGTCATCCTCTGTATAAAGATGCTGCCTTGTAAGGTTGCTCCACTCTACATAATCACGATCAACTATCGTCAATTTTCCAACCCCTGCCCTTGCAAGCATGTCCGCAGCCGCGCAGCCCAGCGCCCCGGCTCCAATGATCAGCACATGTTTATTCGCCAGGGAATGCTGACCATTCTCACCGATTCCTTTAAAACGCATCTGCCTTGAATAACGATCATTTATCACTGGATCATCCCTGCTTCCGGGCTGCTTGCCGTACCATACTGCCGTTCCTCCGCACGGCCTGCTTCATACCCAAACCGACCCCCTTCTACGGCAAGCTTCATTGCTGCTGCCATCTTTACTGGATCGCATGCTCCTGCTACAGCCGTGTTAAGAAGTACACCATCCGCACCGAGTTCCATCGCCCAGGCTGCATCTTTCGGACTTCCGATTCCCGCATCAACAATGACAGGAATGTCCGACTGTTCTATGATAAAACGCAGATTCAATGGATTTACAATACCCTTCCCCGATCCGATAGGGGAAGCACCCGGCATAATGGCATGCACCCCGGCCTCCTCCAGCCGTTTCGCAAGGACGACATCATCAGAAGTATAAACAAGCACAGTGAAACCCTCCTCCAGCAATTGAACCGACGCTTTCATCGTTTCAAAGGGATCCGGCAGCAGCGTTTCATCACAGCCGATTATCTCGACCTTGATCATATCGCATAATCCGGATGCTTTCGCTAGTCTGGCAATTCGAACCGCTTCCTCTGCAGTCTTCGCTCCGGCCGTATTTGGTAGCAGGGAATACTTCTCTAAATCGATGGACTCAAGGAGGTCCGGTTCCTCTTCATTAAAGATGTTCATTCTCCGCACAGCGAAAGTAAGTATTTCCGTTCCAGAAGCCTCTACCGCTTCTTTTTGCACATCAAATGACGGATATTTTCCTGTTCCTAGCATCAATCTCGATGTAAATGTCTCGTTATTAATCTTCATTTTTCCTTCATCCTCCTCCTACGAAATGAACGATCTCCACGCTGTCCCCACTTTGAAGATGCTCTTTATCGTATTCTTCTTTATTTAGTATTTTCCGGTTAAGTTCCACAACAGAAAATCGTGTCCGAATATCTAATTGTTCCAGGAGATCAGCTACGGTGCTGTCTTCTCCTCTACATTCCACCACTTTCCCGTTAACGTGTATGTTCATAGACTCCTCCAATCTGAAATCTTGCCGGTGAAAACAAACCCTCATACTTCTTTGCAAACGTGCCTTTCTCAAACAAGCTCTGAATCAGTTTTCCTGTTGCAGGAGCAAGAAGGATGCCGTTCCGGTAGTGACCCGTTGCAAAGAAGATGCCTTTCTCTTGTGGATGCTCTCCGATGACCGGGCGCCCGTCCGACGTACCAGGCCTTACTCCGGACCACCACTTCTCAAGCGGCTCCTCTCTAAGCGCCGGGAAAACGCGAAACACCTGATCCATCAAGTCGGCAATTCCGCCGGCAGAAGTCGATTCGCTGCCATCCCCTTCTCTGGAGGTGGCTCCAATAACGATGCTTCCGTCCCTCTTCGGTACGACATAAAAAGAAGGAGAGAAGTAAGTTTCCTGAAACAACAGGTTCCTCGGTTTAATAGAGAAGCATTCCCCTTTCACTGGAACCATCGGGTTTGGTAGGCCTGTTTCCCTGAACCATGGTCCACTGTCTGCCCCGGCAGCGACGACGATACGCTCTGCGAAGATCTCTCCTTCATTCGTCGTCACCTCATATCCTTGTCCGCTCTTCCTTATGCGGATGACGAAGCACCCATCCTTAACGGTGCTTCCGAATGACCGTGCGCCTCGCTTAAACGCTTCAGCCACTTTTTCCGGTTTTACGTTGCCGTCCTCCCGCATCCATAAAGCCCCGGAGGACTTAACCCACGGATGACGGATTTTCATCTCTCGATCGTCCAGCCAGGAGAGAGAGGGAAAAGATTGCTGCTTCTCCTGCAGTTCTTTCGCCTCCCTCTCATCCAAAGCGATTTGGAGCATACCGTTTGTAGTCAGCTGAATGTCGATTCCGGAACACTGGTACAATTCTGTTTGCAATTCGTTATACATATCTCTGCTCTTGACACAAAATTCATGGTACAGTCCCGGCGTCCGGTTTTCCGTGTGGACCCCCAGCATCCCTGCAGCAGCCCCTGTCGCTCGTCTGCCACCTGTACCTTTATCCAGCACACACACATCGGCCCCTGCCTTACTAAGGTGATAAGAAATAGAATGACCGATGATGCCCCCACCAACGATTACCGTATCCCATTGGTTCTTCATGAAAGAATCGCCTCCCGATAATTTTCTGCTGCCGAAATTGGATCCTCCGCGTCGAAAATACCCGACTGCACAGCCACGCCTGCTGCTCCTGCCTTCCGCAACAGAGATATATGCTGTGGCTGAATCCCTCCGATAGCGAAAACAGGAATAGCCAACCCTCCGGTAAGCTCCATCAACGAGCTTATCCCCCTGGGTGGCGCGTTCCGCTTACTGTCCGACTGAAATATATGACCGAAGAGAACATAGTCCGCGCCTGCCCTTTGTGCTGTTCTGCCTGATTCCAAACTGTGAACGGAAACCCCTCTAACATTCCCTGTTCCTACCTTAAGATCATCCATACACCTCTCTGGATAATGGACGCTTCGATCCGTACGATCTGCAATTCCACTATGCTTGTGAACCGTCCACTTATCAGAGACATCCATCAAGTCTCTAAATGCAGCTTCATAATCCACCAGAGACTTTGAGTTATCTCGGTAAATGACAGTGTCGACATACGGATCAATGGCTGGAATTATACTCTTCAAGGTGACGGTATCCATTTCGTCTTTTGTAACGGCAAAAAGCTTCATTGCTTTGTTCCCCCTAATAAAAAATGCCACTTTCCAGAAGGAAAGTGGCATACTTGAACATACGTACACGTGAGTGCAGCGTGATTGTTTAGATATAACCGCCACTTTCCTCCGCTGGTTTGAGCCAGTTCAGGTTCAAAGAGTCCCGAAGTATCACTTCGATCTCAGCCTTTTCTTAAAGGCACCCCTAGTGCATGTGCTTATTGATTTTGTAATGCATGTGTTCATCCTACAATACATTGAAAATTTCGTCTACCATATTTTTGCAAGGTACTCCGTCATCTTTTCCTGAATGCTCTCCGTTCTGCATAGGTAACGCACGTCCGGCAAACGACGACAGCCCTGCCTTCATCATTGTAATACCGCGATGGATCTACTGGTTTACGTCCACATATCACACAACGTTTCCTGCCAAGCCACCGGTTCAAAAAATTTTTCATTATGCTTCGTCCCCCTTATCTTCTCTGTCTTAAAAAACACCCATATCTAGTTATAATATACCAGTATTTTAGTCCCGTAAATAATAGAGAAACAAAACATTTTGAAACACGAAATAATCTTGTTAAGATATGCTATAGGATTTTCCTAAAGAAAGAAGGTAAACGATATGACGAATACATCTTTTTCCGATACAAAAATATCCGTTCTTGACCTTGTCAGTGTAAAAGAAGGCAGGTCTACGAAACAGGCTTTTGAAGATACGATAAGCTTAGCCCAACACGCAGAAAAGCTCGGTTACAACCGATACTGGATGGCAGAACATCATAACATGCCCGCCATCGCAAGTTCTGCTACGGCTCTCGCTGTCAGTCACGTCCTTCACCATACGTCTGAGATCCGCGTTGGTTCCGGGGGTGTGATGCTTCCAAACCATGCACCACTGATTATAGCCGAGCAGTTCGGAACGCTGGAAACACTATTTCCGGGACGAGTCGACCTTGGACTTGGCCGTGCTCCGGGTACGGATCAAATGACGGCAAGAGCGATGCGCAGGCATTTGGAGAGTGATCCAAATGAATTTCCACAGCAGGTAGACGAACTTAGGGGATACTTCCGCGGGGATAACCCGGTCCATGCCTACCCAGGAGAAGGAACAGACGTGCCGATCTGGCTGCTCGGGTCAAGCGGGTTCAGCGCACAGCTTGCAGGACAGCTCGGGCTGCCGTTCTCGTTTGCAAGTCACTTCTCTCCGAACAATACACACGGAGCACTGAATCTTTATCGTGGAAGCTTCAAGCCATCTGGTGAGCTGGAACAACCTTATGCCATGCTCGGCGTCCACTTGATTGCAGCGGATACCGATGAAGAAGCGACAAGGCTTGCGACTTCACTGCAGCAACAGTTCTTGAATCTCGTGCGCGGCACGACAAAACTGCTGCAGCCGCCTGTAGATGATATAGAACAAGTTTGGACGTCTCAAGAGAAAATGGCCCTTCATCAACAGCTTGGTGCTTCAATTATCGGGAGCAAAGAAACCGTTAAACGGAAGCTGGAAAAATTCCAATCCGAAACACAAGCGGACGAAATTATGATCACCTCTCCGATCTATGACCATGAAGCACGTCTTCGTTCCTATGAAATCGTCTCAGAGATCATGAAAGAAACCAATAATCATTGATGTATAGAAAAAAGCCACGATTATTATATAATCGTGGCTTCTTTCTATACCTTCCAAAGCTTCTCTATAATTTCCTCCTGCACCCTTCTATGGCGTTCACCTGTCAAAAGACTTACCAGGACATAGATGACAAGTGCCGTAAGAACAGGCAGAATGACGGTATGCATCCCAAAAGGGTTATCCCAAAAACTGTAGATAATGATATAGCTGCCAACGCCGGTCAACATAGAAGCAAGTGCGCCGCTTGCGTTTCCTTTTTTCCAATACAAACCGAGCACGACCGGCCAGATGAACGCGGCTTCAAGCCCGCCGAAAGCGAATAAGTTGAGCCATATTAATAATTCCGGCGGCTGTATGGCCATAGCAAACACGAGTATTCCGATCATGGCAGTTACTCCGAAACTTATACGCTTTACTGTAGAATCGGAAGCATCCGGCTTTATATAGTTGATATAGACGTCTTTAACGACCGCAGAACTAACCAACAGCAACAGCGAATCAACGGTGGACATGATCGCGGCCATTGGAGCGGCAAGCACAATTCCTGCAAGCCACGGCGGCAATACTTCCATTGCTATTCTCGGCATAACGGTATCTCCTATTTCTATACCAGGCAAAACGGCGCGGGCAAAGACTCCTGTTAAGTGCATGCCAAGCATAATGACTCCGACAACGATGGTGCCGATGATCAACGCCCGGTGCATCCCTTTTGAGCTCTTATAGCTCATTGCTCGGACAGCAACCTGCGGAAGACCGATGACCCCTATCCCGACAAGTACCCAAAAAGAAGATACATACGCCGGTGTCAGGGATCCATCGGCTCCATAAGGTGATATCAAGTTAGGATTTTCCTGAGCCAGATCGTTGATGATCGCTTCCACGCCGCCTCCTGCGACGATCGTACCGATTAAAATGATGACGGTACCGACGAACATGACAATTCCTTGAACCGTATCGGTAATCGCGACCGCACGAAACCCTCCGATAATGACATAGATGAGCACCGATACGGCGAACAGCGCCAGTGCCGTTGTGTACGAAAGGCCGGTCATCGTTTCAATAAGACGCGCTCCCCCAACCCATTGGGCAGCCATTGCCGAAAATAGGAAAACGATAATACTGAATGCGGCAATCAGCACGACCCATTTGCTGCGATACCTTTCCTTAAGAAAATCAATCAGGGTAACAGCCCGGATTTTACGAGCCATGATGGCAAATTTCTTACCTAAAACGCTCAGCACGAAATATCCGGTGGCTAGTTGGGACATCGATAGCAGCACCCAGCCCAGCCCCATAGTATAGGCAACACCGGGGCCCCCTACAAAACTAGATGCACTCCCATAAGTTGCTGTCATCGTCATGGCGAGGATAAAACCGCCCAGTTCTCTACTGCCAAGAAAGTATTCTTGAAGGAAGTCAGATGCGGTCTTCATTCGTGCCGATGCATAAAAGCCGATAAAGAATATGACGGCGAGAAAAACGAGGAGAGGTAGTACGACTTCCCAATTCATTCGTCTCCCTCCTCATCCAGCGGCACCTCTGTAAAGAAGCAGCGCACAGCAAAGATCACGACAACGAATATAAATCCTGTTACAGCAATACAGCTGTAGAAGAACCACGCCGGCAGCCCCCATATATATTGATAATCTTCGACCGGTTCCGCCCCCAGCCCGTAAGCGAAGCCGAACCACAGGAGGAAGTTTACAACTACGATGCCGATACCAATCCATGCTTCACGGTTGGCAATACGGTACCGCGGATCATCTTGTTTGTTTCGATTTTGTTCCACTTTCCCTTACCCCTTTCTGACCATAAAGACGGCCAGCCTTGTTATGTATCGTATGGACAAACCCTTTTATAGCTTATTTTATATAAACGATTATGTCCATCCATCTACTTATCATTTCCTCCTATTACCAAGCTGGAGATGAACGTGGTAAGAATACGACGGGACACCCGACGAAGCTTACCACCGTTCCTCCTTCCTTAGAGTGATTTTATCCGGTTCAATCTCTATCCGCAATGAGAATCGAACGGCCTTTTTCGGGGACAGTCGCTACGATCCCCCCTTATAGAAACATACCCGCTATGCTTGCTGATAGAAAGTTAGCTAGAGTCGCCGCCACGACAGCCCGGAGACCCAGCCTCGCAACATCTTTGCGTCTGTCCGGAGCGAGACCGCCCAAGGCCCCTATCTGTACCCCGATTCCGGAAAGGCTGCCAAACCCTGTCAACGCAAACGTCGTTACAATCTCTGCTTTCTCACTCAACTGTTCCTTGACTTCCCCGAGACTGGTGAATGCGACAAATTCATTGGCGACTAGTTTCTGCCCGATGAAGCTTGCAGAACGGACCGCCTCCTCCCAAGGCACCCCAATTACGAATGCCATCGGTGCAAAAAGATAGCCAAGAAGCTTCTCAATCGTAATGGAAATACCGAAAAAGCCGCCGACATATCCGATGATCCCGTTCATCAGCGCAAGGATAGCAATAAAGGAAAGTAAGATAGCCCCTATATTCAAGACAAGCTTTAAACCTGCTGTTGCACCGTTCGCAATCGCATCAAAAACGTTCGCTGAATCATCATCCTCCGGCTCCACTATTTCTGCTGTTTCTACTCTGTCCTCCGTCTCGGGGACGATGATTTTGGCGAGAACCAATGCAGCTGGTGCTGCCATGAAAGAGGCTGCCAAAAGATAATCAGCACGAATTCCGAGCAGCGTATATCCAACAAGCGTAGAGCCTGCGATGGAGGTGAACCCGCCGGTCATGACTGCAAAAAGCTCTGACTTCGACATAAAAGAGATGAACGGACGGATTAGCAAAGGTGCTTCCGTCTGTCCGACAAAGATATTTCCTGCTGCATTGATGCTTTCGACTTTCGTTGTCCCAAGCAGCTTCGAGAGCATGCCGCCGATCCATTTAATGACAACTTGCATGACCCCCAGGTGGTAAAGAACAGCAATCAAAGAACTGAAGAAAATGACGGTCGGAAGGACTTGGAAAGCAAACATTGTTCCCATGCCCTCATGATCGATAAGCGGGCCGTAAAGGAAGGAAATCCCTTCTGTTGTATAATCGATCAACGTGCTTATACCAGTGGACATGGCGTCAAGGACCACACGGCCCCCACTGGTCTGAAAGACAAGAAATGCGAAGAATAGCTGCAGGGAGATGCCGACACCGACGGTTCTCCAATTAATGAGGCGTCTGTTTGTAGACAGAAGCACCGCTAATGCTACTACCGTCAGCATGCCCCCGATTCCCCATAAGATTTGATTCATGATGTTTCCCACTCCTTCTATGGTGTGTACGTGCCTTTTGCAAAAATACCATCATATCATTAGAAGAAGTAGTTTTCCAAGAGGGGAATGAAAAAAGCATGCTCCAATAGGAACATGCCTTTGTTTATCCTTGCCGGGCAAGGTCTGTTATGTAATGGAAGAATTGATCACGATCCACTTCATAAACGAGAGAGACGTCTCTTCCATCCTCCGCAATCTCTGTTTTCCCCTGACTGGCTCCGGACTCTATGACAATGCTTTTCACAACCTTCTTCTTGACTAAATCAGGCTTTCCAACGGTCGCTGTCGTCAGTACGTCCCAAAGGAAATACGTTGAATTCGTCTGGAAGTGGACAAGCGGGGGAACCATCGCATAGCATTGACCCAGAAAGTCGATACCGATATCCTCCCGTTTGGAAGCCCAATCCTGTCGAACTTCCGGCGTCAGAGGAACCATATTTGTACTTTCAAGCGCAACTAAATCAATGGGAATGGAACTTTCCCAAACGCGGGCGGCCGCCTCTGGATCCCAGTAAGCATTCCATTCCGCCGTTCCATCATGTTCCGGTTCTTCCACATTACCTTCCTCTAGAAACGTCCCGCCCATCCAGACTAACCTTTCTATATTGGATTCGATTTCAGGAGACAACTGTAAGGCTCTTGCAAGATCCGTCAACGGTCCAATGAATACGAGCGTCACCGGCTCTTTGCTCTCTGTCACCTTGTCGACCAAATGCTCATGAGCAGGGACACCCACAGGCTCCGACTGCCTATCCGGATACTCGTTTAATAACGGTAGGGCATCTACGTAAAAAGCGTGCATCCGCCAATCCTTCGGAAAAGGATTTTTCCCGCGTGAATTGGAAGCAGCAACCTCGACCTCTTTCCCTTTTCCAAATCGGCCGATGATTTTTCTGCTTGCATAAACGGCTGGTTCCAGGTAACAATCTGCCGGAATGACTCCGACTCCAAGAAGATCCACTTCTTCCATCTGTAAAAGTAAAAACAACGACACCAAATCATCCACGCCGCCGTCATGATTCAAATAGACAGGCTTTCCCATTGACTCTCTCCCCTTCTTCTACAACAAATTTGCATCCTACCTGCTTATTCTATCAAAGGTCAGAAGGGAAAGCGAACCATTGTCAAACGACTCGGAATTCTCTGTTTAAGTGGAAAAAAGTTCGCCTTCCAACGCTTGTATGTAGCGATCAGCGGACCGTTGTACGACTGCATCCGCGTCTTTCCTTACGGTCTTATGAAAAGCGTTATATAGACGAGTGAACCTCTTTCCTTCGATTCTATCCACCATATGTCTCACTTTCTCTGCAGGCAGAGGAATCAAATTAGGATAACTGTACATGAAGCTGACCCAGTTTGTATCTTGGACGACTTGAATGATGTCGCCGGAAAGAAGGACCCCGTCCCCTTCCAATCCGTGCTCCCAGTGCAGAACGGCTCCTCCTTTGAAATGACCGCCCAGCCGGTGAAGCGTAACTCCCGGCTGTAAAGAGTACACTTCGCCCTCCCATAATTGAATGGCATCACCAGGTTCCATCACCCAGTCAGCATCATCGGCATGAATGTAAATCGGAGCCTTGAACGCTTCTGCCCAGTCTAATTGGCGGGAATAATAGTGAGGGTGAGATAAAGCGATCGCACCCACCCCGCCAAGCGCGTCTATCTGCTCGATCGTCGCTTCATCCAAGTAGGTGATACAATCCCACAAGACATTATACTCTTTACCCAAGACGAGGTAAGCCGTCTGTCCAATACCGAATGACGGAGCCGTCGTAATGCTGTAAAGTCCTTTTTCCACCTGCTTTATCTCATTACGGAAGACTCCGCCGCCCACCATGTCTTTATGCGTCGTCCATTGCTGTCCATCCGGATGGACATACTGCCTCTCCTCCAAACAAATCGGACAATATTCGGGCTCTTCTTTCTGTTCCGGATACTGAACCCCGCAAGTAATACAAACAAATTTACTCATGCTCCCCCTCCTGTTCAACCATATTTCACCTTTATTAAACAGAAGTGTCTATTCAACTTTCTATGAAGAAAAAAAAAGAACCGGCCGCTTTCCTCACGACTGGTTCTTTGCAGCTTTATTCCGCTGTCTTTTGTTTGTATATACGGATGACTTCCTGAGCAACGGCATGGTCTTCCTCTAAGCCGCTCACTTCTTCTAAAACAGCCGCTACCCCTTTGTCACGAATCATATTCTGCATTTCCACCGCTTCTGCATCCTCGGGATAGTCAAACTGGAGCGCTGCTGCAATGGCTTCTGCAAGCATGGTATAGGACAACCCAGCTTCCTCCGCACGGACAGCGGGCCGGATCAATCGGTCAGCCGGTCCTAATTTTCGAATAGGTGCTCTTCCTACACGGGTTACCTGATCATTCAAATAAGAATTTTGGAAACGTTCAATATTCTTTTCTATATAGGCTTCATGTGCCTGTGCTTCCAACCCGTATCGATGTATGAGATAGGCTCCCGTTTCTTTCAACGTAGCATGGACCTGTTGTTTGATAGCCTCGTCAAGGAGAGTTTCATGAATCGTTGCTTTATCCGAGAGATAACCGAGATAGGCGATAACCGCATGTCCGGTATTCACAGTGAAAAGCTTCCGCTCAATGAAAGGATCGAGTTCGTCGACGATGGTCATTCCTTCCACAGAAGGAATGGATGCTGGAGCTTCTACCACCCACTCATAATAAGGTTCAACTAGGACATCAAGAGAGCTTTGGTCCTGAATCGGTACAATCCGATCCACGGCGGAATTGAAGAAGTACACCTGTCCTTTAAGACTTGCCTTCTCCTCCTCGTCCAGCTGTTCTAGAATGTGGCGTTTCAAGATATCCGTCGCACCGATCTGGTTCTCACACGCAATGATATACAGCTTCTCATCCGACTCCTTCGTCCGCTCGACAATTCCTTTGGCAATGAGAGGGGCAATTCTTGGTAGAATGTTCGGACCGATGGCCGTTGTTACAAAGGCAGCTTCCGTAATTGCGGCTACCACCTCATTCTCCTGGGTTCTGTTATTAAGGCCGGATACGTTATTGATCCGCTCCGACTCCCCACTCTCCGAGGCCATTTTCACGTCATAACCCTTTTCCTCGTTCAATCGATCTATTACTGTATCTGCAATATCAACGAATGTGACATGGTACCCGGATTTAGCAAATAGAGCTCCGATGAATCCACGTCCTATGTTTCCTGCTCCAAAATGGACCGTTTTACTCAATGTTATCATTCCTTTATTAGTTTAGTTTGAAGATAGTCTAAGAACAACTCCTCCAATTTTTCCATTATCAACGCATGATTAGATGAGGAAAAAATCATCATTGATGTCTGATCCTCAATAAGCCCGGTGCTGATCATGCTCAATATCTCCTGCTCCCTATTGCTCAAATCTTCCGGTGCAAGCATGAGTAGTAAACTCTTCATTGCAACCCGACCGCCGTCCATCCCTTTGACGACCGCCGGCTTATCCATATGCGCCACCTGAAACGTCAGCTCTTTGACATTAGCATCACGGCAGTGGAACAGCCCCATACTCGTAGCGGGAATACCGAGTCCACCCATTTGTTCCCGTTCCCTCAACCGATTTATGACTCTATCGGGATAGTCCAGAATTCCGTCCCTGTCTGCTTGTATCACCATTTCTCGCAAAACGTCCCAGTGGCTTTCCGCTTCTTTTTTCCTGAAAACACGGAAATGGTGAAGAATGGAATCCATACTCCGGTGAACATCACGAATTTCTTGAAGAAGTGACTTTACTTTGGTCTTCACAGGCGGCGACGGCTGTTCTTCCTTAGCAGCCGTGCTCCACTCTGCCTTCGTCGTCAATTTATCCACATTATTTTGAAGATACGCTTGAATCACATCAATATCCTCTTCCTTCAGCAATGGATTTGTCAATATATACTCCACTCCTGAAAACGGAAGTCTGACCGTCGAGATGACAATATCATATCGGTTTAGATCTGCATTTTGAAAATCATGAATGGATAAAATATCCACGTCCTGAATCATCGGAAGTTCTTTTTGGATTCTGCTGGCAAGCATTTTGGAAGCCCCGATTCCCGTCGGGCAGACAACTACCGCTTTAATTCTTACCCGCTCCTCTTTCATGACGAGGGCGGAACCGAAATGGAGAACGATAAAGGCAACCTCATCATCTGGGAATTCCATGTCTTCAAATACCGTTTCCAGGCTTCGTTTGACCGCCATGAACAAGACAGGGTACTTTGCTTTTATTTCTTCTTTCAATGGATTATATAAATCCATTTGCTGCTGCAGCCGGAAGATTGAAGGTCCCATATGAGCAACAAGCCCTTGGAAAAGAGAAAAATCATCAGTCATATCTTCATGGAGATTTAATGAAACCTCCCGGATCACTTTCCTGATCATATGGCTGAGGAGAATTTTATCATCATAGATTTTCTGATCGCTCTGAACCTTAGAACCCTTAAGTACAATCGTTAAATACTGGATATCTTCTTCGGTCATCGTTATGTCTTTCTCGAACAACCTGCTTTTTATCCTCTTCACTACCCGGTGTTCCGCCATGGCCTCTTCATCCATGTCTATCGGTTCCAGAAGGTGACCTTCCTGGGTTCTTTGAATGGAAAGACATAAATGGATAAGGAAGCCGAGGTAATCCACATCCACAAGTTTCCACTGTTCTTCTTCAAACGGAACACTTACCGCTTCATCCGCAAGCAGCAGGTATCCGGCATGCAAATAGCCGAGCACATCCTCTCCTCCGTGCTTTTCTTCTTTCAAAAGATAAAACTGCTCCATGATCTCTTCATAGAAATAGGCGAGAATAAAACTTGCAAGAGCCTGACGCATGCTTGTTTCTGATGCCGAAAGCTCCAAGCCGACTCCCCTTTTTTTGGAGATGGCAATCGTGAATTTCTTCAACCAGCTCTCCAAGTCCTCCAAGTGGGCATCCAGAGTTGCAATACTCACCCCAAGTTGGTTGGAGAGGACTTGTTTCTTGAAAGAAGGCCCTTCCCGGAACAGTATGAGAAGAAGTTTCAGCTTTTTTTCTTCCGGGGTTTCATCGGTCGTATGGACGGCGGCGAGGTCCTGAATGAGCTTATAAATGTGTTCATTCCTACCATCAATAAATAAACCTTCTTCTTTTGTCCGCTTCAATGTCAAATGGTACGTTTGAAGAAGCTTTTCAATAGATTTCAAATTTCGTTGAATTGTCCTTCCGCTTACCTCAAGCGCTGCGGAAAGAGAATAGACAGTATGCTTTCCTGATGTTCTTACAATTAAATCGATGATTGCTTTTTCCTTGGATGTAATAAACATGCGATCCTCTCATTTCTTTAAAGGTGCCGGTTAATCTTGTCCATCCATGCAAAGAGAAAGGCGGAAATTCCGCCTTTCTCAAATGTCCATCAATTGCTGCTGATAATATCCTTCAACTCTTTAGCGGTTTTAGCCTGAACCATGCGGTCAACATTGTCCTGTTCCGAACAAATAACAGCAATGCCTGACAAAATTTCCAAATGCGTTCCGTCTTTTCCGGCAATACCGAAGATCAGCTTCGCCGGTTCTCCGTTAAAGTCAACCCCATCCGGGACTTGAATAACGGTAAACCCTGATTTAATGACAGCTTTCTTCGCATTTTCCGTACCATGAGGAATAGCTACATTGTTACCCATATAAGTAGAAGTAATGGTTTCCCGCTCCAGCATAGCTTCTACATAATCGTCTTCCACACAACCGGCCTTAACGAGTGCTTCTCCAGCAAAACGAATGGCCTCCTCTTTTGTGGAAAAGTGCTGGTTTATAAAGATGTTCTCCTCTTTCAAGAGCTCCTCCTCTTGACCGGAAGTCTGTTCTGTCTTTCCATCATTTCCAGCAGCCGGCTCTTTGTTGTCTACCTTGTCGCTGGTGTCTTTCTTCAAGCTCGTAATCAGTTTCTCATATTCCGGGCTTGATAAAAAGTTATCTACGGAAATATGATGAGCGGATGGAAGCTTGCTTTTGGCACGTGGTGTCAATTCTTCCTGTGTAATTACGATTTCCGCATCCGAAGGAAGATTGCTTATTGATGTGTTCGTTACTTTGATATCAAGATCGGCTTCTTTCATCTTTTTACGTAAAAGAGAGGCTCCCATTGCACTTGATCCCATACCTGCATCACAGGCGAAAACAACCTTGCTGACCTCTTGAGGAAGGGTACCCTGATTCAATTGTCCGGAAACAGAGCTCTTTTTCCCTTTCATTTCTTCCATCTTCTTTGTAGCTTGATCGATATCCTCTTCTGCAGCCTTACTTGATTTCAATATGACGGCCGAGACGAGGAAAGAGACGGTTGTCGCTACCAGGATAGCGGCAATGTTTGCCACGTACGACACGCCCTGCGGAGGTGTGACGGCAAGAATAGCGAAAATACTACCAGGGGAAGCTGGTGACACCAAGCCTCCGTTTAAGAGGACCAGCGTAAAGATTCCGCTCATGCCTCCCAGAATTACAGATACAAAGAGCAGCGGCTTCATCAGCACATACGGGAAGTAGATTTCATGAATACCGCCAAAGAAATGGATGATACCTGCTCCAGGTGCCGACCTCTTTGCTGTACCTTTTCCAAAAATCATGAAAGCGAGTAAAACACCAAGACCCGGCCCCGGGTTTGCTTCCAATAAGAACAGGATGGATTTTCCGCCTTGTTGAACCTGTTCCAGCCCGATCGGAGAAAGAACGCCGTGATTGATGGCGTTATTTAAGAACAATATTTTTGCAGGTTCTATGAGAAGACTTGTCAAAGGAAGCAATCCTGCTCCAACCAGCCAGTCCACTCCTGCTACCAGGACTTCTGTAAAGGCGTCAACGGCCGGACCAATACCGAGATAAGCAAGGATGGCCAGCAGGCCACCGAGTATCCCTGCGGAAAAGTTGTTGATGAGCATTTCAAATCCTGCCCGAATTTTACCTTCGATCATCTGGTCGAACTTCTTAATCACCCATGCTCCGAGCGGCCCCATGATCATAGCACCCAGGAACATCGGTGTTTCCGGTGCCCCGACGATCACTCCCATCGTTGCAATGGCACCTACCACTCCTCCACGTTGATCATGGACAAGCTTACCGCCTGTATAACCAATCAATAGAGGCAGCAGATAATAAACCATAGGATCCACCAGATTGGCAAGGCTTTCATTTGGGATAATACCAGTAGGAATAAATAAAGCCGTAATTAATCCCCAAGCAATAAAAGCGCCGATATTAGGCAATACCATTGAACTGAGGAAGTTACCAAACTTCTGAACTTTTACTTTAATGTTTGATTCTGCCACATTCCTCTTCCTTTCATAAATCGTTTATCGTTACATGTTTTATGATAGGATAGCGCTTGCATATTCACAAGAAAGAGGAAAACCAACTTTGTCACCCGGCGGGTGACAAAATTGGTTTTCCTCATATACTTCTTTTCCACTTATATAATCATTCGTCTTCGCTCAGCCTTTTGAGGGTGTGGTCTACCTATAAAAAGGAAGACCGCTCTGCCTATTCACAAAGCGGTCTTTATCTTATATAAACAAGGGAACAAGCAGACCGGCAAGAAGCAGAATCAGCGCTCCTCCAAGACGGGAAGAAATCTGCGCAAAAGGCATAAGCTCCATACGCTTCGAGGCAGAAAGAACAGCCACATCTCCCGTACCACCCATATTCGCCATACACAGACCAGCTGTAATGGCGGATTCTATTGGATAGAACCCGACCAGCTTTCCAAGCAGACCGGCGCCGATGATCGCACCGAAGACTACCCCGAAGACAGTTAGAATGTAAGGAAGTGTCAACGCTTCGATGACAGTATTTAAATCCGTATAAGCGATACCGATTCCAAATAACAGGGCAAGCGTCCAATTGGATGCAACAAATTTATACCACTGACTGGCACCGTCCAGGACCGTTTGCGGAATGACATCCGCTATTTTCGCTACAGCTACCAGGATAATCATTAACGCATATGGATGAAGAGGAATGAAATCGCCAAGAAGCCCCCCCAGAGAGAAGAATGCTATGGCAGCAAGCATTCCGACACCCATTTTCTTAATGTCGTACGTATGCTTTTCTTCCTTTATTTTGAAACCACTCATCAACTGTCCGTTACCGCTTAAGGAAGGAACCTTTCGACCGAGCATATCCAGCATACTGGCAAGGACGATAGCAAAAACATTGCCCAGAGCGAGTGCGGGAACAAGCATGGAAATATAGTATCCCGGGTCATTTCCCATCAACTCCGAATAAACCTGACTCATTGGCACAGCACCTGCTCCCATACCCCCGCCCATGATCGGCATCGTAATGACTAGTACCGCATCTCGAATGGAAAAACCGGCGATCGCACCAAGCAGGCCGGCAAATAATGCTGCACCAATCAAAGAACCGAAGATCGGAACGAAATAACGCAGCCCGACTTTAACAAGTACCTGCTTATCCATACCGAGAATACTTCCTGTAATGAGTGCGGCGATGTAGAAATTAAGAAAACCGCCATCCGTCATGAACGTGGTCATGCTGTCGACCGAAGCCGCCGGGAGCCAGTTCATATAGACCATAAATGCTGCTCCGAAAATGGCTACGATCGCTCCCCCGCCAAGGAACGTTTTAACGATCGGTGTATGGTCGCCGATCCAACCAAGCAGTTCTCCGAGAACGATCATGAGGAGAAGACTGCCGATCATACCACCGGGAAGATTACCAGTATATAAACTAACCAACGTGATTACAGCAAAAATTCCGAACCATACTACCGGTAACCCGAAGATTTTCGGCGTTCTTTTCTCCTGCTTTAATTCCGTGACATTTCCTGTCTGCTTTTGCTCATACATATTACCTGCTGTTTGCGCCATTTCACCACTCCCTTTATAGTAAGCGTTTTCAATTGTTGAACCTATCATAAGAAATTCTGTTATTTATGAACATATTGTGAAATTAATTTATTTATTGAAACTAAAAAAAGCAGCTGCGGAAGCTGCTTTCATAAGTATGGATGGAGGACATGATCCTGCCCTTCTTTCGTCTGATAGAGATATATCGGACGCCCTACACCGTAACTGAGCGTCTCCTCCAGGTATTGTATTCGACTCAAAAATTTCAAATACTTACGGATCGACACCCTTGAAATGGCGGTTGCATCCGAGAGATCTTCCGTCGAGAAGGTTTCCCCCTTTCTAGCCTGAATTGCTTTATGAACGCGGTGAAGCGTGTTCTTCGTCAACCCTTTCGGGAGTTCTGCCGGAAGAGGAGACGCTTCCGACGAAGGCCGCAGCCATGAATCCAGATCTCTTTGACTCATATGGTCTTTCTGAATCCATTTACTCCGCCGCCCTTTATATCGCAATACGGCCTCTTCAAACCTTTCAAATTCAAACGGCTTGATCAAATAATCAATGGCACCATAACGCATCGCTTTTTGTATATGTTCCCTGTCGGACGCTGCCGTTATCAGGATGACATCGACATTCGCATTACGGTTGCGAATTTCTTTCAACAGTTCCAAACCGTTCATTTTGGGCATGTATATATCCAGAAGTACCAGATCAACCGCTGCATCTTCCAAATATGGAAGAACGTTCTCACTTTCTTTGATGACTTTTACCGTCGTAAAACCTTCCATTTGGTGGATATACTGCTTATTCAATTCTCCCACCATGGGATCGTCTTCCACGATCAGAACTTTAATCATGATATTTCCCTCCTGGTTCATATGGCAGAAGCACCGTAAAGGTCATGCCGCCCGAATCGTTCCTCTCCATTTCCAGCGTACCACCTTCTTCTTCGACCGTTTTATTAACCAAGAACAGGCCGAAGCCTCTGTGGAATCCTTCCTTGGTTGAAAAACCCTTCTCCAGAATTTTATTTTCAGCTCCCCTTGGGATCCCTGTTCCTTGATCTTCTACAGCAGCCTCCAGCAGGCCGTCGATATAAGAAAGGAAGACGCGGATCCGTTTACGACCGCTGTTTTCGGAACTTTCGATTGCGTTATCGATTAAATTACCTAGAATGGTAATTAATTTGTGTGAAAAAGCCGGATTTTTAGATGGCGGGATCTCCGTCTCGCACTCGATGGTCATTCCAACCTGCGCTTCCCTCGCATAACTGATCTTGCCGATAAGAAAACCTGCCAAGGCGGAATCTTTAATATACTTCGTCACATGACCGACCTCATGCGCCTGATGCTCCACAAGGGTTCCGATGAACTCCTTCAACCGTTCATATTCTCTCATTTCGATTAATCCAAGCAGGACGTGCAGTTGATTCATGAACTCGTGGGACTGGGCTCTCAGCGTGTCTGCATAGAGCTTAACGCCGGTCAGTTCCTCTGCCAGCCTGTTCACTTCCGTCTTGTCTCTGAACGTCGCAATGGCACCGATCACTTCCTCTTGAACGATTAACGGGACCCTGTTTGTAATAATGGCCACCCCGTTGATTACCTGCTCTTCATCCAATTCGCCCTCTTTCGTACTTAAAACCCGCTCCAAAGAAGTTCCCGGCAGAAAATCATGGATGACCATCCCAATCGGTTCTTTGGCTCCCAGACCCGCTTTTCGAAAGATTCGCCGCGCCGACTCATTGACGATAACAATTACTCCATCACGGTCAATTGCAATAATACCTTCTCTCACCGAGTGAAGCATTTGGTTACGCTCTTCATGAATTCTTGCAATGGCATAGGGCTCCAGTCCGAATAAACTCCGTTTAATATACCAAGCCAGCAGAAAAGCACCAGCGATACCGATCAGCACACCGATGATCGATCCAATAAGAATCTGCCTCTGGTTTTGATGAATCGATTCTTCCACCGCCTCAAGAGAAATACCGACGGACACCGCTCCGATTTGTTCGCCCTTTCTGTTTATTACTGGAGCAAAAGCGCGCAGCGACTGCCCGAGTGTACCTTCCGACTTCGATACGTAAGTCTTCCCTTCGAGCACCCTTTGCTCATCTCCTCCTTGAAACGGCTTTCCAATCAAGGATTGGTTTGGATGAGAAAGGCGAATCCCGTTCATATCCATGACAACAATAAATAACACATCAGAAGCTTCCTGTACCGACATGGTATATTCCTGTATATCCATGTCCGCTTCCCCATTCTCCAGTTCCTGCTGAACCAGTCTCGACTGGGCCACTGTCTTGGAAACGATCCCGGCCTTTTCTTCCAGCTGGTTCTCTATGTCACTGCCGGTCGACCGGGTAATTAAGAGATCTGTAATCAACAAAGATAAGAGCACGACCAGGCAGACGAATATCATAATAATCGTGCTGAGTTTCATGCGTGGTTTTGACATAGAACCCCCTCATTTCCGACCTAAGTTTAATCGACTTTCTATATCATACCAAAAGAATACTGCGATGAAACCAGGAGGACCGTCAAAAAAACACCGGTTCCTGTTTTCGGAACCGGTGTACGATCTAATTTATATGCTTTGTTTCAAGCCTGTCCATTTTTCCTTCCACCGCTCCTCCTCCAAATAAGCGGGCAGCATTGGAATGAAATATCGTAGTTATCTGTTCTGATGAAAGGATCCCCTTCTCAAGGAGCTCCGGGAGGATATTTTTAAAAAGATGATCAGGATGCCAATTGGCAAGCAGGGATTGTAAAGTTTCCGGAAGAACAGGCTCCCTTCCCCACCATGTGTTTACCGTATCGTGAGCAAGAAACAACTGATCTTCATAGCCCATGCCTACAAGGGCCGTTAATACAGCAAGCCTCTCTTCATCTTCCGGTGCGCCAACAATGCCTTGAAGCCCAAAACGGTCGAGTGCCACATACGCTCCCTTTTTCAATACTTGTAAATGCTGATTTAAGTCACTTGTGCCACACATATGACCAATGACGACCTTCTCCGGAATCGCGCCCTCGTCCGTCAGGAAGTTTATCTGCTCCGGTCCCATCGTTCCCTCCTGGGTATGTGTCAAAAGGACAATCCCCGTCTCTTTTTGAACCCGCACCGCTGCCCGGAAAAACATCTGCTCATACTCCGTGATCCGGCCCTTGCTTGATGCCAATTTAATGATCCCGGGTTTAATTCCCGTGCCTTCGATCCCTTCCGTAATCTCTGTCATGAACATACTATAGATATCTTCTTCCGCTGTACCGAGCTGTTGTCGAAACTGGAAGTAAGGCGTTGCTCCTTCTCCTTCATAATAAAACCCCGTCGCGCAGATGATATGAAGGCCTGTAGCTTCAGACACCGCTCTCAACAACTTCACATCTCTCCCGCACTCATTAGGCGTGGGATCGACAACCGTTTGGACGCCGTGTTCCATCATCAAAGCCGCCGTTTTTATGCCCTGTGCTTTCTTCTCGTCAAAATCGAAGCCGCCAAGTGTCAAGTCCCCGTGAAATCCAGGATATCCGAAAAAAAAGTGCTCGTGAATCAACGTTTTACCCAATTGATCCACATGTACAAGTCCTCGTACCGTCTCCACCTTACTCACTTTTGCTCATCCCCTTTACATACTAACTGGTTGGTATGTTCGTGGTAGTATGCATTAAATATAGTATAAGTAAAGAAAGGAAACAACGTTTATTTGAATAACCGAACAGCACAAAAAGGTTTTTGTGCTGTCAATCTTCCATATTGGCAAGTCTTTCGTAGACATCGTTCAAGTTGGAATATCCCTGCCCTTGAACGAGCCGCGCGCTTTCCACCCAAATTTCCGCTGCTGCTACCGCATCGTGCAGGGCATGGTGCCTCTGTTCATTCGTTATACCATAAACGTCACAACAGGCATCCAAACTAAGTTGGTGTTCCTCACTAAGGGTGAGTCTCGTCAGAAAAGAAGTATCGACGAGTCGATGCTGAAACTTCTTCTTTAAAGCAAGCCACGTGGCATGCTGCATGAACTGTTTCTCATGGGATGCATGATGTGCTACGAGTACATCATCCTTAATATACGTATAAAACTCTCGAAGTACCTCTTGGAGAGACGGGGCGCCATGGATCATTTCTTCCGTAATTCCCGTAAGCTGCGTGATTTCATCCGATGGCGGAACCTCTGAGGAGACGAGGGAATAGAAGGTATCCTCCTTCACTACCTCTCCTCTTTTGACCTTTACGGCGCCGATGGACAGGATGCGGTCCCCGTTATATGGATGAAATCCGGTTGTTTCTAAGTCAAAAACTGTAATCGGAAGGTCATTAAACGGAAGAGAGAGCACATCCTTCTCTTTCATTTGACGCTCCAGACTTCTCATATAGGCCACGCTCGTCGGATCCTTCTCATTCAAGGAAGAGAAACCGCTCCCCAATCTCCCGGAAAGATCCTTTACGAATTGAAAGAAGGGGTTCATACTTATCCTCCTCCCCTTATGTGGTGCCGCGTTTCTGACACCAACTGCTTCCCATGCTTCATCCATCGCTTTAACAACCGTTTCTCTTCCTTATCCAAAATAGAAGGAGAAATCAGATGTACGTTTTCATAATGATCCGCATCCCGACCCCATTGAATTCGGTATTCCAACAACTTCCGAAAGTCATCTTCATACTCGGAGAGGCTTGGATAATACGATAACAGCGCACGGAATCTCTCCAGGGTGGAAGGTGGATAGATGCCTTCACATAGTGCCAGAATTCTCAAGGCGTTCACATAAGGAAAATAAACGGTTTCTTTCACGTTTATTTTCCCTTTGCCCTCCCCTGTCTGTTCCGTCAAAAGCTGACCAAATACTCCTGTCCCTTTTTTCATGAATTCCATATTTTCATACAAGCGTTTATAAAGGTGAGGGGCCTTGTGCAATTGTGAGAACGCATGGGCTTTTACCTCTTCCAAAAGAACAGGATCCCCATGCAGCACCCTCGAATCAAAAAATATTGTAAAATGGCGCAGCGTTTGCCAATCTTCCGCTTCGAGCCAACTGCGAATTTGTTCCTTGAACCTAACTGTACTTTGACACCATAGCGGATTGGAAGCCATGACTTCTCCTTCACACCGATCATAACCAACAACTTCCAACCCACGGCTCACTTCTTCTCCAAGACGCAGGAAGTATCCCTGTAGATGGTCCTCTCCTGAAAAAAGAATGCCGTGATCCTGATCGCTCCAAACCGACTGCTCACCTCTGCCGGCACTACCCATTAAATAGAAAGCAAAAGGAGCAGGGGGATCACCCTGCTCTTTCGCTACCTGCCGCCTGGCCAGACGAAACGTCCTTGTAATCAAACGATCATGAAGTGCGTGCAGTTCCTTATGGCCATAAAGAGCAGACTGCAATCTCATATCCCGATACTCTCTTAAAGCTTCATAAGTATCCAACATCGTATCCCTTCCCGATTCTTATTTAAGCACCCGTTTTCGGAGGTGTCAGGTTCTCTGGATATCCATATCCTCCATGCTCACTCAAGTCAAGACCCATAATTTCTTCCTCTTCCGTTACGCGCAAGCCTCCCATCGATTTATCCATGACCTTCAGGATAATATAGGAAACGATGAATGCATAAAGTCCACAGCTTACGACACCTAAAAGCTGGACTCCAAGTTGTTCAAACCCGCCGCCGTAAAACAACCCGGGGCGCCCGACGGTCGCCAATTCCGGAGTAGCGAAAAGACCGTTGGACAACGTCCCCCATACTCCGACCGTTCCGTGAACAGAAAGAGCAAAGATAGGATCGTCAATTCTACGTTTGTCAAAGAAACGCATACTGAAGAATACAAACGCACCGCCAATCAAACCGATAACGACAGCCGCCCATGGCTCAACAAAGGCACAGGAAGCCGTAATGGCGACCAACCCTGCCAATGCGCCGTTCAGCGTTGTCGGCACATCTGCTTTACCCGTGATCACCCACACCATCAGCATGGCTCCAACCGCACCTGCCCCAGCTGCAAGCTGCGTGTTCAAAGCAACATATCCGAAGAAAGCATCTGCCACCCCGAAGGTACTTCCCGCATTAAATCCGAACCATCCCACCCAAAGAAGCAGTACCCCAAGCGCCGTGAATACTTGGTTATGTCCCGCAATTTCATTGGATGATCCGTCCTTATTGTATTTGCCGATCCTCGGCTTAAGGATCATCGTAGCCGCAAGCGCGGCCATGGCACCTGTCAAATGGACGACTGTCGATCCTGCGAAATCCTGCTTTCCATGCTCGGCTAGCCATCCGCCGCCCCAGATCCAGTGAGCAATGACAGGATAGATGATAACGGAAAACAAAACAGCGAATATGACATAAGCGATCAACTTGGCACGCTCAGCGAACCCCCCAAAGGCAATAGTCATAGCAATGGCCGCAAAGGCGAGTTGGAACATGAAATCAACCGAACCGGCAAGCCCCTCGCCCATCGTTGTGGCATCACCGAAAAAGAAATCAGAAAATCCAATGATGGCATTGCCCTCACCGTAGATAAGACCGTAACCGACAGCCCAGAAAACTAAAGAAACAATCCCTACAGTGAAAACTGTTTTGCCCGCAATGTGTCCCGCGTTCTTCATTCTCGTTGAGCCTGCTTCCAGTAAAATGAATCCTCCCTGCATCAGTAATACGAGGATTGTACAAACGATGATCCATAAATTATTCATAAGAAACGTTGAATCCATCAGCCCATCTCCTAATGTTAGATTTTATTACATTGTATGTTAGTTAAGAGTTTAGCAAATACTGAAAATTTTCACAATACCTATGTTAACTTTTTTTACATGACCTTAAAAAAGAGACAATTTCTTTTTATTCTTAAAGAAAACGGACGATTACAGCACGATTTAGAGGATACGAGAAATAGGTCGTCGAGGTGCATAACCATCTCCTGTAAAGCTTCCCTACGTGATTTTGCCGTTTTCTAATCTTATGTTATGCTCTTAAATGTCGCTCAAATTTACGAAAAAATAAGTATGTCAGGCATCATGAATAGACACTGGTTTTCTTTATACCTAAACAGGGTATGAGGAAGTTTGAAGCGTCTGCTTACATACACGTATGAGGTGAAAGAAGTTTGAAAAATGTATCTAGTGTATTTTGGTATGGCATCGCCATCTGTGCGCTTGTCATCATTTGGGGGGCTGTCGGCCCTGAACATTTACAACATGTAACAGAATCAATAACTGCGTTTGTTTCCGATCGTTTCGGCTGGTATTATCTACTTCTCGTCGTTTTGATTTTAATTTTTTGTGTGTACCTTATTTTCTCGAGGTTCAATACGATTAAATTAGGAAAGGAATCAGACGAACCCGATTTCAATCTTCCGACATGGTTTGCTATGTTATTTAGCGCAGGGTTGGGAATGGGACTTGTGTTCTGGACGACCGCCGAACCCATTTCCCACGCATTCATCAACAGCCCGATTGCTAAAGAAGGAAGTGACGAAGCGATTAAGCAATCGCTTCAGTTTTCATTTTTCCATTGGGGCATCCACGCCTGGGCGATTTACGCCTTGACTGCCCTCGTCCTTGCCTACTTCCGTTTTTACAAAGGTTACTCCGGCCTGATCAGCCCGACGCTCATTCCTCTCTTCGGTGAAGAACGAATGAACGGACCGCTCGGGAAGGCCGTGGATACGATGGCTGTTGTAGCTACTGTCGTAGGGGTCGCAGCCATACTAGGTTTCGGTTCTGCTCAAATCAACGAGGGACTCGCCTTTCTGTTCAACGTTCCGACCAACTTCACGGTACAGCTGATTATCCTTACTGTATCAACAGTCCTGTTCCTTGCGTCAGCATGGTCCGGTGTAAGTAAAGGAATCAAATATTTGAGTAATGCCAATATGGGACTCGGTTTCCTACTTATGATCATGCTGTTCATCGTTGGTCCGACCCTGTACATCCTGAATATGTTTACTTCTTCTATCGGGAGTTATATCGCAAATTTCGTAGATATGAGCTTCCGGATCGCTCCCCTTGATGAAGACGGCCGAAGCTGGATTAATGACTGGACTCTCTTCTATTGGGCATGGTGGATCTCCTGGGCACCATTCGTCGGTATATTCATTGCCCGTATATCTAAAGGAAGAACCGTTAAAGAATTCATGCTCGGGGTTCTACTCGTCCCATCATTGATCTGCTTCATTTTCTTCACCGTGTTCGGTGTTTCTGCATTGAACCTGGAGCAGTTGGGCATAGAGAAAATCTCACAATTCCCAGTTGAAACGGCGACGTTTGCAACGTTACAGCATTATCCCCTCGGTACAGTTATGTCATTCCTTACACTGTTTGTCATAGCAATATTCTTCATTACATCCGCCGATTCAGCGACATTTGTCCTGGGAATGCTTTCTACAGGGGGATCCATGAACCCTCCGGGATTCGTCAAAATCCTTTGGGGCGTTTCGCTGTCAGCGATGGCAGCCATCATCGTGTATTTTGGCGGAACACAGGGGCTGCAAAACGTCCTGATCGTCGCTGCTTTTCCATTCTCCATTATTCTTATGTTAATGGGCGTATCTTTCTATAAAGCAATAAACGCTGAAGTAAAAAGAAAGAAACGAAAGAGAAAACGCACCCATAAAAAAGAGCTGTCCTAATAAGGACAGCTCCTTTTTTTCAGTATTCTACTCTCCTAAACAAGGCTTGGAGAGGCGGTTTGTTTCCTGCGGTACATAGAACCCTTCTACTTTAAACCCTTTCCGTTCCAGGAAACGCACGGCCAGGTTCCTCTCCACCTTATCCGCGCAGATCAACACAACGCGGGTCGACGAAATATTCGGGTAATACCTTCGCAGATACGCAAGCGGGAGAAGCAGCGTGCCGTCGCACGCCTCCTTGGAGGACACTTGGTAATCCCTCGTATCCACGACGATGACTCCCTTTTCAAGTGAGGAAGAGGGGTGCCTGTTGAAATCCTTCAAGCCAAACACAGGTAAATAGCGCTTGGAAAACAGGATTAGGATCAATAATGGAATAATGACAGCTAATATCATACAATCACGCCTTTCCATCCACACACTATATACCCAACAGGGTAATGAAGTCAAAGAATAGACACTCCCATGATCCATCTATTCAAATGAAGTCTGCAAAAGACGAAAAGAGTACCAGCTTTATGCTGGTACTCTTCTTCCATTCATCTGTTCCCGTCTTCGAATTTTTCTTTATAAGCTGCGAGCGCTTGTGATATCGTCTCTACAATAGACGTATCATTATGAAATGCCAGACGTCTGTACTCTTGAAAATCTTCCGGATAAATACGGACAGATTTATATTGCTGCTTTTTCTTCCCCATCGCCTGACTCATTTCATCAGTGGACTTTTCTTCCTTATCCGGCATTTCCTATCCCCATCCTTTGTTACGTATCCCCTGTATCTATCTCTCCCTGAACATTATACATTATTTGTAATAAATGTTAAGTAAATATGGATGAAGGGTTACTTATTGTCTTTCGTTTTATTCTCAAAATCAAATTTTATCTTGTTCTTTTCATCCAGAAGCAGCGCTGCATTGAATTTTTTCTTCCCTTTAAAACCCTTCAGAACTCTCGTCTTCCGTTTCTCGCAGAGCGTTTTAATCATATGCTTTGTAAGCGTCTTTCCGGCGATCCGCTTTGGAAAAGAAAGCTTACATCCCTCTTTGTAGGCGGAGCATCCGTAGAACCGTCCTCGATCCATCACGCCTCCCTGCTTACAGGCTGGACATTGCGCGATGGCTTCCCCCGTTCTTGTTTGAGCAGCTGCGCGTACTTTCACTTTTTCTACTTGACCCGGCGTTTCTTCTATAAGCTTATGAATGAATTGTCCCGTCTGCTTAAGAAATGAGTCACTGGAACCTTGTCCGTTCCCGATTTTCTTCAAATACGTCTCCCACTTCGCCGTCATGGCCGGACTCGACAATAATGTACCGTCGATCGCTTCGCAGAGCATACGGCCTTTCTCTGTAATGCTGACGATGTTCTTCTTCACTTCGATGTACTTCTGTACTTTAATTGTCTCGATGATCCCTGAACGGGTGGCCTCTGTTCCTAGCCCTTCCACCTCTTTCAAAATCTCATGATCCGCTTCATCCTCGATATACTTTCCGCACGTCTTCATCATGTTGATCAGCTGCCCCTCGGTGTACGGCTTCGGCGGCTTCGTCATTCCTTCTTTAATATGTACAACAGCTTCCACGCCTTCATCCGGCTTTACAGGCGGGAGGATGTCCTCGTCGTTTGTTTTCTTCCCAGTCGGAAACAATTCCTTCCAGCCCTTCTGTACTTCTACTCTCCCAACGGAGGTGAACAGCAGTTCCTGAACTTCCGTCTTAATCGTTGTCTCTTCATAAATATAATCCTCATGAAACATGGCGAGTGTCGTCAGGACTACTTCTTTGTATAAATTTGTCTCATCGCGTGTGAGGCGTTCTATAGCAGACGCAGTCGGCACCTTCTTCGTGGGGACGATAGCATAGTGCTCCTGTACTTTTCCATCATCGACGTACCGCTTCTTTGGATAGGTAGAGGACGGTTGGAACGTCACTCCCATCGACTGCTGATACTCTTCCAGATTATTGCGCAGGTAACTGAACTCACTTTTTGTTATGTGCTGGCTGTCGGTTCTCGGGTAGGAGACCAGCTTCTTCTCATACAGCTTCTGCACGGTCTTCAACACATGGGAAGGGCTGTACTTCCATTTTCGGTTCGCCGTACTCTGCAGGGTCGATAAGGAATGAAGCTTCGGAGATTTAATATGTTTTCGTTTTTTCTCCACCGTCTGCACGCTTCCTGCTGCCCGGGCACCTTCCTCGATGTTATGTTTTATTAACAGCTCCTCCACGACATCTTTCTTATCTACTTTAACCTCAGCCATCCCTTTATAAGTCCCCTGCCGGGATGTAAAGGTCCCTTCGAGCTGATAAAAGGGGGTAGAAACGAATTGCTCTATCTCCATCTGCCTTTGGTAGATCATATAAACGGTCGGGGACTGCACCCTTCCGATCGAGAGACTTCCGGCAAAACCTTTTTGCTGCATTAAAAGAGAAAACAACCGGCTCGCATTAATGCCGACGATCCAGTCGCTGATCTGCCTTGCCTTGGCTTCCTGGAACATTAACAGATCCCGTTCGTTCGACTGGAGGTTTTGGAATCCTTTCCTGACTTCATCCTTCTCCAGGGAATTGATCCACAAACGCTTAATTGGTTTATGACGTACCCCTGTGAGACGGAGTATACTATAAAAAATATTCGATCCTTCCCGATCGACGTCCGCAGCATTAATAATCATGTCCGCCGCCTGGAACCAGCTCTTCACCGCCCGGAATTGAGCGCTTTTTCCTGCCTGTACCTTTTCACGGAAATTATCAGGAATGATCGGCAGTTCGTCCAATTTCCACGTTTTCCATTCTTTCTTATAATCGTGGGGTTCCTTTAATTCTGCAAGATGACCAATCCCCCAAGTGATAACAGCCCCTTCCGGAAAAATGGGGTCCGGTTTTATGACAATATGGGTTTTCGTTTTTTCTTTCACTTGAAAGGCGTCTGCATATGCCTTCGCCTGGGAAGGCTTTTCCGCCAATATAACTACCGTGTTCATGAATGTTGTTTCCTCTCCTCTTAGCTGATTGGTCCACTCTACTTTAAGTATAAAACTTCTTCCTGTATAAAACAAAAACCCCGCGGAACGGGGTAGGGAAAGCACCAGTTAATAAAACGCGTGGAAGGCCATGGTTTCATTTGTGGAAGGAGGCTTCTCCCCGCTCTCTTCCGACTGTGCAGAAGCAGCCAAGGTAAACACCCTTGGATATTCCATGACTACTCCACTTTCATCGACAAAAATCTTTGTTTCATATTCTCTGCATTTATACTGGAAAACCCGTTCTCCGCCGTCAACGCCTAAATACGTGTAGGTCTGGAGTACAGGCGCAGCCTCTTCTTTCCACACGTCGATATATACCATCTTAAACGTCCGCTTCTGCCCGATCTCCCACGACACCCGGTTGATCGGAAACATGTTGGATAAAGGGGTGATGGACAGATCCACATTCGTAGCTCCATCCATATTCTCGTCATAGCACCCATTCACATACCATTTATCTTCCTTCTCCGTCTGGACGACAAACGGCTCCTCCCTGTCCTCCTTATATATTTTCACCTTCTTCGTCTTCCAGTCGGATCCGAGCTTGATCGAATATCTGATTCGTACAGGACGCTCTTCACGGACCAGCAGGACCGTCCCTTCCGCCTGCATGTAATCTTTCTGATGCTTGATCGTCACAAATTCTGCTCCCTGGTCTTCAAAATTAGTCCACAACAGCTTTTGTTCCATCCTATCCCTCCTTCGATTTTTCAGCTTTCATCCAACGCTTCACTTATTCCTTCCCCTGCGAAGAAAACAAAGGAATAAATGGGACATAACCTCCTCTGCCCTTTTCATATCCTTGGATAAACGGATAAGAAAACGCCTGTTCCTTATTCTTTGACATTCGTCATCGAGTGCAAAATAACCTTCCTTTTTTTACATGAAAAGGAAGGTTTCGCGGATACTATGTAGTATAAAAAAACGGCAAGGTGAGAGAGGAGACGACAGGCATGCTGGACGGCGGTCGCTGGTTGAAGAAACAATTGAAACAAACGCTGAAAGCGAAGGGCGTCAGTCACCCCTTATCGATGAAGGATAAAGAGATCATCGAAGCCATCCGGAAAGAGACGGTAACGGCGAACCGGAACAACTGCACCAGAACTGCAGCATATTTCCAGTATTATCGAAACAACCCGGAAATGCACTGGTCCCTGCTCGCTCACCTTGTTTCCAGAAATGCAGGGTGGAACATGACGGACCTTAAGGGGGAATATCTCCCTGTATTATTATCAGGAAAAGAACAAGTCGATTTCTTCGTGTTTTTGGAGCGGGGAAACTGGCTTATTTTTCAGGATGCTTATCCGCAATTGCTGTTGTATCAACACAGCAGGCAGATCGGCAGACCTCTCTTCCACCTGCTCGCTCCCCTCGGAATTTCTGCGTTCATGCTTCCTTTTTGGGAGAAGTTCTGGGACGATGGGAACAGTGAAAGAATCACCAAAGCCCTGATCGTTAACGAGCAGATGTATATTGAGGAACGTGTCGTCCAGAATCATCAATATATGCAGACCGTGACGGACAAAGTCATGTTTAAGCTGCAGGACATTCTTGACTTTAATCACATCCTATTCCCTTACGAGACTCCGAACCAGAAGAAAACAAAGCTGATTGGAGGAACGGTTCATCACTTCTCTGCCGTCGATGCGCGTGTCTTCTTCGGCAAGTCTTTATACCATACTCTTTTCTCTGTAAAGTCACGATTGGAGCAGATTACAGCGTGGTCAGAAGCACATGTGCATTCCGGATCAAGAAGCGATTACTGGCCGGACTTGTTCAGCCTTGTAAAGGAAACACCACCAGGGAAGGTTCATGAGCTGTTAGAAAGTCCATGCAGAAGAAAGCATAAGGGTCCTAAAATATACAGCCCTCCACTTGAGCAGGCATGGGAAGACTGGACACATCAGAAAGCAGAGCCTGGAGACTGGTTCCGAAATTTAACTACCCTTCGATGGATGAAAGCGAAAACAAAAGAGTTGGACGAGGACATCGAGTCCAGCTATTGTCGAACGATTGAAGAGGTGGAGATGGCTGTCACTGCCAAACACACCTTTAAGAGGGGGGAAGAAGCCTGATTTGCTTCCCGCCCCCTCCCTCACTTATACTCTCCACTCCCACTCCATACATCAATCCTGTTACCGTCCAAATCGAAGAAGATAAAATTTCTGCCCGGGTGCCCCCTGTCTTCCAACTCCCCAACCGAAACGCCCGCGGCGATTAAACGGGTTCGAAATTCCTCCAACTCTGTGATCCCATCCACTTCCAGCGTAAGAGACGGACGCACAACTCCTTCCGCGTCAATAAAATCAGACGTCTGCCCCGATGGAGAACGTACAAGAAAGAAGCTCAAATTGGCAAAGTCGAAGATCGCTTTATCTCTATCCACAAAATGACTGCGGATGCCCACCTTCTCTTCATACCACTCCTTCGCTCTCTTCACATCACAAACTGGTAAATAAATGGTTCCCACCCGCATCCTGCCCTTCAAAAAATCACCCTCCTCTTCTATACAACCTTAACGAAGCGCTCGGCACCTAAAGCCTAACATTCACTGCCCTTGTCGCCATCATCGTCTTGATGTAAGAATCGACCAGCCTCCCGTCCCCGAAGTTGTCTTCATACATATCCGTGATTACGAAGCCGGCATCCATCTGTCCCTGGAGCTGGTCCTCCAGCGTATGGCCGAATTCGAGCGCTTCGCCTTCTCGTACTTCTTCCTCCAGCGGAGAATATGGAATCTTATGTACCACTTCCAACTTGCCTGCCGCTTCTTTTTCCTCATCGAACAGATATAGCACTGGATTCATAAACCCGGAGATAAGCACCCCTTTTTCTTTCAGTACGCGGGAGGCTTCCCCCCAAACGGGACGAATGTCAGGAATAAATACATTAGACACGGGATGGATGATCAAATCGAACGTTTCATCACGGAAACAGGACAGATTTGTCATATCCCCTTTCACTGTTTGCAAAGAGAGCGATTCGGCTTTTGCAACTTTACGATCCTGCTCCAGCTGCTTCTCCGACAGATCGAAAACCGTGACGTCTGCTCCTGCGGCTGCAAGTACCGGGCCCTGCTGCCCTCCCCCTGAAGCTAAACAAAGAACCTTCCGCCCCTCCATGGAAGGTGGGAACCAGTTTCTCGGTATTTGCTTATCTGCCGTTACCCCGATCGACCAGACGCCTGCCTTCGCTTCTTCCACAGTAAGAGAGGAAACCGATGCTGTGTAGCGGACTCCTTCCTCAACCTTCTTGTCCCATGCTTTGCTGTTATGTTCTGTTACATGCTCCACGTTCTTCCCCCTCTTCCTCATTTGTATGTAAGAATGACATCGATACACGCTTTCCAGACAATCCGTCAAGCTCTCTAAGCAGCGTTTCCCTATCCTCTTTTTTCATATTCTCTAAATATATTTCTTCTTCTTCTCTGTCTTTTCCTGTTTGTAGCACGAGAATTTCTCCGTCAACCAGCTGCATCCTTGTAATCTCTTCAAAGGGAACAGAGATATTCCTGTCGATCCAATTAGCCCGGATCTTCAAGTGGTCTTTACCAAGGGAGACATATACCCGTTCCGGCATCTTTCTGTAGTAAATGAATTTAGCGATTCCCAGCACAAAAAGAAATCCACTCGCAAGCATATAGAATGGTTCCACCCTGTCGTGTACGTATAATGAAAAAACTACGGTCAGCATGACGCCACCGATTTCCAAAAAAGACTGGTTCGATTTCTTGATCCAGGTTTCTCTGTTACTGTAAAGAAAACGCATCGCACGCATCCCCCTTTTCTTTTCTATACGGGTGACGGCTGATCATCGTTTCAATTATCCGAATTGTCTCCTAATTTAAATCAAAAAAACCCCCGGAGTTCTACTCCGAGGGCTGTCCCTATTATAAAAATATAAAATAAAGCAGAAACAGAAAAGCGAGAACGTACATAATCGGATGGACTTGTCTCCAATTTCTGTTCGCAATCATAGCAAACGGGTAAAGAATAAACCCGAGCGCAATCCCTGTCGCCACACTGGACGTGAGCGGCATCATAATGATCGTCACGAAGGCAGGGACAAAGATTTCAAATCGATCCCAGTTGATTTCCTTCACTTCTGTCGCCATCAATGCCCCGACAATGATGAGAGCCGGAGCTGTGACTTCCGGCGTGATGACGCCGAGAAGCGGGGAAAAGAATAAAGCAATGAAGAAACAGACGGATATGACGACACTGGTGAAACCGGTCCGTCCACCGACTGCAACGCCTGCTGATGACTCGACGAAGGACGCCGTCGTGGAAGTACCGAAGACCGCTCCCGCAACACCAGAAGTGGAGTCGGCGAGAAGCGCACGACCGGCATTGGGAATTTGGTTATCCTTCATAATTCCCGCCTGGCTCGCCACGGCAATAAGGGCACCAGCGGTATCAAAGAACGCCACGAACAGGAACGTGAAGATGACAGCCAGAATTTCAGGCGTCCAAATATTCCCGAGGTTTTCAAACGCGACACCGAACGTAGGCTCAAGACTGGGCACCTGTCCGACAATTGAATCCGGAACAGCAACCAGTCCCGCAAGCATCCCGACGATACTCGTGATGACGATCCCGTAGAAGATGCCTCCACGCACACCACGGACCATCAGCATTAGCGTAATGATGAACCCGAAGGCAGCAAGGGCTGTTGTAGGTGTTGTGAACTGACCGATCGAAACAATCGTCGATTCCGCCCCGACGATGATGCCGGCGTTCTTCAAACCTATAAATGCGATGAAGAAGCCGATTCCTCCGGCAATAGCATGCTTTAAATCCTTGGGAATAACGTTTATAATTTTCTCACGGATCTTAAAAAGACTCAAAATAACGAAAATGACACTGGCTACGAATACCCCTGTCAATGCGATTTCCCAGTCAATCCCCATTCCGATAACAACAGAAAAAGTAAAGAAAGAGTTCAACCCCATACTCGGAGCGATTCCTACCGGGAAATTCGCCAGCAGTCCGATCAACAGTGAACCTACGATGGCTGACAGGGCAGTCGCCGTAAACAGCGCCCCTTTATCCATACCTGCCTGGCTCAATATGGTCGGATTAACGACCAGAATATAAGCCATGGACAGAAACGTTGTAATTCCAGCCATGGTTTCTTTGCGGTAGTTCGTACCACGGTCCTGGAACTGAAAGAAGTTTCTCATGATGTACCCTCCTATAATGCAACAAAAAAAGCACCGGTCCCAGCACCAGTGCTCATCCATAGGAAAAAGGAATCAACATTCACTCTTCCCTGTAGACAAGCTATTTCCGGTAGCTGGTAGAAACGCTCAGGCCATATTCCTGAACTTATACAAGGTACTTCATGTATCAATTTATAACGAGAATCATAACAACGAAGGGGCTGTGGGTCAATCGTTTCCGTCGAAGTCCGGGAATTCCCGCTTTTCTGACTACGGTTCATCGATCTCCTTCCAATGAAAAAAGCCCCCGGGATGGGGACTCATTTTTTAAATTTCTTCCAATCCATGTCACTCTCGTTGAGCAGCTCTTCAAAGCTTTTGTTCGCTTCTCTTTGTTTCCGTTCAGCGATCCGGCGTTCCTTCTCTTTCGCTTCACGGATCTCCTCCTGCTTTTTCAGCTCGGCCTTTTTAGACTCCAGCTTCGTCCAAACATCGGCACCAAGCTGATCCGCAAGTGTTCCACTCGTTTGTTTCTTCTTGCTCATACCGCAGCTCCTTTGACCGTTTTAATCGGGATGATCGGATTTAGGATACCGTCCGGGCTGGACAGGCGGAACGTTCCCTTGGCAAAATCCAGCTTCATTTCCTGCTTGAAAAAGACAGACTGCTGGTCGTCGATGACGACAGGATACGCTTCATTTTCCACTTCTTTATCCGTATCGTACCGTTTATCATCAAAGCGGATCATAGGAAGCCCGTTCACACCGCAGCCGCAGCCTTCGGTATCATAAAACAGCCGAATAATCGGACGCTCCGTTTCTTCCATCCGCTTCAGTTGTTCCATTGCTTCGTCTGTTATCCTTAATTTCATCTTTCATCCCTCCTGTTCCTCTATTTTAAAAAATCCGGGACGTTCGTGCAATCGTTCTGTTTCTCTATTCTGCATAGTGACCTCCGACAAGCCGGCTCCGATGGCGGGCCGTGCCCGCATCGGTCCATGACACGGCCCGCAGCAGCATATCCTGACCGTACCGCTCCCTTATTTCATCCATTACATACCCAAGATCCCTTTTCCTGTCCCGGGCGTGCTGAAACAAATCAAGCTGGATGTCCGAGTCTTCCGTTATATTCCCAAGAGAAATGGAAATCTTACGTACGACCCCGCCGTTATAATAGCGGCTGAACAAGACGAGACATGCCCGGTAAAGGTCCATCGTAATACTCGTCGGATGCTCGACGGAAACCGACCGGTGGAAACCGGACCCGCCTTCCGTTTTGCTGTAGCCGATACCGAGGGAAATCGTTCGTCCCGCATGCCCTTTCCGCCGGGCGCGACGGGCGACTTCCTCGCACATCTCCAAGATGACGTACTTAACATCCTCGGGCTTATGATAATCCCTCAAGAGAATCTGACTCTTCCCGTAGCTGACCTGCCCCTGGATGATCGGTGCCCCGGGATCGGACAGATCGACACCGTTTGCATGGTAAAAAAATTGATTGCCCATGACCCCGAACGCTTTCTCCAGCTGTTCCAACGGAAACTTCGCCAGCTGGCCGACAGACCAGATCCCCATCCGGTTGAGCCGCCGTTCCAGACGAGGACCGATCCCCCACATCTCGGACAATGGTGCCACCGGCCACAGCTTCTCTCTGAAGTTGTCATACGTCCAACGGGCAACACCCTTTTTCTTCGCTTCCAGATCCAGGCACAGCTTCGCAAGCAGCATGTTCGGACCGATGCCGATCGCTGCATCCAGATGGAACGTTTCCTTCAGCTCATCTATAATCATTTGGGCAGTTTCTTCCGGATTGCTGAATCTCCCTTCTCCGTTCCCCACTTCAAGAAAGCTTTCATCGACGCTGTAGGTGTGGATCTTCTCTTTCGGCACGAATTTATGGAACAAATCCGTCACTTGCGTGGAAATCTCTAAATAGGTTTTCATTTGAGCGGAGACGATGACGATTTCCGGAACGGAGGGAATTTCGAACAGGCGGCTGCCTGTTCGGATGCCGTACTTCTCCTTCATAGCGGGCGTCGCCGCCAGAACGACACTTCCCCTGCGCTCCATATCTGCAACGACCGCGAGCGGACATATCAGCGGGTCGAGTCCCCGCGCGACAGCCGCGCAGCTGGCATAGAAACTCTTCATATCGACACAGAGGACCCCCCGGTCTGGATAACTACCGTAATCGATGTTCGGATTTTTCATACCTGCTCCTCCTTTTCCTCTACATACTATTATGCGAATATATGTTCGCATTCGCAAGTGGCAATTACTGTTAGAGGAAAACTGACAAAAAAGAAAAAGTCCCCTTTCCTGCAGAAGGATAAGGGGGAGCTTTATGAGAAACCATTACTTTTCCCGGCTTCTATGTACCTTTTCTGCCCGGTCCACGCTCAAAAACGCTGCGATTTGAGCAAGCACAAGGTAAAAGACAAAATACTCACTGGAAAGGACGGCAGATAAAACAGAAAGAAGACTGAAAAGGGACGCCGCACAAAATCCCGTTATCGTCTTCTTATCTATCCCTTCAGCCATAGTGACCGATCCACTTAAGCAAAAGCACCCCGACGCATGTGACGACCGCCCCCACTGAAAATACGAGCAGCATCACCCGCTTGCTCCTCGTTTCCCACCAGGCTAACCCGGCGGTGGCGGCGGTGAAGAGCATGCCGAAAAGAAACGAAGCAAATGGACTTGTCGGAATAATCCAATCGTACCAATGAACAACTCCCATCGATTCAACCTCCTGCCATCAATCGTACCGATACTGCTCCTTACAATCATATACCTGCTTAGAGAAGCGAAACCGTGAGGACCGCAGCAGATAAAGTACCTACAGCTGTAAGAATGATGATTTTACGGTGACCCTGCCTGTCCGAAGGTTTGAGCAGCTCTTTTATTGCTGCTGCCCATATCCAGATAGATGCGATAGCAATCATCCCCATATTTACTCTCCATCCTTTCCTCGACCGTCATTCCAACGCCTCGGCAATGGCAAATATTTCTTCCTTTGTCAGCTCCGGGTCTTCCACAAGGAGCGAATACCGAAGTCCACCTTCTTCCCAAAGGAGGTTTGTAATGACATCTTCCGTAAAGACGCCCTTCGTCCCTCGGACTTCCACTATTTCTTCCCCGCTGAAACCGGCAGAAAGGTTGTCTTCCGGAGCTTCAAAAGAAGTCAGTGTGAACTGCCCGTATCCATCTTTGCTATAGGATTGATTCACCTCGGTACGCTTTAGCTCTTTGCTGGAGAAACGATCAACAGCTGTTAATTCATAGGCCTCATCCTTGACCTTCAAAACAGGCTGACCGTAGATTTCCTCTGCCTCTTCAAGAGACGTCTCCTCCGTTAAACCGAGATCATCCATCTCTTTCACCTCGACACCCTGAGGAAGGTCCATCGTAAAGGTACGGTCGTCGAAGGAAGGGTCCACATCCAATTCCGTCACCGTATATTCCGTCTTAAGATCCTCACTATGGGCGACCATTTTGATAATGATCCAATGCTTATCGGAAATCCAATACTCCTCGTTCCCGCGGAATCCCCCGTCCTCTTTCGGCACGGCTTTGATATGGTACGTTCCAAATCCGTTCACTTCTTCCTCCCCAATGAGCTCGACGTCATGGGTTTTCCTTGTCTCTTGAAGCATTTGCTGCAGCTGCTCCCGTTGAGACTCCCCGGAAAGCATTTGTTCTGTCCCGGGACTGTCTATGGTGAATGCTTCTCCCTGCTCTTCCGAATAAAACATAGTTGTCTTCCCATCATTCAACGACTGGACAGCACCACCCTCCGTATCTGCGATGACCTTGATCCGATTATTAGCAACATCCGACCACTGTTCCATTGTAGAGCGGTCAATGGTATCGTCTCCTTTTTGGACATCCATCTCCATTTTCATATAATAGCGATCCAACTGATCTTCTTTTTCGACCGCATTTGCTACAATCTGATCCGGCGAGTACGCTCCGCCCGACTCAGCGGAGCAAGCCGATACGAGACACACACCTGCTGTAATGACTCCAATTAACCACTTCCTCACGTTTAACCCTCTCCTTCATGTACTTGATTGAACAACATAGCAATGATCATCCCGCGCCCGGGCACGGACCAAAGCTTCATCTCTCCTTCATGGCTTTCCGCAATCATATGGGCGATGCTTAATCCAAGCCCCGATTGTTTGCCGTCATCCGACGTCCGGGAAGCTTCTCCTTGATAAAATGGCTTGAGTACCGATTCCAGCTGCTGTTCCGCAATCGCCGGCCCTTCATTCTGTACAAGCAAGAGCGCTCGGCCCTTTCTTTCCTGGAACATCTCTTCTGCTGCCTCCGGGAAAACCCACCCGGGCAGCGGCTCCTTTTCGCCAAGGACGGCGGCAAAAATGGTTTTTCCCTCCGGCGTATAGCGCAGGGCATTGCTCATAAGATTATCGAGGTAACGAATCATTTCCCTGGCGCTCATCCGCACCGTTCCTTCGATTCTCTCTTCTTTTAGAAACAGGACTCCTCGGGCACGGGCCATCTCATCGTAGCCCTCAAACAACATATCAAAGAATTCTTCTGCATCCACTTCAGGCCGCTCCATCTCATAGCTGCTGGACTGAAACTTGGCGAATGTCGTCAAATCCTCAATCAGACCTTTCAAGTGATTGGATTTACCTGCGAGGATCTGCAGGTATTCTTTCCTTTCCTGTTCCGTCAACCCTTCTCCCTGCAGAGCCTCCGCATAGGTCTGTAAAGATGTCAGGGGCGTCTTAATATCGTGGGAGAAAGAAGCCATCATGAGCTGCTTTTCTTCCTGCTCCCGGACGGTTTCTCTGTTGGCCGCTTCCACCTGCTCCTGCATGCTTTCGAAATGAGTCATTAACTGGCCGAGCTCATCCTTCTTCTTATCCGGGAAACGCACCGTCGTCTGGTAATCTGCAAAGCGGTCCATACCAGAAATTAAACGCTTTAAGGGAAGGTTCCACTTGCGGTGCAGCATCCAAAGCACCCCGGAGTAAATGAGTAGAAATAAAACCCCGGATAATGCAAGAATACCGATGCGCCTGTTCTTCACACCTTCCACCCATTCCGAACGGTCGATCCGGATGTCATAGATCCCTTTTATCTCCCCGTCAACGAATACCGGCTTTTTTACGGAAAGGGACTGAAAAGATAAGTCATAGTGATAAAGACCCTGCAGCAGCGATTGACGGGGCTCGATCCGTAAATCATTGGATTCAGAATTATAGACCATCAACCCATCCGATCGAAACAGCTTAACGGCTACGTCGGAATCATTCGTCACCGCTTCCCATTCTCGATTAAATTCTTCGCGTGGTCTGCGCTCATACCAGTCCACGGACTGTAATGATGCTTCCAGTTCATGGATACGCTCTGTTAACTCAAACGTATCCGCCACCCTTTTCTCATGGTTCCATTCCTGCACCCAGAGAAAAAAGCCATACGCGCCGGCGAGCGGGAGGATCATGACGAGCAGATAGGTAATCATCAGCCATGTCCTTATTTTCATGAGAGGACTTCCCCGATAAAACGATAGCCGGTTCCCCAGACGGTCTCGATCCATATCGGTTCTTTGACATTTTCCCCGAGCTTATTTCGAAGACTCTTGATATGGACATTGATCGTGTTATTACCATTAAGCTCCACCTCTCCCCAGATGTGTTCGTACAGTTCCGCTTTGGTGAAGGTACGAAGCGGATGTTGAATGAACAACCGGAGCATCGCGAACTCCTTAGCCGTCAGCATAACTTCCTTCCCTGCCACTTTCACCGTCCTCTTCTCCACATCCACTGCAAGCTCACCGGAGTACAAACACTCCCGTGACAGTTCCTGTTCCGGGTTTCTGTAGCGGTCATACCTGCGCAAATGGGACTGGACTCTGGCTGTAAGTTCCATCAGACTGAAGGGTTTGGTAACATAATCATCCGCACCGAGGTCGAGGCCTTTGATTTTCGATTCTTCTTCCTGCCTGGCACTGATGATTACAATCGGCAGATCGCTTTTCAGACGGATGTTTCTGCAAAGGCTGTATCCGTCCATTTCCGGAAGCATCAAATCGACCAGTATCAAATCATACGCCTTATCGTGAAAATCCTCCCATCCCTCCTGTCCAGTCGAAGCCCATGTCACCTCCATCCCCTGCCGTGTGAAATGGTCCTTTACGATTCTCGCAATTTCTTTGTCATCTTCTACCAGTAAAATAGCAGCCATTCTGTTCCCCTTCCTGACACTTTCATTGTAGACACGAATCCGGTACACGCACCCGATTTAATAAATCCTTTATTTTATCCTTCTTCAGCTTCTGAAACGAACGAATGGAATAACAAGAAAAAAGCTCCCGCCCCTCCGCTGCAAACGGAAGAGAGGAAGCCATTATTTCTTCTCAAACTGCTTTTTCATCACTTTCTCGATCGTTCCCGGTGACAGTGCATAGAGTTTGCTTCCTGCATTCATCCAGGCAGGCATATTAATTTCCCGGCATTTGGTAAACAAGTGGTCGACGACGGTTCTAGCGACATGGTTGGGGTCAAGCATCATTTGTTCGACCGCCTTCTGGTAGGTACCCGCCGGATCCGCCTGTTCGAAGAAGTTGGTCTGGACAGGTCCAAGATTGACGGAAGTGACGAACACTCCCTTCTGTTCCACCTCCATGCGCAGCGCATTCGTAAAGCCAAGCACAGCATGCTTTGTCGCTGCGTAGACCGACGATTTCGGTGTCGCCATTTTCCCAGCCTGGGAAGCGATGTTGACGATATGCCCCTCCCCTTTTTGAAGGAAATGAGGCAGCAGCTGATGGGTAGAACGGAACAAGGAAGTCACATTTACCGCAACCATCCGTTCAATATCCTTCCACTTCGCCTGTTCCACCAGATCGAAAACGGCCATCCCTGCATTGTTTACCAGTGCATCGATCGATCCATGGTCATAGCAGATCTGGTCGATGACATCTTTCCACTCGGCATCCATCGATAAATCTGCCGTATACCACGGGCATTCGATAGAGAAAGATTCCTCAATCTTCTCAGCAATGATCCGAAGTTTGTCGGTTGACCGGGCGACAAGAATTGGTACGCCCCCCTGCATGGCCGTATGGATCGCTATGTATTGGCCGATGCCGCTGGAAGCTCCGGTTATCAGCACTTTCTTTCCTTTTACAAGTTCATTCACAAGATCATTCCTCCACTACATATCGTTTTCGTCCTTCTGTTACCTGTGTCTTGACGTCTCCATGATGCTCCAAATAATCGAGCTGGCCAATACTCTCCGACATCGTAAGCCCGAGCTGGGATTCCACATGTTTCGGAAACAGCCGTTCACACACTTCATATGCCGTAAGCGGAACTTCCCTTACCATTTCTTTCACCTTTCGTGCTCGTTTCTCCTGCTTTTCCAGCCTCTCTTTGATCAAAGGGACGTGACCGTCAAAGATCTTCCCATGCCCCGGGTAAATGGAAGTAATAGGAAGATCAAGCAGTCGCTCCAACGATTCCCTGTACTGCAGAAGTGGACGAGGACGTGGATCCCCGTCACAGAAACCCGGCTCAAGCAGAGGGTTGGAGGAAATGTGAGACAAAAGAAGATCGCCGCCGATGAACGCCCCGTCTGCTTCCCGTAAGAAAGAAAGATGACTCTGGGCATGCCCCGGTGTCTCTAATGCCTTCCAATTGTCATGACCAGGAAGCGTATCCCCCTCCTGCAGAGTGCCGGTTAACGTGCCGCGGGCGGACCATTTCAAGGATTTACGCAGCCCTTTAAGCATCGGTAAAAACCTCTCCGGAACGCCGGATTCTATATACATAGCTTTGAAAAACCTCTCATAACGCTGCAAGTAGTCTTCCTCACGCTCCAGCCAAGGCTTAAGTTTAGGGTGTGCTATAATGGAGTCGAGTTTCGGAAAGCGCTCGATGAGCCCCATATGGTCCGGGTGGTGATGGGTGAGGATGACCTGCTCGATATCCTCCGGTGCATATCCCAACTCTTTGAGCCGCTCTTTCAAAACCGTCCAGGCCTCTTCCGTTTTCACACCCGCATCTACGAGTGACAAGCGGTCTCCTTTCAATAAATATATGTGTACATCACCGACCGCATAAGGCGTAGGTAAAGTGATTTGTGAAATGGTATCTTTTAACGTACGCATATCAAACCCCTCCTAACTGAATCATCATTCATTTCTATTGTAGCATGTTTATGTATATTTTTCCCTTGTGTAACAATTCGTAATACTTCTTGAACTCAAAATGTTTTTTCTAGTGGCACTTTTTCCAAATGCCTTCAAATACAAATAATTATTTTATATACTTTAACGCGTTATCGTAAATAAATAATACCACAGTAAAAAGTAGGAGGAAAAAAATGGACCAAACAGAAAAGAAAGGGCTTACGATGCGGATGCTTGACGGAATCGAGCGGATCGGCAACAAACTCCCTCACCCTGTCACATTGTTCGCAATTTTTGCATTGTTAGTCATCATCGCTTCGTGGATCTTCTCTTCCATGAACGTGGAAGTGGAAGATCCGGCAACAGGAGAAACGCTTCAAGTCGTCAACCTGCTGTCAGGCGATGGGATTCAATATATATTTGACAGCATGGTGGAGAACTTTGTAGGTTTCGCTCCGCTCGGAACCGTCCTTGTCACGATGCTTGGAATCGGTATCGCGGAACGGTCCGGACTTATAAGTGCCATGCTTCGTGGTCTCGTCACATCGGTACCGCGGTCTTTGATGACGGCTGCTCTCGTTTTTGGAGGAATCATGTCGAGCATGGCAGCGGACGCCGGGTATGTCGTTTTGACACCGCTTGGAGCCGTATTGTTCGCAGGTCTTGGACGCCATCCCCTTGCAGGACTGGCAGCTGCGTTCGCCGGTGTATCTGCCGGGTTCAGCGCCAACCTGCTCTTGACATCCCTTGATCCACTGCTCGGTGACCTTACTATTCAGGCGGCAGCTACGATCGATCCTGAATACGCAGACACCATTCTTTATACGATGAACTACTACTTCATGATCGCTTCCGTATTCGTCCTGACAATAATCGGAACAATCGTAACGGACAAGATCGTCGAACCGAGGTTAGGAACGTATAAAGGAGACATAGGCGAGGACGAGGCTCAATATGTCACTCCTATCGAGAAAAAAGGAATGCTCGGTGCCCTCATCGCTTTCATCGTAACGATCGGACTTTTGTCCCTGCTCGTCTTACCATCATGGGGGCCGCTTCGTGATCCTGATGACTTTCTTGCCTCTCCGTTCTTCCAAAGCCTTGTACCTGTCATTTTGATCATGTTCATCGTACCTGGTTATGTTTATGGACGGATTACGAAAGAAATCAAGAACGACAAAGACGTTGCCAACCAGATGTCCGATACGATGGCTTCGATGGGGATGTATATCGTACTCGCTTTCACAGCCGGTCAGTTCGTCGCATATTTCAACCACACCAATCTTGGGAAAGTCATCGCCGTAAGCGGTGCAGAATTCCTGGATTCTATCGGATTCACAGGAATCGGTTTAATCATTGCCTTCATTTTCGTAGCAGGGTTCATCAACTTGTTTATCGGAAGTTCTTCTGCCAAATGGGCGATCATGGCTCCCGTCTTCGTTCCGTTAATGATGAACCTCGGATATTCCCCTGAGCTCACGACATTGGCATACCGAATTGCTGATTCAACGACAAACATCATCTCTCCGTTGATGCCGTATTTTGCAATCGTCATCGCTTTTGCACAGAAATACGATAAGAAGGTGGGAATCGGAACATTGATATCCACCATGCTTCCTTATTCGATTGCTTTCTCCATCATTTGGATCGTCATGCTGCTGATCTGGATGTTCATTCCAGGCGCGGAAATCGGCCCGGGTGCCGGCATCTATTATAATGGATAAACCACAGGAAGAAAGCGCCGGAGAATAATCTCCGGCGCTTTTTTATTACCTCTATCTACTATTCCTGCGTTCGAAAAAGTTCATGGATCGTATGAGTCAGAATCACCGGAAGTTTTTCAAAGCTGTAGCTCAATTCCAGCCGCTCCGTCCATTGGTGCGGATCCCTGCCGAGCGGACCAACATTAAGGATCGGCATCGTGATCATTTCCATCGCCTCTGCCGGCCATTCAAATCCATTGCCGTGAATCGGCATCTGTTTCGTAAGGTCCTGAAGCGAACTTGCCGTCGAAGCTGGTCCTATGAAACTTAAATCCGATAACCCCGTGAAATATTCGACCATCTCCAACTCTTCTCCATAATGCTCCCTGGCATAATCCATCGCTGTCTTCGCCGCATGTTGAATGTAAGGATCGTCATGAGACGATACAGACGGATAGAACGGCGGACTGTAGAAAAGGACGATCATCGGACTGATATCTTTACATATGGATGCAAGGCTCTGCACGAGTGTTGTGGAAAAGTCCCTGTCTCCCTGATCCCTTAAGTTCACTAACCGGTTCTGGCGACGGTCGACTTCCGCTTTTCCAAAACGTTTGACGGCTTCCTTATACAGCTGATCATAAGTCAGAATCGTAATATCAGGCTGGAAGGAAGAGGTTTGCGTTCCTTTTAAATAAAAGGAGGCTTGATGATGATAGTGATGGATAATTTTCGCCCGGGCCCGCTGGGCGGCCTGAAGCAGCTTCTCATTCAGCTCCTGAATCGTCTGCTTCATATAGAGCACGTTGTACATCGTAACGGCTGCCTGTGGTGTTTGCACGGAATATTCATGCTTTAAGTCCCGCTGCATCAAACTGATAGGAGGCGGCGTGCGCTCTCCACCGACATTCTCGATGAATGCTTCATTCAACTCCAGCTCCTGGGCGAGATAACTCATCATCAAGTTTGCGTTCAAACCGCCGAAGGGCTCACCGACGTGCGTTTCTTTCCCGTAGCATAGAAAGCCCGGGAGCGTCTTGCCGATCGATCCTGTATAAAGATAATAGGCAGGGTCCCCTGGGTACTTGCTGAACATAGGCTCGCCGTTCAAAGCGGCTTTAAAGTTCAAGTTCTCTTTTTCTTTTATCTCGGCAAGCGCCGGGAGAGCGGCAAGCATCCCTTCGGAGTTCACCTCTTCATCCGGCACAGCAACAAGCAGCAGATTACCGTCAAATTCACCCGCCATCGCTTTTTCCAACAGGGACAGGTGAACCGTAAGTCCCGCTTTCATATCCATGGCTCCCCGGCCGAAGAGCCAGTTTCCGGTCTTTAAATCCCGCGCTGCTTCCTTCGGCAGGTCGTCGATGTTCTTAAGGAACTCCTGCGTCAATTCTCTCGGATAAAAAGCCAGGTTCTGATACGATCCGTAATCCTCGATCCCAACGACATCGACGTGGGCGATCAACACGATCGTATCTGCGGCCTCGTCCTTTTTCACAAGTGCAGTCAACAGTTGACGTCCGTCATCCAAGGGATGCAGTTTCAGGTGATCGGGCTTGTTTTGATAATAATTCCGATCCTCTAAAATATAATATAAGTATTCAATGATGGCGATTTCTTCGTTGCTGTTGGTTATGCTCGGGTATTCTACCAGAGAGCATAGCAATTCGGTCAATTGTTCCCTTGTCTGCCACAGGGTCATGGTCAACACTCCTTATTGACTTTTACTAGTTTTTCCCACACAATCAAACACAAAGTCTATCTGGAAGAGGTGCATCTTTATGAAAACATTGATCTTTGCGCATAGAGGAGCAAGCAAATTAGCGCCGGAAAATACGATGCCCGCCTTCGAGATCGCTGCGGAGTCAGGCGCAGACGGAATCGAAACAGACGTGCAGCTGACCAAAGATCAAGTTCCCGTGTTAATACACGATGAAAACCTCCGCCGGACGACAAATGGGACAGGATTTGTTCAGGACTACACGTATGCCCAGCTGCGTCTGCTTGACGCCGGAAGCTGGTTTTCCCCTGAATATTCTGACACCTATATTGTATCATTAGAAGAGTTCCTGCGGTGGTTCCATGATAAACCTATGTTTTTGAATATAGAATTAAAGACAAATGTCATTCCTTATAAGAATATAGAACAGATCGTCTACGATACTCTGAAGCGGCATCAGGTGCTCGAAAGGACGGTCTTCTCCTCTTTCAACCCGGACTCCCTTGTGAGACTGAAAGAGATCAACCCTTCTGTTCCAACTGCCTTTCTCACCTCTACGAAAATGCGGGATTTGTGCCAGTATGCGAAATCCATAGGAGCCGATGCTCTTCACGTTAAGCACCGGCTATTGGACAAGAAGCTCGCTAAGAAATGCCGGAAGGAAGGATTGGACCTGCGGATCTATACGGTAAACAGGCCGGCGTTGATGAAAAAATGCTACCAGCTCGGTGTGAACGGTATCTTTACGGACGTCCCGCACCAGGCTTTGGAATACAGGGACCTGGCAAAAGAAAAAGTTCGAAAATAACCTCCCGTCTGAAGCGTCTTGGAGAAGACAGCCTCCTCCCTGCCTTCTTCACCGAGCCTAATTATTCGCACGATCGATCGTCCTTTGATATTTTATACTTATGGTGCCTCCCGTTCTATACGAGGGTACACCTCATCATCCATAGGAGGATCGTTCATGAAGCACAAACTATTTCACCCTTATACAGTAAAAGATGTTACATTGAAGAATCGAATCGTCATGTCACCTATGTGCATGTATTCAGCTCACGACCAGGACGGAAAGGTCCAACCTTTTCACTTGGCTCATTATGAGAGCCGTTCGGCAGGACAGGTAGGACTGGTCATCATTGAAGCAACTTCCGTCCTCCCGGAAGGGCGTATCTCCCATGAAGATCTCGGAATATGGGAAGACGAACAAATCGAAGGATTGAAGCAGATAAATGAAGGCATCCATCGTCACGGTGCAAAAGCAGGCATCCAACTGGCCCATGCCGGCAGGAAAGCCAATTTACGCGATGAGATTTTCGCACCGACGCAAGAAGCATTCAGCTCTTCCATGAAAGTACCTACGGAAATGTCGAAAGCGGATATCGACAGGACGATCGATGCCTTCAGAGAAGCCGCTTCCCGTTCCAAGCGCGCAGGATTCGATATTATCGAACTTCATGCGGCTCACGGATATTTGATCAACCAGTTCCTTTCTCCACTTACAAACAAAAGGACTGATGAATATGGTGGAAGCCGTGCCAACCGATACCGCTTCCTTAAAGAAATTATCAAGGGCGTTAAAGAGGTATGGGATGGACCATTGTTCACACGCATCTCCGGTGAAGAGTACCGGGAAGGTGGAAATCAGATGGAAGACTTCATCTATTTCTCCGAGGAAATGAAAAAACAGGGCGTGGACCTGATCGATGTCAGTTCAGGAGGAGTCGTTCCGGCAAGCATCGAACCGTACCCTGGATACCAGGTGAAATTCGCTGAACAAGTGAAAGAAGGTGCCTCTATCGATACAGGGGCTGTCGGGCTGATTACGACTGGAAACCAGGCCGAAGAAATTCTCCAGAACGACCGGGCGGATTTGATTTTTCTTGCGAGGCCTCTTCTGCGCAACCCATACTGGGCCAAGCAGGCTGCCGATGAGCTTGGATATCCCCTCGAAGGACCGATTCAGTACACAAGAGCATGGTGATCCGCTCTTTAAGGAATGAACCTGCCGCGCTTTCAGCCGGCAGGTTTTTTCTATATTAGAAGTGTGTTCCCCGCCCCCAGGTGGTATGATGGGGGTAGATGGTAGTAGGAGTGAATGTATGATGGAATTATTTTTTCTCGGAACGGGATCAGGAGTCCCCTCAAAAGAACGCAACGTCTCTTCTCTGGCACTCCGCATGCTGGAAGAGCGCGGTACGACATGGATCTTTGACTGCGGTGAAGGAACGCAGCATCAAATCTTGAACACGAACCTCCGCCCTCGGCGCATTGAGGTCATTTTTATCACCCACCTGCACGGAGATCACATCTACGGTCTTCCCGGTCTGCTGAGCAGCCGGTCTTTCCAGGGTGGCGAATCGCCTGTAACCGTTTACGGCCCGGCAGGATTGAAAGAGTATATCGACTGGAGTCTTCGGCTCAGCGGCACCCACCTCCGCTATCCGCTCCGCGTAGTGGAAATAAAGGAAGGGATGCTTTTCGAAGACGATCAGTTCATTGTAGAAGCGGTCAAATTACAACACGGCCTCGAAAGCTACGGGTATCTTTTGAAAGAGAAAGACAGATTAGGAGAACTGCAGCCGCACAGATTAAAGGAACTCGGCATACAGCCCGGGCCGATTTACCAGACGATCAAAGAGCAGGAAACGACCCGATTGGAAGACGGCCGGGTTATCCATCGTTCCGACGTGCTCGGCCCTGCGGAGAAGGGCAGAAAGCTGGCCATTCTCGGGGATACCAGATACCTCCCCTCCCTTGCAGATAAACTTCAGCTTGTAGATGTCCTCGTTCACGAGGCGACGTTTGCCGGTGATGAAGAACAGATGGCATATGACTATTATCATTCCACAGTCAAGCAGGCTGCGTCACTGGCAGATGCAGCGGGAGCCGGCGAACTTATTCTCAACCATGTATCCTCAAGGTATCAAGGGAAAGCCGTGGAACAGTTGGCGGAAGAGGCACGTTCTATCTTTCCGAACACGACGATCGCCCATGATTTCTATCGTCATACTATAAGCAGAAACCGTTAAGGGGGATAATTTATGCAAACCATCGTGCAGCAGCAGAAAGCATGGTTCAAAGAGGGACATACAAAAAGCTATTCCTTCCGTAAAGAACAGCTTTTAACAATGAAGAAGATGCTGTCAACCTTTGAGAAGCCGATTCTGGAAGCGTTAAAATTCGACCTGAGCAAATCCGAATACGAAGCTTACGCATCTGAAATCGCCTTCTTAAAAAGCGAAATAGATCATCATCTCAAACAGTTGAAATCATGGATGGAACCGCAGAAAGTAAAAGCGCCGTTAACTCACACCGGCTCCAAAAACTTTATTATGAAAGAACCATATGGTACGGTGCTCATCATCGCGCCTTGGAATTATCCGGTTCAATTAGCGCTTGCCCCTGTTATCGGAGCGGTCGCAGCCGGAAACACAGTAATCATAAAACCATCGGAATTGACGCCTACGGTTTCCTGGGTATTAAAAAAAATGATCGAACAATACTTCCCCCCTGCATTCATAGCCGTCGTCGAAGGGGACAAAGAGGTTACCCAGGAGCTTCTCGATCAGCCGCTGGATTACATCTTCTTTACCGGCAGCGTGCCTGTAGGAAGGATCATTATGGAGAAGGCAGCGAAACGTCTCATCCCAGTCACACTTGAATTAGGCGGGAAAAGCCCTGCCATCGTCCATAAGGATGCATCGATCGACCTGGCAGCGAAACGAATTGTCTGGGGTAAGTTCACCAATGCAGGGCAAACGTGCATTGCACCGGACTATCTGTACGTCCATCATGAAGTTAAGGCGGAGCTTATGAAATCTCTGCAGGCGTATATTCAAGAATTCTACAGCTCCAATCCTTTAAATAATGAAGAGTATACAAAGATTGTAAACAAGGCACACTTCGATCGTGTCGCTGCCTACCTGGATTCCGGAACCATCGTATCAGGTGGCGCCGTTAATGAAAGGAATCAAAAAATTGAGCCTACGATCCTTGACCAAGTCTCCTGGCAGGACCCTGTCATGCAGGAAGAGATATTCGGGCCGATTCTTCCTATCCTGACGTATGATTCCCTGGAAGAAGTCACAGGACAGATCACAGAAAAACCAAAGCCGCTTGCCTTATATTACTTCGGAGAGTCGGAAGAAGATCAGCAGGAGATCCTGTCTTCCATTTCATTCGGTGGCGGATGCATTAATGACACCCTTTATCACATTATCAACCCCCACCTCCCATTCGGAGGGGTTGGAGAAAGTGGAATCGGCAGTTATCATGGACAAGCAAGTTTTGATACGTTCTCTCATTCGAAGAGTATTACGAAACAAACTACGAAATTCGACCAAAGTTTCCGCTACCCCGGCTCTAGTTTGGGACTATCCATCATGAAACGGATATTCGGCTGATCATACAATACAAAAAAGTCAAGGGATACTTCCCTTGACTTTTTCTTGCTTCTTTTATTCCAGAAGCATTTCCTTATGTTACAAACAGGCCTCCTCCCTACTCTGCTTGTTTACTGAGTGCTTCCTGAAGCGATACTTTCCTTAATTTCCGTTTGGATAAAAACAGGGAGAACCAATAGGTAAAACCGATGGCCGCCAGCCCGATGGCCCCCATCCACACGTTCACATCCGTCGGGAGAAGGAATCCCGTTTCTTCCACCAATGAATTCATCGTCTGTTCCAGGGACCAGCCGGCAAGTGGAATGGAAACAAAATAGGCGAGAAAAACGACAGGCGTGTAAACACGCAGCAGCAACTTGGAAATTTCTTCATCACGATATCCCATGACTTTAAGCAAGGAAATGGAGGAGCTGTTTTCCTCGACGATTAAATGGATCAGCAATGTCAATATAAGTACACCGATAAAAAATGCGAAAGCTGCCATAACTAGTACAGAACTGCGAGTAGCTCCTGAAGTGGCTTCAAAGCTGTCCATCAGCCTTTGTTTGTCCTCAACCATATAGATATCATCGGCGGTTTCCGGTTTCCGGTCCTGCCATACCCCCGTATATCCGTTCTCAGGAAGACCGAGCTTTTCATTCATCTGTGTCCTCTCGAGAAACACGTTGTTTCCGATGTACATATCGGCAATACCGGTGACCTTTGCACGCAGTTCGCCGCCTTCTCCATGAAAGGTAACCGTATCCCCTTCCTTCACCTTCAGTACGGCAGCCAAAGGTGCGCTGAGAATTGCTCCCTTTTTCAAACGCTCGTTCATATTCTCTCCTCCGGCCTGAAGCCGCATGTGATCTGTTTCGGGATCTATGCCGAAACCGTTGATCGTTACGTCTGTTCCCTTGACGGATAGATTTGTCATTGTGAAAGGACTGGCCTCTTCTTCCGGATCCGCAGTCTTGATTCCTGAATAGTGGACAGCATAATTATAAGCCTGTATTTCTTCGTATGTTTGCTCTACCAGTCGATCCATGCTTTGAAAGGTGATGAGACCGATAAGCAGCAGGACCGACGAGAAAATAACCCCGGCGAACACGTACAACGCCCTCGCTTTACTGCGAATGATCAGCCGCAGCCTGAAACGCCGCAGGAAACTTCCATTCCTCGCAAAGGGCAGCTTTTCCAACCAGGATTTCTTCCCTCTGCTCATCTCCTTTGGACGAAGCAGCGTCAAAGGGTCACTTTGAAGCGCACGCCAAATGAGTGTCGCTGTAGATAATAAAAGGAGCACCACCGGTACAAGAAGGCCGATGATAAGAACAGAGAGATTCCAGGTAAAGGTTTCGAAAGCCGGCAAGTTGAAATAAACTGCGTACAAATCAGATAATGGCAGGGATAACAAGGAACCTGCAGCCACTCCTAAAAGGGTACCGGATAAACCAATGACCCAGGCATAGGTCAAGTAATGCTTCATCAACTCTCCCCTCCTGTACCCCATCGCCATCAGCGTACCTAACTCCCGCCGTTGCATATCGATCCTGCGCTTCATCAAAAGCAGCACCATGAATACGGAGAGAGCAAGGATGACCAGCGGGAGCGTCGTTACCATACGTTCCGCCCCTTCGATCTCTGTCTCGACGTACTGAATTCTTGCATTCTCATCAGCCGGAACGTACTGCAGGACGGAAATCTCCTGACGAATGGCTTCCATGAATCGATCCTGGTTTTCTACGGACATCCCGAGAACCTCTGTCCTTGCGTTTCCCGGAAAATGATTGATGGTTTCTTCGGTGGCAACACCGATACCAAATGCCTCTGCATGGCTCAGCACGTCCGTCTGCTCCTTGACCATGTAGATATAATCAGGCAAATATACAAAACCAGTGACTTCTAAAACGCCTGCCTCCGTTTCCAACTCATCTCCGATGGAAATCCCATTGGCCTCTGCAAAAACCGGTGCGATGGCAACTTCACCGGCATTATTCGGCATCTTTCCTTCTGAAAGGTAGGGCTTATTTATCTTTTCCGTAGGAGTAAGGAGGCGAAGCGTAGACGATTCGGATACCTGCAGATCTTTAAATTTCCGCTTTTCAAGCGTTGCTTCATATTTATCAGTCCAACTGGTAAGCAGGCGGGCCGACGGCTCTTCGCTCGTAACTATATGAAAAGACTCCTGCCTGTAATCCTCTATAAATGTTTCATTTCTTTTATCCAAGGCAGCGATTGCCATAGATAAACTGACGTAAAGCATGACCGCAAGCATAAGCAGGAGCATGACCCCGCCGTATTGAAACTTCCTCTCTTTCAGGGTACGAAGCACAGACTTCCGAAGAATCATGACCACTTCACCTTCTCCGGATCAACAGGTTGTTCGTTCTTATACGTCTCTACGATTGCTCCGCTTTTCATTCGGACGACTTTATGCGCCATTTCTCCGATTCCCTGATTATGGGTGATAATCAGCACCATCGTTCCGTATGTTTCTTGAACGAAGCGGAGCAGTGCCAGGACTTTCTTTCCGGTTTCTTCATCCAAGGCACCAGTTGGCTCATCACATAAAAGAACTTCCGGGTTTTTGATCAAGGCACGCGCAATGGCGACACGCTGCTGTTCTCCTCCACTCAGCTGATAAGGGAATTTATCCCTCTTATCATACATCCCGACCTTGCCAAGCATTTCTTCCATATCAAGCGGTCGGCTGCTCAGTTCTCTTCCGACTTCAATATTTTCTTTCACTGTTAAAGTCGGAATCAAGTTGTATTGCTGAAATATGAACCCCGCATGTTTTCTTCGATATTCTGTAAGTTCTTTATCTTTGCAGGTGCTAAGGTCCAATCCGTTCATGATAACCGTCCCTGAATCACAGCGGTCTATGCCTCCGATCACATTTAATAAAGTCGATTTCCCGGACCCTGAAGGCCCTAAAATGGCTACGATCTCGTTATCATCAATATCTAATGTCACATGCTTTAACGCTTCTATTTTCACTTCTCCGCTTTGATACGTTTTCTCTACGTTCTGGACTGAAATAGCCATCCGCGCACCCCTCTAATTAAAATATGAAATATAATATTCACAATGTTTCATTTCAAGTGTACCTCATGCAGGAGAGAAGTCAACATAATTATGTAATATATATACGTTTATATTTCATAATTATATCACATAAGTGCTGTTCTCTTTTCGTCAACAACCAAAAAACAGGAAGAGCATATGCTCTTCCTGTAACATTAAAAGGTTGGAAGGTTATCCAGATTGTTGGAGGTAATGCCATCCGGTTCACTGCGCAGATGATCTTCTCCATCCTTCCCTCTGATGAGGTTCACATGTTCCAGTTCCCCGTTGCGCGCCATTTCGTGTGCCTGTTTATAATCGACAACATCTCCAGACGACAACTGCATTTCTATAATGCTGCCTTGTCCGTTTTTTCTGACTGCCACAATTCGTTCCGGCATTTTAATCATCCTCCTCTATCCTATCTTGACCTTCCTTCCTGTAACTATCCTTGTCAAGTTATGCCAGAATCGACTCACATGTCATGGGATGACTTTTGTTTCTGGCGGGAATGATTGGCCGTCTTCACTTTATGAGAACCTTGTGCCGGTTCCCCGTAACCCTGATCCGGTCCTAAAGGTAAATTCGGCTGCTTCTGTTGTTTCGGACCCATTCGTTTACCACCCATAGAAAACACTCCTTCTTTTATCGGCGCTTCCGGGCTTCTTCCGGCCCTTCCATCATCGTTGCACCATTGTAACTCAACTTTTGATCGCGATCCGACTGAACCTTTCCAGAACGCTTCAATTTCTTCTCCTGACGATCTCTACCCATAAGAAAAAACCTCCCTTCCTGTTTAGTATGAAACAGAAAAGAAGGCTCATTCCTGGGAATCACTTTTTAAAATCATCAAGGAAATCCTTTTGAAAACTGGTCGTCACTGGACTCTCCTCTTTGTCCGTCAATCTCCGGAACGGGTTCTTCCCATATTTATCCGTAAGCTCATCGATCGCTTTGTAAAGCCTTTCTTTCCCCGCATACTGCTCATAATTGAAAAGGTCCAGCTGCTGGGTAACTTCGGACTTCTCTGCGAGATCACTTGCGGTCACTCCAAGCAGACGGACGGGCTGCTGATTCCAATGCTCATCGAAAAGCCGGATGGCGATTTGGAATAAGTCGTCTGTCGTCGCAATGAAATCGCGCAGTTGTCTGCTTCTTGTAACGGTCTTCCTGTCATGATAACGAATCATCAGCTGCACATTCCGGGCCAGTACATTTTTGCTCTTCATCCTTGCCTCTACTTTACCTGATAAGCGGCGGAGAACGGAACGGATCTCATGATCATCCACCGTGTCTGCCGGCAGCGTGGTTGAAGTTCCAATACTTTTGAACTCATGAACAGCATCAGGGTCAACGGGGCGGTCATCTAATCCGTTGGCACGATTTTTAAGCCGCTCTCCATTAATACCGAGGACCCTCTTCAGCTCTAAAGCAGAATGGGAAGCAAGATGTCCAATGTTCTCTATCCCAAGCCGTCTGAGCTTCTCTGCTGTTTTCTGACCTACACCGTACATTTCTTCAATTGGAAGCGGCCAAAGCTGTTCATCAAGCTTTCGTTTCCTTAAAATAGTAATTCCCATCGGTTTTTTCATATCCGATGCCATCTTGGCAAGGAATTTGTTCGGCGCAATTCCTATACTGCAGGGGAGATCCAGCTCATTCGCTATGCGCTGCTGGATTTTTTCTGCAATTTCAGGAGGGGAGCCTTGATCCTCACAGTCCGTTATATCCATATACCCTTCATCGATGGAAACGGGCTGGACAGTCGGCGTCACATCGGAAAGGATTTTGAACATTTCTTTTGATGCAGCCCGATACCTTTCGAAATTGGGGCGCATGACGATTAAATCCGGACATAAACGTTTGGCCTCACCGACAAGCATGGTCGTTTTCACCCCGTATTTACGGGCTTCGTAGCTGCTCGTTACGACAATCCCCTTCCGTTCTTCAGGGTTTCCTGCAATCGCTAGTGGTTTCCCTTTCAAAGCCGGATCATAGGCAGCTTCGACGGATGCATAAAAGCTGTTCATATCCACATGAAAAATGACCCGGCCGTTCTTTGGGTACCATTTCGATGACATACAACTTCCCTTCTTCCTCCATTAGAACATCTGTTCTTCCATTATATCAAAAACGAGCCGGTTAATCATGAAAAGGACCTCGGAATAATATTCCCACGCAATGTCCGGGGGAAGATAAAAAAGAACCTTCCCTTTAAAAACGGGAAGGTTCTTGTAAACTTATTTTGCTACTTCTTCTACGATTGCTGTTACATATTCGGCGATTTTCTCCAACTCACCGACCGGCATGCGTTCGTTCGTAGTATGGATCTCCTCGTAGCCGACGCTTAAATTGACGGTAGGAATGCCGTGCCCCGCGATGACGTTCGCATCACTTCCTCCACCACTCGTCAACAGTTCACTCTCACGGCCGATCCGCTTGGCTGCAGCCCTTGCGACTTCGACCACTTCGTCCCCGGCTGCCTGCTTATAGCCCGGGTACATCACTTGGACATCAAGTTCAACATCTCCATCCATTTCTTCTGCCGTTTCCAAGAACGCCTGTTTCATTTTCTCTACCTGCTCTTCCATCTTAGCAGGGTTCAGGGAACGGGCTTCAGCCAAAATTTCGACATGGTCACAAACGATATTCGTTTTCTGTCCACCTTCGAAACGTCCGATATTGGCAGTCGTTTCATCATCGATACGGCCAAGCGGCATTTTAGCAATAGCGCGGGACGCAAGCGTAATCGCCGAGACACCTTTTTCAGGCGCTACACCAGCATGGGCTGTTTTCCCTTTAACGACGGCATTGATCTTTGCCTGGGTAGGCGCTGCAATAATAATGTTTCCCACCTGCCCGTCACTGTCGATAGCGTAGCCGAACTTCGCTTTAAGAAGCGTGCTGTCCAATGCTTTGGCTCCGACAAGACCGCTTTCCTCTCCGACAGTGATGACAAACTGGATATCTCCGTGTTCTACTTTGTTTTCCTCAATAGATCGAATAGCTTCCAGTATAGCGGCCAAGCCCGCTTTGTCGTCCGCCCCCAATATCGTCGTTCCATCTGTAATGATATACCCGTCCTCTACGGAAGGATTGACGCCGTTCCCGGGGACGACCGTATCCATGTGAGACGTAAAGTAGATCGTATCGACCCCTTCCTTCGTGCCTTTCCAATTACAAATAAGGTTGTTGGCGGCATGTCCGGTTTCTTCCGCGGCATTGTCTTCAAGCACTTCAAGCCCAAGCGCTTCGAATTTATCTTTTAACACACGGGATATTTCCGCTTCCTGACCAGTTTCCGAATCAATTTGAACCAGTTCCAGGAATTCTTCCAATAAACGTTCTTTGTTGATTGCTACCATCTATAGGTCCTCCTTCATATGTAACACGTTCCACTTAGTACGTTAGCGGAACTGGAGAGTCGTGTCAATCAGAGCGGGATGTTTCCGTGCTTTTTATACGGTCTGTCCTCCTGCTTATTCCGTAGCATATCCAACGAACGAATAAGCACCTTCCGTGTTTCTCTTGGATCAATGACGTCATCAATCATGCCGAGACCTGCAGCGACATATGGATTAGCGAACCGCTCCCGATATTCGTCAATCTTCCTACTCCTTGTCTCTTCCGGTGCATCACTGTCCTTGATCTCTTTTGCGAATATAATGTTCGCTGCCCCTTCCGGCCCCATGACGGCTATCTCCGCATTGGGCCAGGCAAAAACAAGATCTGCACCTATCGATTTACTGTTCAGTGCGACGTATGCCCCCCCATATGCTTTCCTTGTAATAACCGTAAGCTTCGGAACGGTAGCTTCAGAATAGGCATATAAGATTTTTGCTCCGTGGCGGATAATGCCCCCGTGCTCCTGCTTGATCCCCGGGAAAAAACCGGTGACATCTTCAAATGTTATGATAGGAACATTAAAGGAATCGCATGTTCGAATAAAACGGGCCGCCTTATCACTGGAGTCGATATCGAGCCCCCCTGCCATGTACTTTGGCTGATTACAGACGAGCCCTACGGACTTCCCTTTTATGCGGGCGAAACCGACGACAATATTCTTTGCGAAGTCTTTATGGATTTCAAAGAAAGATTGATCGTCAACCACTTCATCAATAATGATCCGTACATCATAAGGGCGAACAGGATCGAATGGAATTTTATCAGTCAGATCGGGTCGATAGTCATCCTCTTCGCTTCCCTCCAGTACTTCCGGCAGTTCTTTGTTGTTTTGAGGAAGATAGCAAAGCAGATCGCGGACGGCGTCCAATGCACCCGCTTCATCTGCTGCCTTCAAATGAGCGTTCCCACTCAAGGAATTATGAACGCCCGCCCCACCGAGGTCCTCGGCAGAAATCTTCTCTCCCGTTACGGTTTCTATGACTTTTGGACCTGTAATGAACATCTGCGACGTCTTTTCGACCATAATGACGAAATCCGTGATAGCAGGAGAGTAAACGGCACCGCCTGCACACGGCCCCATAATGACGGAAATCTGAGGAATGACTCCGGAATAAATAGAATTCCGATAAAATACCTGACCATATCCGTCCAAAGAAGAAACGCCCTCCTGAATTCTCGCTCCGCCGGAATCATTAAGTCCGATAAACGGCGTTCCATTTTTGACCGCGAGATCCATAACTGCCGCAATCTTCTTGGCATGCATTTCGCCAAGGGCACCTCCGTATACAGTGAAATCCTGAGCGAACAAATAGACATCGCGGTTGTTTATCTTCCCGAATCCGGTGACAACTCCTTCCCCGGGAGCCGTTTTCCCATCCATACCGAATGCGTCATGCCTGTGCTCCATAAATGGATTCAGCTCGACAAACGTCCCTTCATCCAAGAGGTATTCCACCCGCTCACGCGCCGTCCACTTTCCTTTTTCATGCTGCTTTTCAATGCGGTCGTCTCCGCCGCCAAGCTCAACCTGGCGCCTTTTATCATACAGTTCATTTATTTTATCAAAAATATCCATCACTCACTCATCCTCCTTGCTTTCTACCATTTCATACAGCACACCGTTTGCCGCTTTCGGATGAAGGAACGCCACTCTCGTATCGTGGGCTCCCACAGCCGGTTCCTCATGGATTAGACGTACCCCCTGCTCCTTGTATTTCTTCAAACGGGCATCCAAGTGATCGACTTCCACTGCGATGTGATGGATTCCTTCCCCTTTCTTCGTTAAGAAAGACTGGATCGGAGACTTATCGTTTAAAGGTTCCAGTAATTCTATCTTCGTTTCACCGATTTTCAAAAAAGCTACGCGCACTCCTTCCGAATCCACGGTCTCCACCGCTTCCAAAGACAGACCGAGCGTATGCTGATAAAAAGGAAGAACGGCATCAATGCTCATAACGGCAATTCCGATGTGCGCGATGCGTTTCGGCTCTTCGAACATATCCCTTTGGACGAGCTGCTTGATATAAACGGCTATCGCATCTGTCGGGGAACCGCTCGTAAATATCTTGTTCACGCCATGCGACTCAAGGAATGGAATATCTTCTGCAGGTATGACTCCCCCGCCTATGACCGGAATGTCAGAAGCCCCCTGTGCAGCCAACGCTTCCACCACTTTAGGAAACAAAGACTTATGGGCACCGGAGAGAGAAGACAACCCGACGACATCGACATCTTCCTGTATGGCCGCTCTTGCGATTTGAACTGCCGACTGACGAAGTCCTGTATAGATGACTTCCATCCCATGATCGCGGAGCGCCTGAGCGATGATCAATGCCCCTCGATCATGGCCGTCAAGACCCGGCTTTGCTACTAGTACACGTATTGGTTTCATCTCTATCCTTCCTTTCTACATTCCCGTATATTCTCCATACTCTTCTCGAAGTACGTTAGCAATTTCACCTACGGTCGCATACGCCTTCACTGCTTTGACTATATGCGGCAGGACGTTTTCCGATCCTTTGGCGGCAGTGTGGAGTGCGTCCAGGCACGCGGCCACTTCTTCCGAGTCTCTTTCTTCCCTTACCTGCCTTGTCTTTTTCACTTGTGCTTTTTCTAGTGCTTCGTCTACTCTCAATAAGTCAGCATGGATCTCTTCTTCTATCCGAAACTCATTCATGCCGACAACAATGTCTTCTTTCGACTCGATCCGCTTCTGTGCTTCATAGGCTGCCTGATGGATTTCCCGCTGCATATAACCTTCTTCCACCGCTTGGACAGCACCGCCAATTTCACGGATTCGATCCAGATATACATTCGCTTCTTTTTCTATCTGGTCCGTGAGTGCTTCCACATAGTACGAACCGGCCAGAGGATCAATCGTATCTGCTACTCCACTTTCATTTGCAATGATCTGCTGGGTACGAAGAGCAATCCGGGCTGATTCCTCTGTAGGAAGTGCGAGCGCTTCATCACGTGAATTCGTATGGAGGCTCTGTGTACCTCCCATGACGGCAGCGAGCGCCTGTAATGTCACCCGTACAATGTTATTATCCGGCTGCTGCGCTGTTAATGTACTGCCTCCTGTCTGTGTATGAAAACGCAGCTTCCAGCTCTTCGGATCCTTCGCACCAAAGTGTTCCTTCATGATGTTCGCCCACATCCTCCTGGCAGCCCTGAATTTTGCTGCTTCTTCAAAGAACTGATTGTGCGCGTTAAAGAAGAAGGCGAGGCGGGGGGCGAACTGATCGACTTTCAAACCGGCTTCGATAGCTGCATCGACGTAAGCCATCCCGTTGGCTATGGTAAAGGCAACTTCCTGAACGGCCGTCGATCCCGCTTCCCTGATATGGTAGCCTGAGATACTTATGGTATTGAACTTAGGCAGATGCTCCTGACAATAAGCAAAAATATCTGTAATCAACCGCATGGACGGCTTAGGCGGATAGATATACGTTCCGCGTGCAATATATTCCTTCAGGATATCGTTTTGAATCGTGCCTGTCAGAAGTTCCGGAGATACGCCCTGCTTTTCACCGACGGCAATATACATGGCAAGAAGAATACTCGCAGGGGCATTGATCGTCATGGACGTACTTACGCGGTCCAAAGGAATGTGATCAAACAGCTGTTCCATGTCCTTAAGGGAATCAATCGCTACACCGACTTTCCCCACTTCGCCCTCTGCCATAGGATCATCGGAGTCATAGCCGATTTGAGTCGGTAAGTCGAAGGCAACAGACAGCCCCGTCTGCCCCTGCTCGAGAAGGTACCGAAATCTTCGGTTAGTTTCTTCTGCAGATCCGAAACCGGCGTACTGGCGCATCGTCCAATATCTACTGCGGTACATGGTCGGCTGTATTCCCCTCGTGTAGGGATATTGGCCAGGATACCCATTCTTTGCTATGTAATGATCGTCAGGATTCTCCGGCGCATAAAGTCTGTCAATCGGTATTTCTGAACTCGTATAGAACGCTTCTTTGCGCTCCGGAAACCGTTTTATTGTCTTTTCCACTGCTTCTTCCCATTTATTTTTATTATCACTTGATGAATGCTTCACAGGAAAAACCTCCTTATACAGTCCATTCTCCTTCTAGCATACCAGAAATAAAGCGCTTACCTGTCTAAAAATTACTATTATTCACAAGATAATTGTAAATGGTCAAACAACCTTGTCCAATTTCTCTTTTTTATGTAAAATATGAGTCAGGATGGACGAGAAGGGGGTTACACCTTGGCTGGAAATAAGAAATCGAAACGCGAACGCCGCATGAAAGTTATCATTTATCTGATGATCCTTTCCATGGTTTTATCAACCCTGTTGGCAGGCGCAAGCTTTTTCCTATAATTTAAAAAAGACCGAAGCGACTGTTTATGCCGCTTCGGTCTTTTCTTTTATGGCTGTATCATTTCTTTCCATTTATTCTTTTCCCATTGATCATGCACGGCCTTCATATCCGCGTCTGTGTCGACAATAACAACGTCCATCTCCACTGGTACCAGTTCGTAAAGCCGCTCGACATCCTCGTTTAACAGCCGAACACACCCCGCTGACACGGATTTCCCAATCGAATCAGGACGATTCGTCCCATGGATGCCGTACATTCGACCATCGGTGCCTCTGGCATCAAAACCGATCCACCTTGTACCGAGGGGATTCTCTGGATCTCCTCCGGGAATATCGAGTTTCCGATAATAAGGATCTTCTGCTTTTACTTTGATGGAAAAGATGCCTTCCGGAGTTAGATCTTTTGTCTTCCCAACCGCTGCATCTGCACGGAACACCGGCTTGGAATTCTTGAATAAGACAAGCTCGTGGGTTGCTTTATTGACTATAATAACGGAATCTTCCATAACCGGTGGAAAGAGAGGGCCTGTCAACAATAGGACTAATGCGAGTATCTTCATGATCTGTCAACCTCTTTTAGTCCAAGTTTCCCCCGAGGAAGACGGGCTATACATCACTCTTCTTGAAGGAGCGTTTAATGATCAAATATTCCTCAATTTCATTCAACAAATGGTAGAGGCTTGCTCTGATTTCAAATTCTTCTCTCGTTTCCGGAAGCTTGTCTTCCCGGAACTCTTCTTTCATTTCTTTCAATTTTCTTAAGTAAATGAGGGCCGTATTTCCAGGATGTATCCCTTTTGCCAACTCCTCAAAAAAGTCAGCGATTTGGTGGCCGTGTTTATCCGAGCCCGATATCCGGCTTACCAGGGGAAGCATACGTTCCAAGAGCTCAAACTGTTTTGTCCGCATGTGGAAATAATGGTAGTGATGATTATGGGACCGAAGCAGATGGTTTTCCACTTCTCTGTAAGACAGCGATTTGGCCTTCTCCAAAAGAGCAGCCGTCTCTGTTAATTCTCTCCCTGTCCAGTCATAGTCCCCTTTTCTAAGGAATTGAGCAATCTCTCCCATGATGATCGAGAAATTCTCTTCAATCTCATCCCGGTATTTCTTCAGTTCGCTGTCCAGATTCGGCATATACAAGTTAAGAATTAATGCCGTCCCGATACCGACAGCAATCAGGCAGATTTCGTTCCATATGATATCAACCCCGATATTACCGGATCCGTATAAATGAAGGATAATGACAGAACTTGTTACGATTCCAGGTGATACTTTCAACCAGACCGTGACCGGAATAAATGCAAAAAGCATAAGTCCGATCGCAATGGGGTTATATCCAAGCAATTCAAAGAATACGAAAGAGAACACCATAGCGAGCAAGCAGGCGGCAAAACGGTGCCATGCGCTAAGGAAAGATCTTTTTCTTGTGACTTGGATGCAGAGAATGGTCAATATACCTGCCGAAGCAAAATTCTCCAGTTGCAACAATTGGGCAATCCAAATGGCGATCGGTGTGCCCAATGCCGTCTTGATGGTTCTGTAGCCGATTTTCACGTATTTCTCCACCTCAATTTTCTTAGTCCCTTCCTTCCCGCACAGGGAAGCAAAAGAGGACCTTTGTCTATTAACAAAGATCCTCGTTAGGATGCTTAAACTTCCTCGCAGTATTCTTCGAAGCTCCGCTGAAGCTTACCGATTACTTCCATCGGTTCGAAGCCTTCGATGTCATGACGTTCCACCATCGTCTGGATCTTTCCGTCTTTCAAAAGAGCAAAGGACGGGGAGGAAGGTGGAAAACCTTCGAAGTATTCTCTCGCTCGTTCCGTTGCCTCTTTATCCTGACCGGCGAAAACGGTGACCAGCTGATCCGGGCGCTTATCATAATGGATCGCATGAGCAGCTGCCGGTCTCGCGATTCCCCCTGCACAGCCACAAACGGAGTTGATCATGACGAGCGTCGTTCCTTTCTTTGTAAGCGCAGCGTCTACATCCTCAGGCGTCGTTAATTGTGTATAGCCTGCTCCTGTAATTTCTTCCCGAGCTTTTGTAACAACATCGTTCATGAAAATATTAAAATCCATGTGACATGGCCCCTTTTCTATAAATACTATGAACATTTTACCAACATATCCGGCTGCTTTCAATTGAATTGCGACTGGAAATTCAAGTCTGCTTCCGAAAAAAGAGAAAAACTGCCCTCCATAGAAAAAGGGGGCAGCTGGTTCATTAATAAACGGACGTCGTCTCTTCTGACATCTTCTCCAGTATTTCTTTAACCCGTGCAAGGAAATTACCCGCCACAAGTCCGTCAAGCACCCGGTGATCAAGGGATAGACAAAGGTTGACCATGTCTCTTGCCCCAAACATCCCGTCCTGATAGACAGGCTTCTTCACAATCGATTCCACCTGGAGGATGGCTGCCTGCGGATGATTGATAACCCCCATGGATTGGACGGAGCCGAAAGAACCGGTGTTATTGACCGTGAAGGTACCACCCTCCATATCCGATGTCGTCAGCTTACCAGCTCTCGCCTTGTTGGCAAGATCGGTGATGTCCTTGGCAATTCCTTTGATGCTTTTTTCATCTGCGTTCCGGATAACCGGCACGAACAATTGGTCTTCCTTGGCGACAGCGATATTTAAATGGATCGCTTTTCGCTGTATGATCTTATCTCCGGCCCACGTACTGTTCAGTTGAGGATACTCCTTCAACGCTTGGGCGACTGCCTTAACGAAGAAAGCGAAATAAGTAAGGCTGAATCCTTCCTGCTGTTTAAACGCCGTTTTCTTCGCATTACGAAGCTCTACAAGGTTTGTTACATCGACCTCCACCATCATCCAGGCATGAGGGATTTCCGTCTTGGACTTCACCATATTTGCTGCAATAGCTTTACGAACTCCTGTGACAGGTATTTCGATATCGCCGTCAGCAGCAGTTACAGAAGAAGAGACCGCAGTCCTCTGCTTAGATGCGGCAGTCTCCGTTCGGGAGGAAGGAGCTGCTTCCTCTTTATCGTTACTCCGGTCATTCGAAGCAGACGGAATATTTCCAGAACGGATAATTGTTTCTAAATCTTTTCTTGTGATTCTTCCGCCACGGCCCGATCCTTCCACCTGATTCAAGTCGATGTCATGTTCTTGGGCAAGAGTCATGACGGCAGGTGAATACCTTTTCTTCGTCTTATCTTTCTGCGGTACCTGCTTTTTTTCTACCTGCTGTTGTACGTCATCCTGGGAAGCCTGCTTTTCTACTGCAGGTTCTTCCGTTTTTTCCTCGGAAGAACCTGCCCCTTCGACTTCTACATAACACATCAATTCTCCGACGGAGATGGTATCTCCTTCTGAAGCAACCAGTTCTTTAATGGTGCCGGAGAACGATGACGGTACTTCTGCATTCACTTTGTCCGTCATGACTTCTGCAATCGGATCGTACTTGTTCACTTTGTCCCCGGGCTGGACGAGCCATGTGCTGATCGTGCCCTCGGTAACACTCTCACCGAGCTGGGGCATATTGATTTTTTCTAAACCCACAAGAAACTCCTCCTTCGATTAAAATTCTGCTAGCTCCCGCATCGCTTTTTCAACTTTATCCGGATTCATCATGAAGTACTTTTCCATTGTTGGTGCATAAGGCATGGATGGAATATCCGGGCCGGCCAGACGTTTAATCGGTGCATCCAGATCGAACAGACAGTGCTCACTAATAATGGCAGAAACCTCGGATATGATGCCGCCTTCTTTATTGTCCTCTGTTACGAGCAGGACTTTGCCGGTTTTGGAGGCTGCCTCTATAATAGCTTCCTGATCGAGTGGATAGACCGTACGAAGATCCAGAATATGCGCATCAATTCCTTCTTCCGCAAGCTTTTCCGCTGCCTGAAGAGCGAAATGAACGCACAAGCCGTAGGTAATTACCGTAATATCCGATCCTTCCCGTTTCACATCCGCTTTCCCAATCGGAAGCGTATAATCTTCCTCTGGAACTTCGCCTTTAATAAGACGATACGCCCGTTTATGTTCGAAGAAAAGCACAGGATCGTTGTCACGTATCGATGCTTTTAACAGCCCTTTGACATCATATGGAGTCGACGGCATGACAATCTTCAGTCCCGGCTGGTTGGCAAATAGTGCTTCTACGGACTGGGAATGATACAACGCGCCGTGCACTCCACCGCCGTAAGGAGCGCGGATTGTTATTGGTGCTGTCCAATCATTATTGGAGCGATAACGTACTTTAGCCGCCTCGGATACAATTTGGTTGACGGCCGGCATGATGAAATCTGCAAACTGCATTTCAGCTACAGGGCGCATGCCGTACATAGCCGCTCCGATTCCGACTCCCGCAATAGCAGATTCTGCAAGCGGTGTATCCAATACCCTGTCCTCACCGAACTCTTCATAAAGTCCGTCTGTCGCCCGGAAAACACCGCCACGTTTCCCGACATCTTCTCCAAGTACGAACACTTTCTCATCCCGCTGCATTTCTTCTTTCAACGCCTGGGTAACGGCCTGTATATATGATATTACTGGCATAATAGCTCCCCCTCCTTACTCTTCATACACATATTTCATAGCGGATTCCGCTTCGGCATAAGCTGCATTCTCCGCATAGTCCGTTGCATCGTTTACGATTTTTTCAATTTCGTCATTCATTTCTTTCTCTTTCTCATCAGAAAGAATACCGTGTTCCCGCAGATACTCCGCAAATGTGACAATCGAATCCTTCTTCTTCGCCTCATCCACCTCTTCCCGCTCTCTGTACGTACGATCATCATCGTCGCTGGAGTGTGGTGTCAAACGATAGGATACGGTCTCGATTAATGTCGGTCCTTCTCCGCCTCGGCCTCTGTCGGCAGCTGCCTTAACTGCTTCATATACAGCCAACGGATCGTTCCCGTCCACTGTGTACCCCGGCATCCCGTATCCGATGGCACGATCAGAGACCTTTTCACAGGCCAACTGTTTGGACACTGGAACAGAAATAGCATATTTATTGTTTTCAACCATGAAAATAACCGGCAGCTTATGGACACCTGCAAAGTTCGCTCCTTCGTGGAAATCCCCCTGATTGGAAGAGCCCTCTCCAAAGGTAACGAAAGATACGAAGTCCTTTTTTTCCATTTTTCCGGCAAGCGCGATTCCCACTGCATGCGGAACCTGTGTCGTAACAGGAGAGGATCCTGTTACGATTCTGTTCTTCTTCTGTCCGAAGTGGCCCGGCATCTGACGGCCACCCGAGTTCGGGTCTTCCGCTTTGGCGAACCCGGACAACATCAGGTCACGTGCCGTCATGCCGAAAGCAAGTACCACGCCCATGTCCCGGTAGTATGGCAGTACATAATCTTTGTCCCGGTCAAGGGCGTACGATGCCCCTACCTGCGCCGCTTCCTGACCTTGACAGGAGATAACAAACGGTATTTTACCTGCACGGTTCAACAGCCACATGCGTTCATCTATTCTTCTTGCTAGTAACATCGTTCGGAACATGTCCAATACTTGCTCATCACTTAATCCTAGAGATTTATGGCGGTTCTCAGCCATGTGGATCCCTCCTTTGTTCTTTTACCCGTGAATTTGATTACCGTCCACAGCCATTGCGGCTTCTCCGATCGCTTCTGAAAGGGTCGGATGTGGATGAATGCTGCCTGCAATTTCCCACGGCGTTGCATCCAACACCTTAGCCAGCCCTGCTTCCGAAATCATATCGGTCACATGGGGTCCGATCATATGCACTCCGAGCAGATCATCGGTTGCTTTATCGGCAATGATCTTAACGAATCCGTCCGACTCGCCGAATACGAGAGCTTTTCCAACCGCTTGAAACGGGAAGGTTCCTACTTTCACCTCATACCCTTGTTCCTTCGCCTGTGATTCTGTCAGGCCGACGCTTGCTGCTTCCGGGCTGGAGTAAATGCACGTAGGTACCTGTTCCGGATCCACCGGGTGTGGATCGCCGTCAGCCATGTGCTCCACTGCTGTAATGCCTTCATGGGAAGCTACGTGGGCAAGCTGCATGCCGCCGATCACATCGCCGATTGCATACATATGACTTTCCTTCGTCTGGTAGAAGGCATTCGTCTGAATGACACCATTTTCCACGACAATGTCGGTGTTTTCCAATCCGATGTTCTCCACATTCGCAGCTCTTCCTACCGAAACGAGCATACGATCGGATTTGTATGTCCTGGTTTCCCCATCGACTTCTGCGTCGATCGAGATTCCATCTTCTTTCCTGGTCGAATCCGGAAGAACCTTCGCTCCTGTAACGATAGATACCCCCTTCTTCTTCATCTGCTTCATCATTTCCCTGGAAATAGACTCATCTTCTGTCGGGAGAATGTGCGGAAGGTATTCAAGCACCGTCACCTTAACGCCGAAATCAGCCAGCATCGAAGCCCATTCAATACCGATTACTCCTCCGCCGACAATGATGATTGATGAAGGAAGGGTGTCCATTTGAAGCGCTTCGTCCGATGTCATGATGTATTCGCCATCTATCTCGAGACCTGGGAGCGTCTTCGGCTTCGACCCTGTAGCAATGAGGACATTCTTCGGGATCAGCATCTCATTCTCTTCCCCGTTGTTCATCTCTACAGAAATCGTTCCTGCTGTCGGTGAAAAAATGGAAGGCCCGAGAATTCTTCCGAACCCTTCATAAACGTCAATCTTTCCTTTTTTCATCAACCCTTGTACGCCTTTATGTAACGTATCAATAATGGACTGCTTCCTCTCCTGGACTTTCAAGAAGTCCAATTCCGGCTTACTTGTTGTAATACCGAACTGACCTGCTTCCTTCGTCTGTCTGAAAACTTCTGCACTACGAAGCAGCGCTTTGGATGGAATACACCCGCGATGCAGGCACGTCCCCCCTAATTCACGTTTTTCGACGACAGCTGTCTTTAATCCGAGTTTGGATGCGCGGATGGCAGCCACGTAACCGCCTGTGCCGCCTCCCAAAATAACCAAGTCATATTCTTGCGCCATCGGAATTCTCCTTCCTATTCCATAAAATTAGGATACTGCTTAGGTGCTTCTTCCTTATTTAATATGCGGAGTGTGCCCTCATTTAAAGCCTCCAGCTCATTCTCACCAGCATACACGAGGACATCGGCAATCCACTGGACCCTGCGGGAGATCGCTTCAACGAAGTCTTTCCCATAAGCAAGCCCTCCGGTTAATGCGATCGCATCGACCTTACCTTCAAGGACTGTACTCATGCTGCCGATTTCTTTGGCAATCTGATAGGCCATCGCATCAAAGATCAAGGCAGCTTTTTTATCCCCGTTCTCTACCAAGCGTTCGACCTCTCGCGCATCATTTGTGTCAAGATATGCCATCAGTCCCCCTTGACCGACAAGTTTCTTCATGATTTCATCCCGATAATATTGTCCCGAGAAACATAAAGAGACCAAGTCACCTGCTGGAACGGTTCCCGCTCTTTCCGGGGAAAACGGCCCGTCTCCGTGTAAACCGTTGTTGACATCAATAACACGGCCGCCGGAATGTGCACCGACCGTGATTCCCCCTCCCATATGGGCAACGATCAAGCGGCTTTCCTTATAAGAGCGCTTCAGGTCGGCAGCCGCTCTCCTTGCGACCGCCTTCTGATTAAGTGCGTGAAATATACTTTTACGTGGGATTTCCGGTACTCCTGACACCTTTGCCAGATCATGAAGTTCATCAACGACGACAGGATCAACGATATAGGCACCAATATTCAGCCCTTTCGCGATTTCGTGGGCGATGATCCCACCGAGGTTCGACGCATGTTCTCCATTATATCCATCTCTCAAGTCCTGAAGCATGGCATCGTTCACTTCATAAGTACCACCTTCAATCGGCCGAAGCAGGCCGCCGCGTCCACAGACGGCACTCAATTTACTGATATTTATGCCCTCTCCATCCAGCACATCGAGAATGATACGCTTTCGGAACTCATATTGATCAATAACACGTTTAAATTCACTCAGCTCATCTGCGCTGTGACGGATTGTCTTCTCCAGAACGGACTCTGTTCCATCGAAGACTCCGATTTTTGTCGATGTAGACCCAGGGTTAATCACAAGAATCCGATGTGTACTCACTGATAAATCTCCTTTATCTGTTCTGTCTTCTGCTAAGAATGTGATGTCCATTTTGAAGGAACTGGCTGCGGGAACGACGCATACGTTCAATTCTCTCTTCCGCCATTCGATCTGCAGCTACATAACTCGGAATGTGGTCACGCTTGGATATTTCGAAAACGCGCGCGACATTATCGTAGATTGTTTCCACACGCTTCATAGCACGATCTTTGTTATACCCGTAAAGTTCATCGGCAACGTTGATGACACCTCCGGCATTGATGACATAATCAGGTGTATAAACAACGCCTTTCTCATGAAGAATATCTCCATGACGCGTCTCTTTCAGCTGATTATTTGCTGCGCCTGCAATTACTTTGGCCTTTAATTGAGGAATCGTATTGTCGTTGATGGTCGCACCAAGCGCACATGGTGCATAGATATCACATTCAACCCCGTAAATTTCATCCGGCTCGACCGCTTTCGCACCGAATTCTTCTACCGCTCGTTGAACTGCCTCTTTATTAATGTCTGTCACTATTAAGTTCGCACCTTCTTCATGCAGGTGACGGCAAAGATTGAAGGCAACGTTTCCTACTCCTTGCACAGCTACGGTCTTTCCTTCTAAGGAATCCGTCCCGAACCCTTCCTTAGCCGCCGCTTTCATCCCTCGATACACGCCGTATGCTGTTACTGGAGACGGGTTTCCGGAAGAACCGAATGCAGGAGAAATACCTGTAACATAGTCGGTCTCTTCATGAATCAAGTCCATATCCTGTACCGTTGTCCCTACGTCCTCTGCCGTGATGTAACGACCATTCAGTCCTTGTATGTAGCGCCCGAATGCGCGGAACATTTCCTCGTTCTTCTCTTTCTTAGGATCGCCGATGATGACCGTCTTTCCGCCGCCAAGGTTCAAACCGGCAGCCGCGTTTTTGTAGGTCATTCCTTTCGCGAGTCGAAGCGCATCTTCCACCGCTTCATCTTCTGATGCATATGTCCACATCCTGGTACCGCCGAGAGCCGGACCCAATGTTGTATCATGAATAGCAATGATTGCTTTTAATCCTGATTGCTCATCGTGACAAAATAACAGTTGCTCATAATCGTATTCTTTCATATAGTTGAAAATTTCCATGGTGATTCCTCCTTATTAATAGCTGGCCCGAAGTGCGAGTGCCAGGGAATATATCTTGCTTTGTGCATCATCCGCTCGGGAGGTTAGTACAATCGGTGCTTTAGCACCGCTGATGACACCTGCCACCTTCGCGCCTGCAAAGTACATGAATGATTTATATAAGGCATTAGCCACTTCAATGGTAGGGACAACCAGAATATCGGCTTTACCCGCTACTTCTGAATGTATCCCTTTCTGTCTGGCTGCTTTCTCATCGACAGCATTATCAAAAGCTAACGGACCATCAACCAGGCAGTCCTTAATTTGACCGCGCCGGTTCATTTGTGAAAGAACAGCCGCATCCCGTGTTGCAGGCATCGCCGGATTTACTACTTCAACAGCAGCAAGCGGTGCTACTTTCGGCATCTCCCAACCAGCACGTCTCGCTGTTTCGACTGCGTTCTGAATAATTTGAACCTTCTCTTCCAGTGAAGGAGCAATATTCATCGCCGCATCCGTAAGGAATATAAGTTTATCCCTTCCGGGTATTTCAAAAAGAGCCACATGGGACAGAACAGACCCTTTTCTCAGCCCGTATTCTTTATTCAGGACTGCTTTAAGCAAGGTTTTCGTGTCGATATTCCCTTTCATAAGCACATGGGCTTCTCCATCATGGACTGCCTTTACTGCAGCGCCTGCACTTTCTATAGATGGAACATCCAGAACACGCACGCCCCTTTCGGACAAATCAATGCCTGCATCTTTGGCAGCCTGATTGATTGCCTCCGTTTCTCCAGTCAGAATAAAATCGGCTATTTCTTGGTCCAACGCTCGTTTTACTGCTGTAAGAACGGCAGCATCCGCCGCTTGAGCTACTGCAACTGTTTTTTTGTTCGTCCTGTCTATTTGATCCACTAATGCATCTAAAGTAGTTATCATACTTTCCCTCCCTCTTCATTACTTGCAAGAACGGTGCCAACTCGCAGCCGCGTAAAAAGCCGAGAAATGCACAAAGCGGGAATGCAAAGTTTTTCACTATGAAAATTCTTGCATGCTTTTTTTGTCCAAATCATACTTCTCTAATTTATAATATAAGTTCCGGATCGAGATTCCAAGCGCTTTGGCTGTTTTCGTTTTATTAAAGCCGTGGGAACGGTACGCTTTTGCCAGTAACTTCTTCTCATAATCATCCACAGCTTCTTGTAATGTAACTTCCGGCCAAGAGGTGTTTTCGGAAGGAATGTACTCCGTACGTGCAGCTTTCGTCAACGGAGGAAGATGTTCTGCAAGAATCGTATCCTCCATATTCTCCATATAGATCATCGCTCTCCCGAGTACGTTCTCAAGCTCACGAACGTTTCCCGGCCATCCATACTCTTTCAGCAACCCGTAAGCTTCCTCATCCATATGCTGTACATGCCTCCCGTAATCTTCATTCAGCTTACTAATCAGATGACGGGCTAAAGATATAACATCTTCCTTTCTTTCCCTGAGGGGAGGTATATAGATCGGAAGACGGTTCAAGCGATAGTACAAATCTTCACGAAAGGTTTTGTTCATAATCGCTTTTTCGAGATTGACGTTCGTGGCCGCAATGACGCGGACGTCTACATGTACAGGTTTCGTTCCTCCGACACGGACAATTTCGTTTTCCTGCAGGACGCGGAGAAGTTTTGCCTGCATGGAAAGGGTAAGCTCCCCAATCTCATCGAGAAAGATACTTCCATGATTCGCCTCTTCAAAAAGCCCTTTTTTTCCTCCTCGTTTCGCACCGGAGAATGCTCCATCCTCATAACCGAATAACTCACTCTCCAAAAGCGATTCGGCGATCGCCGCACAATTGACACGGATGAACTTATTATGCCGCCGCTTGCTTTCATTATGAATGGCGTGCGCGAAAAGCTCCTTTCCTGTGCCTGATTCGCCGCGGAGCAGAACCGTTGCGGGGGTTCTGGCGCCTACTTTTGCCTGCTCCAACGCCAGCGTCATCTCCTGTGACCTTCCCACTATATCATCAAAGGTATACTTAGCTTCCAGACTGCGGATGATCTGGCGGGCCCTCTTCAATTCAGACGTTAACGACTGAATCTCCGACACGTCATGAAGAACACCTACGCTCCCTTTCAGTCGGCCGTCAACGATTACCGGAGCTACGTTGACGAGGACATCTTTATTCGCCGGCCCTACCTTCATCCGCACGCCCCTCACCGGGCGGCGCGTGCGGAGTACTTTCATGTGCATACTTTCCCCTTCTGCTATATCCACCGTTGCCGGTTTGCCCACGATTTCCTCTTCAGAAAGTCCGGTAATCCTTGTATAGGCGGGGTTAATCATTAAACCGCTTCCATTTTCGTCTACTACGGAAATCGCTTCATCCGAAGAATGAATGATCGCTTCAAGCATGGTCTGTATTTCCTTTAAATTCGTAACCTCTTCTGCGAGATCCACTACTTCCGTAATATCTTGAAAAACAGCGAAAGCACCTATAACTTTCTGATCTTGCCCAATCATAGGAATCCTTGTCGTAATGACTTTCTTTCCGTTCTCCAATTCGAGCTGCTGATTCAGTTCTTTCTTCCTGGAAGCGAGAATACGGGGAAGTCTGGAAGCCGGAATGACATCTGTTACCGGAAAACCAACGATCTCTCTTTTGTCTTTATCAAGAATACGTGCAGCACTTTGATTCACAAAGGAGACGCGGCTGTTTTCACCAATGACGATCATCCCGTCGTGAATGCTGTTCAAGATAAGGTGTTGGTTTTGCGTCTGTTGTTTCAACTCTTGAACAAGTGCCTCTTTTTCTTCTAGAAGTTCCGATGTTACGTACGCTACCGAACCAGGTATAACAACTGTGGAAGGCATCCTTTTTGCACGGATTTCCCCAAAGACGGCATCACTGCCTGTCGCCTCAATGACGATATCGATGTCTTTATGTATCCAGTTCTCCCAATGACGGTCTGACGGAATCTGCATCTGCTCTGCCAGCATTAAGCCTTCCGCATCAGGATCGATATCGGTAATAGCAACGACCTGCATGCGCTCAATTTCATTCAATAATTTAAGAAGAGCCGCGCCACCCTTCCCTGCACCAACAATCAACACACGTTTCATTTCACCACACCCTGCAATATTTTGCGTACTTTCATCCTATAACATTCTGCATGTTTTAGCAAGAAGACCAACAGTTCCCTCCCACGGCTCCATTTGATATACTTAACTTGGATTGAAACAAAGGAGCTGTGCTCATGCGCTTACTTGCCTTATTAGTGTTAGTCACACCGGGAATACTCGCTGTCTATGGAATTAAATTAATCCGGGATGCTCTCTTCGGAGAATTCCACGAGATATATTTTCACATCGCTGTCCAAGGTCTTACCGGTTTGCTTTTTTTCCTCGGCGGCCTTCTTTGGATCGGCGGTTTCATCTTATACAGAGACAGAAAAAGAGGACTGACAAAAGGTCGTTTCAAACAGGATCACTAAACAGATACAAAGGAGTTTTGCTCTGTGACAGAGTTCGAATTGTTTCGAAAGCAATATCCTTTTGACTTGCTTTCGGACGAGGAATTTGAAGAGATTTTCGGCAAAGCCGTAGTCAAAGAATACAGCACCAATGAATTTATCATTCATGAAGATCAGGATGAAGACAGAATTGACATCCACTTCCTCGTATCCGGTCTTGCAAAAAACATCATGCACCGGTCCAATGGTCGCCAGCTCTCTGTAAGGTTCTACTACCCGGGAGACCTGGTAGGAGTGATGATTCTTCTTACGAGCGGAGAAATGCGCTTTTCTGTCCAGGCGCTGGAACCGGTCAAAACGGTCTGCTTCGAGAGGGAATCGTTTTTACAAACGATGTCGAACAACACTCATTTCTCCAAGGTCGTCATGGATGGAATCAGCCATTTAATGAAGAGCCTCTATGACGAGGTGAAGTATAAAAGTTCCACCACGGATGAGCAGGACGATCGTGAGCTTTACAAAAAGCGTGCAGATGCCTATATGGAACTTCCAACGTTTATACACCCGGAATCCTCCATTGAAAAAGCAGCCCGCATGCTGCAGCAGCAGAAGATAGAAGCGCTTATTGTAAGCGACGACCAAAGCTCGATGCTTGGGATGATCGGATACGGCCAGATTTTAAAGGCCTATTTTGAAAATGAGCACAAAAATCCCGTTCGGACTTACATGACGGAGGAGTCCTATGAGATTAACGAACAGGAATTCATCTATGATGCGCTGAGTTATTTGAAACACCATCCAACGGAAATCATACCGGTTCTCCACAAAGATAAGGTGGTTGGAATCCTCAGACAGTCTTCCTTCTTCACCATCAAGAACTCCGTTTATTTCGATTTAACATACAAAATATCAAACGCAGCCAGCATTGATGAAATCCGTCCACTTTCTCCCATTTACAATGCAAGATTCCAGCAGTTTGTGTCCAGTCTGATTAAAGACAACATGTTTGCGTACGATATTGCTGAATTAATGACCAACTACAACGACAGGCTGCACAAACAGGTCGTACAAATCGCGGAAGATGAAATGGTAAAAGAGGGGTACGGAGCACCTCCAATCAATTACTGCTTCCTGGTCATGGGAAGTGAGGGACGTAAAGAGCAAGCTTTCTCCACGGATCAGGACAATGCCATGATTCTCGCTGACTACAGCAGTTCCAAGCATAAAAAGACGATAGAAGAATACTTCCGAATCTTTGCCGGTAAAATTAACGACATGCTGAATGAGTGCGGCTATCCTTATTGTACAGGCGGAATTATGGCAAGAGAAGATAAGTGGCGTCAGCAGACAAGCCAGTGGCACGCAAGTATCGACCGCTGGATTGCCAAAATGGATGCGGAAGAGATCCGCGATTTTACTATCTTCATGGATTTCCGTCCGATCATTGGAGATTATTCACTAGCCTATGATTTAAAAAAATATGTGACCAAGCGCGTTCAAAAATCATTGAACCTCCATCAACTGCTGATGAAGGATACATTGAGATTCCGCGTCCCTGTCCAGCCCTTCGGACGGATTACCGGAATCGGTAAAAAACGGACATTAAATTTAAAGAAATCTGCAATTATGCAGATTGTGAATGCCGTCAGGATATACAGCATGAAGTACGGCATCGAAGAAATCAATACCGTAAACAGGCTGGAGGCATTGGCTGAGCAGGAGCGCTTCCATCCACGCGATGTGGAAAATGCAAAGACAGCCCTGCACAGGCTGATGTTGTTCCGGCTAAAAGCAAATCTAGATCAACTTGACGACGATGAACCATTGTCCAATGATTTGAAGCTCGGCTCTCTGAAAAAAGAAGAGCGCCGCTCTTTAAAGGAAGCGCTGATCATCGCCAAACGACTGCAGCAAGTTTTAGAGTTGAGCTATAACCGAAATCGGGTGGTATAGTTGTTACCTGTTGACTTACAAATTATTAAATATATCTTTTTTGAGAAACCGATGTATCATTTTAAAATCAAACCATTTTTGAAATGGAACATTTATCAATCGCTGGAGGAAACATTGTCTCTATATGAAAAAGACACTCGTTTCCACCAAAAAAAATTGGAAGAATTGGATTTTACAATTTTCGATCTAGAAACAACCGGCTTCTTTCCGGAAATTGGTCATGAGATCATTTCTATAGGGGCCATCCGTTTAAACGGTCTTCATGCCTGCAGGAGTCGGAAGTTTCATCAAATCATCCGTCCTATCCGTCCTGTTAACAATCAAACATTACGCCTTACAGGACTCACTAAGCAACAGCTCATGGATGCAAGTCCTTTCATCGAAGGTTTTACAAATTTCCTGGAATTCAGTGAAGGGTCCGTCTTGGTCGCCCATCCGGCAAAGTTTGATATGCGTTTTCTGAGAGCTATGTTAAAACGATGGAAGCTGCCGGACTATGAACCCCATGTATTGGATTCACAGATAATGGCACAATGGCTTCTGCCACACGTCAAACACCAGCTTGATCCATTATTAAAATATGTAGGGATAGACAAACGGGAACGCCATCACGCGTTGAATGATGCCATCATGACCGCAGAGTTGTTCCAATTCCTCCTCTCTAAGGCGCTGAATCATAAGATCGAGACACTGGATGACCTTTATACCGTGTGCCGAAATCAACAAAAGGCGAAACAGCAATCGTAGCTGTTTCGCCTTTTTTTCTGCCCCCGTCCTTACACAGAACGCCCATGCCTCTTATTCAAAAAAGGTATGATAAAGGGATTGAAGAGCATCCGAAAGCCCGGAGGATTTCACACCGAACATCATGGCTACTTCGGATGATCCTTGATTAATCATTTCTATATTCACACCAGCCTCCCTGAAAGCAGATGCTGCTTGACTGGCAATGCCGACTGTTTGGTTCATCCCTTCCCCTACAATCATAATCATAGCCATCTCTCGTTCAATCAGTACCGTGTCAACTTTCAACTCTTCTTTGATCCGATTTACCACCACTTCTTCCTTCTCTGGTGGAAGGTGATGTTCTCTGATGACAACAGACATGTCATCGATTCCCGAAGGAGCGTGCTCAAAGGAAACCTCTTCATCTTCCAGTATTTGAAGTAGTTTTCGACCGAATCCGATCTCACGGTTCATCAAATATTTACTGACATATAAATTCAGAAAGCCGTCATCACTTGCAATTCCTACGACATGGCTTTCCCGCTCAGGCAGCTCTGCTACGATCATCGTCCCTGGAGCAGAAGGATTATTTGTGTTTTTTATGCATACCGGTATTTTCGCTTTAAAGGCCGGTATGAGAGCTTCATCATGGAAGACGGAAAAGCCTGCATAAGACAGCTCTCTCATTTCCCTGTAGGTTAAGGATGTCAACGGCTTTGGTTTGTCCACATACATTGGATTAACACAAAATACCGAATCAACATCAGTAAAGTTCTCATAAAGCTCGGCTTTTAACCCGGCAGCAACAATGGAACCGGTTATATCCGAACCTCCTCTGGAGAAAGTTACGATCTCTCCTTCCGGTGTAAACCCAAAGAATCCGGGTATGACTAAAATTTCGTTCCGACTTCTTAATTCATACAATCGATCGAAACTTTCCTCTAAAACGATGGCTCCTCCAGGCTCATCCCTGACGAGAATACCTGCGTCTTTGGGATTTACATAGGAAGCAGACAGACCTGACTTCTCCAAATAAGCACTGATGATACGTGCGGATCCGTCTTCACCACAAGCTTTCAGGGAATCAAGCCCATGGCTGTGCCCCTCTTGTATCATCTGAACGGCGTTGTCGATTTGTTCTTTTACAGACTCCATCACGCTTATCGAAAGGTCGAGCTCTTCTGTCATAGACCGGAAACGATCCAGAATTGTTTTATATACATCTTCTTTCATAACTCCTGCCTGTAAAGCCATTCCCAGCTCGATTAATAAATCGGTTACCTTTGTATCCTCTTTATATCGCTTGCCAGGCGCCGACACAACGACAACACGCCGAGTATCATCCAATTCAATAATCCCTTTTACTTTTTTGATTTGCCCCGCATCTGCTACAGAGCTGCCACCAAATTTAATAACTTTCATATGTACAACACCCCATTAGTGAACCAAAGTAATTAATAATTAAGAATTGTACCACAAAATAAGAGGAGAATAGAATAGATATTTATGAAAAAAAAGATTATATAAAATATTTTCGACTTTATGTTGGGAATTTTTACATTATTTATGTATATCTGTTACATCTTTGTCTTATTTGCTTTATTATGGATATGAAAGGAGGAGTAGTCAGATGGTGTTACGCAGAGATGGATTCGGAGGAACAAGGTATTATCCGGAGAACAGCGAAATTCATATCCTTTGTACATACATGGAAACGGGCCATCGCTATATCATCATTCACTACTTGGATCTTCCTTTCAGCTACAGACAGTTGAACCGGGATGGATTATTGTTCTTGGAGGAACATATTTATACGTGCCTGCTGCCTGAATTGGATCGGATTGATGAAGGGTTTTACGATGATATGTCCATGGCAGAAGAAATTGTCAGGATGATGAAATAAAAAACACGAGGGGAAATACCCCCTCGTGTTTCGCGTTCAACTTGCTTTATGCTCCAGGCGGAGCCTGTCCGCTACCATTGCGATGAACTCTGAGTTCGTCGGTTTTGCTTTCGTATTGGAGATGGTGTAACCGAACAAGGAAGAGATCGCGTCAATGTTTCCACGATTCCAGGCTACTTCAATCGCATGGCGGATCGCCCTTTCCACTCTGGAAGCCGTCGTGTTGTATTTCGTTGCAATATCAGGATAAAGGACTTTCGTAATGGAGCCGAGCAGTTCCAAATCGCGATACACCATCGTGATGGCCTCCCGCAGATATTGATACCCTTTAATATGCGCAGGAACACCGACTTCGTGAATGATATGCGTAATGCTCGTATCCAAGTCTGGTTTCTTGGACTTCGTAGACGTGTAGGTGTTTCCAAGTGCACGATTTATCGGATCTCCGGCATGCTTGATCTGGCGGACCTGCTCTCCCAGGTGATCCAGGTCGAACGGTTTCATCATGAAGTAGGCAGCACCTAATTCCACCGCTTTTTTCGTCACTTCTTCCTGTCCGAACGCTGTTAACATGATCACTTCCGGCTGCTTGTCCAGCTCTCTCAATTTATTCAAAACCGCTAATCCGTCCAAGTGAGGCATGATGATGTCGAGAATGAGCACATCGGGATTCTTTTCTTCGACCATTTGGAGACAATCTTTACCATTAAATGACGTCCCAATGACATCGATATCGTGCGTGTCCTCAAAATAATCCTCAAGAAGCTTCACCAGCTCGCGATTATCATCAGCCAAACAAACTTGAATTTTTTCCATTAATTTTCCTCCTTACAAAATTGTCCTCTTTTCTCTGTAATTCATAAGTTCGACAGACAGGAAATCTAACCCTTTTTTATTATAACAAAAAAATTTTAATATTCGAGATTATCTCTTAAATGCTTTAAAATACTTTAAAAATCGCACTGTTTCGACATTGATATCCTCCATTTGTCGAATCATGTCGATGACGTTGCAGATATTTCTACCAAAAAAAAGAAGAACCCCGTTCAGGGTTCTTCTTAGCTTGCTTTTTGACCTTTTTCTTCATAAATATCGATTCCCGCTTCTTGCAGCATCCATTCGATGTGCACACCGTAACCACTAGTAGGATCGTTGACAAAAACATGCGTGACGGCACCGATAATTTTGCCATTCTGAATGATTGGACTTCCACTCATTCCTTGAACAATTCCTCCGGTTTTCTTCAACAGTTCTTTATCTGTAATCTTGACGATCATGCCTTTTGTAACGGCTGATTTCTTCGGCGTGTTGCTCACGATTTCCACATCGAAAGTCTGCATTCTTTCTCCATCCAGCACCGTCATGATTTGTGCGGGTCCTTCTTTAACCTCTTCCGCAAATCCGACTGGTAAGCCTTCAGGGTAAGCGCTGTTCTCCATATCGCCCTCTAGTTCGCCGAATATACCAAACGGCGTATTCTTGGTAATATTTCCGAGCTTATCGTCTTTCAATGAGAACTTAGCCCGCTTTTCTCCCGGGATTCCCCGACTTCCCTTTTCAATGGAAGTTACTTGGGATTTTACTATGGTACCTTCATGAATCTCGATCGGTTTTTTTGTATCCATATCCGAGATCACGTGCCCGAGCGCTCCATATTTCTTACTTTGTGGATGGTAAAATGTCATCGTTCCGATTCCTGCAGCGGAATCTCTAATATACAGGCCGATCTGATACTCGTTTTCCTGCGCGTTGAACGCCGGTGTTAACGAAGTTTGAATCGTTTCTTCTCCACGTTTAATCGTAAGGTCGACAGCATTTTCTTTCTCTCCTGACTCCTTGACGATGGAGGACAGCTGCTCCATGCTGTGAAGGTCCTTGCCATTACCTTTAAGGAGAATATCCCCCACATGGATATTTGCTTCTTCACCAGGAGAGGCTTTTTCCGCTCCTTCACCACTAACTAAATGGTGGCCGACTACGAGGACGCCTTTCGTATGCAGTTCGACGCCTACCGACTGTCCCCCCGGTACGAGCCGGATGTCTTTCATCCCTTGTACGCTCGTCTTCTTAAGAGGAATTCCTGCAAACTCATGGAACACCTCGTCATCATCAGTAGATGAAAATGCCGTAAGTGCCTTGGAATCGTCATTCCAAACAGGTGTAGATACAGAATTGGCAGTCGTCACTTTCATTTCTGTTGGGATGGACAAATATTGTTGAACAGGTGTCAATAATGGTAACGTGAGCATGAACAGCAGGAGAACAGAACCACATATATATTTCATTATCCTTACATTCACGGGTTCACTCTCCTTCTAACTCCAGTACCAACTAAATGGCTTACTTATAATGTGGTCTTCCGCCCCTTTTTTTAAACGAGCATAATCACAGTAAATATAGTACCCATTCCCTGCCCATGTAAGATATCCCTTGAATAAAACAAAATAGGCGCAGAAAAAGCATCTGCGCCTATTTTTACCTGATCCCTGTTATTTATTACGTTTATGTTTATCTGCCATAACGAGTAGTTCTTTTGCATGCTCGACTGTCGTTTCCGTCAATTCTGCGCCGGTAATCATTCGTGAAATTTCATCCGCCTGCTCTTCGTGTGTTAATTCCGAAGCAGCTGTGTGGGTTCGATCATTATCCACGCGCTTCTCAATCCTAATGTGCGTATCGGCCATTGCAGCTACTTGTGGCAGGTGGGAGATGCAGAGCACTTGGGATCCTTCGGAGATGCCGTATATCTTCTCAGCAATCGCCTGAGCTACTCTGCCGCTTACACCTGTGTCGACTTCATCGAATATGACGCTCGTTACTCCCTGGTGTCTGGAAAATATCCGCTTTAGTGCAAGCATTATACGTGACATTTCTCCACCGGAAGCTACTTTATGTAATTCTTTAAGCGGTTCTCCTGGATTTGTGGTAATGAGGAATTTCACAATATCCGTACCGTTTGGCATCAGCTGAACCGGCTTACCTTCAAACATTGGATCCTGTTCTTTTCCTTCCTTCATACGGATATCAACCGCAAAAGATGCTTTTTCTAAATATAAATCGCGCAGCTCTTCATGAATGTATTCCCCTAGACGCGAAGCTGCTTCCATTCGTATGTCGTGGATTGCTTTCGCTTCTAATACGGCATCCTGACCAAGTTCATATATGTCTGATTCCATCTTACTTAAATGAGAGTCTTTGTTCTTAATCTCATCAATTTCTTCCTCAATCTTAGATGCGTATTGAAGCATATCATCCACTGTACCACCATATTTTTTCTTCAAACGGTTGAGCTCATTCAACCTTGACTCCATCTGATTCAATCGTTCAGGATCAAATTCCAGTTCAGCCATTTGACTGCTCAACTGGAAGGTCATTTCTTCGATTAAATAATAAGAATTAGCCAATTCCTCTGATATTTTTGCGATGTTTTCATCGACATCCGCCGTGCTTTCCAAGGAAGTCATCGCATGACTAAGCCAATCGAGACCCCGCTGTTCACCATAAAGGGAATAATAGGCATCATGAATGCCTTGATAAATTTTCTCATAATTAAGCAGTTTCTTACGTTCCTCAGCCAGCTCTTCATCCTCTTTAGGTTCCATCTCCGCTTCCTGAAGTTCGCGAAGCTGAAATTCAAGAAGGTCAAGCCGCTGCGCCATCTCCTGCTCATTCTGACTCAAATCCTTATACCGTTTCCTCAATGTCCTGTACTTATCAAAGACCTGCTGATACTCTTCAAGCGTCGGACGAATGCCTTCCCCGGCAAATACATCGAGAAGCTCTATGTGTCGATCAGGGTCCATCAATGACTGTGTTTCATGTTGGCTGTGTATATCAATGAGGGCCTGACCAAACTCCTTCATAATGCCAAGTGTAACAAGCTTTCCGTTTACGCGACATATGCTCTTTCCCTGATTTGTAATCGTTCTGTTCAAGACAACCATTCCATCATCCTGAATGTCCACTCCAAACGCTTCCCCTGTACGGTAAATCGGGTGGTCGCGCTCCACGATAAATAAACCCTCTATTTCCGCCTTTTTCGTTCCATGCCGGACGAACTCTACAGAGCCTCTTCCGCCTGACAGCAGTTGAATAGCATCGATGATAATCGACTTACCGGCACCGGTCTCTCCAGTTAAAACGGTCAAACCTTCTTTAAATGTAATGGAAATCTGATCGATAATTGCAAAATCACGAATGGATAATTCCGTTAACATGAAAATACACCTCAGTTATAGCATATTTAGCAGCTGTTCGCTTATCGCCTCTGTCTGCTTCTCACTTCGACAAATAATCAAACACGTATCATCCCCGCATATCGTGCCCATGATCTCGTCCCAATCTAAATTATCCACCAATGCGCCAATGGCATTCGCATTCCCGGGCAGAGTCTTCAAAATGATGAAGTGACCCGCGCGGTCAATACTGACGAAAGCATCCATCATCAGTCTTTTCAGCTTTTCCAACGGGTTGAACCGCTGATCGGCAGGCAGGCTGTATTTATAACGACCATCCATCATAGGAACTTTGACAAGGTGCAGTTCTTTTATATCACGGGATACCGTTGCTTGTGTGACGTTGTACCCCATTCCCTTTAAACGATCCACCAGTTCATCCTGCGTTTCAATATCGTCGTTTGTAATCAATTCCCTGATTTTGATATGACGTTGTCCTTTATTCATGACCATCCTCCATTTCAAGTCCTTCCATAAGAAAAGGGCCGAAGCTCAGCCCTTTTTATACATTATGCGTTTTTGCCGTGCGCATCATGCGCTTCCTTGACAACTGCCTGAACATCGACATTATTGTTAATAACCGCTTGCCCCTGCTCCGTCAGACGAAGATGAACAAGAAATTCAATGTTTCCGTCTCCCCCGGTGATCGGAGAATACGTGAGTCCATAAACAGAATATCCGTACTTTGTAGCAAAATCAAGGATTGTTTCAACGACTTGACCATGAATGGCGGGATCTCTGACGATGCCCTTTTTCCCCACTTGTTCTCTCCCTGCTTCAAACTGGGGTTTGATAAGAGCTACGACATCGCCGCCCTTTTCTAAAATATCCGCCAGTACCGGCAGGATGATTCGAAGGGATATGAATGATACATCAATGGAAGCAAATTGAGGGGTGCCGTAGGACAAATCCTCGGACGTCATGTAACGGAAGTTGGTTCGTTCCATAACAACGACCTGGTCGTTGTTACGCAGCTTCCAATCCAACTGATTGTAACCGACGTCGACGGCATAACTCATTTTCACACCGTTCTGTAGACCGCAATCGGTAAATCCTCCGGTGGAAGAGCCGATATCGATCATAACTTTGTCTCTAACTGACAAATCAAACACTTTCAAGGCTTTTTCCAGCTTCAGTCCTCCACGACTTACGTAAGGAATGGCTTTTCCCTTAACCGTCAGTTCCAGGTCTTCCTCCACCTTTTGGCCAGGCTTATCTAAACGGTTCTGCTCGTGAAAGACGAGACCGGCCATGATGGTGCGCTTGGCTTTCTCCCTCGTCTCCACGTAGCCTTTTTCAACTAACAAAACATCTAATCGTACTTTTCTGCCCATATCTTAGTTATGCCCTTTGCTGTTTAGTTGGGACCAATTCTTTTAGATTCTTGACGAGCGCATCCTCCGTCAATCCAATCTCTTCCCATAATTGACTTACACTTCCGTGTTCAATAAAACGGTCCGGAATTCCCATACGCTTCACAAATTGTCCGTTATACCCATTCTCTTCGGCAAATTCCAGGATGCTTGCTCCGAAACCGCCCTGAAGAACAGCTTCTTCGACTGTAATAATAGGTAGACCTTCCTTCATAATGTCATGGAGCATCGCATCATCAAGCGGTTTGATGAATCGGGCGTTGACAACCCGGACAGAGCGTCCTTCCTTCTCCATACGCCTGCTTGCTTCCAGGGCCATATCGATCGTAGTTCCGAAGGTGAGTATAACAGCATCTTTACCTTCTTTAAGAACGTCCCAACTGCCGATCGGTATCGTCTTCTGAACACGATCCACTTCCACACCTTTTGCATTTCCACGTGGATAGCGGATGGCAAACGGACCATCATCATAAGACGCGGCCGTATGAACGAGGTGCTGCGCCTCATTTTCGTCTTTAGGCATAGTAATGATCATATTCGGAATGGAACGTAGAAACGCGACATCGAATACTCCCTGGTGTGTTTCTCCATCCGCACCGACAAGCCCGGCACGATCGATTCCAAGGATGACATTCAGTTTCATACGGGCGATGTCATGGATCACCTGGTCGTAACTGCGTTGAAGGAATGTCGAGTAAATAGCCAAAAACGGCTTCATCCCCTGAGTTGCCAGCCCCGCAGACAGCGTGGTCGCATGTTGTTCTGCGATACCTACATCATAGAGCCTGTCCGGAAACTCCTCGCCGAATTTTTCAAGCTTGGAACCGAGAATCATTGCTGGTGTGACTGCAACAATACGATCATCTTTTCTTGCTTCCACCCGCAGAGCTTCACTGATGACCGAGCTCCATGCTGGAGGGGCATCTACAGGCTTGATTTTCTCCCCGGACTCGATCTTGTAAGGGCCCACGCCATGCCATTTGTCTTTCACATCATTCTCAGCCGGATGATAGCCTTTACCTTTTTGGGTCATGACATGGACGATGACAGGACCATCTGTTTTCTTCGCATATTTGAGATTTTCGATAAGGTCGTCGAAATCATGCCCGTCCACAGGACCAAAATAAGTAAATCCCAGTTCCTCAAAAAACATGCCGGGAACGACGAAATATTTCATGCTGTCTTTCAATCGTTCAGCGACTTGGGCAATCTTACCGCCGACGGCTGGGATCTTCTTCATGATCCACTCTAAGTCGTCTTTTGCACGGTTATATTTCCCGGCACTTCTCATTCGAGCAAGTGCCCCGTGCAGCGCACCGACGTTTTTGGCGATGGACATTTCGTTATCATTTAAGATGACGGTTACATTCTTCTTCTCATCCCCTATATGGTTCAGCGCTTCCAAGGCCATTCCCCCTGTAAGGGCGCCGTCTCCAATAATCGGAAGGATCGAATGGTTTTCTTTTTTAAGGTCCCTTGCGATCGCCATTCCCATGGCTGCGGAAAGAGACGTGGAGCTGTGTCCCGTTTCCCAGACATCGTGTTCGCTCTCATCCCGCTTAGGGAATCCGCACAGACCTTTATATTGGCGAAGCGAGCCGAATTGGTCTGCTCTCCCTGTCAGGATTTTATGGATATAGGACTGGTGTCCGACGTCCCACAGCAGGCGGTCTTCCGGACTGTTGTACACTTTATGCAAAGCAAGCGTCAGTTCGACTACGCCGAGGTTAGCCCCCAGGTGCCCTCCTGTCGCTGCCAGATTTTCAATAAGGAATTGTCTTGTTTCCTGCGCTAGTACTTCTAGCTGCTTTGTATTCATTTCCTTTAGAAAGGAAGGATTTTTGATTTTACACAGATCCATAAATGGACCCCCTTGTATTTATCTTGATTTTTTTGCGGATGCCGCCGTTCCTGTTACTATTTTTACTTTCAGACGCTTTTCTAACCATGCAATTACTTTTGCGGCTGTAAAGATAATCTTCGTGGAAGAGTGAATAGCAAAGGATTTCCCTAATGCCTTCCCTCCGACCGTAAGCGCAGCGACAATACTTGTCAGTGTGACAGAGATGACGATCTGCACAGTCGAACCTTCATTGTAGCCGAAGGAGTTGGCGAGTTGGATGACGACAACAGCAGATGCTGTTCCGCTGACTATACCAGATATATCCCCTATTACGTCGTTACAGAAACTAGCGAATCGATCCGCGTTTCTCACGATGACAATAGCTTCTTTCGCACCTGGGACCTTTTCAGAGGCCATGGCATGAAACGGGGTTTCATCTGCAGCAGTGGCTGCTATGCCCAGCATATCGAAAACGACACCAATCAATACGATGATCAATACAATGACGAGGCCGAAGATCCATATGACACCACTTAACACGGAAGAAGATATAACTGAAAAAATAGCCGCTAACACGAATGTGATAACGGCAATACTCAAACTAAATTGTACGGCTCTTTTAAATTTATTGTCCATTCTATACCTCTATATATTAGAATTACATTTCATATGTAGGAAAGGAATGGTCATGAAACAGGTAAAAATTGCGGCTTAGGTCTAGTAGGTTTTCCCAACTGAGTACCGAGTGTCACCACTCTGGCGGTTCCCCATTAAACTCAGCTCAGCTCCGTCTCCGAAAACTGGACTAGATTGCCACTCAGTCCGCACTATAATTCCTGTTCCATGTCCATAAACGAACAGCCTAGGGGATTTCCCCGACAGCCTTTAGCCGTTCCTTAGCCTCTTTTGCAGTCATGATTTCATATAGTTTACGCATCAGCACCTCAGTGGCCATCTGAAGATGAACTGACATTCATGCTATAATCCCCTCAAACACCACTCAAGGCAGGCTACGCTGCGCACATAGAGACTACTCCATATGCTGCAGGTTCATACCCCATTTCATAACGGCATCTGGCTCAGATGCCATCACAAGAATGGGCCTCCGCGGAAGCAGGGTCAACGCCCACATGCCTTTGTGGATCGCCCTGCGACCTTAACTCCCAGCATCGACCCAAGGCTGGGCGCCTCAAGCCAACACAAGGAACTTCATCGATGTGCCCTTCGGCGGATTTTTAGGCCCGCCTTCAGGAACGGAGGGCCGACTAGGATACTGCACCATTCCTTTATATAAATCAAATATACCATAGAATGATCAGCCGCTCAATTGAAAACATCCGGGATCAATGGTCACGATCACTTAAGTACTCGATCAGTTGGGATAGAAACGTCCCTTCCACTCCGGCGTCTTTAAGTGCCTGTTTTGCTATACCGACATATTGCTCCTTCTGCTCCACGGCACCTTCGAGGCCAAGAAGTTGAGGGTAGGTGCTTTTATGATTGCCTTCATCGCTTCCTGTCGGCTTTCCAATGACGGCTGCGTCTCCTGTTACGTCCAGGATATCGTCCTGAATTTGGAAAATAAGACCGAGTGCATCCGCCATTTTCTCCATGGCTGCACTTGCTTCGGAGGAAGCTCCTCCTAAATAAGCACCTGCCATGACAGAAAAACGGAGAAGCTGTCCCGTCTTATTTCTATGGATACTTTCAAGCTCATCCAGCGTAATTTGTTTATTTTCACTGAGCATGTCCTGCATTTGTCCCTCGACCATGCCGGTGGCTCCACTTGCTTTTGCCAGTTCTTTAATCAGATACACACGCTCTCGATCGGAAAGCGCAGGATCTTCTGCAACGATCCGGGAGCTCATCGTAAGAAGTGCATCCCCTGCAAGAATCGCTGTCGCCTCGTCAAATTGTTTGTGATTGGTAGGCTGACCTCGACGCACATCATCATCATCCATTGCCGGAAGGTCATCGTGGATTAAGGAGTAGGTATGGATCATTTCCAGGCTCGACGATACTCCCAATGTTTTTGTTTCTTCTACTCCAAACGCCTCGGCTGTCGCCATAAGCAGAATCGGCCGCAGTCGCTTCCCTCCTGCTCTTAACGAATACAGCATGGCATCCTGCAGCCTCCCGGGAGTCGAGTATTCGCGCAGGTACATATCCAAATAGTCATTGATTGTCTCACGTTTATCGCTGAGGTAATCCATTAATGCCACGGTTTATTCTTCCTCCTGGACGGAGAATGGTACAAATTCGCCATGCTCATTCATTATTTTCTGCATCTGCTCTTCCACATTGCCCAATTTCTCGCTGCATAATTTAGAAAGCTTCATACCATCCTGATAATATTGGATAGCTTTCTCCAGAGGGACCTCCCCCGTCTCCAATTTCTCTACAATGCCTTCTAACTGGTCCATCGCTTCTTCGAAACTGAGTTCATCTTTCTTCTCGGTCATTTTTCATCCTCCTTCACAGCGGTTACGTGACAATTAATGCTTCCATCCTGCACCTTAAGCGAGATTGCTTCCCCTTCTTTGACTTCAGAAGTCTTTTTTATGACCCCGCCCTGGTCGTTGAACGGGATCGCATATCCGCGTTTCATGATTTCCAGCGGGTTGAGGAGCGTCAACTTGTCTATGTGATTGTGGAAACGATCTTTTTTCGTTTTAATGATCTGATCCATTCTGGTGTTCAGCTGTTTTTCTGTCCGTTGGAGAGCTCGGGACCCGTCTCTGATTTTCATTTCCGGTCCCTGTTGACGGAGTCTCCTCGTCAAGGAAGTCCACCGCTCCAGCGTCTGTGTCCTGTTCTGTTCAAGCCTGCGCGTCAATCGTTCGAGCATCCTGTCAAGATCCTGCTCCTTCTGTCTGAGCAGTTGTTCCGGATACTTAAAGGCATAGGATTTCTTGATGCGTTGAAGCCTTTGTAGAGACTCATCTTTCTTGACGATCATGGATCGATTCAAGCGGCGCTGCCGTCCTTGAACGGTCTCTCTCAGTTCTACAATCGACGGAACAGCTAATTCCGCTGCGCCTGTCGGAGTCGCAGCCCGGACGTCTGCCACGAAATCCGCAATGGTGGTATCCGTTTCGTGACCGACGGCAGAAATAACAGGGATCCGGGAATCAGCAATTTCTCTCGCGACCTGCTCTTCATTAAATCCCCACAAATCTTCAATCGAACCCCCGCCCCTGCCGACAATCAACACGTCGCAGTCGAGGTGTTCGTTTGCATAACGGACTGCCTGAGCGACAGAGTCTGCCGCTCTCTCGCCCTGAACAAGAACAGGAAGAATAGAGACAGGAACAATTGGGTAACGCCTCTTTATTGTCGTCAAGATGTCTCTTACAGCTGCTCCGGTTGGAGAAGTAATGACACCGATATGTTTCGGATATGTAGGCAGAGGCTTTTTTCTCTCTACATCGAATAAGCCCTCTTTTTCCAATTTCTCCTTCAATTGTTCAAATGCAAAATACAAAGCTCCGATTCCGTCCGGCTGCATTTCCTTGATATACAATTGATACTGCCCCATCGGTTCATAGACGTTAATTTCACCTTTAACAAGTACGTTCATCCCATTTTCCGGAACGAACTTTAACGACCGGTTGCTGCCGGCGAACATGACTGCCTGAATACGCGCCTGTTCATCTTTCAAGGAAAGATACATGTGGCCGCGGCTGTGATGCTTAAAGTTAGAGATTTCCCCCCGCAGCCACACGGTTTTCAGATGAGGATCTCCCGACAGCTTCCGCTTAATGTACTTCGTAAGTGCCGTAACCGTTAAATATTGATCGCTCACAGTAAAATCCCCTTATTGATCGTAGTGATGGATGCGCTTGGCCGCTTTAATTGTATTATGGAGAAGCATAGTGATCGTCATAGGGCCGACTCCTTTTGGTACAGGAGTAATGTGGGAGGCTACTTCAAGAGCGGATTCGAAATCAACATCTCCTGTCAATTTCCCGTCCACCCGGTTCACACCGACATCAATAACGACAGCACCTTGTTTAATATCATCCCCGGACACAAGAGAAGCTTTCCCAGCTGCTACGATGAGTATATCTGCTTGTTTCGTATGATAACGTAAATCTTTTGTCCGTGAATGGCAGTGGGTCACGGTCGCGTTTTTATTAAGAAGGAGCTGTCCCACCGGCTTGCCGACGAGGTTACTTCTCCCGACGATAACGACGTGCTTCCCTTCCAAATCAATGTTTGCTCGTTCAAGCATGACAACAATTCCATAAGGGGTGCATGGGAAAAAGGTGTCTTGACCAGTCATCATTTTCCCAACATTTGAAGGATGGAATCCATCGACATCTTTTTCAGGAGCAATAGCTTCGATGATCTTCTGATCTGAAATATGGTCAGGAACCGGCAGTTGAACGAGGATCCCATGAACCGTTTCATCGTGATTCAGACGATCGATCAGGGACAGGAGTTCCTCCTCTGTCGTTTCTTCTGGAAGCTCAATCAAATCAGAATCCAGACCGACTTTCTCTGAAGCGCGCTGCTTCCCTTTGACATAGGACATGGATGCAGGGTCTTCCCCGATTATGACAACAACCAATTTAGGATGAATCCGGCTTTCGTTTAAAGTACGTACTTCTTCTTTCATTTCCTGACGTAATTCTTCCGCTAACTGATTACCGTAAATAATTTCTGCTGACATTTTCCCATTCCCCCTTGTTTGTGTTAAACCATTTTCGATAGAACGCCGTTGACAAACTTACCTGAATCTTCTTCACCGAAGATTTTAGCAAGCTCAATGGCTTCGTTGATAGCGACCTGAGTCGGCACATCTTCCTTGTAGCGCATTTCGTAGGCTGCCATTCTGAGTACCGTCTTTTCCACTTTTGGAAGACGCGGCAGTGTCCAGTTATCCAAATGCTCAGAGATCCATCCGTCCAGCTCGTCCCTGTTCTTCATAACACCGTGCACCAGGTCATGAAGGAAGGGGTCTACTTCCTGATCTTCGATTACGTGCCGGATCGCCTCATCGGTATCGATTTCACTCGTAATCGTTTGGAAAAGCGCCTGAAAGGCTTTTTCGCGTGCTGTGCGTCGTTTCATTTTCATTCTCCTTTAAGTAATATCCGTTTGCATAATAACATTTTAGCGGAATAAAAGCTATCAGAACAGGAATGTTCGATGATGACAGAACATTTCGATTTTTCCTCTGCAAAAAAAGAAAAATCAGAAAAGGAGGACCCCTTTCTGATTTTTAACTCATTAAATTTCTTCCATATCTGTATCTTCTTCTTTTGTCTCCATCTGGACGCCTACAATATGAACATTGATTTCGCTGATATCCAATGCCGTCATATTCTTCAACGCCTGACGGGTGTTATCCTGAATCTTTTGAGCGGTATCAGGTATAGATATTCCATAGTCCATGACGACATAGGTGTCGATTAAGATACCTTCTTCCGTCAATTCGACTTTCACACCTTTTCCGTGATTCTTCTTGCCGAGGCGCTCTGCTACTCCGGAGGCAAAGTTCCCGCGCATAGAAGCGACACCAGCGACTTCTGAAACAGCAATTCCGGCAATGACTTCGATCACTTCCGGTGCAATCTCGACGTTACCGAGAGTCGAGCCGTCTGTGACATTTAACAATTGCTTTTCACTCACTACGATCACTCCCCTTAAGATTCATCCTTCATTATAGTATATTTCTCCAGGAACTTTGTATTAAAGTCTCCGCCTACAAAAACTTCGTGTTCCATCAAGCGCTGATGGAAAGGAATAGTTGTATGAACGCCTTCAATGACGAACTCATCGAGGGCACGCTTCATGCGACGAACCGCTTCATCACGATCTTTTCCGTATGCGATCAGCTTAGCGACCATGGAATCATAATAAGGAGGAATGCTGTAACCCGGGTAGGCAGCTGAATCGACACGCACACCAAGACCGCCTGGCGGAAGGTACATCTCGATCTTACCTGCAGAAGGCATAAAATTCTTCGCTGGGTTTTCGGCATTAATACGGCATTCAATTGCCCATCCGTCAAAAGTAATATCTTCTTGTTTAAAGCTTAGTTTTTCATTATTAGCAATCAAGAGCATTTCTTTAATCAAGTCGACGCCCGTCACCATTTCTGTAACCGGGTGTTCTACTTGAATCCTTGTGTTCATTTCCATGAAATAGAAAGAGTCCGCTGCCTGATCAAAGATAAATTCTACCGTGCCCGCTCCAGAGTAGTCGACAGCCAATGCGGCTTTAACAGCTGCATCTCCCATCTTTGCACGCATTTCTTCAGAAATTGCCGGAGAAGGCGTTTCTTCTACAAGCTTCTGAAGACGGCGCTGGATGGAACAATCACGCTCTCCTAAATGGACGGCGTTTCCATGATTGTCCGCCAACACCTGGATTTCCACGTGACGGAAATCTTCAATGAATTTCTCAATATACACACCAGGATTACCGAAAGCCGTTTCCGCTTCCTGCTGCGTCATACGGATTCCTGTTTTCAGTTCTTCTTCATCACGGGCTACCCGGATACCTTTACCACCGCCGCCGGCAGTCGCTTTGATGATAACCGGATACCCGATTTCTTCTGCGACCTTCAGGCCGGCTTCCACATTTTCAATGATTCCTGCAGATCCGGGAACAACCGGTACACCTGCTTCTTTCATTGTTTCTCTCGCTACATCTTTCGTACCCATCTTCTGGATAGCATAGGCGGACGGTCCGACGAAGGTGATATTGCACTCTTCGCACATTTCCGCGAATTCGGCGTTTTCCGCAAGGAAGCCGTACCCCGGATGAATGGCATCCGTACCTGTCGATGTCGCGACACTCAAAATATTTGTATAACTCAAGTAGCTGTCTTTACTGAGTTTAGGACCAACACAGTAGGCTTCATCCGCCAACTGCACGTGCAGAGCTTCTTTATCGGCCTCCGAGTAAACGGCAACCGTCTCTATACCCATTTCTTTGCAGGCACGGATGATCCGAACTGCGATTTCTCCTCGGTTTGCAATCAGAACTTTTTTAATCAAACGTCTCATCCCCCGATTACTTAGACTTTACACGGAATAGCGGTTGTCCGTATTCTACGAGTTCACCGTCTTTGACGAGAATTTCGACAATCTCTCCAGAGACTTCCGCTTCGATTTCGTTAAACAGTTTCATCGCTTCGACGATACATACTACGGAATCTTCTTTCACTTCATCCCCGACCTTCACATAAGCTCCCTGATCCGGTGACGGTGATTGATAGAACGTCCCCACCATTGGTGAAGTCACTTCTGCATCATAGTCCGCTTTTGGAGCCGCCGCCTCTTGTTGGGCAGCCTCAGGTTTGCTTTCCTGCTGTGGTGCAGCCTGAACAGCTTCCGGCTGTGCTTCTGGAACTGCTTGGACCGGCTGTGAAGTTTGAACCGGTGCAGAAACGACTTGTCCCTGCTGTTTCTTCATTGTTACTTTCGTTCCGTTCGTTTCATACTCGAACTCATCGATATTAGATTGATCAATTAGTTTAATGATTTCACGGATTTCTTGTACCTTTAACATATGTGGCACCCCTTTATGTAGTTAACTTTTTATAACTGGTACTAATAACTCCTCTTAACATTCTATTATAAAGTACCACATCCCTGCAACTTGCCTTCTGTTATACGTGAAAAAACCCGCTCCTAAAGGAACGGGTTTCGCTCTTATTTACTGGATGGCTGGAATTGAACCTGGACTTTCTTCTCTCCAAATTCATCGGATACCATCTTATTGATCTGATTGGCTTCTGTCTTGGTTAATTCATCCGCCTGAACCGTCACATGGACGACTTCATCTTCGGCCCGGACGAGAACATCATCATATTCCGCGCTGGCAAGAATGGTATTTTCAATGATGGATTCCTTAGACTGGTTCGACTTGATGGTTTCCATTTTCTCCAAGGCATCATTCTTCTCCTGAGTGGTGAAATCACTGGAAGCAACAATCTCGGACAGCTGTTCTTGCAGCTGATCGCGTTCGTTCTGCATATCCAGACGAATAGCAGAAAACAATTCATCTGTAGACATCTGGGAAATAGAGGCACCGTCACCACTCGTCTCTACGTCTTCTGCATTCTCCCCTGTCATCTCTGCCCATTCATCTTCCTGAATAAATGCCATTTCACCATTATCCGGGGAGGTCATGTAGTAGACGCTCAGGACGATCAACAAGCTCAACATCGTTAACAACCATACTGTTTGTTTTTTCACCAAGGGAATCCCTCCTTATTTTTTAGGCAGCACCGAAATACGGTGGGTAGGAACATCCAATACTTTAGAGACCGCCTCCACAACCCAGGCTTTCACTTTCATTTGATCCACCCCTTCAGCGGTCACAAATACGCCGCTTACTTCCGGTTTGGATGTCTGGGTGAGCAGCGGTACTTCCCGGTCTCCTTGCCTCACGAGCACTAGCTGCTGTTCACGAGAATAATCCTCAATTTCCCTTTCGCCTCCGTTCTTATCGTTTTCTTTCGTCGTCTGCTTCCCGATGATCAAGTTCTTGTCATACACTTTTTTATGAGTGGAGGATAAATTGATCATAATATCAACATTGCTCACCCCTTGAATATTTTCGAGCAGCGGAAGGAGCTGCTTCTCATATTCCGTCTCCAGTTGTGTGATGGAATCGGTCATTTCTGCCCCTTCCGCAGCCGCCTGACCGGTACCTGCCTGCTGGGCTGTACTCTGCTCCAGATCGCCGGGAGACGGCTGGTCCGAAGACTGAAACCAGTTGCTCGTCAGGATGATCAACACCCCGATAATTCCGAGAGCGATCAAATATTTGGGCTTATGGAGCTTTCTCCCTTCTTTACTAGACAAAGGTTGCAACAGCTTCTTCCACCATTTATCCATTCTCTTCCTCCCAGCGGATATCAATTTGTTCTTTGTCCAAGTCTAATTGTTCGGCCACCCATTGTTGAATTTCTTCATCGTTTCCCCGAGCTTCCGTTTGCTTTTCCTCTTTGATTGAAATGTCCACCTCTTCCACCGCTTCTCTTTCCTTTTCACTGGAAAGAGTTAAGGTCAACTTGTCCAACGTCTCCATGCCGTAGGGCTCCTGATAAAAGCTCATTTCCACATCAGCGAGAGTCATTTGATAGTTTTCCTCCAACGGTTGTTCCAGCTCGGCAGATAAAGCTTGGGTAACTTGTTCTAATTTATATGCATCTTGTCCCTCGAGTATTTCCTTTTTCTTCGATTCTATTTCTTCATCAAGCATCTCTCCATCCACTTGTTCGTCAAGCGCTGCATTCGTCTCCCTCATCAACACTTCAGGATCGACGTTCAATAACCGGAAAAGAGGCCCGAGGAAGATCAGCAGCAGAAGGATGGACATGACGAGCCTGGCATACTTCTTCATGACCCCGGAAGGCAAGAGCGCATCTGCTACAATCGCCAGAATAAGAAACAGCACAATTCTCGTAATCCATTCTACGAAAGCTTCCAAACTTAAAGCCCCCTTACCTGATCATCATCGTTATATTACTAGCTGCAACCATAATGACAATTACAAGAAAGAACATCATCGAAACCATCAGCAATGCTGCAAATATATAAAAAATGTGCCGGCTTACAACAGCCATCGCCTCAATAACGGGACCATCTCCAAGCGGTTGCAGAAGTGCGGCAGCAATTTTGTAAATAATAGCAATGGCGAGTACCTTCAAGGCCGGGAAAATGGCAATTCCAAGCAGAATAACCACTCCGGCAATTCCTAACGTATTCTTCAGCACAAGGGATGCGCCTAAGATCGTGTCCGTAGCATCTGTAAACAGACGGCCGATTACCGGGACGAAATTACCGGTAACGAACCTTGCCGTCTTCATAGTAATTCCGTCCTGCACAGCGGTAACCGTCCCCTGTACAGAAATGACACCTAGAAAGATAGTTAAAAACACGCCCATGACAGCAAGCCCCGTTTTCCTAAGCAGTTCTGCAAGCTGATCGACCTTGTAATCATCATTCAACGTACCTACAATAAGCAGGAGGGCAGAGGATGCAAACAAAGGGATCAACAAATATTTCACAAGCAGTCCGCTTGATTGCACAAGTGCAATAATGATCGGATGAAAGAAAGATATAGACATAAGGTTCGTGAATGAAGCCATGATCCCGAGCAACAGAGGCAGTAGACCAATCATGAAACTGCTCATCCGTTCGATTGTATCCAGCGTATAAGTAATCACCTGCCGAAAGCTCTCCAAAGCCAGCGTGATAAGCACAAGATATATGACCATGTAAGCAATTCTGCTGACAACAGAGTTCTCGAAGGCCGACTGAATGGACCGAAGCAGGGTACTGAATAACGTAAGGAATAACAACGTTGCCAAGAGCTTCCCATTGACCATCAATTCCTGAAAAAAGAACTTCAAAATACCGGAATACCATTTCGACGCTTCGATTGTGCTCTCTTTGTCAATGAAATCCCTGAAATTCTCCCCGTTGAAAGCCGGGAGATACTCCCCATACTGCCGTTGAACATCCAGCCAGTTCTGTTCGAGCTCGTCCACCGATAAGTGATCAAGCATATCCGACCCATCATCCGTTTCTACCGAGGATGGAGAGGGGGATGCAGAGGAAACAACAGGGAAGCTCCCCCAACATAGACAAAGGAAAATCACGGCAATTATCTGTTTCATTGCACCCCTCCTCTTCATGCCCCTGGAATGAATCCGATAATCGTCTCAATAACGGCCGTGATGATCGGGATGGCCAGCATTAGAATGAACAACTTTCCAGCCAGTTCTACTTTGGATGCCAGGGCGTTTAATCCTGCGTCGCGAATCAACTGGGCACCGAATTCCGCAATATAGGCGATGCCGATTATTTTCAGGATGGTTTTGAAATAAACCGGCTCTACCTGCGCCTGGTTGGCCATATAGGATAACAGAGAGAAAATGTGCTGTATTTGATCAAGGATCGTCAGAAAAATAATGAGGACCGTAAATAATAACAGCAGGAAAGCAATCGTCGATTTGTGTTCCTGAAGCAGGATGATCAAGAGTGCCGCGACCAGTCCTAAAGCAACGACTTGAATAATATCCATGACCTACCCTTGATATAGAAATACCGATTTGATTTGCTGAAAAAGATCGGCCAAACGATGGAGAACGATAAATAATACGATAATGAAACCGGTCAGCGTGACAGCTTGCGCGATTTCCTCTTTCCCCATCTGTTTTAAAATACTGTGAATCATTGCTACGATTATCCCGACACCGGCTATTTGAAAAAGGATCGTTGCATCCTGAAGCACAATGTTTCGTCCTCCTTTTACATAATTAAGATTATGACTAACAGACCACTCAAAACTCCCATCCCTCTTGCCATCTTCTGGTACTGCTCCACCCCTTCCATTGCCTCATGAAGCTCTCTGTCTAGATGATGAAGGGTCAGCTGAATCTGTTTCTGCTGCTGCTCCAAGTCATGCTGTCCAAGTGTCCTTCCAAACTGATGAAGAATTTCCAGTTCCGTCTTACCAAGTGCATTCTGTGACCAGTGCCTTTGAAGATGTCCTGACCACCATGAAGGAAAATCATCGCAGTCATCTATATTCTCCACCATTTCTTGAAAGAACCGAGCGATCGGGTCCGGCAGCTGTTTCGATAAGTTCTCACATACTTCCCACAAAGACGAATGTCCGAAGACCATTTCTGCTTCTATCATCTGAAGAGCACTCTTCCACTGTCTGATTTGGCCGGGCCGCTTACGAAAACGAGAGGCGATGTCAAACCCTGTCCACGTGGTGACAGTCAGAATAATGACGGCTCCGATCCACTGCACGATCATCCCATCCTTTCCATCCCGCCAGCTTTTTGCCGGATTCATCCAGAATCACTACGCCTCCATTTCTTTCCGGAGACATTCGTTCCAACACAACATACCGTTCAAAGACTTGTTCCTCGACCAAGCTTCGTGCCGAAGGGCGTTTCCTCACGCCATCCAACGTCCGGCCATGTATACTGCAAATGACTTGTACACCGGTGTAAGAAGCTTCCCTGACGGCATCCGCATCCTCCAGACCGCCGATTTCATCGACGATGAGGACGTCGGGCGACATGGAACGGATCATCATCATCATTCCGGCTGCTTTCGGACAGCCGTCCATGACGTCCGTTCTGACTCCTACCTCCAACTGGGGGACGCCTCTTAAACTTGCAGCAATTTCAGAACGCTCGTCCACGACTGCCACCTTGCACCCCCGGTATCCCGTATGATCCGAACCAATCCATTTGCTTAAGGCCCGGAGCAGGGTCGTTTTTCCTGAATGGGGAGGGCCGATAATCATCGTGCTTTTCCACCTTCCATCTGCATATAAAAACGGGAGGAGATAAGAGACCTGTCCAGCCACTTCTCTAGCGACTCGGATGTTCATGAAAGTGATATGCTTTAATGTATCGATCCGGTGTCCGGAAGTGTTCACCTTCCCTGCCAGACCGACTCTATGTCCACCTTCAATCGTCAAGAACCCTTCTTTCAGTTCATCTTGGAGCCGATAGAGAGAAAATTGGCTGATCTGGTTGAGCACAAAGGCAAGGTGTTCCGCTGTAACGATAATTCCTTTCACACTGGTATGGCTTGCTCCATCTAACACTTCTAATGGATGATTGACCCTCAAGCGAATTTCCTGCACCTTCCCCCAGGAAACATCATTCATCAGAAATCGTTGGAAAGAAGGAGGAAACAATCGGACAATCTCTTTCATTCCTCTCCCTCCTTTAATTGGTTTACTTCATATGTATGCCTATACTTCCGGGTTATGACAGGTGAGAGAAGAAAAAATAGAGGTTTAATAGAGGATTCTGATAGAGCTTAAGGAACAAAAAAAACCCTTCCCGCATGGGAAGGGCTGCAGCATGCATTAAGCACGCGAAACGTATTTACCTTCAGTTGTGCTGATAAGCAGTACATCTCCTTCATTGATGAAGAAAGGTACTTGTACGGACAATCCGGTTTCCAGCGTAGCCGGCTTCGTACCGCCGCTTGCTGTGTCCCCTTTGATACCAGGTTCCGTTTCAGTTACCGTCAGTTCAACGTTCTTCGGAAGCTCTACTCCGATCACTTCACTCTGGTAGGACTGAATTTGGACTTCCATGTTTTCTTTCAAATAGTTTAGTTCTGTTTCAATCGTTGCACCAGGAATCTCGACTTGCTCATATGTTTCCATATCCATAAACGCATGCATGTTCCCATTTGCATAGAGATACTGCATTTTTCGGTTTTCAATATGAGCACGCTCTACTTTTTCTCCACCACGGAACGTTTTCTCCGTAATGTTGCCGTTACGAAGGTTACGGAGTTTTGAGCGGACGAATGCGGCACCTTTTCCAGGCTTGACGTGCTGGAACTCCATAACCTGCCAGATATTACCATCCACTTCGATTGTTAATCCTGTTCGAAAATCGTTTACTGAAATCATGATGATTCCTCCTTTAAATTACAACGTGATCAATTCTTTGGTTGTGGTGTTCAGGCGTTCATTACCGGTCGCAGTGACGATCAGATCATCTTCAATCCGACATCCACCTACCTCAGGAATATAAATACCAGGTTCCACCGTAACGACCATGCCCTCTTCGAGAATCTGATCCGAACGGAAGGAAAGCCCCGGCCCTTCATGGACATCAAGACCTATTCCATGACCTGTCGAGTGTCCGAAGTAATCGCCGTATCCTTTTTCCTTAATATAATCACGACACAATGCGTCTGCCTGTCTACCGGTTATGCCTGCTTTTATTCCTTTCATACCTCTAAGCTGCGCCTCTAAAACTGTATCATAAATGTCTCTTAGCTTATCGCTGATTTCACCGACAGCGACTGTCCGTGTCATATCTGAGCTGTAACCTTTGTATACAGCCCCGAAATCAAGAGTGACCAGCTCCCCGGATTGAATCGTCTTCTCAGAAGCCGCTCCGTGCGGTAATGCGGAACGGTAGCCGGATGCGACGATGATATCGAAGCTTGAGGAAGCTGCTCCCTGTTTACGCATGAAGAACTCGAGTTCATTTGATACATCTATTTCTTTGACACCAGGCTTTATGTAATTGAGGATATGTTCAAAGGCATCATCCGCAATCTTGACGGCATCCTTTAATATACTAATCTCCTCATCCGTCTTTATCAAGCGTAATTTTTCAATCAACCCGGAAGTCGGAACTAGTTCCGCGCTTAATGCTTGTTTATACTGCTCATATTGACTATATGTAACATAATCTTTTTCAAAGGCGATTTTATGAAGGTTTAACTGCTGGGATAGTTCCGCAACCGCCTCGTGGAGCGGTTTCTTATGTTCAACGATACGAAAATCAGGCGCTTCGTTCCCTGCCTGTTCCGTATATCGGAAGTCCGTGACAAGAACGGACTCTTGTGCTGTAATCAGTAGCGCTCCTGACGACCCCGTAAACCCAGACAAGTATCGTCTGTTCATTTCACTCATGACAAGAATCCCGTCTAATTCCCGGGAGGCAACAGCCTTCCTTAGACTTGACAACTTACTCATAATTAATTTCTCCCTTCCTTTTCTATCTTGTCAATAATCCCCATTACGGCAAGGCGATATCCATCGATACCGAATCCGACGATTTGACCCGCACAAACAGGAGCCAGCATGGATGTGTGCCGAAACGTCTCACGGCTGTGTACATTGGATATATGAATTTCAATCACAGGAGGGGTAATAGCACTGATCGCATCCCTCAGGGCAATACTTGTGTGTGTATAAGCAGCCGGATTAATGATGATCCCCGCAGCCTTTTCCTCAGCAAGCTGTATGCGATCAACCAACTCTCCCTCGTGATTCGACTGAAAGTCCTCTACTTCATACCCGGCTTCCCATGCCGTGTCCTTCACTAATTGAACGACATCCTCCAGCGTGTCGTGCCCGTAAGTATCGGGCTCTCTCTTGCCGAGCATGTTCAAGTTCGGACCGTTGATCAAGAAGATTCGTTTATTCCCCATTCCTAGACCCCCACTAAACGATTCAATTACAGTTCCAGTTTATCACACTCTCCCCTGCTTTGAATAAGATTTCGAAGTCTCGCTCGACTCTCTATACTCATAAGAAATGGAATACCCTATGAATACGCCGTATAAAATAAATAAACAGCCCGTCGTCACCCACGTATCGCTGTCCATCTCCAAAAAGGTTGGCACCGCCGGAAAGACCGGTGTCAGAACGAGGAATACTACGGCCCAGATTATCCCTCCGTACAACATCCCCGGCCAAAGTCCATTTTTGTTTTTAAGTAAAAAATAATAGACCAGCGCGGTTAGAATGGATAGGATGCCTGTAAGCAGGATGGCAAGTACTTCCGAGAGCCACGTCCCCGTCCAGTCCGTTTGAAAAAAAGACCGAAAGAAGAAGGAAGCGGCGGACACTTCGGCGAAATGGAAGTAATAAGCAATTGTTCCCAATCCACTCCACAATATTCCCGCTACAAAACCTGTAATCAACGCTTTTCCTAACACACTCTGCTGTGGTTCTTGCTGTCTTTGATCTTTCTGTTTATCTGCCATTTCTCATACCTCCTATACTCATTTTAACCAACCGCTATTATTTCATGCCTGAGCACGGGCAAATGCTGGAGATTAAGGGAGGAATGTTATAAAATAAAGGTACGACCCTCCATTGGAAAACCCTGAATGTACAGATGAATAAGGCAGACAATATTTGCATAAAACGATGAAATAAGGAAACAATTTGAATAACACATATAAGCACACAAGAAAGCATTTTCCATGATAAAGATGTCCCTGTTTAGGGTATAGACAATCAACGGGTGTTTCAGAAGATGACCCATGACCCTTATATTAGAAAGGAGGAACATATATGCGTAAGTGGATGACTCCTGTCATGTACACGCTCATCGGCCTTGCTGTCTTCTTCGTGGCTGTCCAGCTGTTCACCAACACATCCAGCTTTCTGAACTCCATCCTGATGATGGTCGGTTTCGCCGTATTGATCTATGGTGCTATTTATTTCCTTTTCCTCCGCAACCGAGGATTTGGAGGCGGCGGGAACCGTAATGAGATGAAGAAATATAAACAAGCGGTTAAACAATCCAAACAAAAGTATAAACAGCCTGCTCCTGTAGTTAAGAAGAAAACAGTAGTCAAAGCACAAAGCAAGCCTTCCCCTTTAGGTAAGCGCGGAAGAAAAAGAAGCAGCGGTCCACAGCTTCGCGTTATAGAAGGAAATAAGAGCAAAGACAAAAATCGAGCCACTTTTTAATGGCTCGATTTTTTCATGTATTCTTATTCATCTGCTCCAACGCTTAAGGAACTTCCGCGCATGGACATGCCCGAGTTCAATTAGAGCTTCCTTCTCCGCGTCCGATAAATGGAAATCAGTGGTTTCCACATCATTTACCGGAATGAAAATAACGTCTTTGCTCATCGTTTTGGAAATGTAGCGTGCATCATGTGCCTGCTGCATCGTCTTAAAAAGGGCGTGGAACATTTGTATCGCATTGCTGATTTGCTGCTCCGGCAGTTTATCCGGTTCGTCACTCAGCTTCATTCCGATGATAGGCCTCGTACGGCATCCGTCGGCTTTTTCCCATATCCATAATGGAAAGTTGCTCAAAACCCCTCCGTCAATAATAAAAGACTTCCCCCGTTTGCCATGAATCTTGACAGGAATGAAAAAATAAGGGAGGCCTGAACTCATCCGAACGGCTTTCGCTACAGAAAAGGTGGCAGGATCAATCCCATAGACTTTCTTTAGATCATCGGGCAGAACTACAATCCTTCCAAGGGTCAAGTCGGAACAGATGACCTTCAGGGAACCTTCAGGGAGGTCTGCGAACGTCCGTATTCCTTTCTCCTCCAGCCATTCAGACAGTAGCGCTTCCAGCTTGTTCCCCTTATATAACCCCATCCGGAAATAGAGAAGCAGCCACTTCAAGAAGGGGAAGAGCCGGTCTGTAATCGACACATCTACCAATTGTTCAAAAGAGAGTTTCTCCACTCGTTGCCTTATTTCTGTCGAAGTGAATCCAGCTGCTGTCAGCGATGCCAGAATCGCTCCGGCGGAGGTACCGGCCAGACGACGGAATTTGTACCCTTGTTCCTCGAGCTCTTCCAAGGCCCCGATAAACGCCAGAGCCTTTATGCCGCCTCCCGAAAATACTCCATCCACTTTCATACTGCCTCACCCCACTTTAGTTCATTATAAACGCGACAAATGGAATTTAGAACAACCGGGACCTAATCCCTATGTAATAAAAAAAGACGCATGGAATCTTTCCAAGCGTCTCTTGATGTCTTATTCTTCATTTTGTTCTTCATTCTTCTTCTGCACTTCACGGAGGGCCTTCATACGTTCAGGGTTTTCATCAAAGTACTGCACCAAATCTCCAATCCTGTCGATTGAATTCCAGCTCATATGGTGCTCAATCCCTTCCACATCCTCGTAAATGTTCTCATGATCGACCCCTATGATTTCAAGAAACTGCTCCAGTAATTCATGTCTGTACACCAGTCTCTTTCCTACTTTTTTCCCTTTAGACGTCAGAATCAAACCCCGGTATTTTTCGTAATTCAAGTAGTGATCGCGGTCCAGTTTCTGCACCATTTTGGTGACGGATGACGGGTGAACCTGGAGATTCTCTGCGATATCCGACACGCGGGCATATCCTTTTTCTTCTATTAATATATATATTTGTTCAATATAGTCTTCCATGCTTGGTGTTGGCATGATGAACCCCCAATTACCATTGTATGTACAAATGGGCACGACCCTACCGATAATGGTCTGGTGATCTGTTTCCCAATATAAAATGATACACTAGTTTAACCTGAGTGACAAGGAATGCTGCACCCAGAAAAAAGGAAGCATCGGACAGCCTGTCCGATGCTTCTTCCATTTTACAGTCCGCACTTCAATTGCGCATTACAGTTCGTGCACGTATTGCATCCGCCGATGTCTTCTACCGTTCCTTGACGGCAGACCGGGCAGGTGTCACCGACTTCCGATCCAATCGTCACATTTGTTTTGTCGAGCTCCTGAATCGTATCCATGAGAACGACACGCGGCGTCTTCTCCTCTTCTTCAAAGAGTTCTGTCTGTTCGCCGTCGAAATCATTCTCTTCTGCTTTCAACGTGAGCACCTGGCTGTCACGGCTTCCATCCACATACACCGTACCGCCTTTCGCTCCCCCGCGGTATAGGCGTTGATAGACGCTCTCTACCTGTTCGACCGTGTATCCTTTCGGTGCGTTTACCGTCTTGGAAATACTGCTGTCGACCCAGCGTTGGATAATGCACTGCGTATCTGCATGTGCTTCGGGGCTGAGAGTCATTGCGGTTACGAACCATTCTGGAAGCTCGTTTGGATCCTGTTCCGGGTGTTCATCCAAATATTCCTGAAGAATATCTGCTTTCACTTCAATAAACTTACCTAGACGTCCGCTTCGGTAGTAAGAGAAGGAGAAATAAGGTTCCAGACCAGTACTAACGCCCACCATTGTGCCTGTACTACCTGTCGGAGCAACAGTCAACAAATGGGAGTTGCGGATACCGTAAGTCAATACATCTTTACGGATATCCTCAGGCATGTCTTTCATATAACCTGTGTTGATAAAACGCTCACGAAGCTCCTTTGTTTCTTCTTCTGTCTCTCCGATCAGAAACGGGAAACTTCCTTTCTCTTTCGCGAGTTCAATCGATGCACGATAAGCCGTGGTCGCAATGGTTTCAAAGATTTCATCGACAAGTTTATTTCCTTCTTCGGAACCGTAGACGGATTCACAGTAAATAAGGAGATCGTGGAGCCCCATTACCCCTAATCCAATACGACGTTCACCAAGAGCCTGCTTCTTATTCTCTTCCAGGAAGTATGGCGTTGCGTCAATAACGTTATCCTGCATACGCACACCACGCTCGACCGTTTGTTTCAGCTTAGCGAAATCGACCTGCTTGTTAGCCTTATCGGCGACACTGGCCAAGTTTACGGCAGCAAGGTTACAAACGCTGAACGGCGCTAACGGCTGCTCTCCACAAGGGTTTGTCGCAACGACTTTTTGACCATAAGCGGTCGCATTAGTTTTCTCATTGGCATTGTCGATGAAGAAGATACCCGGCTCTGCTGAGTACGTAGCACAAATATTAATCAAGTTCCAAAGTTCTTTCGCCTTGACTGTACGGTACGTACGGACTCCAAAACCACGTTCCTCCCATTCACGGACGTCGCCGCTGTTGTGCCATTCTTCGTTATACACACGCATTTCCTCTTCTGTGTAATTCTCCACGTCCGGGAATCGCAGTTCGTAGGCAGCGTCCTGATCGACAGCTTCCATAAATTCTTTTGTGACACAGACGGAGATATTGGCTCCCGTCAAAAACTCGGAATTATGAACGGTATAAGTGCCGCCGATTTGAAGCTTTTCTTCTGCTTCGCGGATGCTTTGGTCCGTAAAGCCCCCTTGTCCTTGGATATGCTTGTAATTCACGACGCTCTGATAGAGATCTTTCTCCGTCTCCGTAAGTGGGGTGAATTTAAGCTTGTCCTTGGCAAGCTGCTTAATTTGTTCATCTTCTGTATTTTCGATCAGGTAACGCAGGATTCGTGGATTCTGCATTTTAGAAATGATGAATTCAAGAATATCCGGATGCCAGTCTGAAAGCATAATCATCTGCGCACCGCGTCTCGATCCACCTTGTTCAACCAAGTGCGTTAATTTCGCAATGTCATCAAGCCAGGAAACGGAACCGGATGATTTACCGTTCACTCCACGGGCCAGCGTATTGCGTGGGCGCAGTGTGGAACCATTCGTACCGACACCGCCTCCTCGTGACATAATTTCCATCACCTGTTTTCTGTGATCGGATATGCCTTCCCTGGAATCCTGGATATAAGGCATCACGTAACAGTTGAAATACGTAACATCCGTTTGGGAACCGGCACCATAAAGCACACGGCCGGCCGGGATGAAATTCATATCAGAAAGTTCTTCGTAGAATTTCTCGAAACTTTCCTGTTTCTTAAGCGGATCTGTTTCCACTTCGGACAGGCCTGTCGCATTCCGAAGAGCGATCTGTTCGTAATATACCTCTAACGGTTTATCAATCGTGTCAAGGTTTCTGCGGATCAATCCTGACTCCTGCTCTTCCGGTCTGTCAAGGACGCTTAGGAATTCATCTTCGACACGGACAACAGCTTCGTGCTTCTCCCAATCAATCTCATGAATGAAGCCAAAGCCTCGAGCCGGGAACTTAGGATCGTCTTTGACCGTGAGAACAACAAAGTCTCCCTCCGACAATGTAAGTTTCTCTGTATCTTTGAATGCATAGCGGTCCAACATGACAAGCCGGGACACGCCTTTGTGTGTAATAGACATGTTTTCTGTAATTTCATGTACTTGCGGAAACTGACGGATATCTGCGTTCAGTCTTTCCACATTAATCTTTGTATGGACATCGGTGGAGGTTGACGTCTGCATCTTGCATCTCTCCCTTACTAAATAAAAAATCGATATAAGTAACATACCACATTTTCAAAAATATAATCAATATCTTGTGCCCTTTTTCAGAATATATTCAATATCTTGTGTTTTGAACAAAAAGGTAGAAATTTGTCAATCTAATAATATTACGAGCGAAGCCGATTTGAAAAGCAATCCGAAGCAAAAACAGCCGATTATCCTTCTTTTCCATTTATTCATCTGTTGCATTCCCACTTCCATCGGAAAACCATGATGGCGCATGTTTTTGCTTAAACACGGAAAAATATTTTTGAAATGCAAACGATTCCCTCCTATAATAGATAGAGAAAGAGAGAAAAGGGGGAGGCACATATGGATTTATGGATTTTAATCGGTGCACTGGTCTTGATCATTGCTTTTGGATTATATAGATACTTCAAAGCTAGAAAAATCATGACGACACTGACGGAAGAACAGTTCCGCGAAGGATACAGAAAAGCCCAGCTCATCGACGTCCGGGAACCGAAAGAATACGAAGGCGGACATATACTGGGCGCGAGAAATATTCCACTATCGCAGCTGCGCAATCGTCTTGTTGAAATCCGCAAAGATAAGCCGGTGTACCTGTACTGCCAAAGCGGTGCCAGGTCTGCACGTGCAGCTATGCTGCTGCATAAAAACGGCTACAAAGATTTGAACATGCTGCAGAGCGGATTCAAAAAATGGTCCGGAAAGATCAAAACGAAGAAGTAATATCCTGCCGGGAGATTACTCATTATCCCAATCATGATAGAAAAAAGCAAACCGGAGTCCTTGAAGGGACTCCGGTTATTTTCATTCGCCTTTCCGGTATCTCAATACCGGTTTCCTTGCCGCCTGTGTTTCATCCATGCGGCTCACGATTGTCGTATGAGGAGCTTCCTGAACAATTTCAGGATTCTCTTCTGCTTCTTTGGCTATTTGAATCATCACATCGATAAAGCCGTCCAGCGTTTCCTTGGATTCGGTTTCCGTCGGTTCGATCATCATTGCTTCCTCGACGTTAATCGGGAAATAGATGGTCGGTGGATGGTACCCAAAATCAAGCAGGCGTTTTGCTATGTCCAACGTCCGTACTCCGAGCTTCTTCTGACGTCTGCCAGATAAAATAAATTCATGCTTACAATGACGGTCAAATGGAAGGTCATAATACTCCTGAAGGCGGCGCATCATGTAGTTGGCATTGATGACAGCATACTCACTTACCTTCTTCAAGCCTTCCGCCCCCATTGTACGTATATACGTGTAGGCACGAACGTTGATGCCGAAATTACCGTAATACGGCTTCACCCGGCCGATAGAATCCGGTCGATCATAATCAAAGATGTACTGACCGCCCTGTTTCACCAGAATCGGCTTAGGCAGGTACGCCGCCAGTTCTGCAGTTACCCCTACAGGCCCGGAACCAGGTCCTCCCCCGCCGTGTGGACCTGTAAACGTCTTATGCAGATTCAAGTGGACGACGTCAAATCCCATATCCCCGGGGCGGGCATAACCTAAAACAGCATTCAGATTGGCACCGTCATAATAAAGCTTTCCGCCTGCTTCATGAACGATCGATGCCATTTCTTCAATATCCTCTTCAAACAGACCAAGCGTGTTCGGGTTTGTCAGCATTAAGGCGGCCGTCTCTTCATCGACCACACGTTTTAAATCTTCCAGATCGACGAGCCCGCGATCATCGGATTTAACGGTTACAGCTTCAAATCCTGCGACTGTTGCGGAGGCTGGGTTCGTTCCATGCGCAGAATCCGGAACGATAACTTTCGTACGGTTGTAATCCCCATTCGCTTCATGGTAGGCACGAATCATCATTAATCCCGTCCACTCTCCATGCGCACCTGCTGCCGGTTGCAGAGTGACGGTATCCATCCCGGTTATAGCAGCAAGCGATTCTTGAAGGTCGTACATTAAATGCAGGGCACCTTGTACCGTCTCCTCCGGCTGATACGGGTGGATGTGGCTGAAGCCAGGAAAGCGGGCAACATCTTCATTCATTTTAGGATTATACTTCATCGTACAGGAGCCGAGTGGATAAAAACCGGAGTCGACCCCGTGATTCCGTTTAGAAAGTCCCGTATAATGCCTTATAATTTGAAGTTCACTTACTTCCGGGAGATCCGGTTCCTGTTTCCGAACATATTTCTCGCCGATCATACCTTCCACGTCCACTTCCGGTACATCCAACTCCGGAAGACTGAATCCGGTACGGCTTTCTTGACTCAATTCAAAAATTAACGGAAAGTCCTGATTAGCCACGAATATCCCCCATTTCCTTAACAAATTGATCAATTTCTTCTTTTGTCCTGATTTCTGTAACAGCAAGCAGCATGTGTTCAGACAATCCTTCTGACATCCGACCGAGATCGTACCCTCCGATGAAACCTTTCGCAAGGAGTTTTTTGTTTACTTCCGCAATATTACGGCCGACGTTTACAACGACCTCATTAAAGAAAGCGTCCTTGTATGGAAGTTCAAAACCCGCTGCCTCCAACTGGTTTTTCATATAGGCAGCTTTCTGTATATTCATCCGCGCCATCTTCTTCAAGCCCTGCTTGCCCAGGGAGCTCATCGCTACAGATGCTGCCAGAGCGTTTAGTGCCTGATTCGAACAGATGTTGGAAGTAGCTTTGTCCCTCCGGATATGCTGCTCCCGAGCCTGAAGCGTGAGCACAAAGCCACGTCTGCCATCTTCATCTACCGTCTGGCCGACCAGTCTGCCAGGTACTTTGCGCATCAGTTTCTTCGTCGTGGCGAAGTATCCGCAGTGTGGGCCCCCAAACTGAGCAGGGATACCAAATACCTGCGCATCACCAACAACGATATCTGCTCCAAATTCACCAGGAGGTGTCAGATAACCCAGCGCAAGAGGATTGCTGGAAGCAATAAGCATCGCTTTTTTCTCCTGATCCACAATGGAGCGGATCTCGGCTAAGGGTTCTATTTGACCGAAGAAGTTCGGATATTGAACGACGACACTGGCTACATTCTCATCTAATTCTCTCTCCAGCTGTTCCAAATCTGTCTTTCCTTCTTTGTGATCGATTTCAATGACTTCAAGGCCGGGACCTTTCACATAAGATCGAATAACGTCAAGGGATTCCGGATGGATCGCTTTCGATACGAGCACTTTCTTTTTCTTCGTCTGGCCGGCTGATAAGTTTACGGCTTCTGCAAGTGCCGTTCCGCCGTCATACATAGAAGAGTTCGCTACATCCATCCCCGTCAATTCACTGATCATTGTTTGAAACTCAAAAATTGCCTGGAGTTCACCTTGAGAAATCTCCGGCTGGTACGGTGTATAGGCCGTATAAAATTCAGAACGGGAAATAACATGATCGACGATCGACGGGATATAGTGATCGTAGACTCCCGCACCCAAGAAGGAAACATGGGATTTCAAATGAACGTTTTGTTCTGCGAGATTGGACAGCTCTTTCGTCAATTGGAACTCATTCTTCGGATCCTTTATATCGAGGTCTCCTTTGAAACGTACACTTTCCGGTATATCGGAAAACAGCTCATCGGAGTGCTCCACTCCGATTGCTGCAAGCATTTCTTTCTTATCCTTCTCCGTCATGGGCAGGTAACGAAATTCCATACGTAGTTCCCCCTTCATTTAATTATCGTTTATAAAATGGTGTAGTGACGACTTTCGCCTTTAAACGGCGTTTCCGCACTTGGACAATGACTTCCGTGCCAGGTTCTGTAAACTCTTTCTTCAATAAGGCAAGTCCAATGTTTTTTCCTAAAGTCGGAGACTGGGTACCTGTCGTTACAAAACCGATATTCTCTTCTCCGACGAACACTTCATAATGCGTACGCGGTATGCCTTTATCGATCATTTCAATTCCTACAAGCTTCCTTTGAGGGCCGTTTCCCTTCTGTTCTTTCAACACGTTCTTTCCTATGAAGTCCGCATCCTTGTTCACTTTTACCGCAAAGCCAAGACCTGCTTCCATCGGAGTAATATCCGCACTTAACTCCTGGCCGTATAACGCCAGATTCGCTTCAAATCGAAGCGTATCCCTCGCCCCCAGCCCGATCGGCTGTAATCCGTGCGGCTCACCGGCAGTAAGAAGCGCCTGCCATAGCTCCCTTCCAGCTTCTGCAGGAAGGTATATTTCAAACCCATCCTCGCCGGTGTATCCGGTCCGTGAGACAATAGCTTCTTTTGATACACCTTTCAAGCGGACATCGGATAGAAAACGAAAGAACTTAATGGAAGAAACGTCGCTGTCCGTCAATGTCTGCATGATCTCTTCTGCTTTGGGACCCTGGACAGCAAGTTGAACGTATTCATCCGATACATCCTGGATTGTCACATCGCCTGTCTGGTGATCTTTCAACCACTGATAGTCCTTTTCTCTGTTCGCTGCATTGACGACGAGCAAGTATTTCGCTTCGTCCAGATGATAGACGATCAAATCATCGACCGTCCCACCGTTCTCATAGCACATGATCGTATACTGGGCCTTCCCCGGTTCCAATTTAGAAACATCATTCGTCAACATTTTCTGTAGAAAAGGAAGACTGCCCGGTCCTTCCACCATCACTTCTCCCATATGGGATACATCGAACAACCCGGCAGCCGTTCGTGTAGCCTCATGCTCCTCCTTGATACTCGTAAATTGGACAGGTAAATCCCAACCTCCGAAATCAATCGTTTTTGCTCCGAGTTCTTTGTATTCAGGGAACAAAGGGGTACGCTTCAACTCTGTCATCCAAACCACTCCTTATGCAATGTGATCATCCATAAAAAAAGAGACTCCTCCTGTAATCAAGGGAGTCTCTGTCCATGTAAGCCAGAAAGTTTCACGTACGGATTCCTATATCCGTCCGCTTGCTTCTTGGGCGGTCTGCTTCTTCGCAGACGCTCTCCAGAGTTGCGTCCTGTAAAGGTCTTTTTGCCTGAGAGATTCACAAAGATTGTTTGCTCCTTCGGCGCCACGGTAGTAGTCTCTCCCATTACAGTCATCCGCTTTCGTATTTTATTAGATTGCAGCGGGCATACTATTTTATAGCTTATGGATGCGGTTTTCACTTCAAATTCAGCTACATTATATCACGCATTCTTTACAAAAGACATGGGAATTCAACAAATTATTCACAATCTTTACGAAAGGCAAACTATTAGAAAAAGGAGCGATTCCATATGATTCAAATTCATCCAGATGAAGCGTTTTTACACACATTATCCGGTCATTTGGACTCTTCGGAAAGACTGAGTTCCTGGGAGGGATTCAAACTTGCCTATAAAGCGGCACAGTTCCAAACGGTCCCACACTTTGATGGTCTGCTTTCCCTTGAACACCTTCCCCATATCGACTTCATGGAACATCAGATAGAAGCTGCCTCCAAGGTCATCCACCATATGCATGGCAGGGCGATTCTGGCTGATGAAGTGGGGCTCGGTAAGACACTGGAAGCAGGGCTGATTTTGAAAGAGCTTATGATCAGAGGGCGGGCGAAGAAAGTATTGATTCTCACGCCTGCATCTCTCGTGAACCAATGGATACAGGAATTGAACGAGAAATTCTATATTCAGGCCGCTTCTCCCAGAAAAAAACATGCATCGTGGAAAGAATGGGAAATAACGGTCACATCGATTGATATGGCGAAAAGAGAACAGCATAAAGAGGAAATACTTAGTATTGATTACGACCTGGTGATCATTGATGAGGCACATAAACTGAAGAATCACCAGACGAAGAACTATCAATTTGTCCAGTCGCTGAAAAAGACTTACTGCCTGTTACTCACGGCAACACCGATACAGAACAAACTGAGCGACCTGTTCAATCTCGTCTCCATATTGAAACCAGGATATTTGGGAAACCTGACAGATTTCAAAAAGAAATACCAGAAGAATGCCGATCAAGACGAACGTACAGAACACATTCATTCTCTTGTTGGAAAATTAATGATTCGGAACCGGCGGAAGGATACAGGACTGGATGCTTCCAAGCGGAAAGTGACGAATGAACGCCTGGAATTCTCCGAGGAAGAGGCAAAAGTCTACCAAAGCCTCGAGACATTGAAAGCTTCACACCCTTCGTTTACGTGGCTGACCCTTGCGAAAGAATTATGTTCTTCCAGAGAAGCCTGTTTCCTGTCGCTTCAAGAATTAAAGAAGAAAGCACCGGAAGAGAAAAGCGCCTTGTATGATGACATCATGGAGGCGGTCGGTAGTCTTCCCCACCATGTGAAAGCGAAGCGAATGATCGAAAAAATTGAACAGACAAAAGAAAAGTTCATTATTTTCACAGAGTATCGGGCAACCCAGTTCTATCTCCAGTGGTACCTGCAGCAGCACGGAATTACCTCGGTCCCATTCAGCGGAAAGTTCAATAAAGGGAAGCGGGACTGGATGAAGCAGTTGTTCAGAGATAAGGCTCAAGTCATGGTAGCAACCGAAGCGGGCGGAGAAGGTATTAATCTGCAGTTCTGTCACCACATGATCAACTACGACCTGCCTTGGAACCCGATGCGCCTCGAACAAAGAATCGGCAGGATTCACCGGTTCGGTCAAGAAAACGACGTCAAGATTTATAACTTTGCCATCAAAAATACGATTGAAGACCATATCATGAATATGCTTTATGAGAAAATTGAAGTCTTTAAGAATGCGGTCGGAGACCTGGATCACATTCTGGAGCAAATACCTGGAGGGTCATTCGATCAGCAGATACAGTCGATCCTTAAGCAGTCGGAGAGTCAGGGCGAAGTGAATATAAAACTGAACAATCTGGTCAGCTACGTAGAATACAGCGTAAATGAGAGGAGAGAATCCAGTTGAATGAAACAAACCCGCACGAAAGTTTCGTCCAATCTTTCTTTGAAACATACGGTTGTTCCATTATAGACAAAGCTAAAGGACATTTTACGGTCCAGCTGACCAGTGAAATGGATGAAGAGATTATGAACCGCCCGTTCTATTGGCATTATATGAAGAAAATGAACCGGGATGGAAACCCGATGCAGTTGACCTTCACCGATACCAACCATACAGAAAAAGAAGGAATTTATCTTCATGCCGGCACTCCGAAGCTGCACTCGCTCTATCATACAGCCATTAAGAAAGGGAAGACGGCTCGTTTGTACGAAGTCATCGATACCCCTGGCACAAACAGGGCGATGAGTCCATGGCTCATCTTAAACCTGCAGCTCCAATACAGAGGAAAACAAGCTAAGGACGAACCTTTATCCATTGGTATAAACCTCATTCACGGGACGCTTATGGTCGGAATGATGGAGCGGATCATGCCGCTGCGGTTTGAATCAACCGTATCCGACTATACGTTCCCGATGACACCTGTGATTTCCTTGAAGAACGCCTATGTACGCATACAAAAGCATCTGGAACAGCATATTCAAACGAGAACGAATAAATGGGCGGAAGAATCCATTTTAGAATGGAATAAAGAGAGAGAGTTGTTAGAAACATTTTATCAGTCGGAAGACATTGACCTCGATTCTTTCACAAGGGAAAGAGAACAGCTCGACATCCGCTACAAACCGAGAATTGAGTGGGACGTTATAAACGGCGGTCTTTTTTACCTATCGCAGAATACGAGTGCCGAGTGGCTGACCAAACGATAACAAAACAGTCGGCGGAAGAGAAGAACCTCTCATCTGCCGCGTCTGCGTTTGGCGAGCGGGAATCCACAAACGGATAAGACATAGAGAAAAGGCATACGGGCCAGTGGAAGCGCTCATTTTACTTGATTCGCCTTCCCTTCCTGCATATCACTTCTTCAACAAGCTGAAAAAAGCCGCTGATTTCTCAGCGGCTTTTTCGGTTTCAAGGATTTGTAATCCTTCTTTTTCTTTTAAACAACTTCCAAGCAAAGGGAAGAATGCCGAACCAATACGAGGATGATTTCTTGGAAGGTTTCTCTTCCTTCCTCAACCTTTTTTCTTCTTTAGACAAATGCATGTACTTGACCATTTCTTCTGTCAAAAATTTCACATAATCATTCTTGTCCATTTGAATCCCTCTTTTTTAACCGTTTGGTTCTAGTATGTACCTATCACCATTATTTTAGACGCAATTGTATTTCCTCCGCTATTACCTGTGGTGATTTCTTATCTACATCAATGGTGATATCCGCCACTTCCTTATAATAAGGAAGGCGTTCTTGAAACCGCTTCTGCTTGTCAGAAGATGCACCGGACCACAAAGGACGATTTTTATCGCCGGCGAGACGTGCTGTGATCGTCTCCCACTCCGCCCTTAAATAAACGACGGTTCCTTCTGCAAGAATTCTTCGATTTTCCTCCTGGAGAATGACGCCTCCCCCGGTGGAAACAATGCCGTCCCCGTGAAGCCCTTTTAGAAAACGCGTTTCCGCAGAACGGAAATACGCTTCTCCGTATCGCTCGAACATCTCAGGAATCGTCATCCCTTCCAGACGTTCGATTTCTCTGTCCATCTCCACCGCTTTGTACCCGGTTGCTTCTCCAAGCTGTTCTGCTACGGTCGTTTTTCCGCTTCCCATGAAACCTACGATAAAAATCATTGACGGGCCCCCTTTTTATTTTTTCCTGAAGCAGGATTTACTCGATCATTGTCGAATATAATTCTATGTATAAATTTAGAAATGAGGTGATTATTCATTTGAACTCCGTCGCCACCCGCGCAAACGACCTCGTCCTCTCCGCGATTCAGCAGTCTGCCTCCGATATCCATTTCACACCTTACTCCGAGAACGCGAACGTCCATTTCCGCATCCATGGGGAACGAATTTTCCACTCGAAACTTCCACTGCCTATGTATCAGAAAATCCTTTCCTATTACAAGTTCACTTCCGGTATGGACATTGGTGAACAGAAGCGCCCCCAGAACGGCACCATCCCTTACAGAAACAACCACTCGATTTTCGATCTCCGTCTCTCCACTCTTCCCATTACCGGAACGGAGAGTCTCGCCATTCGCATACTGAATCCGATGAACCATATGCCACTCGAACAACTCTTCCTCTTCCCTCATCAGCGGAACCGTCTGGAATCCTGGCTTCGTCACCGAAGCGGAATGATCCTGTTTACCGGACCGACAGGGAGTGGAAAAACAACCACCCTGTACGCCTTGATTCAATCCCTCATGACACAGAGCTCCTTCCAGGCCATCACGCTTGAAGATCCCATCGAGAAGAATCTGAACAACATCATTCAGGTCCAGGTAAATGAACGGGCCGGTGTTACCTATGACACCGGTCTCAAAGCGGCACTTCGTCATGATCCTGATCTATTGATGGTCGGAGAAATCAGGGACCAGGCAACAGCAAAATTCGCTTTTCGAGCAGCGCTCAGCGGGCACCTCGTCATCAGTACGATTCACGCAATGAATGCCTATGGAACCATTCACCGTTTGAAGGAGATGGACATCCAGCAGGCGGAATTGGAGCAGTCCCTCATTGCTATCGCCGCTCAGCAGCTCGTTCCAATTACGGCAAACAAACAGCTGCCGAAACGAGCGGCTATTCTCGAAATGCTTGAAGGAGAGCTCCTACGCCGGGCGATGCTCGGGACCGCACCTTCCCCACATCTTTTTCATTCATTCCAGAAACTGAGGAGGAAAGCCTATGCTCTCGGCTTTATTGAGAAAAAGGAAGCAGGTCCGCTCCTCTGATCGAAGGCTGCCGGATCATTTGCAAATCCTGTTCCTTCATAGACTCAGTCATATCCTCAGTAAGGGATATCCTCTGCTTGAGGCTTTAAGAATGACCGGTTGGGACGCACGGTTAAAGCCTGTCGCAGAGTCACTGATTACAGCACTTGGAAGAGGAGATACGATTGATCAGGCCTATAAACACGCCTGCTTCTCAAAAACCGTAACCAACTTTCTATATTTCAGCAACATCCACTTCGACCTGCCTCACATCTTCCGTCAGACCAAACAGCTTATGGAAATGAAGAAAGAATACAAAGAAAGAATCACCCGCGTCCTCCGATACCCTCTTCTGCTCTTAGTTTTCCTCATTGGTGCTTTTACAATCATGAAAAGGACCGTCTTGCCTAATTTCATCCAACTCTTTGAAGGAGAATCCACCAGCACTTTGTGGCTGCTGATGGGGGTCGATTATTTCATGACCGGAATGGTAATCATTTTCCTGCTCCTGGGCGGTTCTCTTGTATCTCTCCTGTTTATATTACCGAGGATGTCCGTACAAAACAAGTTGGATTTCTATCAGCGTTTTCCAGTACTGCGCGTTTATTACTCCTATTCTGCCTCCTATTCCTTCACTACCCACCTTCACTCCTTACTGCGTGCGGGATTGACCTTAAAGCAATCGATGGAAACGATGCGGGACCATCACGGGGATGAGGTTTTGTGCACTTACAGTAAAGAGATCCTCCTTCAGCTGGGCGAGGGAAAGTCTTTTGGACAGGCATTACACAGCTGCCCGTTATTCCGAACAGAGCTGACTGATATCTTCCACCACACCAACGATGTGGAAGCACTGCAAAGCGAACTGGAAATACTGGCTGAATTTTTCATTGAACATATTCAGAGTAAGATTACGACTTGGATCCAGAGAATACAGCCGATATTTTTCGTTCTGGTAGCTGTGGTGATCATAAGTATTTATGCATCCATCATGCTTCCTCTATATGGATGGATGAATCAACTATAACGAAAAGGAGTCGTTCAAACATGAAAAATGAAAAAGGATTCACACTAATCGAGATGCTTATCGTGCTGCTGGTCATTTCCGTACTGCTTATCATCACGATTCCAAACATGACCAAGAATAGTCAGAATATCCGCGACAAAGGATGCGAGGCACTCACAGCGACGGCGGAAGCCCAGGCAGAAGCCTATTTTCTTGATAATGATGCCTATCCAACGACGATAGACGTATTAAAAACCGAGGGATATTTGAAAGAAACAAAGTGTCCGAATGGAGATACCTTAACGATTACAGACGGCAAAGTTGATCATGCCCCTTCCTAATTCACAGAGCGGTTACACGTTTACAGAAACAGTCCTCGTCCTGTTATCATGGTCCATCCTCCTCCTCTGTATCGCACCTCTGCACCATCACACCCTCCACCACGTTCAAGAAAAGCTTTTTCTGCAGCAATTCCAGGAAGACGTCCTGTTATCCCAGCAGCTGACTCAATATAAACACCCCTACTTCACCCTTTACTTCTATGAAACGAACAATCAGTACGCTTTATATGACAGCAAGGAAAAACGAATGGTATTTCAGCGCACATTACCAGCTGATTGGAGAATCAATATGCTGACACTCAAGCCCCAAGTAAAGTTTAATCAAAGAGGAATCATTCAATCCCCGGGAACCATGAAGTTCACCTCTCGAGACACGTCATACAAAGTCACCTTTCCATTCGGAACGAGCAGGGTGAGAATAGATGAAGAATGAAGGTTTTACGCTCCTTGAAACAATCGCCGCTTTCAGCACGGTCATGGTCATCTGTCTTACCGTCCTGCCTGCTCTGACTCAACTCCGCTCTGATCAAAAAGAGCTTGCCATGGAAAGAGAAATGGCAGTCCGACTATATGATGAACTTCAGCTGCATACAGATGAAAAACCTCTTTCCTTTCATTATACCGGAACACAGCCGACCGCTTATGAAATCCAATTATGGAAAAGCGATTCCACCCTGACCGGCTGTATTACCTGGCAAAGGAAAGATAAAGAGACTAAGGAGTTTTGCTTACATGCCCCGTCTTCATGAGTCTAATGGGTTTACTTTTATGGAGGCACTGTTCAGCCTCACTATCATTACCATCATCCTTTTCTTATCGACTCCTATACTCACTTCTATCCGCAACCCTTCTTACTATGAAGAACAGGCTTCGCTCCACCTGTTTCACTTCATACAGGAAGAGATCAATGCCTCTAAAAGCTTCTCTTTAAACGGCAACACCCTTCAAATTGTTTCTTGGGATGACCGGATCATTCAAATTGAGCAATACGGCACCATCGTACGTAGAACCGTAAATGGAACAGGTCACGAAACATTACTCACTCCAGTTGAATCTTTCACTATACACGATAATGGTCCATCCACCCTTACTTTGGAGGTACAGATCCATGAGGACAGTAGGTTTCAACGACTCATACATCTGCCTTAAAGAAAAACGAGAGGAAGGAGTCATCTTTCCATGGGCATTGTTAATATGCCTGGTGCTTTGCTCCGCCTTACTGACGACAACAGCCATGTATAAGAACCAGCTTAGCAATACAGAGATGACCAAACGCGCCCTCACCTCCCAATACCTTGTGCAGTCGACACAGAGCATTTTAAACGATGCACTTGTTTCTACTCCAGACCGTGAATCAACCTATACATTCGTTCGACAGCTTCCCGAGGGGGAAATCAAATCGGTCTGCACAAAAGATCAGATAGGCGGGTGGATTTGCAACTGGACCATTTCCCTATCAGACGAATCTGTAAAATCAGTAGTCACCTATCAAGACCCCTCCAAATGAGGAACGGGGCCGGTGTTCCCTCTTTATTTCTTTGCTGCAGAACATGTACATGCACATTTGAATGATGGTCCCTCCTTATGGATTAGGGATACTTTTACAAACAAAAAGAGCGCTTTTCTATTTAGAAAGGCGCTCTTTTTGTATATGGTTTATGAAATGATAGCCGTATATTCCAAACGATTATTGGTAATTCCTCTCAAACCATCGAGGTCATAGCCGATAACCAATTTTTCTCCGTTGGTTAGGATCGGTCTTCTAAGCAGTTTAGGCTTTTCTGTAACAAGTTCGAGAAATTCGTTTAATGTCATATCCTCTACATCCATGTTCAACATTTTATATTCCTTGCTGCGTTTAGCCAGTATTTCATCAATTCCATGGGTCGTCAGTGCTAGTATTCTCTTCAATTCATCCTTTGTAGGAGTCTCACGAAATAGGTGCTGTTCGTTAAAATCCACCCCTTGGCTCTTCAACCATGACTTAGTCCGTCTACAAGATGTACAACTTGGGTATGTGTAGAATTTTAACTCTTCCATTTTTTTCGCTCCTCGCTTTTTTTGGTACGCCTCTATTGTATAGTACCTGTATAACCTTTGTACAATATTTGAAACCTATTTCGACATAAAATTCGAAAATAATTTTAATTTTGAGTGAATATGCCGACGAAAAATGCACAAACTGAAAGAAGGTATTTATGTATGCGTTTTATTTACAATTTTTACTGGTTCGGATATAATTACAGTTGATACTCTAACGCGCGAGAAGGAGGGGGAAAAGCATGGACCGTATGTTCCGGGTGCTGGCTTTCTGGACAGGGATCTTCACTGTCATGTTCTTTGCCGGCGATATGATGGAAGCAGCACTATTGTCACTTGCTCAAACGGCATTTTTCCTTACTATTGGTTATCTGAAGCTGTCTGAACGTATGTATGTCTACATATTCTTCTCATACTTGACAGTCTTTATGATCGGTTTCACGTATTATACTTCATTCATTCTCGTACCAACATTCGGAGGGCACTGAAAAAAACCTGTTATCCAGTTGAGGATAACAGGTTTTTTTCATAGTGCGATTCATTTAAGGAACGGATTGGTGCCTAATTCTTCTCCAACGGTCGTCGGCATCCCGTGTCCCGGGAAGATTCTCATATCATTTCGAAGAGTGAGCAATTGATCTTGTATACTGCGATTCAACAAGGAACGATCGCCTCCCGGAAGATCTGTCCTGCCGATTCCGCCCTGGAATAAGGTGTCCCCGGCAATTGTCAGTCGCTGGTTCCGAAAAACATAGGAGACGCTCCCCGGAGAATGACCGGGAGTATGTCGGACCTCAAAAGGCATGCCCGCAATCTCCATTGGACCCACTTCGATAAACTGATCGGCAGGTGCTGCTGTTATCTCTCCCAATCCGAACAGCTTCGATCCGTTCTTATCAGGATTCTGCAGCCAGTCCGCCTCTTCCTTATGTACATAAACAGGGGCATGATAGGCTTCTCTCAGTTGATCAACGGCACCTATATGGTCGAAATGAGCGTGAGTGAGAAGGATAGCCTCTACCTCGAGTTCCCGCTCTTTCAAGTAATCATCCAACTTATTGAAATCTCCACCAGGATCAAAAACAACTGCTTTTTTGTTTTCATGAATGATATAAGCGTTGGTAGCCACCGGACCCAGTGGTAATCTGGAAATTTTAATCAAAACATACACCTCACTGATAATTTTCAAAATACACAGAATGCAACTCGACTTTTTCAAAATTTTCCTATAAAATGAAAGATAGAATATACTCGATACATATAGTATAACATCCATGCCTAGTGGATGATAATAAAGAAAAGAGCTTTGGAGGTGCTGATCATGGTAACAGCTATACTTCTTTTACTCGCAACTATCTTATGTATCTTCGCAGTCTTAAGAGAGCTGAAAACAAAGAACTTTTTCGCTGTCGTCTTTGCAGGTGCATCCGCGTTGGTTTTTGGATGGTTCTCCGTCATGACGATTTGGCACAACCTTTTTGTGGCATGAACGACAAATAGGCGGCCTTCCCAATGGAAGGCCGCTTATTTGTGCTTAATCAGGATCGGTTGTTACGTATCTCCTCTTCTGTTTCAAGCAGCTGTTTATTCTGATTGAAGAAGTAACGGTACATGGCAAGTGTAATGAACATCGCACTAAGGGAGACAGATGAAAAGATACTTAGCGATATGACGAGCTGATACTTTATAGCCATTACCGGTGAGACTCCCCCAAGGATTAGTCCGGTCATCATCCCCGGCAGTTGAACAAGACCTATCGTTTTTAAACGATCCACGTTTGGAATGAGAGAGGCGTGCAGCGTTTTTTGGACGATCATATGGGAAGCCTGCTTTGGTTCAGCCCCGAGGGACAACGCTGCAAGGATCCGTCCGTTGTTTTCTTTGTATTCCTCCTTCATTCGTTCGAGCGCGAGTCCCATTGCTGTCATGCTGTTTCCAATAACCATCCCGCTCATTGGTACGACCTCCGAGGGTTCAAAATTGATCATATCAAACACCAGCCAAAGTGTTAATACTCCAACCTCAATAACCAAAAGCCCGAAAAATAGGATGAAACCTACATAAGGGAGCTCCTTTCCCCTCTGTCTGGCATGAAATGTAGCGATGATAATCATAACGGTCAACATGAAGGGAATGCCGTATGCGGCAGGGAGATCGAATAAATAAGTCAGGATATAGCCGATGGCAAACAGTTGAACCGTCCCGCGAAGCGTCGACCAAATGACACTTTTACTGACACCCAGTTGATAATAATAAGATAAGGCAAGTGGAACGATCACAAAAATAATCAGGAATAGCAAAGATTGGTTAGATATCTCAGGCGTCAAAAGTACTCACATCCTTAATCTTCAAGAAATTGAGAAAGTTTTTCTGTTTTCGGATGGTCCAGCATATCCGGGAAGGGGCCGTCTTCCTGCAGATGTCCATCTGCAATAAAAAGACCACGGTCTCCCAGGCGGCGTGCCTGAGAGAGATTGTGTGTAACCATCAGCATCGTTAAAGAATGTTCATGAATCAATTCCTCCAGCACCTCTTCGATCTCTTCCGCCGTCCGGTAATCCAGAGCACTGGTCGGCTCATCCAGAAGCAGAACGTCCGGAGAATTCGCGAGGGTTCTAGCAAGAGACACGCGCTGCATTTCACCGCCGGACAGCTGTTCCACGTCCCGATTGAGATAGCTGGATGGCAGCTGCACATACTCCATCAGCTTTTTCCCCTCTTTATCATTCCATTCTCCAGACAGACTTGGTCCATATTTAATATTGTCAAGAACCGTTCCTGGAAAAAGGTTCGGAGATTGAAGAACAAGTCCTACTTCTTTACGAAGTTTAGTTATCGAATAATTCTCAATCGGTTCTCCTTTGAAATAAATTTCTCCTTTTTGCGGATCGCTCAAGCGGTTCAGCAGGAACAGCAGAGTGCTTTTCCCTGCACCTGAAGGTCCGAAGAGAATGACTTTTTCATTCTTCTCCATCGTGAAGTTGATGTCTTCCAAAGGATCTTGATACACATGCTTCAATTGGAACATAAGGCTTCCCCCATTTCTTAAATCACTATGTATATATGTAACCATACCCCCATATGCACAAAAATATGTAGACAAACCACCCCGCGCAGAATTTCACATAAAAAACCCCTACTCCCATAGGGAATAAGGGTTTGTCATATCATTTTCCGGTCTTCTGAAAATCGTAAAAACGGAACAAATCTCCATAGATAATATTATCAGAATAACTTAATTCTTTATTCACTGCCTCTTTTGTTTGATCACATGCGTCCTTCTGATTTTCCGGAAGAGGTTCTCCCGTTTCCCTGTCATAGCATGTTTCACTTGCATAGACGTAATCATTCGTCACGAAGCTTCCATCTCTCATTGCGACAAAATCTTTTTTCCTTTCCCCGAACATGTTGTCTCCAAAGGTCATATCCTCCGAAGCATCGATACCGAGAAGGTGAAGCAATGTCGGCTTGACATCGATTTGGCCGACCACTTTCTCATTGATCCCACCTTGTTCATACCCGGGAATATGGACCATGAAAGGGACACGCTGGAGTTGAGTCTGGACATAAGGAGTCACTTCCTCTCCCAGGAACTGTCCCATGGCTTTGTTATGGAAATCACTGATACCATAATGATCCCCCATAAGAACAATAATGGAGTCTTCATATATCCCTGAATCCTTTAGCTGTTGAAAGAATTGCTCCAGGGCCTCATCCGTATAACGAGCCGTCTGCACATAGGCATTAAGGGTGTTTGAATTGGAATCGTATGGGTCGATATGTGCTTTTTCTTCCGGCAGTTCGAAAGGAAAATGGTGCGTAAGTGTAATGAACTTACTGTAAAACGGCTTCTCCTGCGCTTGTAAATACTTGATTGACTGCTCAAAGAAAGCTTTGTCTTCCAGCCCCCATCCGAACGAATTGTCCGGTGTGATCTGGTAGGAATTCTCATCGTAAAATTCGTCATATCCGATGTTGTCGTACATGACATCCCTGTTCCAGAAGCTGGCGTTGTTTGCATGAAAAACAGACGTTTCATACCCGTTATTGTTCAGTATTTCCGGTAAAGCGTGGTATTCATTATCGGCATTGGTGAAGTAGACCGCTCCTCTTCCCAAAGGATAAAGGGAGTTTTCAACGATGAATTCAGAATCCGATGTTTTTCCCTGTGCGGTTTGATGATAGAAATTATTAAAGAATATGGTATCATCCTGTTCTTTCAATTCATCAAGGAAAGGCGTAATCTCTTTCCCGTTCACTTCCGAATCAAGCAGGAAATTCTGGAAAGATTCCACACTGACGAAAATGACATTTTTATTTTCAGCGATACCAAAAAGCTCATCTTTCTTATCCACCGTATCCGGCGAAGTCTCCTCAATGTAGGATTCAATCTCACTGATTTCACTTCCATCGGCGAATACGCGCTGGGCCTTGGTCTTCGTCTGCATCGTCGCGTCATAAAGATGATAGTTATAAATCCCGATGTTCTTCACCAGGTATTCTCTGTCAAACGTCCTCACGAACAGCATGGGCCTTTCAATTTCAGCAAGAACCACGTTGCCGGCGAGCAGCAGGAACGTAATCGCTGTTGCTGCAATCTTGCCGTTCTTTGGAAGTCTGACGGTCAAATCGAACTTTTTCGTACTCAAATACCAGACAACCGCCACATCAAGGAACAGAAAGATATCTTCCCAGTGGATCAGTGTCAGGATGCTTCCTGACAAATCGGCTGCGTTATTTCCTTGGAATAATACCGGGAGGGTAATGAAGTCCGTGAAATTTCTATAAAAAATCAGATTAAAAAACAATACTAAAGTACCGAGTAACGTGGTCCATCTCAAATATTTCCGCTGGCTATTAGGCTTAAACCAAACACTGACAGCGAAAACGAGATAGGCGCTTGCAATCGGGTTAAAGAACAAGATGAATTCCTGCATCGGATTTTCTATTGATAAATCAAAAAAGAACCGATAAACCAGGTAGGTTTTCAGCCCGAACAGTAATGTCGCAATCACAAAAAGCGGAATGCGATTATTTCTTACCTGCATGATGGCTCCTCCTCTATAGCAATAGCGGTTCTGCACGTTGTTATCGTGCCCCGCATGATCCTTTAGCTTATTCCACTCCATAAGATTATTAAACAGCTTCGTCTTATATGACGAGTATCATACGCTAAAAGTTTCAAAAAAATATTTTTCCATCATTTGTAACCGAACATAATCCATCTCCTATCATAATAAAGGAAAACTAAAAATGGAAGCCTTATCCCTCTAATTTTGAAAGGAAAAATTTGTTTTATAAAAAGAAAAAGGAGCTGATCACTCAGCTCCTTTTTCTTTATCGATTTTTTTTGACTAAATAGGCACCACCGATTACTCCTGCATCATTCCCTAATTGGGCGATACCGAAGGACGAAGCTTGCGCCGTCCGCTTCAGTGCATATTTTCTATACGCTTCCTCCAGCGGCTTGAGCAGAATGTCGCCGGCTTTGGAAACGCCCCCGCCAATGACGATTTTCTCCGGATTAATGGCAATGGCCAGGTTGGCGATGGCCATCCCCAGGGTCTCTGTCACTTCATGCACGACTTGGGCAGCTGAAGCATCTTTATTTGCTGCTGCTTCAAAGACTGCTTTCGCAGATAGTTCCCCTTTATTGATAAGATCGTTCAATATAGAAGTCTTGTCCTTATTGGCAGCAATCGTTGCTTTACGAACAATTCCAGTAGCAGATGTTTCCGTTTCCAAACAGCCGGTCTTTCCACAGTTACATGGCGCCCCGCCTGAAGGCAGGACGGTCACATGGCCGAGTTCAGCCGCTGTTCCATTTGCGCCGTTTAAGATATTGCCGTTCGCAATAATGCCGCCACCGACGCCGGTTCCGATCGTTACTGCAATCAATTCTTTGCATCCCTGCCCGGCTCCGAGCCAATTTTCCCCGAGAGCGGCCAGGTTGGCATCATTATCGACCCAGACAGGTAAACCAGTCAATTCCTTCAAGTGCATACCGAAATCGAAATCTTTCCAGCCGATATTGACCGCTTCATGTATGAAGCCGGTTTCTGTATCAACAAAACCGGGAGCTCCTGCACCTATACCGGCTACCTGTTCCCTGTCAATTCCGCTTTCCTGCAATTTGGAAGCGATTGCTTCTGCAATATCAGCAGGTATAGATGCCCCCATGTCTGTGGTGTTCGTAGGTATCTCCCATTTCGTAAGAATGTCGCCGTCCTCTTTAATAACAGCCAGTTTTACGGTCGTGCCTCCGATATCCGCACCTATGTAATAGGTTTGTGTCATGATGTTCCCTCTCCCCTCAATCGTTCTCTCTCTTCTGCCATTTCACTACGCAGCAGTAAAATGGCCATTTGGTAATCATGGGAGGACATGCATTGGGCCTTATACAACTCCCTGATTTCCTCTTCCATCAACTCGAGATCGGCAATACGATCTCCGATATAAATAAATGTTCCAAACTTTTTTAAGTATTGCTGAATATCATAAATCGTTTTCACGAAGCATCACCTTTATCCATTATACCAAGTCCATCGCATTCTGAAAATAATAAAACCCCGATACCATTAACGGTCGGGGTCTTGGGGATGCAGGAACGCAGGCCGTCTGTTTTTGAGAGGGATCGGTGAACGGAGCAGGACATCCCGCAACGGCTTCCAGGCGAAAGGAAGAAACGGCCACAAATAAGGAGTCTTAAAGGTCTGCATGTTCGCAAGATACAATATCCAAAACGTCACACCTATGACATACCCTTTCACTCCGAACACACCGGTAAACAACAACAGCGCCATTCGTGAGAGTCTGTCTGCGAGACCGATTTCATAGCTCGGTGTTGCAAACGTACCCACGGCAGCGAGTGCTAAATAGAGGACGACTTCACTCGAGAACAAGCCGACTTCGACGGCAACCTGTCCGATTAAGATCGCCGCTACAAGACCAAGTGCTGTCCCGAGCGATGATGGTGTATGGATGGCCGCCATACGCAGCATGTCAATACCGATCTCGGCAATCAGGAACTGGATGATCAGCGGAATGATTCCCGCCTCTGATGGACCAATAAATGACAATAATTCCGGCAGTAATTCCGGCTGTTTAGAGAAAAGGAAATATAAAGGTAATACAAAGATAGACGCAAAGAATGCAAAGAAACGAACCCAGCGCAAATATGCGCCGACAAGCGGTTTCTGCCGGTATTCCTCCGCGTGCTGCAAGTGATGAAAAAAAGTAGCCGGCGTAATCATTACACTTGGTGATCCGTCAATGATGACCAGAATATGCCCTTCATATAGATGGGCGGCGGCTGTATCCGGTCTTTCCGTATATCGAATGACAGGGTAAGGATTCCAATATCTCCCACTGATATATTCTTCGATCGTTTTCTCCGCCATTGGAAGAGCATCCGTATCGATCTCTTTCAACACACGCTGGAGGTGCTCGACGCGTTCTGTGTCTGCGATGTCTTTAATATAGCAGATACACACATCCGTTTGGGAACGTCTTCCAATCTGCAAGTACTCCATCCGAAGGGAGCGATCCCTCACTCTTCTCCGTGTTAGTGCCGTATTAAAAACGATCGTCTCAACAAAACCGTCCCTGGATCCTCGAACCACCCGCTCTAAATCGGGCTCCTGGGGGCCGCGTACCGGATACGTCCTGGCATCGATGAGTATGACTTCATCCACACCTTCCACGACAAGCGCCGTTGGTCCTGCCAATACCGTATCTGCTGCTTTATTTAAATCCTTTTGCTTATCCAGTTCTATATAAGGAAGGTGTGTTCGAAGCAGGCGTTCCAGCGGATCAGGCTCAAGCTGATCTTTATCAAGCTCCGATAGTAACTTCATTAAATAGTGGAGTATATCATCTTTCACAAAGCCGTCGACCATGAACAGGGACATGCCCCTGCCTGCGTAGACGAGATCAAGGTGGATCATGTCAAAGCTCTCATCCACACCGAGCCGCTCTTTCATATAGGAAACATTTTTTGAGTAGTCCTGAAATAACCGTTGTTCCTCCACAGCATTTCCTCCTTCTTCCTTGCTACCGGTTAGTTTTTTCCAAACAAGAGGAATCATGCATGGACGATCAAGGAATTCACAGGCATGTCCCGGAGAAAAACATCATATCCTCCCTATATAGAATAGCTTTCAGCCTTCAAGGGAGTTGGTAGTGGTGAAGAAGGTATGGATTTATTGGGTGCTGGGTTTGCTCGTATTAGCCGCCACCATCGCTGTGTTCACACAATCTTACACGGAAGAAGCAGTCATTAAATATTTCCCGCTGGATGAGACAACGGCATTCAAATCTTTTGGGACGAGTCTGGAATTTTCCGGCCAGGAAGACGAAGATGAATATGAAGTGGTTTGGGAAGTTTCTTCCGAGAGCGAAAAACCGATGTATCTGCGTCAGGATGTTTCCCTTCTATATGTAAATGGAAGACTAAAAGGAGTGGTGAGCAAATGGGAGGAGAACGCGTCCATCATCAAGAAGAAAACGAGCATCCACGGAGAGGACAGTCAGAAATATCAAGCGGTATCGTTCCATCACGGTGAGCTTCATCAAGGGGAGGAAGCAATCAGGAGCATTCAGGCAACATCCGGAGATGAGCTCTACGTCATCGATTCTCCGCATACGAAGCGCACCTCTTTTACATCCCCGGAAACACCGGAGGAAGAAGAGTGGAAACAACGGCTTGATCATACCATTAATCAACAGATCCGCGCCCAGTGGGATGAGCTTCTCGCTCACTTTCAAGTGAAAGAAAGCGACTATACCGCTGTTCCCCTCACACGCCTGGCAGACTTTGAAGATAAAGAACTTCCAGGAGTTCCTAAAGGGCAGTCAGAGAGGATTAAGGGACAGCTTTGGGAAGGATTGTATAAGAACTACATTCTGGGTATCCATGATACGAAATCCAGCCACCCGATCCAAAGCTATATCCCTCTCCTTCTCTTCGATAAAAAGGGGAAGCATGTAATGGTTCTGTATGAAGACGACACAGGTAAGAAACATCAGCTGCTCCAATATTATTGATTGAGTTCCTGATAAAACCGATGGAAATCTTCATTGCCGGGAACCAAATGGGCAGCCTCTCTCGCATGAGAGGCTGCTTTCTCTATATCTCCCTGCTCTTCATACAGAAGAGCGAGATTATAATGAGCTTCGGCCATCTCCGGAGCTAGATCTACGACTTTATTCAGATCCTTCTCTGCAAGAGCGGTCTCCCCTTCTTGAAAATACGCATAAGAACGGTTAAACAAAAGCTCCGCTTCATACAAGTCAGGGGCCTCCAACGCATCTGTCGTACGATCGATGACCTCCTGAAACTCCCCTTGTTCATTTAGTTCCTGCGTTTTCTGTACTTCCGAAAAGACCTGGCCGCCGTTGAATGTGCCATTCCATCCGAGAAGGACCATCGCCCCAAGAGCTGCTGCAAATACGAGCACCGACACCGTCCGCAGCCCTGGCCGCTTCTGTTTCGGCAGCTGACTGATCGCCGCTGCGATAAAACCGCCGATTAACCCACCCATATGAGCTCCGTTATCAATTTGTGGAACAAATAGTCCGAAAGCGATGTTCAGTCCAATAATGAACAGCAGATTCCAGCCCATCGTCTGAAAGAACAACCGTCTGTTCCAAACTCCGAAATACAGCAGGGCACCAAACAATCCGAATATCGCCCCGGAAGCACCTGCGGAGACTTGTGGGTTAAGCATAAAGCTGGCAACACTTCCGAATACTCCGGCAAGCAGATAGATAATGATATAACGCCACGATCCGTAAATACGCTCCACTGCCGTTCCTATATAATAGAGCGCAAGCATGTTCATCATCAAGTGGATAAGACCAATATGAAGGAACATGGAAGTCACGAGCCTCCACCATTCCCCCTCCATGATTGCAGGATTAAATTTCGCTCCATACTCAATGAGGGTTTCCACGTTTGTACTTCCCCCCGCCCACTCCAGTAAAAGAAACAGGGCGACGTTCACAGCCAAAAGCAGATAAGTGACGAACGGCTTTCCATTTCCGAACAGCTCTTGTACTTCCTGTTTCTTTCTTTCATGATGAGCTACAATCTGACGCTGCAGCTGAGGAATGGCAGCCTCTTTCTGATCTGCATCCCGATCTCCGGTCTCTTCCATCGGCGTCAAGCCTAAGTGATCATAGAATTTTGCTGTCCCTTCCCTCTTGTTCTCATCATGGAGATAGTAGAGCTCCGTCGTCGTCTTAAATGAGGACGTGATTTCGGACACATCCTCCCAATCATCAACCGGCGGATGCTCGGATATATAAATGGAATGAAAGACGACTTTCGCCCCGCGGAACAGCTGTTTATTTTGATTAAGCTGGGTGAGGGTGATTTCCAAATCTCTTTTCCATTCACTTCTCCAATTGATTTGTTTATGTTTCATGCGGACGACATGATTTTTCCGTTTGTATTGTTTCTCAAGCCAGACTTCCCCTGCTTGAGTATTCATATGTAAAACTTGGAAACCTTTGTTTAACACTAAATCATAGGTCATTTTCCATAAGTGAAACTCCTGTTCGATAAACACAACCGATTCCCTCCTCTTCCCGTTCATCATACCATGACGGCATTCAAGCGGGCTAATGGCGTGCACAAAAAAAGCCATCAGGGAACCTGACAGCTTTACTCTCCACCTCTTCGAAACATTTGGCTCAGCATTCTTTCTCTGATCCAAGGAATGTTCATCGAGAAACGGACCAGTATTCTCCTTAATACAGGGACCTTCGCCACCACATCGAGAACCATATACCGGTAGCGATACAGCGTACTGATCATGGTGCTCACGAAAACCGCCCAACGGAAGAAACGGCGCATCCAAACCACCTCGACTCTTTTCTGTGATATCCCTATTTTCCGCGGGCGGATGTAGTCTTATTCATGAAAAGTTAAGTTCCTTCACTTTTCCACTGTGGAACGGATGCCTGACTCTGTCAGAATATAATGGACAGGCTGATCATAAGATTCGATGGGAAGCCTTTCCTGCTGCTGCATTTCCGCTGCCATCATCATCGTAGTCCCGCGGAAATCCTCCAGGAAACGATCATAATAGCCCCCTCCGTACCCAATCCGGTATCCTTCCGCGTCATACAACAGCCCTGGTACGAGAAGAAGATCGATCTGCATTTTGTCGACCATTTCGGCTCGCTCGGGATTCGGCTCTAAAAGACCGAAATACACTTTTTCCAGCTGGTCGTAATCTTCCAGGCGGTAAAATGCCATCTGTTTCGTATCAGGGAAGCACTTCGGTATAACAATCGTTTTGTCATCCCGCCACCCTTCCTCAATGATCCCCTTAGTCGACCATTCGTGAGCCTGGGAGAGCGTCACCCCTATGACGTCGGCTGTCTTCCATAAAGAACTGCGGAACAGGTTCTCCTGCATAGATGCCTCCAGCTTCTCCCTATCCCCGGCACCAATCCCTTTAAGCAGACGCTTTCCTCTGAAACGTAGCTCCGTCTTGTCCACAACGTCCTCTCCCTTCTTTTGATACAAAAAAAACAGTAGGAAAAAATCCTACTGCTTACTTCGTTTCACGGTGAAGCGTGTGTTTACCTAGGCGTGGGCTGTATTTCATAAGCTCCAGACGCTCTGTGTTTTTACGCTTGTTTTTCGTAGTAATATAATTGCGGTCACCAGTTTCAGTGCAAGCAAGTGTAATATTTACGCGCATGTGTATTCCTCCTAATCATCATCGAATTCACTGTCTATCCTTCACTATCAGACTTAATCATAATAACAAAAAGAAACTTTCCTTTCAAGTATATATTCACGGAAAACATCGGAAAACCCATAGTCACCGGAGACCATCTATGATATAACTAATTTTGGAGAAAAAAAAGGAGTGGTTTTTATGATATCCATCATTAGTACCATCGTCATCATTGCCGCGGTCCTGTTCATCCTCTCTTTTTTCATGAAAGATCGTGTGAAGGAAGTAGAGAAGCAGGTAGAGCAGGTCTCTCTTACGATGATGCAGAACAATTATCAAATGAAAAAGAAAATGAAGGTCCTGGAAGAAGAACTTTTAAGTGATCATATAGTGGAAGATAAAGCTCCGCGCCCGGCTTCCCCGCGTCCGTCCGCGCCTGTTCCCGAAGACCTTCCGGCTGAAGAAACCGTACTGCATATGTACAGAAAAGGCTATAAGACACATTACATAGCGAAACAGACAAAACTCAGTGAACATACGGTGGAGTCCTTGATTGAGGAAGAGAAAGCGGCAGGTGTGAAGCAATGAAGACGTCACTCAGAGCCTTCTCCCTGGGATTGATGACTTCCGCTCTTATCCTTGCAGGATTCCTTTGGATTACGGACGAACCGGTTAAGAAAGTGGAGAGCAGGCAGCTGCCTGCGAAAGAGGAAATGATCAGCCAGCTGGAAGATGATGGATATGCCGTTATGACCAGCGACGAAAGGGCTGCCCTTACTGCTGAACAGCCTGTGGAAGCTGCCAAGCCTGATACAGCTGTCCACACATTTTCCCTTGATATAACAGCAGGAACTACGCTCCCTGATATTATTGAGAAACTGGCCCGAACAAACATCCTTCAAGACCCGGACGCTCTCTCCGACTACATGGAGGAGAACGATTACAGCCGATATATACGCCAGGGTACCGTTACCGTCAATTCCAACATGTCTATGGAAGAAATAGCGGAAGCCATCTCTACTAAATAATGAAAAAGGCCGCCTTTTGGCGGCCTTTTCATTATTTATTCAAATCAAGCGTCTTCCCTTTAACCAGGTAATAAATGTTCTCTCCAATGTTCGTGATATGATCAGCGAAACGCTCGATATACCGCGCCACATAGGAAACCTGCATGATATGCTGGATCTGTTCCGGGTTAATCGCCGTCAATTCAAGTGTTTCTCGTGTAATTTTCCCGTATTTGTCATCCACGATATCATCCATTTCCTGAAGCTTCCTCGCAAGAGAAATATCTTCGTACTCGAAAGCCTTGATGGCGAGGTCAACCATGTCCATCGCCATGACCGCCATTTCCCTAAGTTCCGGGTTGATAGCTATCCCATGATTTTCACCAAGATGAAGCGTTGCCTTCGCAATGTTCGTGGAATGGTCTGCCATTCTTTCCAAATCTGCAGATATCTTGATGGAAATGATGATCTTACGCAGATCCCTGGCAACAGGCTGCTGCTTTGCCAGCATAAGAATCGCTTCGTCATTGATTTTTTCTTCTTTTAAATCAATCCATTCATCCTCTTCCATGATCTTCCTTGCTCCCTCCAGGTCTCCCTCGTAGAAAACATGGATAGCCGTGTCCAAAGATTCTTTCGTCGATAAAGCCAAATCCTGAATCTGTTTCTTTAAACCATCAAGTGCTTCTTCAAAGTGTGTTCGTGTCGTCATAGTATCCCCCTTTTGTTTCTTAACCGAAACGGCCTGTAATGTAATCTTCTGTACGTTTATCTCTAGGGGTTTGGAACAGGTCATCCGTAGCGGCATATTCGATTAATTCCCCGTTTAGGAAGAAAGCTGTCTTGTCAGATATACGCGCAGCCTGCTGCATATTGTGAGTGACGATGATGATGCTGTATTTCTTCTTCAACTCCTGAACGAGCTCTTCGACCTTAGCCGTAGAAATAGGGTCCAGGGCGGAAGTCGGCTCATCCATTAAAATGACATCCGGTTCCACGGCAAGAGCACGGGCAATACATACACGCTGCTGCTGACCACCGGACAAACCATAGGCATTTTCGTTCAGACGATCTTTAAGCTCATCCCAAATAGCAGCGCCCTTTAAACTTTTTTCTACGATTTCGTCCAGCACCGCTTTCTTCTTGATTCCATGGATACGCGGTCCGTAAGCAACGTTGTCATAGATGGATTTTGGAAAAGGGTTCGGCTTTTGGAAAACCATACCGACTTTCGTCCGCAAGTATTCCTTCTTGAATTTACTGTTGAATATTTCTTCATCCCGGTATTTAATACTTCCGGATGTCTTTACAATCGGCACCATTTCCACCATACGGTTCAACGTTTTCAGGAATGTAGATTTCCCACAACCCGATGGGCCGATAATTGCCGTCACATTTCGTTCCGGAATCTCCATATTCACATCGTACAGTGCTTGGTCTGATCCGTACCAAAGGTTCAAATTCTCCACTTCCATGATGTTCTTCATGCTTTCCTTGCTACCATGGTCCGCAGTCTGATCCACCGCTGGTGTCGTTTGGTTCTTTTTTGTTTTATCCATGACTTTCATCATGAGAAACCCTCCTCATCCAAGTTAAAAACGTTTTTGATATTTGTTTCTGATTACAACGGCAATAGAGTTCATGAGCAGCAATACGGCAAGAAGAATGATGATCCCGGCCCCTGCAACAAACTGCCATTCTTCCTGCGGGCGGCCCGTCCAGTTATAAATTTGAATCGGCATGACCGTGTACTTCGCAAGCAGCGATTCCGGCAGCGTATAGATCGCTGTGGCCGCTCCGACGATGATGAGCGGAGCCGTTTCTCCGATGGCTCTGGAAAGGGCGATGATTGTTCCCGTCAGAATACCAGGTACGGCAGCCGGCAGGATTACCCGCTGAATCGTCTGCCATTTGGAAGCTCCCATTCCGTATGACGCTTCTTTAATTTCCGCCGGTACAGACCGGATGGATTCCTGCGCAGCTACAACGATGACCGGAAGAATCAAGAGAGCCATCGTCAATCCTCCAGCAAGCAAGGTATAACCGAAGCTGAACATGTAAACGAAAAATGTCAGACCCAGTAGACCGAACACGATAGATGGAACGCCGGCAAGGTTCTGGATATTGACACGGATGAAATCCGTCATCTTATTCTTCGGTGCATATTCCTCTAAATAAATGGCCGTAGCCACGCCTATGACCACTGATACAATCGCAACGATGATCATAAGAAAGATCGAACCGATGAGACCGGCATAAATTCCTGCTTCTTCCGGATAGGGAGCAGGAAAGTTAGAAATGTAATCCCAGCTTAAATAGCCAATTCCTTGAGTCAATACACGATAAAAGAGCAGGACGAGGAAGACGAGTCCTACAGCGGTCGCAAGCCCGAACAGTGCCATCATGATTTTATTGACAGCTACTCTTCCTTCCATTCGTCTCTTTATGGTTTGTTCCTTTTGTCCAAGCATCAATATTCCTCCCTGAACCTGCGTGATATAAATTGTGCAATTAGGTTCATGACAAGCGTAAAGACGAACAACGTCATTCCTACAGCATAAAGGCTGTAATAGATTGTAGATCCAAACGTCGTATCACCCGTTGCCGCCTGCACAATAAACGCCGTCATCGTCTGAATGGATTCCGTAGGGTTGAATGTCATATTAGGGGTGGCACCTGCCGCAATCGTTACAATCATCGTTTCTCCAATGGCCCGCGATACAGCGAGAACGACGGAAGCGACAATTCCAGAGAATGCAGCTGGAAGGACCACTTTGAAGACAACTTCCAACTTGGTTGCACCGAGTCCATACGCACCTTCCCGAAGCGCGTTCGGCACGGAATTCATTGCATCTTCCGACAAAGAGGCGATCATGGGAATAATCATAATTCCAACGACGACACCTGCACTCATGGCGTTGAATATTCCTAAGTTAGGAATGAAGGACTGAAACAAAGGTGTAATGAACGTCAATGCGAAATATCCATAAACGACCGTAGGAATACCAGCCAACACTTCCAGAATCGGCTTGATAATCCTTCTTACTCGATCACTTGCGTACTCACTCAAGAAAATAGCGGACATTAATCCGAGCGGAACTGCTACAACTGTAGCGATCAATGTAATCAAAAGCGTTCCACCGATCAATGGGGCAATGCCATATTCCCCGGACCACGGGGACCACTGGGTTCCTGTATAAAAATCAAAGAGATTCACCTCGGAGAAAAATCCGATAGACTCCCGTAACAATGTGAACAAAATACCTGCTGTTGTCAGTACACTAACGGCTGCACACAATAGAAGGAAGAACGGGATGACACGTTCCATACGCTCCCCCATGGTTTTCTTTCTTTTGTTCTCTTCTATCATCTGTTGGACATCAATCATTTTCCCCTCTGATTGCAATCCTTTGTCCATCTTCAAAACTCCTCTCATCCATAAGGCAAGGTGAGACCGGAATCAGTCTCACCTCTCCTTGTTCAGTTTTCCAAATTTATTATTCCGTCCAGCCTTTTACTGTTTCCAGCTGTTCTTGATACTTCTCTTCAGGCAGAGCTACATAACCAACTTCTTCTGCTGCCTTACCGGCATTCTCAAGCAGGTATGTTGTGAAATCCTGAACCTGCTCCTTCTCTTTGTATGCATCCACGTTTACGTAAGTGAACAATGGACGGGAAAGCGGTGTGTAAGAACCATCCTGAATCGTTTCTGGATTCGGTTTAACTGCTTCTCCACCATCTTCAGAGATACCAAGGACTTTAAGCTTGTCTTCATTCTCTGCATAGTAAGCGTATCCGAAGAATCCGATTGCATTTGGATCATTTTCAATTCCGCGTACAAGTACGTTGTCGTCTTCAGAAAGGGTCGTGTTCTTGCCTTCTTTCATCGGCTCTTCTTCAAGAATGACTTCATTGAAGTAGTCGAACGTACCGGAATCGTGACCAGGGCTGAAGATTTTGATTTGCTCATCCGGCCATTCCGGATTGATGTCAGACCAAGTTTGTGCATCAGAAGAATCAAGGAAGATCTGCTTCAGCTGATCGATTGTCAATTCGTCTACGAAGTCGTTTTCTTTACTTACTACGACGGAAAGACCATCATAGGCAAGTTCAAGCTCTTCCAACTGTACATCGTTTTCTTCTGCTGCAGCCATCTCTTCTTCCTTAATAGGACGGGAAGCATTGCTCAAGTCGATTTCTCCGACCGTTGATTTCTTGAATCCGCCGCCTGATCCGGAAGCGTTAACTGTCACATTGACATCCGGATTGTCCTGGTTATACGTATATGTCAGGTTTTCCATGATTGGAAATACAGTAGATGAACCGTCAATGGCGATTGGACCGGATACTCCGTCTCCATTTTCGGAATCAGAACCTTCTGCAGATGAATCGTTGTCCAACCCACATGCCGCTAATACACCCAGTACAAGCATTAATACAGAAAGTAGTGCAAACTTCTTCAAGTTCTTCATTTCTTTTCTCCCCCTATATCTTTTCAGATCTATGTAGGCGGCCCCGGCCGACCCACAACTACATCATAACGGGGGTATTTTAAGGACATATGAACTATACGTAAAGGTTTTGTAAATAGAAAAAAAGAGCGATGCTTTCGCATCACTCTTCTTCGGTCGTCTGCTCTTCTTCTGTTCCTTGTGCCTGTTCTTCATCTCCACTCATCGTCAAGCCCTTCTCTGCGCGCTCTTCCTTCAGATCGAAGTAGGCTTTGCCGATCCGGGCACCTATATTGTTACTGACATTGAACGTACTGTTGGCGTCTTCACCGACGTGCGGGGTAACGACGGAAAAGGCGATTTCCGGATCATCGTAAGGCGCATACCCTACCAGCACTTTGTTCAATAATTCCTTTACATAGGTATTGCCGCCCTGGCCGTCCGGGACGGAAGCTGGTGCTTGGGCCGTTCCAGTTTTCCCTGCCATTTTATACTTTTTATAAGCAGGACTGGAGAACACGCTGCTCGCCGTTCCCCCGCTCGTCTGGAATACTTGGCGGAATCCTTCCTGCACCCGTTCGATATAGGAGGGATCCATATCGATACGATTCAAGACCTTCGGTTCATAGTCTTTGTATATCGGTCCCAGTCCCTCCTGTTGGGAAGGGTCGTGAATGCTCTTCACAAGATGCGGCTGAATCCGATAACCGTCGTTCGCGATGGTGGATACATACTGATTGAGCTGCATCGCCGTATAACTGCTGAACTGCCCGATGGAGAAGTCGAGAATCTCCCCGGGTTGCGTAATTTCCCCTTCTACTCCAACCGATTCATAAGGGAAATCAATGCCTGTTTCTACACCTAACCCGAACTGATTGAAATTATAGACGAATTTATCGAACGTTCCCTCTTTTAACGAGAGTCCAGGCATCCTGTAATTCATGCCGTAGTCCCCGCCCAGTCGTCGAGCTAGGAAGAACATGTACACGTTCGAAGATTTCTGCAGGGCGGTAATGTCACTGACCGTTCCGTTATTCTGCGATAAGGAAGCCTTTCTTTTACGGGCAATATACATTGGTTTGTCAAAGAATGTCTGCCCGGGCTGAATTGCTCCTTCATGTAAACCGGTCAAAATCGTCGCTCCCTTAATAGAGGACCCCGGGGTGTACGAGTTGTACACCGCCTGGTGGGAAACGTCGGTGAACCGCGAGCCGCCCTCTTCGATGACGCGGTTATACTGCTGGCCGGATATGGCAAGAATCTCGCCGGTCTTCGGATTGGAGACGACAGCCATGGAGGACCTTAAATGACGGTTCTGTCCCGGCGCCTTCTGAATGGCAGCCGCCAGCTCCTCCTGGACGATTTTATCGACTTGTTCCTGTAATTCCGCATCGATTGTCAGAACGAGATCTTTCCCCCGCTCTCCTTCTCTCACGACTTTCGTGTTGACAACGTTGTTGCGGCTGTCAGTTTCGTATTGGACTTTCTCTTTTGTTCCTCTTAAGACGTCCTCATACTGCTGTTCGAGGCCGCTGACGCCGACACGGTCGTTCCGACTGTAATCGAGCGACATGAGACGATCCATCTGATCTTTCGGGATACCTTCTTTGCTTGACGTGATGCCTCCGATGTAGCTGCGGAACAGGGACTCGTAAGGATAGTCGCGTTCCCAGTCTGCGGTTACGTTAATACCGGGAAGCATCTCCAAGTTTTCCGCTACAGCAGAATACTCCTTCTCCGATATATCTGCATTTTTCACCACGTGCGGAGCAAGCGCGTAGGCCTGGTCCAGTTCTTTCTTAATCGCGATGACTTCCTTCGTCTGATCATCATAGCCGGAAATTTCGTCATCTTTAATGCTGTCCAGCTGAACCTGGTACACTTCGCCATTATCCATATCATCATCGACTTTGTCTTCGACCCGCTCGGTAATCTCTTCTTCATGTAATAAGAAGAAATACTCTTTCAGATCCCGATCGGTCAAATTATCATGGTCCATATCGATGTACGCGGCAAGCTTCTCTGCCAGTTCCAATTTATCCGTCGCCTGTACCCCTTTGGACGGCGTGTATGTAATGGAATACAGCGGCTTATTATCGACGACTACCCTTCCATAGCGATCATACATTTCCCCGCGGGGGACCGGTATGGTCGTAGTCGTATTCTCTGTTCGGTCAATTTCATCCTGTGCTTCTTCCCCGTTGAGTATCTGTACGACACCCAGCTGCAGAATGATCGCTGCAAATAGGACAAAGACAACAAAAAACACGATGTTCAAACGGAAAGGAAGATGTGAATTCTGACTGTACTTATTCTTGTTTTTCTTCCCCATGGACTCCTCTCCTTCTTAAAAAAATCCTTCCATCATTATAGCATTTTTCCTGTTATGAAGGATAGGAGAACATGGGATTATGTTTCAATTATGTGACGCTCTGGACACCCTCGTATCAATCCCTTTAATGAAGAAGTAAATGAAGAAATGTCCTCCACCTACAATCAAAAGAATATAAGGAATTCCCGTTTCCGGAGATATGAGCGCAATCGCCAGAAGGAAAATGATAATCGATACGACACGGCCGATATTCAAGAAAATTTCGCGCACAACGATGTATTCGATCCTCATTTCGGCAGCGTTCCAGGACTTCCCTATCACATCATAGGTCAGGGAGACATAGGGAACATATAACAGCGGGAAGAACATTCCGGCAATGGCACCGTATAAAAGGAGGAGCGGCATCGTATCACTGATGAGCAAAAGCAGGACATTCAAATATAAGACAAGCCCCGATATGAAGATGGCCTTTTTTCTGTTATAAGGCTTCACTATTTTACTTACAAGGAAGTAAAAAAGGAAGGAGAAGCCGGAATAAACCAGGTTGAAAACGCCAAGCGACAGCTCATTCTGGGTCATTAGAAAAATCCAGATGGTGACAGCAAACAAGAAGATCCCTTCCCGGAAGCCCTGAGATACGTGGGCATGAAGGATTTTCCGCCAATTGCCGTTTCGCTTTCTCTCCCTTACAATCTGCCTGAAAGAAAATACCCCCGCCGCCTTCCTTCTGGATAAACCGAAGCTTACAAGCACCGCTACGATAAATAAGCTGAAAGATATCGTAAAGATGACGGTGTATCCTGTAAAATTATTCAGCCGGGAAATGATGAAACCAGCAAGCAGTGGTCCACTCATTCCACCAAGGGACTGTAGAACCCCTAGAAATCCGTTGAAGAAGTCCCTCGTTTCCGGTTCCGTAATTTCAAAGGTCAAGACATTATAGGCAAGCCAGTAAAAGCCATAGCCGATACCAAGCAGTGCGCCGAGCATAATATTGAACTCGGCCGCCCGTTCCCCTACAATCAATACCGTCATAAAGAAAAGAGATAAAACGGTCACCCCGGCTCTAAGCACAATGACTCTGTCGATTCGTTTGGCACACTTTCCAGCAAAGATGAATGTCAATGGCTGCATGACATAAATGGCCAAATTATACATGGCTATATCTGTATAGCTGTTGGATTGCTTCCACAAATATATGTTCACAAATGTACTGGATAAGAAGATGCCAAGCGAGTATAAGCCTCCGATCAAAAGCAACAACAACAAATCTTTCGGTACGTCTTCGCGGCCGAGCCACGTTCGCAAGCTGCTCACCATAAATCCACGTCTCCTTTGTGTTCCTCTTTAGTGTTATCAGAACAAAAGGAGATATACAAAAAGAAGGGTACGGATATAAATCCGTACCCTTCTCCTCATTTAGTTATTTTGCAGCGTCGAAGCGCTTCGATACTTCATCCCAGTTGACAACGTTCCAAAATGCGGAAACATAGTCAGGACGACGGTTTTGGTAGTTCAGGTAGTATGCATGCTCCCAAACGTCAAGACCTAGGATTGGAGTTTTTCCTTCCATAATCGGTGAATCCTGGTTAAGGGTATCGATTACTTCAAGGTTGCCATTATTGACTACTAGCCAAGCCCAACCGGAACCGAAACGGCCTGTTGCTGCGGATTCGAATTCTTCTTTGAACTTGTCAAAGCTTCCGAACGTATCATTGATCTTCGTAGCAAGATCTCCTGCCGGCTCACCGCCGCCATTCGGAGAAAGAATTGTCCAGAACAAGCTGTGGTTGGCATGTCCACCACCGTTGCGGCGAACAGCTGTACGAATTTCTTCCGGTACGACAGAAAGGTTATTGGCAAGCAATTCCTCAAGAGATTTGTCCTGAAGATCCGCGTGACCTTCCAACGCGCCGTTCAGTTTCGTAACGTAGCCGTTGTGGTGCTTCGTATGGTGGATGTTCATTGTTTCCTTATCGATTGTTGGTTCTAGTGCATCATAGGCGTAAGGTAGTTCTGGTAGTTCAAATTTAGCCATAATGTAACTCCTCCTTTAAATTAATATGTAAGAACAGAAGCCTCGCTTCTCATCTTACATTATCAAACCGCAAAATGACATGCAAATTTTTTGCATCCGGAAGAAAGCTATTTCTCTTCCGGTATTAAGAATTCCCCCTGAATAGAAATTCAAACATGAAATTTTCACGTCCTATTCTTCATCCTACGAAGAATACATCCGCATAAAATTACGGAGAGAAGAAGCTTGGTGTCGGAATCATCGGAACAGGGGAGACTCGGCTGTTGCTAAAAAAAAGAACAAGCCTTAAGGCTTGTTCTTTTTCAAAAGTGGCTCGGGACGGAATCGAACCGCCGACACACGGATTTTCAGTCCGTTGCTCTACCGACTGAGCTACCGAGCCGTATCATTATGTATGATGGCGGAGGAGGAGGGATTCGAACCCCCGCGAGCCGTAAAGCCCCTGGCGGTTTTCAAGACCGCTCCCTTCAGCCAAACTTGGGTACTCCTCCGTATCATGTATGTGGTGGACCCTGCAGGACTCGAACCTGCGACCGATCGGTTATGAGCCGATAGCTCTAACCAGCTGAGCTAAGGGTCCACATGGGGCGGCTGATGGGAATCGAACCCACGAATGCCGGAACCACAATCCGGTGCGTTAACCACTTCGCCACAACCGCCATGTTTCTATTTAATATGTATGGTAGCGGCGGAGGGGATCGAACCCCCGACCTCACGGGTATGAACCGTACGCTCTAGCCAGCTGAGCTACACCGCCATGATATCGCTTGAAGCGACTTTATTAATATAACATTTACGAACTGTAATGTCAACAAGTTTTTTCGGTGTCGTTTTTGGCGACAAGAATAATATACCATCCTGTCCAGAATAGTTCAAGGGTTTTTTTAAAGAAAAGTATTTCATGGATAAAAAAAAGATAAACGGCCATTATAAATGGCCGTTTATACTAATTACAGGCTTTCTTTTTCACCAAGAACTTCTTCCGCAATGTTCACGGCATGGTCGCCGATACGTTCCAGGTTGCTGATCATATCTACAAAGACGATACCGGCCTGTCCTGTACAGACGCCTTCATTCAAACGAATGATATGCTTCTTGCGGTAGCTTCTTTCCATACGATCCAACTCATTCTCTTTCTGAACAACGGCGAGCGCTTCTTCTCTGCTCATTGTTTCCAGAGATTTAATGGACTGTTTCACCGTCATCAAAGTCAAATCAATCATCGTATTTAAATCTTCGATTGCCTGCGGTGTCAAATTCACCTTGTTGGAGTTCTTGTAATCGATCAGCTCGATAATGTTCTCGAAGTGATCTCCCATACGCTCGATATCCCGGACAGAATCCATAAGGGTGGAGTGTTTCTTACTCTCTTCGTCCGTTAAGGAAGCTTGGGAAAGATCGACAAGATAGTCGGTAATCTTCCGATCGAGATTGTTCAAGGCTTCTTCGATCTGCAAAGCAATTTCTGAGTGTTTCTGCTGTTTACTGTTCAAGTAAAGGCTCGTTTCCTCCAAGCCTTTATATGCATACTCTCCCATGCGGACCACTTCTTCTTTGGCCTGGTCGAGCGCAAGAGATGGAGACTGTTCAATAAAGATCGGATCCAAATGCTGCGGCTTATGGTCGATCAAAGAGTCATCTCCAGGTACCAGCTTCACAACCAGCCAAGCAAGGAAAGCTACGAACGGGAACTGCACGATCGTGTTAGCAATGTTGAAAGATCCGTGGGCAAAAGCAATGGTCATTTCTGGTCCCAGATTAAATTTATCCTGAAGCCAGCCGACATAAAGCGTAAACGGATGAAGAAGGATTAAGAATACCGTTGCTCCAATTACGTTGAATATAACGTGGACGGTAGCCGCACGCTTCGCTCCGACACTGGCACCGATAGCTGCGATGACAGCAGTAATCGTCGTTCCGATGTTATCCCCGAAAAGCACAGGAAGAGCTGCCTTTAAATCGACCAGACCTTCCCCGAACAGCCCTTGCAGAATTCCAATTGTTGCACTGGAACTCTGAACAATAACGGTGAACAATGTACCGATGACGACACCGAGGATCGGGTTTTCACTCATGCTTAACGTCAATTCGTGGAAAGCTTCCAAGGATCGGAGAGGCTTCATTCCACCGCTCATGAGCTCCAGTCCGAAGAACAGAGATCCCAGACCGAAGACGGTTTGTCCAATATTTGTTACTTTTTTATTCTTAAAGAAGAAAATCATCAGGGCACCGACTGCTAAGATCGGAAGACCGTAAGCTTTAATATCGATACCAATGATGAACGCTGTAAACGTCGTACCGATATTGGCCCCCATAATAACTCCGATTGCTTGTCGGAATGTCATAAAACCAGCGTTTACAAGTCCGACGGTCAAAACAGTAGTTGTCGAACTACTTTGAACGAGGATCGTTACGACCATACCAGCGATGACACCCATCAATGGATTACTGGTAAAGCGATCTAACAGTTCTCTCAGGCGGTCTCCAGCTACTTTCTGAAGCCCGTCCCCCATATACTTAATACCAAAAAGGAAAATACCGAGTCCGCCGATGAATTCAAATATCATCTGCTGCACGTTGATATCCAATTTTTCTCCACCCTTTCCTCATCCAAGTTGTACATTTTTATGTTTATCTATTAAAAACACCTCATTCATTATTAACGATGCGCTCTTTATTTGTAAAGGATAAAAATGAATCTTAACATTAAATTTACAAAGGACAATATTCTATACCCTCTTCCTTCCTGACAAACCCGACACAACAAAGGAGCACCTGTGTTTAAGGTGCTCCTTTGTTAAGATGCTATGCGGGACTTTGGCTTCTCAGAGCCCCGTCCGTCCGCCGGCTCATGTGTCTCCATTTCAACCTTCCATTGATTGGACAAAACCAAGGCCAACATTTCCTTTGTCATCTCTGTGATGCCGGTCTGAATCTCTTCTAAGTTTCTCATGTCTGTCTGATGATGTTTCATGATTTCGAAAAGGTCTTCGGTGTATGTGGATTGTTTATGTACGATATGGTCCATTCCATTCTGAGCGTCCGCCATTTTAGGAATGACTTCTTTACCTGTAATCAAATGACTTTCCGAAAGGTCCATATAGGCACGGAGGCTTTCCATCCCAGTCATAATTTCATGGAAGCTATCCTTTCCACTGTCGACGATCCTCTCCTGCGTTTCGATCTCTCTGCCTAAATCCTTACATTTATCGGAGAAGTATCTTCCTAAAGACAAAGCATCTTTCATACGCTGATCAATTTCTATCGCTGCCGACTTCGAACGATCGGCTAACTTTCGAATCTCTTCTGCTATGACGTGGAAGCCCCGACCTTCTCCTTCTGTTCTCCCTACTTCGATTGAAGCATTCAGTGCAAGCATTCTTGTCTGCTCTGCAATCGCTTGAATCAAAGAACCAGAATCTTTAATGGTGGACATATACCGCGCAAACGTTCCGACCCGTTTCCTCATTTCTTCTATTTCATCTTTTAACCGAAGAAAAGAACGGTCCATTGCATTCATCCCTTCCTGTCCAGTCATAATCGCACCCTTCATTGCCTCTTGTTGTTTCCACATTACTTCCAGTTCCTGTTGTAAGCTTTCAAACATCTCCGTTAAGTCTTGAAAAACTTCTTTTTCTTTATTGAGATGACAGATAGTTTGTCGGCTAGCTTTCCGTAAAAGTTCTGTGTCTTGAATGATTTTATTTCTAGACTGGTCCATCCCCTCAAAAGCTCTTCTTAAACCTTCTCCACCTTCTCCCAACCGGTGAGCGGCAGCAGTAACGGAGGACAAGATTCCAGTTATTTTGCTGATCAGTTTGCTGTAACTTTTTTTCAAGGACTGTATTTCCGGTATCGTTGTTTTCACCAAAGACGGGTCCTTCAACGTCCCTTCCCCGGCTTTATCCATCACGCCCTCCAAGCGGTTGAGCGGCCGGACTATCTTCTTCACGGCCCAATATACCACCAGAACGGTAAGGACAAATACCAGCACTCCTATAAAGAAGATATATGCGGCCAGATTGTTGATTTCCTCCATAATATCGGCAGCAGGTATACGGATGATGTATATGCCCTGCAACTCCTGAACGGGAGCAAAGGTGACTAGGATCTCCTCCCCATCCACTTTCCATGTTTTCGTACCACTTTCCGTTTCCTTTATTTTATCCAAATACTCTTCTGGAAAGATCTCCTCCCTATTGGAAGAATAAGTAATGATTCCAGAATCAGTAAGAAGATACATTTCAGCATCCAGGCCGTCCTGTACCAGTTGAGCTTGCTGAGCGTTGACATAGACCTGCATTCTTTTCTGAAACTGTTCCTCCTCTCCTACAAAGGCATACATGAGCTGCTTCGAAATATCCTGTATCATCACCAATTCCCTGTCCAGGCGGTCCTGGATAAACTGCATTTGACTTTCTTTCGCTTTTGAATAGGAAAGGAAACCAATAAGAATTACCGCTATTAACAAAAAGAGCGCAAGGACGAGCGATAATCTCCATTGAAAACTTAAAGATCGTCTTCTGCTCCCCATCCTGCGCTGTTTAAATTTCCTTCCAACATCATTTAACAAACCTCTCCACTCCCATACGTTGAATCATTCCATTCCAAAGTATGAAGGAGATTTGTTGAGCGAATATGAATGATGTATTAATGAATTGTAATTTTAAGTCTTTTCAACCAGTATTTTAGTCCCGTCCACAGCAGCCACCCTTATCGATTCTCCTTTGCCCAGCCACTTTCCATTGGATACGGCACTGTACTCTTTTCCATTCACACGGATCGTCCCTACAGGCCTCATGTCTGTCAACGTTGTTCCACTGCTGCCTACTAAATGACTGTAAGATTCGTTCATGGAATTGTATCCCATTTCCGATGTGAGCTGGTCATTCAACGTCATCTTCGTCCACATATCCCGACGTTTGAACACTTTAAGAAATACGAGCGAGGCAGCCCCGCCGATAATTACACCGATCACGCTGTATAGGCCGGCAACCCAGTTGGGGGCACTGAAACCGACGGCAATAATCATTGTAACGGCTCCAATAGTCGCAAGTGTCCCATCATTGACGACTTTTCCATCAATGATGATCAAGGCGATGCCGAGTAAATACACAAGCATCATAATGACGAACATCTCCGGCGCTAGATAACTGGAAAAATAAACGGTTATGAATCCGAGACCGATAACCGCGAAGACCCCCCGCATATTGACAAGGAGTTCTCCGATGAGGAACATCGTCCCGAGCAAGGTAATGAATAAGGCGACCCAGTCATAGGTTAACACGGCATTTCACTTCCTCTCCTTCTATGTTACTTTATACGTGCGAGCAGACGGATTCGTTTCAAACGTTATCCATTTTTTTAAATTCCACGGCATGGTATAATTCCATGGGTACCAATAATTACGAAGGGTTCCTGCCTTACCGGCATCTCTTTTGAGTGTCTATGCTTCTCTTTTCTGCCGGTAGCCCTTATAATGAAGGTTGGAAAATAACCTTGCATACCTTTTTGTTAATAAATAAAGGAGCGATTTTACATGCCAATTACGCACAGAAAAGATACCCGTCCCGTAAAAGTCGGCGACGTGACCATAGGTGGATCGGACGAAGTAGTCATCCAGTCCATGACCACAACCAAAACACACGATGTGGAAGCGACCGTTGCCGAAATCAAGCGTCTGGAAGAGGCAGGATGTCAAATTGTCCGTGTCGCCTGTCCGGATGACCGCGCAGCCGATGCCATTCCGGAAATCAAAAAACGCATCAACATCCCGTTGGTCGTCGACATTCATTTCGATTACAGAAAGGCATTAAAAGCGATCGAAGGCGGCGCGGATAAGATCCGCATCAATCCGGGAAATATCGGAAGCCGCGAGAAAGTGGAAGCTGTCGTAAAAGCAGCTAAAGAGAAAGGCATTCCCATCCGAATCGGTGTGAACGCCGGTTCCCTGGAACGTCATATCCTTGAGAAATATGGATATCCGACTGCGGATGGTATGGTGGAAAGCGCATTGCATCATATCAAAATCCTGGAAGATCTTGATTTTCATGATATTATTGTTTCCCTTAAAGCTTCGGATGTAAAACTGGCTATTGAAGCTTATGAGAAAGCGGCAGCAGCCTTCACTTATCCGATCCACTTGGGAATTACTGAATCAGGAACGCTTTTTGCCGGAACTGTAAAAAGTGCCGCCGGCCTTGGTGCGATCCTTAGTAAAGGAATCGGCAGCACAGTCCGCATCAGTTTGAGTGCCGACCCTGTCGAAGAAGTAAAAGTGGCGAAGGAACTGCTGAAATCCTTCGGTCTTGCTGCCAATGCAGCGACACTAATCTCTTGCCCGACGTGTGGACGTATTGAAATCGACTTGATTTCCATTGCCAATGAAGTCGAAGAATACATCCAGACGATCAAAGCCCCTATCAAAGTGGCCGTTCTCGGATGTGCCGTAAACGGACCGGGAGAAGCGAGAGAAGCGGATATTGGAATCGCTGGAGCAAGAGGCGAAGGACTATTGTTCCGTCACGGGGAAATCATCCGTAAGGTACCGGAAGATATCATGGTGGAAGAATTGAAGAAAGAAGTCGACAAACTCGCTGAAGAACATTATGAGAAAGAACGCTTGAAGAAAGAAGAACAGAAACAATCCTGACAAAAAGGGTGGACCATAAAGGTCCACCCTTTTCACATTCAGATCAAGTTAAAAAATGGAGCGAAGAACAACGAAAAGGCAATAGATACGATACTGATGATAATCGCCATATTTCCAAGCGTATCTGCACCACGTCGTTTCCCTATGGCACCGAAAATGATGCCTGTTACACCAAGTATGATTGGTGCAAAGAAGAAGGAGAGAATGGCAGCCGTGAGGCCGATCCAGCCCATACCGACTTTGACGTCTTCCTTTTCTTCCATAGTGGTTTCTTGTTCTCTATGGTTCATCGGTTCGTCTATACGGCCGATTGCCGCTTCTTGAGCGAACTCTTCTTCGTAACTGTCCCCGTAAACCGGCTGGTCCGGTCCACGTCCATGATCGTCCACATCTTCTGCACGCTCACGGTAACCGGCTTCCTGTCTGAAATCCTGCTCCTGCATCTCTGCAAAAGCTTCATTCAACACTTCATCGGTAGTCGGCTCATCTCCATTGTGCACTTGTTCTAATTCATCTCCGTGTCTCGGAGCTTTTTCTGTTTCCTGATTCTCAACAGGCTTCTTTGGATCATACATACGAACACCCTCACTTTCTGTTTGGAGAATCACGTTTAGTATGTGTGCCTGACGGTGATTTTAAGTGAGGGAGTTCATGGTAAATTCGTGTTGCCAGCGAGGCGTCACACCACTCACTTCTTCTTAGTTGGGGCCATTCAAAAAACACAAATCCTTCCCACTTTTCATACTGTGTTATAAATAGCGGGAAGAAGGGGAGTATCTGCCAATGATGAAGCATGTGGCCCAACAGTTCATTGCACAGAAGTTGAAAGAGATGACCGTTGATGACTTATTATCCTACAGTCGGAAGTACGGTATTCCAATCACTCGGCAGGAAGCGGAAAAAATCGTCAAAGAACTGAGGAAATCGAAGGAGAACCCCTTCGATCCTGAGGACCGGAAACGTATGCTTGGTAAACTGGCTAAAATCACTTCAAAAGAAACAGCGCTTTCCGTTCATCGTTTACTTAAAAAGGTTGCTAAAGAATACGGAGTCGAGCATTGGCTCTAATAAAAAAAGGCAGGGGAAAGATCCCCTGCCTTTTTTCCTTATTGTTCCATTATTTTCTCTTTTAAGCCTTCATCAAACGTACCCTCTTTGATCATATCGATTTCAAAGCGATACGGAGGTTTTTTATTCTTTTTGTCTTCTCCGACATAAGGCGTTTCGAGAATTTTTGGAAGATCCTTTAACTCCGAATGATGGACGACTTTATGAAGAGCATCAAAGCCGATATGTCCGAACCCGATGTTTTCATGACGGTCTTTCTGAGCGCCGCATACGTTCTTGCTGTCATTCACGTGTACAACCTTGAGGCGGTCAAGCCCTACGATCCGGTCGAAGTCTTCCAGCACTCCGTCAAAGTCGTTCACGACATCATAACCGGCATCGTGGATGTGGCACGTATCCATACATACGGACAGCTTTTCATTCAACGTTACGCCATCCATAATTTTTGCCAGTTCATCAAAACTTCTGCCGATCTCGGATCCTTTACCTGCCATCGTCTCCAGAGCGATCTGGACGTGCTGATCTTTGTGAAGCACTTCATTCAAACCTTCAATGATCTTTGGCAGCCCTTTATCTACTCCTTGTCCAACATGAGATCCTGGATGCAGGACAATCTGTCTTGCACCCAGAGCCTCTGTACGCTCGATTTCATTTCGAAGGAAATCAACCCCGAGTTCAAACGTTTCCGGTTTCGTTGTATTTCCTAAGTTAATGATATACGGGGCGTGAACAACGATATCATTAATACCGTGTTCTTTCATATGTTGCAGGCCCGCCTCGATATTCAATTCTTCGATCGGACGACGCCTCGTATTCTGGGGCGCACCTGTGTAGATCATAAACGTACCGGAGCCATAGGAAGCCGCTTCTTCACTGGCACCTAACAGCATCTTCTTCCCTTTCATCGATACGTGTGAACCGATTTTAAGCATGGAATCCCTTCCCTTTCTTATTTCCTCTTATAACTTTCCCGTTTCAATTTACGCAGATTCTTACTTGCTTCTTTTTTAATTTTCTTCTTATATCCTGGTTTAACTTTTTTCGGCTTCCGGACCATCTGTTTCGCTTTTCGCTCGATATCAGATGTTCGTCGTTCTCTGTTCTGACGCTCATTGTAGGCGTTGATCTCTTTCCATTCGCCATTCTTCACCTCATAAAACTCGAACGTAAGGCCTTTCTTCTCGAGCTTTTGAATCAGCGGCAAATCAGATTCTTTATACAGGTTGATTGCCGTTCCCTGAAGACCGGCACGGGCCGTTCTTCCGACGCGGTGCACATAGAACTCTTCTTCTTTCGGCATTTGGGCATTGATGACGTGACTCACACCCTGGATATCAATACCACGGGAAGCAAGGTCCGTTGCCACAATATACTGGTAGCGAAGACTTTGCAGTTCCTTCAGCATCCGCTTTCGTTCCCTTGGCGATAGTCCACCGTGCAGGACTCCTACCTCAAGACCACGGCTAATCAGATCATCTGCAAGCTGGTCTGCATGTTTCTTTCCGTTGGTGAAGATAATCGCTAGGTACGGCTGAATCGATTTGGATATTTCTATGATTACGTCTGCCGGTTCTTTATGACGGAGCGGTACTAAACGGTGCTCCATTGTTTCCGGTGACGGTTTATCATCTTCGATTTGAATGTGGACAGGATTCGTCAAATATTTTTTGAGGAACGGCTGTAAACGCTCCGGGATCGTTGCTGAGAATACAAGCATTTGGACGTTTTCATCCATCCGTACAAGGATTTGGTCGACTTCTTCAATGAAACCGAGATCAAGCATTAAGTCCGCTTCATCTAAGACAAAACCTTTCGCATGATAGAGGTCGACCGCCTCTTCCTTCACCATATCCAAAATACGACCCGGTGTTCCAACAACGATATGCGGCTTGCGGGAAGCAAGCTTATCGACCATCTTCTGCTTGTCCGTTCCGCCGATCAAAAGCTTGGACAACCATGCTTCTTCTTTACCAGCAAATCTTATTGCCTTTTTCACTTCCTCGTGAATTTGGATAGCTAGCTCCCTTGTGGGTGCTGTAATAACGAACTGCACTTCATCGAGCGATTCATCCATTTTGTTCAACAAAGGCAGCAGGTATGCATGGGTTTTTCCAGAGCCTGTGTGTGATTGACCGATCAGGCTCTCCCCTCTTAATGCAGGAGGCAGGACCTGCTGCTGAATTGGTGTCGGTGTCTTAAAGCCCAATCCTTCGACGATCCGACTAACTGTCGAAGTGATGGCGTATTGATCAAATGTATGCTTACTCATAACCGTTCTCCTTTAATGTAAAATGTTCCTTCCCTATTATAAGGGAGTGGGAGCCAAAATGCACGATAACGTTCTATTGCGACAACTTTCTTTGTCATCTTTCACTTTACCCTTTATAATGAAAATGGTACTTTAATAGTCACTGGATTGTATAAAGAGGAGGACGCTAACAAATGGAAGTCATTAAAATCGCCCCTCGCGGTTATTGTTATGGCGTAGTAGATGCCATGGTCATTGCACAGAATGCTGCCAAAGACCCTAATCTGCCTCGCCCTATTCATATATTAGGGATGATCGTCCACAATTCCCACGTCACGGATGCCTTCAAAGAAGAAGGAATTATCACCGTCGACGGGAAGAACCGGATGGATCTCTTGGAAGGAATCAATGAAGGCACTGTTATCTTCACGGCTCACGGAGTATCCCCGGAAGTGAAAGAGCGCGCGAAAGCGAAAGGGCTGGTCACGCTGGATGCAACCTGTCCGGACGTAACGAACACACATAATCTGATCCGTAAGAAGGTCGCTGAAGGTTATGAAATCATTTATGTCGGGAAGAAGGGACACCCGGAGCCTGAAGGAGCCATGGGCGTTGCCCCCGGAAAAGTGCATCTCGTACAGACAGAAGAAGATGTCGAAAACCTCACGCTGACACATGACAAGCTGATGATTACCAACCAGACGACGATGAGTCAATGGGATGTGTATGATGTCATGGAAAAAGCAAAAGAAAAGTATCCACAGCTCGAGAAACAACAGGAGATCTGCATGGCTACGCAAGTAAGGCAGGAGGCTGTTTCCGAACAGGCAGGAGCTGCAGATCTCACACTTGTCGTCGGTGACCCTAAGAGTAATAACTCCAACCGTCTCGCGCAGGTTTCCATGGAGAAGGCCGGGACAACCGCTTACCGGATCGCCGATGTAACGGAAATCCAGTTGGAATGGCTGGAAGGAGTAGAGAAGGTAGCCGTTACTGCCGGTGCCTCCACACCGACACCGATTACGAAAGAAGTCATTAAATTCATTGAACAATACGATAGAAATAATGAAGAAACATGGATCCGCGAATCCAAAGTGGAGCAGAAAAAGATCCTGCCCCGCGTCAAGGTTAAGAACCGCGAACGTAAATAAAGGAAAGCAGGGAGCACATCGTGCCCCCTGCTTTTTTTGTATGTTGGAGAAACATAAACCAACGCCGGTCCCTTGAATCCTGAGGACTACTTTTATGGTGCCGGACAGCTAAGGATAGATTGTTCACCCTTCTTTTTACTGGAAAGTGAACGGTTCTGTTACCGCCTCGGATACCATAATGTTCATCCCTTCATCCTTATTACACTCCTGCTCAAGGAAATCTTTAATGACCGGACAGATGAGCTTTTCGACATGGTGACCGGGATCAATGACAGCAAGCCCTATTTCCAAAGCGTCCTGCGCTGCGTGTAACGTCATATCGCCTGTTATATAGACATCTGCGCCCATGCGCTTCGCTGCATGAATGTATTTCTCTCCACTTCCTCCGAGAACAGCAACCTTTTTCACTTGCTTGTCCATTCTGCCTGTAACACGTAAAGCCGGAATCTCATAGGCAACCTTCACTTTTTCAGCGAACAGTTCCAGTGCTTCAGGAGCATCCAGCTCCCCAATCCGGCCAAGCCCATAAGAGGCACCTTCATTCAATAGTGGATAGATGTCATAGGCGACTTCCTCATAAGGATGCGCCTCTTCCATAGACCGGAGCACATCTTTGAGCTTACGCTTTTCCACAATCGTCTCCAACCGCACCTCATCGACGGTTTCCAGTTTTCCGCTTTCCCCGAGATAAGGGTCCGTACCTTCCAGAGGGAGAAAAGCTCCATGCCCTTTACTTTGGTAAGAGCAGTGGCTGTAATTGCCGATATGGCCCGCGCCGGCGGACCCCAGGGCTGCCTGGACGTTAGACGCATGTGTCTCCGGGACGAAAACAACAAGCTTTACAAGCTCTTCTTTCCCTGTTTCCATCAATGGTCTCGTGTCCTTCAACCCGAGGGCATCTGCCATCACATCGTTTACACCGCCACTTGCAATATCCAGATTGGTATGGGCGGCATAGACGGTGATATCATGTTGGATCAGTTTGCGAACGACCCGCCCCTTCGGCGTATCAAAGTTAATTTGATGAAGCTTGACGAATAGTAGCGGATGATGGGCAATAATTAAATCGACGTTCTTTTCAACGGCTTCATCCACGACGTTCTCTAACACATCCAGCGTCACCATAACGTTACGGACCGGTTTATTTAATGATCCCACCTGAAGACCGACATTATCCCAATCGTAGGCCAACGTTTTAGGTGACCACTCTTCCAACCGTTTAATAATCTGTTGTGCTGTCATGGTTGCATTCATGACCCCAATTCCTCCTTCAGCCAATCGATTTCTTGCTGCAATCGGGCTATTTTCTCTTCATCGAATCGCGCCGCCTGCTTCACCTGGCTGAGCACGTATTCCTTCTTTTGCTTTTCCTCTTTACATTTCTGTATAAACGCATCATTTCTTTCAGACAGAAGAAACGGTCCGAGCCACAATTCCTTCTCTTTGTTCGATGTATAAGGTCTTTCCGGTTCTCCTTTTTCTGCAACGAGCACTTCATAGATGTGACCGTTCTCTTCGAGTATCTGTTCTTCGATGAGCTCGTACCCGTTAGCGATGTACCAAAGGCGAAGTGCCTTAGCATCGATGTTCGGCTGTGTAATGATCCTTTCGACTGAATCAAGTTTATCTTTGCCCTGATCGAGGATATCCCGGATCAAGGGACCGCCCATTCCCGCTATCGTGATTTGTTGGATGCCGTCTTCTGGCTGGATCACTTCGAGCCCATTTCCAAGCCGAACATCAATCCGTGCCTCCAGGTTATGTGTCTGCACTTCGTCTACTGCACTTTGAAACGGTCCTTGATTTACTTCCCCGGCAACAGCACTCGCCGCTTCATCTTTAAGGCAGACATAGCAAGGCAGATAGGCATGGTCGGAACCGATATCCGCAAAGCGGGCCCCTTTCGGCAAATAGTCGGCTACAACAGCCAGACGGTCAGATAATTGGTTAACATTCATAGTTTTCTTCATTCCCTCTCTCATAAAAAGAAAAGCTTTCTGAAACAGCCCAGAAAGCTTTTCTTACCTGTTACTTATTTTTTCTCTGCCAGCCATTCGGCCAGCTGTGTAGCTTGCTCTCCGGTGTAAAGCCCAGGAGGCATCGCGGAACCTTTTCCGTTTACAATGATATCCTCAATTTCTTCAGCGGAATAGCGGCTGCCTACTTCCTGCAGGTTAGGACCTGCGCCACCGCTTAAGTCGCCTCCGTGACAGCTGGAACATTTGCTTTGGAACATCTCTTCAGGGTTAGCATCTACCGTTTCTTCTTGCTGCTCTCCGCCGCCTTCTTCTTCGTTCTGAATGGCTTCGCGTTGATTGTTACCTGCTGTGGATACAATGATCATAGCGATGATCCCCAGAACAGCAATCACTGCGAATGGAATCACAGGGTTTCTTCTCATCGGTTGCAACCTCCTTATGTATTCCCACTTATTAAATTTTTCACGTCTGTCCGACTATCTTTATTCTACTTGAAAACTGTTTCATATAAAAGAGTAAACCTGTGAAATTTTACAAATTCACAAGTACTGCGAGTAGTAAAAATCCCGCCAAACCAGAAATCGTAAGGGTTTTCACGCTGAGACGGTGTCCGATGGCTACCCAAAGAAAGCAATGAAAAGCGGCCGTCCACGCCAAACTGGATGAACCAGGGAAATAATACCCCACCGCTGTTATCGAAAGAACGAAGAAGATAAGCAGACCGACAATCAGAGGAAGCGGAAACCAAATCGATTTTCTATATTTTAACCAACCCGAATGAATCCATGCAGTGATTACAAAACTCGACAAAAGCCCTGTTTGCATTATGATTCCCATTTGAGTAAAATAAATGACAAGAAATGAAAGGGGTAACAAAATCAGGGTAACAGCTAAAAAGCTGTAGAACAGGAGACTGCTCCACTTCAGCCGGGAACCTCTTTTTTCCTCCTGACCGTCTCCCTGAGTATAGAGAGCCAACAGGAAATCACAGTACGTAGCAGGCAGTAGACGATTTTGCTTCCAGTAATGGATCTCATTGATTATGACCTTCGTACGCTCATCTCTCATAGCATCCTCCTGAAGCCAAAATAAAAACCCAGAACCCGTTTTCTGCAAGAAAAGGGTCCTGAGTCTGTGGGCTTATTCCATGAAGTCTTTCAAACGTTTGCTTCGGCTCGGATGTCTCAGCTTACGCAGAGCTTTAGCTTCGATTTGACGGATCCTTTCGCGGGTGACACCGAACACTTTCCCTACTTCTTCAAGCGTGCGTGTGCGGCCATCATCCAGACCGAAACGAAGGCGGAGGACGTTTTCCTCACGGTCCGTCAATGTGTCAAGCACGTCTTCGAGCTGCTCTTTTAATAGTTCATAGGCTGCATGGTCAGAAGGAGATGTCGCTTCCTGATCCTCAATGAAGTCTCCCAGATGAGAATCATCCTCTTCCCCGATAGGCGTTTCCAAAGATACAGGCTCCTGAGCAATCTTCAGAATCTCTCTTACTTTATCCGGGGTAAGATCCATGTCCTGTGCGATTTCTTCCGGTGTAGGCTCTCGGCCAAGATCCTGCAGAAGCTGACGCTGGACGCGAATCAATTTGTTGATCGTTTCCACCATGTGAACAGGAATACGAATCGTACGAGCCTGGTCAGCAATGGCGCGGGTAATCGCCTGTCTGATCCACCACGTTGCGTACGTGCTGAACTTGTACCCTTTTCGGTAATCAAATTTCTCAACCGCTTTGATCAGGCCCATGTTCCCTTCTTGAATGAGATCAAGGAACAGCATGCCGCGACCTACATAACGCTTGGCGATACTGACGACCAAACGAAGGTTTGCTTCCGCCAAGTCCCGCTTCGCTTCTTCATCTCCACTTTCAATCCGCTGTGCCAGACTGATTTCATCTTTAGCAGAAAGAAGGTTGACGCGCCCGATTTCTTTCAAGTACATACGGACTGGGTCATTGATTTTCACACCGGGAGGTACACTTAAATCGTTGAGGTCGAATTCCTCTTCTTTGTCGAGCTGTTTCATACTTGGATCCGATTCAGAGTCACCGATTACCTCGATTCCCTGCTCACTTAAGTGCTCGTAGAATTCATCCATCTGATCCGAATCCAATTCAAAATTGGAGAGCTTTTCAGCGATTTCCTCGTATGCAAGCACCCCTCTTTTCTTACCTATTTCCACTACCTGCTCTTTTGCCTGCTCAAGGGTCAATTCTGTCTGATTTTCCGTTTCTTTAGAACGTGATGGCTGTTGTTTCTTATTTGCCATGTGTCCCCCTCCTTCCAACAATCTATACAAACTAAAACCTAGTTGTGTTTTAAGGCTTGTTTTCTTTTAATGAGATCCATTGCAATCTGGGCTGCTTTAATTGGATCATTTTGCTGTTCTGCTTTTTTCAGTTCGGCTTCTAATCCTTTAATGTCCGTCCGATCCGTCTGTTCTGATCGTATCCTTACGATATAATCCTGGATTTCCTGATCGGAGATTTCTTCTCCGTTCGGTGCCATCGCCAGCTCAACGGCCAGATTCTTAATAGAAGGATCCTCAATTCGTTCCACAAACTGGCTGACATCTGATTCATTGCCGTCTTCATAATATGCGTAAAGATGGGTCACAATGACCTGATGATCTTCAATATTGAAAGCTCCCCCTATTTCCTCCTGAACTTTATCAGCAATATAAGGATCGTTCAACATATACGCAATCAGCTTTCTCTCCGCATTATGAAAAGCAGGAAGCAGCTTCTTCTGCACCGATGACTGTCTCGTTGTAGTGTTAGTATATCGGTTATTGCTTTCCTTATCCTTGGGAGCTTCCCTGCCCCTGATCGACTGTACTTCCTCTTTCAGCGTGTCGATCGATAATCCAAACTCCGACGCGATATCATTAAGGTAGTGCTCTCTTTCAATCGCACGGTCCAACGTGGAAATCTCTTGTAATACCTTTTCGATATAAGCAATTTGATCTCCTTCTAATTGGAGGTTATAATCGCGCCTGAGATAGCTCATCATGAACGAAATATACGTTTCGCTCGTGTCCAGCACTTCTTTCCGGAAACGTTCACCGCCGTGTTTTTGAATAAAGTCATCCGGATCAAGTCCATCGGGCACTCGGGCCACATACGTTTGACAGCCTACGCTTTTCACAAGTTTAGCCGCCTTTACGGCTGCCTCTATACCCGGCTTGTCCCCGTCATAACAGACAATAATCTGATCCACATATTTTTTGAGAAGGTTTGCCTGAGCACTTGAAATGGCAGTTCCCATGGTCGCTACACCATTATGAACCCCGGCTTGATCTGCGGAAATAACGTCCCCGAACCCTTCAAAAAGGATAACCGATTTTTCTTTTCGAATCGACGCCCTCGCCTGGTCGAAATTGTATAAGAGTCTTCCTTTGTGAAACAGTTCGGTCTCCGGGCTGTTTAAATATTTCGGCTCCTGCTTCCCAAGAGAACGGCCGGCAAATGCGACTGTCTTTCCAAGGTGATTGCGCAGGGGGAATATGACTCTCCCTCGAAAACGGTCGGCGTAATCTCCCTGATCGTTAACACTCAGCAAACCCGCCTTCACCATTGTCTGCGGATGAAAACCTTTCTTCTCAAGAAACGTGACCACAAAGTCCTTCGATTCCGGGGAGTAGCCCATTTGGTACTTTTGTATCGTCTCATCGGTAAACCCCCGATCAATCAGATACTGATAGGCTTCCCGGCCTTCTTTGGAATTCTTTAACAAATGATGATATAATTTGGTAAGCCACTTATGTGCTTCCAACATTGCTTGGGCTTCTGTACTCTTTTCGGATGGCCGCTCATTTGTCACCTGATCAGGCAGATCAATGCCGGCCTGCTCGGCGAGCTGCTTAAGCGCCTGTATAAAGCTGAAGCCCTCCATTTCCATCAGAAAGGTATAAACATTCCCTCCCTTTCCACAACCAAAGCAGTGAAATATCTGCTTATCCTGAGAAACGGAAAAAGAAGGAGTGCTTTCTCCATGAAAAGGACAAAGACCAAAGTAGTTTCTTCCTTGCTTCTTTAAGTCGATATAATTACCGATAACATCGACGATATCTATCGACTTTCTAATCTGATCGACAGTTTCTTCTGGGATATGTCCAGCCATATTATCACCATACAACTCCATTATTCTTGCTCTTCCTTCAAAATCCTTCTTGCTCTCTCAACAGCGCTGAAAAAACTTCGCGAAACTTGTCCCGGTCTTCCATTGTAAAGGAAGAAGGGCCTTTCCATCGTTTCCTCTGTTTCATCGTCTGCTGACGGAGAAACTTCTGATTCATAATATGATCGGCATCGCCTTCTCTAATCAGTTTACCTCTAGGCGTCATGACATAAACCCTTTTGGGCGTAAGCAGGACGGCCAGAGACAAGTCCTGTGTAATGACGACATCGTACTTTTTTACATGATTGAGAATGTATAAATCGACAGACTGCGATCCGTGATCTACAAACGTCCATTCCATCATCGATTTGTTCATGCTGTAATGATTGACGGTCGCGATGAATTGAGGAGTTAGTTCATACTGGCTGCATACTTCGACTATTTCATCCTGGACCGGGCAGCTGTCTGCATCCACCCATACGGTTACATTATGTTTTGGCATAGTATCAGTATTTCTACAATAAGCGGTAGAATCCTCCTAAATTACGAATGTTTTATTATTCTGAAAAGTTCACAGGGGTGTTAAGCAGCGTTCCCTGTTGGAAGATAAGGGAAAAGCGCTTCTCCCTTAAGGATTTTTACCACAAATAGATATTATAATACATTCCTCCTGTTTATGCCATGTCCAATTTTACCTAAATTCATTCTTCCCAACAAAAGTCGCGCTTAATCAAAGCGCGACTTCCTTCATCTTTACTATTGCTGAGCATCTTTGCGGAGTTTGTTCAAAATAACGTTAGCTGTCTCTTCCACTGCTTTGTTGGAAACATCGATGACCGGGCAGCCGATCCGCTCTACGATCTTGTTGAAATGATTAAGTTCCTGATTAATTCTGTCCATATTCGCATAGCTCGCCTGCGCCCCAAGACCAAGCGACTTCAGACGTTCTTTACGGATATCGTTCAGCTTCTCCGCACTGATCTTCAAGCCGATGCATTTCTCCGGATCAACCCGGAACAACTCAGAAGGAGGCTGGACTTCCGGAACAATTGGAACGTTCGCTACCTTTAAACGCTTATGAGCCAGGTATTGCGATAGCGGAGTTTTAGATGTCCTTGATACGCCGATCAAAACGATGTCCGCTTTGGTAATCCCTCTTGGATCCCTGCCGTCATCGTAACGGACGGCGAACTCTATCGCTTCCACCCGCTTGAAGTAATCTGCATCCAGTTTGTGAACAAGACCCGGTTCAAGCCGTGGTTTGATATGCAGATGGTCTTCCATTAACTCCATCATAGGTCCCATGATGTCTACACACTTAACACCCAGCTTGTCGGCTTCTTTCATAAGATGATCCCTGAATTCCGGAACAACAAGAGTGAAACCGATCATAGCGCCCTGCTCCTTTGCCTGCTGGACCGCCTCGTTAATGGTCCCCTTATCTTCTACATACGGAATGCGCTGCAAATCGAACGGTCCATCATCGAATTGGCTGAGACAGGCTTTCACGACCAATTCCGCTGTTTCACCGACGGAATCCGAGAGTACATATATCAATGGTTTATCCACGATTCCCATCCCTACCTTCCTCGACTCATAAATGTTGATCCCGGGCAAGCTCAACGAGAGCCTTCGTAATATTTGTTTTCGTCAACCTTCCGACTACGACCTGCCCACTTTCCTCGGGTGTAACGACAGGAAGTCCGTCGATCTGCTTCTCAATCAATTTTTGTGCGGCATCCAAAAGAAGGTCTTCGGGTTGACATACGGTTATATTCGGCATACGTGTCATGATGATGTGGACGGGTACAGAGGTCAAATCTTGATTGCCGATGCTTGCACGCAGCAAATCTTTCCTCGAAAGAACACCGACGAGGTGCGTGTGCTCATTGATTACGAAAAGGGTCCCTACATCTTCCAGGAACATTGTGCAGATCGCATCATATGCAGACACGTTTTCGTCGACGACAATCGGTATCGATTGGTATTCCTCTACTTTGAATTTCTTCAACTTTTCAGTGAAGAGCTCGGACCCCGTCTTGCCGGTGAAGAAGTATCCGACACGGGGCCTGGCATCCAAGTAACCGGCCATAGTCAAAATGGCCAGGTCCGGACGCAGGGTAGCCCGCGTCAAATTCAAGCGCTCCGCTATGTTCTCCCCGGTGATCGGTCCATTGTCTTTCACGATTTGTATGATTTGTTCCTGTCGATTAGATAATTCCAATCCATCACCACCCTGATCACTCAATGTGACATACTATTTACTATTATAGCTCATATTCTTCTTCGGGTAAAAGGGGGTGACTCAGAACTGCTGCTTCCACTCGATTGCATTCAAGTCTGCAAACAGATAAACATCTTCAGCAATGGCTTTCAGCATGCTTAAACGATTAAGGCGTACGTTCTTGTCTTCGGCCATGACCATGGTGTGTTCAAAGAATGCGTGAATAGGTTCAGCAAGTCCGGACAACTTATTCAGTGCATCCTCCCACTGCTCCTGTTGCAGAAGTGCCACATACGCTTCGTGTATGGATTGATGTGCTTGATGAAGTTTTTCTTCTTCCGCGTTTTCAAACAAGGCTGGATCGACTGTTCCTGCATCCTCAGCCTTTTTAGCAAGATTCAGTACACGCCCCAGTGCTTCGTGGACTGGTTTAAATGCCTGATCCTGTCTTTTCTCAACGAGGATACGTCCTTTAGCAGAAGCGGAAGGAAAGACACCGATGCCGTTTGCAAGCACCGCTTCGACGATATCCGGATCGATATGGTCTTCTCTTAACAAATACGCGGCACGAACACGGAAAAATTCGTGAAGATCTTCATGAACTTCTTCTTTCGTGCGGGTCGGCAGGCTCAGTTCTATGTAGAACTGGTGCACAAGGTCAATGAGGTTTTCCACTGGCACGTTCCACTTTCTCTCATTCAAAGTCTGTAAGATTCCAAGCGCTTGACGACGTAAGCTGTATGGGTCTTGAGAACCGGTTGGAATAATGCCGATAGAGATACTTCCGACAATGGTATCGAGTTTGTCAGCTATACTTACGATGGAGCCGATGACGCTTGCCGGCACCTCTCCATTTGCCTGACGAGGCATGTAGTGCTCATTAATTGCGACAGCAACTTCTTCCGGTTCTCCGAAGATGCGGGCGTACTTCTCCCCCATCACGCCCTGAAGTTCCGTGAACTCATCCACCATTTGTGTAACCAAGTCGAATTTGCTGATTTCTGCTGCGCGTACCGCATGTTTTCCAGTCGTTTCATCCAGGTCAAGCCACTCACTCAATTTCTTTGTAATGGCAACGATCCGCTGCACTTTATCAGCAAGCGTCCCGAGCTCTTCCTGGTAGACCATCCGGGACAGCTTCTCCATTTTCTGATCGATGCTGCCTTTTTGATCTTCCTCGTAGAAGAATTGAGCGTCTTTCAAACGGGCCTTTAGAACCTTTTCGTTCCCTCGTGCAACATTCTCTATATGCTTTTCATTCCCGTTCCTTACTCCTACGAAATAGGAGAGGAGCGTTCCTTCTTTAGAACGAACAGGGAAATATCGCTGATGCTCCTTCATAGAAGTAATCAATGCTTCTTCCGGAATGGCGAGGAATTCATCGGAGAAGCTTCCACTGAACACTGTTGGATATTCCACAAGATGGGTAACTTCATTCAACAGGTCTTCATCAATGATGAGTTTCCAGCCTTTTGATGCTTCCAAAGCTTTTAACTGACGATGGATTTCCTGTTTCCTCTCCTCGGCTGAAGCAAGAACGTTTTGATCCTTCATTATTTGTTCGTACTGGTCAGCAGAAGGGATCGTCGTCTTTCCACCGAGGAAGCGATGACCGAATGTTGTTTTACCGGCTTCTACATTCTCAATGGTGAAAGGAATGACTTCTTCTCCGAAAAGTGCTGCAATCCAGCGAATCGGGCGGACATAGCGAAGATCACGATCTCCCCAGCGCATGTTTTTCGGGAACGAGAGACTAAGGAAGACTTCACGAAACTGTTTCAGCAGTTCGAAAGTTTCCTGGCCCTCGATATACTTGTTGACATGGACATATTCCGTTCCGCCGATTTCTTTGAAGTAGATGTCATCGACACCTTTTCCCTGCCCCTTGGAAAAACCGATGGCAGCTTTCGTCCAGTTGCCTTCTTCATCCAATGCGATTTTCTTGGCCGGTCCTTTTGCTTCTTCCTCGACATCCGGCTGTTTTTCCGCTACGTCCGTAATTTGTACAGCGAGACGACGTGGGGTGGCGAAGTCTTTCACAGCCCCGTAAGGAATGCGGTTCTCTTCCAACCAAGCGATGGTCTTCTCTTTTAATTGACCGATGGCATCATCGATAAATCGTGCCGGTAATTCTTCAACTCCAAGTTCAAACAATACGGTTTTACTCATTGGTATCCTTCTCCTCCTTCAGCATCGGGAATCCGAGGCGCTCGCGTTCTTCCACATAAGTCTTGGCAATTTTCCTTGCAAGGTTACGAACTCTTGAGATGTAACCGGTACGCTCTGTCACACTGATGACTCCTTTAGCGTCAAGCAGGTTGAACGTATGGGAACACTTCAATACGTAATCATAGGCAGGGAAAACAAGGCCTTGTTCCATAATGCGCTTTGCCTCCTGCTCGTAAGTATTAAAGAGATCGAAAAGCATTTGTTCATCCGATGCTTCGAACGTATAGACCGAATGTTCATATTCCGGCTGTGTGAAAATATCTCCGACCGTAACTCCATTCGTCCATTCCAGTTCGAAAACATTCTCCTTATCCTGAATATAAGAGGCAAGTCTCTCCAAGCCATACGTAATTTCAGCAGAAACCGGGCGTGCTTCCAATCCACCGATTTGTTGGAAATAAGTGAACTGCGTAATTTCCATACCGTCGAGCCATACTTCCCAGCCCAGCCCGGCAGCTCCAAGCGTCGGGTTCTCCCAGTTATCTTCCACGAAACGGATATCGTGCTTATCCGGGTCGATACCGAGTGCGCGGAGAGAATCCAAGTAGAGTTCCTGGATATTATCCGGGGAAGGCTTCATGATCACTTGAAATTGATGGTGCTGATAAAGACGGTTCGGGTTCTTGCCGTATCGACCATCCGCAGGGCGACGTGATGGTTCCACGTATGCCACGTTCCAAGGCTCAGGTCCAAGGCTCCGGAGCAGTGTCATCGGGGACATCGTCCCTGCCCCTTTCTCTGTGTCGTATGCCTGCATGAGCAGACACCCCTGGTCGGACCAGTGTTTTTGTAATGTTAAGATCATATCTTGTATGTTCATTGTTTCCCTCCTCGAATTATAGGTAGATAAAAAAGACCCCGTCCCTATGCCTGTTTCAGGCATAGGGACGGGGTCTCCGCGGTTCCACCCTAATTGCTTTCTCCATAAGAAAGCCACTTTTAAAGAATTTGCTCCGGAACGCCTTCACCAAACCGCATGATGCCTGACTCTCACCCCCACAGGCTCGCTTTAACCAGCATTGTTCAGCTACTACTTTCCTTCAACGCAAAACGATATTTTGTATTCAAATCATACTCTACTGACTGATGTCTGTCAAATAACATCAGGAGAACTGATCAAGCTGTCTGAGGAACTTTTTTGATTTCAAAAAATAACCGCCGTATCGTTCGTAATAATCATCCATCAACTGCCTGAGCAGTTTCTTATTTTCTTCCTTCATCGTGATGGTACCCAAACGCTTGACATCCATATGTAGAAATACACGCAACAGCTTAGGCAGCGGTTCCGGCAGTCCATAGGCTTCCGGATCGCGCCCTTTACAACGAAAGCACAAGACGCCTCCTTCCACGATGGAGAAAGAGAACGGTCCTTCCTGACTGCCGCAGTGAATGCACTGATCTACGACCGGAGCAAAGCCCGCTTTCTTGAACATCTTCAGTTCGTACATCATCGAAAGGATGTTCGGATCCTTGCCTTCGTTCATCCAGGTCAGTGTCTGCAGGAGCTGTTCAAAAAGAAAAGGATCCGGCTGCTTTTCTTCCATGAGTTTGTCCGTCAATTCAGCAATATAAGAAGCGTACGCTGTTTTAACGATATCTTCGCGGATCGATCGCAGCGAAGAGAGCATTTCGCCCTGACTCATAGAACCTAATCCGGACCCCGAATGAATGAGGTACATCCCATGGATGAAAGGCTGCGTCACCGATGACATCCGGCTTTTCGGCTTTTTAGCCCCGCGCGCCATCACAGCAATTTTACCTTTTTCTCTAGTCATCAGGGTTACGACCTTATGAGTCTCCCCGTAATCGTTCGTCCGGATGACCAAGCCTTCCACTTTGTCTAACAAATGGCTCACCTGCTTCGTTAGTGTCTCCACTCATCTGTTGATAAAAATTCAGGAGAAGAAGCATGTTTCTCTTCAGACTGTTGATCTTGAGACTCCAACTCTTTCATTAACAAATACGTCTCCACGCTTCCAGTCATACTGAAAACATTCCATGAAAGTTTGTCGCGCACAAGAAACACCGCCTTTCATAATCATTGTTAAACAAATACACAATATTAGAATGCGTTCTTCTCCTTGAAACCATAAGGCTTAATTTTTTCCAAGTATCAATATTCGTCTTCCCGATAGCCGAAATCGCTGAGCTGGATCTGCTTGTTGCGCCAGTCTTTCTGCACCTTGACCCAAAGCTCCAGGAACACCTTACTGCCAAGCAGCGCTTCAATATCCTTCCTGGCACGCTTTCCGACTTCCTTCAACATACTGCCCTGCTTGCCGATGATGATGCCTTTCTGTGATTTCCGCTCTACAATGATGGCAGCCTGGATATAAACGGCATTAGAGTTTTTCCGCTTTTCAATTCCCTCGATAACCACCGCGATGGAGTGCGGAACTTCCTCTCTTGTCAGATGCAGTACTTTTTCCCTGATGAATTCACTGATAACAAAGCGCTCCGGGTGATCGGTGATTTGATCTTCCGGATAAAACTGAGGACCTTCCGGAAGATGATTCTTCAGGACGGAGACAAGGTGGTTCACATTGTTCCCCTCAAGGGCGGAAATAGGAATGATTTCTTCAAAGTCGAACATGCCTTTGTACTGCTCAATTAAAGGGAGCAATTCATCCGGATGCACCTTATCAATCTTATTGATGATCAGAAATACCGGTTGGTCGACGCGTTGGAGACGATCAATGATGAATTGGTCTCCCCGGCCGTATCCTTCCTCCGCATTGATCATAAACAAGACGGCATCCACTTCATTCAGCGTATTCTCAGCAACATTGACCATATAGTCCCCGAGACGGTGCTTCGGTTTATGGATACCGGGTGTATCAATAAATATCATTTGTGCTTCTTTATCTGTATAGACCCCTTGAATTTTGTTTCTCGTTGTTTGCGGCTTATCACTCATAATTGCGATTTTTTCCCCGATGACGCGGTTCATAAATGTCGATTTCCCGACATTCGGACGACCTACGATCGTGATGAAACCGGACTTGAAATTGTCTGTCATAGCTGTTCCTCCAATAATTACTTAAACGTTACTCTCTATATTCTACTATACATTGCCCATACTTTCATGAAGTTAGAGCAACGGAATGAGTTTCGGCAGGAAAATGATCAATCCGATCACGATCGATCCGGCGCTCGCGACGAGCACCGCACCTGCCGCTATATCTTTAACTTCCCCCACCGCAGGATGCCGCTCTGGAGCGAGATGATCCAGGATCCGTTCAATCGCGGAGTTCACCATCTCCAGTGTCATTACAAGAGCGATGATCCCCACAACAACCGCCCATTCCAAAGCGGAAATCGAGAACACAGCACCCGCGATACATACGATGGAAGCGACGGAGAGATGGATTCGAAAGTTTCGCTCAGAGTTTATGACACGAACAAGACCGTGCCAAGCATATCGAAATCCAATTCCCCGTTTCTTTTTACGACCTTTCGAGTCCGAACTCATGGAGGATTTCCTCTTGACGGCCAAACATCTTCTTCTCATCCTCAGTATTCATATGGTCATATCCCAGGAGATGCAGGAAACCGTGCAAAGCAAGGAAACCGAGCTCTCTTTCAAGGGAATGCCCATATTCTTCCGCCTGCACCTTCGCTGTATCAACAGAAATAATGATGTCTCCGAGAATCATCGGCATATTCTCATCCAGCACGTTCACTTCTTCTTCTCCTTCTCCCAATTCCTGCATAGCGAAGGAAATTACATCCGTCGGTGTATCTTTTTGTCGGTAATTTCGGTTAATCTCCTGAATTTCTTTATCATCCACGAAACTAACAGACACTTCTGCTTCCGCTTCAATTCCCTCTTTCTCTCCTGCAAAACTAATGATGCGGTGGATCAGGTCAACGAACGCTTCGTCGACGGAATTCGTTTCATCATGAAAATCAATGGTAATCATTATTTAGCCTCCCTGACTAATTGTTTCGTATCCGGATATTCAATTCTTGAATGGTAGATCCCTTGAAGCGTCTCACATATGGCATATTCCAACTTCTTAAGGTCATTAAACGTCAAATGGCTGTCGTCTAACTGCCCATCAAGCAAGCGGCTTTCCATAATGGAGCGGACGATGGAGCGAATTTTATCTGCTGTCGGATGGTCCAAAGAACGAACAGCAGCCTCAACGGAATCGCAGATATTGATAATCGCAGCTTCTTTTGTTTGAGGTTTGGGCCCCGGGTAACGGAACTCTTCCTCCTTCACGCTCTCTCTACGTTCCTGTGCCTTATGGAAGAAATATTTGAGCAGAGTCGTTCCGTGATGCTGTTCCGCAATTGCAATAATCTCGGGCGGAAAGTTTTCCTTTTCCAGCATGGCCGCTCCTGCATAAGGGTGATCGATAATGATTTCGGCACTCTCTTCCGGTTCCATATAATCATGAGGGTTCTTCATCCCCATTTGATTCTCGATAAAAAAGTGCGGTTTTACCGTTTTTCCTAAATCATGATAATAAGCAGCTACTCTTGCCAAAAGTCCGTTGGCACCAATGGACTCGCATGCCGCTTCACTTAAGTTAGCGACCATAACACTGTGATGGTACGTCCCGGGTGCTTCTATCAATATTTTCCGCAGGACCGGGTGATTGGGACTTGCCAAGGCTAACAGTTTCTGGTCGGACAGTATACCGAAACCTGTCTCGAAGAAAGGAAGGAGACCAAGGGTAAGAACCGCCGCAATCATGGCAGCAGCAAAGCCGTACCCGCAATAAAGGAGCACTTCCGACCAGGTGTATTTCTCAAAAGAAATGAATAGGAAGAACAAGATGGTACATATATTGGTGATAGCAACACCGGCACTTGCCTTCACGATGGACAACCTTTCTTTCTTCCTTGTAAGAAAGAAGATACCGGCCAACTGGGATAAGAGCAGGTACATACCGGCAGCAGCATTCAGCGTACCGGACAATTGTCCGTTGAACAATACACAGCCCATAAGCGCATAGAGGATCGCCATGACAAGAGCCAGTCTCTCCCGACAAAGGACTTTGATCAACACCGCCCCTGTCGCTGCCGGAACTAAATAAAAGATAGGCTGATCCATACTATCATAAAGACTGATCATCTTCATCAAAAAAACCATAAAGATGGATATGAGCGCCGTAATCGCCAGATGACTTAGTGAAAGGCCGTAATGATGCACAGCACGGAAACTTTCCATATACATAATCGTCCCCAAAAGAAGCGCAAAACATGCCAGTCCCAAAAACGGCAAAAGGTTTCTCTGCTCTTTCAACACACCCGTTAAACGAAGGTCTTCGTAAATATCATTGGTAATGGTTGACCCTTTTTGGACCAGCACCTCCCCTGCACGGATCATGACGGGTTCGACCTGGGAGGCTGCTGACTTAATTGCTTCTTCCGTCCTCCTCGGATCGTAAAGCGAATTTTCCACGAGCCCAAACGCTGCAATGTCGGAAACCACTTGCTTTAAAGAAGCAGGCACGCTGGAGTATTCTGCTTTGAGATGAATGTTCCGCTCGGCATCCGGCAGACCTTCCGCACGGATTCCATCTTCTAAAGCAGTATGTACGGAGGGGATAAGAAATTGTTCCGCCGTTTCCCTTTCCTCTTTGTCTGCCTGTAGCAGCGGCAGAAAAATCTCCGTCGGAAGCTCTGAAGTAATTTCATCAGAAAGAAGAGCCTGCACTTTCCTAAGCTGCTCTTCCTTCCCAGCGGCATCGTCTCCTTCAGCGCCCGTTTCTTCCACTACATCAAAAATTTCTTCGATCATGGATATCCGCTCTTCCGTTATATCCTCAGAAACCGTGTAGCGGTCATCTACCGCTCTCGTGACTTCCCTTATCTGCTGGTCCGTTTTCTGTTCGTTTTCGATCGTAATCGGGGACCGGATCGTCTCCGGAGCCGTTCCGTATTTCTCCAAATTATAGGTCTGAGTCTGTATGTTCGGTATCGCCAGTATAAAGAAAAAGGCTGCAACGACCAAGGCCAACAATCCGATGATCGGCTTCGATGTACGCCATTCGCCCTTAAAGAATCTTTCACGCATCCTATCGAACATCACGCCACTCCCTTACATAATTTTCCTTGCAGAACAGAAAATAAGACCCTTTTCTCAGGGCCTTATTTGTCTTCCCTTTCGTACGCATCTATGATCCGTTGAACGAGCGGGTGTCTGACTACATCGGATTGCTCCAGGTGGATGAATGCCGAGCCTTTCACTTTCCCTAAGCGTTCTTCCGCCACTCTTAGTCCGGACTTCACGCCTTTAGGAAGATCGACCTGGGTGATATCACCCGTTATGATCATCTTGGATCCGAATCCTAGTCGAGTCAAAAACATTTTCATTTGTTCAGGTGTCGTGTTCTGTGCTTCATCCAAAATTGCGAAAGCGTCATCCAGAGTCCGCCCGCGCATGTAGGCCAGAGGGGCAATTTCAATCGTTCCTCTATCAATGAGCCTCGCCGTGTGCTCGGCACCGAACACATCGTGCAGGGAGTCGTATAGCGGACGAAGATACGGGTCTACCTTTTCCTTCAGGTCTCCAGGCAGGAAACCTAAACTTTCGCCTGCTTCAACCGCTGGCCTTGTCAGGACAATCCGTTTAACATCTCCGTTCTTCAGTGCATTTACCGCCATGACGACAGCCAAATACGTCTTACCTGTTCCCGCAGGGCCGATACCGAAGACTAGGTCATTCTTCTTAATAGCAGCAATATAATTCCGCTGCCCAAGCGTCTTAACACGGATCGACTTACCTTTGGCGTTTTTGGTGATCTCATCTTCATATAATGCTTCAAATTGATTTATTTTCCCTTTTTTAGCAAGTTCCACCGCGTAGACAATATCACGTTCTGTTACAGTCAGTCCCTTTCTGATAATAGCGAGTACACTCATCAGGATGTCCTCTACTATCTTCACATGCTCAGCCGGGCCGGACACACGCACTTTCTCCCCACGGGTGATGATCGTCACTTTCAACTGCTCTTCAATCTGTTTTAAATTGCGGTCTTCTGTACCGAACAGAGCTAATGCTTCTGTCGTATTATCTAATTGAATGTCCATGTTCTTCAAGTCTTCTGGCATACTCAATCTCCTTGGCTTAAATACTTTGTGACTGCAATATTTTCATGTACTTTATACAATAGGATTAATTTTACTTTACCATGCTCCTCACCCAGGTGCAAAACTTTTTCCTCCTTGATTTCTGCATCTTTAGGGATCTCCTGCTGCAAGCTTCGTCTTCCCGATGCAAGACCCAGTTTCTCTAACTCATCCCTTGAGGACGCATATGCTTTCGGGTCAATAGAATAGTGATCCGTCGTCTTCATTCCAAACGGACTTTCCCAACCGAACAAGTCCCAGCCATCCCTGTGGTTCTCTTCTCGAAAATTTCCGTCCTCCCCTTTCCACCATCCCCAGAAGGGAACTTCCCACTCCCCAAGGCGGAAGTGATACTCCGACTCCACTTGACCGTCTGTAAGCGTCAGCACCTGTTTCATAGGCAGGTTCTGCTCCACTTTATACCATGTCTCTGCAATTACTTCCCCGTCCGAATGAATGACAGTTTCTTTGTCTTCTACAAGTTTTCCGGTCGCCAGCACTTGTCCTTTTTTAACGACGTCGTACACGGAAACAAGTGGACGGCCTTTCTTAATAAACGTCTCCACTATCATCCCTTTCTTTGCAGCAACCAGGTTTGAGGGACGGTTGTCCATTTTCGTATCATAGCGAGTTTTCTCCACACCATAAAGGTGATAACTCGTCCCCTGCTTCTTGACCCCTATCCAAAGCAGATCAGGTACATCATCAAGCAGCTTCTGCTGAATCTCGATTGGATCACTCATTCCGATGGTCAACTTACCCGGCTTGATTCCATAATCCTTCAAATGTGTCTCCACATCCGCTTCTAATTCCGGCGTCAGCCCGTCCACTTTGATGGACCAAAGGGTGTTAGCGAGGAGAAATATGACGACGACTGCAGCAAGGAAGGCGAAGACTAAATACAACCGCCCCAGCATTTGATTAATAAAAAACGGCAGCCCGTTTCCACCTTTAATAGATATTTTACATCGATACTTTTTCCGTAATTGACGAAGTATCTGCCAGTCTTTCAACCGGATCGTAAGGAGGACCTTCCCCTCCTCCGTGCGCTTCATATCCGATATATGGCACCCGCGTTTAACACACGCCTGCAGAAACGGCTCCATCAATGCCCCCTGAACTTCCACCGTCATCCTGCCATGAAAAAAGTCACGCTGGTTCCTCAAGTTTTCACCCCCCCGGCCGAGTCAGGCAAGAATTCCACCGACTGCAGTTCTCCTTCCAGTAGCAGCTCTTCCTTCAACATCATTTTCACGCCAAGGTCCTTACCTAAAATGCGAACCTGCCCCTTTTTATATTGAATCCTGATCTCATGATCCGAGAAATGCAGGAGGCCTGTATGATTCTCTATGTACAAATGAATCGAGCCGATCGTCGTGATCCTTGGCAAATCCAGCATGACATCAGAAGGTAAATCAAAGTAACGACCGATCCATGTACGGATATGCTGCTGCCATTTTGACATGCGCCCGCCCTCCTCTCTCTTTATTTATACGAAAAACGCACGAATTGTATCACTACAATTCGTGCGTTTCGGTTATCTTTTTCGCGGATGAGAGGAATGAGGCTTGTGTGCCCGGGGAGGACCAAGCACCTCCGCCATCAAAATTCCTTCCGCAAGCTTCTTTTTATTCCAGCTCTTCGGATTTGCAACACTAACTTCTTTGCGCCCTGTTCCTGCTGACTGCGCAGAAGTTACTTCCACCTGGGGGCCGGGACCGGACGACCGTCGCTCCGACCCGCGCATTCTCTCTCTGGATTGCTGCACTTCATTTAAGCGCTGCTGTTTCTCTTCATAGTAACGCTTCAGACGATCTTCTCCACTCGTCTTGTCTGCTTCCACCTTCTGTTCCGGCACCTTCTCAGGAGCCGGGCTGGAAGACGGCATCGGCCGGGCTGGTTTGTCTGCCTGCTGCTCTTTCTTCCCTGCTCCACTGAAAAAGCTGATGATTCCACCGATGATTGCAGCGACGACGAGGAAGTTACTGAATATCAGATCAAGAAGATCTCCCATATCCATTCTCCTTTTCGTCCATCATTGAATTATTTATCTTCACCTTCGGAATCTTCGTCAGATCCTTTGCCGAGTGTATTCCTCATATCTGTGTCGGCATTGATATTCTGATAGTTCATATAATCCATCACACCCATTTTTCCTGAACGGAGAGCCGCAGCAAGGGCTTGTGGAACTTCCGCCTCTGCTTCAACAACCTTCGCCTGCATTTCTTGAACACGGGCGCGCATTTCTTGTTCCTGGGCAATTGCCATAGCGCGGCGTTCTTCCGCTTTCGCCTGGGCAATGTTTTTATCTGCTTCCGCCTGATCGGTTTGAAGGATGGCACCGATGTTCTTCCCGATATCAATGTCTGCAATATCAATCGATAGAATTTCAAATGCAGTCCCCGCGTCCAACCCTTTGCCTAAAACATTCTGCGAAATACGATCCGGATTCTCCAGCACTTGACCATGACTGGAGCTGGAACCGATAGTAGAGACGATACCTTCACCTACACGGGCAATAACGGTATCTTCCCCTGCACCACCGACGAGGCGGTCAATGTTGGCACGCACAGTAATCCGCGCCTTCGCTTTCACTTCAATCCCGTCCATCGCTACACCGGCGATAAACGGCGTTTCAATAACTTTAGGGTTAACACTCATCTGCACAGCTTCCAGTACATCACGGCCGGCAAGATCAATGGCCGCACACCGCTCGAAGCTTAGTTCGATATTTGCACGCTGCGCTGCAATCAAGGCATTAACAACGCGGTCTACGTTACCTCCCGCCAAGTAGTGACTCTCCAACTGGTTTGTATCGACGTTTACCCCCGCTTTGTGGGCCTTGATCAACGGGTTAATGACTCTGGATGGAATAACCCTTCTCAAACGCATACCGACCAGTGTAAAGATATTGATCTTCACTCCCGCAGCCAAGGCACTGATCCACAGCATAACGGGTATAAACGTGAACAGAACTGCTAATACGATAATAATGATACCGATGATAATTAACGGCATTAATTCCTGAAGTGTCAAAATACTTCCTCCTCTTATTCGTCTGTTTTTAAGGCCCTGACAACTATTCTGGACCCTTCTGTCTTCACAACTTTCACTTTTTCTCCTATTCCGATGAAACCACCTTCCGTGACTACATCAAGCCTTTCTCCATCGAAATCAGCGGTTCCGGATGGGCGAAGCGGGGTGATGGCGCTTCCTTCCAAACCTATAAGCTCCAGCCTGCTTACCGACGACACGTATCCTTTATCACTGGAGGTGGAGTCATTTAAAATAATGTGGCGGAAAAATCCCTTTTCGAGTCCGATCGTCTTGAAAAGAATGACGGACACGATAATGGTAACAATCAGAGCAATTCCGATACTCATCGCCATGTGCCCCATATCCGCGGAGGACATCATAAGGGCGGCGACAATAGCTACAACCCCAATCACCCCGGCTATCCCTCCCGGAAGGAACAACTCCGCTATCACCAGGCCTACACCAAGAATTAACAGAATGATCGCCTCATATCCCGCAAGTCCTGCGACAATATGTCCGTAGAAGAACAGGACGAGTGCCAACGCTCCCATAATTCCAGGTATACCGAAACCAGGTGAATAAAGCTCCACTACAAGCCCTATACTTGCGATTGAAAGCAAGATCGGAATGACGACAGGATCCGTTAAAAATCTGGCCACGTTCTCTGAAAGCGTGGGGTTCTCTTCAACTATCTCTGCATCCGATAAACCAAGCGCATTCAACAGTTCATTACGATCTTCTACGATTCCTTCTGCATAACCGACTTCCTCTGCTTCTTTCGGACCCAACGTAAGGAATTCTCCTTCCGGCGCACCATAGTCGGGGAGGTCTACATTACTATCCGCCATGGCTCTTGCGTACTGTGGATCTCTTCCATTCGCTTCAGCGGCTGCCACCATAGCTGAAATCCAGGCAGACTGTGCTTTTTTGTCGGCCGCTGTCCCATCAGAATTGATTACTCCGGAAGCTCCCATCGTCGCCTGTGGTTTCATGTATATAGTATCTGCATTCAATGCTATATAAGAACCGGCTGAATACGCTCTGCTTGTGACAAATGCTGTGTTGGGAATGTCGAGATCCTGAAAGATCTCGCCGATGTCACCGGCCGCATCTACCCTTCCGCCGGGAGTATCAATTTCAAAAATGATGTGGTCGACACCGTTTTCCTCGGCATCAGACGTTACCCTTTCAAGAAAGGCTGCCATTCCCCTTTCCACCGTATCCCTTACAGGAACGATATATACAGTCTCTCCTTCACCATCTGCTTGAGTTATGATATCTCCAGGACTGATTGCTAAGTATAAGGCGAAGATAAGGATTGCCGCATAGAGCGAAACGCGAACCGATTTCTTCATTCCTCCATCACCTCCCTCCAGATAGTTTTCCCATCGTACCATTCCTATACGAACGAATGCGGTTTCAGGTTTCAAAAATATAAAAAGGCCTCTCTTACTTAATAAGAGAGGCCTTTATATTGTTTAAGATAATTGCTGAAGAACGAGTTTATTGACCTTGGTTCCGTCGGCCTTGCCCTTAACTTTAGGCATGACGGCGCTCATGACTTTACCCATGTCACTCTTGGAAGCAGCTCCTACTTCCGCAATCGCTTCATCAACGATTTGCTTGAGTTCTTCATCTGTCAGCTGTTTCGGCATATATACTTGTAAAATCTCAAGTTCACGTTCGAGTCCTTCTACAAGATCTTCACGTCCAGCTTCTCTGAATTCATGGAGGGAATCATTTCTCTGTTTTACCTCACGGGTTAAAACAGTCAATTCTTCTTCTTCAGATAATGAGTCTTTCCCCAGTTTAATCGCTTCATTCTGCATAGAAGCTCTGACCATGCGGATCGTTGACAAACGTTCCTTGTCACGTGCCTTCATGGCCGTTTTCATATCCTGGGCTAGACGGTCTGTAATAGTCATCTCTTCAACACCCTCTACAATTACTTACGCTTTCTAGCCGCCTCAGACTTTTTCTTACGGCGTACGCTAGGCTTATCGTAATATTCACGCTTACGATATTCCGCTAATGTACCACTTTTTGATACATCACGCTTAAAGCGACGAAGAGCATCTTCAAGAGACTCGTTTTTACGAACGCGAGTTGTTTTTGACATGCTAATTTCCCTCCCTCCGAAGCAAACAAAACTGTTTCTCTTGTATGGGAACCCCCCATACCTTTGACAATTATATTATAAGGAGCACATATGGTCAACTTTTTTTGCGGAATAACCGATCTTTATTACCGTTTTCTTCCACGTTAACCAGCTGCTAATCCTTGATTAGTAATCAGAGGTACCCTGTCCTCCATTAATGATGGAAATCCCGGCACTTGCACCGATCCGGGTCGCACCCGCTTCAATCATCGCTTTTGCTCCATCATAGTCGCGGACACCGCCGGATGCTTTGACACCCATTTCCGGGCCTACGGTTTTGCGCATCAGGCTGATATCTTCAACCGTTGCACCGCCGCCGGAGAAACCTGTTGATGTTTTAACATAATCAGCCTCTGCTGCTTTGGCAAGTTTGCATGCCGTTACTTTTTCTTCGTCTGTCAGAAGAGATGTTTCAATAATAACTTTTACAAGAGCTTGATCTTTGGCAGCGTTAACGACAGCTTCGATATCTTCCTGTACAAGAGCACTGTTCCCTGATTTAAGCTCTCCGATGTTAATAACCATGTCCACTTCTGTAGCACCGTTCTCGATTGCCTGCTTCGTTTCAAAAGCTTTCGTTTCTTTTGAAGTGGCTCCAAGCGGGAAACCAATAACGGTACAAACCTTCACATCTGTATCCTTCAACAGACTATAGCAATACTCGACCCAGTGTGGGTTTACACAAACAGAAGCGAAATGGTTCTCTTTCGCTTCTTCACAAATCTGAGTGATTTTTTCTTTTGGTGTATCCGGCTTCAGTTGCGTGTGGTCTATCATTTTAGCTAAGTTTTGTTCCATGGATGATTCGTCCTTTCACGGTTTAGTTGTTCGTACATCTTATTGTAGCACAGCATGAAAGCGATTCAAATATAAAAACCGCACACTTATTCCTGTTCCTCGAACAGAAAAGAAATACTGGACAAGAAGTAAAGAGGGGCTGTCTCCATACGAAGGATCCGGGGTCCTAAGCGGATAGATAAAAATCCATCCCCATCCAGCGTCTGCACTTCCTGGTCAGAAAAGCCGCCCTCGGGACCAAAGACCACGAGAACCTTCTCTCCCGGAGATGCTTCTGCCAATCGTGTGTGCAGTGCATACGAACTTCCTCTTCTTGCCTCGTCTGCGTATGCAAAAAAGCACCGGTCGAAAGCTTTTTTTCTGGTTCTTAATTCTGATAATGATACGGGTGGATAAATGTCAGGGACGTGAGACCGCTCTGACTGCTCCGCCGCTTCCTTAGCGATTTTCTCGAGCCTGTTGATTTTTTTATCCACTTTTTTATTCTCCCATTTCGCGACACAACGCTCCGCTTTAAACGGGATGAAGGCATGGGCACCGAGCTCCGTTCCTTTCTGAACAACTTGCTCAAGCTTGTCGCCTTTGCCGATTGCGGACACGATCGTCACCTGTACCGGAAGTTCCCTGTCTTCCTTCCGCCATTCACCAAACTTACATACAACGGTGTCGTCCGATATATCCGTAATTTCACAAAGAGCCGGTCCCTTATCGGGATGGATGGCTATGATTTCATCACCGGTTCCCATTCTCATCACACGCGTTATATGATGTACGTCATTACCAACTATGGTGATATGGTTATCCCGCCACTGTTCTCGATCAATGAAATATCGCTGCATCGTCCATCACTCCGGTTTTCTTGCAATAATGCTGACCCAGTCTTCCATCATGTTTGTTTCGACGATCTCAAAACCAGATTCCACCAGACGATCTCTGACCATTTCTTTCCTGGCTGAAATAATACCACATGTGATGAAATAGCCACCCGGTTTCACCACGTTATACGCGTCATCAGTAAACTTAACAATGATTTCTGCAAGGATGTTGGAAACGATCAGATCCGCTTCCCAGTCCACCCCTTGAAGAAGATCATTGACCTGAACCGTCACTTTATCATCGACCTTATTTAGAGCGGCATTATTTTTTGAGCTGGACACAGCAACGTCGTCCAAATCGTAAGCATACGCGTGTTCCGCTCCCAGAAGAATGGATGCTACGCTTAAAATGCCGGACCCTGCTCCTACATCGATCACGTTGTCTCCCGGAACAAGGTACTGTTCCAGTGCCTGAATGCTGAGAACCGTCGTTGGGTGAGTCCCCGTACCGAATGCCATTCCTGGATCCATTTCAATAATGATTTCGTCACTGGATACCGGCGTGTAGTCCTCCCACGTAGGGATAATGGTAATTTTCTCGGAAATCTTCACCGGTTTATAATATTTCTTCCACGATGTTGCCCAATCTTCTTCATGTACCTCTTGGATCGTGACTTCATTTCTCCCGATATCGATACCGAATTCGGTTAGGTTGTTAACCGAACGTTTAATGCCGTCCACGGTTTCCCCAAGAAAACTAGTCATCGGCATATAAGCTTTGACATATACTCCATCTTTCGGATAGTCATCCGGATTAAGCTCATAGATTTCTCCAAGCTTAGTCTTATATCGTTTCATATCTTCCGGATCTTCGATGACGACTCCGCTCGCTCCAGACTCATGGAGAATATTCGATACCGGTTCAACTGCTTCACTGGTCGTATGGATACAGACTTCAGACCACTTCATAGGTTCCCACCCTTTTCATTATATTGAATTCTTCTCATACAAAAAGTGCCTGTACGACAGGACAGGGAAATCCTGTCAGAAGACCCTTTAGACCTTTTCGTACAGACACGTACATCTGTTATTCTCCTTTAAACGCGCGCTTCATACGCTCGAAGAAATTCCCATGCTGCTCTTCTGTCGCTTCATTTCCACTAATATCATTGAATTCACGCAACAGTTCCTTTTGACGCTCTGTCAGGTTCTTCGGTGTGATCACTTTCATCTTGACATGCTGGTCGCCATGACCACGGCCATGAACATTCGGAGACCCTTTTTCCTTTAAGCGGAAGGTTTTTCCCGTTTGTGTACCCGCAGGCACTTTCAGCTTCACATTGCCGTGAACAGTCGGAACTTCGATTTCATCGCCAAGTGCCGCCTGTGCATACGTGAGCGGAATTTCACAGAAAATGTGATCGCCGTCTCTGCGGAAGAACTCGTGCTGCTGGACACGGATAACGACGAACAAGTCTCCTGCCGGTCCTCCATTGACACCGTCTTCGCCTTTGCCCTGAACGCGGATCTGCTGACCATCGTCAATGCCGGCAGGAATGTCGATGTGGATGGTTCTGCGTTTCTTCACACGACCATCGCCACCGCAGGTCTGGCATTTTTCTTTGACAAGGTTACCAGTCCCCTGGCAGTGATGGCAGACGCGGCGATTCACGACACGGCCGAATGGTGTATTCTGCTCCTGGTTAATTTGACCGCTTCCTTGACAATGCGGGCAGGTTTCAGGACTCGTGCCGGGCTTCGCACCGGAACCGTCGCAGGTATCACATTCTTCTTCCGTCGGAATTTGAATATCTGCACTTTTACCAAAAATCGCTTCTTCAAATTGCAGGGTCATCGTGTATTGAAGGTCCTGACCTTTTTGCGGAGCGTTCGGGTCACGACGACGACCGCCGCCGCCGAAGAACATGTCAAAGATGTCACCGAAGCCGCCGAAGTCTTCTCCTCCGCCGCCGAAACCACCAAAGCCGCCCTGATTTGGACCGGCATGGCCGAATTGATCGTATTGTGCACGTTTCTGTTGATCACTCAGCGTTTCGTAGGCTTCTTTCGCTTCCTTGAACTTATCTGATGCATTTTCTTCCTGACTGACATCAGGGTGATACTTACGTGCCAGTTTACGATAAGCTTTCTTGATTTCTTCCTTGGAGGCGTCTTTGGAAACTCCTAGAACCTCATAATAGTCACGTTTACTCACTTGTCGATCACTCTCCCGGACGCTATTACATAACGTTTATATTAACATTGAAGAAGGAGGCAGGCAAATGGTTCTCTTGCCGAAACCATCGTCCTTCCTCTTCAAGAAAAAAGCCAAAGTCAAGAAGAACCTGACTTTGACTTTTGAATTCTACCTTCTCTTACTTTTTATCGTCTTCGTTGACTTCTTCGTAATCTGCATCAACGACATCATCATCTCCAGAAGCACCCTGCGCTTCTTGAGCCTGCTGCTGCGCCTGCTCATAAAGTTTTACAGAAAGAGCCTGTACGTGCTCTTGAAGAGCTTCTTTCTTCTCTTTGATCACTTCAAGATCTTCTCCTTGAAGCGCCGTTTGAAGTTCTTCTTTCGCTGCTTCCGCTTTTTGCTTATCTTCTTCACTTACCTGCTCGCCAAGATCTTTGATAGTCTTATCTGTTGTGAAGATTAGCTGGTCTGCTTCGTTACGAAGTTCGATAGCTTCCCGCTTCTTCTTATCTTCTTCGGCGTTTTCTTCCGCTTGACGTACCATATCTTCTACTTCTTCATCAGAAAGGCCTGAAGAAGATTTAATCGTGATGGATTGCTCTTTATTGGTACCCATATCTTTCGCACGCACGTTTACAATACCGTTCGCATCGATATCAAAGCTAACTTCGATTTGCGGAACACCACGTGGTGCAGGCGGGATATCCGTCAATTGGAAACGGCCGAGTGTTTTGTTATCCTGAGCCATTTCACGTTCCCCTTGAAGGACATGAATATCAACCGCTGTCTGATTATCTGCAGCAGTAGAGAACACCTGGGAGTGGCTTGTCGGAATCGTCGTATTTCTTTCGATCAATTTCGTTGTTACTCCGCCCATTGTTTCAATACCCAGGGAAAGTGGTGTCACGTCAAGAAGAACAACGTCTTTAACATCTCCCTGCAATACGCCGCCTTGGATGGATGCACCCAGCGCAACTACCTCATCAGGGTTAACACCTTTAGACGGTTCTTTACCGATTTCTTTCTTAATGGCTTCCTGTACAGCAGGAATACGTGTGGAACCACCGACAAGAATAACTTTATCGATTTCGCTTGCGCTCATACCGGCATCTTTCATCGCTTGACGAGTCGGCTTCATAGAGCGTTCTACAAGGTCAGATGCAAGCTCTTCGAATTTTGCACGAGTCAAGTTCATTTCCAAGTGAAGTGGACCAGCTTCGCCAGCCGTAATAAACGGAAGGGAAATCTGCGTCTGAGCTACACCAGAAAGGTCTTTTTTCGCTTTTTCTGCTGCATCTTTCAGGCGTTGTTTCGCCATTTTATCTTGAGACAAATCAATGCCGTTCTCTTTCTTGAATTCAGCTACCATGTGATCGATGATAACCTGGTCGAAGTCATCTCCGCCAAGGCGGTTATCTCCGGCAGTAGAAACTACTTCAAAGGTACCTTCACCGATATCAAGGATAGAGACGTCGAATGTACCGCCACCAAGGTCGTATACAAGAATTGTTTGATCTTCATTCTCTTTGTCAATGCCGTAAGCAAGTGCTGCGGCCGTAGGCTCGTTAATAATACGCTCTACCTGAAGTCCTGCGATCTTCCCTGCATCCTTCGTTGCCTGACGCTCTGCATCGTTGAAGTATGCTGGAACAGTGATAACAGCTTTATCCACTGTTTCTCCAAGATAGTCCTCTGCATAGCTCTTGATATATTGAAGGATGATGGCAGACACTTCCTGTGGTGTGTACTCTTTGCCTTCTACTTCAACTTTGTGGTCTGTACCCATGTAACGTTTCACAGAAAGGATTGTATTCGGGTTTGTGATCGCTTGACGCTTAGCGACTTCCCCTACTTGACGTTCCCCATTTTTGAAGGCTACAGCGGATGGAGTCGTGCGGTTTCCTTCCGGGTTGGGAATAACTTTCGCTTCTCCACCTTCCATAACTGCAACACAAGAGTTTGTTGTACCTAAATCAATACCGATGATCTTACCCATTGGTTTGTGTCCTCCTTTAACATACTCTTCTAATATTATTGATTTACTTTAACCATAGACGGGCGAATAACCCTGTCTTTCAAGCGATAACCTTTTTGCAACTCTTCTACTACGACATTGGATTCGTAGTTTTCATCTTCCACCTGCATGATAGCCTGGTGCAAGTGAGGATCGAATTCTTCTCCTTCGGCAGGGATTGCTTCCACCCCTTCTTTCTCCAAAGCAGTCTTGAACTGGTTATACACCATCTTCATACCCTCAGAGAAGTTTTTGGCAGAATCTCCGTCTACTTGAACCGCCAAGGCACGTTCAAAGTTATCCAATGCCGGAATCAACTCTTCCACCAAGCTTTGGGATCTATATTTCCGATCCGCTTCTTTCTCTTTCTGAGTACGGCGGCGGAAATTATCATAATCTGCCTGCAGACGAAGCAGACGATTATTAATTTCTTCTTTCTCCTGTCGCAGTTGTTCCAGCTCGTCGTTGCTTTCTTCTACAACTTCCTGGTCTGCATCTTGTTCGTTTTCTAATTCTTTGTCATCAATGATTTCCTGTTTGTTCTCTTCCATGACTTCCACCTCCTACTTTCCATTAGCCGTTACTGACTATAACATGAATTCCTATCCATAAAAAAGCATTAGACAAAAAGAAGCGATGGGAATCATGCACCCATCTGAAGTTTTCTCACACGATTCAATACCAATCGCGGAAGGTCCTGGTCATATGCTTGGATAACACGTTCATAAGGGAAAACATTCGATTATACTCCATACGCGTAGGACCTAGCAGTGCAATCGTTCCTACTTGATCATTTCCCAAATGATAACTTGCTGTAATCAAACTGCAGTTTTGCATGCTGTCAAAAGGATTTTCCTGTCCGATTCTCACATGGATGCCCTCTGGATCAGAACGGAGGAGATCTGCCATTTCTGCCTCTTTTTCCATAGTGGCATAAAGAGAGCGGACTTTATCCAGATCCCTGAATTCAGGCTGCATGAGAATATTGGTCTTCCCTCCGATATACAGTTTGGACGGATGATCGTCAATAAGGGCAGCCCTCAAATAAGTGAAAGCTTCCTCATGCTGGGAAGTGTGTTTACGGATCAGTTCATCAATCTCTGTGAAAAGCTTCTCATGAAGCTTCACTAACGGTACACCCTGCAGCCGACTGTTCAGGATATTCATCATCTTCTCCAGATCCGCACCAGAGATTTCGGATGGAACGTTGAAAGCTCTGTGCTCCACATGGCCGGTGTCCGTGACGAGGATGGCTATAGCTGATTGTTCGGATAAAGGAACAATTTGCAGCTGCTTCAATTTCGTCTCGAATATTTCCGGCCCGAGTACAATGGAAGTGTAGTTCGTCAAATCGGAAAGTATGCTTGCCGATTTCTGAACCACCCGTTCGAATTCCATCATTTGTTCAGCGAATGCTCCCCGAATAGTGGTTATCTCTGAACCGGATAATCGAAGTGGTGACAGCAGATGATCGACGTAGAAACGGTAGCCTTTCTCGGAGGGCACTCTACCGGAAGAAGAGTGTGTCTTCTCAATAAAGCCCATTTCCTCCAAGTCGGCCATTTCATTCCGTATAGTCGCCGAGCTGAATGTCACAGAGTCCTTCTTTGATATGGACCGCGAGCCGACCGGCTGCGCAGTCGAAATGAAATCATCAACAATGACTTGCAGTATCAGCAATTGTCTATCTGTTAACATCGATGATCACCTCTGTTAGCACTCCTATACAGCGAGTGCTAAATCTAATAATAAATTATCAAAAGGACTTTCCCATGTCAACGGTTAAGCTCGGTTTTTTCAGTCATCTAATAAAAATTCCTGGAATACTTCATTGCCGAGGATGCGACCTTTTGGAGTCAGGCGGAGGTATCCTTGTTCTTCCTCCATTAACCGGCGGTCCTTCATCGCTGAAATCGCCTGCCCGAACACATCGACTATTGGCTGATCATACTTTTCTTTGAAACGTTCCACTTTTACCCCCTGCGTTTTCCTAAGGCCGAGAAACATCTCTTCTTCCATCATTTCTTTCCTCGTTATCGGTTCCTCGTGAAGGACAGGTTTCCCATTTTCCATCGCCTGCTTAACATAGGCAGGAAGCGGACGAATATTGATGGTACGCTTGCCGGGCATGTATCCATGTGCCCCGGCACCTATTCCGTAATAATAAGCATTATCCCAGTATGTCAAGTTATGCTTGCTTTCAAACCCCGGCTTTGCGAAGTTGCTGATCTCATATTGGACTGCTCCTGCATCAGCAAGCCTGCGCTGCAGCAGCTCATACATTTCAGCTTCGCGTTCCTCCGGAGCCTTGGAGAGCTTACCCTTTTTGTACCTTTGATAAAACACCGTTTTCGGTTCAATTTGCAACGAATAAGAGGAGTAATGCGGAAGCCCAAACTGCAGGGCTTCGTCAATGGTTTTATTAAAATCCTCGACCGTCTGACCCGGCAGGGCGTACATGAGGTCGATGCTTATATTCGACAACCCGCCGCTCAAAAGTCTGTCGATGTTTGTATAGACATCTTTCACTTTATGGACACGGCCGATCTTTTCCAGCATATCATCATCGAACACTTGAACACCGAGGGAAATGCGGTTGACTCCATAGGCTTTCAAGAGCCGGACTTTCTCCATATCCAAATCGCCCGGGTTCGCCTCAAATGTATATTCCTCACAACCGGCGACATCGAAATGGGCGTCGATCATTTTCAATAACTTTTCCAATTGCTGATGGTTTACCGCCGTCGGGGTCCCGCCTCCGACGAAAATGGTACGCACACTTGCCTTTCCGCTCGGAATGTATGTGTGAATCTCTTTTTCAAGAGCAATAAGATATTCATCAGCTAAACGCTCATTATAGAAAAACTTCGTAAAATCACAGTAGTGGCAGATCTGCTGGCAGAACGGGATGTGTATATAAGCGGATGATATAGTCATTGGATGTGTTTCCACCTTTCATAAGGAAAACCGCAAGAGAAAATCTCCTGCGGTTTGCTTCTTTCGCACCTTTTTAGTCTTCATTCAAATCAAGGACGGACATAAACGCTTCCTGCGGCACTTCTACAGAGCCGACCATCTTCATGCGCTTTTTCCCTTCCTTCTGTTTCTCAAGGAGCTTACGCTTCCTTGAAATGTCTCCCCCGTAACACTTGGACAAAACGTTTTTGCGCATGGCCTTGATTGTCGTACGCGCAACGACTTTGTTGCCGATAGCAGCCTGAACAGGGACTTCAAACTGTTGTCTCGGAATAAGTTTCTTCAGTTTATCGGCAATCAGCTTCCCTCGCTCATAAGCGAAGTCGCGGTGGACGATAAAGGACAAGGCATCGATTGTGTCCCCGTTAAGAAGAATATCCATCTTCACAAGGTTGGAAGAACGATAACCGATCAATTCATAGTCAAAAGATGCATAACCTTTCGTCTGGGATTTCAAGGAATCGAAGAAGTCATAAACGATTTCTGACAACGGAATCTCATAGACGACATTGACACGATTATCATCGAGATACTGCATATCCATGAAATTCCCGCGTTTTCTCTGACAGATCTCCATGACAGGACCTACGTAATCATTCGGCACCATGATGCTCGCCTTCACATAGGGCTCCTGCACTTCCTCTAATTTCTGGTTATCCGGCATCATGGATGGGTTGTCCACGTCCATTTCGGAGCCATCCGTCATGCGGACTTTATAGATAACGCTCGGAGCAGTCGTTATTAAATCGATTTTATATTCTCTTTCAATCCGTTCCTGAATGATTTCCATATGGAGCATACCAAGGAAACCACACCGGAAACCGAAACCGAGTGCCTGGGAGGTCTCCGGCTCGAACTGGAGGGAAGAATCATTCAACTCCAGACGCTCAAGTGCGTCACGGAGATCGTTGTATTTACTGGCATCCACCGGGTACATCCCGCAGAACACCATCGGGTTCATCTTTTTATATCCCGGCAGCGGATTGGCAGCAGGATTGTTGGCTAAAGTAATCGTGTCACCGACGCGGCTGTCGCCGATGTTTTTGATGGATGCAGAGAGGTACCCGACGTCCCCGACATTCAATTCTTTCAATGGCGTCGGTGTAGGGCGGAAAACACCGAGTTCATTAACTTCGAACTCTTTACCAGTAGCCATCATTTTAATCTTATCACCAAGCTTAATAGATCCTTCCCGCACACATGTGTACGCAACGACTCCACGATAAGAGTCATATAAAGAATCAAAGATAAGCGCCTTCGTCGGGTCGTTCGCATTACCTTCCGGAGCAGGAATATCCGTTACGATCCGTTCCAGAATTTCATCAATCCCGATTCCTTCTTTTGCAGAAGCGAGGATTGCATCCGACGCATCAATGCCGATAACGTCTTCGATTTCTTGTTTTATCCGTTCCGGGTCCGCACCTGGAAGGTCGATTTTGTTGATGACCGGGATAATTTCCAGATCGTTCTCCAATGCAAGGTAGACGTTTGCAAGCGTCTGCGCTTCAATCCCTTGTGCGGCATCTACTACAAGAATGGCACCTTCACAGGCAGCAAGGCTTCTTGACACTTCGTATGTAAAGTCGACGTGTCCTGGTGTATCGATTAAATGAAAGGTATAGTCAAGCCCGTCATTAGCATTATAGTTCAGCTGAACGGCATTCAGCTTAATCGTAATTCCGCGTTCCCTTTCCAGATCCATCGCATCAAGGAACTGTTCTTTCATTTCCCTTTGGGTAAGGGCGTTTGTTTTTTCTAAAATTCGGTCAGCAAGCGTCGATTTCCCGTGGTCAATATGGGCGATGATCGAAAAGTTGCGTACCCTTTCTTGTTTCGATTGTGTTGTCAACATAAATCACTCCTACTGAAATTCGGCACAAATATCTAGCTTGATTATAGCAATACAAAGGGCATTATTCAATCTAAACCATAAAGCTGTTCCCTTTTAAAGAGCTAACCGCTTTGAATGATTCCTGAAAAAACAAGAATGACAGCATGGAAACAAATCGCTACACCCTCCCCTATAGCTCCTGCAAGTTTGGCAATCCAAGGAATATCCGTCTCTTGGGGGTCGACTTCACAGGAGAGCCCGGCAGAAGAGACGGCGGACGCCGATTCTGCCTGCTCACTGGTTACGATTTTCTCTTCCGGTTCCTTAAGATTGTTACGATCGATCCCTGTCAAAGCCCCGAACAAGAAGGAAGCAGCTATCAAGATCACAGCTAATATCGCCTTCACACTAGGACCTCCTTGTTCAAGATGGTGTGTCCACTTTCTGATCTTCGAAATAATATTCACCGAACACCTCTGCCAGAATATCTGCAGACCGGTATAATTCCTCCAAGTGATTATCCACTCCTCCAAACTCAATTAAAATAGCGTTCGGGTTAAGGTCCTGGTTATACACACCGTCCACTCCTGATCCCTTCTTCGTAATTACACCACGGCTGATTCCCGGGTATTCTTTTTCGAGGCGTTGGTGGAGGGCGGAGGCAAATTTCAAGTTCTGTTCATAATTAGGGTGTTCGGCTCCGATCACGAAAGCGAACCTTGCATATTTTTTCCCTTCGATCGTCGTTGTCGTATGCTCCCCTCCGATACTGTCCCTGTGAAGATCGAAGAAATACGTGAGGCCCTTATTTTGACCGATGGCTTCCTCCACTACAGGGCGGACAGCGTCGTAAGATTGATAATACTCCAACCCTTTTTCACTTCTTATTGCTGCAACGTCCGTTTTATCTACTATGGTGCCAATCCCTTGTTTTTCAAGGCTCTCTCCAAGCCTGTCTCCGATCAGTGTAATGTTGACTTTGCCATCGTAGCTGGTTGATTCATCAGGCAGGTGAGGATAGAAAGACTCTGTATTATGCGTATGATAGATGTAAACCTTATCCTCGCCTACCGGGGTTTCCTCCTGTTCTTCCTGCTGCTGGTCCTTTCCTTGATCCTCCTCGACCACACCTTCTTCGCCCCGTTCCTTCACTTCATCCGGCGGCTCGGATTCGATCGGCAGGTTGGAAAAATCGGTTCCTTCCCCCGCTATGATAATCTGACTGTTATAAGAAGACAGGCCGGGTATCTCTCTTCCGAGCAGGCTGCGTGGATCGTTAGGAGTGAGACTGGTGAACAATTGAAAAGAAAGGGTTCCAAGCCCGGGAATCCTGTTCCCTTCCGGATGCGCTTCTTTATACGATTTGTTCTCCATCTCAAATAGATAAAGAAAAGAACTCCCTTCCAACTTAGTCGTCCATTCCTGGATTGTATCGGAATACAAACGGTAAGTCGTCTTCGCTCCTGTCAGAATTCCAATACCAATAAAGAGTAAAATCAAGACCGTGATGGAGACGATCGTCCACCTTGTTACCTGTTTCATATAGCCCGGTTCTTTCCCTTTCCACTTCTTCGGGTATTGAGACATTAAAAATCCTCTCCTCATACTCTATCTAGTAGATGGTATGAATGAGAGGGATTTAATAGAACCTGTCTCTATTGAATTTATCTGGAAAAAGATTCTGCTTCTCCATCCTCTATCCCGGCATGGAGGGCGCCGTTGATACCGGTGGCAATGACGTGAGCCATGTCCACAATGAAACTGTCCACCTCTTTCGGAGTGACCATCAAGTTGTGACCAAGAGGGGTTAGAACTTCTTTAATCAACTGCTTTTTCTCTTCATGCTCCAGCTCTCCAAACATGCCGAGGAGTGCTTTGCTCTGTTCTTCATTCGGATGGTCTTCGTCCGTCAGCGATTTTCTCTCGAATGGATTCATTGCAGGGGACAAAGCGTTAGAAGGTCTGTCTTTCTCTTTCCATTCTCTTCCGAAATGTTTCAATACATAATCAATCGTATCGTTTGTGATGGTAACCGCGTCCACAACGGTTGGTACACCAATAGATAAGACAGGAATACCGTACGTTTCCTTACTGATTTCCTTTCGTTTGTTTCCTACACCGGAACCCGGATGAATACCCGTATCAGATAATTGGATGGTAGCATTGATTCGGTTAATGGATCTGGATGCGAGAGCATCAATGACCAGCACGAAATCCGGTTTAATTTCTTCAATGATTCCGTGTACCATATCACTCGTTTCGATCCCGGTCACACCCATGACTCCCGGTGTAACGGCTGAAACAGGTCTGTATCCTTCAGAAACCGTTTCGGGATGAAGTTCGAACAGATGACTCGTTACGAGCACCTCCTCTGTGACAAGCGGTCCGAGAGCATCCGGCGTGACATTATGGTTGCCAAGACCGACAATTAAACCTCTGTCCATTTCACTAATGCCGCATTCAAGGAGCAGTTGTCTGATCTGGGCAGAAAGCGTCTTAGCCAGGCGCACCTGCATAGCCGTATCCTGCTTACGAATCGCCAGCGATTCAAGGGTGACGTAGTGCCCTGCTTTCTTTCCGATTCGATCCGCTCCTTTTTGATCAATGGTGACGTAGGTGATTTTAATATCATCCGCTTCTTCTTCTTTGACCTGAACACCATCATCATCCGTCGATGAGGGGTCATTATCTACGTTCATTTCGTGGGCTTCCAAAGCTAAATCGGTACGCAGTGTATAAGGTATTTGTTCATCCATTACGCTTCAACCTCCTTATATCCATGTTCTCCCAATGGACGGGATCCTATGCAAATCCTCCAACAGATGCATATAAGTATTGAAAAGCACGTCCCGCTCTGGTAAAATGTCTCTTGTTCGATATGAATGAGTCTTTTTGTTTTTACCTAGGAGGTGAAACTATGCCTAACATTAAATCAGCGAAAAAACGTGTACGTGTTAACAGCGATGCTCGTGCTTTGAACGCAGCTTTCAAATCTGACATGCGTACTGCTGTCAAGCGTGTTGAAACGCTTGTACAAGCGAAAGATACTGACAACGCGAAAACAGCACTTCCTACAGCTGTCAAGAAAATTGACAAAGCAGTGCAACGCGGTGCCCTTCATAAAAACACAGGAAACCGTAAGAAATCTCGCCTAACTAAATTAGTTAACGCATTATAATTAATTTGTTATTTATGACCAACACAAACGATCCTTCTTATGAACGGATCGTTTTTCTCATGAAGAAGCCCTCCCGGTATTCCGGGAGGGCTTCTTCAAACTACATATTTAAGAGAACCAGTGATTTTTTTAACTCCTACCACATAAATAAAGATCTCCCGCTTCAGCAAAAGCTGTAACAGCTATACGATGCAACCATTTCCCGGAGACGGCTGCCTTTCCCCTTAATCACAATTTCCCCTATTTTATACAGCATGACCTTGTTTGATGTTAATCATCTTATATAGGAGCATCTCAAAGGCCAGAGATTTGTCCATCATTCCCTGTTTAAGCGTATGATCCGTTTCCGCAAGCTGCTCCATTATTTGATTTAATTCCTCATTTGTGAAGAACTTCTCCCGCTTCAAAGCCATTTTAAGTACATATGGATGCGCCTTGATGTAAGATTTCATTTGGTTTTGGGCGTATCCTTTCTGCTTCAATACTTTTGCCTGGTTGATGATCCGAAACTGGGAAGCAAGAAGCGCCGTCAATGCAATAGGCTCCTCGTTCAACTTCTCCAAATCCTTATAAATACGGATCGCCCTTCCAAGGTCTCGTTCCATTACCGCATCCACCAGCTTTAATCCTGATGCTTCGGCACTGTGGGATAAGAGCTCTTCCGCCAATTCTTTGGTTACGACGCCGCCCTCCCCGACATTCAATGCGAGCTTCTCCATTTCCATTCGCAGCGCCATCAAATTTGCTCCGATTTCCTGTGTGAAAAGCTCGTGGATCGATTCCGGTACGGTAATATGTAATTCCCCGGCTAGTGTTTGAATCCATTTATCCATGTCCCACTCTTTAACCGGCTGACAAGAGATAACCTCGCCGTGCTTCTTCAGCTGCTTAAAGATTTTTTTACGTTCATCCAGTTTTTCATAAGGAGCAATCAAGATCAACACCGAGTAATCCGCGGGGTTTTCAATATAGGACAACAGCGTATCCACATCATGTTCAAAAGGCAGTTTATCCGGTTTTGCCTTTAGAAATCCGGGATGATTGGCAATGACAACTTTGCCGTCTCCGAGGAAAGGAAACGTTTCTGCATCTGTGACCGCATCCTCAATCGGTGTCTCTTCCAGATCGTATTGCGAAATATTGAATTCCTGATCTTCCTTTTTCAGTGTCTGTCCAATGATTTTATTCTTATATTCCTGAATGAGGTAGGATTCTTCTCCATATAATAAATATACCTGTGATTGTTTTACTTTGACCATAATAGTGGCTAACCTTCCTTTTATGTTTCCATTTCCATGAAAAAAAGATACGGCGACCCCTGTCGGGTGCCGGTGTCACCATTTTATGCCCGTTTCGGACATCTGTCAAAACAGTGAACCGTATCGCCGTATGTTCCATCTATATAAACGCCATTCCAAAAGCCCCGGGCGCTTTTGAAGAGGACGATGTTGTTCCTCTCTTGCGTTTAGTTTGACCGCTTCCAAAAGAATTATCTGTGACAAGTCTTGCTAGCTGTGGGAATGATTCTTGACTGTTTTCAAGGAATGTAGATTTTTTCCTTATCTTGGACTATACTGGATGTAGATAAGAGGAGGGGTAACAATGAACGAATTTAAGAACGACATACAATCTAAGACGAACGACGTCATTGATTCTGGATTAGGGTTTGTGTTTTCCTTTGTTTTCTTCTTCGTCATCTTCTTCATAGGTGTGGTATTTTCCATCCTCGGACAATGACCATTTGTGTCAGGAAGGCTGCTGTAACGGCAGTCTTTTTTTATTCTCTGCTCGCATTATACGGAAGATAGGTCCTAAATGTTCCACTTTGCCCGGAAAAAATATAGCTTACCGCTCCATGAAGGTCCGTACGGAAGATCACCGTTCCTCTCTCCTCCAGCCTCTGCGTCACTTCCTCATGGGGATGGCCGTAGCGATTATTCCGTCCGACGGAAATCCATGCATATTCCACGGATAGTTGTTCTAGAAAGGATTCGGAAGTAGATGTACGACTTCCATGATGACCAACTTTCAATACGTCCGTATGAATATCGGGATGACCGGACAGAATTTCGTCCTCTACCTCCAGCGGAACATCTCCTGTAAAAAGCCACCGCTTACCACCCATTTCGGAAGCAAGAACTAAAGAGTTATGATTCGCATCGTTCTGATCCTCATTCGGGTGAAGCACTTCAAAACGATACGATCCGATTTCCAACACGTCACCCGCTTCTATCACCTCTGTCTTATCAGCTATCGTCTCCCCTTCATAAAAAGGACTGACCACAAGCTGTCCAATCTGCATTTCTCGAAACAACGGGAAAACACTACCACTATGATCCTGATCCTCATGAGTAACAATCAACGCATCCAGCTGATGGATGCCCCGGGATTTAAGAAAAGGCAGGATAATCTGCTTGGCTGTTTCATCCCCTGCTTTTTGAAAAGTCGGCGGACCAGCTGCATCAATCATCAATACACCGCTTCTGTAGGGAAGCTCTATGATAAAAGAGTCCCCCTGGCCGACATCCAGCATGGTTACAGCACCCTTGTCAGAGAAATAAGGAATCGCACTGTATATCATCAGCACGCCCACCGCTCCACAAGCAGCCAGAAAGGCTGTAATCCGTTTCTTTTTCGACCAGCATATAACCATAAGGATGAAGCATGTGCTATAGAGCAGGATCACAGAAGAAGGAACAGCACCGATTACCCAGGGGATATCCATATAGAAAGTCACTCCTTTGGACACGTCCATAACGTTTTCATGCAACTGAAAGACAAAAGAAGAGAAGGGTCCAGCTGTTTGCGGCAGCAGAAAACTGCAGGCAAAGACGAGAAAAAGAAGTGGAATAAATACAAAAGAGAAGTAGGGAACCAAGACGGTATTCACAAATAAGGAGAGCGGCTGGAATTCGTAGAAGTAGTGTACTTGAAGGGATAGGATCGATAATTGACTGATGAGGCTGATAACGGCTGATTGGAGAACAGCATTCGAGTATTGTTTAAGAATGGGCAACGACAGAATGAGACTGAATGTAACCAGAAAGGAAAATTGAAAACCGATATGGTGGAAGTAGGAAGGATTAAGGAGAAGAAGAACGAACGCCGTCACGGACAGGAGGTCTGATAACGGAATCCGTATTTTTAAAAAGGAAAAAAGAAGAAGAACGAGTGCCATCGATCCTGCTCGGATGACCGAGGGCGCCGATCCAGCAAAAACGATATAGAAAGGCAGGAAGAACATAAGGAACAGAGAGGCTTGACGTCGTGTTGCCACCCCGCTTCGGAAAAGAACGAGATACATGCCCCCGACGGTCAATCCGACATGCAGGCCGGAAATCGCGAGAACATGAGCGAGGTTAAATTTCCGAAACCAGAACAAGGTATCCTCCGGAAGCTCCCCTGAATCCCCGAAGAGAAGCGCCCTCATCCAAGGATATAACGAAGGTTCTACCTGCTCCTCTAAAGCATCCATCATATTTTTTCTGAATTCAAACAAATAACTGAGAAAAGATCGCCCTTCACACTCCAGATCACTAGGCGAGGCAAGTGTGATTTGTTGATATATCCCTTTGGAAGCCATGTAATTCTTATAATCAAAATTACCGGGATTTCTAGCTCCTTCTATTTGTTCAACATCACCGACACCAACACACGAGGCTCCATGCGGCCAATCAGGTACTGGCCCTTCCTCCTCTTTAAACAGACGGAGAATAAATCCGGTACCATCGGAAGTTTTAATTATTGTCTGATAGGTATGGCTCGTTTCTGTTCTATTTGAGGAGAGCGTCCCTTGAAAACTCCGCGCTTTTTCCGTTTCAAAGGGAGGAGACTCATGGAGAGGGAGGTAGGACCAGCCGAGGATAAAAAAAGAGGCGAGGATAAAACACCAGTAGGTTTGTTTTCTATGGATGAACAGCCACACCACAACAAGGAAACCCATTACAAGTTGAATCGCGATGCTTTGTATAGCAGTTACCCCGCCAAGCACGAAGGCCAGGACGGGGACATGCCATATCCCCTTCCACATCATTCAGAATAACGGAAGAGTTCGTCCGCCTTTTTTCTCAAATGTTGGACGTCAGGATCTTCATAATGTTCCAGTTTGTCGAGAAGTTCAACCATGAGCTGTTGATGCTCCACGTGCATCGGCTCCCGTTCAATAGCGACTTTCTGAATGCGTACACCTGCCTGCTGAAGCATTTCGACCGCATAAGGATCATTCTTATAGTCTTCACTATAATACACAGCTTGAATACCAGCTTGAATGATGGCTTTTGTACAGTGAAGGCACGGAAAGTGAGTGACGTAAATTTCTGCATTTTCCGTTGCAACACCGAACTTGGCACATTGAAGAAGGGCGTTCATTTCTGCATGAATGGTACGTACACAATGGCCGTCCACCACATAGCACCCTTCATCGATACAATGGACACCGCCTGAGACGCTGCCGTTATATCCTCCTGCGATCATTCGTTTATCTCTAACAATGACTGCCCCGACGGCGAGCCGCTGACAAGTGCTTCGAGACTTCAGCAAGTAACTCTGGGACATGAAATATTGATTCCAAGTAATCCGTTCCATTTTATGTACTCCTCCTATTTATTCTCCTTCAGTTTACTCTCCCGAAACACCGGTCGTCAAACGATCAAGGAGCCCTTATACTGTCCCTCATATTCTCAAGGGTCTTCTCTCCTATCCCGGGTACATTCACTAGATCATCAACAGATGCAAAGGGGCCGTTCTCTTCCCTGTATTGGATGATCGCCTCAGCCTTAGAAGGACCAATTCCCGGTAGTGTCTCCATTTCCGCCGCAGTCGCTTGATTGACGGCCAGCTTCTCTCCCACCGCTGAAGCACTCGGACCGGGTACGGCCGCTTCTTCAGCAGCACTCGGTACCAAAACGACCATCTCGTCCTGGAGGATCTGTGCTAAATTCACCTGAAGCGGGTCTGCAAATTCCGTCATACCGCCCGCCTCACGAATTACATCGTCCACCCGCATTCCCGGGCGGACGACATATACGCCCGGCTTGCTCACTTCTCCCTTTACATCCACACGGAACGTTGCAGTCTCTTCTTGCTTCGCCTCTGCTTCCTCTTCGTGTTTAGCTTCCACTTTCTCTACCGCTGCCGGTGTAGGTGACGTCGATTCCCGCCAGTAAAGAAGAAGAATGATCAAGAGAGGGGCTCCCAGCCATAGGTACCTTTTCCATTTGGTCATGGCAGTGGACCTCCTTTCATATATTTGATTTTGGAGAATATGGATAATTAGATAAGGATAAAGGGAGGGATTCCATTTGAATATAGGAATCATCGGAACTGGAAACATGGGAAATCTGCTGGTAACCAGTTTTATTAGAAGTGGTGCGGTCGCAGAAAAAGACATTACCATATTCAACCGGACGCCGGCAAAAGCGGACGCATTAAAAGATCAATTCCCAACCATTCAGGTGGCGGAAAATTTAGCGGCCCTTCAGAAGAACAGCGATATCGTATTCCTTTGTGTGAAACCGCATAACTACAAGGATGTGTTGGATGCCTTAAAAGCAGGATGGAGCGAACAGCAATGCCTCATTTCCATTACAAGCCCGGTCTCTGTTTCACAGCTGGAAGAGGTGACTCCGTGTCAGGTCGCAAGAATCGTCCCTTCGATCACAAATCACGCACTGGCAGGAGTAAGTCTGTTCACATTCAGCGACAGAGTGACAGCATCCAACCGTGCTCTGTTAGAAAAATTATTTGAAAACATTTCCACGCCGATAGATATCCAAGAAGAACATATCAGAGTCTCTTCCGATATCGTTTCGTGCGGTCCAGCCTTCATCAGTTATTTACTTAGTAATTGGATTAAGGCAGCAGGAGAAGTTGCCGGCCTGCCGGAAGATAAAGCGACGGCATTGACCGAAGAAATGGTGGTGGGACTTGGAGAGCTGCTCTCCCAAAAGGTGATGACCCTTGAAGAGCTGATGGCCAAAGTGACCGTGAAGGGCGGAGTTACCGGAGAAGGACTTCAGGCGTTGGAAGACAATATAGGTCCTTTGTTTCAAAAGATGTTTGAAGCAACCCAGAAGAAGCATAAAGAGGATAAAGCAACAATTGATTTAAGCTAAATAACGTATTCGACAAAAGCTGCCTGTTTCCTGCAAAAAAAAGAGTCCGACTAAAAATCGGACTCTTTGCAGGCTGTGGAGCAACTTCAACTTCCAATCATATATGATCAACAGACTTAGCTTGCTTCACATAGAACGTTTTTTTCAGAAAAAACGCCTCAGCTAAAATTTATTAAGGCAGATGCCTCAGTGGAATAGGCCCCATTTAGAGGAGTCCCTCCTATAGATATCATTTGCTTTCCTTTTGACAAACGAACAGAAGCCTATCTCCTTCTTGTGAAGGCTGTTCACGAAAGTCGGCATAAATGCCTTTCAAAAGAAAGCCTGCAGCTTTGAGCCAGGTTGCCAAATCTTCTGTCTGGTACCCCTGTTGGTAGTGAACTTCATCAAAACGATTATACAAACCATTCGTCTGAACGAAGAACGTCAAATCATGGACGAAGCTGTTCTCTTTTTCACCAGGATCACAAAACCATACATAAGATAAATCGTCATACACTTCGGCAAATGTGGCACCTAAAAGGTCTTGTTGAATATGGTCTATAGAATGAACATCAAACAAGAATAGACCACCCTTACCAAGAGCTTCGTGAATATGGCGGAAAGAATCCTTTACCGCATCCTCTTCTGTTACGTAGTTGATAACATCACAGTAACTGATGATACAATCTGCATCATGGAAGCCACTCAAGGATGTCATATCCTGCCTATGCCAGGCAATCGGAGCCTTTGGATCCTTTTGCTGAGCAATGGTCAGCATATCGGAAGAAAGATCGATGCCCGTCATATGGTATCCACGTTTGTGAAGGCGATGGGTGATTTCACCGGTTCCACAACCCAGATCAATAATGGCTGCAGCTTTCGGATGGAATTTCTTCAGCATACGATCCGTGAATTCAACCCAGCGGTCATAAGGAGCATCCTCCATCAGACGATCATATACTTGCGCCATCTCCCTATAGCTCACTTTAACTGCCGATCCCTTCTACAGGAACAGTATCCGCATCTCCCCATAGTCTTTCGAGGTTATAATAGTGGCGTTCATCTTTATGGAAAATGTGACAAACAACGTCATTCAGATCCACCAGTATCCAACGCGCCTGCTCAAAACCTTCCATTCTTTTCACTTCGATCCCTTGCTCTTCGGCCTGGTTTTTCAATTCCCTTGCAATCGCCTGCACTTGACGTTCATTTGATCCCTCACAGATCAGAAAATAATCGGCAATCAACGATACTTCGGCCATATCTAGTACGACAATGTCGTTTGCTCTTTTTTCGTCACAGGCCTGTGCGGCCAGTGTCACTAGTTCTTTGCTTTCCAATGAGTTTCCTCCCTTAATCCTCCATAACTTTTATCCTTTAAGAATAAAAGTTAGATTAAATCATTATATGCATGAAACGTGTCCGGATAAACGGTCCTTTCCTTACTAATTAGAAATACGATGGTATTCTTCAAGGCAAGGGCACATGCTTGCTCCAGATTAGTTTCTGCAATTTCCCGCACTTCATCAACCCCGGGGAAGTTACGGCCAGGTTCTATATAATCAGCCAGAAATACGACCTTGTCTAATGGAGACATGTGTTTCTTTCCTGTGGTATGGTAAGTGATCGCCGAAAGAACCGCCTCATCTTCGAGTCCCAGCTCCTGTTCCAGCATCAATGCCCCTACAGGTCCGTGCCACAATTCGTGGTGGTAATGCAGCAGGTCTTTCGGCAGGCGCCTGTCCTGCTTAATCCAGCGCTCCATCAAGTTTCTGGGCATATACTTTGCATAATCGTGGAGGGCTGCAGCAAGCTCCGCCTGCGATTTATCCACTCCGAAACGGGAAGCAAGCTCAATCGCAGTGTCCGCCACCCTTACTGTGTGTTCATACCGCTCCGGCTTTAAATACGGTTTCACATATGCCAGCGCTTGTTCACGAGTCAGTTTCATATAGACCATACTCCTTCATGTATTGTGTGACGGATTCGGGGACTATATAGCGGATACTCTTTCCGGCAGCGACCCTCTCCCTGATCACAGTCGAAGAAATGTCTACAGATGGGATATCGACGAATTCGACGGGTATTTCATGGCTGCGTTCATACCCAGGGCGGTTCACCCCTACAAACTGGACGATATCCACCAACTCCTCAATCCTGTTCCACTTCGGCAGATGTTCTACCATGTCTCCGCCGATAATGAAATAGAAAATGACTTCCGGATACAGCCGCTTTAAATCACGCATGGTATCGACTGTATAAGACGTGCCTTCCCGCTTTCTTTCAATATCACACACTCGGAAGTCCGGATGGCCGCTGATGGCACGTTCCACCATGGCCACCCGCTTATCGGCATCCGTAGAAGCCTCTTCCTTGTGCGGTGGAATATAAGAAGGCATGAACCAAACCTCGTCGAGGCCCATTTCTTCATACACATACTCGGCCATCGTTAAGTGTCCGAGGTGGGGTGGATCGAAGGTTCCGCCGAGTATTCCAATCCTCTTCATATCTAAACTCCTTTAAGGTAGTTCGATTTGTTTGTTTTCTTCGGATTCTTTATACAAAATAATCGTGTTTCCAATCAGTTGAACGAGCTCAGCTCCTGTTGCTTCTACAATTTCGTCAGCCACCTGACGATTATCCTCAAAGCAGTTTTGGAGAATACTCACTTTAATTAACTCCCGTTTCTCCAGCGCTTCACTGATTTGAACGGTCATATTTTCATTAACACCCGCTTTACCTACTTGAAAAATAGGCTGAATCGGATGAGATATTGTTCTCAGATGCTTTTTCTGTTTACTTGTTAACATTCTATACCCCTTTCAACTTTTGTTCGAACTCTTGAAGCAGCAGCTTGGACTCGGGACTGGTCCCTGTCCAAATGGAAAATGCATAAACTGCTTGCTGCAAAAGCATTTCATGGCCAAAATGGAGACGAGCTCCCCTCTTATCTGCTTCTGCCAGCAGTTTCGTCTTCATAGGACGATAAACAATATCGCTCACAACCGTCCCTTTTGTCAAGCGTTCCATAGCTATTATAAGGCTGTCTTCCTCAGGACTCATTCCTACAGTAGTTGTCTGGATAACCAGATCATACATGCCGAGTGTCTGCTCTGCGTCCGCTAAAGTAACAGCATCTGCTTTCCCATCAAACGGCAGCTCCTTGATCAGTTTCTCCGCGCGTTCTACGGTACGGTTAGATACGTTGACCTCCTGTATCCCTTCGCGTATTAATGCTTCGAATATACCACGCGCTGCGCCGCCGCTCCCGAGAAGAAGAGCTTTTGCACTGCCGTTGAATAAATCAGGATAGCGCTGCTTCAAAGAATAGACGAATCCGATTCCGTCTGTGTTATATCCGATCCAGCCCTCTTCCGTACACTTTACCGTATTGACCGCTCCAAGGTGGCGGGCGCTCGTGTCCAAGCCGTCCAGGTGTGCTATTATTTTCTCTTTATAAGGAACGGTTACATTAAACCCGTCAAGATTTTGCGTCTTCAGCCATGCCATTCGCTCATCAAATTGTTCCGGATCTATATCATAAAGTTTATATTCGCCGTTTAAACCCTGCTGTTGCATAAGCTGGTTATGAATCCAAGGCGACAAAGAGTGTCCGACCGGATGTCCAATCAATCCTAAGTTCAACAAAGGAACCCCTCCTATATCAAAGACTCTCTTAAGGATACCTTCACACCCTCAGGAGCATACGCCTGAACGGTCACTCCGCCTTCAGGAACGGTTATCCATCCAAGACCTGAAAAGACGATATCCGTCTTATCCTCTTTGATCTTTAATGTGTGCCCTTTTAACGGCGGGAGTTTTTCCTTCGTTGCAGCATCTGGTGGAGAAAGCAGCTCTCCCAGGTGGTTCTGATACAAATCATCAGCCTTTTCCAACTTTGTCCTATGGATGGAGAGTTCATTGGAAACGTAACATATAAATGAACTTCTGGAGCCGGTCTCAAAGTCAAGTCTGGCAAGTCCACCAATGAACAATGTCTGCTCTTCGTTTAATTGGTACACCTTCGGCTTAACTTCTTTACGCGGTGTAATTAACTTTAGATCCTTATCTGATACATAATGAGCCATTTGATGACGGTGGATGACACCAGGCGTATCATAGAGTGAACTGTCATTATCCAGAGGAATATCAATAAAGCCGAGTGTTGTGCCAGGGAAATAGGAAGTTGTAATAGCGTCTTTCACTCCAGATGTATTTGAGATCAATGTATTAATAAACGTCGATTTACCAACGTTCGTCGTTCCGACCACATAAACATCTCCGCCATTTCGGTAACGGTCGATTGCCGCTGAGAGGGTCTCTATGCCTTCGTTTTTCTCCGCGGAAATTAGATAAACATCTTCGACTTCCAAACCATTCTCTCTTGCCGACCGCTTCAACCAATGTTTAACCTTACCGTGGTTGACCGACTTTGGAAGGACATCCATCTTATTACCAACAAGCAGAACCGGATTGTTACCCGTCAGACGTTTCAATCCTGGAATAAAGCTTCCGTTAAAGTCGAAGATATCAACAAGCTGGACAATTAATCCGTCTGTTGCGCTTATTTGATTAAGCATTTCCAGAAAATCATCATCCTGATATGGAACGTCCTGCACTTCATTGTAATGTTTGAGGCGGAAGCATCGTTTACAGATGATGTCTTCCCTCTCAAGGGCAGAAGCAGGCGCATAGCCTGCTTCTGCCGGATTTGTTGTCTGTATCTCTACTCCGCAACCCTGGCATTGTATCACCGCCATCATGTATCTCTCCTGTCCCATGTAATTTTTCCTTTTCTTCTCATCCAATTAAGGATTCTCCGCTCAATTTTTCGATTAAACCTCGTGAAGAAGCCGTCTGTTTCAACGATCGGTACTACCAGAATGGTATGAAGCCCGGCTGAATTACCGCCCAGTACATCCGTAAGCAGCTGATCTCCGATGACAACGACTTCGTCCTTTTTCAATCCCATTCGTTTACAAGCTTTACGGAAGGCTTTGGACAGTGGTTTTCTGGCACTGTAAATAAATTCTGCATCCAAAGGTTCCGAAAACAATTTCACACGCGCTTCCTTATTATTGGAGGCGATCATTACCTGAATTCCATGATCTCTCATCATTTGGAACCAGTTTCTGATGTCCTCTGTGGCATCCGGTACATCCCATGCAACCAAGGTATTATCCAGATCTGTAATGACTCCTTTTATCCCTTTGTTCTTCAATTCGACTGGATCGATATCAAAGACGCTCGCAACGTGCTCGCCCGGCAAAAAATTCTTTAACATATCACATACTCACTCCATCTCTTATACAACGGCAAAAAATAGTCCTTCACCATCATATACAAAAATTCGTCATGTTTCAAAAAGACTCTTGTAAAGAACAAAAATCGTTCGACAAATACTGACAACTTCAGGCTGTGGATAAGTTTATACACAGTTTCCACACAGTTACTTCTTTGTTATCACTCATTTGTGCAGACGTGTTCAAAAGTTATCTACATTTTGTTGTAGATAACTTCCATATTGTGGCGATTTTGAGGTCATGGTAAGGTAAGAATACATTAAAAATGACTCGTCGAGCCATCTACTCATTCGGGAGGTGACTGTCACATGTGTGACAGCGGTATGAAACAGTTATCTGATTCCCTACTCATACAATCTTACCACAAAGCCATTGAACTCAATCTCTCAGAAGAATTCATACAACAAATTGAAGCAGAAATGAAAAAACGGTCCCTCAACCACCGCCTCAGAAAGCAAATATCCCAAGTAGGTTAACATCAACGAGGCAGATAAAGGCAAATCCCATTGATTTTAAACTCGATCCCATCAAAGGACGGGTTTTTTTTTTATGAATTTTTATTTACGAAATGATGACTCTCTTCTTATTTAAGAGGGAATAATAAAACCATGCGTCCATTCACAACGCCCGATATACGAGAGTTGAACAAACCTGCTTTTTTTGATTACAATTGAGTGAATACTTTGTTACGATCATCCAAATCATTTGATAGATGAAACATATGTCAAGGGAGGAACAAACCACATGCTGGTGGCTGTATTATTGCCTTTTATCATTGCTATTTTCATTCCATTTCTCAGTAAATGGAAAGACAAAATCCACACAGGCTATTTTGTAACAATCGTGCCTGTCCTCATCTTCATCTTCTTCATCCGTTATATCGGATCAGGTTTTGAACCTGTTATTTCGGAGTACAGCTGGATACCATCTCTTGATATGAATATGGTCTTCCATCTGGATGGACTGAGTCTGCTCTTCGTACTTTTGATTAGTGGTATCGGTTCCCTGGTTGCTTTCTATTCCATCTTCTACTTAAGCAAGACGGAGCAACTGGGTCATTTTTATGTGTACTTTCTAATCTTTATGGGATCGATGCTTGGAGTTGTCCTTTCGGATAACGTGTTCGCCCTCTACAGTTTCTGGGAATTCACATCGCTTTCCTCATTCTTGTTGATCGGTTTCTGGAACTTTAAGAAAGAGTCCAGATATGGTGCATTAAAATCCATGCTGATCACTGTATTCGGGGGGTTAAGCCTGCTGGGTGCGCTTGTGTTCATGACGATACTTACGAATACGACGAGTATTCGCGGAATGATCGAGCAGCAGGATCTGATTTTGAACAGCGAATTTTTTCCGCTGATTTTAGTATTGCTTCTTTTGGGCGCCTTTACTAAATCCGCTCAGTTCCCTTTCCACATCTGGCTCCCGGATGCGATGGAAGCGCCGACACCTGTCAGTGCCTACCTGCACTCCGCTACGATGGTTAAGGCAGGTATTTACTTGGTGGCACGGTATTCACCGATGCTTTCTGCCAATGAGTGGTTTTTCATTATCGTATCCACAGCGGGTATTGTAACTTTGTGCTGGGGATCTTATATGGCTGTAAGACAGACAGACTTGAAGGGTATTCTGGCCTTCTCCACGATCAGCCAGCTCGGTATGATTATGGCTATGCTCGGATTCGGTACGAAAGTAGCCGTATTCGCAGCGGTATTCCATATTTTAAACCACGCGACATTTAAAGGAAGTCTATTTATGATTGCCGGTATCGTAGACCACGAAACCGGTACAAGGGACATTCGGAAACTTGGCGGCTTGATGACCTACCTGCCGATGACCGCAACGCTTGCCGTATTTGCATCCTTCTCCATGGCCGGTGTTCCTTTACCATTTTTAAACGGGTTCTATAGTAAAGAAATGTTTTTCGATGCTTCCTTGGAGCTGGAAGCTGCAACGACAGGTTTTGCAGGATTCCTCCAGATGGTTATCCCTTATTTGGCGGTTTTCGGAAGCATATTCACCTTCGTCTATTCCATGTATTTCTTCTTCGGAACATTCCGTGGCAAGGCGAAACTAGAGGAGCTTCCTAAAAAGCCGCACGAAGCACCGGTCGGGATGCTTGTATCACCATTCATTCTCGTAGCTGGCGTCATCATTATTGGTCTGTTTCCGGGGCTGATTAATGAATCGTTTATCGCCCATGCTGCAGAAGCAGTGAAAGGAACAGCCATCGAGAAAGAGATTTACTTCTGGCACGGCTTGATTCCACCATTCATTATGTCTCTTGCCGTTGTCGTATTCGGTACGATTTTAGCACTGTCCATTAAAGTATGGCAGCCGGTGTACCGCTTCCTTCCAGGGGTACTGAGTGCAAATAAAGTTTATGATGGAGCAGTCGCTCGTTTAGAGAGCTACTCCACTACAGTTACAAAAGGATACATGAACGGATCTTTGGGAAGATACGTACGTCTGATCCTATCAGCGATCATTATTGTAACGTTTGTCATGATGGCTATTACAGGAGGATTCTCCATCGACACCTCCAACCTGGCCGACATCACAGCGCCCGAAATTCTCGTCGCTGTAACAATGGTCATTGCCGCGCTTGGAACGGCGCTAACGAATAACCGGATAGCAGCGATTCTCATTCTTGGTGTCGTCGGTTACGGGTTAGCTATGCTGTTTGTCCTTTACCGTGCTCCAGACCTTGCTCTGACCCAGCTTATCGTAGAGACGGTAACAGTAGCTCTCTTCCTGCTCGTCTTCTACCATCTTCCGAAGCTTAAGAAGAAAGACGATGCATTAAGTACGAAAGTATTGAATTTAATCATTTCCATCGGATTCGGAGCGATGATGACGATGGTTGCCATCAGTTCCCACAGCAGTAAGTGGTTCGAAACCATTTCTCAATACTTCGTCGATAACTCCTATAAGCTGGGCGGGGGAGACAACATTGTCAACGTCATTCTTGTCGACTTCCGTGGACTGGATACATTATTCGAAGTGGTCGTATTAGGCATTGCTGCAATGGCGATTTTCGCATTAATCCGATTTAGAAAAGATAAGGGGGAGGAGTAATAGATGGAACTCATCATGGCCGTACTTGCCGGACTATTATTCGCAACAGGAATCTATAACCTCCTTCAAAAACAACTGTTGCGCATCATTATCGGGACCGCACTGATTTCACACGGAGCCCACCTCTTCATCCTAACCATGGGTGAACTGAAACGCGGGGCTCCACCGGTGTTGACCGAAGGAGTAGAAAATTATGCAGATCCGCTGCCGCAAGCATTAATTTTGACATCCATCGTCATAAGCTTCGGTGTCACAAGTCTACTACTCGTATTAGCTTATCGGGCCGCTAAGATCAACGGCACCGATAATATGGAGCAATTGAGGGGTAACGATTATGAGTAACTTAGCTGTACTACCTATCATCCTGCCGCTTTTAGCCGGCATTATCGTCGCATTCATCCACAAAAAGACAGCACTTGCCAGGAACATATCTAAACTATTCGCTGTCTTTAATCTTGCTGTCGTCATCTACGCCTTCTGGCAGGTAAAAAGCAACGGCACTCTCGTTCTTGAATTAGGGGATTGGCAGGCTCCGTTCGGAATTGTACTCGTCGGCGACCTGTTATCCATGACCCTTGTTTTAACAACAAACGTCGTCGCTGTCGCGTGCGTATTTTTCGCCCCGCAGTCACTCTCTGAGAAAGAAGAATCCTTTTACTTCTATACATTCTTCTTTATGCTGATTGCAGGCGTCAGCGGGGCTTTTCTTACAGGTGACTTGTTCAACCTCTTCGTATTCTTTGAAGTACTGTTGATGGCGTCTTACGGCCTCATTGTTTTAGGAAATGGAAAAGCTCAGCTTCGTGAATCCATTAAGTATGTATTGATCAACCTGTTTTCTTCCATGTTGTTCGTTACGACCATCTCTTTCCTTTACTCTGTTGTCGGAACCGTAAACATGGCTCAAATAGCAGAGCGTGTACAGGAAGTGAATCAGGATGGAATCTTGACGACAATCGGGATCCTGCTTTTCTTCGTTTTCGCAACGAAGGCAGCTGTATTCCCTCTTTACTATTGGCTGCCAAGACCTTATATTTCACCCAATCCTGTAGTATCTGCCCTTTTCGGTGCATTGCTTACAAAAGTCGGAATCTATTCGATCCTACGAACATTCACTTTGATGTTTAATCAGGAAGTTCAGCTTACCCACTCCCTGTTTATCATCCTCGCAGGTTTGACGATGATTTTCGGAGTGGTCGGAGCGCTCTCCACGAACAATGTTAAATTGATTGTCGCCTATAACATCATTCCTGCTGTTGGATTTATGTTAATGGGCATTGGAATCTTCACGGAAGTTTCCATCAGCGGAACGGTGTACTATCTGGTTCATGATATGATCATCAAGAGTGTACTCTTCCTCCTTGTCGGCGCTGTGGTTTACGTAGCAGGAACTTCCGACCTCAGAAAAATGGGAGGATTGATTCACCACTACCCTGTCCTCGGCTGGTTATTTTTTGTCGCTACCCTTGTACTTGCGGGTATCCCACCGTTCAGCGGCTTTATCGGTAAACTTCAGCTGCTGCGCGGAGGGCTTGCAGAGGAAGAAATCGGAATCGTGATCATCGCTCTGCTTTCCAGTTTGATGATCCTCTTCTCCATGATCCGCATTTTCATTCGTGGTTTTTGGGGAGAAAAAACAGATATTCCAATTCCTGAACGTAAAAAGAAAGGCACACGTATGGCTTGGCCGGCCGCCGGTCTGCTTACTCTATCCGTTCTTTTGGGAGTCGGTGCAGAATTATTCTACCCGACGATCCAGTCCATCGCCCAGTATTTGATGGATCCGCAAATCTATATTGATTCTGTGTTAAAGGAGTAGAAGCTGATGCCTTTACAAATCGTTATAAACATCATTATTGCTATCATGTGGATGTTCCTTAGTGAAACGTACAATTTCTCTTCCTTTCTTGTTGGATATATTCTCGGTATCGTTTTATTGTTCGTTCTGCGAAGGTTCATCCCTGATTCTTTCTACATGAAACGTGCCTGGAAGTTCCTTCAGCTCATCCTCTTATTCATAAGAGAATTGATTTTATCTAACATTGATATCGTCAAACACGTGTACAAGCCCAAGCTGAATGTTCAACCAGGGATTTTCGCGCTGCCGGTAGATGTCAAGACAAATTTTGAAATTACGCTGCTGGCTAATTTAATATCCCTGACACCCGGTACCCTGTCGGTCATCGTGAGCGAAGACCATACAAAAATTTATATCCATGCAATGGATATGCCGGACGTTGAGAAGTCTGTGAATGATATTAAAGAGACATTTGAACGTATGATCTTGGAGGTGACGAGATAATGGACAGCGTAGCAAGTTTCACAAAAACCCTCGTGGATATTTCGGCAACCATTGCTATTATCGCCGTTGCCGTTTCCGTCATCATGCTCCTTTATCGTGCCATCACCGGTCCTACGAACCCGGACAGGGCGGTTGCGCTTGATATTATAGGCATCAACTTGATGGCATTGGCAGGATTACTCGCCATCCTGCTTGTGACAACCAAATTTAATGATGTCGTCTTATTGATTGGGATCCTGCTGTTTATAGGTACGGTTGCCCTGGCGAAATTCCTAGAAAAGGGTGTTATCATTGAGCGGGACATGGATTAACATCATATTTGACATCATCATCTGCCTTTCACTGCTCAGCGGTGCTTTCTTCCTCATATCGGGATCCATCGGTATTTTAAGATTTCCGGACGTATATACAAGGCTGCATGCGGCCACGAAGAGTTCGACTCTGGGTGTGGCAGGTATTATGATCGGAGCATTTCTTTTCCTGTATGTGGAACACGACATCGTAAGTGGAAAATTACTGCTCGGCATCGTATTCGTACTGTTGAGCGCACCGGTTTCCGGACATATGATTTCACGTGCTGCTTACCGCAGCGGCGTCCCTTTATGGGAAAACAGCATTAAAGATGAATACGCTGAAGTTTTGAAGGAAGAACAAAAGCGGCAGATGCCGGATAAATAAAAGCTCCCCCAGCGAATATCGCTGGGGGATTTTCTTTATCATGACAACTATATTTTAAGGGGTACAAGCACAGACCTTCCCACAGGCACATAAGTATGTGATAGGCGTTTGCCTAATCCACGAGGAGGTGCATCCTGTGAGCAGTCTGATCGCTTCTATCCTATACTTTTTTAAAGAGTCCCTCTTCTTCATGTCCTACGTTAAGAACCAGGCCTTTCCGAACCCGCTGTCCTCCGAAGAAGAAGCGGAGCAGTTGAAATTGATGCAGGAAGGCAGTCATGAGGCAAGGAACAAACTAATCGAACATAACCTTCGTCTCGTTGCTCATATCGTTAAAAAATTCGAAAACACGAAAGAGGATTTCGAAGATTTAATTTCTATTGGAACGATCGGCCTTATCAAAGGAATCGAAAGCTATTCGACAGGCAAAGGAACGAAACTCGCCACCTATGCTGCGAGATGTATCGAAAATGAGATTCTAATGCACCTCAGATCGACGAAAAAGACAAATAAGGACGTTTCCCTTCAAGACCCCATCGGACACGACAAAGAGGGTAATGAGCTTAATTTGCTCGATATCCTGCAGGCGGACGTAACGGATATCGTCGAAGAAATCCAACTTCATATGGAATTAGAGAAAATCAAGGATTTTATTACTATTCTCGATGAGCGGGAAAAAGAAGTGATCATTTTCCGCTATGGATTAAATTCCACGGAAGAAAAGACTCAGAGGGAAATAGCAAAGGAACTCGGCATCTCAAGAAGTTATGTCTCTCGCATTGAAAAGAGAGCCCTTATGAAGATATTCCACGAATTCTATAAACAGAGTAAACAAGGAAAGAAATAAATAAAAGAACCGGGTCCCCAAATGAGGAACCCGGTTCATTTATTTATTTATCTGCCGACAGCCGCTGCCATTTTCTTATTTTCATAGTCATGAGGAAGGCAGTGATCAGCGCCGCGCCGATTAATGGGTACAGATACATATAGGTGGCCGTTCCATACTCATAAAGGCTGATTAAAGTTCCAATATATAAATAACTGCTGAATATCAGTAAAGTCATGATAAACCGCTTATAGTCGGCTATCTTCTTTTTCCATTCGGTAGATTCCATAAAACTTCCACCTCCTGATCTATAGATATCGTATCATATCCATATCCATTTGTCGGTGGAAATTACTGTTATTTATAAGACTGGATCATCGTCATAATCATTTGTGCCGCGTTTTCTGCCGCCTTCGGAAGGAACTCATCGAAAGAAATTGATGATTCTTTGCCGGCAATATCCGAGAGCGCACGGATGACCACAAAAGGTGTCCCGTATTTATGACAAACCTGAGCAATGGCCGCTGCTTCCATCTCTGCTGCGATCATATCCGGGAACTTCCCTCTTACAAAATCCACTCGGACGGGATCCTGCATGAAAGAATCGCCTGTAGCAATGATTCCTTTAGCTGCACGTGCATCCGTCTTAGCAATGGCTTCCATCGCTTTCTCCATTAATTGTTCATCGGCATCGAACATAGCCGGCATTCCAGGTACCTGCCCGTACGCATAATCAAAAGCGGTAACATCGACATCATGATGGGTGACGGAGGTTGATACGACGACGTCCCCCACCTCCAGATCTTTGGCAAATCCGCCCGCCGAACCTGTGTTTATAACCGCGTCTATTTCGTACTGCTCATGAAGAATCGTAGCGGACACCGCTGCATTGACCTTCCCTATCCCTGATAACAGCAATACTACCGGCACGTCGTAAAGCGTACCCTCGATATATTTACTTCCAGCCACTTCTTTCTCCGCAGTCACTTCCATTTCCGACTGCAGGCGTTCGATTTCTTCATCCATTGCACCAATAATTCCGATAGTCATATTTAAACTTCCCCTTTTAACGATTGATTTCTTTCTCTTTCAACACTTCCAGCTTCGTCGGCTTATAGCCTTGGCCGTCGACCCATTCAACAGAAACACGAAGATAGCCGGTTTCACTTTTATCCGATACAGTAGCGACCGCTTTGTTCGGACCTCCGCCGTTGCCGATCCACCAATAGATGATATCGTCTTCAGCAAGTCCTACCCCTTTTCTAATCGCCTGCTTCAACTCTTCATAGTCTTGAGAGCCTTCCTGATAGGTTATGCTGTGGTTCCCGCCTGTATCCTGCTCTGTCGGTACAGAGGACCAATCTTTCGTTACCACACGTTCTACGTTAGGATCTTCACTCTCTTCCACTTTCAATCCTTCCTCATCCTCAATAGGCTTCAGCTCTTCAAAACCTTCGAGTGAGACTTGTGTGCCTTCGCTTTCTTCTTTCTGTTTGGAATCGTCTTTGGACTTACTGGATTGCTCTTTATCCTGCTTTGCTTTCTCAATTAACGATGCCTCGGTGCTTTTCGCTTTACCGGGTTCGTCATTAGTGCTGAATACCATAACCGAGATGAATACGGCAACAACGAGGACGCCTACCCCTGATAACCACGTGACCCACTTGAAGCTGCGTCTCTTCTTCTCATTGCGCGATGAACGGGAATTCGATGTATGTTTTTCTGACATTGTCCTTCTCCTCCTTTTGACTCGTGTATATTATACATGATGTCAATGCGCCAACCAATACTTCCATGGTCCTCCCTGCTATTGCCCGGGAAATGTAGAAAAAAAAGGCAGGGAGAATAAGCCCTGCCTTTACGATTCATAGAATTATTTAACGGTAACGATCTTCACGTCTATTTCTCCACCTGGTGTAGCGACTTTGACCTGATCGCCTACTACATGTCCGATCAGACTTTGAGCCATAGGAGAATCGTTGGAGATTTTCCCTTCAAACGGATCTGCTTCTGCACTACCTACGATCGTGTATGTTTCTTCTTCACCATCAGGAAGTTCCTGGAATGTAACAGATTTACCCATTGTAACCGTATCCGGGTTTTCAGTATCGTTTTCAATGATGACAGCATTGCGGATCATGTTCTCCACCTGCGTAATACGGGCTTCAACGAAAGCCTGCTCGTCCTTCGCTGCATCGTACTCAGAGTTCTCAGACAAATCGCCGAATCCGCGGGCGATCTTGATGCGTTCCACTACTTCTTTACGACGCTCCGTGCGAAGGTGCTCCAATTCATCTTCGAGCTTCTGTTTACCTTCTTCAGTCATGTAATAGCTTTTATCTTCTGCCATGGTCGAACACTCCTTTAATACAAGAAAAAATGATAGTCCTTAATATAGGAAATGAGCAGTACACCGGTACGCTCATTTGCAAATTACTATACTTTACCCGAGGACATGATGATTTAGAACTACTATTGAAACTATGCCAGATTTCTGCCAGTATTTCAACTATTTTCTTTGCTTACCGCTTGTCCCTTTTCGTACAACACCGTTTGTATCTTCGTAGCCATCAAATCAATCGCCACGTGGTTCTGTCCGCCTTCCGGGATAATGATGTCCGCATAGCGTTTCGTCGGTTCTACAAACTGCAGATGCATCGGGCGTACAACGTTAATATATTGGTCGATGACCGAATCGAGCGTGCGGCCCCTCTCGTTGATATCCCTCATCATACGGCGGATAATGCGTACATCAGCGTCCGTATCAACGAATACTTTGATATCCATCATATCTCTTAAACGCTCATCTTCCAGGACCAGGATCCCTTCGACGATAATGACTTCCTTAGGGTCTACGTGAATCGTTTCTTCAGACCTCGTGTGTCTTGTATAATCATATACGGGCTTCTCCACAGGCTTCTGATCAATCAACTGTTCCAATTGTTCAATCAATAGATCATTGTCGAAAGCCAGCGGGTGGTCATAGTTCGTCTCCAGCCGTTCCTCAAACGGAAGGTGGCTCTGATCCTTATAATAATAATCTTGTTCTAACATCAATAACGTCTTGTCCGTAAAGCGCTGGATGATGGATTTGGTGACAGATGTCTTACCTGACCCGGTTCCTCCTGCAACGCCGATAACTACTGGTTTGTCGTGCATGCTTCTGGCTTCTCCTTTCATCCAATTCCTTGGATATCTATGACCTTTTATTTATTTCTTCTTCGTAATCGCTACTCCGTCCCCGATCGGAACAATCGTCGTATGATAGTCCGGATGACGAACCAGCCATTCATTGAAACCGCGGATCTTGCGTGCGATCTTTGCCATACGCGGACCGGCATCCGTATCGTCCGCTACATATCCCTTAAAGAGGACGTTATCGGAAATGATCATTCCGTCCTGCTTCACTAACGGGGAATAGAGATGGAAAAATTCCTCATACTTCCCTTTCGCAGCGTCGATGAACAGCATATCGAATGGTCCATGACCGCTTACCACTTCTTTCACGTCCAAAGCATCTCCATGAATGACGCGAATCTGATTTTCTTTATGCATGTTGCGAATATTGGACAGTGCCTCGTTATAACGTTCTTCATCCCTTTCGATCGTCGTAACGGTGCAGTCCGGATTAGCTTCTACCATTCTAAGCGCAGAATATCCGATCGCCGCTCCGATTTCCAGGATGGCTGTTGGTTTCTGGATCCGTATGAGCTGCATGAGAAATTCAATACCTAATGGCTCCATGATGGGAACATGATTTTCCTTGGCATACGTTTCCATTTCTTTGACAGGTCTGGAAGGCTCTGAAAGCAATGATTGTAAATATTGCTCTTGCTCCATCAAGTTTCATCCCTTCACAATAATTTTACAACCACACTATTTTAACACAAAAAAAAGAAGGAATGCGAGTGTTCCCGTCATTCCTTCTAAAAAATTCACTGGCCGGTTATATGTTCTTCTTTATATATATTATGCTGCTTCAAGGTTTCAGAATAATGAATGTCTCCATCACTGTCTGCAAGGAAGTAAAGATAATCGTTATCATTCGGTTCCGCTGCAGCTTTTAAAGAGTTTTCATTGAAATTGGATATCGGGCCGACCGGAAGTCCTTTCACCTGATACGTGTTATAAGGAGAGTCTACTTCCAAATCTTCATACAGCACTCTGTCCTTATGTTCTCCAAGGGCATAAAGGACGGTAGGATCGGTTTGCAGGGGCATTTCTTCTTCCAGTCGGTTCTGGAACACACCAGAAATCTCCTCCCTGCTTTCTGCCGTCCTTGCTTCGTTCTCAAGAAGGGATGCCATGGTTACGAGATCATGGACGTTTTCTATACCTTTTAATCCATCCACCTCATCCATATATGGAAGAACGACGGACTGGGTGCGGTCGAGCATACTCTCAATGATTTGATCAATGCTTGGGTCCTCTACATTAAAAGGATAAGTAGAAGCAAATAAGTAGCCTTCCAAAGGATAACGAATATCCTCGTTCAGGATGTCTTCCGTAAGTAAATCCGGATACTTCTCCATTAACGTCTTGACATATTCCTCGTCATTGGCCCGTTTCAGAAATTCCTCTTTTGTAAAGTCCATTTTCTCAGCATAAGCTCCCGCGATCTCTTCCAAATCCCTTCCCTCTGGAATGGTTACGGTAACTGCTGCATCCTTGACAAGCTTTCCTTCTTTCAAGGATTCAATAACTTCATCAATGCTCATGGATGAAGTGAACTGATAATCTCCAGCCTGAAAATCGGACTCATTCTTGAATTTCGTATAGAAACGGAAGATCATGCCGTTCTTGATGATATCATTCTCTTCCAATATCGATGCGATTTGCGAAGTGGAAGAACCGAGGGGGATTTCAACATTTTTCTGCTTTTCGTTTCCCGGATCCACCGGTTGAAGAGCGGAGCGGACGTACAAATAGCCCGAAAGCCCTCCAATCAACAGGATGAGGACGAGTGCCGTCAATATACCGGCTACAATCTTTCTTACGGTACTTGCTTCTTCTATTCTATTTTTCAGCTTTTTCTTATACTGTGTATTAAAGTCAGATTTAGACAACAGCCTTCCTCCTTTCATCCGGTACATTATACTATAAATTGAAAGAACCTTTCTACAAATTGCCCGGATTTTCTACAAATGCCGCCGAGACAGCTCCTTTTCAGAACCTTTATTTAAATAAACCTGCCCTTTATACATGCTGTGATTTTCAGGGAATGAGAGCCAAGGTCTCTTCACCGCCCGATCTTCTTAACAACATAAAAAAACCTGCAGCAGAGCTGCAGGCTTTTGGGCGTGACTATAATCAGGTAAGGTCTTCATCAGTCAATGTATTCAGCATTTCTTCGACCATTTCCCACTCATCTTCTGATTCGATTTGGAATAGAGCAAGATCATCCTCTTCGTTCCCTTTTTCCTCATAACGGAAAGCGAAAACTTCGACTTCGTCGCCTTCCTTCTGCTCCGCAGGGATGACGGCAATGTAGGAATGTCCGGTCTGCTCGACGTCGAACGTGAACAACACCTCAAATAGATGCTCTTCTCCGTTCTCGTCCGGTATAATGATGCGTTCTTCTTTTGCTAATGCCATATCAGACATCCTCCTTTATTGTTTCGAGTCCAAATATCCTTGTAAAATCATAACGGCAGCCATCTTATCGATGACCTTCTTCCTTTTCTTACGACTGACATCAGCGTCGATCAACACTCGTTCAGCAGCCATTGTCGTAAGTCGCTCGTCCCACAAATGGGTTTGGAGACGAAATTCCTCTTCAAGCCAAGCAGCGAATTTTTGACTGGCTTCTCCACGTGGACCGACGGTCCCGTTCATGTTCTTCGGAAAACCGACCACCGCTTCCGTCACCTCATGGTCTCTGATGACCTCGGCCAGATTGTCTTTCGCTGTGTTGAAGTCCTTCTCGTCCCATCGGAGCGTCGTAAGCCCCTGGGCGGTCCAGCCGAAGGCATCAGAAATTGCGATGCCTATCGTCTTTTCCCCCACATCTAATCCTATTTTCTTCATTCCATGCCCTCTTTATTCTCTTTGATGTAAAACTTTACCAACTCTTCGATCAGCTCATCTCTTTCGATTTTTCTGATCAGGTTTCTTGCATCCTGGTGACGAGGAATATAAGCAGGGTCTCCGGAAAGGAGGTAGCCTACGATTTGATTAATCGGGTTATACCCTTTCTCCTCCAGTGCACTGTGCACAGATAGCAGTACGGATCGGACATCTTGATCAAACGGTTCTTCCGAGAAGTTAAACCTCATCGTCTTATCCATTGAACTCATTACAGTCACCTCGCACATTTATTGTATTTACTCCATTATATACCTATTTGCAGGATTAGAAAAACTAGGCTTTCTGTCCCGCATATTCTTTGGCATACGTAAGAGCATCCGGGATTTTGGAAGCATCTTTGCCGCCTGCCTGCGCCATATCCGGACGGCCTCCGCCGCCGCCGCCGCAGATAGCAGCTGCTTCTTTAATCAATTGACCGGCATGATACCCTTCTTCTACTAAATCCTTGGATACTCCTGCAATTAATTGAACTTTCTCGCCGTTAGGTGCAGCCAGCAGAATAATGCCGGATCCAAGCTTCTGCTTCAAGTCATCCACCATGGAACGAAGGCTGTTCATATCCTTGACATCCACTTTCTTCGCAAGGACCTTCACGCCTGCTACTTCCTCTACATCATCAAGGATGCTGGAAGCTTCCAGGTTGGATAGTTTAGCGCTGAGTGAATCCTTCTCTTTCTGAAGCTCTTTCATTTCTTTATGAAGAGCATCGATCCGGTCCGGCACCTGTTCCGGCTTCGTTTTAAGAAGCGCTCCCGCTTCTCTCAGGACGTTTTCCTTTTTATTCATATACAGATAAGCATCTTTGGCAGTCACAGCTTCTATCCTGCGCGTCCCTGCACCGATACCGGATTCGGAAACGATCTTGAACAGGCCGATTTCCGCTGTGTTCTGCACGTGACAGCCGCCGCAAAGCTCAAGGCTGTAATCGCCGACTTGAACGACTCTTACAGTGTTTCCGTATTTTTCTCCGAAAAGTGCCATTGCTCCCTTTTCTTTTGCTTCTTCGATAGAGCTCAGCTCGATCGTTACAGGGATCGACTGCCACACCTTCTCGTTTACGATGGATTCAATCTGCTCCATTTCTTCGTCGGATACAGAGCCGAAATGGGAGAAGTCAAAGCGGAGGCGATCCGGTTCAACGAGGGATCCCGCCTGATTAACATGATCTCCAAGGACATCCTTCAATGCCTGATGAAGGAGATGGGTCGCTGTGTGGTTCTTGACGATAAAGGAACGGCTTCCCGGATCCACCTCGGCAACCACTTTCGTACCCTTCTCCATGGATCCTTCCCGGACGATTGCTTCGTGCATATGTTGTCCATTAGGAGCTTTCTTTACATCCGTCACTTCCAAAAGAGCCGCTTCCGAGCGCAGGAACCCTTTATCTGATACCTGACCTCCGCTTTCCGCATAGAAAGTCGTTTGATCGAGGAAGAGATACACCGTATCCCCCGCTTCGGCATGCGCAGCGAAATCTTTTCCTTTTATCATTTCAACAACCACCGCTTCTGTCCGCAGGTGATCATACCCGATAAAGGAGCTTTCCACATGGACATCTCCAAGTACTCCGTCCTGTACCTGCATGGAGTCCGTCTTCTGGCGGGCGTTGCGGGCACGCTCCCGCTGTTTCTCCATTTCTTCACGGAAACCTGCTTCATCAATGGTGAATCCAGCTTCTGCTACATATTCTTCTGTGAGCTCTTTTGGAAACCCATACGTATCATAAAGGCGGAAAACTTCCGTTCCAGGAAAGACGCTGCTTCCTTTCTCTGATTCCTGCTTCATAATAGTAGAGAGGATTTGCAGTCCGTCATTCAGCGTTTCGTGGAAACGTTCTTCTTCGGTCTTGATGACGTTTTTAATGAATGCTTCCTTCTCTTTCACTTCTGGATAGAAATCGACCATGATATTAGATACTTGCGGGACAAGTTTATACATAAACGGTTTATCGATTCCAATCTGCTTAGCAAAGCGAACCGCTCTTCTCAGCAGACGGCGCAGGACATACCCGCGTCCTTCGTTGGAAGGCAGGGCTCCATCACTGACAGCGAACGTTACGGTTCTCATGTGATCGGCGATGACTTTAAATGCTGCATCTCCATCGACACTGTCTCCATAGGCTGCTTCGGCAATTTCTTCTGTTGCTCTAATGATTGGAATAAACAAATCTGTTTCAAAGTTCGTTTCCGTCTCCTGGATGACACATACCATCCGCTCCAAGCCCATTCCTGTATCGATATTCTTCTTCGGAAGCGGTGTGTACGTATCGTCAGGGTTATGGTTGAACTGCGAGAACACAAGGTTCCAGATTTCCAAATACCGTTCATTCTCGCCGCCTGGATATAATTCCGGGTCGTTGGAGTCGCTGCCGTATTTCTCGCCGCGATCATAGAAAATTTCGGTGTTCGGTCCGCTCGGCCCTTCTCCGATGTCCCAGAAGTTCTCTTCAATTCGGATGATCCTCTCGACAGGAAGACCGATCTTTTTCTCCCAGATTTGATAAGCCTCATCATCTTCCGGATGGACAGTCACAGAGAGCTTCTCCGGATCGAAGCCGATCCATTTCTCGCTTGTTAGAAACTCCCACGCCCATTCCATAGCCTCTTCTTTGAAATAATCTCCAATAGAGAAATTCCCCAGCATTTCGAAGAAGGTATGGTGTCTTGCCGTAAAACCGACATTCTCAATATCGTTGGTTCGAATCGACTTCTGGGCATTGACGATTCTCGGGTTTTCCGGAACCACCCGTCCGTCAAAATACTTCTTCAATGTCGCTACACCACTGTTGATCCATAAAAGCGTCGGATCCTCATGAGGAACGAGGGATGCACTTGGTTCCACACGGTGGCCTTTCTCCTTGAAAAAATCAAGGAACATTTGTCGAACATCTGCGGATGTCAATTTCTTCATAACAGAAACCTCCTTGAATTATATACAATTTAGACGGTACTGGACGAAGCTTCATCTTTGACAGACACAGAAAAAACTCCCGTCTCTGCCTGATGATTCGGCAGGGACGGGAGTTTTTCCGCGGTACCACCCTGATTATAGACCTGTTGCATCTATCATCTCGAATGCTGATAACGTAGCATGAATCCGGCGGGGATTAGCCGCACTCCGGAATAGCGTTCAGCAACGATCATGGAGCACGTCTTTCAGCCAGGGACGTACCTCTCTATCCATAAACAATGTCGCTTACTCGGTTCCTTCTTCGTGTTCTTCGTCCAAATAGTCTTCGCTATGCGTAATTATAGATAACTGTCCTTCATCTGTCAATGCCCGAGCCTTCCCGCCCTGATTTCATCAACGACGACCTTGAGGCAGGTGAGGACAGGTACAGCAAGAATCATTCCTGGTATGCCGGCAAGTTCCCCACCTGCCAGGAGGGCGAGAATAATCAAAAGCGGGTGGATATGGATACTTCTCCCCATAATGTAAGGGGATAATAGATTCCCCTCCAGCACCTGAATGACAACTACGACGGCAAGAGTAAACAGCAAGGCCTGAAAAGAAACCGTCAAAGCCACAATCAGAGCCGGTCCTGCTCCTAGGAGCGGACCGAAATAAGGGATAATATTCGTGACCCCCGCGACCAATCCAAGTACGAGCGGGTATGGCAGATCGATCAGCCAGAATCCAATTGTCGCAAATACACCGACAAATAAACTGATCAACAACTGTCCTCTGATATATCCGCCAAGAGAATGATTTAACTGAATAACCAGCCTTTGTGCTTCCTGGTGCCAGCTTCGGGGCAGGAGGTGGAGAAAGGCAAGACCGATTCTTTTATAATCTTTCAGGAAATAAAACGTCATAACCGGGATGACCGCCAGCAGGATGATCATATTGAAGATGCCGCTCAAACCCGTGAATACGGCCATCAGTCTGGCGCTCAATCCTTCTTCGAAGGTTGTGATGGCTTGATCCATCTTATGGTGCATCCCATCGGGAAGTCGTTCCGTATGGGCATAGTATTCCTTCGTCCATGCCTGGTATGACGCAGCAAGATCAGGCAGTTGGTCATTAAGAAGCTTTACTTGCTCCAAAAGACGGGGATACCCCTTGTAGATGCCCCAGCTCGTAAGGGAAAAGAACAGCAGGAATATAAGCAGAATTGCAATTGCCCTCCGCACTCCAACACCTTCCAGCGTTTTCACCAGTGGATGAAGTAAAAGCGAGAGTACAAGAGCAAGAACAAATGGTAACAGCACTCGTCCAACCATTACGAGTACATGATCGTAGTATGGAAACAGCCAGGCAAGAAGCAGCAGCGTAAGCAGGATGATGAATAGTATAGAGAGACGACGCAGCCATTTGGAAGAGCGGTCCGTCATGAACCTTGCTGATAGAAAATATCATTTAGCGAGCTGAGACTGCCGTCCTCTTCGATTTGGTTGATGTTCATCTTCCCGTCCTCCATTGTCAGTTCAAGACAACAAGTCCAGCAATAATACTGGTCGTTACCGATTTTGCCCAGCTGTTTTTCTTTGCAGTTCGGACACCTCATTGGTACAAACCCCTTTTTTTACCAATCAGTATGCCCGACTCTCTCTTATTCATACATTCAGCAGATTACGTACCCATTGGATCCCCTCTTCTACCTGCTTTTCTGATGGATGTGTGTGTGGTGTATGTTCAAAAATAAAAAACTTCTCTCTTCCCTGACATAAAACCTGCAGCAAATCTTTCATGTCAAAACCTCCCTGCCACTGATGATAGTCAGGGTGAATGGGCGCCCAGAAGTATGTTTCGCGTAAAGAAGTGACATTGTGCATGTGGACCACACGAATGTATGGAAGCAGCGGTTCTATGTACGTTCTCCAGTCGTTTTTGCATGCCATCATGTAATCACCGATATCAACACAGATATCCAGAGGACTAAACGTCCGGCCAGACATAAAAAACTCATGGAGATAGCGGATGCCGTCCACGGACATGTCCTGTCCAAGCTTAGGCTCACAAACGATTGGGATATCATAGGTCTTCTGAAGTTCTGCAAGGTAGGAGATCCCTTCCTCCATCGCTTGCATCGGGCTATTGTGGCTCCCTTTAAAATAAGGGAAATGGACCAGGATGTAGGAGGCTCCCGCTTCCTTTACCATTTCGACATCGCTCTTAAACCGATTCCTTCCGTCTTTCGGATCCATGGCTACTTTTTCAATCAGGTCGTATTTGCTTCCTCCGCGAAGAAGAGGTGCATGAACGCCGAACGTGCCACCCTGTTCTTTCTGTATGCATAAAAACTGTTTCATCGATGCCCGGTCCCGAAACTCTCCGATCTCCACATGAGCGTGTCCCCATTTAAACAATTCATCGAACTTATCCGGATCCGACATGATGGTACTGCCGGACATACCAAGTGTATGACCCATCATCAATCCCGCCTTTCTACATGAAATCGTACGGGGAGAGCTGTTCCTCTTCTTCCTCTCCATTTACGTCCTGAGGTTCCTCGGACTGCAGCTTCTCTTTGAGCATGGTGTATCGGGTGTTGGTATCCGTCGTCCCGATGCCGTCCAGAAATGCTTCTTTATCTCCACAGATGATCAATGACTGCTTCGAACGAGTGATAGCCGTATAAAGTAAGTTTTTCCTGAGCATCCTCCGGTAACTTCTTACAACAGGAAGAACAACGATCGCAAACTCACTCCCCTGTGACTTGTGAATTGACGTGCAGTAGGCGTGCATGACGTTATTCAAATCCTTCTTCGGGTAGACTACCTCTTTCCCATCGAAGTCAATGACCAGCTGCTCGACACCGTCCGTATTCTCTTCTTCACGGAAAATGGCGACCACCTCTCCAATGTCCCCATTGTACACTCCGTCTTCCGGTTGGTTGACCAATTGGATCACTTTGTCCCCTTTTCTATAGGTGACGTCAAAATAAGTCAAATCCCGTTTCTGCTTATGCTTGGGATTGACCGATTCCTGAATGCTTCGATTAAGCTGATGAATCCCTACTTCTGTCCGGTACATCGGTGCCAGGACCTGAAGATCCTTCATCTCGATCCCTTTCTCCTGCGCTTTCTTCACGATGTTTGTAACGAGGTCGCTCAGCTGGTGTTCTTTAGCGGGGATGAAATTAAAATCATGCTCCTTCACAAGCGAGCGGATCGAGCAGGTATCGTTTTTGATCTCGTGCGCGAGCTGAATGATTTTCGAACCCTCTTTCTGGCGGTACACCTCCGTCAATTTAGTGGAAGGGATGACTCCTGATGCCAATAAATCCGCGAGCACCTGGCCGGGGCCGACAGACGGCAGCTGGTCTTCATCCCCGACGAGAAGCACCTGCATATTAGACGGAACAGCCCGGAACAGCTGATTCGCAAGCCAAACATCCACCATAGAGAATTCATCCACGATCAAAACATTGCCTTCCAATGGATTATTTTGATTCCTTTCAAACGAGTCGTGACCGTCCCAGCCGAGAAGACGGTGGATCGTACTCGCCGGCAGCCCTGTCGATTCGGTCATACGTTTCGCGGCACGACCGGTCGGAGCTGCTAAAACGAACGGAAACGGCTTATCACTTCCATAGTCTTCCGGATCCATAGAAAGCTCGTTCAGGCCGGCATATGTTTGGAGAATCCCTTTAATGACGGTCGTTTTCCCTGTCCCCGGTCCACCGGTAAGAATCATTAGTTTGGACTGAAGAGCTTGTTCAATCGCCTTATACTGCTCTTCTCCGTAACTGATGGCTTCCTCTTCCTCCAACTTGCCGATGAGCTTTAACAAATCCGCCTGCGTGTGTTCCGCTTCCACTTCTTCTATTTGAATGCGGTCCAAGTGCGTGCGAACCCCGTTTTCCGCAAAATAAAGCGAAGGCAGATACACACGATTTTCTTCGATGTAGACATATTTCTCTTCACCAAGATTGATGATCTGTTCAGAAAGCTGTTCAAAGGAGATGGACCCGTTCTCTCCCTGATTAAGCAGTTGTTCTACCTGTAACAGGCACTCTTCTGTCGGAAGGTACACGTGTCCCGCTCCCATGCTTTTCTGCATGATATAGAGGCAGGCAGCCCGGATCCTTGTCGGATGATCCAGAGACAGATTCTGGGCTTTGGCGATCTCATCCGCGCGATGGAAACCGAATCCTTCTACATGAAAGACGAGTTGATAAGGATCTTCCTCGATGATGGCCATCGTTTGATCTTGGAACGCCTGATAAATTTTCTGAGCAAGTTTCAAACCGAATCCATATTGGGACAGATGTACCATCACATGCTCGAATCCTTGATGCTCTTTCAGTGCGTAGTAAAGCTGCTCTGCTTTTTCTTCAGGCAGCTTCGGTACTTCCTTCAACACATCGCGATCGGAAAGGATTTTGGAAACGGCCTTCTCTCCAAGATGCTCCACGATACGCTCTGCCGTTTTCTTTCCGATTCCATGAAAGAGATCACTGGACAAATACAGAACCAACCCGTCTTTCGTTTCCGGAAGTACACGATGATACATCTGAACCTCGTACTGCTTCCCGAACTTCTTATGATTTTTAAATTCTCCATGAAAGATATACGTCTCCCCTTCTTCGAGGGGGGAGAAATGACCTTTGATCACAAGATTCTTATCATCGAAGTCTTCGTTCGTTTCTGTCACCTTGATCGAAGCGATGGAGAACTGCTCCGTCTCCTTATGGAAGATCATCCGGGCCAGTTCCCCTTTGACATAAGGGCGTTCTTCTTCCGTTTCATTAAAAAGGGATGGTTGCATCATATGCGTCGTTCTCCTTCGTTCTACTCGTTTAGCGCTTGTTCCACTTGTCCTTTGGCGTGGGCGGCAAGCATATGCTCGGGGTTTATTTCCAAGGCTTTGGAGAAGTGTTCCAAAGCTTTTTCCGCTTCTTCTTTATGAAGAGCCACCACACCAAGATTGTAATGGGCGTCACTATGCTGTTCTTCCAATTGTAGCACATGATGCATGACCTGTTCAGCCTGTTCAATCGCTCCATTTTGGGCGAGACACAGGCCGTATTGAAACTGAATATCCACATCTTCTGGAGCGAGTTCGGAAGCCGTTAACAAATATGGAAGCGCCATTTTCACTTGATCTTGATGCAGGAAGGTCAGGCCGAGCATGAAATGGACATCAGCTTCATTCAGGCCCTTCTTTATGGCAGTAAGGAACTGTGTTTGTGCCTTATTATAATCTTCCTGTTCATAATAGACATTCCCCAAACCGTAAAATGCCGTCGCTGCTGTCTCATCTAACTCTATAGCTCGATGGTAAAACCGTTCTGCCCGTTCATAGTCGTTCATATGTGTGAGCAGGTTACCAAAGTTGATATACCCCACAGGCTCTTTAGGATTTTCGTCAATTGCTTCGGTAAACAGTTTTGCGGCTTCCTCGTAATCATGGTTCTGCATGCGTTCAATTCCCTGTTTCAATTTATCCATCGTTTTTCCCCTTTCCGTTCTTTGTTTCCCATAAAAAAGCCATGTCCGTTGATGGGACATGGCCTGGTTTTATCCTACATAGGTGATGGCTGCATTTTGCTTTAATACAACATCGATAGTAGCTCCGCCGAGGCAGACATCGCCATCATACAAAACAACTGCTTGTCCTGGTGTAATTGCACGTTCCGGCTCATGGAACATGACCTTCCACGTTCCATCATCCAGCGGATATACCGTGACCGCACTGTCATCTTGACGATAACGGAATTTAGCCGTACACTCAAACGGCTCCTGAGGGACTTCCCCTCTTGTCCAATTTGCTTCAGAAGCAATCAGACCGTCGGAATACAAAGCTTCGTGATGGAAGCCCTGGCCCACATAAAGGACGTTCTTCTCTACATTCTTCCCGACAACGAACCACGGATCCCCCGCACCCCCGATGCCGAGACCTTGACGTTGTCCAAGTGTATAATACATAAGTCCGTCATGCCGGCCTTTCACTTCCCCGTCCAACGTCTCCATATTGCCGGGCTGGGCAGGCAGATACTCACTTAAGAATTCCTTGAAGTTACGTTCACCTATGAAGCAGATTCCTGTGGAATCCTTCTTCTTAGCCGTTGCAAGGCCGTGTTCTTCTGCGATTCTGCGGACTTCTTTCTTTTCCATATGTCCGAGTGGGAACAGGACTTTCTCAAGGACATCCTGAGAAAGTTGGTTAAGAAAATACGTCTGGTCTTTATTGTTATCGACACCTCGCAGCATTTCGTATGTGCCTTCGTTTTCACGCACCTGCGCGTAATGACCTGTAGCGAGATAGTCTGCACCAAGGGACATGGCATGGTCCATGAATGCTTTGAATTTAATTTCTTTGTTACACATCACATCCGGGTTCGGTGTTCTTCCTTTCTTATATTCCTCAAGGAAGTAGGTGAACACTTTATCCCAATATTGTTTCTCGAAGTTGACGGCATAGTACGGGATATCCAGCTGGTTGCAGACACGGATGACATCTTCATAGTCTTCCGTTGCTGTACATACCCCGTTCTCGTCTGTATCGTCCCAATTCTTCATAAAGATTCCTACGACATCGTAACCCTGCTCCTTTAAAAGGAGAGCGGCAACGGAGGAATCGACACCCCCGCTCATTCCTACGACGACGCGTGTATCTTTCGATTCTTTCATTACTCTCACCTTCCTTTAGACAGTCAAACGTTTAATGATTCGACTGACTCGTCTTGCTGCTTCTACTATATTTTCTTCATCGTTCGCCAAGCCGAAACTAAAACGAATCGAATTTGTGGTTCTTGGGTCATTTTTTCCGAACATTTCCGTCAGTACATGAGAAGGCTCTACGGACCCGGCAGTGCAGGCACTTCCGCTGGATGCGGCGATGCCGTCCAGATCAAAGTTTGTCAGAAGTGCTTCTACGTTCATCCCCGGAAAACTGATGTTTACGATCGATTCCACTGTCCATTCTTCCGGACTGTTCACATGGAAATCAACCGCTCCTTCTTTCAGTGTCTCTAGAAACAGCCGTTTAAATCCTGCATATTTTTCTTTCGTAGAGCTTCTCTCCGCCTGCATGATCTCCACGGCTTTCTCCAAGCCTTTGACGGCAGGGATGTTCTCTGTACCGGCACGACGCTTCCGTTCCTGTTCTCCTCCATGTTGAAGAGACTCAAGCGGCGTTCCTTCCCTGGCATATAAAAATCCGATACCCTTCGGACCATTAATTTTATGACCGGAGACAGCAAGCAGGTCTACCGGAAGCTCGGACACATCAATATCGATCAATCCATACGCCTGGACGATATCCGAATGGAACAAAGCCTGATGATCAGCTAAAAGTGCTGCTGCCTTCTCAATAGGCTGGACAGCTCCCGTCTCGTTATTGACCATCATAATCGAGACAAGAATGGTTTCTTCTCTCAATGCTTCTTCCAAATCCTTCATCCTGATGATTCCTTGTTCATCGACAGGAAGGTAAGTCACTTCAAACCCCTGCTTTTCCAAGTGTTCGACTGCATGTAATGTAGCATGATGTTCGACCGAGGTGGTAATGATATGCTTACCCTTACCGGAATTTGCTAAAGCAGATCCGATGACTGCAAGGTTATCCGCTTCCGTACCTCCACTTGTAAAGATAATCTCTTTCTCATCTGCCTGGATGCTCTTTGCAATAGTTCGTCTCGCCTCATCGAGAATCCGGCGTGCTTTCCGCCCGAATTGATGGACGCTGGACGGGTTCCCGAACACCTCTTCAAATACGGGAACCATCGTCTTGACAACATCCGGATGAACCGGTGACGTCGCAGCATGATCTAAATAGATAGGTTTCATTTCGTTCACTCCATCAAAGGTATTAAATATAGAACATATAGGCGTCCTGCGTCTGATCTTCCACGTGATCTTTCAAATCCTCAAGCGTTGTCGTATCGAGCACGTCTTTCACCGCATCCCTTACACGCTTCCATAACGCCTGTTTGGCCGGCTCTTCATTTTCAATGCCTTCGACGGGCGTAATCGGCCCTTCCAACACACGAATAACGTCTCCGGCAGTTATTTCATGTGGAGCCCTTGTCAACATGTAACCGCCATATGCCCCGCGGACACTTTTGACGAGACTTGCATTCCGCAGTGGCGCAATAAGTTGCTCCAAATAGTGCTCGGACAAATCATTATCCCTGGCAATCTGCTTGAGGGATATGGGCCCGTCCCCATACTTGCGTGCAAGTTCAATCATAATGGTCAGCCCGTAGCGGCCTTTGGTAGATATCTTCATAGGAATCACCTTTCATTATAAGAAACTGTAACCACTTCTTCGCTTGAGGAAGGGTATAACCGACAAATGTACCTAATAATAACGCGATGAATACGGTACCCAATCCTACAGGTCCGCCGAGGGCGAAACCGAGGACAGCGACTGTAATCTCAATTCCATTCCTTACGGTTGAAACTTTCCAGCCGGTGGCATTTGTAAGGAGCAGCATAAGGCTGTCCCTCGGTCCTGCACCTATCTCGGAAGATACATATACACCGACCCCGAGGGCCGTGATGAACGTACCACCGGCAAAAACGATAAGCTGGAAAAGTAAAGACTCGGGCTCAGGCAGAACCCAGTTGAAAAAATCAATAAATACGCCGATCAACACCATGTTCAACACGGTACCGATCTGCGGCAATTTCTTTTGGGCGACAGCGCTCAATAAAACAATGATAAGTCCGGCAATGATTGACCATGTCCCCACAGTTAATCCGAACTGTAAAAACAGACCATAGTGAAATACGTCCCATGGTCCGATTCCAAAGTCCTTGACTTGCATCGTCATAGAGATACCGAGGCCCAGGATGACTAATCCGATTGCGAAGAAACTCCAGCGGAGAACCGCTTCGTACTTCGTCTTTTTCTTGTTGCTCACACGTCATCCTCCTCTCTCTATTATACCAAACGCTATTATAGCATGGATGGCAACCCTCTTGCATTTTATACGGAATCATTCTACGCTTACCATTACAATGAGAAGAAGGAGACTGAACAATGAGTCAACAACCACTCGCATTCCGCATGCGTCCATCTAATATCAATGAAATTATCGGTCAGCAGCATCTGGTAGCCGAAGGTAAAACGATCCACCGCATGGTAACGGCAGGAAGACTCGCTTCGATGATCCTCTTCGGTCCGCCTGGTACAGGGAAGACGTCCATGGCAACAGCATTGGCCAAGAGCTTACGCATTCCGCATAAATTATTGAATGCTGTGACAGATAAGAAGAAAGACATGGAGATTGCTGTTGAGGAAGCCAAAATGCACGGACAGCTCGTGCTGATCCTCGATGAAGTACACCGTCTGGATAAAGCGAAGCAGGATTTTCTCCTTCCTCACCTGGAGAGTAACCGTTTAACACTGATCGGCTGCACAACGAGCAACCCATACCATTCGATCAACCCGGCAATCAGGAGCAGATGCCACCTTTTCGAACTTCATTCCTTAACAGAGGAAGATGTGAAAACCGCTCTGGAAAGGTCCATCAACGACGAAAACCAAGGACTCGGTCATATGAACATCTCTGTCACCGATCAAGCCCTTGATCATTTTGCTGCTGCGTCGAACGGGGATCTGAGGTCCGCTTTAAACGGTTTGGAGCTTGCCGCCTTTTCTACACCGGAAGACGAAGCAGAAACCGTACAGATCACGCTGGAAGTGGCGGAAGAATGCATGCAGAAAAAGAGCTTCTCTCACGATAAAGACGGGGACGCCCATTATGATGTCCTGTCCGCCTTTCAGAAATCGATACGCGGGAGTGATGTAGATGCATCCCTTCATTATTTAGGCCGTCTCATTGAAGCCGGTGATCTAGACAGTATAGCCAGACGTCTCGTGGTCATCGCCTATGAAGATATCGGTCTCGCAAACCCCCAGGCAGGGCCGCGCGCACTCGCTGCCGTAGAAGCCGCTGAACGAATCGGATTTCCCGAAGCAAGAATACCGCTGGCGGTAGCTGTAACGGAGCTTGCTCTTTCCCCGAAATCCAACAGTGCTTATAAAGCGCTGGATGCAGCTTTGGCAGATATCCGGGCCGGCAAGAGCGGGGACGTACCTGCCCACCTGAAAGACTCCCACTATAAAGGGGCACAAACGCTCGGGCGGGGAATCGACTACAAATACCCGCACAACTATGAAAACAGCTGGGTCAATCAGCAGTATCTACCAGACAAATTGAAAAACCGTACCTATTACGAAGCGAAACGGACAGGGAAATTCGAACAGGCACTGGAGCAAGTCAATAATAAAATAAAGAAACAAAAATCCACGTGAGTATAAACGGCTGCCTTGTTGGCTACACTACTATTAAATCTGACAAACTATCAGCTTACCGATAAAGTTAGGAGTGGTGTAGATGCCTAAAGTAAGGCAGGATGCCTGGTCTCATGAAGATGATTTATTATTAGCAGAAACGGTGCTTCGTCATATCCGTGAAGGAAGCACTCAGTTACGTGCCTTTGATGAAGTCGGCGACCTTTTAAACCGTACGTCTGCCGCCTGTGGTTTCCGTTGGAATGCAGAAGTACGCCAAAAGTATGAACAAGCAGTAGAACTAGCGAAGAAACAGCGGAAAGAAAAGAAACGGAATGAAGCGAAGCAGCAAGTGGAATACCCGCAGCCTTCCCGTTCTGTTCCGGAAGAGAAAGAAGTGGCCGAACACCATGCCTACACCTATACAGAACCGCTGGAACAAGCGATTCCCGGCCCACGTAAAGACGACCTTAACCTAACAGATGTTATCCGTTTCCTGGATACTCTTCAAAAAGAAACGTCCGCTTCCGGACCAGTTCAACAACAGTTGAATCAATTGGAGGCACAGAACGAAGAATTGATGGAACGGAACAATCAACTGTCACGTCAACTAGAATCGATGTCAGAGGATTACCAGGCATTGATACAGATCATGGACCGCGCAAGAAAAATGGTTCTATTCGACGAGCAGGATGCTACTTTCAAACCGCAGTTCCGAATGGAGAAGAATGGAAATCTGGAGAATGTAGCCCGCTAGGATAATAAAAAAGGCTCCGAGCATTTAAATGCCCGAAGCCTTTTTATTATGTAAAAATTCTCTCGTAAATCCTATAACACAATAAAAAAATCAATCCCAATCGTGCCGTCGCATCATGAGTTTTGAACCTGCTCCTGGCAGGTGGGTGCCCTGCTCCACATTTCTTGCGTCCTCCCATCAGTGATGGTTATGAGGCTTGCATTCCATGTGGAAACGCCAGGCTCCCGATTCAAAAATGTTAGGTCAAAACGTACATTAGAGCAACGTACACATCAGGATTGATCTCTTTAATTGTAATGTTATCTTAGCATATATCCATTAGCTAAGCAAGAAGGAAGAAACAGTTTTACTCAGCTCATTTATCCGAGCCGGATTCTTTCAGCTGCAGATGAAGTTCTTCCAATTGCTGGGTGCTTACTGCCCCTGGTGCATCTGTCAATGGATCTTGAGCAGATGCCGTTTTAGGGAATAGAATCGTGTCACGGAGATTGGTGCGTCCGGCAAGAAGCATGATGAGTCTGTCCAATCCAAAAGCGATTCCCCCGTGTGGAGGAGTCCCGTACTCTAAGGCTTCCATAAGGAATCCGAACTGTTCATCCGCTTCTTCTTTCGTGAATCCTAGTACTTCAAACATTTTTTCCTGCATTTCCTTCTGATAAATACGAAGGGAGCCGCCGCCTAGTTCGTATCCGTTCAGTACGATATCATATGCTTCCGCTTTGACGTCCTGCGGATGCCCCTGCAATCGATCCACGTCTCCGTTTTCAGGCATCGTGAACGGGTGATGGGCTGCATAGTAACGACCATCCTCTTCATCGTACTCGAACAGCGGCCAATCTGTTACCCAAAGGAAGTGGAACTTGCTTTCATCAATTAAGTTCAAGGAACGTCCCAATTTCAAGCGGAGCGCACCGAGGCTGTCTTGAACAACCGATGTTTTGTCCGCTACGAACAAAAGAAGATCTCCTTCTTCTGCTTCCAGCGCTGCGCTTAGGGCATCTGCTTCCTCATCACCAAAGAATTTGGCGATCGGCCCGTTGAACGCACCTTCTTTCACTTTTAACCAAGCAAGCCCTTTAGCGCCGTATACTTTGACGTCCTCTGTCAACTTATCAATGTCCTTGCGGGAGAAATCGTCCGTTTTTCCTTTCACATTGATTGCGCTGACTTGTCCTCCGGAAGCTACAGCACTGCTGAATACTTTGAAACCGGAATCTTTCACAAGTTCAGAGATATTGACCAGCTCCAGGCCGAAACGTGTATCCGGCTTGTCGGAACCAAAGCGCTCCATTGCTTCATCAAACGGCATGCGCAGGAAAGGCGTCTCTATATCCAATCCCTTTACTTCTTTCATGACGTGCTTCATCATGCGCTCCGTCATACTCATTATTTCATCTTTGGACATGAACGAAGTTTCGATATCGACTTGGGTGAATTCGGGCTGGCGGTCCGCTCTTAAATCTTCATCACGGAAACAGCGGGCAATCTGATAATACTTTTCAAAACCAGCCATCATCAGCATCTGTTTAAACAGCTGTGGAGATTGAGGCAGCGCATAAAACTGCCCTTCATGAACACGACTTGGAACGAGATAATCACGTGCTCCTTCCGGTGTACTCTTCGTCAACATCGGCGTTTCCATATCCAGGAACTCTTCCCCGTCCAGGAAGTTCCGGATGGCATTCGTTGTCTGAGAACGAAGACGGAAAGTATCCTGCATTTCCTTACGACGAAGATCTAAGTAGCGGTATTTCAAGCGAAGATCTTCCGATACATCCGTTTCATCTTCAATCATGAACGGTGGGGTTTTCGCTTTATTTAAAATGTTGACCTCTTGAACCGCCACTTCCACTTCTCCGGTTCCAAGATTTTTATTGACGGTTGCTGACTCACGGGCGACGACCTGTCCTTTCACTTCCAGGACGAATTCACTGCGTACTTCTTCTGCCGTCTTCAGCGCCCTCTCTGAAGTTGCCGGATTGAAGACGACTTGAACGATACCGGACCTGTCGCGGAGATCGATGAAAATCAATCCACCTAAATCTCTTCGTTTCTGTACCCATCCTTTTAACGTAACTTCCTGACCTATATGATCTTTCCTTAATTTACCGCCATTCGTTCTTTCCATGTCATTTCCCTCCAGCCAGTTTGGATTGCATATAACGGACGACTTCCTCAAGCGCTATTTCTTTCTGCTCGCCGGTCTCCATGTCTTTCACATTGATGACTTGCTTTTCCAGCTCCTGATCACCGATGACTAATACATAACGGCTCCCAAGACGATCGGCAGCTTTAAACTGCCCTTTCATTTTCTTCCCTAGATAATCTTTGTCCGCCTGTATACCGTTCAAGCGCAGCTCATTCGTAATTCGAACGGATTCCTTTTCGGCCTCTTCTCCCATAGCGACAACGAAGCAATCCATCCCCTGCTCCACCGGAAGTTCCACCCCTTCTGCATCCAACGCCATAAGAAGGCGCTCGATACTCATAGCAAAACCGATTCCGGAAGTTTCAGGACCTCCTACTTCCTGAACAAGTCCCGTGTAACGGCCTCCTCCACTGAGGGTGGTGATCGCACCGAAACCGTCAGCCTCACTCATGATTTCAAAGGCTGTATGATTATAATAATCAAGACCACGAACAAGATTCGGATCGATCACATATTCAATCCCCATAGTATCCAGGTGTCCTTTAACACGTTGGAAATAATCTTTCGAATAATCGTTTAAATAATCCAGGATGGATGGTGCCGTGGCCATCGCCGGATGATCTCTGTCCTTTTTGCAGTCCAATACGCGGAGAGGATTCTGATCTAACCGAAGTTGGCAATCCGAACATAGTTCTTCTTTGTGAGGTTCGAAGTGCTCCACCAGTGCTTGTCTGTGAGCTTCTCTGCTTTCTTTATCTCCGAGACTGTTCAAGACGAGTTTCAACGACTTCAAGCCAAGCGTCTTATAGGAGTTCAAAGCAAGGGAAAGGACTTCTGCATCTATGGCCGGGTCGTCAGAGCCGAGTGCTTCAATGCCGAACTGAACGAATTGACGCTGTCTCCCCTGCTGCGGACGCTCATAACGGAACATCGGTCCCATATAGAAGTATTTCGTCGGCTGGTTCGGAAGACCGTACACTTTGTTCTGGACGAAGGAACGCACGACGGAGGCTGTCCCTTCCGGTCTCAGTGTGATACTCCTGTCGCCTCTGTCCTGGAAGGTGTACATTTCTTTCTGTACGATATCCGTGCTGTCCCCGACACCTCTTTGAAACAACTCCGTGTGTTCGAAAATAGGTGTCCGGATTTCTTTATAATTAAAGCGTCTGCATAGTTCTGTCAGCTGTTGTTCAACAAACTGCCATTTTTCTACGACACCAGGCAAAATATCCTGGGTGCCTCGTGGGGCATTGATAGCCATGAAAATTCCTCCTTCATACGTTACAAACCATTTTTAACCATTAAAAAACCCGTCCCTTTTTCCGATATAGGAAAAAGGGACGGGTTAATACCCGCGTTGCCACCCTGATTGAAGCATGAAGCTTCCACTCAAAACAGTTAACGCCTGTGTACGTCTGTACCTACTTGGTCTTTCGATACAGCACCTAGGAAACGTCTTTCATCCGATCATAACGGGGGTGTTCTTTCAGCCTAGGGAACACCTTCTCTGTCCGCATGGGAAAGGGTTACTCTTTTCCTCAATGGTTTTACGATTCGCTTTTGAATTGATTACTATCATATAGTTTCCTTCATTCCAATGTCAAGTTATCTGTGGCAAATAATTTGTTTAAATCTATCGAAAGACGGAAGGATAATCCAATTCACTGTCGAATAATGTGTGATGTATACTTTTAACAGGAGGTGTAAGTATTTGAAGAAATGGCTATTTGTCATGGTTGTTATCCTGACAGCGGCCCTATTTCAGGGAAATGAAACTGTCTTTGCAGATCAGGCCGTCATTCAAACGGATAATATGAATGTACGATCCGGACCTGGAACCAACCATGATTCCATAGGAAAAGTCCATACCAATGAATCCTACACCATCGTCGATAAAAAAGGCGATTGGTTGAAGATCAAATGGAATGGCAAAACAGGATGGGTCGCAGCATGGCTCACAAAAGTGAAAACGGATAGTGCTTCTCCCGGAGGTACCGTCTACACCACCAAGTATGACTACTTGAGGATACGTTCCGATGCAGGTTTAAGCGGAACGATCAAAGGTCACTTGATGAAGGGGGATCAGGTACAGGCACAGGATAAGACCGGAAAATGGGTCCTTATCACTCACAGTGGAATCAAAGGCTGGGTCCACAGCGATTACCTGACGACCAAATCCGTTAAGAAAGAGTCCTCAAGCGCGACTGGTTCAAACAGCTCCGACCAAACTGTCAAAGGAAAAGTGAAGGTCGGCACGGACGTTTTGAACGTAAGGAGTCAGGGCTCCCTGCAAGGAAAAGTTTTAACCCAGATTCAAAGAGGTCAGACATATGAATACATAGGCGAACAAAATCGTTGGATTCATATTAAATGGGGAAACGGAAAGACAGGATGGGTAGCAGGGTGGCTGGTTAACAAAGTAGAGGACAACTCCAGTACGAAAGCCGATACCTCTATTACATTGTCTTATAACGGGACAAATATCCGCAGCGGTCCTTCAACAAATGACAAGATTCTTGGAAGGGCTCATAAAGGGGATCAATTCCAGGTTCTTTCCAAAGAAGGACAGTGGTACAAGATCAGCTACAGCGGAAAAACCGCCTACGTAGCCGGTTGGATTGTCGAAGAAAGCGGTAAAGAAAGCCAAACAGCAACACCAGTCTCCTCCGGCAGCCTGAACGGCAAAACTATCATGATCGATGCTGGTCACGGCGGAAGAGACCCCGGCGCTATCGGGAGAAACAACAGCTTGGAGAAAAACCTTACATTAAGCACAGCTCAAAAATTGAAGAACCAGTTGGAGAGTAAAGGGGCAAAAGTATTAATGACACGGACGAAGGATGAATATATTTCCTTGTCCATCCGTTCCTATTATGCAAAACGTTCCGACGCTGATGCATTTGTAAGCCTGCATTTAAACAGTGCGCCATCCGGAGTAACGGCGAGGGGAATCAACACGTTCTACTATCATTCGAAAGATAAGGGACTGGCTACCTCCGTACAAAACTCTGTCGTAGATTTTACCGGTTTAAACAACAGGGGAATTTTGAACGGGAACTTCCACGTACTTAGAGAGAATAATAAACCTGCCGTTTTGGTAGAATTGGGATTCATCTCTGATGCCCGCGAAGAACAGACCGTGCGCACCAATCAATACCAGGAGAAAGCAAGTCAAGGAATCACTCAAGGCCTTATCAATTATTTTAAATAAGCAAGGTCAAAAAAGCGCCGGAGCATCTAGCTCCGGCGCTTTTTCCTCATCTTTCTTTACTGTCGATAATCAAGGTTACCGGCCCGTCATTCGTAAGCTGGACATTCATCATTGCTCCGAATTCGCCTGTCTCAACCGGAATGCCCTCCTGTGTGACCATCTCATTAAAGGTTTTATATAACGGTTCTGCCAACTCCGGTTTTGCAGCACCCATAAAATTAGGTCTCCGTCCTTTGCGGCAGTCACCATATAAAGTAAATTGGGAAATCGACAACATTTTCCCCTCTACATCCATTAATGAATGATTCATCTTCCCATTCTCATCTTCGAAAATCCGGAGATAAGGAATTTTCTTCGCCAAATACCTGGCATCTTCCTCTGTATCCTCCTGAGTAACGCCCAAGAGGACGACAATTCCCTGTCCTACTTGTCCGATCGTCTCTCCAGCCACTTCCACAGAAGCTCCGGAGGTACGTTGTATAACTGCCCGCACTCCATTCACCTCATCTTCTTTTACTGCATAACACGACGCACTGTATATACTTCCTGTATCTGCTTAATCCGTTCAACAATTTTTCTTAAGTGATTCGTATTTTGTATCAAGATGGTGATATGGATCGTAGCCATCTTGTTGCGGTCCGATTTCCCGGAAACGGCTGTTATGTTCGTTTTCGTTTCGTTGACAGCCTGAAGCACTTCATTTAGAAGCCCTCTGCGATCATAGCCCCAAATTTCAAGGTCAACGTGATACTGTTTCGAATCGGTAACCGACATTTCCCATTTGACAGGAAGCAGCCTAGGCTGTGCTTCTTCCGTCTGCACATTCGGACAATCCGTCCGGTGCACAGATACACCACGGCCTTTCGTTATATATCCGATAATTTCATCACCGGGTACCGGGTTACAGCACTTGGATAATCGAACAAGGAGGTTGTCCACACCTTCCACACGTACGCCTGAATCACGCTTTCCGACTTTCGGTGGTGTTTTAATCTCCGTGGTACTAACGTCCGCAAGGGTCTGTTCCAGGTCCTGTTCCTTCTGCTGACGTTTTCTGATTTTCTCCGTCAGGCGTGTAGCTATTTGAGCTGCTGTGATTCCCTGATAACCGACAGCGGCGAACATGTCTTCCTCGTTTGCAAAGTTAAACTTCTCAGAGACACGCATCAGGTTCTCCTGTGTGTAGACGTCTTTTGGCTGGATACCGAAATTACGGATTTCTTTATCGACAAGCTCTTTCCCTTTAGCTATATTTTCATCCTTCTGCTGTTTCTTGAAGAATTGTTTAATCTTATTTTTAGCTTGGGAGGTCTGTGCTAGCTTAATCCAGTCTTTAGACGGGCCGTAGGCATGCTTGGATGTCATGACATCGACAATATCTCCTGTTTTCAATTCATAGTCAAGCGGCTCCATTTTACCGTTAACCTTCGCCCCTATTGTCTGATTGCCGACTTCCGTGTGGATGCGATAGGCAAAATCAACAGGTACAGAACCCGACGGGAGTTCAATAACATCTCCCTTCGGTGTGAACACATAAACCATATCCGAAAATAGATCGACTTTCAGAGATTCCATAAATTCTTCTGCATCATGCGTTTCATTCTGCCATTCCAGAATCTCACGGAACCAAGTCAACTTCTCTTCAAATGACTGTTCTGCCGCACTTTGTTTGCCTTCTTTGTATGCCCAGTGAGCCGCAATTCCGTATTCGGCTATCTCATGCATGTCATGTGTGCGGATCTGCACTTCCAAAGGATCGCCTTTTGGACCAATTACCGTCGTATGCAGAGACTGGTACAAGTTCGGTTTAGGCATAGCGATATAATCTTTGAACCTTCCCGGCATCGGTTTCCAACACGTATGGATGATACCTAAGACGGCATAGCAATCCTTAATGCTTTCTACGGTAATTCTAACGGCTAACAAGTCATAGATTTCGTTGAACTGCTTATTCTGCAGAACCATTTTCCTATAGATGCTGTACAAATGCTTCGGTCTTCCGTTTAAATCCGCTTGGATGTTCACATCATCCAACTGTGTCTGGATTTCGTTAATTACTTCCTCAATATAATGTTCGCGTTCATTACGCTTTTGCTTCATCAAGTGAACGATTCGATAATACTGCTGCGGGTTCAAATAACGGAGGGCCGTGTCTTCCAGCTCCCACTTAATTGTAGAAATTCCTAAACGATGCGCAAGCGGTGCAAAAATCTCCAATGTCTCATTCGAGATCCTGCGCTGCTTCTCCGCAGGGAGATGCTTCAATGTCCGCATATTATGAAGGCGGTCGGCTAGTTTGATCAGAATAACACGGATGTCCTTCGCCATCGCGACGAACATCTTCCTGTGATTCTCTGCCTGCTGCGCTTCCTTGGACTTATATTTGATTTTACCAAGCTTTGTGACTCCGTCCACCAGCATAGCCACTTCAGTGTTAAATGCATCGCCGATTTCTTCCAAGGTAATATCCGTATCCTCCACCACGTCGTGAAGAAACCCACCAGCAACAGTTTCCGGATCCATTTCCAGATTAACTAATATCCCTGCTACCTGAATCGGGTGGATAATATAAGGTTCTCCGGATTTCCTGAATTGATTGCTGTGGGCTTTCTCGGCGAATTCGTACGCACGACGAATAAATGCCAGATCTGACTCATTCAAATACTGACTTGCTTGCTCTATGACTTCTTCTGCAGTTAGAACTGTATCTTTGGCCATTCCATCACCCTAGTTTCTTTAAAACTTTCTTTATTTTCTATTTGGTATCATTATCAAAAAAAGCGCGGCTTTTGTAAAGGAAAAGCTTACTTAATTGTAAAACAAAGAGCGCCCCAACAAGGGCACTCTTTCTTTTTATTAGTATTGCATTAGCGTACAGACATCATGGCCTTTCAGCTTGCTGCGGCCGTTCAGGTAAGTAAGTTCAATTAAGAACGCACATCCCGCAACTTCTCCACCGAGCTGCTCAACAAGGTTAATCGTTGCTTCGATTGTTCCTCCTGTAGCAAGAAGGTCATCGATAATCAAGACACGCTGACCCGGTTTGATCGCATCTTTATGAATAGTCAATACGTCCTTACCATACTCGAGGCCGTAATCGACTTTGATTGTTTCACGAGGCAGTTTTCCTTCTTTACGTACCGGTGCAAAACCGATTTCGAGTGCATAAGACACAGGACAGCCTACGATAAACCCGCGTGCTTCCGGTCCTACGACGATGTCGATGTCCTTGTCTTTGGCATATTCCACGATTTCGTCAACCGCTTGTTTGAATGCAGGCCCATTATCCATAAGTGGGGTGATGTCCTTAAACTGCACTCCCTCTTTCGGCCAGTCCTGTACGATTGCGATATGTTCTTTAAAATCCATTAAATACTTCCTCCTTGACGTGCTTAGACCCTTGGTTCATATATTGGTCAAACCAATCTTTCAACTCATGATAAGTGGAATAGTAGAGCGTTTGTTCCATCTGAAGTTGTTCTTCGCGTCTGCGATAGAGCTGTGACTCTTTCAAGTCCTTCTGTGAAGGTTGTGATTCAACCGTAATAATCCCATTCTCTATTCTAACAAAGTCCAGTTCAAAAAACACCTCTGAAATAAATTCCACCATGGAACGGTCCCAGCCTTTACGGTTGGCAAGCAATTCCGTTTCTTTACGAAGATCAAAACGCCCGCGTTTTAAAAGCATACCATAAAACCATTTGAAATGATCCCTCGTCGGCCATCTCTTAAGAAAAGCGCCATCTTCAAGCTGATAACAGACATACACTTTACGCGCATCCACTATTTCTAAAACCTTTTTCAACTGATCGATTTCAGAAGGAAGATCGAGGAGCAGGAGCCCGTCCAGATGAAGCTCTTCGGTAAGATCGTTTGAACCGTATACAGGTATGTCAAACGGGGCCTTCGTCTTCTCTAGAAAACGGATAGCCGCATATGTTTCCCCTTCCGGTATATCGATGCTCTTTTCCAAATGTTTCGAGCCGCGCAGGTCAAAAAGCTGCTGCTCCTTTACAGCCAGATCCTTGACCATGACCTGCACATTTTTCCGACCGTTCCATTCATTTATCCCGAGCTCACCAACGATGTCTAAAGGGGTATGTGGAGCAATCTGCGGATACAAATTCCCCATATGAAAAGCGATCCCGTCCACCTTGGCTTTATTTTGTAGAAACTGGAACTTCAGATGATTTTTCTTGCTTCCAATCAAACGTATTTCCTTCGGCGTATGCTTCAGGTGAAACAGCGGCTTCGGGTTGCCCATACCAAAAGGACGCAACCTGTTCACTTCTTCAATCTGCTTTAATGAGATTTCTTCGATTTCCACCGTAGATTCAATATCAAGTACCTGGTGGTAGTCTTCTTCGGTCAGCTTTTCTTCTGCCTTTTGGATCAGGTCTTCCCGCAGGTTATTCACTTCTCCTGTTTCAAGAGTCATACCCGCTGCCTGCGCATGTCCACCGAAGTGAATAAATCGATCCCTGACTTCCATGCAGTTCGTAAATAAATCAAAAGCAGCGATGCTTCTTGCCGAACCTTTCGCTTGCTGCTTTTCCGGATCAATGGCAAGAACGATGGCAGGACGGTCAAATTGACGCACGAGTTTCGATGCTACAATTCCCAGGACTCCGGGGTTCCAGCCTTCCTTGGCGACGACAATAACCTTGTCTGCTTCACCTTTTTCATTCTTGACCATCGCTTCCGCTTCTTTCGCGATGGAGGCGACGATTTTCTGCCGTTCTATATTCAACTGGTTGATAAAAGCGGCGATCTCCTGCGCCTCATCCAGACTGTCTGATATCAATAAGTCCACGGCCGGTGTCGCATCTTGAAGTCGACCGACTGCATTCAAACGCGGCCCAATCGTAAAACCAATGGTTTCTTCCTCCATATCCCCCTCGATTCCACAAACCTGTCTAAGTGCCTGAATACCTGGACGAGTAGAACGGGAAATCGCTTCTAGACCGGCGGAGGCCAGAACACGATTTTCCCCTCTCAGAGGGACGAGATCGGCGATCGTACCTATGACCACCAAATCAAGGAATTCCGTCGGAAAATGCCCCAGGAGAGCTTCGGCAAATTTAAATGCGACGCCGACACCTGCCAGCTCCTGAAACGGATAGTCCGCCGAAGTCTTCGGGTGAATGATGCTGTAGGCGTCGGGCAGGCGTTCCTGCACTTCGTGGTGATCGGTAATGATCAAGTCAATGCCGAGCTCTTTTGCAAAGGCGGCCTCTTCGATAGCGGCAATGCCGGTGTCAACCGTAATGATTACCTTGAAGCCGGAATCACTCGCAAACTGGAAGGCTTCTTTATTCGGACCATATCCTTCCGTAAAACGGTTGGGAATGTAGAAATCACAGTCAGCACCCGTTTTGCGGATTGCTTCTACCATAAGAGTTGTCGACGTGACACCGTCTGCATCATAATCTCCGAAAACAAGAATCGGCTCCCCTTTTTCAACCGCTTCTTTTACACGGTTGACCGCCTTCTCCATCCCATCCATCAGGAAAGGGTCGTGAAGTTGTGTGACAGATGGGTTCAAAAATGTCCGCACATCTTCCGGTGAGACGATTCCGCGCTTCTCCAGCAGCTGTTGTGTAAGGGGGGTAATCCCCTGTACAGCCTCAATGGTTGCCGCGGCTTCTCTATATGTAAAATTCCATTTCATCTTACTTTGTATCATAAGTTCACCCCTGACCCGTCTATTATACTAGAGCGGACCAGGGGTAGCAAACCGGATTATGTGAGTTTGGAGTTTTCCTCCTGCTCATCATTTACAGCAGGATCATGGACAGGTTCATCTGTATGAGTATGGACATCAGCAGGCGCATCCAGTTGAGCGCGCAGCGACTTGTTTTCCCGTTTGAGCCTGTAATAGCGAATGGCTCCTACAGAAGCTGTTGCCAGTCCACCCAGCAGTACAGATATCAGAATAACGAGAATCAATGGTGCTTCTCCGGTGCCGAATAAATAATTGACCTGCACGGCATCCACGTTGATCACGGCGAAGATCGCAATGAGTAAAGCGAATATAAGTGCAAGGATAATGTAAGTTTGCCCTTTCACATTCCCACTCCTTTCTTTTTGTCTTTATTGATATACCCCGAACACTATAATAATAATCAAAAATGCCCGTTATCACCAGAAAGCTGCAGCTATCCTATCACAACAAGCTGAAAAAATCCCCGCCTTCAGGGCGGGGATTTTTTCTTTCTCTATTCTTAGACTTGTGGTCCATCCACTTTTTTCTTTTTCACGTAGTTAATTGGCTTTTCTTTGATGTTGCGTCCACGCCATATCAGCCACAGCTGAGAAGCAATGAACAGGGACGAATACGTACCTGCGAGCAAACCAATTACCAGCGCAAAGGAAAAATTCGTGATGGAAGAAGCACCGAAGAACAAGAGCATAACAGCCGCAAAAATAACGGTAAGTACCGTATTAATACTCCTCGTCAATGTCTGCATCAAGCTGTCGTTGACGATTTTAGCAAGTTCTTTGAAGGACTTGACCTTTTTCTTCTGCTTCAGGTTCTCTCTGATTCGGTCAAACGTAACGATTGTATCGTTGACGGAATACCCGACAATTGTCAGGATCGCCGCAATGATAGTGACGTCAAATTCAAGCCTTGTGATACTGAACAAGGCGATGATGAAGAATGCATCATGCAGCAAAGCAATGATTGCTGTGAGGGCGAAGAAAATTTCAAATCGGATAGTCACGTAAATGATAATCCCGATGGATGCATATAACACAGCAAGTGCCGCATTCTTCGCAAGCTCCTGTCCGACAACAGGAGACACCGTGCTGACGTTCGGTGTGTTCCCGTATTCTTCTTCATAGTAGGCCTGAATCTCAGACACCTTGTCTTTGCTTAGTTCCTTATCGAAACGAGCTACAGCTATTTCGTTATTATCTCCGGAAATAACGACTTTTTTCGGTGACAGATCGAATTCATCTTCCATTGTCTGTTCGATCTGTTCTGAAGAGACATTCTCGTCAGCAAGGATGGAAACCCGCGAACCACTCGTGAAGTCAATCCCCAGATTCAAGCGGAAGATCGCGATGGCTATGATTCCCGCTACTACCAGGGCAATAGAAACTGTAAAGAACCGTTTTCTTAGACCCACGAAGTCAAATTGACGTTTGGCGAACGTTGCTTCAACTTCCTGTCCATCCTCAATATTTTGAATATCCTCAGGCTTCACCCCAAACCATTTCGGTCGCTTGTTCAGGAATCTGCTCTTCACCCAGAGGCCCATAAACAGGCGTGTACCGTAAACTGCAGTGATGAAGCTGACAAGGATACTTACAATCAGCATCGTCGCAAACCCTTTGACGGAACTTGTACCGAAAATGAACAATACTGCTGCAGCAATCAAGGTAGTGATGTTGGCATCCAATATTGTGGAAAGCGATCGTTTATTCCCTGCTTTGTAGGCAGACATGAGTGATTTACCTGATTTCAATTCTTCTTTAATCCGTTCATATGTGATGATATTGGCATCGACAGCCATTCCCACCCCGAGAATCAGGGCAGCGATACCCGGTAAGGTCAGGACACCATTCATCCATTCGAACACAAGCAGAATTAAATAAATGTAAGTCGTCAATGTAATCGTTGCGATGACACCCGGGAACCGGTAATAAGCGATCATGAACAAGAAGATAACAGCTACTCCTATAAATCCGGCAAGGATCGTTTTGTTCATTGCTTGTTCCCCGAATTGAGCACCTACAGAAGTCGAGTACGTCTCTTCCAAGTTAACCGGAAGGGATCCCGCATTGAGAACATCCGCCAGCTGTTTAGCCGACTCAACAGTGAAATCACCGCTGATCATGATGGAGTTACTTCGGATCGGACCATTCTGTCTGAATGACGGAGCAGAAATATAACCAGGATCCTCTTTCCCATACTCCTCTGCAAAGGATGTATCCTCATTGTAATCAAGCCAGATGACTAATAAATCATCCGGATAAGGCGTTTCCGGATCGTCCGGTGTTTCATAAATCTCCTTGGATACATCATAGAATTTAGAAGCATCTTTCACTTTCAACGTGACAACCGGCTCGTTTGTATCCGGATTGAAGGTCTGCTGAGCACTTCCTTCCACCAAGTCCGAACCGTTTAAGTATTCTTTCCCGTCCGTGCCTCTCATAGAGAGCTGCGCGGATGTCGATAAAAGCTCCCGAGCCGTTTGTTGGTCTTCTACACCTGCAAGTTGAACACGAATCCTTCCTCCGTCTTCAATGGAGATATTCGTCTCACTGATACCTAGTGTATTGACACGCTGGTTCAATGACTCAGCAGTCGCTTCCAACACTTGATCATTGACTTCCTGGTCTTCGTTCAACGGTTCGACATCGTATAAGATTTCGAATCCTCCTTGAAGATCCAGTCCGAGTTTTATGTCTTTTGTAATTCCCGTGATGGTCGTCCCGATTGCAGCCGCTATCAACAAGACCACAAGGAAAAAGGCGACGATCCGCCCTCTTTTTACCATATATACCGCTCCTTCTACTCTGTTTCACACAGGCGGTTGTTGAACCACTTGTTATGTATTATGTATCAAAATCTGACAAATTAGAATCACTCGTTCTCCATTCTACTACTTTTTTTAAAAATGGCAACTGTACCGGAGAGCGTTTCAGGAACCTTCCAAGGCTTCGATCGAAGCAAGCAGGTCGTCGCTTTCGTATGCTTCAGCCGTCAAATAACCGGTGTATGTATGACTCGAGAGGCGAAAGATGTCCTGAACGATTTCATGAAGCCTCTTCTCCGGTTCTCCGTTCCAGACCTTCTTGATCAAGCAGTTCCAAACTTCTTCCTTTGTCGCTTGTTCATAGCCTAACAAATGCAGTTCTTCCACTTTGCTCTGCAACACCGGAGACACGCGCCTTCTCCATTCTCCGACCGTTTTCATTTGATCCATATCCATTCGCCTCTCTCCGCTATTTAATCTATTGTCATGGCTTGTCCAACCATACGCATATACTTCATTGTAGCGGAAATTCAATACTTTGAGAAGGCGGATCAATGTTATGTCTAAACAAACTTTTCTTCATGGAGCTCTCATTCTCGTAGCTGCAGGACTAATCACGAGATTGCTTGGCTTCATTAACCGGATCGTTGTAGCCAGGGTCATGGGGGCGGAAGGGGTGGGCCTTTACATGATGGCACTGCCTACACTCATTCTCGCCATTACGATCACTCAGTTCGGACTCCCCGTTGCTATCTCAAAGAGGGTATCAGAAGCGGAAGCAGGCGGAGATGAACGGAAAATCAAGCGGATTCTGGCCGTATCTCTCTCCGTAACAGGTACACTCAGTGTCTTATTCACAGTGCTGCTGTTCATCATGGCTCCCGTCATTGCCAATCACTTTCTGACGGATTCCAGAGCCCTCTATCCACTGCTTGTCGTTACACCAATCATTCCAATCATCGCTGTTTCCTCTGTAATAAGAGGCTACTTCCAAGGCCGTCAGAATATGAAACCTCAGGCGATGTCTCAAGTGATCGAACAGGTCGTGCGAATAGGTGCTGTCGTCCTTCTTACAAAACTGCTCTATCCTTACGGTGTCCAATTCGCAGCCGCAGGGGCCATGGCATCAGCTGTCCTCGGAGAACTTGCTTCTCTTTTCTATATGCTTAGACAATTCAACGTACACAAGCGGTTCCGTTTGAGGAAGACATGGAAAAGTCATATCGGTGAGGGACGAAAAACGTTGAATGAGTTGATGACCATTGCCCTTCCGACAACCGGCAGCCGATTTATTGGGTCGCTGACGTATTTCTTTGAACCCATTCTCGTCGCACAAAGTCTCGCCATTGCGGGAATCGCAGCCGTTGAATCAACGAAACAGTATGGAGAGCTTACCGGGTATGTGCTGCCGTTATTGTTCCTGCCCACCTTTTTGACGCATGCTTTGTCTATATCTCTCGTTCCGTCCATCAGTGAAGCTCAAGCTCAAGGAAAAACAGAGACGATTCAGTACCGCATCATGCAGTCCATCAGACTCTCCATAGCTTCCGGTGGTGTCATCACCATTATTTTTATGATCTTCCCCGCCGTCATTCTCATGACTATTTACGGGACAAGCAGCGCCGCTTTTATGCTGCAGTTCATGGCACCATTCTTTCTGCTGCACTATATACAAACACCTCTTCAGGCGACTCTCCAGGCACTTGATTTAGCCAAGCCGGCTATGTGGAACACACTCATAGGCTCGGTCGTAAAATTTGTCGTCCTTGTCGGTTTAAGTTCACGACCTGAATTCGGTATACACGGAGTCGCGCTGGCAATCGTTGTAGGGGTGGTCGTCGTAACCCTGCTGCACATGGCTGTATTAATCAAGTACAAAATCATCACCTTCCCTGTTTCCATGTTCCTTAAGTTTGCTGCTGTAATCGGCATCACAGGATATGCAGGAATGACCTGGAAACACGCATGGCTGGATGCCAGCAAGCCGGTCTCTCAACTCTTGACGATGGGCGTAACGCTTACTGTCTTCTACCTTTTCTTATTATTCTTCTTCCAGCTTCTCCGCGTGGAAGAGTGGAAGATGATCCCATGGAAACGATTATTCCATAAAAAATAACCGCAGCAATCGCGGTTATTTTTTTATAAACAAATTCCTATTGAAAGGCATCGTTGCTGTCAAATAAAAGCTCCCCCTGATCGTTGATCGTACATAAGGATACTTCCTCGACGGATGAAAAACCGTTCTTCTTAACCTCGTTCAAAAGCCAGCTCTTATTCTTGCGGACCGTCCTCAGTCCACTATACTGTATCAAGCCGTCAGCAATGAGAACAACAGCGTAATCGGAAGTACCATCTTTCTTCTTTTCAAAGACGGAAAGTTTTCCGGACGGTTCCAAAATAGCATAGGAAACATCCTGCACCTGCTGAATACCATGTTCTCTTAACTGCAGTAGTAAATCATTGAAATTATAACGTTGCCGTCTCATTTCATGTTCATCCACGTGACCATGCTTAATGATGATGGAGGGTTTCCCATCGAACCAGTTTCGGAAGCGTTGGTTTTTCAAAGAAAGCCAGGCACTTGCCAGTTGAATTAACAGCAGCACTCCCATTGGAACGAGGGCGTGCCATAATCCGGAATCCGGCTTTTCGATTAAAAAGACAGCGATTTCCGCAAGCATGATATAGACGACGAGGTCCATGATACTCAACTCTCCAATCTCCCGTTTACCCATGAAACGGAAGACAAGCAGAATAAGGAAATAGGTGAGCAGTGTTCGACCTATAACGGAAACGACGACGAAATCCATCGATCCACGCCCTTTCTTGTAGGTTCTCCTCTACTTAACATCACCTATTTCCCCGAATTTATGAGAGAAATGGAAGCAAATATCGCACCCATATATAAATGGATGAGATGATAAGCGACAAGAACAATACCGGCACCCCGTAAAAAGAAAACTTCAGAAAAGGAATCGGTTGATTATGACTGGCAGCAAGCCCTGCCACCACTACATTGGCAGAAGCACCCACCAAGGTCCCATTACCTCCGAGGCAGGCTCCAAGCGCCAGGGACCACCAAACAGGGTCAACATCCATCATCCCGTATCCCTGCAGCTCCTGAACGACAGGGATCATGGCAGCGACAAAAGGAATATTATCGACAACGCCGGAGAGCAGTCCGGCACTCCACAACATGACGGTCGCCGTGATCGGCATGTCTCCACCGGATATCCATACCATCCCTCTTGCCAGTTCATCGATAATTCCTACCGTCTCAAGACCTCCGACAAGCATAAAAAGTCCAATGAAGAAAAATAAAGTCACCCATTCCACCTCTTGAAAGACATGTTCCACCTCGACTTCTTTTTCAGACAGGAAGAGGAGAAGCAGGGCACCGGAAACAGCAATGGTTGTTATATCCATATGAATGAATGGATGAAGCATAAAACCTGCTATGGTAAGAACCATCACGGAGATGGATTGGATAAGCAACCGGGAAATCGTCAAGTGTTCCTTTGCATCCATCTGCATCAATTCTTCTGCCAGCGCTTTATTATAAACAAGCCCTTTCCGGAAGAGGAGAAGTATGCCGGTGATGACCACGGTGAATATGATCAATACTACTGGACCCAGATGATACAGAAACGATACGAAGCTGAAATGATCTACCGCTTGTCCGATCATGATATTCGGCGGATCTCCGATCAAGGTTGCCGTCCCCCCGATATTGGAGCTGAAGATGGTCGTAATTAAATATGGAAAAGCCGGCAGCTTTAAACGGTCCACTAATGACAATAATACCGGAACAAATAAAAGTACCGTCGTAACATTATCCAGAAAAGCGGACCCGACAGCTGTGAACAAAGCCGTCATGAATAACAGCGGGACAGGACGGCCACGGACCACCTGTGCAAGCCGAATAGCCATGTACGTAAAAATTCCAGTTTTTTTCGTGATGGAAACAAGGACCATCATCGAAAACAACAGAGCAACTGTCTCCCAATCAATGAATCCGAAAGCCTGTTCCCACTCATACACATTTGCCATCAGCAGCAAAACCCCTCCGGCAATGGCCACAAGAGCACGGTTCAATTTCTCCGTCATGATCAATACATAACTAGCCACGAATATAAGCAATGCAAGTACAGTTGTCATAGACCTTCCCCTTTACGTGGACTTTTACTTATACCTATTCATATGGAAGGGGAAATATCTACTTCTATCCCTGTATAAAACATGCATATAGATAGAAAAGACAGGCGTTATAGAGAGGAGGGATGGGATGAAGAAATTACTACAGGGAGTACTTGGGTATGGTGTCGGTTCTATCTTCCTTTTGATGATTACAGCAGCTGGTGTACTGGCTCTGCTCCTTCGCTTTACATCCATGGAATACGGCACGTTGAACCAGATTGCTCTGGTGACTGGTTTAACGATCCTCGCCGTGGGTGGAATGCTTGCCGCTTATAAAGGCGAACAAAAAGGATGGCTGTCAGGCGGGATGACGGGAGTAATATTTGTTAGTGCCATGATACTGTTTCAAATCATCTTTGAAAACACGTTAATCTCCCTGCCACAGCTTAGTTATTTCGGCGGCCTTGTCCTGGCTGCATGGCTGGGAGGCATGATCGGAGTAAACCTGCCGAGAAAAGCGGCCAGGTGAAAGAATGCATAAAAAATCCCGCTACACGGTGTGTAACGGGATTTTTTGTCTCATCAGCTGAGTTTTTCACGAACAGAAGAACGATCAAACTTAAGCTGTGTACCATCTTGAACAGTGACAACCAGCGTACCTTCATCTATAGCATGAATCGTACCGTGTAGTCCTCCAATTGTTATGATTCTATCACCCTTTTGTAAGTCCGACTGCATCTGCTGCACTTGTTTCTGTTTCTTTTGCTGCGGTCGGATCAATAGGAAATAGAAAATGACAAACATTAGAATAATCGGCAATAATCCTACTAATGTCTCCATTTATTTCCCCCCTTTCTAAAAGTTCTTTGCGTTTGGTTTGTTGAAACCATACATTTCAAAGAATTCTTCTCTAAAGTCACCGAGTCGATCTTCTCGAATGGCTTCACGCACTTGCCCCATTAAGTTTAACAGAAAATAAAGGTTATGATAAGTCGTAAGTCTGAATCCGAATGTTTCATTCGCTTTAACCAGGTGACGGATGTATGCACGGCTGTAATTCCGGCACGTATGGCAATCGCAATTCTCATCAATTGGTCGGAAATCGCGCGCATATTTAGCATTTCTCACGACCAATCGGCCTTCCGATGTCATCAATGTACCGTTCCTCGCAATCCTTGTTGGAAGGACACAGTCGAACATGTCGATTCCACGGATGGAACCGTCAATGAGCGAGTCGGGGGAGCCGACTCCCATTAAATAGCGGGGCTTCTCGGAAGGAAGCAGAGGAGTCGTAAATTCAAGTACGCGGTTCATGACGTCCTTCGGTTCCCCAACAGACAAACCTCCTACAGCGTACCCCGGGAAGTCCATAGACGTTAGATCCATCGCACTCTGCCGGCGCAGGTCTTCGTACTCTCCACCTTGGATGATTCCGAACAGCCCTTGGTCGTTAGGTCGCTTATGTGCCTCCAGACAGCGTTCCGCCCAGCGGCTTGTCCGTTCGACGGACTTTTTCATATACTCATGTTCTGCGGGATAAGGAGGGCATTCGTCGAAGGCCATCATAATATCCGCTCCCAGTGAGTTCTGAATACGCATGGCTTTCTCTGGAGAAAGGAAAAGTTTTTCTCCGCTGATATGATTGCGGAAATGGACGCCCTCTTCTTCAATTCTTCTTAAGTCACTCAGGCTGAATACCTGGAACCCGCCGGAATCTGTCAGGATAGAGCCGTCCCAGTTCATAAATTTGTGGAGGCCGCCTGCTTCTTCGACGATATCCTCCCCCGGGCGGAGCCACAGATGATACGTATTGGAAAGGATGATTTGTGCGCCCATTCTTTCCAGTTCTTCCGGACTCATCGTTTTAACGGTAGCAAGCGTCCCTACCGGCATAAACATCGGAGTTTCAAAAGAACCGTGAGGCGTGTGTACTTTCCCAAGCCGCGCCCCAGTCTGTTTACAAGTTTTTATTAATTCATAAGTGATTGCCATGTTTTCTTCCCTTTCTTACTCTTAAGATACAAAATCATGTAAGGAACATCGCGTCTCCGAAGCTGAAGAAACGATAGCGCTCTTCGACGGCTTTATGATAGGCTTCCATAACGAAATCCGTACCGGCAAATGCACTGACGAGCATAATCAATGTCGATTTAGGCAGGTGAAAATTCGTTATTAACCCGTCGATCGCCTGCAACTTCTGTGGCGGGTAAATGAAGATATCCGTCCATCCACTTGCTGCTTTGAAGTCCCCGTGGTCTCTAACTATCGTTTCAAGTGTTCGTGTCGAGGTCGTACCGACAGAAATGATACGGCCTCCCTTCGCTCTTACATTACGAAGATGCGCAGCTGTTTCTTCATTTAAACGATAAAATTCTGCATGCATATCGTGTTCTTCTATATTATCAACACTGACCGGGCGGAATGTGCCTAGTCCTACATGAAGAGTCAGATAAGCAATCTCGACTCCTTTTTCCTGAAGCTCTGTCAACAGCTCCTCTGTGAAATGGAGGCCTGCCGTCGGTGCGGCCGCAGATCCTTCTTCTTTCGCATAGACGGTTTGGTAACGTTCACGGTCGGATAACTGTTCCTTGATATAAGGAGGCAGAGGCATTTCCCCCAACGATTCCAAAACCTCAAGGAAGATCCCTTCATAATGAAACTTGACTTTACGACCGCCATGCTCCTGTATCTCCGTACATTCCGCGGCGAGCTGACCTTCGCCGAAGACGATTCGTGTCCCCAGCTTGATTTTCTTGGCAGGCTTCACAAGCACTTCCCATTCATCCGCCTCTGTCTGATGAAGAAGAAGAACTTCCACCTTGCCGCCTGTGTCCTCCCTGGCCCCATACAACCGCGCAGGAAGCACACGTGTATTGTTCAATACAAGGCAGTCTCCTTCGTTAAGATGGTCGGTAATTTTGGAAAAGCGCGTATGTTCAATAGATTGGTCCTCGCGGTTGCAAACCATCAAACGGGACGAAGAACGATCCTCCAAAGGCACTTGGGCAATCAGTTCTTCCGGCAGTTCAAAATCATATTGCTTAATATCCATGCTAATCCCCTATTCTTGCTATGTTTTTAATTCACCATTTGTTTATCAAATAGAAAAGGAAGGAAAGGACGATACTCACGACAATCGAGGTCACAATAGGAAAATAGAAGGTCATGTTTCCTTTCCTGAAGCTGATGTCTCCTGGAAGCTTGCCAAAGATACTCCACAGTAGACCGATGACGATAAACACAATCCCTATAACAATAAAGATTTTACCGAACCCAGTCAAGAGCCGGGCACCTCCCTGTTGAAGTGAGCATAAGCTTTCGGTGTCACAACCCGGCCCCTCGGCGTACGTTGGATATAACCGATTTGAAGGAGATAAGGTTCGTACACGTCTTCGATCGTCTGTGGTTCTTCCCCGATCGTAGCAGCGATTGTATCCAGCCCGACCGGACCTCCTTGAAAACCGTCCATAATTCCTTCCAAAAGCTTATGATCGATGAAATCCAGTCCTTCCGCATCCACTTGCAGCATTCGAAGAGCTTCTTTCGTCGTTTGCTTGGAAATGACGGATTCTCCCTTCACTTGCGCAATATCACGCACCCGCTTCAAGAGCCGGTTGGCGATACGCGGTGTTCCACGAGAACGCCGTGCCACTTCAGATGCCGCTTCTTTATCGATGTCCACGTGGAAAATTTCAGCCGTCCTTTCCACAATGGAGCATAACGCCTGGGTATCATAATATTCCAAGCGGCTGTGGACCCCGAAACGATCTCTCAGCGGTGCGGAGAGCAGCCCGGCCCGAGTCGTTGCTCCTACAAGCGTGAAAGGCGGGAGGTCAAGACGGACAGAACGGGCGCTCGGACCTGTACCAACGACGATATCGAGGCAAAAGTCCTCCATGGCAGGATACAGTACTTCTTCCACCGATCTCGGGAGTCGGTGAATCTCATCAATAAATAAAACATCCCCGGGTTCCAGCGAAGATAAGATAGCTGCCAAATCTCCAGCCCTTTCAATGGCAGGACCAGCAGTTGTACGGAATTGAACACCCATTTCATTGGCTATGATAGAAGCGAGCGTCGTTTTCCCCAATCCCGGCGGCCCGTACAAAAGAGCATGGTCCAGCGGTTCGTTTCTCATTCGCGCTGCCTCAATGAATATTTTCAAATTACCCTTCACCTGGTCCTGGCCGATATACTGCCTAAGCGTTTCAGGACGGAGACTCAGCTCTATATCCTGATCTACCTCCTGCTGTTCTCCAGATATCATACGATCTTCCACCAGTCATCCTCCTTCAAGCTTTCATCAATAGCTGCAGACCCTGGCGGACATAATCGTCCACACTCCCCTGCTTCGTTTTCTCCAGTTCTTTACGAACAAACTTCACTTCTTTCTCTGTATAACCGAGCGCCTTGAGTGCCTCAATAGCATCATCCAGACGTTCTCTGCGTTCTACGGAGGTCAAATCTTCTTTGTAGAACAGCGTATTTTCGTTCTCTTCATCCGGAAGCCAGACGATAAGTTTGCCTTTAAGATCAAGAATCATTTGGCGGGCTGTCTTCTTCCCGACACCGGGAAACTTAGTCAAGTACTTCTCATCTTCCTGCTCAATCGCGGATACGAATTCCGGAACACTTACCGTCCCCAGAATGGCGAGTGCGCCCTTCGGTCCAATTCCTGACACGTTCAGCAGCTGGGCAAACAACTGTTTATCCTCTTTCTTGCGGAAACCGAACAGCGATTGGTTATCTTCCCTGATGTAATGATACGTATGTACTTTCACTTCCTGATTCATTTCATCTTGAAAATGAAAGGGGTTGGCACATAAAATCTCATACCCTATCCCGTTCGTTTCTATAGTCATCGACCCTTCATCAAGCGTCGTAACGATTCCTCTGACATAACTGATCATGTAACTAATCCTCTCCAACCTTTAATAACTAATACTGTTATTGTAACATAGAAGCACATGTTCGCCCATCCTTCAAGCCTTGCAACACGGATCCTTTTCTCCGAAAAAAAAAGAGGAGACAACTTTTCACAAAAAAACGAATGCTTCCTTAATTAACAAAGGGTCGGCATTCGTTTTTTCTATAATTTCTTATGCATGGATCAGGCATGCTCTTCCTCCGTCACCCTCTGCACCACTTGTTCAAAATGGCGGAAATCTTTTATTTTTATCCCCGTCTTCAATTTATTTTTATACTTGGATTCCAGCGGCTTCACAGGTACGGGCTTGAATGATTCTATCACTTCCCCATGATCCGGAAGCCCTTGAAAGACCGCAAGCTCCCCATCCTTATTTAAACCGAAATATCCTTGGCTCTTCGTCAATGGAGAGATATCTTCCACTTGTCGTTGAAACACGATTTTCCCGACTTCCTGCTCTTCTACTGTCCAACCAGCGTATTCCGCCCAAAAATCCGGCATGGACCAGATTGTTTCTTCTTCCTGAGTCGTTTCTGTGACTCCATCCCTATAATGCTTCTTCAACACGACTATAAGTGTCAGAGGTTCCACCTGCACACGCGTCTCTTCTGTGCTGCTTTCTGACACCTTCCCGTCAATGTTTCGTTGGAAAGGATGGTCTTCTGCCTTCAAAGGTCGGTCGCTACTGTTTTCCATCCCCTGCCAGCCAACAAGAAGGAGACTGATGCCGATAGCCCACCACAAGCGTTTCATACTCGGTTCCCCCCATAAACTAAAATAACTTCCATTCCTAGTGTGTCCGGGAATGAAAGTTATTATGATAGAAAAGGGTCAGGACAATTTCGCCAGAACAGATTCATCTGCATCCAGGTTATGATAAACTTCCTGGACATCATCATTATCCTCGAGCATATCAATCAGTTTGAGCATTTTCTCTACTCCTGATTCATCAAGGTCTGTGTATGTTTCCGGTATCATCGTCACTTCATTGGTAAGAAATTGGTATCCGCTGTCCTTTAGGGCATCTTTGACAGTTGAGAACGACTCCGGCGCAGTATATATTTCAAACCGGTCTTCATATGTTTCCATTTCTTCCGCTCCGGCTTCGATCGCTTCCAACATCATGTCTTCTTCATCTGCATCTGTCAAAGAACGATCAATCACTAAATAACCAGAACGTTGAAACATAAAGGAAACACATCCATTTTCACCGAGGTTCCCATCATTTTTGTTGAACGCATGTCGTACATCCGCCGCCGTGCGATTCTTATTATCTGTCAATACTTTCACCATAACCGCCACACCACCAGGGCCGTAGCCTTCATACGTATATTCTTCATAATGGACGCCATCCAGGTCCCCTGTAGCTTTCTTGATGGCACGATCAACGTTATCTTTGGGCATGTTGTTGGCACGTGCTTTATCCATAGCTAAGCGTAGAGGCGGGTTCGTCTCAGGATCTCCGCCTCCCTGCTTGGCAGCCATAAATATTTCCCGGGCCAGTTTCATGAACAGTTTGCCGCGTTTTGCGTCCTGCGCCCCTTTGCGATGCTTAATGTTACTCCATTTTGAATGACCAGCCATGGACATTCTCCTCTCCCATGCAAATCTTTTCCTTTATAAATATATCATAATCCCCAAAATGCTTGAAAGTCTGCCGAATTAGTTCTGATTAAAGAAACTTTGGAAGCGGTTTTTCCACTTATCCGGCATGTCAGACGCTTTTAATCTGGAATTTAAATCTTTCATGTGATCCCAGTTATTGTTGTTCGTATATATCGTGACTTTCTTATCTGAAACCTCTGCTACTTTCTCTTCAATTTTGTCCGGTATCGATTGATTTCTCCGGTCATAAGGGTTAATCATGACAGCGACGTACATACGGTCATCGGTTGAAAACGCCTGGGCCATGGTCACTTCATCCAGCTCATTGACCTTTTCGACGACACGCATCGCATCTTCGTTATTGAAGTCGTTATCGTGGGAACGATTTGTTTCTTGATATTTGGACTGCCGGAACTCTTCGTCTGCCGTCCGCTTGAAGTAGCTGTCTTTCCCTGTAGGGATCTTTCCTCTTCGCTCGGTTCCTTCGTCTGCTTGATATTCCATCGGTTCATAAATGGACTCTTTCGGTTCGGGAACCGTTTCTTCCTTTCCTGTCTGGCAGGCTGCGAGCACCCCCGGTATGAGGATGAAGACGATGAATAATTTCCACATAAAAACATTCTCCTTTTTCCCTTACTATGGGTCCAAGAAGAATGTTTTAATCTGACAATATTCGCCAAGCTTATTGAGGCGGTGCAGGCGGCAGCTGACGCTTATGAGCGGAACGTTTGTGTAAAGCTTCAATGATTTGACGGTCTTTCTCAGGGATTTCTTCCCCCTTCAAGTGACGATCGATCATCTCATAGCTGGTTCCCATTTCATTTTCGTCTGTCTGTCCTTCCCATAGGCCGGCACTCGGCTGTTTATGGATGACTTCTTTCGGAACTCCAAGGTATTCTGCCATTTCCCGGACTTCTCCTTTTGTCAAGTTCACAAGTGGAACGAGGTCTACCCCGCCGTCCCCGAACTTAGTGAAGTAACCTGTGTACCATTCGGCAGCATTGTCTGTTCCTACAACAAGGTATTTGTGGTTTGTAGCAACTGTGTAAAGCGTACTCATTCTCAAACGGGCACGAAGGTTGGCATCTGCGAGCTGGGATTGCTCTTCATTCCACTGCCCCTCGCTCTCCAGCTGTTCTTTAATGGTGGAGAACATGACATTATGCGTTTCGGTCAAGTCTACGACGATGGAAGACAGGTCGCATGCATCAATTACGCTCTGGGCATGCGTTTGATCGTCCGATTGGCTCTTACAAGGCATAATTACGCCTAAAGAGCGTTCAGGAAAGGCTTTCTTGATTAGGTTGGCAACAACTGCAGAGTCGATTCCTCCACTTACCCCGACAAGCAAACCTTCTACATTTGCTTTTTCTACTTGTTCCTGCAACCATGCTACGATTTGATTTACTTTTTGTTCCACCGGATTGTTCATCCTTTCACACATATGATATACAATCATAGCATATGTTCTGCATATCGGACAAACATCTTTCTACTTTCCCAGGCTTTTTCCAGCTTCCGCATCGGCCGCTGCATCGTCGATCCTTCCCTCACACCGCTTCTGTACCCGTAAAGCCATTCGCGCAGCAGGTCAGCAGGAACGAGGACCCCTTTCCACCAGATTTCCTTCTCCTTCACATGCGGGAAGTAAGAAATCAATGCTGTACGGTCTTTTTCTAAACAGGGGAGAAAGCGTTGAGCTAATTGAATGTGGTCGTATAAATGGGGTCCGGTATGAAGAAGATCGAAATCGATCAATTTGATCTGCTTATCCTTTGTCACCATGAAATTATGGTGGGCGACATCTCCATGCAGCCATTCATGATGATTCCACGCCCGTTCTTCGATTTCCCCCCATGGATGTTCAGAAAAATCCTCCAGGCGCTGCAGCATGGAAGAACGAATTTCTTCATACATATGTTTCTTTCCTAAATCAAGGAAGGTGTCTCTCGTCTCTTCAAATTGTTCCAGACGCCGCTCCCATTTGACGTAAAGCGGGTCTTTGGGAACCGAAAGCACCCCGATCCCTTTCGTAGTTCGGTGGAAATGGTGAAGGATGCGTACTGCCTGCTTACGGTCATGGTGCTTGTTGAAATCTGCGTGGTGTCCGTTCACATGTTCAAAAAGCGCCCACTCACATCCAAGCCTTCCTTTCGTTTCTTTTCTATCGGGAAACGGCACCGGACGCGCTGCTATTCTGTAAGCGTAATTCCAATGCTTAAAAAATTCCAGCTGCTGGTCAATGACACGGGGCCTGCGATACCCTTTCAAGATGAACGATTGATCCTTGTAGTTGACCTGGTACACTTTTGGTTTAATATGCCGCTCGAAAGTGATCGGCAGACCTTCCTCTGCCTGGAGCCAATGAAAAAGGCGATCCGTATATGAATCGCCCTTCCTCTTGTCAGCTCTCATCTAAATCATCTTCCCGCCAAGGTTGCTGATAACCCGGCCACATCGGCTGCCCCCAGCCCTGCTGTCCCTGCGGCATATATGGTCCTTGTTGACCCCAACCAGGATAACCCTGCTGCCAGCCCCCGTGATGGTACGGCATCGGTGCGCCATAGCCCATCTGTCCTTGCGGCAGTGACTGGCCGCCCCCACAGCCACAGCCACCGGACTGTGTACCGGGACTCATCATGTTATTGGACTCTTCTTCCCACATCTGCTGCTGCATTGGCATGTGCATCGGCATCGGCTGCTGCATTGGCATTGGCTGCTGCATCGGCAGGTGCATCGGCATCATGACCGGATGCGGAGGACAGCAATAGAAGTCGGTATGAACGAGTTGGGGACCCTGTGGAGGGCAATACGGCTGCTGTGGCATAGGTGCCGGTACGAACTGTTCCCCTTTCACTTCCGGAGCCTTCACTTCTTCCGGAGACTCTTCCTCTTTCGGCTGCGGCGCGGGCATCTGCGGCAGGTGGAAGGTCGTATAATAATTTTGCATCTGCTGATCGATGCTCGGCATGGTGATCGGCATATTCATGTTAATTGGCTGCATCGGCATCATCGGTTTTTCCATGACACCCTTGACCGGTTTTTTCTCATCTTCCTTCATTGCCGGCGGAGGAGAAGGCATCGGCATTTCCTTCTTCGGTGCAGGCGCTGGAGCCATTTGCTGCTTGGGTGCTTCCTTTTTCACCTGCTTCGTACCTTGAGGGACTTTGATCTTCATACCCGGCATGATCATATCAGGATTGGATAGCTGGGTATTTACGGATTTCAACTCTTCAAAGTTAACCCCATATTTCTTGGCAATGTTCCAGAGTGTATCTCCTTTTTGTACAATGTGAATTCTCACATCTGCAACTCCCTTCCTGTCAATCTAAAAAACGATAAGACAATAATAGCTCAATAACACTCTATGCAAGACAACCCGAAAGATTGATGAAAAAGCCTACAATAAATTCGAAAAAAATATAAACAAACCCCCGGAACCCTATGTTTATAGGATTCCGGGGGTTTGTGTTTTTTTTTATGCTTTTTGTACCGGAGTAGGAATGTCCAACTGATAGGTCGGATAGGTCCCAAGAACGCGAAGCTGACAGCCTAACGCTTCCAACTCTGCCTGCACACCTGGAAACAGCACCTGATCGTAAGGCTGATCCACATCTATCAGGAAGAAATAGTTGCCGAGCCCGGTCTTCATCGGACGGGATTCGATCTTGGATAAGTTCATCTTCCTCCAAGCAAAGGCAGCAAGCACCTGATGGAGCGCCCCTACATAATCTTTCGGCAGTGTTACCATCACTGTCGTCTTATGGCTTGACACCGGATGGTCCTTCACTTTCAGCGTATGCGGCGTCTTCTGGACGACGGCAAAACGGGTATGGTTATTATCATAATCATGGATATCCGAAGCCAGCATCCGCAGACCATTCTGTTCAGCAGCCAGATGATTGGCAATCGCTGCAACCCCGGGACCGATTTCAGAAACCATTTCAGCCGCTCTGCCCGTGGAAGTTGTCGATTCCAATTGCGCATCCGGATAATGGCTGTGCAGATATTGGTGACACTGGGCAATGGCATGACTGTGTGAATACACTTTTTCAATTTCCTGCCCGTGATGATCAGGATGGACAAGCAGGTGTTGTTTGATCGGCACCGTAAGCTCTGCAATAATCGATTGATCCACTTGGTGGACCAGGTAATCGATCGTCAAATGCACCGATCCCTCGATAGCATTTTCCAACGGTACGACTGCTGTCGCTATCTCTCCCTTTTCAACGGCATCCAGACAGGAGGGAATGGTTTCAAAACTTACATACGTCCCTCCATCAAACATAGCGTCCACGGCCATTTTCGTAAATGTTCCTTTAGGTCCTAAGTATCCGATCCGTTGTTCCGACATGATTTCCCCTCCAAATTATGCTCCCGAACTGAGAATCTCTACACGATCCACAAAGTCCAGCTTATGCAGTTGCTGCAGTAATTTCTCAATTGATCCTGTCATTCCTGACGTATTCAGGGACAACGTGACGTTTGCTTTCCCCTGTAACGGAATCGTCTGATGGATCGTCAAAACGTTACAACCTGACCTCGCTACGATCATCAGCAGATCAGAAAGTGTCCCTTTCCTGTCTTCTAAATGGAAGAACAACGTGATCATCTGTTCTTTGACCATTGCCTGAAAAGGGAACACGGCATCTCTATATTTGTAAAAAGCGCTTCTGGAAAGTCCCACCTTCTGGACGGCATCGAAAATCGACTCCACTTTCCCCCGCTCCAGCAGGGCTTTCGCATCAATCGTTTTCTTCATCGCTTCCGGGAGGATGTCACTACGGACTAAATAAAACTTCTCATTATAATCCGCCATCGGCTCTGCCTCCCTTAATCGACGAATTCAAATTCGTAGTCAAGCAGACGGACAGTATCTCCGTTCTCCGCACCACGTTTACGCAATTCTTCATCTACCCCCATGCTCCGCATTTGACGCGCGAATCGGTTGATCGACTGATCACGCGAGAAGTCGGTCCTGCGGAACAGGGATTCAATTTTATCGCCATACAATACGTATGCTCCGTCATCATCACGACGGACTTTGAACGCTGCTTCTTCTTTCTCGTACTTATAGATCACACGCTCGTCGACTTCTTCAATCTCTTCTTCCTGCTTAGGAATCTGATCTAATTTGTCGGCGACTGCATAAAGAAGCTCCTCTAACCCTTCTCTCGTTACCGTAGATATGGAATAAATGTCTGCTTCCGTATCACCCAGCTGCTCTTTAAAAGCCTCTAGGTTCTCCGCAGATTCCGGCATATCCATCTTGTTTGCCACGATGATTTGCGGGCGGTTTTCCAATCGTTTATCATACGACGACAATTCATTGTTAATCGTCACATAATCGTCATATGGGTCCCGTCCTTCCACGCCGGACATGTCAATGACATGCAGAAGCAGACGAGTCCGTTCGACATGACGAAGGAACTGATGGCCAAGGCCTACTCCCTCGTGCGCCCCTTCAATCAGACCAGGAAGATCGGCAAGAACGAAACTACGATGATCCTGACTCTCCACGACACCTAAGTTTGGAGACAGCGTCGTAAAGTGATAATCGGCAATTTTCGGTTTTGCTGCCGTCACTACGGAAAGGAAGGTGGATTTCCCGACACTTGGGAACCCGACAAGACCGACGTCAGCAAGAAGCTTCAGCTCAACGATGACATCTAATTCCTGGCCCTGCTCTCCATTTTCAGCAATTTCCGGTGCAGGGTTGCGTGCCGTAGCGAATCGGGCATTCCCACGCCCTCCCCGGCCTCCTTTAGCGATGACTGAGCGCTGCTTATGTTCCGTTAAATCGGCGATCACCTTGCCTGTTTCTGCTACTTTAACCGTTGTTCCAGGAGGCACACTCACGACGAGCGGCTCCGCATTCTTGCCGTGCTGTTTCTGGTTCATACCGTTTTGTCCGCGGGTCGCCTTGAAATGGTGCTGATACCGGAAGTCCATTAATGTATTGAGTCCTTCATCCACTTCAAATACGACATCTCCACCGTTTCCGCCGTCACCGCCGGCAGGACCGCCCATTGGAACGTACTTTTCACGTCTGTATGCGACGAGACCGTTCCCTCCGTCGCCACCTTTAACGAATACTTTGACCTGATCGACAAACATTCTATTCACCTCTTCATTCTATCGTCATTTCGATAGAAAGTTCTTTGTTATCAAATAATGTTACGATGAACCCTTCATGATTCAGCTTCTGCTTTAAATCGTCCCCGTTAATGAAAGGTCCTTCCCATTCCCAACTCAATCCTAAAGCATTCTGGCCGCCCACATAAATCGTAAGCACCCCTTCATACAACTCACCCGGTACTGTATGCTCGTCCATGAGCTGTATCATCCGTATCCCATAAGCGGTCAACCTCTGATCATGACGGGATAAATCAACATCGTCCACAAAGGAGAATTTCACTCGATAGGAATCGTGCGTCCAATTGAACGTCAACAGCCAGATGGAGAATGCTCCTGCATGACTATTTAACAACTTCCGCTCCTCTTCCGCCTCTTCCTTCACTTCTTCAATCTGTTCCATAAGTTTGTCCTGCTTTCCGAGAGACGCATACCCATGGATCAATTGAATTTGATTCATCCAGTCATGACGCTTATGCCTCAACACGGTAATGATATCCTGTTCTCCCATCCTGTCAGCTCCTCGTTCACCCATAATAATAAAAAGTATAGCAAAAATCCAAGGAAACCTAAACAGCCCTCGAAGCGCATGGCAAACAATATAGAAAAAGCCGCGCTTATGCGAAAAGCAAAGCGCGGCTTTTGTGCTGCAGGATCGTATTCAGTTACGCTTCCTGTTGTACAGGATAGACGCTGACTTTCTTACGGTCACGTCCGTAACGTTCGAATTTAACAACACCGTCCACTTTTGCGAACAACGTGTCGTCACCACCGCGGCCGACGTTTGCACCAGGGTAGATCTTCGTACCGCGTTGACGGTAAAGGATAGAACCACCTGTTACAGTTTGTCCGTCTGCACGTTTAGCTCCAAGACGTTTAGACTCGGAATCACGGCCGTTCTTTGTACTACCTACACCCTTCTTCTGGGCGAAAAACTGCAAATCAAGACGTAGCATGAGTCTTCACCTCCTTATCGATGGGATATTTTAATATATTGAGCGTACTCATTTTCAATGGTTTCCAATGAAACCAACATGCCTTCCAAAAGCGTTTGGGCTTTAGAATGAACGGATTCATCCATATTCCCGGGAAGGGTGATCTTTAAGTATCCACCTTCTCCGCCTTGTTCGACAGCAGGTTCGAATTCACACAGACTGATGACTGCATTCACTGCACCAAAGGTAACAGCAGAAACAGCTGCACATACGAGATCATGGCCATAAGGACCACTCTCTGCATGACCGGATACTTCAAATCCGGTAATCGAGCCGTGCGAGCGAAACATCGATACATGTATCATCAGGACGATCCTTACGCGTTGATGTCTTCAACGATAAGTTTCGTGTATGGCTGACGATGACCTTGTTTGCGCTTGTAGTTCTTCTTCGGCTTGTATTTGAATACAGTGATTTTCTTTTGACGACCTTGTTTTTCAACTTTAGCCGTTACAGAAGCACCGTCAACGTAAGGAGCTCCCACTTTCGTGTCATCTCCGCCTACGAAAAGAACTTTGTCAAAAGTAACAGATTCACCAGCTTCTACGTCCATTTTCTCAACGAAGATCTCCTGGCCTTTCTCCACTTTCACTTGCTTGCCACCAGTTTCAATAATTGCGTACATACTTGCACCTCCTCGATTTACTCAGACTCGCCATTCAGGTACCGGAAATCGGTTTAAAACCTGTTCTGCGCGGTTGTAGCATCGAAGTGCTACTTGAATAACAAAACAATGTTACCACAGATCAAAACAAGTTGTCAACATGATATCCGCGGCGCTGAACAGCATCCCGGATCATGTTTAAAGACCCTTCAAGCTCTATTTGATAGTGAAGAATTTGGGAATCCTCCCTAACAAACAGCTCCTGTGGAATTTTACTAGAAATCGCCCCGGAAAGCAATCGTTTTTTTTCATTATGGAAAAGAGGATTCACTACAAGGAGCTTCGCCTCCGTGCCGTCTCCCTTGGAATCGATTAGCTCCCGCTCCAGACGATAGACGGCAGTCTCCATCGTGAACGATGGTGATTGCTGTTCAGCAAGAAGGTCCGGCAGTCTCACACCTTCTCTCTTCCTTGTCATTTCCAAGAGTCCGAGCTTCGTCAACCCGAGCACCGTTGTATGGACCGGGTCGTACCGAAGCGCCTTTTTCATTTCCGCGATCAGTCGTGCGTTGGATTTCTGATCTTTCATAGAAAGGAAGTCGACGATGATGATCCCGGACAGATTACGGAGACGGATCTGCCGTTGAATTTCCGGGACCGCTTCAAGATTGACCTGAAGCGCCTGGGAATTGGAGAAAGCGCGACCTTTGAATGTAGAGCTGTTTACATCAATAATCACCATTGCTTCCGTCTGATTAATATTAAGACGGGTCCCGTTTCCGATTTCCACCTTATCTGATAGCATTTGCTGCTGCAGAAGATCCAACGAAACAGGCAGCTCTTCGGATAAATTTCTGCTCCAGCGGATGAGAGGAGATAAAGATGGATACCGTTCCCTTGCCTCTTTGGCAGGCGTTCCGCTGTCGAAGACGATCTCCTTGATAGAAGTGACGGGGAATTTTCGCAGCAGTTGATCCGGAATCAGACTTTCCTGAAACAGTTTTCCCGATTTGTCCGTCCTCCCATTTAAAACGGACTCCCATTTCCTGCGCAGGTGACAAAGCTCCTCACAAACGTCATTCACTGCCGCCTCGGCCGCTCCAGTACGGACAATCACCCCTTCTCCATCTTCTATTTGATGAAGGACAGGGCCTTCCAGCCTTGCCCGATCTTCCTCTTTCAGTTTGCGTGAGAACACCACTTTTCCACCGAAAGGCTGATAAATGAGGTTCAGGCCCGGGATGGTTACATCCGCTGTTACCTGCGGCCCTTTCTCGCCAAGGGGCTCTTTTATCACTTGGACAATCAGGGATTCCCCTTCCCTAAGAACCGATTGAATGTTCTCTCCAGACCTCGGAATGGATTCCCTTCTTAGAAATCCACTCTTTTCTTCGCCGATATCAAGAAAGGCGGCCTGTAACCCTTGATCAACCTTTCTAACTTTAGCTGCATATAAAGAACCCGCGAGCGCTTCCGCTCCGGGCCGGTCCAGGACATATTCCTGAATAACGCCGTTTTCTATGACAACGGCGGACTTTTCCGTCGTTTCTGTATGTAGCACGAGCTTTCTCATGATTGTTCCATCCCTTTTCATAATGCAATTTTGCGAACGTCCCCCAATCGCAGGTCGGTTTTCTTTTCGTCAAAAAAGACCCGGAAACACTCTTGTTCATCTACTATATATAATTGGGATGGCTGTTTCAAGACGTATTTGTAGCGACGGTTAGCCCGGACATTCTTCAACACATCCCGTACAAGCGTATCAGAATCCGCCTTCCTGTATGTTGTCTTCAAGTACGTTCTGTTTTGAGATGCGCAGTACAACAAATACCGCATCTGGGTGTAGGAGCGGCGTTTCCACTCCAAGCCGTTTTCAACAATGAGAAAAGAGGCAAGCAGAATGGCAGAGAGAGTCCAACGCCCTTCCATAAACAGCCAAAGAAAGGCTAGAATCAAAACCGTACAGGAGAGTAGAATCGTAAAGGCAAGGCTTTGCCGGAACGACCAAACCTGGGTTGCTGCATAGAAGCAGATTTTCCCCCCGTCCAACGGCCAGACAGGAAGAAGATTAAAAAGCAGGATCACTCCGTTATACAGGAGAGCTTTTTCCAGAAGCGGATGAGGGCCGACCAAATTTTCCAGACCAATTAAGAGTCCCGCGATCCATACATGCTGCAGAGGACCAGACAGTATCACGAGCATCTGCTCGCGAAAAGGCCTTGTATTATGTTCTTCACTTACTACAGCTCCGCCGAAAAGCCAAATCTCCATTTTCGTCACCCTCCAGCCACAGCGGCGGGCGGCGGTGAAGTGTCCGAGTTCATGAATAAACACAATGGTGAAAAGAACGACAAATTCATAAATCGCACCGGTCAAAAGTGCCGATCCAGCCAGGAGAAAAAACAGGGGGTGCACGTGGATCGTGTCTTTCAAATTAAGACCCTTCATTCACTTGGATCACCTCAGCCGGATCGAGGAACTGATCGTCTTTCTCCACCGCAAAAAAGAATTCAGCTGCTGATTCTCCCGCCTCTGCCTCGACTGACCCCAAACCTTTCTGCGCCTTAACATTTTCATAGAGATGAACGTCAATGCTTGATAAATAGCCGTATGTTGTTTTCGTACCATCCTCATGCTGCAAGGTCACTGTATTTCCTGTATCCTCGTCTTTCCCTGCAAAAATGACCGTACCCGCACGAACCGCTTTCACCTGGGAATCATTCTCTGTCCTCATAATAATCCCCTTTCCATCATTTTGAAAAGACGTGGTTACCGTCCCGCTTACAGGCATAGCCAGTGGTTCTTTCCCACCATCCTCCACAGGCTGAATAACCTGCAGCGGATCACCGAAACGCTCACTATACCACGCACTGACGCTTGCAAATGGGAACTCTTCCTGCATCTGACTGACAGCCCATTCTCCGGGGCCGCTTAACACTGGTAATTCCGTGTTCTTACCAAGAGCGACAACACCGAATAACAGAACGGCGAACAGCATTTGCAGACCGAGCCGGCTTGTCCCCTTCGACCCAGAGGGTTCTTCCCTTCCATACGTACTGCTTGTTACAAGTGGTGGATATCCATGCACCTCTTCATCTCCAGGCGGGGCCACCCACTTTTTCGGTGGCACAGACCCGCTGCTGTACAGTTTCTTTTTCTTTCTTCCCGCTATGTCTCTTCGTATATCACGAATGTCTCTTTTCACAAAACAAACCCCTCTCCAAGGACCCTTTTTACCATTCTATGGGACAAGGAGTGGTAATATTTATTTTTCCAAAAAAAAGCTGCCACACATGGTGTGTGGCAGCTTTTGCAGTTAAGCGCGTATTCCAAAGAACCGCTTCACTTTGGCGAATACGCCCTGCGTTTCTTCCAGATTCATCAGGGGAACCGTTTCCCCAAGGATGCGCCGGGCGATATTGCGATAAGCGAGAGAAGCTTTGGAATTCGGCTTCATTGCAACAGGCTCTCCGCTGTTGGAGGCTTTGATGACCGCATCATCATCGATCACGATACCGACAAGATCAATGGACAGGACATTGACGATTTCATCGACGTCCAGCATTTCTCCATTTTTCATCATGTGGTTACGAATCCGGTTAATGATCAATCGGGGTGATTCCATGTCTTCCTGTTCCAACAACCCGATGATTCGGTCGGCGTCACGGACACTCGCTTTTTCCGGAGTCGTTACGACGATCGCTTTATCCGCACCGGCCACAGCGTTCTTGTATCCCTGTTCGATTCCTGCCGGGCAGTCGATGACAACATAGTCATAATCCTGCTTTAATTCATCGACGATCGCTTTGATCCCCTCAGGAGTGACCTCCGATTTGTCGGAGGTCTGCGCTGCAGGCAGCAGATGCAGACAATCGAACCGTTTGTCCGTTATCAACGCCTGTTTTGTTTTGCAACGCTCATTAACAACATCGACAATGTCGTAGATGATACGGTTCTCAAGTCCCATGACAACATCCAAGTTTCTTAGACCAATATCCGTATCCACCAGACAGACCTTCTTATTCTGCAAGGCGAGTGCAGTACCAAGATTAGCTGTCGTCGTTGTCTTTCCGACTCCTCCCTTGCCAGAGGTTATGACTATCGCTTCACCCATCAATCATTCTCCTTTCAAAACTAACGAGATCCGGCCGCCGCTTCAAAACTTCCTGAAGGCGGTCGATCCGAATCTTACCGAGCGCTTCGTCAATGAAGCCGCATTCCATATAGACCCCTTCCGACTCATAATCCGGTGAACGGCTGACCTGATCCGCTATCCGGAGCTGGTTGGGCTGCATATAGGAAGCAGCGATCACCGCGCCCGTATTTCCTTCAAACCCTGCGTGGGCGATTCCTCGCAGCCGCCCCAGGACGAAAATGTTACCTGTCGCATTGATTTGTCCACCAGGGTTAACATCCCCCACCAACAGCAAGTCTCCCCGGACTTCAATGACTTGTCCGGATCTTACCGTTCTTGCCATTGGTGTCATGTCGGTATTTTCTTTCCATTCTAATGCTTCCTGCTTGGTCAAGATGTCCGATTCAATCCGTTCGACTACAAGGTTCTGTTTCTCTCTGACCACTTCAGCCAAAAGTTTTTTCTGCTCCTCATCCAAATACCGCTTCCCTAACTGGATGGTGACACGAATCATTGGCTGGTCTTCGGTAATACCGTTCATAGAGAGCTTTTCTTTTAATTCAGAGAGAATGGTATCAAACGTACACTGATCATCTAAGCGCAGTGTTAATCCATCTCTCGTCCCTTTTATCATGATTATCTGACCATTCGCCGTCATGGCTTTCACCTCAAACCTTAGACATATCCGACACTTCAAGCATTATTTATTTCTTCTCCCCACGTATAGACACGCTCTTTCAAAAGCGGATACAGAAGGATGAAGAAGATCATATTCGCCGCCAGGGTAGGCAGAAGACGCAGAAGTAGATAATCTCCCCAGCCCATGGATGTGATCTGGACGAAAGAATACACGACGTACAGAATCGTATCGCAAAGAGCTACTCCGACAACTGCCAAAATAGAAGCGGCGAAAAAATTCGCATGCACCAGTTTATTTAATCCGTGGACGATATAAATGACAAGCGTATAAGTAATCATATATACACCGAGCACACCCGTATATACGACGTCCATCAAAAGGCCGAAAACCAGGCCGTACCATACCGCATGATACGTGTCATCCTTGTCATAGAAAATGGTGACAAGAAAAAGGAATATCAGAATCCAATGAGGTGTCATCAATAAATCCGAATAGACGAGCTTAGCCGGAAGCAGACTCATCGCCATTCCCTGCATCACCAGCAGAAACAAACAAATAAGCGGGATGTAGTAACGGCTCATGATTCCTCTTCCTCACTCTGGCTCTGTGTATTGATCGTCTCTGCCGTACGATCCACGATCATTACGTGACTGATATCGAATAAATCTGCGAAAGGCTCCACGTAGGCTGTTTTCGTAAGGCCGTACTGGTCGTTGACCACCTTCTCCACCGTACCGATGCGCAGATTACTCGGGAACACTCCACCGAGACCGGAGGAAATTACTGTATCGCCTTCCTCCAGCTTCTCATCCATCTTAATCCCCTCCAGCAGCAGCTGTCCGGTTTCATCATCGAAGCCTTCAATAAGGCCGAATGCCTCATCTTCTCCTTCGCGGACGACCCATGCGGAAATCTTATTTGACCGATCGAACCCGCTTAAAAGCTGGACAGTGGAATGGAAAGCTCCTGCAGACTTCACTTTTCCGACCAATCCATCACTCGTCATTACGGCCATATCTTTCTTAATTCCGTCCTCTTCTCCTTTATTGATTGTCATCTGCTCGAACCACCGGTCCGAACTTCTTGCGATGACCGTTGCCTGAATCGGAGAATAATCGCTCAGACTCTCCGTTTTATCCAGTGTTTCCCGGAGGTCGGTAATTTCACTTTCCAGACGCTGGTTCTCCTGGATGACTCCTTTGTACTCATCCAGCCTTGCTTTTAACACCTGGTTTTGTTCGTAGACACCGAACATATCTTTAACGTTCTCGACCGTATTATCAACGAGGCTTACCGGTTTATGGAAGACCGTCTGCACCCACCCAATGGTATCCTGGAGAAATTTCTCCGGCGTGCTTAAAGAATCGCGATCACGGATGGAGAATCCGATCAGCGCCACGAGAACGATAAATCCTACTAAAACAATCATCAGTCTTTTTCTACGGAATAACGAAGGCATTGGATATCAACTACTCCATCTTAGCCCGGCTGGCCACGTTCGGCTGAGAACGGAAATGCTGGATGTATTCCAATGATTTACCGGTTCCGATTGCTACGCAATCCAGCGGTTCATCCGCTATGAATACCGGCATGTTCGTTTCTTCACTGATGACTGTATCGATTTGTTTAAGCAGGGCGCCGCCTCCCGTAAGGACAATTCCCCGTTCCATAATATCCGCTGCAAGTTCCGGCGGCGTCTTCTCGAGCGTATTCTTCACCGTTTCGATGATCGCATCGACGGTATCCTTCATGGCAGCAACAACCTCGGCATTCTGGATCGTAATCGTTTTAGGAAGACCAGTCAGAAGGTCACGGCCCCGGATATCCATTTCGTCGACTTCTTTGACTTCTCCTGCGCCGCCCAGCTCCATCTTTACTTCTTCCGCCGTACGTTCCCCGATCATGAGGTTGTACTTCTTGCGGACATGCTGGATGATGCTGTCGTCCATTTCATCCCCGGCAACCCGGATCGACTGGCTGGTCACGATTCCACCAAGTGAAATGATCGCCACTTCCGTCGTTCCACCACCGATATCGACGACCATGCTTCCCGTCGGTTCCCAAACAGGGAGTCCGGCACCGATGGCTGCAGCAAACGGCTCAGCAATCGGATAAGCTTCTTTCGCTCCGGCCTGTTTCGTAGCGTCGATAACTGCCCGTTCTTCGACCATCGTTATACCGGACGGGACACAAACCATAATGTTCGGTTTACTGGCAAAAGAAGAGCGCGTCTTTAGAGCCTTCTTAATATAATATTTCATCATTTGAGCTGTCGTATCATAATCAGCAATGACTCCGTCCTTCATTGGACGAATGACATTTATGTAACCGGGAGTCCGACCAATCATGTTCCTTGCATCGTTACCGACCGCTTCGATATCGCCTGTTTGAGCATTTTTTGCTACCACAGACGGCTCCCTCACTATGACGCCTTTGTTCTTCATAAAAACCAGCGTATTAGCGGTTCCTAAATCAATACCTAAATCTTGAGAGAAGCCAAAAATCCCCAATAATATCTTCCTTTCTAAAATCCCGCTTTTTGATCAGGCGGGGTTAAGCAATCCCGAATTTTTCGATTAGAAGAAGCGCCAATTGCGTAGGAATGCTCCTATGAATTGGCGCCTTACGTTTCCATCTATTCAATTATACGAAAAATCAACAAAAATAGATAGTGTTAGAGATAGCCTTTTTCTTTCAAACTAATAAATTTGCGATCCCCTATAACCAAATGATCCAGCAATTCTATTCCGATCATTTTTCCGCATTCTTTCAGTCTTCTTGTCACCTGAATATCTTCCTGTGAAGGGGTGGGATCTCCGGAGGGATGATTGTGGGCACAGATGATGGAGGCGGCAGAGCGCTTGACCGCTTCCTTATAGACTTCCCTCGGGTGCACAATGGAGGCATTCAAACTTCCGATGAAGACTGTTTGTCTGTGGATCACCTGATTCTTCGTGTTCAGAAAAAGGCAGATAAAATGTTCCTGCTTTAAATCTCTCATTTCTTCCATGATAAAGTCTGCCCCGTCTTCAGGACTGCGAATCATGTAACGCTCCACAGGCTTCATTTGATGAAGACGTCTTCCTAATTCAATGGCAGACATCAACATCACCGCTTTTGCCGAACCTATCCCCCGGATCGCTGTCAGCTCCTCGATGGTTGCATCTTTCAGGAGCAGGATCCCTTCGAAATGAACAAGGAGGCGGCCGGCAAGTTCCATAACAGACTCCTGCTTCGTACCGCTCCCGAGCATGATCGCAAGCAGCTCCTGATTAGACAGACGTCCAGCACCGAGCTGCATCAACCTCTCCCTCGGCCTCTCCTCTTTGGGGACATCCTTGATTAAAATACTTGTACGGGTCAATGTCACCGCTCCTTCTTCTCCTCATTCCCCATGAAAGAGAGTCAGGGCCTTCTGATTCCCAGCTGCTCCAATGCACGTACAACCCTTGCTATTGGCAGACCGACGACGTTGTAAAAATCCCCTTCGAGCTTTTCGACAAGCAGCGAGCCTTTCCCCTGAATACCGTATCCTCCCGCTTTATCCAGCCATTCTCCGGTTCGGATATACCATTCCACATCCTCTGGACTCAGCTTCAGGAAAGTGACGCTTGTCGAAATAAAGAAGCTTCTGCATCCATCTTCCCCTCTCAAGCAAACACCGGTGTAAACCTGATGAGTTCCGCCGCTCAGCTGTCTCAGATAACGGCGTGCTTCTTCTTCATTCCGGGGCTTGCCGAGAATCTCTCCCTGATCGGCAACGACCGTATCTGCGGTAAGCAGCACTTCTCCATGCTTCCGCTCTAATGCTTCCCCTTTCTTTTCCGCCAGATAGACGACTGCTTCTTCGGGCCGCATCCCCGGCTCCAACGACTCATCCACCTCAGATGTCCGGATAGAGAAATCATAGCCGGCGAGTTCCAAGAGCTGCTTCCGCCTCGGAGAGCCTGAACCTAATACCAAAGAAGGCACAGCTGTCACAACCTTTCTCCACATGGGGTTATGTATCATTCTACAAAATTTCCTTCCTGCTCCGTGCTTCGTAAACGCGAGGATTTCCCTTTTCCACCGTAAGAAAAAAGAAGTATCCCCTTAAAGAATACCTCTTTCTCTCCACTTGTCAGTGAGCATAACACTTATTCTAATGCACGTGCTACTTTCAACCAATTCACATCCGCGTCGTCCTGGGATTCCCAGCCCTGTAACGCCTCCGTTAAGGGGCTCCCTTTCTCTGAATTATCCAACAAGCCGCTGCGCTCGGACTCTGTCAGCTCGTTCAATGTGTGATTCCGCAGATCGGCTTCTAATTCTTCAGGGACAGGCTTGTCCGTTTGGACGACAAACGGTTTCACATACGTATCCACGCTCTTCTCTGAAAGTTTGGCAGCGATCGCATCGGCATCCGCTTTGGTTGCAGCAGAACCGACGAATAAAAAGAACTGTCCGTCCCGCTCCCAAATGACAGAAGGAACATGGATGGCATTCAATCGGCTCTTCCACTCTTCTGCTTTGCCTTCGGTTGAGAAGGCGCCTGCTTGGACGATGTATGCCTCAAACGTCCCTCCTCCTCCTGATGCAGCATCCGGCTGTTTGTCCCCAGCGACTTCTACGGCCGGACCAGGGCCATTCGCAGCCTGACCGGCTCCTGCTTCCGAGGGACCACTTTCCGTAAGAGACACAAACACCCTTAAAAGGACAAAACCGATGCCGAGACTGACAACCAAAGCAACAAGCAGCGTCGCTGCTATATGGCGGACAGGGAAGGAGAAAAGCTTTTTCTTTGCAGGCAGATGATAAACCGTTGTCCTTTCCCCGCTGTTGTCCTCTTCCTCTTTTACTGCGGCCGCCTGTTCCACCTGGGTTCGGACGACTTCCTTCTTCCATTCATTATTCTCATCATTGCGAAAGGAAATGGAGATTTTCTTTTTCGAGTCCATGGATTTGATCACTCCTGCAAGGTTTGTCCCAACCCTACCACAGGAAAAATGAAAAGATAGCTGAATTTTGTCAACCGATCATCGACAAATTTATCACTGGGCTTCCCCGGTTTCATCCAATAATTCAATTTCTTCCATCGCTGCTTCCCCTTCTTCCCCATGCTCTATGGAAAAAGGTACGCTTTTGCCGGAACGTGCTTCGTATTGATAGCGGGGCGCTTCATTAACAAGCTCCTCATAGAGCGGTTGGTAATAACTCTCTATAACCATGGAATAAGACAAAGGACCGCCCGGATCCGGTCTTTCATATTTAATGGCTTCTATCTGGATCACGCGCTTCGCCTCGCGCAGGGATTCCAAGAAATCCATCATATCCGGATAGGAAAGAGAAGTAACGTCGACAGAAAATCGGATCGTGCGCAGCCCCTCTATGGCTTTGACTGCGGTATTGTCTGACTGGTCTTCTGGTTCTAAAGAGACCGCCTCTTCCTCCACATCCGTTTCAACACCTTCTTCCTCCTCACCCGGTTCCTCTTCTTCTTTCTCTAAGGTTTCCAATTTCGTGATCATGCTGCCGCTCGCTGCTTCCGCTTTTTCCAATTCTAACAAAAGCTGATCGATCAACGGGATGACGGGGAGCTGCTGTTGGATCGTTCTTGAGGAGCGCAGAGACTCTGATTCCAATTTTTCCTTCTTTGATTTCATTGCGTCCAACACAGCTGTCTCTTCCGCTAATAAAGTTGCTGCTGCTTTCGCTTCCGTCTTAGCGGGACTTACGAGGAGACGGTAGCCAGTGACAAGGACGGCAGAAGTAAGCAAACAGCAGACGATGACTAGATAAAGAACCGATCGTGACCATTCGACCTTCACTGCTCATTCCCTCCTTGTTTCCTCACTTCTTCCACATCCAGTTTGATTATGTAGGTCGCTGTGTAACTGCTGTACACTCCGGAAAGCGTGGTTTCCCCTTCCGGTGTCACCATTTCGACAAGATCCACTTGCAGAACAAGATCCGATCGCTTGAGCTCATCCAAATACTGTGCCGCTTCCTGGATTGTATCGAGCACAGCTTCTATCTGGATTTCTGAAGAACCTTCCAAGGTGAACGACTGGAATGTCCCACGCTCTGGAAGGGCGGCCGACAACTCTTGCAAAACAAGTATGGCCGGTACAACGGCCTCGTTGAGCTGTTGAAGAGATTTTTGTAGCTGTTCCCGTTCCTGTCCTTCCCCGTCTAAAAAATCTTGAAAGGGCTGCTGCTCTTCCTGAGTGGACGTACTTTTTCCTGCCAACGCATCCGCTTCCTCCATCAGCTTGTTTTTTTGAATAAAGAAAGCACCCAAAACAACACTGATCAGGAGGAATGTGCTGATGCAGACCATCCACGGAAGCATGTTACGCCGTTCTTTTTCCTCCAACAGGTTAATGTTTATCGACATTCAATCCCTCTCCCGCTTTACTGTCTCCATGACAAACCGAGTACATCCGCTTCCACGCCCGGGTACGCTTCATCGCCGCACCAGCGCTCTGCTTTCACATTCCGCTCTGTCAATAAATCCACAGCGCGATCCTTATCCGGCCAATCTCCCGTGATCATGACTTTTGATACGCCGGCCTCATCATTCATGACGGAATAACGATAAAACGCCATCACTCTCTCTATTTCATTGACCTGATCCATCGTGTGCCTGGAGGGCTCCGCAGGATCCTCCCCGGACCACGAGTAACATCCATTCGTCTTTTCCCATTGCTCGAAAGACAGCGGACAGGTGGTATGGTTATGTACGACTGGTGCACCATCGCGAAAGACGGTCAGCACACAGCCGTCGATATTCCAATCCGCCAGAAGGAGATGTTCCCCTTCTTCATTGGACATCGATTGAAGGTAGGCGCGGTGAATCGCCAGTGCGCTGATATCCGCCACCACCGGTTTTAAACCGGTCCGTTCGAATAAACGGCTCATCTCTTCCATCTGAATTTCTGGGTAGGCGAAGATGACTATTGTCTTTTTCCCATCCTCATCTTCTCTAATCATAGCGAAATCGAAGCTCGGGTTATCAAAGGGCAGGTGCAGCGTGTCCCCGACCTGCATATATAAATAGCCTTTTATTTCTTCTTCTTTTACTTCTGCCGGGATATCCAACATACGGATCACGACAGAATGATCCGGCACAGTGAAGTAGAGCTGTTTCTTCTTCCATTCTCTCTCCTCCACCAAACTTCCCACGATCCGGAAGAGCTCTTCCGGATCCTGCAGCCTTCCATCAGCCCATACCCCTTTAGGAATGGGAATTTCCCCGGCTTCCACTAGATCCTCTTTTCCTCCTGCCGACTTACTATGAAGAAAACGGATGACGTGGGTTTTAATAATAAAATGAATCCGTCCGGACTGTTTTATTAGTGAGAACATACATAACGACTCCTATCCTTACAACATTTTGAAATAAGCATCCATCATCTGCTGCCCGTAAAAGTAGACAATCAAAGCCGCAGCCATGATCGAAGGCCCGAATGGAACCGGCTGTTTCCGGTTAACGACGCCGATCCCTATGAGGGAGAGGCTTACGACGGTTCCGATCAAGGAAGCAAGAAAAAGCGTCAAAACCATCGCTTTCATACCGAGAAAAAGACCTAAAACACCGAGAAGCTTCATGTCTCCCGCCCCCATGCCGCCCTTGCTGACTACAATAATGACGAACACAATACCGCTTCCCGTCAAAGCACCAAGAAGCGAGTCATACCAGGGATCGAGCGGAAAGGCGATTCGATACAGGAAGAAGACACCTGTAAAGAAGAGCAGCAGACGGTTCGGGATAAGCATATATTTGAAATCCCCGATGCTGACAATAACAGCAAGCGAAATCAACAAGAGAGCACCTGTGAATTCAACCGTTAATCCATAGTGAACATAGGCAATAAAAAACAACGCTCCCGTTATAAGCTCGACTGCGGGATAAAGGAAGGAAACAGGACGGCCGCAGTGCCTGCATCTGCCCTTAGCGATTACGTAGGATAAGACAGGGATCAAATCCCGGGGTTCGAGCTGCGTGCCGCAATCGGGGCAGGCGGAGCGTCCTTGTACGAAGGGAATGTGTTTGGGGAGGCGGATTCCCACGACGTTGTAAAACGAGCCGAGAATCGTACCGGTTAAGAATATATAGAGGGGTAGAATGACATGCATGGTTTGGTCTCCTCGATTAATATAATTAAGGAGGGTCCCGAATTTAGGGACCCTTAACATTAAATTTTAAAATTATTCGTTAGATAAGTCAGATTTTGTTTTACCTTCTACATATTTGTCCAAGGTAACCTCGAATACACCATCTGAATTTTTCTCAACTTTAGTCGTTACGTATGGCTTTCCTGTAACAGGATCTTGAGGGACAGAATCTAAATAACCGGCCTCATACAATTTACTTGCATCCGTTGGAAATGTAAACTCTCCATTCACTTCCGCAATACGAGAAGCCTCCAAAAGCGCAAGGGCATTCGAGTCATGTGCATCGTCCTTCGTATCAGCCAGCAGATTCCCAATAGCCGGTACGGCAATCAGTGCAATAATTCCTAAAATGACGATGACGGCCAGCAGTTCAATTAACGTGAAACCTTTCTCATTCTTCAACAAACGTTTCCACTTTTTCATCTTCTCTCTCCTTCAAATGATAGTAAGGTAGTTACTAATACAAGATAGTTCTTTTTTCATTAGCAAAATGACCTATGTTCATTATAAAGGATAAAAGGATTTACGACTAGCACTTTTTTACCGATCCAACATACTCAGCGAATGTTCTCGAACGCGGAGAACATCGGGATGGCGATTGATGCGACGATACTTCCTACCACAATGGATAAAAACAGAATCATCACAGGTTCTATCAGCGTCTTCAATCGTTCTGTCGCGTATTCCAGTTCTGAGTCGTAGAACTCTGCTACTTTGGCGAGCATATAGTCAAGCGACCCCGTTTCCTCCCCGATGGCGATCATTTGAGCGACGAGAGGCGGAAACACAGGAGACTCCTTCAAGGGACGGGACAAGGTTTCCCCCTGCTCCAGAGATTGGAAGCTGTCCTCGATCGCCTTTTCAATTACTTTATTTTCCACAACCTTCCGGGTAATCTCGAGCGACTTCAGGATGGGAACGGAACTGTTCATCAAAGAACTGAGGGTGCTCGTCATCCGCACGAGAGCAGCCTTTTTTAGTAACGGACCGAAAACCGGCACGCGAAGTTTCCACGCGTCTAATGTATAGCTTACTTTCGGGCTTCGACGGATAAGTGCCTGATAAAGAACGACGGCAAGTGCAGGGACAAGGATCAAGATATACCAAAATCTCTCCACCATTCCACTTGCTTGAAGTGTAAACTTCGTCATGGCAGGGAGATCTCCACCAATACTTAAAAACATATCCGCAAACCGTGGAACGACGAATGTCAGCAGAAAGAGGATGATCAAGAAGGAAACACCACCGACGATGGAAGGATATAACAAGGCGGAAATGATTTTCTGGCGTGTATCGAACTGCTTCTCATAGTAAACAGCCAATCTCTCCAAAATCTCCTCCAGGTTTCCACCCGCTTCTCCCGCACGGATCAATTGGACGAACAAGTTCGGAAATACTTTTGGATGAAGAGCAGAAGCTTCCGAGAAGGCCCTTCCACTCTCCAAATGACCTGAAACGTCCCGAAGCGCCTCTCCAAGCTTCCGGCTGTTCGTTTGCTGGGCCAGTATTCTCGTCGATTCCAAAAGGGAGATCCCTGCTTTGATCAAAGTGGCGAACTGCCGGAGGAAAATCACGAAGTCTTTCTGCTTCACAGCCCTCCCTATATGGATGTCGTAAAGCAGTGGGTTGGTGGATGCCTTGATGTCTTTGATGACGACCCCGTCCGTTTTCAATCTCGACACCGCTTCGTTTTTTGTTTCTGCTCGTATTTTCCCTCTGATTTTCCCGGCGATCGTTCGGCCTTCATACGAATAGTAGGGCATGAATTAAACGCCCCCTTCTTTCAGGAATGGAGCCGCATCCCTCTCATCAATCACTTTCTTGCCAAGAAGCTCCAAAATAGACATTTCCAGCGTCTGCATCCGGTTCGCTCTGGACGTCTGCAGTACATTCTTAATTTGATGAATCTTTGCGTTTCTAATTAAATTCTTAATGGCAGGTGTATTGATCAACACTTCTGCGGCTGCACGGCGCCCTTTCCTGTCCATTGTTTGGAACAGCCGCTGCGAAACGATTGCCTGCAGGACGTTCGCAAGCTGGACCCTTACCTGCCCCTGCTGTGCCGGTGGAAAAACATCGATGATCCTGTCAATCGTATCCGGTGCGTTTGTAGTATGCAGCGTACCCAAAACGAGGTGACCGGTTTCTGCTGCGGTCAGAGCTGTCGAAATGGTTTCGTAATCCCGGAGTTCCCCAACTAAGATGACGTCCGGATCCTGCCTTAAACACGCGCGGAGACCATTCGCGAAATTTCGTGTATCGAAACCAATTTCCCGCTGATCAACGATCGAGTTCTTGTGATTATGCGTGTACTCGATCGGATCCTCCAGTGTAATGATATGCTTTTTACCGGTTTGATTAATATGGTCGACCATCGATGCAAGTGTGGTCGACTTCCCCGACCCGGTCGGCCCGGTCACGAGCACGAGCCCCTGAGGAAACATGCTGATATCTTTCAACACGTCGGGCATGTGCAGTTCGCTGATGGTCGGAATGTTACGGGGCACGATTCGGACGGCAAGGGACAGACAATTGCGCTGATAGAAAATATTGATCCGGAACCGGGACACACCGGCAATGCCGTAAGAAACGTCCACTTCTCTCACTTTCCTCAACTGCTCCAAAAGAACGTCGGACAGGATCGCTTCTGCCATCGCTTCTGTATCTTCCGGCCTCACCTTCTCTTCTCCGAACCGCTGCAGTTCTCCATGGATCCGGAAAATCGGAGGGACTCCCACCGTCATGTGAATATCAGATGCACCATAGCTGTTCGCAAGTGTCAATAACTCATCCAATTGTTCCTTCATTGCCCATCCCTCCCTCCATATGCTTTTGCGACTCGGAGAACCTCTTCCAGTGTCGTCATCCCCTGCTGCGCCTTCAAAAGTCCGTCATCCAAAAGAAACATCATGCCTGCGTCCCTCACATAGCGCTGAACATCCTCCATACTCTTGTGCTGCATCATTAAACTTCGAATTTCATCATCAATGACAAGCACCTCCTGGATGGCCATCCGCCCTCTGTAGCCGGAATTCTGGCAGCTGTTACAGCCGGCGCCTTTGTATATTTGATCCACCTGAAGCCCGCGTTTCCGAAAATGATTTCTCTCCATCTCACTTGGCGTATACGCCTGTCTGCAATCCCGGCATATCCTTCTTACAAGCCTTTGAGCCACAACCCCTGATAAAGAGGATACGACTAAATACGGTTCGATTCCCATATCAAACAGGCGGGGAATGGCCGATATGGAGCTGTTCGTATGAAGCGTGCTAAGAACGAGATGACCGGTCAACGATGCGCGCACGGCAATTTCTGCTGTTTCGGAATCGCGGATCTCTCCGACCATGACGATGTTCGGATCCTGGCGAAGAATCGAACGCAGGCCTTCCGAAAACGTCAACCCGACCTTGGTATGGACCTGCACCTGATTGAGCCCCTCAATCTGGTACTCTACCGGATCTTCCACCGTTATAATATTGACATTCTCCGTATTAAGACGGTTTAAAGAAGCATAGAGGGTAGAGGATTTTCCAGAACCAGTAGGGCCGGTGATCAACAGCAGACCCGAGGGTTGTTGAATTAAGTCGAGGTACTTATCTCTATTGACGGGATGGAAACCGAGTTCATCGATTCCGCCGAGCGTATTCGCCAAATCCAAAATTCGAATGACGACCTTCTCCCCAAACACTGTCGGGAGAATCGAGATTCGCAAATCTACCGTTCCGTGGTCGACCTTCGTCTTGATCCGTCCGTCCTGGGGCAGACGTGTTTCTGTAATATTCATGTCCGCCATGATTTTCACACGGGCAGTCAAACTGTTTTGATGACTTTTCGGCAGCGTACGCTCCGTCCTCAATACGCCGTCAATCCGGTACCGGATCAACACCTTTGATTCCTGTGGATCGATATGTATATCGCTCGCTTTCATCTGCACTCCTGCCTGGAGCAGCTGATCCACCAGTCGGATGGCAGGAGCTTCCCCGTCCTTTTCTTCCTCAAGGTCGGAATCGCTCAAATTATAATGACGGTTCACCGCCTGAATGATTTCATACTTCGTGGCAATGACCGGCGAAATCTGAAACCCTGTCGATATTTTCATGTCATCGATGGAGTAGTAGTCCATGGGATCCGCCATTGCAACCGTTAATTCTCTACCCTTACGCTGAATGGGAACAAGCAGATTACGAAGGGCAAAGTCCTTATCCACGATAGAGATAACTTGGGAATCAACAGGAAAGTGAAAAAGGGAAACCTTCGGAATGCCCAGTTGGAATTCCAATACTTCGATCAACTGTTGTTCCGTCACATACCCTTTCTCCACCAATACGTCTCCGAGCTTTTGGTCTGCTTGCTTTTCTTTCAGGGCTTCTTCTATTTGAGCTTCCTCAATGACACCTGCTTCTTTCAACAGATCACCAAGCCGCTTCCTTCTTGTCATCTTATCCTCACCTTCACTTTACGTTCCATCATTTCTTCTCCCACTCCTGCACATTTTCCCACACATCCACTTCTCCTGGTCCGACAGGATTGGAAGCTTTCGTACCATCCAGGGACGGGTGCTTCACGACTTCGGAATCCACTTGTGCTTCCTCTTCCAACTCGTTCAGCACGACAAAACTGGAATGCACCTCCACCCCAGGGACAGGAGGATAATAATCTTCCGTTAAGAGCTCCTCATCACCGTTAAGGGACGCACGGTCTTCCCGCCATATCTCTGCGCTTTCCCCATCCTTTCCCTGCTGCACCACTTCCACCTGCCCGGGTTCCAACAAGGTGGAATACTCGACAATCGCTTTCGGCGGTACGGTGCCTGCCGATCGGACATAAATCTGATAATCTGAGCCTGTCGGGTAGCCGGTCCAGGACACCTCGAATCCAGAAGACGTCTCCTCCCAGTTCAATATGTAGTCATGAGAATAAGGGTTATACAGCTTCAGGTCCTGCTTGTCCTTTAGATTCACACCTGCCTCCATGCCAATTTCAGCAAATGCCGGTCTCCTTTGGCTGATGTGTCTTTCCTCCACATCAAACCCAGCTTTCAGACTCGCACCGTAGATGGCTGTTGCCGCCATATTCAGCGCTTGTTCATCATATACACCTTCCTCAAACAACAAATCAAGCATGGAGAATGTCTCCCCATTTTCCATTTCTGTATGATCGAACAGCTTTCTCATTCGCTCCATATCCACCTCTGCCGGTACGTTCATCGTCTGGCTTCCAATCGATTCATAGAGTTCTTCATTCTCCTGATCAAGAAAATGATAGGCGTCGTATTCCAAAGAATCTTCCGGGAGGGAAGCAGCATCCTCTTTTACAACGTCACGCAGCATCTTTTCTGAGAGTGAATCTCTTAATTCGCTGTCCATCTCTTCTTCCAATGGATCAAAAAAACGTTCGGAGAGTACAACGACCAGACCGTTATCAGACCCTTGGACCGCCTCCTCCAATGTTTCCTCCACATCAAACGTCACTTCTTCCGTATCCAGAACAATACGTTTTCCTGATGCTGATAACGTAACGGCTGTTTCATCCCGCCATTCCTCTATGTTGTCTGCTAAGATTTTTTCCGCTTCTTTCCTGTTCTTGCCGGCCAGAGATATAGAAGCGACCGTCGTATTTTCCGCGTAGTTGCCTCCCCCGGTTACAAAAGTGAAAGCCTTTGCCGCCTCCTGGGTGGTGAGGAAGAGCAGAAATATACCGATCGTTAAAACAAGCACCAGTTTCCAAGCGGTTTTCTTATGCACCATATCTATTCAACGCTCCTTGTCAGCCACTTATCAAATGAATCTTTTTTACCACCAAATTATATCTTATAAACCGACATTTGTCGCACTGTAACCTTAACAAATGAGCATAAAGCATCACAAAAACCAGAAAAGCTGGACTCCCTCATAGAGGAAGCCCAGGCGTTTTCAGTCACTTCTTCATTTTTGATTTAAAGTATGCTCTAACGTCCGAGATAAAGTATAAGGATCCCGTTATTAACAACACACTCTTATCATCCAACTGCTGCTCGGCGAGCCTCAACGCTTCCTGTAAGTTTTCCGCAGGTAGCGTCGGTTTAATTGGGGAGAGAGAAGCAAGGTCTTCTTCCTGCAAGGCTCTCGGAAAGTCAAAGCTGGTCACGACTGCGAAATCGACTACTTCTTTCAATTGATTCATCATCTTTATAACCGGCTTGTCTTCCAAAGCTGCATAAACGAGAACAACCGACCGTCCCCTGTAATGTTCTTTCACTGTATCCACGAGAGCCTTGGTCCCTTCTTCGTTATGAGCCCCGTCAATAATAGTGAGCGGCTGATTCCGGACCGTTTCGAAGCGTGCCGGCCATGTCGTTTGTTCCAATCCACTCCTATAATGCCTGCGGTCGATGGCATCTCCCGCCTGCTTTAAACTCTCCATTGTCTGGAGGGCGACCGATGCGTTCTCCACCTGATGGTGCCCTTTCATTCTACTGAGAAGAAGTTCCGATTCATACGCACCCGACCGGAATATAAAGGTTTCCCCTTCCGGTGTACTTGCCTCATGTGTGACGTGAAAATGCGTAGTTAAAGAGAATAACGGTGCTTTTTGACTCGTTGCTTCTTCAAGGATGACTTCCATTGCCTCGGGCTGTTTAACTGCTGTCACGACCGGGACCTTCTGCTTGATGATCCCCGCCTTTTCACCAGCTATCTCCCTTACTGTCGAACCGAGGATATTCATATGGTCATGTCCGATATTTGTGATGACAGAAACGATGGGATGAAGAATATTCGTCGAATCATACCGTCCACCAAGTCCCGTTTCCACGACGGCATAATCGATCGGCTGCTCGTCAAAGTAGATCATCGCCATAGCAGTTATGATCTCAAACTCTGTCGGTTCTCCTAAAGGGGTTTCCTTCAAAGACTCAGCAAGCGGACGTATCCGATCCACAAGGCGTGCAATCACCGCATCAGAAACCGGCTCCCCGTTCAGGCTGATACGCTCATTGAATCTTTCGATATAAGGAGAAGTGAAGGTTCCCACCGTGTATCCTTGTGCTTGGAGGAGATTCCTCAGAAAGGAAACGGTCGAGCCTTTGCCGTTTGTACCGGCGACGTGAATCGCTTTAAAGCCCTTCTCCGGATGGCCGAGGCGTTCCATCATCCAATCCATGCGCTTCAAACCCGGCTTCACTTTGAACTTCTCTCTCGAATGAATCCAATCCAAAGCTTCTTGATAATTCATAGCTGTCTTCCCTACCTTCAAAAAGGGGAGCGTATTCCTAAAGAATACACTCCCTTTCCATTGTTTATGCTTTCAATTCCTTAATTCTCGCTTCGACTTTTGCACGTTTATCCAAATAGTCGGTTTCTTTCTTCCGTTCTTCTTCGACAACCTGTTCCGGCGCTTTTTTGACAAAACCTTCATTGGACAATTTCTTCTGGACGCGGGTGACTTCCTGATCCCACTTCTTCCATTCATTCTCCAAACGCTTGATCTCGTCCTCGATATTGATTAAACCTGCAAGCGGCAGATAAAGTTCCGCTCCGGTAACAACCGCTGACATGGCTTTTTCAGGTGCCTGAAGATCTGTCGAAATTTCAAGCTCGCTTGGATTACAGAAACGTTCCAGGTAGGCACGGTTCTTCTCAAGCTCATCAACGACAGCTTGATCTTTCGCCTGAATCATCAACTGAATTTCTTTAGACATCGGCGTATCCACTTCGGAGCGGATATTCCGCACGGATCGGATAATGGAAACGAGACGCTCCATTTCCGCCACTGCTTCTTCGTTATGGAAGTCATCCCGGACTACCGGCCAGGACGCCTGCGTGATGGACTCTCCTTGGTGCGGAAGATGCTGCCAAATTTCCTCTGTAATGAAAGGCATGAACGGATGAAGCATACGCATCGTTTGATCAAGCGTGTAAGCCAAGATCGAACGGGTCGTATGAATTCTCGCCTCGTCTTCTCCGTATAACGGCAGCTTCGCCATTTCAATGTACCAGTCACAGAAGTCATCCCAGATGAAGTTATACAGGTGACGTCCTGCTTCTCCGAACTCATACTTATCGATGTTCGTCGTCACCTGCTCAATCGTCTGATTCAAACGAGTCAGAATCCACTGATCGGCAACGGATTTCTTCCCGGACAAATCAATGTCCTCAAACGTTAAATCTCCCATATTCATGAGCGCAAAGCGGGAGGCGTTCCAAATCTTGTTGGCGAAGTTCCACGTTGATTCCACCTTCTCCCAGTGGAAGCGCAGATCCTGCCCCGGAGAAGAGCCGGTAGATAGGAAGTAACGCAGCGAATCCGCGCCATACTTCTCAATGACATCCATCGGATCGACACCGTTTCCGAGGGACTTACTCATTTTCCGTCCATCAGCATCACGGACAAGACCGTGGATAAGAACGTCGTCAAACGGACGCTTCCCTGTGAATTCAAGCGACTGGAAGATCATCCGGCTTACCCAGAATCCGATGATGTCATAACCGGTAACAAGAACGTTCGTCGGGAAGTAGCGCTTATAATCTTCACTGTCCTCATCCGGCCAGCCCATTGTGGAAAACGGCCACAGAGCGGAAGAGAACCATGTATCGAGGACATCTTCTTCCTGCTTCCAATTTTCCTCATCTGCCGGTGCTTCTTTGCCGACATACACTTCCCCGGTTTCTTTATGGTACCAGGCTGGAATGCGGTGTCCCCACCACAATTGACGGGAAATACACCAATCACGCGTATTTTCCATCCAGTGCAGGTACGGCTTCTCGAATCGTTCCGGCACGAATGCTACTCGATCGTCTCCTTTTTGAAGATCGACGGAAGCTTCTGCGAGAGGCTTCATGTCAACGAACCACTGGGTGGAAAGATACGGTTCAACTACTGCTCCGCTCCGTTCCGAATGGCCGACAGAATGCATGTGCTCTTCAATCTCGAAGAGAACGCCGGATTCCTGAAGGTCCTTGACAATCTGCTTCCGGCACTCGAAACGATCCATCCCTTGATACTTACCGGCGTTGTGATTCATTGTTCCGTCTTCATTCATGACAAGAATGCGTTCAAGGTTATGGCGGTTGCCGATTTCAAAATCATTTGGATCGTGGGCCGGTGTGATTTTCACCGCTCCTGATCCGAATTCCATATCGACATAATCGTCTCCGACAATTTCAATTTCCCTTCCAACGATAGGAAGGATCGCTTTTTTGCCGATCAAATGTTTGTAACGATCATCTTCCGGATGAACGGCAATGGCTGTGTCTCCAAGCATGGTTTCCGGGCGTGTCGTTGCGATTTCAATCGAACCTTCTTCGCCCTTCAGCGGATAACGCATATGATAGAACGCGCCCTGGACATCTTTATATTCCACTTCAATATCGGAAAGAGCTGTTTGTGTCGCAGGGTCCCAGTTGATGATGTACTCCCCGCGGTAAATGAGACCTTTCTCATAAAGCTTGACGAATACTTCCTTAACCGCTTTTGAAAGACCTTCATCCAAAGTGAAACGCTCTCTTGAATAGTCCAAACCGAGGCCGAGTTTCTCCCACTGGGCGCGGATGAATTTTGCATATTCATGCTTCCACTCCCAGGACTTTTCCAGGAACTTCTCCCGTCCTAAATCATGACGATTGATTCCTTCTTCCCGAAGTTTGGCATCGACTTTCGCCTGTGTCGCAATGCCCGCGTGATCCATTCCCGGCAGCCAAAGGACGTCATATCCCTGCATCCGCTTCACACGGCTTAAAATATCCTGCAATGTCGTATCCCACGCATGGCCAAGGTGCAGTTTCCCTGTGACGTTCGGCGGCGGGATGACAATAGTATAAGGCTCCTTCTCTTTATCTCCTGTTGCTTCAAAAAACTTGCCGTCCACCCAGTACTGATACCGGTCTTTTTCAATTGCTGCCGGATCGTACTTTGTCGGCATCGAAAGATCTTGTTGATCCATTCCGATCTTCCTCCTTCTATTCTCTTTGTATAAAATAAAAACCCCTCCGTCCAAAAAAGGACGGAGGGGATTCATTCCGTGGTACCACCTTCATTTACAGGAAAACAACATACTCTTCCTGTACACTCGACTGACATAACGGCTTCTAACCGGCTTCTCCTACTCTTTGGTTCAAAGAAGCTGCATCAAGGGCGACCTTCCATCAACAGGGTTCCTGGAAAACTCTCACCGAATGTTTTCCTCTCTTTAGGAATTGTTCATGTACTCTTCCCTATCTAAGCATTTCACGTATAAAGGTTATATAACATATTGTATATAGAAAACAATGCTTTAGTCAACCTGTAACAAAAAAAATGAGCGTCCGCCCATTCCATGGTGGGAAAACGCTCAAAAAAAGTATGGAGGTGTTCCTCTTCAGCCGCTTATATAGGTACCGTCTGCCGATCTGGTGCAGAAACTGGCTGTATGTTCTCGAGAAATGCTTACTGCCGATCGTCATCTTTCAAACCATCCGAATGATCATTTTCCCGACGACGTTCGATATTTTCCTGTTCGGTTTTTTATTGGGGCTTTTTCTTGCTTTCAAATACAAATGGATTTAGCTCGGAATATATACAATTTGACCCGGAGACACATCCTCTGTATGTTCATTCACCCGCTCCAGCTGTTTCACCGTTACACCATACTTCTCAGCGATTGACGAAAGTGTCTCCTCTTCTTGTGCAATATACATCTTCATTTGTGTGTACGTATCTTCCCTATTCGGAAATAGGTGTTTGAAAATCTGTTTAATTCCGTCCATTCCGCCCGGCGCTTTTTGTTCCTGTTCTTCCGAAGAAGACGTCTGCGATTCTTCCACACTGACCTCTACTTCCTCCCAATCGACGATCGTCTCCATTGAAGGCTCGGCCTCGTCACCTGCAGGTGGTGTTTCCGATGCCGGAGCTGTATGACCAAAAAATTCCGGGAAGCTCTGTGACTTTTTGTACGTCCACCGTCCATCACTGGATGAACTCGGTTTATCATCCACCGATTCCTGTTGCTGGTCGAACTGAAAAACAGGAGCTTCGCGTTCCGGGAAAATCGGAATATCCTGGGCTTTATCTTCAGGGAAGTTGACCGGCCCAACCCTTGCAGATTCGTCAAAGGATTCCGCATTCGCAGCCCCTTTATCCTTTTCTTCGATGCCGTTGATATTAATGTGGGCATGCAGGCGAAGCTGACGTGTGGCTGGTAGTTCATAATCGAAACTTTCAATATCGATGAGAACATCCTCTAAATTCGATACTCTCTCTAATGGTACCGTTATTTCTACCGGGAATTGGTGACGGAATTCATACGCATCCCCTTCGACCGGCGCGACATGATCCATAATCCTCACCGAGTTCGTGAATGCTGCATCCTCGGGATCCCCCGTGTTTCCTGTCGGGATATATTCTCCCGCAAGTTCCACCGTCCCCTTCAACCGGACGACATCTCCCAGCTCTTCAATGGATATCTCAGGTTCTAAGGAGATACCAATCAGCTCTCGTACTCCCTGTCCCTCCTTGAACCAAATCGATTCATCTAAATAAAAGGAAAATACATTTTGTTTGTTCTGCAATGTCAGGTCCCCTCCCTAAGGTAATAAACACGATTCTCTTTTATCACCATATGCGACAGGAGCAGATATATACATAAGAGCTGAAAAGCAGAAAAAGGCCGAACAGCTGAAAAACTCCAGCCTCCAACGAATGCGGTTAATCAGGAGACTCCCAGTACGCTCCTCTTGACCAGCACTTTTTCCACAAAAACAAAAGCGTACGGGAAGGACCCGTACGCTTTTGTATAATAGTCACTTAAGACCGGCGAATACTTTTTCTGCGGCCTGTATCGTTTTCTCGATATCCTCATCCGTATGCTTCGTCGATAAGAACATTCCTTCAAACTGCGAAGGCGGGAGATAAATTCCTTCTTGGACCATCCCCTGAAAATATTTCTTAAACAATGCTAAATCCGACCGGTTGGCCGTTTCGAAATTAGTCACCGGCTCGTTCGTAAAGAAGAATCCAACCATGGATCCCGCTCGATTAACCGTCAATGGAACGCCGTGCGTTTCCGCTGCATGAAGAAAACCTTCCACCAATCGGTCTACTTTGTGGTTAATAGACGTATAGGATTCTTCCGTCAGAGCGGAAAGCGTCTCAAATCCGGCCGTCATAGCAAGTGGGTTCCCGGAAAGTGTTCCGGCCTGATAAATATCACCAACTGGAGCGACACGCTCCATGATTTCCCGCTTTCCACCGTAAGCCCCCACAGGAAGGCCTCCTCCGATCACTTTACCGAGGGTAGTCATGTCAGGAGTGACGTCGAAGTGCCCTTGAGCGCTGTGATAACCAACACGGAACCCTGTCATCACTTCGTCAAAGATAAGAACCGTGCCGTTGGCTTCTGTCAACTGACGCAGAGATTTAAGGAATGCTTCCGTCGGCGGTACGACACCCATATTCCCGGATACCGGTTCGATGATGACGGCAGCGAGATCTTCTCCGTATTGTTCGAAAACGTAACGAACGCTTTCCAAATCGTTATAGGGGACCGTAATCGTATTCTGAGCAATCGACTCCGGAACTCCCGGGGAATCAGGCAGACCGAGCGTAGCAACACCGGAACCTGCTTTGATAAGCAGGGAATCCCCGTGTCCGTGATAATTCCCTTCAAATTTAAGAATTTTATCACGGCCGGTATAGCCTCTGGCTACACGCAGCGCGCTCATCGTCGCTTCTGTACCGGAGTTCACCATCCGAAGCATTTCAATGGATGGTACACGTTCAATGACAAGCTCCGCAAGCTTGTTCTCCATTCTGGTAGGTGCCCCGAAGCTTGTCCCGTGTGCCGTCACCTTCGTTAAGGCTTCCGTCACTTTAGGGTCTGCATGGCCAAGAATGAGCGGACCGAAACTAAGTACGTAATCGATATATTCATTTCCATCGATATCCACAAGTTTCGACCCTTCCCCTCTTTCCATAAAAATCGGGTCCATATCTACGGATTTGAACGCACGGACAGGGGAGTTGACCCCGCCGGGCATTAAATCTACTGCTTTATCGTACGCCTGCTTGGATTGATCAAAATTCCTCATAATCTGCACCCTTTCTTCTATTCTTTTATTGGTTCAGCCACTTCGCTGCATCTTTGGCAAAATAGGTGATGATCAGATCCGCACCTGCGCGTTTCATGGACAACAGCTTCTCCATAACGATCTCCTGCTCATTAACCCAGCCGTTCTGGGCAGCTGCTTTGATCATGGAATATTCCCCGCTGACATTGTAGGCGACCAGCGGAAGACGGAAACGATCTTTCACTTCTCTCATAATATCCAAGTAAGCAAGAGCCGGCTTGACGATGAGGAAGTCTGCTCCCTCTTCTACATCGGATTCCGCTTCACGCAGCGCTTCCAAACGGTTGGCAGGATCCATCTGATACGCCCGACGGTCGCCGAATTGTGGTGTGCTGTGAGCGGCGTCACGGAAAGGACCATAGAAGGCAGATGCATATTTAACAGCATAGGACATCACAGGAATGTGATGGAAACCAGCTTCATCCAGACCCGCACGGATGGCAGCGACAAACCCGTCCATCATATTGGAAGGTGCGATAATATCCGCTCCGGCTTCCGCCTGTGTCACTGCGGTTTGCGTCAGGTACTTCAGCGATTCGTCATTGATTATTTCCCCGTCGCGAACAACGCCGCAGTGGCCGTGGTCGGTATATTGACAGAGACAGGTATCCGCGATGACCGTGAGCTCCGGCACCTCTTCCTTGATCTGACGGATTGCCTGCTGGACGATTCCATGCTCATGGAAAGCCTGTGTTCCGACCTCATCTTTCTCCTTCGGTACGCCGAACACGATGACCGACCGGATACCCAGATTCACGAGTTCCTGCATCTCTTCCGTAAGGTAATCTAGAGAGACCTGGTGGACACCAGGCATGGAAGCCACTGGATTTTTGATGTTTTCTCCTTCCACAACGAAAATCGGATAGATCAGATCATCCGTACTGAGCTTCGTTTCACGCACGAGCGCTCTCATAGAGTCTGTGCGGCGCAGACGACGGTGTCGTTTAAATGTTGTTTCTTTCATAATTATCGTTTCCCTTCGCTAGAAAAGTACTGAACGATGCGTTCAATCATGGATTCAATGGTGTAATTCTCTGGTGTACAGATATTTGTAAAACCGAAGCGCGCTGCCGCATCTGCTGTTGTTGGGCCGATGCAGAAACAGGGAAGCTTCCGTCCTTTATTTTCCGAATCACTGACAGCAGTATGATAGGCCTTGACGGTAGAGGGGCTGGTAAAAGTCAAAGCATCAAGGCGCCCCTCCTCAAGCCAAGCCGCTATATGCCGCTTGTGATCGTCCACTAGTAGCGTATCATACACGGTCATCGAATGAAAAAACACCTGCTCAGCTTTGAAATATGCAGGGAGAACATCTCTCGATAAATTACCTCTTATGTACAAAATTTTTCCCGGTTCCGGAAAAGCTTCGAGAAATTCTCCTCCCATTACTTCCGCACGGTATTCCGTTGGAACGAAATCGGCCTTGTACCCGAATTGTTTCAGCTGCTGCTCCGTCTTCTTCCCGACGATTGCAAACCTGAGTTCCGGAGGGACCGTCCTTTCTTGTTTTCTCAAAAGCTCGAAAAAAAACTTCACGCCATTAGAGCTCGTCATAAAAACCCAAGAATAGTCGTGAAGTTCATGCAGAAGGTGGGAACTGCTTTTTGTATCTTTCAATTGGAAGGTAAGAAGAGGGGCATGATAAGCCACTCCCCCCTGCTTTTCAATGTGCTTGATGAAACGCTGCGCCTGGGATTTTCCTCTTGTAACGAGGATGCCTTTCCCTTCCAGCGGTTTCATTACTGCTCATACTCCTCTTTCGCTTTATCAACGATTTCCTGAGCACCCCTGTCCTTCAAGCGCGCAGCAGCTTCCGCTCCTACAGACACGGGATCAGTTCCCGAAACCGTTTCATGAAGGATCGTCGTGCCGTCAGGGCTTCCCACGAGAGCAGTCAGTACGATTTCGTCTGCTTTTCTATAAGCATAACCCCCAATAGGTACTTGGCAGCCCCCGTTTAAATCATGAAGAAATTTACGTTCCGCTGTGACGGTGGACGAGGTATATTCATGATTCAGCTTCATCAAATAGTCTCTCAGCTCCTTGTCATCCTCCCGGCATTGGATGGCAAGCGCCCCCTGACCGACGGCAGGTACACAAACCTCCGGCTCTAAGTATTCGGTGACCACATCGTCATCCCACCCCATCCGCTTTAAGCCTGCGGCTGCGAGAATGATGGCATCGTAATCCTCTTCGTGAAGTTTTTTTAATCGGGTATCGATATTTCCCCGGATCCATTTGATTTCCAAATCAGGACGGACGGCTTTGATTTGGGAACCGCGTCGCAGACTGCTCGTCCCAACGACCGCTCCTGTCGGCAGGTCCTTCAGAGCAACATTTCCGACAGAAACGAAGGCGTCGCGGTGGTCTTCCCTAATCGGAACGGACGCTACGACAAGCCCTTCCGCGACAACAGCCGGCATGTCTTTCATACTGTGGACGGCCATATCGATGTCTCCGTCATACATGGCCTGTTCGATTTCTTTAATGAACAGCCCTTTTCCTCCCACTTTGGAAAGCGTAACATCCAGGACTCGATCCCCTTTAGTTGAAATCCTTTTGATTTCAAACTCATAACCCGGATCGATTTGTTTCAATTGTTCAATCACCCATTCCGTCTGGGTGATCGCTAATTTACTTTTACGTGAACCAATGACGATTTTTCGCACAAGACAGCCTCCTCATAACTAGAAATGAAAATTAGATAAAGAACCGAACAGAAAGAAATTAATTAAAAGAAATAGAAAAGCGGCGGTATTGAAGATCGAAATCACTCGTCCCTGATACCCCTTTACGACTCTTAAGAACAAATAGACGATATAGACACTCAGCACAAGGAAAGATCCGAGCGTCTTCGAATCATACCAGTAGAAGACATCAGGGGAGACATACCCCCAAACCACCCCGAGAATAATGGCGATCAAAAGGAGCGGTACTCCGAGTATAACAGCCACATAAGAGAACTGATCCAATTTCGTCAAATCACCGAGTCGGAAAAGCTTCGCATTCCATTTCTTTCTTTTCAGCAGACGGTATTGAAGTAAATACATCATGGAAAAAATAAAGGATAATGTGAAGAACCCATAGGATATGATGGCAAGACTGATGTGAATGACGAGCAGTTCATTGACAAGCCCGACCCCGTTGTTTCCAAGAACACTCTGTGCCCGTGTGGAAAGGTGAATGATCATAATGAGAAATCCTACTACATTCGTGAAAAACACGAGAAAGTCCATCCGGAACAGCCGGTTGATTATCAAAGAGAACGTCACAAGAATCCAGGTGTAGAAATACAGTCCATCGTACACTGTCATAATAGGGAAGTTGTCCTTGATCAGAATCTGTGCCAACAGGAAAAAGGTTTGCAAACCCCAGACCATACTAAGTAACCAGAAGGCGATGCGGTTCGCCCTCCGGTTCGTCTGTACAAAATCGATGAAATATCCGATGAGACTAAGCCCGTACAAGAAAAGGATGAGTTCATAAACCCATTTGAATTCTAGCATTGGATGTCCACCTTAAGATTTAACCATGGAGCTTAAAAATGCGATCGGGTTTGCCGTTTCCGGATGATGCTTCACCGTTGCGTTATTCTTTTTTTCCTGTTTTTCTACCTCTTTTTCCACTTGTTCTTCTATACCGAATATCTGCGTGAACAAGCGTAGAGAATCCTCTGCATCAGGCTTGGCAGCAATCTCCTTGGCCTGAGAAATCGGTTCTTTCAGCATTTGGTTGATAATGCTCTTCGTATGCTTGTTCAACACTTTCCGTTCCCGATCTGTCAATTCCGGCATCTTCCGTTCTATACTCTTCATCGTTTCTGCCTGAATATCCAGAGCCTTCGTCCGTAGTGCTGAAATGACCGGTACAACTCCGATCGTTTGCAGCCATTCTTTAAACTCGACGATTTCTGCTTCCACCATCAGTTCGATCTCTTCAGCCGCCTGTTTCCTTAATGCAAGGTTGGCGTCAACGATTCCCTGCAGGTCATCAATATCATACAGGAATACACTCTCCAACGACTCCATAGCAGGATCAAGATCCCGTGGTACAGCGATATCCACGAAAAACAACGGCTTCCCTTTCCTCTGCTTGTGGATCGGCTCCATCTGATTCCTGGTGATGACGTATTCTGTTGCACCAGTAGAGCTGATAACGATATCCGCATCTGTCAGTACTTCCTCCAACTGATCCATCGTCTTCGCTTCCCCGTTAAACTGGTCGGCGACCGCCTCTGCTTTGGATAGTGTTCTGTTTAACACAGACACCTTACGAGCACCGGAACCGTGAAGATTCTTAGCAGCCAGTTCTCCCATCTTGCCGGCACCAAGAATAACGATATGTTTATGAACAAGGTCCCCGAAAATCTTTCTAGCCAGCTCTACGGCCGCATAGCTGACTGAGACAGCGTTTTCACCGATCTCTGTCTCTTTATGCGCCTTCTTCGCCATTGTAACAGCCTGTTTAAATAATTGATTAAAGATCGTCCCTGTTGAACCCGCCTCTTGAGCACGCAGGAAAGCCTGCTTCATTTGACCGAGAATCTGTGTTTCACCGAGCACCATCGAATCCAGTCCTGCGGTAACCCTGAGCAGATGCTCGACCGCCCCGTCCGTTTCGTAAATGGAAAGAAACGGTGAAAATTCGTCTTTATCGATTCGGAACCAATCAGCAAGGAATTGCTTAATATAATAACGCCCTGTATGGAGCTGATCCACCACGGCATAGATTTCCGTCCGGTTACACGTTGAAATAATAACATTCTCCAACACACTTTTTTGTGTGTTGAGCTGTGTCATCGCTTCTTCCAGCCGATCCTCCGAAAAAGTAAGCTTCTCTCGAATTTCCACAGGGGCTGTTCTATAATTAAGACCGATAGCTAAAATATGCATTTCATCTACCCCCATTAGCGTTCAAAACTTCTCACATATCCTGTATTATAGCACAAAACCTCGACGGTTTTCCGCATCAAATATGAACAGATTTTGAATCTGCTGTGATACGATAAAAAAGTAGTCCATTTATAAAGTATGAGTATTACTTTAGAAATATTATAATTTATAACCCATTTGTAATATAGCAAAATAATATAGACAGTGCAAAGATCTTCGCTTATATTTTCAGCAAGGATGTGATTAATTTTGACGAAACAAAATTCTTTAATCGGGTTTCTATTCATCGGCTTTGGTGTTTATTTTTTACTACGCCACCTCAATATTCCCGAACTGATCCCTTTTTACTCATGGTCATCCCTGCTTGTCATCATCGGTATCGCCCTGCTCTTACATAGTTATGTGGCAAAAGACTATTCCAACCTGTTCACAGGAGCATTAGTGACTGGACTTGGGGTTCACTTCACCCTTCAGGCGCATACCAGCTTCTGGATCGATCACTGGGCGGTGTACCTATGGATCATCGGGATTTCCTTTCTCCTTTATTACTCTAAAACGAAGCGCGGATTGATCCCGGCAATCGTCTGCATCACCATTGGTCTCTTTGCTGTTTTCACACCGGGAAATCCTGCCTGGTCTCTCTGGGTCCAAAGGATTGTTAATGTTCTGGAAAGATTCTGGCCGGTAGTGCTGATTGCATACGGAATGTACGTCATCAGAAAAAAATAAATGAAAGGCGCGGGATCACAGCCCCGCGCCTTTGTTCATAGTATGGAACTTAAAAATGCCTGCGTACGTTCTTCTTTAGGCGATTCAAAAATCTCTGCAGGTGTTCCTGATTCTACGATTTTCCCGTCATGCATATAGACGACCCGATCGGCCACTTCCCGGGCAAATCCCATTTCATGCGTCACAACTACCATGGTCATTCCTTCCTGTGCCAATGCCTTCATGGTCTGCAGCACTTCACCGACAAGCTCCGGATCCAGCGCGGAGGTAGGTTCATCAAAAAGCATGATCTCCGGCTTCATAGCGAGTGCCCGTGCTATAGCCACCCGCTGCTTCTGCCCTCCGGACAAACGGGACGGATAATCCTCCGCTTTCTCAGAAAGGCCGACCTTCTCCAAAAGCTCCAATCCTACCTGCTTGGCTTCTGCTTTCGGCATCCCTTTCACTTGAATCGGTGCTTCTATAACGTTACCGAGTACTGTCTTATGGGGAAACAGATTAAAGTGTTGAAATACCATCCCCACCTGCTGCCTGACTTTGTTCAAATCTTCTTTCTTCGGATCAATCTGCTTTCCTTTAATGAATAATTCCCCATCATTTTTCATCTCCAGGAAGTTTAAACATCGGAGCAGTGTACTCTTTCCTGATCCGCTCGCCCCGATCAGCACGACTACTTCCCTTTCCTTCACATGAAAATCTATATCCTTCAGAACATGATTGTCCCCGAATGATTTATTTAATTTCTCCACTTGAATCATATGTTCCGTCATTCAACATCCTCCTCTATCAATCACTGACCGCCAATTTTTTCTCAATCAAACTGACCAGCATCGTCAGAATGAAGACGAGAATTAAGTACCATACCGCACTTACGAGCAGCCACGTCATATAGTCAAACGTGTTCGCCCCTTCTGTCGTGGCAACGGCGAATATTTCCGAAACCCCGATGAATGCGGCCAATGATGAGTCTTTCAACCCAATGATAAACTGATTTCCAAGCGGAGGCAATGCACGACGGAGGGCTTGCGGCAAAATAATTCGTCTCATCGTTAACACGCCGCTCATTCCAAGGGAACGTCCAGCTTCCGTCTGCCCTTTCCCGATCGATTGGATAGCACCCCGGAATATTTCTGCTATGTATGCACCATTATGGAAAGCGAGACCGAGCGCAACCGACCAGAAACCGCTGATCATCCATATTTCCGTCAACCCATAGTAGAATACAAAGATTTGTACGATAAGCGGAGTACCGCGAACAATATAAATATAGATGTTTGCGATCCACTCAAGTACTTTAACGCCTGAAATTTTCATAAATGCAAACAATAATCCGATAAAGACCGCAATGAAGATGGAGACAGCCGTCAAAGCAAGCGTCATCTGCGCTGCTTCAAAGAACATGCCTCTGCTTTCCAACAATGATTCCCAAAAATTCACGTCATCCACTCCTATTCACGAGGTAAAAAAGAGTACGCTTACGCGCACTCTTTTGCCCCTTCGCTCTTTAACCGGGACCTCACTCAGGGGCTGTTGTAATATCTTCCCCGAAGTATTCCTCACTGATTTCCGTAAGGGTTCCATTTTCTCGAAGCGTCTCCAGTGCTGCATTGATTTCTTCCAACAACGCCTCGTTCTCTTTCGAAACGGCGACGGCTTGCTCACTACGTTCAATCAACTCTTTCGCTTCAATATCGAGTCCTTCACCCTGGGCCTCTTTTCCCGTAAGGAAATCCGTGATGACCGCATCATGTCTGCCTTTAGCTAAGGATTGAAGAGCAACGACATCACTGTCATACGTTTTGATATTATCGGTTACTTCCTCTGCGAAAGGAGCATAAGTAGATCCTTTGGAAACAGCGACCTCCATCCCCTCCAGGTCTTGAAGCGTCTCTACATCACTATCCGGTCGTGTGAACACTTGAGCTCCGGAGTAATAGTAAGGAGTGGAGAAGCTGACTTCCTGCTGCCGTTCCTCCGTAATGGTGTGACTGGCGACAGCTGCGTCGAAACGTCCGGTTTTCACACCTTCCACAATGCTTGCAAACTTTTGCTTCTGTGGGCTTGGTTCTAAGCCCAGCTCCTCTGCGATTGCATTGGCGACGTCAATATCAAATCCTGATAATTCCCCGCCCTCCGTCATACTGAACGGACGGAATTCACCGGAGGCTGCAAAGGTGAACTTCCCATCCTCAACTAATTCAAATTCGCTGCCTGCTTCAGAATCTCCCCCGGAATCCCCGGATGATTCTTCCTCTTCTTCTCCGCCTCCGCAAGCGGTTAGTACTAAAACAAGCAGGACACTGAATAAAAGCAATCCCCAACGTTTCTGCATTTACCTGACTCCCCTTCCGACTCGAACATAGTATAAATCATTGCGGTAAATTAAAGTATATAGAAAAAACAGACTTTTCCCAAAATTTATAAAACGGGAAAGAATGGCAATTTCTAGTCCCTGCACCTATATAAGGACCAAATACCTAATCACACCTAGGAATACGCTCATATCCTTCCCTATCCTGTTAAATACACAAAAAAGCCCGCTCCATAAGATGGAGCGGGCTACTTCCCTTAACTGTTTAAGTGAGAAAGCATAATCCTCCAAGCGACGTCTTTTCCTTCGCCTGTTTCCGAAGAGAATGGAATAAGAGCGTCCTCTTCTTTCATTCCAAGCACTTCACGGATAAGCTTGAACTGCTTCGTTCTTTGACCTTTTTTAATTTTGTCCAACTTCGTCGCGACCACCATGACCGGCAGGCCGAAATGTTTCAAGTAGTCGTACATCAGTTGATCATCTTCCGTAGGCTTGTGACGGACGTCGATCACGAGCGCGGTCGCTTTCAATTGCTCCCGCTCTGCAAAGTATTCCTCCATCATTTCTCCCCATTTGGCGCGCTCCTTCTTGGATACCTTTGCATATCCGTATCCAGGCACATCGACAAAATGAAATTGATCATTGATGATGTAGAAATTCAACGTCTGCGTTTTCCCAGGCTTGGAGGAAGTCCTCGCAAGGTTCTTCCTTTGGATCATCCGGTTGATGAAAGAAGATTTCCCTACATTGGACCTGCCTGCAAGTGCGATTTCAGGAATGAAATCTTTCGGGTACTGTTTCTTGCTCGCTGCACTGATGACAATATCTGCGGTATTAACCTTCATGTATATCCTCCACTAACGCTTGTTCTAGGACTTGATCTAAATGCTTGACCGGTACAAAAGTCAATCCTTCCCGGATACTTGCCGGGATATCTTCCAAGTCTTTTTTATTTTCATCCGGAATGATGATCTTTGTCAAGCCGGCTCTGTGTGCACTCAGTGATTTTTCTTTCAGGCCACCGATCGGCAGCACACGGCCGCGGAGGGTGATTTCTCCGGTCATTCCTACTTCTTTACGGACGGGCCTTCCCGTCAAAGCAGAAACAAGGGCGGTTGCCATCGTGATGCCGGCAGAAGGGCCGTCTTTCGGGGTTGCGCCTTCCGGAACGTGGATGTGAATATCGTTTTTCTCAACGAATTCTGGATCGATCTTCAGCTCCTCAGCACGTGAACGAATATAGCTGAAAGCTGCCTGAGCAGATTCTTTCATGACATCCCCGAGCTTTCCTGTCAAAGTGAGGTTGCCCTTTCCAGGATACAGGGAAACTTCGATCGACAACGTGTCTCCTCCTGCTGTCGTATACGCAAGACCTGTAGCTGCACCGATCTGATCTTCCAACTCTGCCCGTCCATAACGGAATTTCGGGCGCCCAAGCAGTTCTTCCAGCTGCTTCTCGGTCACGACGACCCGTTGCTTTTCACCGGAAACTATGATCTTCGCTGCCTTTCTGCACAAGCTTGCAAGCTCTCTTTCCAATCCTCGCACGCCAGCTTCTCTAGTGTAACGGCGAATTAACTTAAGCAGGGCGTCGTCCCGTACCTGCATCTGTCCTTTCTTCAAACCGTTCTCCTTCACCTGCTTCGGCAGTAAGTGATCCTTTGCAATGTGAAGCTTTTCCACCTCTGTATAGCCTGCAATCGTAATGATTTCCATACGGTCGCGCAGCGGACCAGGGATATTGGAAATGTTGTTGGCTGTTGCGATAAACATAACTTTCGACAGGTCATAATTTTCTTCAATGAAATGATCACTGAAAGTCCCGTTTTGTTCCGGATCCAGTACTTCCAGCATGGCAGATGAAGGGTCCCCACGAAAATCACTGGCCATTTTATCAATTTCATCAAGCAGAAATACTGGATTGACCGTTTCTGCACGTTTCATACCTTGAATGATTCGTCCGGGCATAGCACCGATATACGTTCTCCGGTGGCCTCTGATTTCTGCTTCGTCCCGGACGCCTCCGAGAGAGATGCGGACGAATTTCCGGTTGATGGAGCGTGCTATTGATTTTGCGAGAGACGTTTTCCCTACACCGGGTGGTCCGGCAAGACACAAAATCGGCCCTTTGATCGTCTGTGTCAATTTCTGGACAGCTAAATACTCGAGCACCCGCTCCTTCACTTTCTCCAGCCCATAGTGGTCCTCATCCAGTACCTCTTCGGCATGATTGACATCTAAGTTATCTTCCGTCTCCTCCGACCAGGGTAGAGAAACGAGCCATTCGATATAATTCCGGATGACAGAGCTTTCTGCAGAGCTTTGAGGTATTTTCTCATAACGCCCAAGCTCCTTATAAGCGACCTCTTCCACCCGCTCCGGCATAGCAGCCTTCTCGATTTTTTCTTTGAGCTGGGCAACCTCTCCGGTTTTCCCATCCTTATCGCCAAGCTCACTTTGGATCGCCTTCATCTGCTCACGGAGATAATACTCTTTCTGCGTTTTCTCCATCGACTTCTTCACACGTTGACCGATCTTCTTCTCTATTTGAAGAACTTCCCGTTCATTCCCGATAATTTCAATCAACTTCTTCAGACGTTCCTTAACATTCCGCGTTTCCAGAACGGCTTGTTTATCTTTCAGCTTGATTGGAAGATGAGAAGAAACCATGTCAGCGAGATGACTCGGATCATCGATGTCAGAAACGGTGTTGAACGTCTCCTGGCTCACTTTCTTCGACACTTTGACGTACTTTTCAAATTGATCCATCAGCGTACGCATCAATGCTTCTTCCTCATTGCGATCCGCATGCTCATCATCAATAACGGTGATCTCCGCCTGATAAAACGAATCGTCATCCCGAATTTCTTCTATACCTGCCCGGTAGAGCCCTTCTACAAGAACACGATTCGTACCGTTTGGCAGCTTGACCATCTGCTTCACACGCGCTACCGTTCCGATCGTATAAAGGTCACTTTCTGCCGGTTCATCTATATTCACTTCTTTTTGGGAAACGAGAAATATTTCATTATCATCCATCATCGATTGTTCCAATGCCTGAACAGACTTCTCCCGACCTACGTCAAGATGAAGAACCATGGATGGGTAGACAAGCAACCCTCTCAATGGAAGAAGAGGGATCTGTTTTCTTTGTTTGTCAGTCATTACTTGCACCTCCAGTTAATGCAAATAGGTAGTTTAATCATATATAAATGTATGTGGAAAGTAAATGAAACGGAACCGTTCAAACCAACACGGAAACCCCCTGTCATGGAGTGGCGAGGGGTTTCTTATATGGTATCCATATTATAAGCAGTAACAAAGCTTTCATGCTTGGAAGAAAAGGCCCGCTTGCAAAAGAGGAACCCACAAAAGAGAAGCCGTGCTACAACGTTAAGTAGCACGGCTCTCATCCATTAAAGAATGTCAAAAGAAGGCGGATCAAGCGCTCTCTTTCGGGGATTCTTTATTCTCATCTTCGACAGTTCCATCCGTCAAAACAAGCTTAGGACGACCGTTCTTCGCTGTCACCGTTTCTTTCGTGATGATACATTTCTCAATGTCGTCACGGGAAGGCAGCTCATACATCACGTCCAGCATAATTCCTTCAATGATGGAGCGCAGCCCACGGGCGCCCGTTTTACGTTCGATGGCAAGACGAGCAATTTCACGAAGCGCGTCTTCTTCCATCTCCAGCTCTACATGGTCGATTTGGAACAGTTTCTGGTACTGTTTGACCAGCGCATTTTTCGGTTTTGTTAAGATTTCTACAAGCGCCTCTTCATCCAAATGCTCGAGACTTCCAATTACCGGAAGACGACCGATGAATTCCGGAATCAAGCCATAGCTTAACAGATCTTCAGGCAGAACTTTTGTAAGCAGTTCTTTCTTCTCTGATTCATCTGTCGCCTGCTCCGATCCGAATCCGATGACTTTACGTCCAAGGCGACGCTTTATGATCTGATCGATTCCATCGAAAGCTCCACCTACGATGAACAATACGTTCGTCGTATCGATCTGAATAAATTCTTGATGAGGGTGCTTACGTCCTCCTTGAGGCGGTACACTGGCCTGTGTTCCTTCAAGGATTTTCAGCAGTGCCTGCTGGACACCTTCCCCGGAGACATCTCTCGTAATGGAAGGGTTTTCGGATTTACGGGCTACTTTATCGATCTCATCAATATAAATGATGCCCTTCTCCGCTTTTTCCACATCATAGTCTGCAGCCTGAATCAGTTTAAGAAGAATGTTTTCTACATCTTCCCCTACGTAACCAGCTTCTGTCAGTGATGTAGCATCCGCAATCGCGAATGGCACGTTCAGAATGCGGGCAAGCGTCTGTGCCAGCAATGTTTTACCGCTACCTGTCGGCCCGAGCATGAGAATGTTACTCTTCGCAAGCTCTACTTCATCATTCTTAACACCTGCATTGATCCGCTTGTAGTGGTTATAAACGGCAACGGACAGGTTTTTCTTAGCCTGATCCTGACCAATAACATAGTCATTAAGGATCTCACGAATTTCCTGTGGTTTCGGAACTTCTTTGAATTCTACTTCTTCTTCGTTGCCCAGTTCCTCTTCCACGATTTCCGTGCAAAGTTCGATACATTCGTCACATATATATACACCAGGCCCAGCGACTAGTTTACGAACCTGCTCCTGACTCTTACCGCAGAAAGAACATTTCAATTGTCCTTTTTCATCGTTAAATTTAAACATACGTTTCACCCCTTCATAAAATGACGCAATCGCGACTGAAGTTCATTAGTACGACGTCTACGTTTCCGCTCTTTTGCTCATCATACCAAATTAACTCCAAACAAAAAAGCAATACCTTTCAGAGGTGTGCGATCCACTCATAGCACCACCCTCATTATGTAGATATGGGACAGATAAGTCAAACGATAGAGTACATTTACTATTGTATGTAAAAACAGAGAGAAGTATCAATCATCTTCTCCACAATGTGATACGCCTATACCTGTTTCCCAGATATATATGAGAAGACAAGGCACTTACGATGCACCTTGTCTTCTCAGTTTATTATTCTGCTTTGCTATTTGCAACTAGAACGTCGATCGCTTTACGGACTTTCAAGTCTTCTTTAATCATATCTGTGCTGCCGCCGAGCATTTGAGTAAGCTGAGCAACATCTGTCTGATACATAGAAGCCATGTTTTCCAATTCAGCGTTCACGTCTTCTTCTGTCGGTTCAACGTTTTCTGCATTAGCAATCGCTTCAAGCGTCAAGTTCGTTTTCACTCGTTTCGCAGCATCCTCTTTCATCTGCTCACGAAGTGCATCTTCGTCCTGACCAGTGAACTGGAAGTACATGTCTTTCGTCATGCCCTGCATTTGAAGACGCTGTTCGAATTCCTGAACCATGCGGTCAAGTTCTGTATCAACCATTGCATCAGGGATTTCAACTTCTGCATTTTCAGATGCTTTGTTCACAAGTGTTTCACGCTTATTGTTTTCTGCTTCTGTTTTCTTCTGCTCTTCCAGACGCTCGCGTGTTTTTGTTTTTAGTTCTTCTAGAGATTCGACATCTTCATCGACATCTTTAGCGAACTCGTCATCAAGCTCAGGAAGTTCCTTCGCTTTGATTTCGTGAATTTTAACTTTGAAAGTAGCCGCTTTACCAGCAAGATCCTCTGCATGGTATTCTTCAGGGAATGTAACTTCCACTTCTGCTTCTTCGCCGGCTTTCTTACCTTCCAACTGCTCTTCGAAGCCTGGGATGAAGGAACCAGAACCGATTTCAAGAGAATAGTTCTCTGCTTGGCCGCCTTCGAAAGCTTCTCCGTCAACGAATCCTTCGAAGTCCATAACGACTGTATCGCCGTTTGCTACTTCGCCTTCTTCTTTAACGACAAGCTCAGCCTGACGCTCCTGCAGTTGAGTCAATTCGTTCTGAACATCCTCATCTGTTACTTCTGTATTCACTTCTTCCACTTCAAGGCCTTTGTAGTCGCCAAGCTTCACTTCAGGCTTCACAGTAACTTCCGCTGTGAAAATAACGTCCTGGCCTTTTTCCAGCTGTTTTACATCTACTTCCGGACGATCGACAGGCTCGATACCCGCTTCATCTACAGCTTCTGCGTATGCTTTTGGAAGAACAATATCAAGAGCATCTTGATAAAGGGACTCCACACCGAAGCGTTGTTCAAACAGCTTACGTGGTACTTTACCTTTACGGAATCCAGGTACCTGTACCTGTTTAACTACTTTTTTGAAGGCTTGGTCAAGTGCTTGATCGAACTCACTTGCCGGTACTTCTACTGTTAGTGTACCTTGGTTGCCTTCTTGCTTTTCCCATTTTACTGACATAAAAAATTCCCTCCAACATCTATTCATTCATTTTCGTCCAGAGGACGATGGTTTAATGATTCTATGACTCTGAATACATACGAATCTCGTTTGCAACCACTACATTATAACATAATCCCCCTGGCTTTCAAGGAGGGACTGTTCGGTTAGCGGGTGTTTTTCATTCCCCTGCAATCATCATATAGTGCTGTTCGCAAATCTCCACTTCTTCCTTGTACTTGGCAACGTCCTCCGAAGAGTATTGCGGTTCGTAAGGAAGCTGTAGGTACTCGTGTCCAAGCTGCTTCAGCGCCTCCACCAACAGAACCACTTCCTCCTCATCCGGGAAAAACGGATAACGGACATAGCAGTAATGAAAAAGCAGTTTATTGATCATCTCATACATGGATGGATTATTCTGCTCTACCTGACCAAGACGCATCTGGATCTGTTTAATGATGTAATCCGAGTGCAGTTGTGTCAATTCAGCCGGAACTATTTTCATTTCCTGACCGAACTTCACCACTGTCATTTCCTTGTCCACTTCTTCATCACGGAACCATTCAATAACCGCTGACTTTATGACAGGATGGACAGACTCATTCTGCAATACCGGCTCAACTTCTTCTATATAAGGAGCAGACGGCTGGTTCTTCATTTGCTCCATGACTTGCCATTGCTTATGTATATCCTCATTTTCCATTGCGGATCGAAAATCTTCCATAAGACTGCTGCCTATTTCCTTCTGTTGATCTTCCAACAGTTTACCACTCACTTCATACATCTGCCAGAGCTGTGTGCGGCTTTGATGCGGAATGTCTTCTGCTTCAAATACTTCATCCAGTAGATCCACGATCTCCTGATACCTGCTGCTCTGGAACAGGACTGTTATATAAATATGTAGATAGTGGTAGTACTGGTCATGTTCTTCTTTCATTAACTGATGACATAACGATTCGGCATCATCGAACTTTCCGAGCTCGATCCAGCTCATTAACAACCCTGTATTAATGTCATGAGAAGCTACGCCATATTCCGCAAGCGGTTCAAAGGCTTCCGCCGCTTCCTCGTAACGCTTGTCTTTCAGAGCTTCCATACCAACTCGTTCCAACGCTGTTTTCCATTTGGGAAACATTACTAGATTCCCGTTCTTATTGTCCATAAGGCACCCTTCCCTGGAATTCATACTTCCCCTCAGTCTTTCCTTAATCCGTATGTTTCAAACCTGTTTTTCATACCATCCATGAACCTGTTTAGTAATACTATCGGATAAAGAAGAGAAACTCAAAGAAACCGATCGAAAAATGTGACTGACTTTCCTTTATCATACGGCTTATGAGAAGACATGACAAAAGCAGACACTCCTCTCCATGCGTCCACAATTTTATTTCAAGATAATATCTCAATATGTATAAACCTTTCCGAAAATAAGACTAAAGACTCATGATGATTCCGTTTTTTTTGTTAGAATAAGTAAATGTGAATAAAAAAACACCGAATTAAATCATTTAAGGAGCTGTATGGTTTTGTCACTGCTAGATGATCAAACATTATTAGAGACGTATTTGGAGTCCGTGAAACTTCAATTAGATGATGAATTCCTGCACCTCGTCACACAGGAAATTGACAAGCGTTCTATCGAATTGCCCGTACAAGCAAATTAACATACACGAATACACACCAAACGTCATTCCTCCCCGGCAGGAAATGGCGTTTTTTAGATGAAAAATTAGGCAGGTATTAATACCTGCCTGATTCTTTTACTGATAAGAGTTGGAACCGTTCTGCATTTGTCCGGACATTTTGCTGAGCGTCGGTATGACCTTCTGCAGCTGTCCCGCCTGACCTGTCATCATGCTGTACGTAGCTGCTCCGATACCGATTGATGCAATAACCGGAAGCCACTGGACATTTTTCTTCTCCATTACGATCACTCCTCTAATCATTCGGCCTGAGGCCACTCTTAATATCCCTCGTCCTTCAGGATAAACACGAGTAAAAATCCGAGTAATCTGCCGTTATTTCCCTTTGAACAACTTCCATATCAGTAAGAACGGCCAGAATATAAGCCATGCCAGCATGTAGAACATATATACGGTCTGCTCTTCTTTACCGGAATGAACAGGCTCCCGTTGAAAGAAGCAGAAAAACGTACCAATAAGAACATAGGCTAATGCCATCACCGCAAATCACTCCTCTCATGCATAAGGTATGAGGAACAGACAGCGAGTGACTCCACTCCAAAAGCAAGGTAAGAATTTTTTGCGCATGGCATATGGGTTCCGTGTTACACTGATCATAGAAGGAGGGATTGCTATGATCGTTCTATTTGACGGGGACTGTAACTTCTGTGACCAAAGCGTCCAATTCATTATTAAACGGGATACTAAAGCTCACTTTCGATTCGCATCCCAGCAGAGTGATACCGGCCGTCGATTGATGGCTGAACATAACGTAAGCGAGGATTTGGACAGTCTGATCTTGATCGACGGCAGTAAAGCATTCGATCAATCGGGAGCGGCGCTGCGTATCGCTGGTAAATTGAATGGCGGGTGGAAGTTAGCCTATGGCCTGCTTCTCATTCCGAAGCCGCTGCGGGATCTCGTTTACAAGTATATCGCCAAAAATCGTTACCGCTGGTTCGGAAAGAAAGAAGCATGCACCATCCCTTCTCCGGAAATTCGACAGCGTTTTCTATGACATCCAATCGTCCAGAGCCATCCACTATTCCCAACAGGTACGTTGCTATATAAAAATAATTACAGGACGTACGGGATAACCATTTTCATAGGGCTATTGTCCGCCAATCATAGCCGCAAAAAATAAAAAAACGAACGATGCTTCCTTAAAAAGGAAAGCATCGTTCGTTTTTTAAGTATTACGCTTCACTGATCATCATCAACAAGTAACTTCCCGCCCACAGAAGATAAGCAAGTTGGACGGTCACATACATGATTCGCTCGTAAAACGTAAACCCTCTTTTCTTCTTGATCCGACGGAGATGTAAATAGAAAGCAAAGCCGCAGAGGAGAAATAATAATACCCCCAGCTGATTGATACTCTCGAGCATTTCAACACACCCTTTCTTATCTCTGCAGCTCTCAAATCATTGTATAGACAGGGATGTTGCGCGGTTTCCCCATAAAATCCACCCGCACCTTTATGCTAATGTCCATATAAGGGAAATGAAAAAAATTTGCCGGTGATGCTCATGTAGATCATTCCCCACCATTTCCTGCCATAACGTAAGTAATACCTGTAACCAAAGGAAAAGACGGCGGCCATAGAGAGCATGCCGTAAACGGCCGGATGGAAACGGAAGGGTTCTACTCGTCCTCTCAACTATCTAGGCGGACATATACCCTACAAAAGCCAGGACACCTAACCAATCCATCATTTTGTCCAACATCTTACCTCATCTTTCTTTCGCATGGTGTTCATAAAAAGAACAGGAAAGTCTCTCCTGCCGCAATGGCGTTCGCCCCTCGCGATTCAGCCAAATATTACCTACTCATTAAAAGAATAACATGAAAACTTTTGGGTTTAAATGGATGAAAGAAGGCAAGCTGCTGGTCCGTTCAGTGATTTAATGAACGATGACGAGCAGGAACGCTCGGGTCTCAATCCTTGAGTATTTCATATCCATTTACCACTTTACATTTCATGCATAGACTAAACACTTAGATACAAGGGGGTGCTGTTAAGTCAAACATGTGAGCAATAATTTTACAGAAAGGCATTTAAAATGGTAAAGGAGAGCTCCGCCCCTTTACCTCTCTTATTAGGAAACGTTATTGTTTCTTTTTTGATGATTATATTTCGTCCCAAATACTGACAACATTAAAAAACGCTGAATCCCTTGTCCAGCAAAGGTTTCAGCGTTTTTTTCGTTAGCGTCCCAGGAGAGATTCGAACTTCCGACCGCTCAAAACCGGGCATGTAGTACCCGTTAGCCTGTCCGTTGGTTGATACTTTCATCTAGCGAACTCAAATGGTTTACACAATTTTACCATTGAACCGTTCATCCAGGCAAATGAAAGCTCGAAAAATCCGAGCATGTAGATTTAACCGGTAAAAATTAGTCTCGAAATGAAAATTCTTCTGGTAAAAGTATGGTAAAAATACCTCACATTGTATATTATGGGAGTTGAATTCCAATACATAAGGGGGAGATAAGTATGAAGAAATTATTCAAAATGGGATGTCTCGGTTTCATCGGTATTATCGCCATAATAGTGATTTTCAGCTTAGTAGGCGGGGGAGACGATGAAACAGCGTCCACTAACGATGGCAATAATGATGCAGAGAGTTCCGGAGAAACAGGCGGGGAAGAAGCCGAAGAGACCTCATACGGCATCGGTGACAAAGTCGAGGTTGGCGCAATGACGTACACAATTAACGAGAAGAGTACGGCAGAACAAGTCGGCCCTAGCGCGTTACCAGAAGAAGCTAACGGAAAATACGTTGTCCTCAACATTACAGTGAAGAACAACGGAGACGAAGCTGTGACTGTTGACGGTTCGTACTTCAAGTTAAAACAAGACAGCAAAACGTTCGAAGCTGATTCCGCGGCTAGTATGTCAGCAAACCAGGGCGAAGACGGCACGATCCAAAACTCGTTCTTCCTCGAGCAGCTTAACCCTAGTTCCGAAATGTCCGGTAAGGTCGTATTCGACGTAGCTCCGGAAATTGCGGACTCTGAAAATCTATCGGTTGAAGCGCAGGAAGGTATCTTTGGAAGCGTTACGGAGACAATCAAATTACAATAGGAAGAAACACGGAAAAAACGGCGGGGGGGGGCAATTATACCCTTGCCGTTTTTTAGGCAAGCTTAATTAAGTTAATGTTATATGATATTTGCAAGCAAACAATCTATTTCAATGTATAATTATAATAGAACTTATCGGGAGGTATATCAATGAAGTATGTTAGTCCAACTTTAAATGAACGTTCATATAATTGCCCAAGATGCGGTACTTTATGTCCGCAAAACCATTTTGTAATATGGAAATCTAAAGACGATAAAAATGACACATTGGATTTATCGGTTAGTAAAGAAAAAATTGTTACGTCTGGACAATTTTTCAGGCCCCCAAGTCCAGTGTCTCCTGGAAAACCTTCTCCTCTTGAATGGCACTTAGTTATAAGCGTGTGTACCGAGTGCGAAAAATATACTGTTTGGGAAAATAGAAACGTTATATTCCCGGAAAGTAATACTCTTCCCACACCTGCCGAGGATATGCCTAATGACATATGTGAAATCTATGAGGAGGCAACAGGAGTTTACAAACATTCGAAAAGAGCTTCCGCAGCGTTACTGCGTTTAGCGATAGAACACCTGTTAATAAACCACCTCGATGTTCCTAAAAACAGCATTAACAAAATGATAGGGGATTTAGTCGAGAAAAATGACCTTCCACCTTATGTACAACAAGGTTTAGATACCTTAAGATACTACGGCAATAAAGGGATTCATTTTGGAGAAATCGCTGACCTTGATGATGAAGAAAAAGTTACATTTCTTTTCACCCTGATAAATTTACTAATAGAAGAGTTAATAACGAAACCGAAAACTATTGAAAAATTTTATGATGAATTACCTGAATCATTTAGGGAGCAAGTAACAAGTAGAGACAAGAATTAACACAGCCCCGCCTTAATAGGCGGGAGTTATCCTTTTATATAATGTTTGGATAACCCCGTGTATCACCGTCCATATTTTTCGTCGTCTAGGTCGATAGGAAAACTTAACCCGTATTTCTTACGGAACTCTGCTTCGCTCAGTTCATTAGTTAAACGTTGGTACGTGTTCAATAGCAAATCCTCTATCTCTTCTTGATCGTTAGCCATCGAAAGCATAAGGCAACGGAAACATTCGTATTCGGTTAGATAGTGAAACTCTAACTCTCGCCTAACCCGACTCCATGTATAATCGAAATGTTCACGAAGGCCAACTTCGTCTATTTCTAATTTCTCCGTTAGCCCTTTAACAGAGCGCCCCATCGGTTGAGGGATCATAGTGTATTTCGGATTCTCTAAGTACCTACTGTTTTGTAAGCCGCTAGTATCGAAAATGAATACCCTTATATAATGAAATAACGCGGTTTCGTATTTCTTTTCTCGTTCTAATTGTATCGCTTTGTTTAGAATAACGTTTCGCATTAATCCGTAGTCCCGTTTTTCTGCGTGATCCATATACGCTTGCTGAAACAAAGCCCACGAGATATCCCCGTTACCAGGTTTATAATCGAGCTTATTAACGTGACGGATAGCGTTGGGTACGTTATAAGCGCCGTCTTTCGAATCATTACGATGAGCCGGAACGATATAGTAGTATTCCTCGAGCGTCTTGCGGCCCTTTTCCGTTATTTTCAATGTTAAGTTATCGCCAACCAACGCCTTGACCTCTGAATCCGAAAAGTTTTCCGCTATTCGCGTAATCAGATCCGCCTTTTTACCGCTAACTTTCACTTCCTTCGCCTTCAACACCTCTTTCAACTCTGGAACTTTAAACGATCCTAGCGACTCAACCGGGCTTGCTTCCGAAACATAGCCGTCCTTTATCAACTTTTTCAACGACTTTTTCGGAGTAATACCGTATGTCCTTTCGTAATATCGAGGAAACGTAGCGTTTTCGGTTTTCCCGGAGATCCAATTGATTAACAAGACTTCGCCTGGTAACACCCCGTTAGAAAGTTTCTTCGTAAGGATCGGATCAATTTCGAAGTGATTATCGTTGAAGCTCTCCCTTGTTACCTCGATGCTAGTTTTTATCGATGACTTTGTCGGCCGTTTAGGAGTCTGTCTAGTCGAGTTTCGATTTCTTTCGCTTTGCTTCGGTTTATTCGCTACTTTGAATGCTTTCAAGAATGAATCAAAAAAACCCATCCATAATCAACCTTTCTCAATTGTAATACTTAAAGGAACCCCAGGTTGAAACTTCAAACCTATATTGTCCTAAAATCCCGGAATTGACCTTTCCGAATTTAAATGCCCTGTCCTTGGAATTATTTTATTGGACAAAAAGAGAACCTCTATGAATAGGTTCTCAGATTGAGTTATTTATTAAATTACAATTGGTTCTTTAATGCATTTTGCACGTTTGAAATCTTTTTAGGCAACACATAAAGGTAATTAATAATTATTCTCGTAAATTCAATCATATTGTTTACGGTTTTAATATCAAAATCAACATCATCGCCGTGTGCAGCTTTATTCCCTTCAGTTTTGAGAGAATCAGCAATACTATCTATCACTAACGGGATTACACCATCATCAGCCATTTTTTTTAATTTCTTCCCTAACATTCCATCGTTATAACCCTTTTCTTTACAAATCATTTCTAGGGTTCTTCTTAAGCCAATCAAACTAAAAGAGCGATCAATATTCTTTACTTTAATCGACGACAAATAGCTATTATAAATTTTTTCAGGAATGTAAGAAGCATTTTCGTGCTCTATATTCGGGTATAAAAGCCTCCCAAATAACTCTATCTCAGATTCCCCAGTCTCTTGAAAATAGCGCTCTTCTCCACTTGTGAATTCTGCTCTATATATAGAAACGTTCATACATTCATTACACCTTAACACATAGATAAAATCATAAAAATCAAACATGTGAGGCTCGTCTTCTGTACCAAGGTTTTCTTTATAACTATTGTCAACTTTACTTAGCATTTTTAGTGATTTCTTTTCCCCGCAGTGATAACAATATCGCAAGTCATTTTTATTATTCATACTTATTCTCCCTTTTTCCTATATCTATTAATTACATATATAATAGATTATATAACCACTCCGTATAGCGTGTGTACTTACAACTCTACCATCCTTCTTACTGTCTCTTTAACTCTAAGAGCTCCAACGTTGCGCAAACGTCTCTACGTATACAGAACTATTACGTCAGTTACTTATCCTTTACACTTGCCCCTCCCGTCATTTATGGCTGCAGCGGTACAATCGAGGGCTTTGCGTTACTTACATTGACTTCGCATTAACTCGACGTCCTCGTTTGATCGTCCGTAACTGTCGGTATTCCATATCAACGTTAGGCGGCAACTGATCCGCGATCTTTCCGGCTAACCAATCGAGGTTGCTAACGTCCTGTGCCGAGTTGATCAGCTTTCGTCCCTTAACGTTGCTATCGAATTTCTCGTTCTTAGCGTCCACCTGCGACAATAGCTCCGGCAAGTTACTTTGTATTGCCGTTTTCTCCGCGTCGCTTAGGTATCCGATGTCCTGACTCGCCTTATTAATCGCCCGGTTAAGTTCCGCAACGTTGCTTGCAGATACGATGTCGAGGCTTACGCGATTCGCCACTTGTTCTGCCGTTTGCTTGTCGCCCTGGCTGAGGTTCACCGTTGCCCTCGCTGACTTCGCCCGGGCTTCGGCCTGTAACTCTTCACGTTTCGCTTTCCATTCCGATTGAAGACTCGACCGGACACCCCTTAATATTTCCGGAAGTGCTCGCCTGGTGAACGCAGCGCCCAACTAATACGTGTATAGGTCGTGGTCCCACTTGCCATATATGTGTAACCTCGTTACCCTTGCGTTCACCTCTCGTTTCTCTCCATCAAGTAATACAACCGAGGTTTTTCCTATATATTGTTTTCTTCATAGATACATATCCATCCAATGACCCTAGCTCAATTACACGTCAACTCTCTTAGTTACCTCAGGACTTCGCAGATTCTAAACCTTTTATTTCCCAAAGCTTTTCTACACTTCACTTCGCAAGTATCAATCAAACTTCAATTATTAAGCTTTTGTACGTAATCTATATAGCTATATTCTTCCCTATTTTTCCAATCACACAAAAAACCTTCTAAATCAAAATTACCATCTATGTCATCACATAATTTAACTACAGTTTCAAAATTATCACCATAAAAACTTATATAACCCACAAGGGATTTCCCCACTTGATTGATGAAAAGTTTATGAGCTTCTTTTGGAGATACTATTTTGGAGGTTTTAGTCTCTTTGCCGGTCAAAATTGCAAAATTATTCTCTCCACCATTAACAATCCAATCTCGGATAGGATCAAAACACGAATTTAAAACAAAATCCCGACCTTTAACCAAAGTAAGGTAGTTAAAGATAATTTTCCCGCATACTCTAAAAAAACTATCATCAAACTCTAACGTTTGGTGAACCTTTACTTGATGTGAACCATACTTTGGAGTTTCCTTGTTGAATGGAGCTTGTTGAATTATCTTATCTATATATTCGTCAATTTGGGGTTTTAAGTCTTCATTGCTTAGCGCTACATACCATTTACTTCTATGAAACCCAAGAATAATCTCATCCTTACTTATCCGGGCATCTTCAATTAATATATATTTGCCATTGTATTTGCTCAAATTCTTCACGAAGCTTGCAATTTGCTTACCCGCATCACCAAAAGACTGGTCAGATTTAAAGTGACAAAGTCCATTTATATCAATTATTATCTGCGGAATTGTGTAAGGGTTCCCTAAGGTAAGATAACCTAAATTAAAGCTATTTAGATCTTCTCCACTCATTATACTAATTGACCCCTCTGTGGCTTTTTTTGGATTTAATTTCCCCCTCTTTCCCGGACCTTTAAACTGCCGTGGAAGAGATAACAGAGAGTGCCTCATAAATGGTAGTTCCATTTTGGAAAACATATTATTAAAATCATCACTTACGTATTGCATAGGAAGTTTCCTTATGCCTCCTATACCAGCCGGGAATATGTGCTCCTCTGATGAAAATGACACATCAGGCTCTGACTTCTTTAAATAAATACAAAAGTTCACCTTTTCATCCAACGTAAGGCCCCCGTTTCAATACAGATTACTTACCGATTACACTTATCAGAAAATCGATATTCATACAATTACCAAATCATGGATTTATCAATATACTCCAAGCTTAGCATAAGACGTTTTAAATAAACAGATATCCAAGATCAAATCAATCCAAGTCTTTGTGATACTTCCTGCTGTTAACAACATAAACACAGCAAGAATATTTTAAAATGTTATGTTAACAGTAGACTGCGACCATACGTTTCCAGAATAAACTCCTACTAACCTTGCACCAAGCCGAATATAAATAACCGTATAAATCTCGAACTTTCCCGTTCTTATATCGCCTCATCACGGCATAAAACGCATTTATATATTCTTCTTGATCCTCAGCGTTAATGTCGCGATCAATAGTTGCTTTTGCTCTGTATAACGTTCCAATCGTTTTATATAGATCATCTGCGTTAAAAAACGGAGATAGCGCGTCATATAGCTTCTTGGGAATTGAGTTTTTAAGCGATAGAGGGTGATTCAAAGGTTTCGAGTCCGTATCGAATGTATTATTAGATATAAAACGATTATGTATTGTTTCTTTTGGCGATTTTACGACGTTTCCCTTGTCCTCCCGTGCTTTCTCGGTGACTTCGCGGTCTGACAAACAGGCTGTCACAAACGGCTGAATTACGATAATATTCGCCCCTGATCCCCCAGATTTTATACGGATGGTAGAAATACGTTCGATGATACCGAGTTCCTCGAGTTTGCTCAGAGTCCGTTGGATCGTCCGAACAGATTTTTGTACACCTTCCGCAATTGTATTCGCTTTTAGGTGTGCTGCACCCGAATACTTTACGGAATACCTAGAAATAAAACGAAGTATTTCCCGGTTGCTCGCTGTTAATCGTCATGGTTAGCAAGCTCATGTTGCTTAACGTGGTAGTTTAGTTCTTGCGTCGAATCGAACGTCTTATAGTCGTCTAAATATATCGTCATTCTAATGTGCCTCCCCGAGTGAGACGCAAAAACCAAACGTACGTTTGGTTAGATGGACACACTTATCCAATTTGACAATTTCCCGTTTTTTCGATATGCTTTATGTAGGCTAACGGTGCATATCGTCGACGTGTGGCAAGTCCATACTCCCGGCGGTTGCGCCTTTTTTTGTGTACAAAACTGTTTACATACGGTTATAAATAGTTTCGTAGGCTTTCGGCTACCTCTCGCTTGTCTAAGTGCAAATAACGAGTCGTAACTGCTATGTCACTATGGCCAAGTGCCTTCGAGATCAGAGCAACATTCGCCCCCTTGTCCAACAGCTTCTTCGCGAATCCTCGGCGGAGTGCGTGAGGGCTGATATTCTTCAACCCGTAATCCTTCGAATACCTCGCTAGTCTTTTCGTTATATTATTGTTTGTCGGACTAGTAACGACCTTTTGACCGTTTTTCGTGAGAAATAAGAGGTCGTTATTCGTTTTACTTTCCTTACGAACTAACTCGTTTTGCTCGAGCAATATCGGCAACAATTTCTTTAATGTCCCGTCGAATGGAAGGTAAATCGATTGGTGATTCTTCAATATCCCACCGTCTAGCTCCAGGGTCTGCGACTCTAAATCGACGTGTTTTTCTCGTAGCTGCGCAAGAGTTCCAAGTCTCACTCCCGTTTGATACATAACAAGGACGGCTACTGCGTCTCTCAACTGTATAAACTTCGTGAGATCCAATAGCGAGAGAAGTACGCCTATCTCTCTGTCAGTTGCGCCTTCTTTGACCGGGCTATCGACTTTTATACGGATGTTTCGCCAATAGTTGGACATATAATCCACCCGTGGTCAAAACAACGGCTTAGAAACGCTTTGAGACACTTTAATCGGGTTAGTTTCGTTTCGTTGCTTACGTTCATGGAAGAGAGCCATTCGTAAATGTGGTTGGCGGTTACTTCGCTGAGGTTCGATACCTTGATAACTTTAGCGAAGTGCGTGGTGTGGCGTTCGTAGTCATCAAGCGTTCTTTGACGGAGACCTGACGCCTCCATTTGCCGTAGAACGGACTTTAACGCTTGTAAGATGGTTAACTCGTGGTTACGTGAGGGTTGCGTGGGCGTCCGGTCTACCTCGGGGTAGACGAACTGTAAATCGGATAAATCTTGACGGACATGTAACGAATCCTTGCGTTTGGTCATAGAAAAAGCCTCCTAACACGTTAGGTTGACCGGTTCATCGACCGTATCATCCAACGCATTAGAAGGCGTTTGTTAGCGTCCCAGGAGAGATTCGAACTCCCGACCCACAGCTTAGAAGGCTGTTGCTCTATCCAGCTGAGCTACTGGGACACAAGATTAAAATATGTATGGAGCGGGTGAAGGGAATCGAACCCTCATCATCAGCTTGGAAGGCTGAGGTTTTACCACTAAACTACACCCGCAGGTTATGTATTTTTTCGCCTCCATCAGAAGCGGACAAGAATTATTATATAAGGAATTTGGCTGAAAGTCAACAGGTTACAGCAAAGAAATTAATTCTTTGCTGTAAGGTCTGTTGAAAGAACCAATCCGTCCATTTTCTCCCCGTTCACATGATAGAACTGAAGGGTAGCTTCGGCCGGGTCATCCCATTCAAGGAGAGCATATGTCGGCTCTTCCCGATCTCTTGGAAGCCTTGCGCTTCCCGGGTTGATCAGGAGGACACCATCGACGACTTCCGCTCCCGCTATATGGGAGTGCCCGAAACAGGCGACCTGTGCTTCGTTTTCCTGCGCCTTGTACTTAAGAGGCATCAACGTCGTTTTCACCTGATGCAGATGGCCGTGCGTCACATAAAAAGTAACGTCTCCGACTGTTAACACTTGTTCATTTTCCATTTCCGGTTCAAAATCACAGTTTCCTTTAGCATAATAGAAGCCGTTCAACGTTTCTGATCCATAAGCGAGCTCTGAGTCGCCGCAATGGATCATCGCATCTGCGTCTTTATGCCTTGCTTTGATGACCTGAACTTCCTGTTCCAGTCCGTGGCTGTCGCTCATGATTAACACTTTAGGCACGCTGATCTCTCCCTTTTATGCCTCTTTCTCAAGCCATGCTTCCAACTGTTTGATAGCATGGTGTCTGTGGCTGATTGCGTTTTTTTCATCCGCGGTATGCTGTGCCATCGTTCGATCGGCGTTTTCCGGAATGAAAACCGGATCGTATCCGAATCCATTGGTCCCTTGTGGCGATTCCGCTATTCTACCTTCACAAGTGCCGCGCTTCGTAAACGTATCTTGTCCCGGAAGGGCGACTGCTACGGCACAGACGAAACGGGCTGTACGCTGATGGGATGGCGTATCGCCGAGCTCCCGGAGCAGCTTCTCCATGTTTTTTTTATCATCTTTCTCTAATCCAGCATATCTCGCTGAGTAAACCCCAGGCTCTCCGTCGAGTGCATCGACCTCAAGACCGGAGTCATCGGAGACGACGGGAATATTCCACTCTTTCATCATAGCTTCTGCCTTGATTATTGCGTTCTCTTCGAATGTCGTACCGGTCTCTTCAATATCAGGAGCATAATCAAAGTCAAGCAGAGACTTTACTGAAATGCCGTATTTCGAAAACATCTGCTTGAACTCCTGGGCTTTCCCTTCGTTCTTTGTCGCTATCAACAATTCTTTCATTATTTTGCCGCTCCGGATTTGTTACTGATAGTTTCCGCCCATTCTCCAATCGCTTCTTCCTGAAGGACGATTAAGTCAGAAACGCCTTTTTCGGCAAGAGAAAGCATCTTCTGCAGCTGCTGCATGGAGAAAGTAGCTTCTTCTCCCGTACCTTGAAGCTCCACAAATTCGCCTTTGCCTGTCATGATGACGTTCATATCGACTTGGGCTTTACTATCCTCTTCATAGCACAAATCAAGGATTTCCTTCCCGTCAGGCAGGACACCTACAGAAATCGCGGTCAGAAAGTCCGTAATCGGAAGCTCTTTCAGCGTCCCCTTCTTCACAAGTTTGCCTAAAGCAAGGACAACCGCTACAAAGGCTCCTGTGATGGAAGCTGTCCTAGTCCCGCCGTCCGCCTGGATGACATCACAGTCCACCCAAATGGTCCGCTCCCCAATCTTGTCCAAGTCGACAACGGCACGCAGGGAACGACCGATCAAACGCTGAATCTCCATCGTACGGCCGGAGACTTTACCTTTAGAAGATTCGCGGATGTTACGCTGCTCGGTAGCTCTTGGCAGCATGGCATATTCCGCTGTAATCCAGCCCTTTCCTTGACCACGTAAAAAAGGAGGTACACGATCCTCAACGCTGGCATTACAAATGACTTTCGTATCTCCAAAACTGATCAGCACCGAACCCTCCGGATGCTTCACATAGTCTGTCTCAATTGTTACGGTTCTCAATTCATTCACTTCTCGATGATCACTTCTCATCGATATCGACCTCCTTTTTCTTCACCATTATCCTTGCCCATCTTAACACATATTACCGCCGCCCGATAGTTCTAGCTAAATGTAAAAAGCGCACCAAAAGTTCGAACTTTCGGAACGCTTCTTATCTTGTCGGCTTTCTACAATTCCTCTGCCCCGCTGATATCAGAACGGGAGACCGGCTCGGCAAGTGGCTGCCCGGATTCGGTGATCACCTGCTCTGCTCCATCCACGTGAACCTCAACCGATTCTACATCCTTAAGCTCTGTCAGACTCATGACGAGACTTGCCAAAGCTTCGTCGGATAAAGATGGGTTGTCCTCGCCGCTCAGCAGTTTTTCATTAAAGGACACGGCGAGCACCCCGTTACTTAATTTCGAACTGACCATCTCCGCACCGTCATTAAACGGGTTCATGAGGGAAGTTCCCAGCTCAGGACCGTTCAGAAGCGCTTGTACCATTGCGGCATAATCATCATCGTTCTTCTCGATGCGCGTCGTGACCGGAACGTGGTAGACCTGATCTCCGTTTTGTGCCGGGAAGTAAACGGTGACTGCTTCGGAATTCATGATATCTGTGTTGACACCGATATGATTATTGATCCCGTCGGAACGGGAGACTCCTTCCGAAATCGGAGTCCCGTTGACAGGCATTTCTGTAAGCTCATGGCCGTTAACCCACAGCTTGATCCGATCGACACCTTCGAACTGAGTCAACGTGTACGTCATGGCTTGAAGGATCTTCTCTTCATCCTGTGCTTCATAATTCTTAAAGTCCTCGGATACGTCAACGACCAAGGTACCATCCTCCTGAGCATTTACTCCAAGTATCTCCGTCCCTGCGGGCAGGACAGCTTGGAATCCATTCGGAAGCAGGTTTGTAACCGGTCCGTCTTTAACCATATATTCCAAAGCCTGAGTCGCCACTTCCTTCGAGGCAGGAAGCTCTAACGTCTGTGGGGCGACCATGCCATTGGCATCCATCAAGTACAATTCCCTTTCTACCGTAGAAGCTGATTCCTCCTCTGTACTTTCCCCTTCTTCGGCTCCTTCTTCTTCGCCTTCTGCTGCCGGTTCTTCACTCTCAGCAGACGGCGTTGTCGTAACCGCCTCTTCCGGAGCATCCATCTTCTCCATTGATTGTTCCCCTTCAAAAAGGCAGCCGGAGAGCAGCCCTGTACACATTAATAATAGAAGCGCGATCCATAATGATTTGTATCTGTATTTCTTCATAGCTTTCCCTCCCGAGATAGTTTGTACTACCATATATACGAGCACCTGGAGGGTTTAGACCAGATAAATTTTCATACAAATATAAAAAAACCCTGCCCTCAATAGGCAGAGTTTTGAACATGTTCCAATTCTACAGTTTTCAGCACCTGTACCGGCTCATCAAACCAACTGTTCGCCACTACACGGAATTTCTCGATGTCACCGGTAGAGTAGAATTCGTGGACCGGCTGATGGTCCTCCGTCTCCAGCGCTTTTTGATAAGACAGGATCAGGCTTGCCTCCCGGGCGGTTTCCTCCCCAGAACTGATTACCTGGATATGGTTGCCCATCTCCCGTTGAACCAGATCCTTGATCAAAGGATAATGGGTGCAGCCGAGAATGAGCGTATCTATATGATTCATCTCCTTCAACGGCTTGAGGGTGTTGGAAACGATCCCTTCCGCTTCAGGACCGGACAAGATACCATCTTCCACCATGGGTACAAACGGAGGGCAGGCGAGGTCATTCACTCGGATCGAGCGATCAATCGCCTTAAGAGCGTTCGGGTATGCACGGCTTTGAATGGTTCCTTCTGTCCCGATGACGCCGATCCGTTTATTCTGACTGACTTTGATAGCTGCCCGGGCGCCCGGCTCAATGACACCAAGCACAGGTATAGACAATTCTTCTTGCAGCTCCTTGAGCGTATACGCAGTCGCCGTGTTACAGGCGATCACAAGCATTTTAATGTTTTTGCTCAAAAGATAGTTGACCATCTGCCATGTGAACGCACGCACCTCTTCTTCTGAACGCGGTCCGTACGGGCAGCGCTTCGTATCCCCTAGATAGACAAACGTTTCTCTGGGCAGCTGTCTCATCAATTCCCGCGCCACCGTCAACCCGCCTACGCCGGAATCGATCACCCCTATCGGTCGTTTCATTGTTTCATCCCTCTTTTTCTCATTGTTGTCCCTCGTGCTCTGTCTCTTTCATTTCGGCATGCAGAACATGCAGCAGCCGATTCAGCGTCTCTACATCTTCTACCGGTACGTCTTTCAGTACATCTTCCAGATAGTTTTGACGTTTGGCAATTACTTCATGAATAATTTCCTCGCCTTTGGACTGCACGTGAATCCGGACTACCCTGCGGTCCTTCGTGTCCCGCACCCGTTCGACAAGCCCGTTCTTCTCCATCCTGTCCACTAAATCCGTCGTCGTACTACACGCCAGATGAATATAGTTGGAGAGCTCACCGATCGTCATATCCCCCTTCTCCAACAGCCACTGCAGTGCAACAAACTGCGGGGCTGTGATCGGGTAATGATTCAGGATTTCCCGTCCTCTTTGCTTGATGATTCCGGATATGTATCTTAACTCTTTCTCTATATCTGCCACTATAGACGTCTGTTGTCTGTTAGACACAATCAGCACCCCTAACGAAAATACTTAATAAACTCCATTTTCACTCGTATTGGAGAAAAATTCAACATAAATGTTCCTTTTAAACAAAAAACCCTTTCAGGTATCAGTATAGTGACTATACCTGAAAGGACTCCGTACACCTCAAATAATCCCGCCACAACTTTCTATTATGGAGATTATAATTCCAGTTCACCCATCCGCAACAGCTCTACGACTGCCTGCGAGCGACCTTTGACCCCCAATTTCTGCATGGCATTTGAAATGCGTACCTATTGCAAACCGCCATTGCAGATTTATAACGAAGAACCGTCTATGCGGTAACTAATTTCGATCTCCCCGTTTGGAGCGATAATAATGCTATCGATAATTTCTTTGAATATCCTGGTTAAGTCCTGCTCTCGATCATTCAACGATCCGAATGCCGTTTTAATGCTATTAATCTGAACTTTGTTGCTCTCCATATTATCATACATAAAAATATCGTCGTTCAGCTTATCGATTTCATTCTCAAAGTTTTTCCGGCGTTGCATGTAGTCATCTTTTTCAAGCATTTCGTTTAAGTACATATCAACTAAGCGAGCTTGCTTTTTTTCTAACTGTTGCAGCTGCACTCTCAGCAATTTTGCCTTTTCTTCATTATTCTTACCTAAGTTGTTTTCCAATTCCAGCTCGATGCTGTTCCACTTAGCCACAAGTGTGTTAAGGATGAACTCCCGGAAATCCTCATAAGTAATTGGGGTATGATTCACACAAGCTGCCTTACCGCCACGTCGATAGGCACTACACTTAAGATAACGCCAGGTTGTTTTATGGCCATCACTCTTTCGTTTTTTATACGACACCATCGTCACCATGTTGGAGCCGCACTCACTGCATTTCATAAGTCCTCGGAATTCATTCCACTTAGCTATTTTTGTATTGTACCTGGTTACATCCTTGTTATTTGCTTGAGACCATTGTTGCTTGGATATGATTCCAGGGTGATGGTCCTCAAAGACGGTCCACTTTTCTCTCGGATTTACAATCTGCTTTTTCTTGCCATCCACTTTAATAGTAGTGTACTTATTTAGAATGAACATCCCGCAGAAGACAGGGTTTTTAATTATTCTTTGAACAGAAGTCACTCCCCAATAGGAGGACTCTTTCGGTGGAACAACTGTACCGTTTTCCACACCTTCATTTAATTTATGGGTGATTGCTTTGAACCCGTAATTATCTTCGGTGTACCAGTCAAAAATCCTTTTGATCACTTTGGATTCTTCCTCATTAATCACTAACTTCTGATTAATCCGATCATAACCGAACGGGACCTTTCCTATATGATCTCCACGACGGACTTTAGCAGCAAGGGAAGCACTAATGGAAACTGACAATGTTTTAGGGTATTGCGCTGCAAACATGGAGTACATCTCGAATTTCATATCGTTCTTGCCCTCTAAATGACTATCATAATTTTCTTCCATTGTAACAACTCGAACGCCGTGGCCAATCAGTACCTCTTTTATTTCAAGCGCGTCCTTCAAATCCCGAGCAAGGCGGTGGATCGATTTGAAAACAACCATTTTGATTTCACGATTCCGCGCTTTCTGTAGTATCAGCTGCATGGCTTTCCTCTCTAGAAAATAAGTACCACTTAAGCCATCGTCCTTAAGTACAGCTTCTTCCTGCCAAGAATAGTGGTTTTGCTCAAGCCAATACCTGCATATATCAATCTGGTTTGGAACCGAATCTTTCTGTTCGTCTTTGTCCGTACTAACACGTACATATACTAAATAAGGATATTCGTCATATTTAACTTTCTCCTGGTGGTTCTCTCCGTATATGTTCAATTTTGTTACCCTCCTCACTACCATTAATATTAATGAAGGAACTTGTATAATCACATTACTCCAGCGATACATTTAAACAAACCCACACAACGAACATATGTTCTAATTTTATAATGATCTGCTCTCTCTTACAACTAAAAAAATCCCCTCCACCCGAATGGGTAGAGGGGATTCACTTTTTACATTGACTCAAGTGCTGCCTTGTATTCTTCATATTTTTCTTCTGATAACTCTCCATTGATCTGAATCAGTATGTTCTCATGATCTGCAGTCCAAGAAAAGAACATTGCGCTCTCTTCTCCTAAGGAATCATAATACTCCTTCATCTCATTCAGATCTTTTTGATTATCGTAAGAAAAAATTCTACCGCCAGAGTCCTCTCCTAGTGAAGGAATCAAGAAGCGCTTTGCTTCTTCCGCCTTCATCGGGGCCATACCGTAATCATCTTTTGTCATCTCTGTTACGTCTTCAGCTTCCAATCCCTCTTCGTTAAACTTATCGATTACGTCATCGATTGCAATAGAATCCGAACCACTCCCAGAGCTGCACGCAACTAATACAGATAATAGCAAAAACACACTTAAAATAACCTTCTTCATGAACCTTCCCCCCACTATATGTAATAGGTATTATGTAACGAGTATAAACCAGTTTCCATAATTATGTAAGAGGATAATGAATACAATTCAAACTATATATACATCCGTAATTTTATCAAAATCAAGAGTAATGCGATGTTCCCCCTTTATTTCGGTGAATGAAACCTTCTGAGTGTAAGGGTCAATTTTTATAACCTTCACTTTCATGGTCGATAAATCAAATCCGTTATGATAAGTAACTTCCAAAGGGAGATGATCACTCATTGATTGCTGGAGTTTAAATCCTATCTCCTCCAGTTGTTGCTCATCCAATATCGGTTTTTCAACCCTTTCATCTTCTTTCCATACCTGCTTAATCATCTCCACGTGCTCTGGTAACATAAGCGACGTCCATTTGATCGTGCCTCGATCCCTGTTTCGATTATCCATTAGCTACATCCTTTCTACGTTGGTGCGGATACGCTGATAGTATACTGTCTTTTTTAAAGGACCTGACTTGTCTGCGGTGATAACAATAAGCAACAATGTGGCTTTCTCGGATATACCTCACACGAATTATTCGTTGCGTCATGCTTCCCATGCCATCGACATAAATCATTTCAAGAAGTTCTTTAGAATGCAGTGACCGTTTAAATAAACTATCCATTTAAACACCCCTTTACACGAACGTTTGTTCTGTTATTATGTATAATATCACATTACGGCATATTGTAAACTGGGAAAAGGAGGTATTTCACATAAAAACATTTAAAGACCTGGAAATAGCTATACTTTATAATGGTGATACCGCAAAGAAAATTCTGCTCAATGAAATATGGGTTAGTAAACTTACTAGAGCTCATCCTTTTTTAGATGTATATGGGGATCCGGCACTTCTGACTATGGAGTTTATGGGAGTTCCAATTGAATTCAATGAAAAAGTGAAAGACTTCATGATTAAATATTAAGAGGCAGCTACTATTGAATAAAGTAGCTGCCTCTCTTTTATGCCTTTTGAGTAGAATCACTATACCACTTTAATGCTCTCGGTGCTGTAGTATCCCAGATACCTACATCAATGGCCGTCTTTACGCGTTCAACGTATTTTCTCGTAAGGGTATCTAGCTTGTGGAATTCAGATCTGTAGATTTTACGTAGTGGGCTTCTGTATTCATGGGGTATTGAACCATCGGGGTCATAACTTAGAAGTATAATACGATCGCGGTTGTTGTTTATTGTGAGAAATACAGTTATGTTGCAATTTACAGGGTAAGCAAGAGGGTATCCAAACCCGGAATCCATAACAACTTTCATTACTTTTCACCTCCTCCTAAACACCTATTCGATATTCATATCTAAATTTCCTTTATGAACATAAAAAAAGTCCTGACCGCTTAAGCCAGGACTTTTTATCTCTCTTTTGTCTCTCGAATCATCCACATTATAACATTAAATATATTCTTAATGTACTAAACTTTTCACACCAAATTAAAATACTTTACCACATTTTGAGCTGTCTCTTCAGCGTTTCTTCCGGAAAGATCAACAACTTTACCTGCACCTACTTTGATACCAGCCTTGCCGCCACCTACGATATAAATAGTATCCTCAGCAAACACTTTGGCATCCTCAGCATTGGATCGAAATTTAATGACTCCATCATTACGAACCACCGCTTTATAGGCACTCACCGCGTCTATAGCTGCATTACAAATGAAAATGTTTTTCTCCATATGTTTCTCCTCCTTTGTTTTTCCCTCAGATTCTGTTACCACTTTTCCGTTTTTTAACGACTTTTGAGTGTTCGGCCCAAAATAACCATCGGCGGATAATCCGGCATCCTTTTGAAACTGTTTGAGTGCTTTCTCAGTCCCAGGACCGAAAAGCGCATCTGTAGAAATATCGTAACCGGCTTTTCGCAGCTGCAATTGCATCTGGAATACTTCCCATCCAGAATGACCTTCCTGTGTCACACCTTCGTTTAAAAGGTGTCGAGCTCGTTTTCCTGCTTTTAGATCACGCCAACCGTACCCACCGGACAAATCAATGTGCGGATAATCCTTAAAGCTGGACCAATCTCCTCCCCAAGTAAATCCTAAAGACTTAGCTATCTGAGCTACCCTACGCCAATCTCTATTAACTGTCCATACAGCAGAAGAACCGGATGTGTTCGTTAGGAAGTAATCGACGGCCAAACCGTAGTTGTGGACCGATTGCCCTGCTTTAGCATTCGTAACGATATTCCCACTTGTACTACGGCCCTGATTGTACAGACGGGTTTGTTCAGCGTTGGATCGATAACCGGAACTGATTTGAACATTGATTCCTTCGATGTAAGCGCGATGAATGATATACCTAACCTTGTCCTTTAAAGCGGGATGGACAGCTCCCATATTCTTAACGGAGCGATTCCATAAAGTTGATTCGCTTACTCTAACCATAGTCAAAACCCCTTTAGTTTTAGTCTTATATCCGTTCTCCTTCAAGCTCCTCTGTCTTGTTTATAAGAACTGTCCCTGAATGCCTCGATTGCTTTTTGCAATGGCGTCGGGACAGGCATCCCCATTTTTCCTAGATTTTCTGTGATGCTGATGAACTCGTTTACGAGATAATATAGAATTGTGGCTGCCATAACACTGATCTGAAATTCTCCAATTGCCAATGGCTGGCCGATCTGCTCCAGGTAAACGTTGTCGATTGTATGTGCGATGGCAACCAAGCCAAAAATCATAATTTTCTTGGGAATACCCCAAAACCCCACTCGCGCGTTTAACTTACCCTCATATCCAGCTGCAACGACCCCTGTCACATAATCAAACGTTACGAAAAAGATAAGCGCCCCCAATAAAACGCTCCACTCTCCAAAAAGATAAGACAGCACGACTGCAGCTCCCATCGTGATTGTTTTTGCTGAGTTAATAATCATATCCATACTTGACCTCCTTTAAATTTGGGCATAAAAAATACGCCTACTCGGCGCTTTGTTTAGGTACAAGGGACGGTTTAAATCCATCTAAATGTACTTTATATTCATGTAATGACAAGGCCACCTCCTTATCAACTAGAAAAAAGAAGTCATATGGATCTTCTGCCACTATGTTCTTACCGCTGTAATCTCCAGTTATGTTACCGGCTGAATCAACGTTTACAAACGCTTGCCATAAATCCTCCATTACTATCACCCTTCCAGCCAGGCCTTTAAGAGGCGTCCTTTGGCTCGATCTCCTGGATTAGTGTTAATCCTCATGTAAATTCCGCGTTGGGAACCGTCGGGAACTCCCAAATCTATTGTTATCGTTATCGGATTTTCTGTTGCTTCTGATTCGCTTGTCCAATATCTTGATGCTTGCCCTAACAAATCCCCGCCGTTACCTATTTCATGTAGGGATATCCTTCCGCCAGCCCCGTCATCACAAAAGACTACGACCCGGAACTTTACATAACGGGACTGATGCTTAAAAAAGAAAGCGTCGCAGTCTTGCGGTGTACTAAATGTCGTTGTGTAATAATAGCTCTGAATGCTAACGTTTCCTGATGTGAAAGGTGGCGATGTCGGTTGCAGAGCAAATTCGTTTTCGAGGGTCCCGTCATTAATGACCGTGTAGCCGTCTGGCCGGGTGATCTTAATGGCCCCATGTTTTATATCCAGCAGTCCTGGTGATAAATCCACACGCCTTTGAGGATTGTTTGCATCGATAGCACTTAAAGCATTGCCATCCCAGTAGAAGAGCTGATCGTCTCCAACAATTTTAATGTTATTCGTGTGGATAGCTCCGGCCGTTAGCAAGTTTGTATTGATACCTAGATAAGTAATCGCATTTTCAAAAGATTCACCACCATCCACACTAACTCCTAACCCTGCCGAATTAAAAATGACTAATCGATTTGGGTCGGTAGGATCTCTTGCGATGATACCAGGCCCGAACTCGAGCTCTGTCTGAGCCGACTGCAGCGCCTGCGTGGCTCTTTTTACCGCAGCGTCCATCGCGTTGTAGGGTAACTGTTTACGGCCAGCAAGTATGTCATCCACGTTGGAGATAACGGACCTCATATTGGATTGGTGTCGATCTACAAGGGAGGAGGACCCCAGGGTAATAGAGAAGTCGATAACGCTCCCTTGCCAGTCATATGTGATATTCATACTTTGTACACGGACCTCCGCGTCGAGGTTAATGCGTTCATCCATCAGGAATACACGATCCCCTAACATCGGCTGCGCAAGCTCATACCCTTGATCCCTCAAATCATGAACATCTGCGGTCACGCTGATCTGGAGACTGTTATCAACTAACTCCTTGAGTGCTGCATCCATCGTAGCTGTTTGGGTCACCCGCCCGTCATAGATTGGAGGAGCATGGCGCTCGCCGATGATATCAGTTAAAGGTGAGCGATATTCTCTTATCAGCCCCGCCTCTGCTTCTTCACCGTCTTCATAATCTCCAAATCCTTTGGCATACGTGTAGAGGGCAGATGCATCAATTTCTTTAGATATGTTGGATGCATTGAGCTTGTAGCGATACATAAATGATGTATCCCGGCCGATCTCCGTCTCCAGATAGACAACATTCCCTTCTAACCGGAATTCTGCCTTATATCGATTAATCCCATCCTGGAACATCTCCAGTCTGGTAGATCCTTTCCCTAGTCCATCCCACTGGATAGCAGCAAAAGCATCCACAATGACTACTTCAAAGCCTGTATCCGCGAATACCAGATTGAAAAACTCCAGGGCCGTCATGTGTTCGTTATATTCTTCGTATATACGAAGTCGATCGAACGTGTCAAAAAAGAGAGGTATAGCCTTGATCTGTACAGTAGGGAGCTCACCCTTGCCTTGCGGTTTGGCATAGATGATTTTGTAGTCTACATCGTTATGATCGACTATCTCCCACATCTCCGACAAATCGTTAATAAAATGCCTATTCACGATCGTAGGCATGACTGTACTGGACAGCTCATGGTTTCCGTTCTTTTCGGAAGATATGGATATGGTGGCCTGCACAGGGTACTCATTGCCCTCCAGATCTCTGATATACATTGCATCACCTCCAATAAAAAAGAGCCCCCTGAGGACTCTAAAAGTATTTCTTATATAACTGCCTTCTTCGCTCCCCAGAAAGCTCTGCGTATATTCTGGTCGTTTCGAGCTTGCTGTGACCAAGGAAAGACTGGATGACTTCCAGTGGTGCGTCATTATTCAAAAGATGAGTAGCGTAAGAGTGACGCAGCTTATGTGGATAAACGTTCTCAATTCCTGCACGTTTGGCTATCCTTTTCACCACGTATCTTAGTTGCGCAATACTCATGGACCTGGGTTGTCCCCCTTCTGACTTATAGCGACGTTCTGTAACAAATAAACTGGTGTTATTGTCCTGACGCTCCTTTAAATACTTGCGTAACCAAATGGCACACTTTATAGAGAAATATACTTCTCTTTCCTTGTCCCCCTTACCAAGCACAATCATAGATCGATGCTCCCAGTTGATTGCGTTTAAGGTAAGACGTTCAATTTCTCCTATCCGGCACCCAGTAGTGAAAAACACTTCAATGATCGCGTGTTCTAAAGGAGTTTCACATGCTTCCCTAATGGTTTCAATAGCTTCTTCATTCATGGCCTTAGGTATTCGTTTCCCCATCTTAGGCTCTCGGAGCTTTGCTGCAGGATTACCTACAATGTATCCTTCGTTCATCGCCCATTTAAAGATAGCTTTGAAATACTTCATCCGATTGGCAATGGAAGAAGGTTTTAACCGACCGGCATCTTTGGAAAGATACGCTTTGATCATCTTGAAATCCACTTCATCAAGCTCCAAATCACCTACATGCTCTATAAAGAGTCGTGACTGTAATCTGTAGGATTTCAACGTATAAGGCGAATACCCCTCAAGCTGCCGATCCTGTTCATACAACGTCCACGCTTCTGATAATTTCATAAATCCCAACCCCTTGTTACGAATATCGTTACAAACAATATACACTGTTACAAAAATCGTGTCAATATGTTATGTTATTCGTAACAACCTAAAGGAGAGGTATCTATGCAAGTAAACATAAAACTGAACAGCGTCCTTGAAGAAAGAAAAATATCGGCAAGAGAACTCTCAAGAATGACGGGGGTGCGCCATCCCTCTATCAGCGACATGTGTAACAACTCCATTAAACAGCTGCCTCTCGCAAGCCTTGCGAAAATTTGTGAAGCATTGGATTGTGACATACCTGATATTTTGGAACTTAAAAAGGAGCCTTCCTAATTGGATAGGCTCCTTTTTATTTTTATAAGTTTCACCGAAGCGAAGCATCTATCTGTAAAATAGCTTTTTGAATTACTGCTTCACGATCTTTACCCGACTCAAATTGTTTATGATTATCATTAGCATCAATTCTTATTGCATGAACACGATAATCATCACCATCTTTCCAAATGTCGAATGCGTACACATTATCATGGATTTCATAAATCAATCGTTCAGGCTTGTAGATTCTTGTTTTCATAAAAACACCCCCTTTCATCGAAAACTAATTCGACAAAAGGAGATATTTTCCTGCAAATACACATATATTAAACAACATTTGATAGAATAGTTATGTCGACAGAGGGAAAGTATTATCCCTATTGATAGATTGTATATTATTACAAATTGCAAAGGAGAGTTACTGTGTTCAAAACTACATTAAAATCCGGTGATGCAGAAATCATCGATAGCAATAGTGTTTTATCTTTTGTTCCAGACGTTAAGGAAAGTAGAGTTAAGCCAAAAGAACTTATACCCGCACCGATTGAAGTAAATATATCTTACTTTGAGGATTTTCTACTTAAATTAATTTTTCAATTTGATAAAAATAGTTATCTTAAAGGCTCTTCCTGGAAGTCAGAAGCGAATAATGATAATAAAACAATTACGATTACTATAACAAATTTGCAAAATATGAATCAAAAACACACCATAGATACGTTAGGAACTCAAGAACTTGCTAAGTTAGAAGATGGAGGGAAGCTGTATCTTTCCTTTTCTGTTAAAGAAATTTCTTATGGTGTTAACCTAACCTATACTCTCTTTTATGTTGAGGGAGGAAAAAATGAGAGTTGATCTTAATGACAAAACAGAGACTCACGAAATTCCTCTTGAGCACAAAAAACTTGAAGCTGGTATATTCGGCAAACTTTTTGGAACTGGTAACAACGCAGCGAGTAACATAGCGGGTCTTATTGTTTTGGGTTTACTTGCAATAATTCTTTGGTTAATTGGATTTAAAACAACTGAAGAATCAGAACCTATATTAAAAACATTAACACCGATCCTCACCTTAACCTTAGGTTATTTATTCGGAAAGCATACTCAATAAGTTTGTTCTCTTATGATAAAACCGAGTAACAAGCCAAAAAGAAAAGACAAAATTACATATACAGACATTACTTAACCCTCTTCCTACTACTCACTAACATAAAAGTGAGTAGTTTTTTATATAAAAAACACCTTAAGCTAAGGTGTTTTTTCGTTTGCAATATTCAACTGACGACATCCGTACCTTAAATTCTATTGCCGGCGGTCGTTATAGTTCCTGTGCCAAGCGCCTTCAGATTGCTTGTTTTACCGGCATCGTACAAATCATTGTTTGTTATAAAGTTGCCTGTTGTATTAATTGTGCTAAAAATTCCATTTCTAGGTTTGTTGGTTTCTTCACCTTGTCTGCAAGTGTTATTTTGTACATTATTATAGTTAGATGAACCATCTAATACAATGTTGTCGAAAGTATTATCTGTCTTTTGACCATTGCTATGGCAATAATTGTTAGTAATTTGATTGCTGGATGAACCATTCAAAATAATCCCATATTCCTTGTTTCTTCTGGCAGTACAAGATGTTATCGAATTGTTACTGACCCCCGAAAGAGATATCCCGCTTTTAGTGTTAAACCCGGATATTGCATTTGTTATGGTGTTTTTATCAGCACCGCTAGCCAAAAAGATTCCGTGTTGTACACTACCGTTAGTAATAATGTTACTTAGTACATTATCTGATGCGTTTGCCAGTTGAACACCATTTGTGCCGCTCTCTATAACCGTCACACCGTTTACGTTGTTTTGACTCCCACCGATAATGTAAAAACCAGCTTGCGCCGGCCTGATTATCATTACCCCGTCGATATTGTTGTAATTCGCCGCTAATTCCACTCCGAGGTAAGCAGGTTCAAAAACAGTATTATTGTTGAATGTGTTAAATTTCGCCCCACCTAACAAACCGATGCCGATGCCATCTCCATCTTCTGTTCCGTCCGGTTTATAAACGTAGTTATCCGAGTAAACATTTTCGAATGCCCCTACGCCTATTGCTTTCAAACCATAAGCGGACGGATACTTAATAATGTTATTAGATACAATGTTTCTAGGAGCGTCATGTGTGATGATTCCCGCATGATTGGAATTCAGACACACGTTTCCGTGAATCAAGTTTTCTTCCGCTAAATAATCAAAAATATTATCCCACCCGCTTGATGCTTGTATATTATGACCGCAAACTTCTTCCGTGGATTGGATGCAGATGTTATTCGTTATTTTGTTACGTTTCGATCCGTAACGAATCCCTATGTTTTCATATCTAACCGGATGTACTTCGTTCCCGTCCACGTGGCACTCGATGGCAGCGAAAAGGAGAATACCGTAGAATCTTCTTCGATTAACCAAGGTGGCTTCAATGCCGAAGGGAAGTCGTTCCACTAAGCATCGTTTAACACTTGAATGAGAACAATTTTTAAGGAGTATTCCCGCAACTGCTTGATCTAGCGCCAAATTTCTCTGTCCGTCTACATGAGCGCCATAAATATGAACATTTTTTCCGTCAACTTGATTTTTGTTTGTAATTACAGCTTCTAACACTCCTCCATCTTGTGTTTCAAAAAAATCTTCGTATCCCTTCAAATGATGGTTTTCTGGAATTAATAATTTTCCGTTTTCTCTCGGGAAAACAACGGTTGTATTGTCCGGTATTTCTAATGTTGTACTAATCACATATCCTTTCGCGGACGGGAAAACGATAACATTCCCTTTATTATCGTCGATTATTTTCTGTAATGCAGATGAATCGTCCGTTACTCCATCGCCCTTCACTCCATATGCTTTCAAATTAGGGTGAAATCCGTTTAAAGGACTTGGAGTTGGTGGGTGAATTAATTTAATTTCCATATTCTAAAACCTCCTTGCGAGCAGCATAATTCTATAATTATGAGGGACGGTGTCATTATTTTTCACTCTAAATTGCAAGATTGTGACACCCAATTCGAATGATTCTGTTAAAAATTTATTTGATGACCCAGAAAATACTTCTATCGAACCGTAATAAGCGCCCGAATTCTCTTTAGGGTCAACAGACACTTCAAAAGAGTGTGATGAATCAGTTGTGCCTAACACCGTGAGTTTAGAAAATTGAGAAATGTCTGTTCTATTTTGTGAGCTTTGAGTAATTGTTTGTCCTGGTTCGACTGTTACATTGTTAAAAATCAGTATTTCTTTAACGTTACTCCCCGTTAGTTGAGTAAGCACATTTCCGTTTTCATCTACATTCACCGGCCGTGCATTCCCCTGCGGATCCCGTCCGCCCATCCTCATAAATTGATCTGCCATCGTCTATACCTCCCATGCGGCACCCTCAGTTGTGAGGGTCGCAAGAATATCCGCTAAACCATCAAGCGCTTGATTTGCCTTGTTACCTGCAGCTGTTGCGGCACCTAATGCTTGTGTGGCCTGCTCTTTCGCATCTGTATTGCTTGTATATAACTCTATAAAGTTTTCATTCACCGAATTTCGGTTTTCTCTATCCCACCAAGGAGATATCTCTTTCCTTGCCATGCAATCACCTCACAAGTAATAAAATCTAAAGTCAAAGTCAACTTCGGCGTTGATCACACCTGTAAGTTCAAACTCATTCCATCCTGGATCCAAATAGATAAACTGCCGGTTCGTCTGTCTTAGATATTGCAGGCCATCTCTAGTGACAACAGGCCCCTCTATCTCAACAACAGCGCTGGGTCCTACACTTTCGTGCACTCGAAAAACAGATCCGTTTGTGGTGTTTTTAAGCTGCAGGTATTCCGTAGAATAAGATGTGTTGGATATCGTGATCTTAAGCTCCTTATTAAACGGATGGACCGTTACATCCCCCGCGTTGTAGACGCTAAAAGAGGTGGAGTTAAAGGCATAAGTCAGATCCTCTGCGACAAGGCCCATTCCATACCCCCATAGCTCATCCTCCGCATTGACGCCGTTTGCCGTAATGTCAGCTGTTTTTCCGATCGAATGTGCATACGGCAATCGATTAATGTCCAGCTGGACCCGGGCTTCAGCCATACGTTGCGTGAGCCTTTCAGGAATAAATGATGTGTTTACGGATACCCCATAGACCTTACCTGGCTGATGCTTTTCCGCAACGTATAAGTTAGGGTGCCGATAAAAAAGACTGTTGAGGGCATCCCTCAGCAGTCTGTAATCTTGTGTATCATAGGACAACATGCCGACTTTGAGTTCGATTGGCCGAGACACGTCTGTATGTCCGCGTTTTATAATTCCATCATCACCCTCTATCCGATCGGACAGCATCTCCCTTTCCAGCGACGAAACATAAATGTCGAGGGGGATCATGCCCTTGGGTAAGTCAATTTTGTTGTAGTTTTTGTCATAGAGTATAAACACGAGTGTCCCCCTCTTTAAAAGTATTTCCCTAGATCATTGATGGCGTTTTGACCATTGACGGCAGCTGTTACTTTTTCCGAGCCAATATATACGTCTGTATCCTTCCTCAATAGTTGCATGAGTAGTTGATTCTGTTCTTGCATTATCGCTACTAAATCGCTGTTACCTCCAGATTGATTACCACTACTCCCTGTCACCGGATTTGCCGGACTGGAAGACTTGTTCTTTTTCTTTGGAATAGTCGCTTCGACCATCTTATTGGATGCCCGATTGACGCGGTCCTTCATCGAGTCGATCCCGAGCGCCAACCCTTCACCCGTATATTCCCCGAATCGACGGAAAACCCTTGATGGTGACTTGATGCCAAGCAGGTTCTTCGCCCCTTGGATGGCGTCACCAACGACTCCTTTAACGGAATCCACCAAGTCGTCAGCCATACTCGATACTCCACCAGTAATTCCTTTTATAATGTTACTTCCTATGTCTGCCCACTCGACGTCGCCGAATGCATCAAAAATGGCTGCTACAATCTCAGGTATAGCAGCTACTAAATCAGGGATAGTCTTGATTAATCCTTCAATCAAGGAAAGCAGGATTTCTACACCAGCTGCAATGATCTCCGGCAATTGAGCCAGCAACGCGCCGGCCAGCTCTATAATGAGCGTAATTGCCGTTTGCAATAGACTCGGTAAAACATCGAGAATCCCCTGTATCAGTGCTTGCAAAAGCTGGACACCTGACTGCACAATCATAGGTAAATTGGAAACGATTGTATTAAGAACTTGAACTACCAAGTTAAGCGCAGTAGATGCTAGGGTTGGAAGCAAACTCATAATTCCCTGGACCAAAGATTGGAGCAATTGCATCCCTGCTTGAATTATCGATGGTAAATTAGAGACAATCGCTTGTACCAAGGTGTTGATAAGAGTAAGTACCATCTCTGCTATTTGAGGTAAAGCCTGGATAACCCCATTGATGACCGCTTGCAAAATCTGAATTCCCGCCTGAATAATCATTGGGAGATTTTCAAGGATAATCGTTACAATGTTTGTAATCTGCAAGAGTATTGCCTCTAGTAGCGCGGGTCCGTGCTGTAGAATTCCATTGATCAATGCAGTAAGCAACTGGACTCCAAGTTGTAATATGGTAGGCAAAAATTCCATTGTCATCGCTGATTGTTGCTGCAGGAGTTGGATCCATGTCTCAAATAACAAAGGAGCGTTTTCAATGAGCGCTGTCGCCAAGGTCTGTAGAATATTAAATGCAGATTGTGCTATCAACGGTAAATTCGTGATGATTCCATTTACAATGGTGGTCAATATTCCGCCAGCATCTTGGGCTATCTTTTCAATTAGTGCTCCTAACCCTTGGCCGAGGGTATCAAAGCTTTTCACCAGTTCAAAGTTCCCGTTTATCCATTCGATGACGGAAGTAAGGAAGTTTTTTACCATTGTCACCAGCGGAGTAAGATAGATGGCGAATTCGGCAAGTGCTGCTGTTAAGTTCTGCTGCGCCTCTTGTTGCGCAACTAGCTCTGGATTTAGCTTTTGGTAGTCAGCATAAACACTACTTAGCCCGAGCGCTGATAGCTCCTGCAAGGCATAGTTTGCTGCATTCCCTTTCGCTTGCGCATCCGCCAATCCAGCATTGAATGTATCAAGATTGACCCCACTCCGCTCAAGTAATTCCGCAAACGGGCCAATAGCTTGTCCGGTTGCAAGCGTCTCCTGCAACCCGTCTGCAATCCCCTCTGTTTTCAGAGTGTCGGAAAAGCGAATGGCGGCCCCGTTAATTTCGTCCAATGCCTGTGCCATCTGCGCCTCTGTCAGATCGGTGGCCATTAAGTTGGAGACCGTTTCAACCGCGCTGTCCATTTCTCCGGAAACTCCGGCAACCTTCTGAGCATATTCTTCCATAACAGCAGGGTCGAATCCTAAGTTTGTAGCGTTGGTGTTAAGACGGGCAACGATTCTATTGTAGTCTTCCATATTCCCTACAAGTCCTGCGATAGCTGCTCCACCTAAGGCGCCGGCTGCTGTGGCCGCAGCTCCTAGAGACTTACCAAGCCCTTTTACCGAAGATGACGCCTTCTTCGCATCACGATCAATGTCCTTAATGTCGCCACTTACTTTTGAAAGATTTCCGCCCTTACCAGCAGCTTTTAAACGCTTCTGGAATTTGCCTACTTCTGCCTCTGCAAATTGGACCTCTCTTTTAAAAGCCCTGTATTCTTCTTCCCCAATCTTCCCGGATTTAAATTGTGCCTCTACCTGCTTTTGAGCGGTCTTTAATTGATCCAGCTTCTTTGTGCTGTTCTGCACTTGCTTCGCTAACAGTTTCTGCTTTTGAGCGACAGCCTCCGTATTCCCCGGGTCAAATTTTAAAAGCCTTTCCACGTCTTTAAGTTCTTTGTTCAGCTTCGCACTTTGACTGTTTACACCCTTCAGTGCTTTATCTAATCCGGTCGTTTCCCCGTTTAGCTCAATCGTAATTCCTTTTATGCGCTTTGCCATTTCATCACCCGACTTTCAAGCGCAAAATAAAAAGCCACGGACAAGCGACTTGATCAGAATGCATCAAAGTCTGCTTGCGTGGCTTTTCGTGTTTTATGCTTCTTATCTTTCTTCTTGGAATCGTTCTGCTCGATATACTCCTCAATGAAGTCCAGACACGATCCAAACGTCATATCGTCCATTTCCTGTTTTGTCAGACCTGCTGACTTACAGATGTATAAAAAGGATTCAGTGGTTAACGGCTCGTCAGTCCCGCTGCCAGAGCCATCTGTGACTTTTTTGCCGGGGCAGACGTCTGGAAGCTCTTGATCAGCATATCCTGAACTTGCGGGAAAATTTCACCTAATGGGAACACCTCGAAACCATCCAGCCAGTCGATTTGATCAGGAATCGAACGGTCAGCAGTTTTGGCCATTGACCATAAAATGTTGTAAAAGAGATCAAAGTCAATCAGGTGCATGTCCTCAATTCCGAATTTACCTTTATTCTTAAACTTTTCCTGCAACGGGGCCAAATTAGCGATGTCGTGAAAAAAGTCCCTTCCAATCTGGTTTTTATAAATTAATGGTGTCGCTGCCGTGGATCGGAACTTCACTTGTTGCCCATCAATTTCAATTGTTTTCTCCATACTCCATCATCCTCCTTTTATGCTGCTGGGGCTGGTTCATAAACATTCGTGTACCAATCATTGTAAACAGCTTCCGGTGTGCCGGCGGTCGTAGAAACCTTGACGTAGGAATCACTCGTCCTTGGTTTAGCTAAAAACGTAAATTCAGTCGTCGCCGGTTCCACGGAGTCCGTCTTGGTAGATGACCCCATATTGGGTCGAGTAACACTGCAATAGTAAAGAAGATGTCTCGTTCCCTTTTGATCTCCATCAAACTCAAACATCAGGGCGATATGTTTAGGCTTGGCATCCTGCTTTTCGATAAGGACGGAATCGCTCTCATCCAATGTTTCATCCAATACTTCTTGTCGAAACTTATCCGTTAGACGGGCAATTGTAAGAGTACCGTTATATCCTTGGTTGTTTGCCTCGGAATAAAAAAGCTTATTATCCGCAAAAAATTCACCCATATCTCCACGAGCTTCCAAAGAAAGCTCTACACTACCAGGTAATTTAGAAGGCGTTCCATAAGTTACATCTCCAGTTTCATCGTCGACACTTACCACTGCATAGTGGGCATTTTTCAATCCAAACGTGACTTTGTTTTCAGCCATCCTATATCACTCCAATTTCATATGTTTTCTGGAACAGTTGCTCGCTGTCTATATAAACTTGATAAGCATCATATGGTATATCATTGTCATCAAAAAGACCCTCCAGCACTTCTTCTGCTTGAGGGTCTTTATTGCTTGTGTACAGCTCTACGTTTACGTTTTGCACCTTCGTATAAACTCGATTGTCCGCAATAAAATTGTCAGTTTCCGGCGTTATATACACGATAAACGGAGGTGCAAGCGCCGGAGAATCTTTCGTGTTCTTAAAATGGGAGTGAGCAACAGGATATCCTGTCTCTTTCAATAGAGCGACCAGCTCATAGATCGTCATCCCCGAATCACCTTCTCAGTTCTTTGCGTAAAGGCGTCGATCGCTTCTTCTTCCGCCGGCCTAATATGCGGAATTCCGCCTACCCGACCACCGTTCACTTTTGCATGTCCTTTTTCCAACAGGTGCGTCAGTTGGTAGTCCGTTCTGTTATGGACGACATAGCCATCCTTCGTTTTCTTGGCGGCCCACCCTTTCGCATAATCTCCTGTAGCTCCGACGGGACTCGTTTTTCTCAATCTTTGAGCCGTTTCACCTGCTGTTTTCTTCTGCGCTTCCTGCAGTCCCTCTTTCACTTCATCCGTATATTCAGATAAAGCTTGAGCGATTTCTTTACCAATGTCCATCATCCCACATCCTTCTCGCAAGTGAGACGGACTTTATCTCCCTTTTGCTGTGTCCTTGTCACTTGATAAATGACTCCCTCAAACTTTATGCGATCTTCTTCGTCATATTCAAAGCTATAAACTTCAAACTGCTTGGAGGGTTTAAGGCCCTGCGCTAAAGCGTTATAAAATTCTTCTTGCCCCACACCCAGTTGATTGGCATAAACCTTCCGCTCGATCGACGTCTCGACAGGATTGCCAAGCTCATCATATTCCACGGTGGATCCGATCAAATAAATAACTTCATTATGCCTCACCAGTGCTCACCTCTTTGTAATCCCCATACAAACACAAATGCTGTTTGAGCATCACGTAAGAATCGTGGAATCGCACGGCCTCCGGATTGTCATATCCAAAGTTAGCCTTACAGTAGGTAACAATCGCGCGCTCAATTAATGCATCGCCATCATCCTCCGCTTTTGCTGGAGAAACACCCGCCTGAATCAAATCCAGACGGGCAGCTGCAATCAGTCCTTCTATTTCTGACAAGATGCCAGGATCATCCGTGCTCACCCGGAGCGCGGGTTTAACTTTATCAATCATTCATCTTCACCAGCGTCCAGTTTAGCCTGGGTGATTTCTGCTTCTTCTTTGCCCCGTACCTTATCCCCGTTGGAGAGCTCGAAGTACCCGCCGCCCGCGTGCTTAGGAAACTCCTTTTCACCCTCCGGAGGCTGCTTGCTCTTTTCCTCCAAGAAGCCTTTCTCCATCAAAAAAGCGACACGTTCCTCGTTTTCGCTCGAGTACGTCTCGCCTTTGCTATATGGTTTCAAACCGTCTTCTTTGTCACGGAAAGCATGCTTCACATAATAGTTCATTTAATTTCCCCCTTATGCTGCTGGAGCTTTCTTAAGGACAACTAACGAGTTCTTATCCACCACTTTACCGTCGACAACCATGATCGCTTTTGTAACCATGTCATCCGTCTCGTGATCTTCGTATTTCTTGACGCCCATTTGGTAGTTGGTATTCAGGATATAATCCTGGAAATTGAACAAGAAAGCAAAGGGATCTCCATCTGTGACGCTCTCAAAGCTTCCAAGGTAATTGCAAAGAATGACCGGACGCCCAAGTAGGATGCGCTCTGGACGTCCATTGATGCCATAATTCGTCCGCCCGATTGGCTGACCAGCATCATCCGTCATAGCAGCAAATGTCATGAATGTCTTTTTCGTCATGACCCATACAGCGCTTGATTCATATTCCAACGGAAGGGCGCCTTCTGCATCCGTCAATGTTTTATACTCCACTTTCGACACATCCAGGGATTGGTCCGTTACTGGTGTCTCTTCTAAAATACCTTTCGGTTTGCCAAGCCCGTCTCCGGAGATGATTGCTTGCTCAATAGCTTTCGTCATCGCCTCTACGACGTTATTAATAAGTTGCGATTCAAAGACCGGCAAGGCCATCGTATCAACTTCAAGCGAAACAGCAACTGCGCAACGTAGCTTGTGGTAAGCAAATGTGATTTTCCCTGTAGGTTTCTTCTGTTTATCACTGCCCGAACCTTCAGCGACCCAAGAAGCGACCGGCTTGACAGACGAAGTTGGTACAGTAACGCCGCCCTTGATGGACGTCCGAGTTACCAAAGGCAAAATCATGCCTGTTGCTTCCAACTTCTCCACGATACGGTTCAAAACTGTTTCAGGAATGACGGAGCCGACATCTGTAGTCTTGCTTACTGCATCCGCTCGTAATTCTGTCGGAATGTCTTCACCGCGAAGCACATAGTTCATGAAAGCGTTACGGTACTCTTCCGAATTCGTTCCTTGTTCTCCACGTTGCTCCTGTCCAGCATTAAACGTCTCAATGCTGCGCGTTTGGGTCTTACCCTGCTCGATCTCACCCGTCTCATTCATCAGACGTTCACGGGTCTGGAGATCTTCCAATTCTTGATTCAGTTCCCGGACTTCTTTTTCCAGTTCCTTCAAATCCAAATCTTTGCTTCGCTTTTCATCTTTCAATAGTTCGTTGATTTCTGCTTTCCGTTTCAAAATTTCTTTAATTCTCTCCATCTAAAAATCCCCCTTATAAGTTGTTTAATAAATAGACTCTTGCTCGATCCTGCTCATAACTTTCTCGCAACTCTTCTGCGTGCTGCCTCACGGGATCAAACCCTCTAGCACTCACTTCCGAATCCGGATAAGCAGGAAACGCCACTGCGCTGACTTCGAGCAACTTGGCTTTCGTCACTGTTCGTAGCATCAAATCATCGTCCGGTTCCTCAACGTCGTCTGCTTCCGATCTAAACCCGAAGCTAACCCCGTCCACATCCCCACGCTTAATCGACTTGTACGTATCATCGCCCAGGGTAGTGTCCGGCAAATCAAGCTCAAACCGCAACCCGATTGAGTCTTCCTGCAGGCGCAGCGTATTATTCTTCGTTCGCCCTAACACTTTCGATGTGTCATGAGACCATAAAAAACGCTGATCGTCTTTTTGCAACGAATCAGCGAAAGCTCCTTGTTTAAATTGTTCTCTGAACTTCCGATAGTACCCGAGCACATGAGATTTCTTTTCCCACTTAACCGCGTACCCGGTCAACGTCTTCGAGCCATCTTCATTCTCCCGGATTTCAATCTTCTGAGTCGTCAGCTCCCTCAGTTCCGTCTTGTCCATCCTTCTCACCCCCTTTAACTTCTGCCGTGTCGAGCCTGCGAATCGGTTTGTCTCCACCTTCGACTGGCGCAAGATTCATGATTTTCCGCCATTCATTCGGAGTTAATGCTCCACGATCAACCATCTTCTCTAGTCCTAACTTTGTTGCCATCGAAGCATACTGGAGACTGATCGACTCAAACACGATACTGTTCCCATGACCTCTTTCGGTCCTACTGAATATTTTTCTTGTAAATTCATTCGCCAATTGCATGGCGACCGGTTCAATGACGGATTCATAGTAGGCGTTCCACTCGTCTTCACTGTACTTACTTTGTACAATTTGATGATTCGTGTTAAAAAAGTCGTAAAAACGTTCGGTCGTATTCTTCATCTGTTCTTCGTTCGGTACATACGTTTTAGGATCCACTTGTTTGGCATCCGCCTTGGCATCTACCGCGGCCGCTCCGACCGTCTTGCTATCACTGGAAAGAAAGTCATTTACAAATCGCTCAGTTTCTTTGGTTATATCCTCCGGTCGGAGTGTCTGATTGAATTTCAGCAACCACCGGATCACGTTCGAGTTTTTGATTGCTTTTATAATCCCCTGATCGATCGTTGTAACAATATCCATCAGATCAATAAGTGCTTCTTGCGGATTGTCCCCGAACAGATTGTGTTTGTTAAAATCTTGTCTCAAGTGAATGATATCTACATAAGGAGCAAGCATTTTCGTTCCATCTTCAAAATAAAAACGCAGATACATGTCCCCCAATGGACCTTCTAACATCTCCACTTCCAAAGCTGGGACCGGGTAAATCTCCTTCGGTGCAAATGTCTCTTCATCCCGCTTTATTAATGCGAATGCGTTATTATTCAGCTCCAGTTGGATGGCTAACTTCTCCTGCAGCATTTGTCCACTCATCAAAGGGTTGGGATCTTTCAGCAGCATCTTAATATTCGGATCCGGACTATTAACAAAACCATTCTTATTATCCCGAATGTGTTTCCCCATCAACTTTCCGATCGCCCTTGCCTTCGGTCGAATGCAGGCTCTAACGATATCGCTTTTAAATATCGTCCCGTTCCAGGAGTAAAATCCTTCCCCGATATCATTGATCATTTTGTATTTGTAAACCTCTTGAGGCTTGCCTGCCTTTTTACCGAACATAAAATCAAAGATTCCTATTTCCTACACCCCCTTTAAATCATCGCTAAATACTCTTCCAAATGCCGTTCGTACACAACATAGGCATCCAGCAAACTAGCCATACCGTCAATCCGACGCTTACTGTTGTTGCCCTTAATTGGCTGAATGTTTCCGTTCTTGTCTTCCTCGTAAGACACATTAGACAGACACCATTTAAGGATAGGATTATTGTTATAGACGATTCTCTTATTTTCCAAGTCAGCCCCCAGCGATTTCATTGGTGCCGATAACGTCTTTTTACCTTGGATGACAGCCTCGGCGCTATCCTTCCCAAAATGATTCTGCAGTTCTTCCACCAGATAGGTGGCGCTCCAAGCATCGTAACCGATCCATGGGATGTATAGGTCCTTTTCCTGCTGCATCTCAACAAACCACTTAGTAACATCACGGTAATGTACCTTATTTCCTTCACTCAGACGCATATACCCCTGCTCCACCCATTTGTCATAAGGGATCCGGTCTTCCTCCGTCCTTTTTTCAATTAAGTCAGCTGGAAGCCAGTACATCTGCTCGACATAAATGCTTTCATCATTTGGAACCATAAAAATAACCGTGGCACATGTTAAATCGGTGGTGGAAGCTAAGTCCACTCCGCCGATTCCATACCGCGGTTTGAGTTCTTCAATATTAAACTTGTCCATATTGTTAAGCTGGTCGAACGTCAACCATGCTTCGCCATTTGTCTCCCTGATGTTGAAGTCTTTACACACCAAGTTTTTAACAAGCATTGAATTCGCTTTTGCCTTGTTGACTTTCTGTTTAAGTGATTCTACTTTTTTAATGGTTCCGAGCCCTGGGTTTGCCTTCTTCCAGGTCTTCTCATCGGTCCATTCTTTTCGGGCATCCAGCTCATAAATGATAGGCAGCAGCCGTTCATTTTTATAACCTTCTGGATCATCATAACCGTTAATTACCATTTCACATTCATCATATAGCCGATCAAAAACCGACTCTCGAACGGTTCCCGCTGTCGATGTAATAAAGATTAATGGATTATCCCTACTGGAGGTACCATCTACAACTACATCGTACATGTTCATATCTTTCCAAGCGTGTACTTCATCAAATGTAGCACCATGAACGTTCAACCCATCAATTGTTTCAGAATCGCGCCCCAATGGTTTAAATGTTCCGTCGTTGAATTCAGAAACCATCTCCGAAACTAATGGTTTGATTCGCTTTCTAAGGACCGGCGACTTCTTGACCATGCGCTTGGCTTCCAACCAGATGATTTTCGCCTGGTCCTTTTTTGTGGCCACCGCATAGATTTCAGGACCTAACTCCCCGTCAGCAATCTGCAAATACAAAGCAACGGCTGCAGCTATCGTCGATTTCCCATTTTTCCGGGCGACAATCAGAACGGACTCCTGATATTTCCTTGTACCATCCAACTTATGAACAATGCCGAACATCGCTGCTATTAAAGCAAGTTGCCATAATTCAAGGATAAACGGCTTTCCGCCCATCTTACCTTTTGAATGCTTGCAAAAACGCTCAATAAATTCGATTGCGTGACCGGCTTTCTCTGGATCATACTCCCATTCGCAATCTTCTTTTTCGATAATGTCTTCTACCAGGTGCTTATATACTTTTATGACTTTTTTCGAAGCTACTTCTTCTCCCGACTGTAACTTTTCATGGTATTCAATGATTGGATTGTTTTTTAAATAGGTCATCGACGTTCCATGAATTCATCGAATCCATCATCTTTTACTTGAGCTTCTTCTTTCGGGAGAATGTTAAACAGCTTTTCGACAGCTGATGTATAGCGATTGATCATTGTATTGTAAGATCGCTGAGCAGGATTCTCTACATACATACTCTGGGATCCTTGCGTGAATTTATAAGTCGGACCTTTCCGTTGAATATCATCTTCCAGTATTTCAAGCGTAATCGTCATAAAAGCGACTCGCTCAATCAATCTCTCCGCAACTTTCTTCTTCTCTTCCGAAATATCCTTAAATAATTCAAGGAGCTTTTTCTTTTCTTCGTCTATCTTCTTGATCTGGGTCTTCTGCGCCGGCTTTGCCATTTTGCGGAACCCCCCCTTACGTAGAATGACCTGTGCGTTAAAGTTTTGTCCCCCTCTCGGTGCCCCATATGGGTCCCTCGAAGAATTAATAGGGGGGAGTCTAGTGCTGTTGTTTCTGCAACTTCATGCAGAAGATATAGAATTTGCCGAGCGCAGTTTCCAGTTCCTCCTCATCTTCTCTTTCATAGGCATCAATGATGTCATCTAAAATGTTTTTCATCTTTACAAACAAATCAATACCTTCCATCATGATCTACTCCTTATTAAGTTACCGTCTTCATCGAACATGACATCACCTCTTGTCACCTCATGCTGCTGATGGTGCTCACGGTTGTGACAGTCTTGGCAAAGCAGCTCCAGGTTGTCATGATTAAGCGTCACGTTTGGATCATTGATGTTCGCCGGTGTTATGTACACAATATGGTGTACGATCCTTCCCGGTGCTGGACACCGCTCACATAACCCGTGCTGGGATAAGTAGTAAGATCGTCTACACTTGCGCCACGCTTTAGATTGATAAAACCATTTGGCATAAGCTTTAGACATATATAACACCTCAAAAAAAGACACCTAAGTTTAGGTGTCTTAAAAGTTCTATATATATAATCATAACTGATTTAAAAGGACATTAACTGACCAAAACCTGTCAATAATCTGCCATTCTTTTTTATTTCTTCTTGGTAAATCGGGGTTCCCCTCTTTTCAACCTATTCAAGCTTGTTGCGGGTCTACTTCCAAAACCTCTGTTTTGCGTATGGCGTGTTTTTTTTGGTCTATTTCTTATATTATTTCTTCCATTTTCAATTACTACTGAAGGAATATACGATTGGCTTGTATGCTTATTCACGTCTTGAAGAACTTTATATGGTATTATCTGATTTCCACCATATCCTTTTTTGACAAATTCAACACCATCATCTTCATCAAATGATCTTATATGACGAAGCCATACTTTTACGTCCTCTTTCTTTAGACTGTGGTTGTAAATTCTGTCTGCAAGTTGTTTTGGAGGAACATCTTCTTCCATTGCATCTATGATTTGCATATATTTAAAGAGTACCTCTTCAGCTTCTTTGCTTGAAAAGTAATCCTTAAGCGAATCTAAAATATCCTGTTTATAATAGCTCAGCGTCTTGGATTCCCTCATATAACCACCCCCCTTTATTAGTGCAAGTATACGTCCCTTCAACTGTTAAAAAATCCTTGGCTATATCTTCTTTACAAAAAACTAGTTGATCGTCAAAATCTTGGATGCACTTTCCATCGTTACCTCTAATCAATTTCTCATATAACCAATCTATGCTTTTTTCTTCTCTTCTACATTCTGAAATAACTCCCTCTATTCGATTATCGGCTAGTGGACCAAAAACAATCTCTTTGAGATCACGTTTTCTTTTCACTCTATACTCATGTATTAATTGAGCCCAATCAAATGACACCCCTAAGAAGACATCATTATTTAGCCTTTCAATTTCTAACCTTTTACATTTAAATTGGATGACACATGGGTTAGAGTAATGATTAATATCTAGCTTAGAGTTACGAATAGCAAACTTTTTCGCTTGTTTTAAAGAAGAAGTTGTATAGAAAGCCGGACCAAAATCCTTCTCATCTAACCAAAAATTCTTATTGATAAATCCAGTTTTTGTCTTCATTTTTTTTAGAGCCTCAGAATTAGTTCCGTGATATAAAACATCAGGCATACAAATCATATTTTAATCATCCTCCATAGAAAAAACTTATAAATAATAAATTTGGATTATTATAACTATATCTTTATTCTATAAAGCACAATAAAGTCCTTCTTTACTGATACATAACACATAGAGTGTTGCACTCGCCTATTCGCCATAAGCCCCGGTATATAAGCCCGCAGGGCTGTTCTTTAAACGAGTGCACGCAACACCTATTTATGTTGTAGTAATAGCAAAAAATAAAAAAGTTAAATCCTGTATTTGTCCATGGCCTTGTCCAGCGCATCCTGATTGATGCCGATATAGCGTAAGGTGATGTGCTGATCGCTGTGGTTAAATATCTCCTGCAGCATGGCTATGTTCTTCGTCTGCTTATAAAAGTGGTAGCCGAACGTCTTCCTCAATGTGTGTGTGCCTATCTCCTTCAAATTCACTCTCTCTGCAGCTTCTCGTAGAATGCGGTAGGCAGTCGATCGGTCTATAGCTTTATTCTCTCCCTGCCGACTCTTTATGACAAATTCCCCATCTTCTAACTTCTTCGCATAAGGAATAATTTCCTTTTTTATATAGCCAGGTATTTTAATTCGCTTGGCCTTGGTCGTCTTGGTCTCTTTGATTTGTATATGAGACTTGAGCAAATCTTCTTTCTTTAGCTTCAGAATATCGGATATACGGAGACCGGTGCTTATCCCTAGAAGAAACATGATGTAGTCCCGTTCTCGCTTCCCTTTCAAGTATTCCTTCATCTTCTCGACCTTTACGATGTCCCTTATCGGCTGTACGTAATTCATGCTGTCACCTCCTCTTTGTAGACTTCAATACGTAGGATGAACGCCAGCTTATAAAAGGCCCTGGACTTGACCCGGTAGTAATGTCTTTCACTGAATCCCAGCTCGTTATAAGCGATATAGTCGAGCATGTCTTCTTCCTCCATATAGCGTTTAACAATGACGGAGCGCTCTTTATGAGCCAATCGGTTTACGGCACGCCTTATCTTCTCCACGTACCTTCTTCTTTCCTCGTCTTTATCAATCCGATCAATAGCTGTGCTTTCTGTTGATGAGTGAAATTGATTGTTGTTGGAGGGCGGAGTGATTTTGAAGGATGAAGTGATATTTGGTGCAATCTCGGCCGGGTCCATCAGCAGGTAGATATGATATTTCTCCAGTGCAGCTTCAACGTTTTTCCTCGTTTTCTCTCGATCGATTTCTGGTAAGTTAAAATTCAATTGCCCCATGTGACCACTCCTTTTATTTTTGTTTGATAGCTCCACCGCGTCCACGTTGGTATGTAGGACGGTGCATCCCCATAAGGTCTTCTAAATCTTGCTGACTGAATTGTTCTGCAGGTCTCTCCTTCTTGCTCTTAGGATGCGGCGTATTCATACCATTCTTCTTTTTATATGCTTTAAGTTGATTGCGAAACTGCTGACTCATCCAACCACCCTCTCCAAATAAAAAGAGCACCAATTACAGCTGCATCGCTTGCAACTCGTAATCAGTGCTCTCGGTTTTTCCGATAAGCTTATTCAGTTCTTTCTAGATTTATTTTCCGATATTGAAGAACAGAGACAGAAACCCTTTCATCGGGATCCATATAACGTACCAGGTGATGAGTAATGAGCTCTGGATCAACTTCAAGGAACTATTTAATGCAGCCATTGATATCTCCTCCTTAGAATTTGAAGGTTTCTTCCACCTTCCCGTGACAGGGCTTGCCTCCCTGCCAGTTGATCGTCAAAGCTCCATATCCTTTTACAGGAGCTGGGGCTTCGACCATCAAACCATCTTTTACTACGTACACACCATTTTTCATCAAATCTATTTCTGCAATCATGTCTTGATTCTTCATATCTGCCAATGTATAAGCCCCCTTGAAATATGCTATAATGAGATTGTCAGATTTCATCGTAGCCGGGGCTTATGCTCTGGTTTTTTTATATTTTCTTAACCTTCCAACCAAGCTTTTGGAACTCTTGAATTTGTTTAGGACTCATTGGCTGATAAACATAAACATCATGGCCATCTTCGACTTTAAAAAGGTATTACCATTTTTCTTTCTGCACTTTTCATTTCCCCTCAGCCCATTTTAAAACTATCCATCCAAGTACAAAGAAAACAACCTGTGATCAGATCCATCACGTTTCCCCCTCTTCCTCCGGTGTAATAACTCCCTGTCCCGAACACTTATTACAGACTTCCTTTGTTAGAGCCTTTTTCTTGCCTGTCCCATTACATAAATCACATATAAGGAGATGCTTGGGTAAAATCAATGAATTCATTTCAGTTCCCTCGCCTTCCTACACTCCATATTAATGTTGATCTGCTCCAGCTCTGTAAGAGTCATTTCTTGTGTTCGCTTACCGACACGATCTTCCGTATATCCCATTATCCAAAGTTTGTGAATGAGCTGCCTTCTTCTTTCTTCCACACCTGCACTCAGCCGGGTAGGATGTAGATTCATAGATATACCTCCTAGAACCATTTATTTTGATCGCTGGTGACATCGACTTCCAACGCCCGTGCCATCGCTAGCTTCCTCACCAGCTCGCCATAAGACAAATCTTCCGTATCTTCAAATCCAAGCTCATTCAACTGCTCAATGACATGCTGCGTTTTAAAATCCAATTCACTCGCCTTCATCAAATTCTCCTTCCGAAAGGCCTTTTGATCTTTCCGAGTCGTGCAAGGTGGAACAAAGCTAAAAAGATTTCGTCTGCAGGTCGCTGTTGTTTAAATTTGATCTGTTCGATGTCAATGCCAGCTTCCCAGTCCTCCCTGATCTCTTCAAGCTGCCCCTTAGGGAAACCGAATTCGAGATTATCCAAGATGATTACATTCTCGCCTGTTTTCGGGAGGAAGGTGTCTTTCCTCAATGTCTTCACGCGCTTTCCTCCTTCAATCGTGCTAGTTCTGCTTTAATTCTTTGAATCTCCTTTTTAGATCGTTCTTGTGCAGCTAACCGGCAAGGTTCATTCGGGCAAGGAATCACGTATGTAATGGAGTTCTCATAGTTGTAATATTTCCCGCGCCCACGGCATGTTTCACACATTGGCTTCCCTCCTAAAATTCTTGTATTCTCCTGTCGCGGCCTTCCACTTTAATAGATTTAGCACCAGACATCATTCGAGATATAATACGACCACCTTGGATAGCACCATATTTTCGCTCCATTTCCTCAGAACCATAGTTTGTCGTGAAGATGGTCGGCTTGTCCTCCCGGAGCTCAACCACTTTGAGTATTTGTTCCGAAGCCCATGTCTCATGATCATCTTTGCGATTGTGGTATTCTGCTCCTATCTCGTCGAAAACCAGCAAGTCCAGTTTTTCAATCATCGAAAAGATGGTAATTTCATCAATGCCTTTATTGTCCTGGTAGGTGCTCTTAATTAGTCTCAATAGATCATCACTGGAGATAAACATAGTGGCATATCCGTTTCTTCTGAGTGCTGCACCTGTAGCATAAGCCAGATGGCTTTTACCTAGTCCCATCGACCCCTTAAGAATTAATGAATGGTGTTCTGTTTTACCAAAGTCACGGATATATTCAGCGACCGCCATGCGCATATTCCTTTCGGTCTCCGTTTCCGCCTTGTATTCCGATACAGTCTTACCTCGGATTTTACTAGGTACTCTCTCATATCTAGTTGAGAATCCCGCGACTTTTCTTGTTTCAAGGTCCTCGATTTTGGGCAACGACTTCCGGATCTCGTTCGTTTGGCAATTCAGACAATCCGATACCTCATGTACTTCGCCATCGGCATCAATCCGTTGCATAATTGGTATTTGTTTTTCACAAGTTTCACAAGTGCGTGTACCAATCTGCTTAATGCCTTTCAAGTTCAGTCTTGTCATGTTATTCCTCATTGCCTCTGCTGCACTATTCATGAAGATAACTCCTTTCTAGAAGACTCCTCCGTAACGACTTTGTGAAGGCGCCTTAGGAGTGCCATATTTCTTCTTTCGCTTTTCAAATTCGTCATCATCCTTTGAAACTTCTTCAAGCGTTGCAAGCCCTTTTCTGTACCAGTCTTTCAAAATGCCAATCGCAAAGCTGAAATTCTTGCTTTCGTTCTGCGCTCTGCGCATTGCCTCGATCACCAGGTCATCTCCAAGGTCATCCGTGTAGCTCGCCAGCATATGCTGATCACGTCCACTCGGTACTCCCCATATTTCCTGATATGTGGTGTAAGAGCTGGCTTTGTTTCGTTTCTGTTTCGTTTCGTTTAGTTTAATTAATGCGGAACGACCTCCGGCACTATCTCCGGAACGACCCTCGGCACGAACTGCGGCACGAACTGCGGAATTTTTTTCCGTAGCTTCAAATGGAACGATGTTATAGATAGGTGCTCGTCCACCTTTCCGGGAAATAAAATCAACACGGCCTTTCTGTTTTAACTCATTCCTGACTTTCCGTAAGGTGCGATCAGTCAACCCTGTCTTCACTTGCAGCACCGATTCAGCTACCGTAAATGTTTCTGCCCATCCAGCTTTATTATTTATGTGCATCAGTGCGTACCATAAGTTAATCGCTGATGGAGACAGTTCATTTATTTCGAGCCAATCATAAAATGCATTCATCTCTTTGATGTAGTTCACTATTCGCCCCTCCTTTCGATTATCGCGTGCATACGTTCAATCCTTACAAGCTCCCACCCTGGATGCGTATTCCGGATATAACCGCCTACATATCGCTTCAACAGCCTTCTTGGTTCTTTATTAGCTCGGGACATCCACAAGTAATGGTGTGGGATGGAGACCCTTCTTTTCCTGACTTCCAGCGCGATCCTCCCCAATCATCTTCCAATGTGATAAAATGAAGAAAATCAATCGAAAAAGTCACCGATAAATATTCGGATGTCTTTTTCTCTCATGGACCCGGCGATTTCGTTCGCGATCTCCTTGCAGCTGTTTACTCCCTTGGACAGGATCAGCTCGCGGTGGATCGTCTCGAAGTCGCCTTTTCCTTTTGGTGTGCAAAACTCAACCTCAAACACCATGTTTCAGCGCCTCGCTTTCTTTCCTTACGACTACAGCAACCTCAAAATCAAAATCTGCTGCACCTCCACAGTGCGGACACATGGAAGGGTCTTCATCGACTCGGACGAAAAACGTCCGTTCGCACAGCTCACTTATACAGGTGTACTGATCCATTGCTTTTTCCTTCACCTCTTTTACCTCCTAACTGATGCCAGCGCATCGTTGAGAACAGGAACGGCGGATAACGCGTTCTTCATTAGAATGGAGGAGGATTCCGTTCCTGTCCTCAACGACAGGCTGACCTGTCGCCTATGACCTTGCTTCAACTCAGGAAAGCATGGTATAGTGGGTTTACCAATAAATTTCACCTTTAGTCATCTGGACGGCCATCCAGGTGGCTTTTCTTTGTTTACAGACTATTTTTACTAAGTGGCCCTTCATTATCTTCCCTCCCTATCCACTTATCATGGAATGGCACATAAAGATGAGTGCACCTACAAAAAGAATCAAGTATGCAAAATCAAGAGCTTCTAATTGCCTCATTTTCATACCTCCTGACAACAGAGCATAAGACGCCTTCCCAATACAATTTCTTTGAGATAGCAAGTAGCTCTCCCTGCCGTTCTTTCTTCATTTTCATTTCTTCTAGTGCAGACACGCTGCGTTGGATATCCAAGCAAGTGTTCATTACGCCAGGCATGTCCATTTCCGCCGTTTGCATTCTCAATTGCTGGTGTAGATCCTTCAAGCAGTTCATCTCTCTTGCAACATGCCTTAGATCACTGATTAAAAACTGGTCAATATTCATTTCCATCCTCCTTATTCAATCCAACCTTTGGCGGTCCAAACCGGCTTTCTTTTCTTCACACGTTCCTTGATTGATATCTTGTACTGCCTGCCCAGGATCGCCTTCAAGTTACCCAGTGCCATCTCGGCATCCAATATTTCATCAATCGCTTCTGCGATACGCTCTTTTTCTTCTGCGGTCGTTTCATTCGGCGGTTTGATTAAGCTGACTTGGTTAAGTATGTCTACGACTTCCTGCACCTCCTGGATGGCGAACTCCTCTAGACTTAGTCGGTGCCATTCTAAAGACTTTCCGTTTAAGCGCTGCGCTGTATATCCTCCGGAGAATTCACTAATAATGCTCATCGCGTAAACCGGATCATCGTATGTTTGCAGCGACTCCTGCGCCACGTCTTCCTGGAACGTCCTCCGTCCCGATTCATAATGGGAAACAGATTGTTTGCTGATGTTCAAATCGTGGGCGACGGCAGCCTGTGTAAGTCCAAGTGATTCCCTCAATTCTTTTAATGCTTGTCCAGCATTCACGGGTGAAGCCCCCTTTGTTTTGTATTTTGCATCCGGTTCTTAAATACACGGCCACAAGATAAAGTTAAAATATGGAATCATTTCATCAGCTTTTCGATCGTGTTGTTGTGATCGAAATAAGGCGCCAGCGCTTTTTCAAAGGCTTCCTTCGCCGGGATCGTCCCGAACCGTTCATTGACGAGCACCAATGGAGACTTCTTTTTCGTCTGGCCTTTCTTAGCCATAGCATCACCTCACTTCATGTATATGGTGTCGAGCGCATGGGACAAACCATGAATTTTGCATACGTTCCTCTTCTTTATCTAGTAAACTGGTACTAGTAAAGGAGGTGTGCAAAATGTCTGGACAAAATTTCGAATTTGATTTTCATGACCAAATTTCTCGTAAGCTAGAAAGTGAGCGAGAAAATATAACGGATCTTGCCAAAGAAACTTTTCACAGCTTGAACGAAAATTCCGATTGGGCTGTAGAGGATTTCATAACTAAAGTTATAGAGATCAACTCTCGAATGACGGCTGACGTCCTTCAGCAATATCATCAAGAGCTCTTTCATGAGCTTCTAGAGATAGCCCGTAAGATTTGAACAAGAACCTTTCCCATCGCCGGAAGACATCTATATCTTCAGGTGGAGTCCTATCCGGTGGATAGATGGAATACCAAACGCTCTCTAACCTTGTTCTTTCTCTTTGTTCTCTAAGCAGCTTTTTATTTTTGTACAATTGATATGCTTCAGCATCTGTTGCAGCAGGTGCTGAAAGTATCTTTTGGAGCTTAGTAGAGTCCATTACGACAGATAGTTTCTTTCCAGCCTGAAGCGCTACTGCCTGGCTGATCGAGGTGTCGAGTAAATCAGCAATATGTCGTGGAGCCATATGCTTGATTTGTATCGGTTCTTTATCGCTGCGCTCTAACCTTTGGATTTGCTTGAAGATTTGACTGTAATCATCATTAGTCGCCTCCAATGCTTTAATGAGCGATAATTTTATTTCAGCCAAAGACTTACTGATCATGTCACGCATCTGCTTGATTTCATCTCGCTTCTTTTCAACATCTGTTGCAGCAGATACTGTATTCTTTTCTTTACTCAATCAGATCACCTCCTTCCTCAATTGTCGCTTTTCGCTACAATTAACTTCAAAAAAAAGCGACCATTCGAATGATAGGACGTTAGCTATGTTTTTCGCTACTTTGACACTGGGATTGCGCTTGCCATTTTCTATTTGAGTATAATAAGCCCTCTCAATACTGGCGCTCTGGGCAACCTGAAGCTGAGTAAGCTTCATGCTCTTCCTTTTGTTAATTAACCACACTCTTTGACTCATATTATCACCACCTTTGTAGCGTTTCGCGACTTCTTAATCTTATCATAATGTAGCATAACGCTACTGTCAATACATATTTGCGCTTTTTCGCTACATTTCTTTCAATGTATCTATTCGCTACATTATAATTAAAGATAATTAATTGTTTAGGATGTGCTTTCCATGATAGGGAAAAGAATAAAATACCTCCGCCAAACCCAAAAACTAACTCAATCAGAGATAGCTGAGAAGTTAAATATCACACGGGGTACTTATGCACATTATGAAGTAGACAAGCGTAGACCTGATTACGATACTCTTCAAAAAATTGCAGACTACTATAATGTTACTACCGATTATCTGTTAGGTCGGACCGATCAGCCAAACTTGGACAAGCCGACCGAGTACTCTTTCGACCCGCTTAAAGAGCTCAACAAGCTTTTCGAGAAGTATGATGTCCAGGATGCAGGGTTCTGGGATATAGAGAAGTGGAAAGAGATGGGGCCGGATGAGCTCCGCCGCATGGATGAATACTTCGAATTCTTATACAACAAGAGCAAAAATAAACAGCATAAAACTGATGATTACGAGGAAGCTGATGATATTTGAGTAATCACAAGAAAATAAACACGTCTGGGGACGTGTTTATTTTTATCAAATTTAGCTTTATTAGGAGGCAATAACCATGAGAGAGATACTTTATTTGGATACAGACTTCTTACATTCATTTTTAGCTCAAACGAATGGAGGACTTCCCACTGATTACACGAACGAGTTTGAAGAGTCTTCATTTGAAAACTTAGAACAAATGCAGGGCCATCAGTCAAAAAATTTTACAGAGTTAGAAGGGAAAAGTGGCAAGTTTAGTATACCCACTATAGTGGAAACACCTGAAGGCGGTATAAAACTGCATTTCGAACCAGGAAAGTATAGTGCTGAAAAGACTTTTTGGCAAGAATCTGATGTAGGCAGGGAATTAATATCAAAAAAATTACATGATAACTCTTTAATTGAGTTCGAAAGATATTTAGAAGAAAATTCCTCACTTACACAATTAACTGTTATAGACGACGAAAAAGGTTACGTTTTAATAGAATCAAGTTTTGAACTGATAGATCTTAACACTTTTGAAATCGCATTCTCTGAAGGTATGGTAGATATGCAAGTGAAGGAAATGAAAAGCTTGAAGGACAATGAACTCACTGAGATAAACCAAGACTCTAAACTTACATCTAAAGAACAAAAACAACAAAGAGACGAAGTAAATAAGATTTTCAATGCAGAATCTAAAAAAGTATCTGAAGAATTCACAGAATACAGAGAAATTTTAGGAATGCTAAAAAAGTTTATGCCCTCAAATGTATTCATAAAAACCACGAACGCAATTGCACCTTTGAAGGAAAATTTTCTAAGGGAAAACAGAAATATGATGCTTTTTAAATATGGTAATAGATATGACGGAGCAAAAGTTAAGGTTCTCGCAAAAATAACTCGTAAATTAGAAAAAAAAGGAGAACCTAATTCGTTTAATGAGAAAGATGCTATAAGAGAAAGTATAGAAGTGTTTAAAGGGGCGACAGATGAAATGCTAATTGAGCATCTAAATCTGGTTCAGAATGGAGATTTTGTAGTGAATCCTATTGCTGTTTATTTCGAATAATTTTTCTCATTTTTGAGCGCTTTTCGAGGCGCTCTTTTGCTTTGTTTATGTCCTTAGAAATTTTGTTATGAAAATCCAAGCTAGAATCCTGCTCTTTTTCCATAAGATCAAATCCCTTTTTTATAAAGTTGTTTACTCTTTTATTCATTGGCAGACAACTCCTCTTAATCTAGCACTTTGATTTATTATAAAATTTTTTTTGCATTTTTTAAAGTATCTTTTGTATTCTAATTGAAAACGGGAACAATTGTTCGTATAATTATTATAGAGGACGGTGATTATCTTGTATTTTCCTACTTACAATACTACACATTTGGAAGACTGGGTTACCAACTGGTACATACGAATGCGAATAAGTAACCCTAATCAACTGAAAGCTGTAACGATAGCAAGAAAAATGGACATATTTCTCCACCGGAAACCCATATCTCCCAGCTACCTCATACATGGAAGATATAAAGGGATCACCCTAGACGCCCGCGAAGACAAGCTGGTACAGAAGGAACAGTTTTATCATGAACTTGGACATATCCTCCGACACGTAGGCATCCAGTCCATGATGCCTGACGCCTTTCGAGAGCTTCAAGAGAGGGACGCACGACACTTTACCCTTTATGCAGCACTTCCGTATCACATGGTCTCTAAATACGATTTAAGCGATCCTCATATTATTGAGCGGTGGGTGAATGATTTTAAAGTCACCCACAAACTCTGTGTGGATAGAATAAATATCATTAAAAACCGTAGCTTAAAATATGAATGTCATGAAAGTCTTGACAAAACAACCCTCTTAAAGCAGATTTACGGATAGTACTTTCCCAAGTTACATCCCCTACAAGTTAATATTTGTTTATGGTAGCATTTTATTTGTCGAAAGAAATTGTAAAATTTCGACTTGGTAAACAGAACAAAGGAGGAATTCATTATTTTTGTTAGAAAAAAATTCACTGTTGTGGCTTTAGCAGTGGGTCTTGCAGCTGGAGTTGGTTTTTCAACTAATGTGGTAGCAGCTGAGGAGATTACAAAAGAAAGTATTAACACAAACAAGGATGTATCAGTAAAAAAAATAAGTGATGGAGCTATTGTTTCTCCCGATGCAAATGCGCACCACCCAGGCCCTGTAGGTACTGTAGATTGGCACACAGACCGAGTAATCCGTTCCAGTATTTCAAGAGATCATAATGGAGTGACTTTTACTACAACACTTCTTCTTGGTATAGCTAGAATGCCAATTCCTGCAGCAATAGATTTGGCTAACTCGGCTACGCAGTTAGGTTATAAAAATTTATGGTACACAAAGTTCAAACAAAGAGGAATTGACAGAAGTACAGGAGCTGAATACACTAGAGATCTTACATATTGGTACAAAGATAATTTACGTACCAAATTAATTGATGTAACTAAGAGCGAGCCAAGAAGATATATGTATTAACCGATAAACATTACCTTTAAAATTATTATATTATTAAGTATAATTAATATAATCAACCATTTAGGAGGGTTAGCATGAGTTTAAACAAAAAGCTAATAATCATCCAGATAATTGTTTCTGCTACCCTATTATCTGCATTAATAATAGTATTTAGCAATGGGAAAATGGCGTACGTTTATCCGCTAATGGCGCTAGGTTTTGTTTTACTTATTATTCAAAGTAGGATACAAGGAAAGATTAAAAGAGCACAAAAAAGCAATCAGTAGCAATAAAACGAAAAGCCCTGGCAATTGCCAGGGCTTTTCGTTTTATTATTTAGAAAACAACTACTTAATCATTAACAACAGATGGTTTGCAAAAGGTACTCATAGCATTTGAAATGTGATTCCGCACAGTCTTCTCTGAAATGAAGAGCTCTTTTGCGATCTCCCTAGTCGTTTTATCCTGCACCAGAAGCTCGAAAACTTCTCGCTCCCGCTTGGTAAGAATTTGTGTTGGCCGATAGCCGTCCTCCTTCACAAGCGTACCCCTCCTTGTTGTCTCTGAGCTGAGCGAGGGGAATTATTTAGTCAATGTTATCGTATGAGGCATAAGGTTGCCCTGTGCTTCGCTTTCAAGATTTAGTCACAAGCCCGAGTTCCTGCGCTTTGAAGAGGGCTTCTGTACGGGATCTTACATTCAGCTTATTGAAAATCCCGGTAAGCGTGTATTCCACACTCCGCTGTGACATATGCAGCAGCTGGGCAATCTCACGGTTCGTTAAGCCGGATGCCACTTCCTTAAGAATCGACTGTTCTTTCTCATTTAAGGAGAGGCCGTTATTCTTCTCTTTCTCCTCCGCATTTCCACTGACGCTTGCTTCTGAGCGGCGCAGCTGTTTAAAGAGATGAAGGGGAATAACGACTTCATCTCTTGCGGCGCATCGAATAGCGGTCAACAGCTGCTCACTTGTCGCGGTTTTGCTTACAAAACCGTTAATGTCTGCTTCGACCAGCATATTGAAGTGTGTGCTCAAGTCGAACCCTGTATAGATGAGAAGCTTGATGTCCGGGTAGTTATTGCGTATTTTTTTCGCGAGTTCAATACCATTTATGCCGGGCATGTATAAATCCAGCAAAGCGATATCATAATCGTTTTCTTCCATAATGGAAAGAACCATTTCATTATCGTGGGTGACATCCACGACAAGATCTCCTTCTTGTTCCAGCATTGCTTTCGTCCCGGCTCCAACAGCCGGGTGGTCATCTACAATTAATACTTGCTTCATACATGGACCTCCTTGCTCGCCGTACAAGGAAAAGTAACAATTGTTTTAAATCCTTCCCCAGGCGATGTTTCTATCGATAAGTTTCCGTTTAAACCATTTACCCGCTGTTCAATTCCCGATAGGCCGATATGGGAAAATAAATCCCGTTGAACCGAGTAGTCCATCCCTCTACCGTTATCAGAATATAAAAGCATTACATGATCCTCGTTACTGGACAGCGACAGTTTTACGATCTTCGCATCGGAATGTTTCATCGCATTTGTCAACAGTTCCTGTACAATTCGGAAGATTGCCAGAATCCGCTCCTGATCCAATTCAGCGTCGAAACGCTCATGCGCAAAATACACCGTGAAATTAGAGCGGAGCTGATATTGCTGAATCAGATTTTTCAAGGATTGTACAAGTCCAAGCTCTTCTATGAAAGCAGGACGGAGCTCGTTGCATGTTTCTCTAATTAAATGAATGCTGTCAAGGAGTGACTCCTTATACATCAGCAGTTCTGAATGAAGACTCTTTGGAAGGTCTTTTCGCTGACTGATCAAATCGTCCATGCGCCGATATAAGTACAGCTGCTCCTGAAGAACCGTATCGTGCAGGTCAATGGAAAGCTGCTTCCTCTGATTTTCTGCGATCGTGAAAAGAAGTCGAGAAAGCCACGTTGGATACTTCTGTGTCTGATCGCTTCTCAGTTTGCGTAACTCCTTTACAAGATCCTCAATCAGGCTCATGTTCTGAATAGCGATGTTCGCATTATAGGAAATCGTCTGAAGGTACGTCTTCTCATCTCTGTTCAAGGATGTGTAGTCCTTCTTCCCTTTACACCACATCATCGTGACCTTATCCATGGTGTAACCTACGACGAACCCGAAGCCCTTATCCGTCTCGATAATGGAACCGATATCGTAAGAATAGTCTTGGTAATGGTTATCAAAATGATCAATGATATCCTGCGGAATGGGGTCATACACACAATAGACTTTTCTTCTATTATGTTTGGAATAGAAGTACATTTCCCGGACGTTCAGGACATTCTTTACCTCTTCGCGCATCACCCTCATCAGATCGACCGCGTTGGACTGTTCCTTCATATCCTGCGCCATCCGGTGCATACTTTCCTGGTAACTGTATCGTGCTGAGAACATATAGGGCTGCAGCCGGAAATCCAGAACTTCTTTGATGGATAAGAAAATGATAAGCACGATGTGATAAGAAAGATAAATTTGAACGTTCGTTACAATGGACATTTCCGCCTGTACAAAGAAGTTTGTTGCTGTTGTCAACAGAAGACTGGGAAGGGCCGATAACAGGGAATAGTACCGCACCCTGCTTATGACGAAATTGATATCAATCAGCCGCTCCCTCGTCACTAAGTATAGAAACGTTACAGGAAGTGCAAGCAGAAACATCGCCGCCAATTCCAACGAAATAACTTTGACGCCGAATACCAGCGCTGGAAGGAGATAAAGAGCTATATATGGACCGAAAGCGATGGTGATACCGATGGCCATGTACTTGAATATTGGTGCTTCCGGGAAGTCTCTGTGAATATAGAGCCCCCTGAAAACGATCAAGAACAGAACAATATATAGACCAAGCAGAAGATACGGCGGGACAGGATCAAACCATCCCGGGTAATCACGACGCATTAAAAAGAAACTTTCCGCAAGAGATACTGCTAAGACAAGCACGTATAAGCAGTAAACTACCTTCTTGGAAAACCAGGTTATTTTTAATTCTTTAAAGTAGTTATAAATAAATTGCATCAACATAACGGGAGCCGCCAGAAACAGGCTCGTGTTGAGAAAAAGACTGTACAAGTCATCCCGGACTGCCCCGCTGTTGCTGATGTATCCAGTGGCGATGGCCAAAAAGAACAAAATCAATTGCTTGGCTGAAAAGCGTTCCGGCACCCGTTTATGAACTAAATAAGAGATTCCTAATATAAATACAAAGAAAACAGCGGGAAGAATAATATATAAAGCCCAGTGCCACGGACTCGAGTGATCAATATGGTCGTATTGAATCTCCTCGCCTTGATATTGAACGGTGAAAGAAGAGGCCATCTCCACTTCATGGAACATGTTGACCGACCGGTGCTCTCCCGGATCCTTACCGTCAACAGAAAGCAGCTCTGCCCCTTCAGGAACCTGATGCTTGTCCCCCCAGCTGCCGCTCTGCACATCTGTCGTCACCCAGGTCCCGTCTTTAAATTCAACATCGATCCCGAGAAACGGCTGCGTGATGGATAATAAGATTAAGTAACAGGCAGATATAAGGAAGAACGCTAAGATTATCCACTGCTGCCATTTGAATTTCTGCAAGAAGACTCACCCTTTAACTAAAGTCAATCATTCCTATTATACTATCGATCTATCGACCATCAACCCCACGAACCCTCTTAGAGTCAAAAACCCCCTCCAGCCTGAGAAGACCGAAGGGGGTTTTTCCGCTTATATGCGTTTGTCACTTCCAAAGAAGCTCTTAAAGGATTCGATTGCTGTATCGCGGTTAAGTGCTGCGATGGATGTCGTCAAAGGGATCCCTTTCGGACAAGCCTGCACACAGTTCTGCGCATTACCGCAGCCCATTAAGCCTTCTTCATCCATGATCGTCTGCAGTCGCTCGCTCTTATTCAACTCTCCAGTTGGGTGGGAGTTAAATAGACGCACCTGCGATAGAGGAGCAGGACCAATGAAATCTGATTTGCTGTTAACGTTCGGACAAGCCTCCAAGCAGACACCACATGTCATACACTTGGATAGTTCGTAAGCCCATTGGCGTTTGCTTTCCGGCATCCTCGGTCCCGGACCAAGGTCGTACGTTCCATCAATAGGGATCCAGGCTTTCACTTTTTTCAGTGAGTCGAACATACGGGAACGATCGACAGCAAGGTCTCTATTGATCGGGAACGTGGACATCGGCTGCAGGCGGATCGGCTGTTCCAGCTGATCGACAAGCGCCGTACACGATTGACGCGGCGTGCCGTTGATGACCATGGAGCAGGCGCCGCAGACTTCTTCCAGGCAGCCCATATCCCAATAGACAGGCGTCGTCTTTTCGCCATCCGCATTTACGGGGTTACGACGAATTTCCATGAGAGCAGAGATGACGTTCATATTCTGACGGTATGGCACCTCAAACTTCTCTTCGTATGACGGCTCATCCGGATGATCCTGGCGGGTAATAATCAACGTAATCGTTTTATTTTCACTCATCATCCATGACCTCCTTTATTATTTACTCTTCGAATAGTCTCGTTTACGAGGTTCAATCAGGGATGTATCTACTTTGTCATAACGGAAGACCGGTTTATTGTTTTCCTTATCGTAGCTGGCGACGGTCGTCTTCAACCATTCTTCATCATTACGTTCCGGGTAATCAGGCTTGTAATGGGCGCCGCGGCTTTCGTTACGGTTATAAGCTCCCTGGGTAATAACACGGGCCAACTGCAGCATATTCCACAGCTGACGGGTAAACATAGCTCCCTGGTTACTCCACCTGGAAGTATCATTGATGTTGATCCGCTTGTATCGTTCCATCAATTCGACAATCTTCTCATCTGTTTTCAGAAGCTTGTCATTTTGACGAACCACAGTCACGTTATCCGTCATCCATTCCCCTAGTTCTTTATGAAGCTGGTAGGCGTTCTCATCGCCGTCCATCTTCAGAATTTCATCGAATTTCTCCTGTTCTTCCTTCACTTTCGCGTCAAAGAGCGTGGAAGACATATCATCAGCAAGCTTCTCCAGCCCGTCCAAATATTTCACTGCGTTCGGTCCTGCGACCATGCCGCCATAAATAGAAGAAAGCAGAGAGTTTGCCCCAAGTCGGTTTCCACCGTGCTGCGTGTAATCACATTCTCCAGCAGCAAAAATACCAGGAATGTTTGTCATTTGGTCATAGTCGACCCACATACCACCCATGGAATAGTGAACGGCAGGGAAGATCTTCATCGGTACTTTACGAGGATCTTCGCCTACGAACTTCTCATAAATTTCGATGATCCCTCCCAATTTGACATCCAATTCTTTTGGATCTTTATGGGATAGGTCCAGGTACACCATGTTTTCACCGTTAATACCAAGCTTCTGGTTGACACATACATCGAAAATTTCACGGGTTGCAATATCACGCGGCACCAAGTTTCCATAGGCCGGGTATTTCTCTTCAAGGAAATACCAAGGTTCGCCATCCTTATACGTCCAAACACGGCCGCCTTCCCCGCGGGCAGACTCACTCATCAGTCGGAGTTTATCATCGCCGGGGATCGCTGTCGGGTGAATCTGAATGAACTCACCGTTTGCATAATCGACACCCTGCTGGTAAAGAGCTGCTGCAGCTGAACCAGTATTAATGACAGAGTTCGTCGATTTACCGAAAATGATTCCAGGACCTCCGGTAGCCATGATGACAGCATCAGAAGGAAACGCCTTTATTTCATGGGAGCTGAGGTTTTGACCGATGACACCTCTGCCGACACCCGAATCATCGATAATGGCGGAAAGAAATTCCCAATTCTCATATTTTGTTACAAGGCCGTTTACTTCGTGTCTACGGACTTGTTCATCCAACGCATATAACAGCTGCTGCCCCGTTGTTGCACCGGCGAACGCTGTACGGTGGTGCTGTGTTCCCCCGAAGCGGCGGAAATCAAGCAGTCCTTCCGGTGTACGGTTGAACATGACACCCATACGATCGAGCAGGTGGATGATCCCAGGCGCCGCTTCACACATAGCCTTAACAGGCGGTTGGTTGGCAAGGAAGTCCCCTCCGTAAACCGTATCGTCAAAGTGTTCCCAAGGAGAGTCCCCTTCTCCTTTTGTGTTAACCGCCCCGTTGATACCGCCCTGGGCACAGACAGAGTGAGAACGTTTAACAGGAACGATCGAGAGCAAATCCACGTGAACCCCTTGTTCAGCTGCTTTAATTGTTGCCATTAGGCCGGCAAGTCCTCCACCGACAACAACAATATTTTTATTAGTCATGATTGAAGCTCACTCCCTTGAATACTATAAATCGATCAAAGTTATGTTTCTATAAATCTATTATATTCCGTATGCGAATTGAATCAGTGTACGTACACCTACGTAAGAAATCGCCAGGAAGACGATGATGCTTACATAAGTCATGATCTTTTGAGAGCGTGGAGAAACAGTGATTCCCCAGCTGACAAAGAAGGACCATAGACCGTTAGAGAAGTGGAAAGTAGTTGAAACCACCCCTACTATGTAGAACCAGAAGAAGAACGGTTCAGTAAGGATACTCTCCATCAGTTGATAGTTCAGATCCGCCCAGCCAAAGCCGATGGCAATTCTTGTTTCCCATACGTGCCACGCAATGAAAATGAGCGTAATAATTCCTGTAATCCGCTGAAAGATGAACATCCAGTTTCTGAAATAACTGAAATTGGAGATGTTACTCGTAGCTGTGAATGCAATATACACCCCATAAATAGAGTGGAAAAGTAGTGGTAAAAAGATAATGAAAATCTCCAGTACATAACGATATGGCAGACTCTCCATAAAGTGAGCCGCCGCGTTGAATGCTTCTGGACCACGTGTTGCAAAATAGTTCACAGTCAAGTGTTGGATCAAAAAGATCCCGATCGGTACTACTCCTAGCAGTGAATGCAGTCTTCGATTGACGTATCCGCGTGTTCCCGCCATATTTACCCCCCTCAGATGATAACTGATTGAAAATGAACATTATTCAGACAGTTAAGCGCTTTAATAACGCTTAAAAAAATAATAGGAAAAGCCCCAAATTCCCAAGTTGTCTGACCAATGTGCAATTTGTGACAAGTTCATTGTACTTCTATCCTTTATTAGCGTCAAGAAAGCTAATCCATATATTGCTCAAAAAAACACATTTATTTCCTATTCCCTTCATATCCCTTCTTTTTGTTCACTTTTTTGCCATCGCCCCCGTAAAAATACAGAAAGGATATTGCGGACTTTTTCGTTTCGAGTGATAATGAGGGTAGAAAGGAATGAGCGTTTTGAAAGAATCTACGAAGTTAACAACGAGCAACATTTCATCGCTTGTAGGCACAGGGGCCGGATTCGACCTGATGCGGTACTACACCTTACCGGATTTCTTAGGGAAAGACGCCCCTTACCTTCTCTACTACATGGGTAAAAACATGGCAAGACAAACAGAAATGGAAACCTTTGATGAACTTTATGAATTTTTCCAGTACATGGGATGGGGAGAACTTGTTCTCATTCACGATAAGAAGAAAGAAATGCTGTTTCATTTGAAGGGCCACATCATTGAGAAGCGCCTTCATCAAAAGCTGTTCCCCGTCGACTTTCGTTTGGAGTGCGGCTTCTTATCAGAAATGATCCAAGCGATCGCAGGCGATACATACGAGTGTTTTGAAGAATTGGATAAAAAACAAAATTTGGTGGAAATAAAGGCGCTGAAAGGCTGAAGGTACTTAACTCCGACCATAAAAAGAAGAACCAGCTGTCATTCAGCTGGTTCTTCTTCATTTAAATGGTCAAGAATCGTCTGCGCGACCGGTTCGGGTACACCGAGCTTCGTAATTTCAGTCGGGTCCGCTTCTTTAATGGCCTGTATAGATTTAAAATGACGGAGCAGAAGCCGTCTGCGTTTTTCCCCTACGCCGGGGATGCTGTCCAATTCCGACTGGATCGCTCCTTTTCCGCGCAGCTGGCGGTGAAAAGAAATAGCAAAACGGTGCACTTCATCCTGAATTCTTTGGACAAGGTAAAACTCCTGCGATTTCCGGTCAAGATCTATCGGGACAGGCGGTTCTCCATAAAGAAGTTCACTCGTCTTGTGTTTATCGTCCTTCGCCAACCCGCAGAGCGGGACGTCAAGACCCAGCTCATTCTCCAGGACGTCAAGAGCCGCTGTCATCTGCCCTTTCCCGCCGTCCACAACAATAAGATCCGGGAGAGGGAGATTCTCTTTAAGAACCCGCGTATATCTTCTTCGAATGACCTCCCGCATGGTCTCATAATCATCCGGCCCTTTTACGTCTCTTACCTTATACTTTCTGTATTCCTTCTTATTCGGCTTTCCATCAATAAATACGACCATCGCAGACACCGGATCCGCTCCTTGGATGTTCGAGTTATCGAAAGCTTCTATCCGGTGCGGCGTTTCGATATGCAGATGGCTGCCCAACGACTCCACGGCTTTAATTGTCCGCTCTTCATCACGCTCAATCAAGGCGAACTTCTCCTCTAAAGAAATCTGGGCGTTCTTCCTGGCGAGTTCCACCAGTTCCTTCTTACGCCCCCGCATCGGAATATGGACTTTCGTATCCAACGCTCCTTCCAGAACATTCACATCCGTAGCCACAGGGACCAACACCTGCTTCGGATACGGATGATTTTGATGGAGATAAAATCGTCCGATATAGCTGAGGAACGTCTCTTCCGGGTCGTCAAAAAATGGAAAAAGAGCGACGTCTCTTTCAATAAGCTTCCCTTGACGTACGAAGAATACCTGAACACACATCCATCCTTTATCCACAGCATAACCAAAAATGTCTCTGTCTACTTGATCGTTCATCGTCATTTTCTGCTGTTCCATGACCGATTCAATATGTTCGATTTGATCCCTTAACTCCTTCGCACGCTCAAAGTCCAGCGCTTCCGAAGCCTGAAGCATCTTGTTCTTCAGGTCTTTCTTGATCTCTTTATGTCCTCCGCTCAGGAAAGAGGTGATGCTCTGTACGATGTCTTCATTTGTTTCCTTGGAAACAGGAAATTCACAGGGGCCGAGACACTGATGCATGTGGTAATACAAACAAACACGGTCCGGCATCGTATTGCACTTCCTAAGAGGATACAGTCGATCAAGAAGCTTCTTCGTTTCACGAGCGGCAATAACGTTCGGGTACGGTCCGAAATACTTCCCTTTATCCTTCTTCACGTTTCTCGTGACAATGAGGCGAGGATGACGTTCTCCTGTTACTTTCAAGTATGGATAGGTTTTATCATCCTTCAACAGGACATTGTACTTGGGGTCGTACTTCTTAATTAAGTTCATCTCGAGAATTAGGGCTTCAATTTCAGAAGTCGTTACAATATACTCAAAGTTTACAATTTCCCGCACCAGCCTCTGGGTCTTCCCGTCATGAGCGCCGGTAAAATAAGAGCGTACGCGGTTTTTTAAAACTTTGGATTTCCCCACATAAATAACGGTATCGTTCTTATCTTTCATCAAATAGCAGCCGGGTTGGTCGGGCAGAACGGCCAGTTTCTCTTTAATAATTGAATTCATACACGTTCACCCCATCCCTTCAAGAAGTTATATATTGAAAATACCACAATGGCAGGAAATTATGCATGTTAAAAGCCGCGCTGCTGAGCAGCGCGGCTTGAAAGGAATGGTATCCCCTTATGCGTGTTTCGAAACCAATTCAGCTAGAGCTTCCTTAGGTTGGAATCCGATTACTTGATCAACGACTTGACCGTCTTTGAACAGAAGCAGTGTCGGAATACTCATAACACCGAATTTGCCGGCTGTTTCTTGGTTTTCATCCACGTCAAGTTTGACGATTTTCACTTTGTCGCTCATTTCAGCGTCCAATTCTTCAAGGACAGGAGCGATCATTTTACATGGACCGCACCATGGTGCCCAGAAGTCTGCAAGAACAAGTCCTTGACTTGTTTCTTCGGTGAAGTTTTGGTCAGTTGCTTTTACAATTGCCATACAATAATTCCTCCTCGACCTTTTAAGTCTGTTTAGAGTATATCACTATCTATTTTTAGTGACTAACAATTTGTTTATACCTTATTTAAACATGTATGAAAGCCGAAGCCAAATATTTGGCTTCGGCTTCTAAGTTCAGCTTATGCATTCACTTTTATTTGTTTCACTTCTTCAATCAATTTTGGTACGACATCAAAAAGATCTCCGACAATCCCGTAATCCGCGACGTTGAAAATATTCGCTTCCGGATCTTTGTTGATTGCGACTATGATTTTAGAGTTCGACATACCGGCAAGGTGCTGGATCGCTCCTGAAATTCCGCAGGCAATGTACAAATCAGGCGTAACGACTTTTCCGGTCTGACCGATTTGGAGGGAGTAATCACAGTATCCTGCATCACACGCTCCACGGGAAGCTCCCACTGTCCCGCCAAGGACTTCTGCAAGCTTCTCTAATGGTTCAAATCCTTCCGCACTCTTCACGCCTCTGCCTCCGGCCACAATCACTTTCGCCTCTGATAGATCGACACCGTCTGAAGATTTGCGAATAACATCTTTAATGATTGTACGAATGTTAGAGATCTCTACATCTTTCGTGGAGACGTCCCCGGTCAGAGAATCGTCACGGGTCAGAGCTGGTATGTTGTTAGGACGGATCGTTGCAAAAATGAGACCCTCCGTGATTTTTTTCTTTTCAAAAGCTTTTCCGGAATAGATGGGACGGGTGAAAATCGTTTCTCCACCTTCCACGACGACCTCCGTCGCATCAGATACAAGACCGGAACCCAGTTTGCTTGCCAGTTTCGGCGCAAGGTCTTTTCCTACTGCCGTATGACCAAGGACGATCCCGTCTGGCGATTCATCCTGAATGACTTGATGGACTGCCTGACCGTGCCCGTCAGATGTATACGTTTTCAATTCTGGGTTTGAAATAGTGATGACCCTCGCTGCACCATGATAAACCATTTCCTGTCCCATCGCTTCGAGGTTACCATCACCGCACAAAACTCCGACGACTTCTCCACCGTCGCTGATCAAATGAGCAGCCGCGATCGCTTCGAACGTGACATTACGCAGGCTTCCTTCTCTTGCTTCTCCGATTACCAGTACCTTCTTACTCATAACCATTCTCCTCTCCCTTCTCTATTTACAGTACTTTCGCTTCTGTTTTCAGTAAGGAAACAAGTTCTTTCACCTGTTCATCCACTTCACCTTCAAGAACTTTACCTGCTTCTTTCTCAGGAGGAAGGTATATTTCCACCGTCTTTGTTTTCGCCTCTACATCGTCTTCTTCCAGATCCAAGTCATCCAACTCCAGTTCCTCGAGTGGTTTTTTCTTGGCCTTCATAATACCCGGGAGAGAGGGATAACGAGGTTCGTTAAGCCCTTGCTGACAGGTGACAAGAAGTGGCAGAGACGTTTCGACTTTTTCCACATCTCCCTCAACATCGCGTTCGATTTGGACCGTCGTGCCATCGATTTCTATATTTGTAATCGTCGTTACACAAGGGATATCCAGTCTTTCCGCTAAGCGGGGACCGACTTGCCCACTGGCTTCATCGATCGCAACATTTCCACCTAAGATGATATCCACGTTTTTATCTTCAAAGAAGGCTTCTAATATCTTCACGGTCGTAAAAGCATCCCCGTCTTCCAGATCATCCTCCGTATTGATCAATACAGCTTTATCCGCTCCCATTGCAAGTGCTGTACGAAGCTGTTTCTCGGACTCTTCTTCCCCGATCGTCACGACCGTCACTTCTCCCCCGTGAGCGTCGCGGAGGGTGATCGCTTCCTCAACGGCATACTCATCATAGGGGTTGATGATAAATTCCGCACCGTCCTCCTGGATGGCTCCGTTTTTAACTGCTATTTTCTCTTCCGTATCAAACGTCCTCTTCAACAACACGTAAATATTCATCCTTCATACCCTCCAGTACTATTGATCTCGGAACGCAGGGTTCCGTTTTTCGATAAACGCTTGAATTCCCTCTTTGGCGTCCTCATTGCCGAACACGGCACCGAATGCCTCTGCTTCTGCCCTTACGCCTTCTTCCAAACGGGAGGTGTGGGCATAAGGAATCAACTTCATGACCTGATGGATGCCGGGGCCGCTCTTAGCAGCTATCTTCGCAGCAAGCTTTTCAGCCTGTGCGTGCAGCTCTTCTACAGGATAGCTGTGGTTGGCGAGACCAAGCCGGACAGCATCCTCCCCCGAAATCGGGGTCCCTGTAAGTATCATTTCATAAGCCTTTGCCACTCCTACATAACGCGGAAGACGCTGCGTCCCTGCGAAACCGGGCAGAATCCCGAGATTCATTTCAGGAAGACCAAGCTTGGCATCCGAAGAAACGACCCGGATGTGACAAGCCATGGCAAGTTCAAGCCCGCCTCCCAAGGCAGCCCCGTGAATGACGGCGATGACTGGAATGTGGAACTTCTCAATCCGGTCGAAGAGCTGCTGTCCTCTGCCGGCAAGCGCCTCATAGTCGGACGCCCCCTGTAAAGAGGTGAATTCTTTAATATCCGCGCCCGCTGAGAAGAACTTCCCTTCCCCTTTCAAGAGGATTGCTTTTACGGATTTGTCTGCTTCTATTTCGTTCAACTGTTGTTCTAAATCCTTTAAAATTGCGGATGATAAGGCGTTCGCAGGGGGACTTTCTATAGTGACCTCCGCAACATTACCTTTGACTTTACATGCCAGTGTGGACAAAGCGATTCGCTCCTTTATGATGAATGATTACGGGTCAACCCACGAATGATCAAGCTATGGACTTCTTCCGCCTGGTCTGCTATGTTATAGCGCTGCTCGTTCATTACCCAATTTGTCACCGTCTCATCCATCGTTCCGAAAATCATCTGACGAACGAGACGGCGGTCCAAATCGCTCCGGAACAGCTTTTCCTCTACACCTTCTTCCACGATCTGATCGATGACATCCAAATATCTTTTCAATACCTGGTTGATCTTCAACCGCAGGTCTTTGTTGGATTGTCTCAACTCCAATTGTGTGACGACCGCAAGATGGTGGTCCGCTGCCAGCTGCTCATAATGTGTTTCGATCAACGTTAAGAGCTTCTCTTCCGCTGACTGCTTCGAGGTTGTTTCCTGCTCGATCCTTTCGATGAATTGCCCCATCTTTTCCTGAAACAAAGAAACGAGAATATCCTCTTTGTTTTTGAAATAAAGATAGATGGTTCCATCTGCCACTCCTGCTTTTTTGGCTATCTTTGATACCTGTGAGGAATGGTAGCCATTTTCAGCAATGACTTCGACTGCTGCATCTATAATTTGTTTGAACTTTGGTTTGTCTTTCTTCATGAATATCTCCTGCCCATCTTCACTGAAAATGAATGAATCATCATTCATCTATTATTCTACATACAGGAGAATATTCTGTCAACTTTCTTCGAGAAATTTACTGGATGCTCTCTGCATCCTCATATTTCTGCCGCTCCTCTTCCACTAACGACCGCCTCAGTATTTTACCTACAGCCGTCTTGGGAAGTTCCTCCCGGAATTCATAGAGCCTCGGTACTTTATAAGCGGCAATATTTTTTCTGCAGTATTCATTTAATTCTTCTTCCGTGATGTCGCTTCCTTGTTTTTTCACGATAAAAGCTTTGACCGTCTCTCCTCTGTAAGGGTCCGGCACACCGACAACGACTGCCTCCTGAATCTCCGAATGCTCATAAAGTACCTCTTCGACTTCTCTTGGATAGATGTTATAACCTCCGGCAATGATCATATCCTTTTTCCGATCAACAATGTAGAAATATCCGTCCTCGTTCATGTACCCCATGTCACCTGTCCGGAACCAACCGTCCTCGCTCAACACCTGAGCTGTTTCCTCCGGCTTATTCCAGTACCCTTTCATCACCTGCGGTCCTTTGACGGCGATTTCTCCTATTTCACCAAAAGGAGCTTCCACATCAGACTCCATTTGAATAATTTTGGCATCTGTATCCGGCCAAGGGATTCCTACACTTCCACTCACCCGTTTGCCCCAAATCAAGTTGGAGTGTGTCGTCGGTGACGTTTCCGTCAAACCATACCCTTCGACAAGCTTACCTCCGGTAACCGCCTCGAAACGTTCCTGTACTTCCACTGGAAGCGGCGCAGACCCGCTGATACACGCTTCAATAGAAGAAAGATCATATTTCTGCAGATTCGGATGATTGAGAAGAGCGATATAGATAGTAGGCGCTCCGGGGAATAAAGTAGGCTTTCTTTTTTCAATCACTTTCAGCACGTCTTCTGCTTCAAACTTCGGCATCAGAATGATTTCATTAGCCATCATGACAGAAAGGTTCATGACAGAGGTCATCCCGTACACATGAAAAAAAGGAAGTATTGCAAGAACAGACTCTTTCCCTTCTTCACATTTATACAGCCATTTCTGTGCCATTTGAGTATTAACTACCAAATTGTAATGGGTGAGCATGACACCTTTCGGAAACCCTGTCGTTCCTCCTGTGTACTGCAGCAGCGCCAAATCTTCCACGGCATCCACGTCCACCGCTTTGAAGGAATGGTTCTTCTTCAGCACGCCGGGCCACAAATGAGTATCCATCGACTGCTCCGGCTTTACCAATACTTGATACTGCCGCTTTTGGATGAACGGATAGATTTTATTTTTCGGGAAGGGGAGATAATCCTTTATACCGGTCACAAGGATATGTTCCAGCGAAGTCTCCGCTTTTACATTTGCGGCTTTAGGGTACAGAATATCGAGGCAGATGATCATTTTCGCCCCGGAATCCTTCAATTGATATTCCAGCTCTCTTTCCATATACAGCGGGTTTGTCTGTACTACAATTCCTCCTGCCATCAGTACCGCATAGTAAGATATGACCGACTGTGGACAGTTGGGGAGCATGATCGAAACCCTATCCCCCTTCTCCAAACCAAGATATTGGAGATACCCGGCCACGGTGACAGCCTGTTCGTAGACTTCCTGATACGTCATTTCCTTCCCCATAAAATAAAGCGCTTTCTTTTCTCCGTGACGTTCGGCGCTTTCTTTCAAATAATCGTGGATCGGACGCTTATCGTAATCGATTTGGACAGGGACCTCCGGCGGATAATATTGATGCCAAGGACGCTGAAAGGTTGTCATACGTAAATGCCTCCCTTATTTAGGTCTTCTACTCCATTATAACTATTCAACCGGGACATTTGAAATATAATTTCTAATTTTGAAAATATTTCAAACGACATTTTTCGCACAAAACTGTAAAAAAAGCTCTTCTGTTAAGAAGAGCTTTCATAAGATGAAGAAAAGGACACCAATAAGTAAAAATAATGCAGCTACGACCAACAATATTCTCGCCAGCGTTTCCATGGCTTCCCCCTTAAATGATATTCGCACCAATGACGTAGGAAAGTCCGACAGAAATGACAAGGGAGATAAATCCTACCGCACGGTTATCCTCTTCAATTTCCCGATCGATTTTAAAAGAGGGAGTGAGAAACTCAAAGATGAAGTAGCCGAATAACAGAAGAACGAAGCCGTAAAGGCCCCACCCCATCGTCATCAGCAAGGAGTCATTATGCTGGATGGAGAAGCGGAAGATATTCGCCACTCCGAATATCTTACCCCCTGTAGCCATTGCCACGGCCATATTCCCCTTTTTTATCTCTTTCCAATTATTATAGGATGTTACTGCTTCGAATACCGCCATGGAAACGACCAGACAGAGAACGACGACGCTGTATCTGGCTGCGGTTTCCACAAGCGTAATTTCCCAAAAACCATCCATTCTTCCTGCTCCTTTCTCTACTGAAGTTTAACGGAGCTCCAAGACGGTGACCCCGCTGCCTCCTTCGTTCATGCCTCCGGCACGGTGTCCGGAAATACTACGATGGTTCTTTGCGAAATTCTGAACACCGGTACGCAGCGCCCCTGTTCCTTTTCCGTGAATAATGGACACCGTCGGATATCCGGCGAGAAGCGCGTCGTCGATATACTTCTCCAGACGATTAAGAGCATCTTCATACCTTTCCCCGCGCAAATCGAGTTCCGCTTTCACATGGAAGCTCTTCCCTTTGACCGTTGCCATCGGTTTTTCTTTATACGGTTCTTTGGCTTTGACGAATTCCAAGTCTTTTTGTTTTGCTTTTACCTTCATAACGCCTACTTGTACCTGATACTCATTCTTGCCTGTCTTTTCAACGATGGTACCTTGTTGGTTGAGGGTAAGAAGTTTGACTTCATCCCCAGGCTGTAATTCCTTCTGCGTCTGCTTAGGCTTGGCAGGCTGTGCCTTAGGTTTCTTGCTTGTAAGTTCCGGTTGTGCCTCTTCGAACATCTTGCGGGCTTCAATCCATTCATGTTCTTTCATACCTGCCTGGGACTTCATGTTGCGGATTACACTAACGATTTCCTCGGCTTCTTCTTTCGCCTTCCTAATCGCCTTCTCCGCCTTCGCTTCGGCTTTCTCATAAAGCTTCTCCCGTTGTTGTTCAAACTGGTTCCACTTAACCTGAAGCTCGTTACGAAGCTTCTCTGCTTCCTCCAGCATCTGCTCTGCTTCTTCGTAATCTTTTTCTGCTCCCCGTTTGGATTCTTCCAAGGAGGCAATCATGTTCTCGACGCTCTGAGAATCGACACCGACATGCCCCTTGGCATCATCGATGATGGATTCATCCAGTCCGAGTCTTCTGGAAATCTCAAATGCATTACTGCGCCCCGGGACGCCGATCAAAAGACGGTACGTCGGTTTCAATGTTTGAATGTCAAATTCTACGGATGCATTGATGACACCAGGGCGATTATAACCATATGCTTTCAATTCCGGGTAGTGGGTCGTTGCAATAACCCGGGCATCTCTTCTTACGACTTCATCCAAAATGGACATGGCAAGAGCGGCACCTTCCTGAGGGTCCGTCCCCGCACCCAGCTCGTCAAACAGAACGAGCGAACGGTGGTCGACACGATTCAGGATGTCAACAATATTCGTCATGTGGGAAGAAAAGGTGGATAGACTTTGTTCTATGGACTGTTCATCCCCAATGTCAGCGAACACTTCATCAAACACAGCCAGCTCACAGCCATCCAAAGCCGGCACCTGTAAACCGGATTGAGCCATCAAGGTAAATAATCCGACCAGTTTAAGCGTTACGGTTTTACCACCGGTGTTTGGTCCTGTGATGACGATGGACGTATAATCCTCTCCAAGTTCTACATCGTTCGGAACGACTTCTTCGGCTGGAATGAGCGGGTGTCGGGCCTGTTTCATCTTAATGATGCCCTTATCGTTCATTTTTGGCATGGACGCTTTCATACTTGCACCGAGTTTAGCCCGGGCGAACATAAAGTCGATATCCCCAAGGATTGTCACGTTTTCATAGAGTGGACTATTGTACTCCGCGATGGTCTGGGACAACTCTTTCAAGATGCGTTCCACTTCATTCTTTTCCTGTACCCGTGCTTCCTGGAGCTGATTGTTCAAATCGACTACCGTCTGGGGTTCAATGAACAAGGTGGCTCCTGATGAAGACTGGTCGTGTACAATACCACCTATCGATCCTCTATATTCCTGCTTTACGGGCAGGACATAGCGTTCATTTCGGATGGTAATGATGGAATCGGACAACATTTTGGACTTAGACCTGGTGAAAGACTCCATTCTCTCCCGTACGCGGCTTTCATTCGTACGGATTTTAGAACGAATGGTACGGAGTTTATCCGAAGCTCCGTCCATCACCTTTCCATTTTCATCAATGCAGTGTCTGATCTCATCTTCCAATTCTTTCATCGGGTCAATACCTAGGACCATTTCCCGAAGGATCGGCATTTCCGGTTCTTCCATTTCTTCTACGAAGCGTTTGAGCTGACGACCGCCGTAAATGGTACTGGCAATATCCAAGCACTCGGTGGCGCTGAGTATCCCACCGATCGTGGTCCGTTTCAAACTCGGTTTAATATCAAAAATTCCCCCTAAAGGAATATGTCCTTTCAAGCGCAGGACCTGTGCCGCTTCATCTGTTTCCTGCTGCTTCACCAGCACCTCTCCCAAATCGGAAGAGGGTTTAAGAGCGGCAGTCTTCTCTTTTCCAAGCGAGGAAGCCGCTTTACCGCTCAATTGATCAATAATTTTTTTGAATTCCAGTGTACGGAGAATTCGTTCATTCATGCATTACCGTCTCCTTTATTGCTACTGATGGATGTTCCATTTATCCATCAACTGTTGTTTCGTCCATGTATTCATTACTGTATCCTTCCTGAGCCAGCCCTTACGCGCCGCACCTACCCCGATCCTCATATGATCCAGCATCGGATAGCTGTGGGCATCCGTGTTGATGGCAATACTCGCACCTGCTTCCTGCGCTTTCATCAACCACTCCCAGCTTAAATCAAGCCGGTTCGGATTAGCATTTAACTCAAGAATGGTTCCGGTCTCCACCGCGCCTTTAATCAATGCATCCAAATCTACAGCATACCCATCCCGCCGGCCGATCAGCCTGCCTGTCGGGTGGGCAATCATATGAACGTTAGGGTTCTCAAGCGCTGCCCACATCCGTTTCATAATGTCATCTGCCGATTGAGAAAAGCTGGAGTGAATGGAAGCGATGACGAAATCCATTTCCTGCAAAAACTCATCCGGGAAATCCAGGCTACCATCGGGAAGGATATCCATCTCTACTCCTGCAAAAATATGAAAGTCTTCCATTTCGGCATTGATCTTATTTATTTCTTCCCTCTGCAGCCTCAGTCTTTCCTCATCAAGGCCGTTGGCTACTTTCAAATACTTGGAGTGATCGGTGATGGAAATATACTCGTATCCTTTGGAACGGGCCTTTTCGGCCATCTCTTTGATCGATTGAGCACCATCGCTCCAAGTCGAGTGCATATGGAGATCCCCACGGATATCGGATAACTCAATAAGATCAACGGGCTCTTTAAAGCGCTCTACTTCTCCGTAATTCTCTCTGACTTCCGGCGGTATGAAATGAAGACCAAAGTGACGGAAGAACTCTTCTTCGCTTTCGAACGTTTGGATTTCCCCGCTTTCAGCATTCTCTATGCCATATTCACTGATCTTTTCGTTCCTTGTTTTGGCGAGCTGTCTCATGGCCACATTATGATCCTTCGACCCTGTAAAATGATGCAGGGTCGTAACGAATTCATCAGGAGCAACAATGCGGAAATCGATGCCGATGTCATATCCTTCATGGACGACAATCGATACTTTCGTTTCGCCGGAAGCGATAACTTCTTTGATGTCCGGATAAGCGAGAAGCTCGTCTCTCGTAGCTGCAGGGTCTTCAGAAGCGATGATAAAATCAAGATCCTTAATCGTCTCTCTCATCCTCCTGAGGCTCCCTGCTCTGGAATAACGATGGAAAGTATTTGCACTCGCAAGAAATGCTTCAATTTTCTCAGCCAGCGGCAGCATGACGGCAACAGGGAGACGCTCAGGTCGGGAATGAGCGTCTTCTAATGCCTTCAGCATCTTCTCGGCAGATTTCTTACCGAAGCCTTCCAATGCCTCCACCTTTCCGCTTTCCAACGCTTCCTTCAGAGATTCTGCATCCGTTACGCCCAATTGTTGATAGAGCTTGGCCAGTTTCTTTCCACCGAGTCCCTGTAGGTTTAAAAGAGGGACAAGGCCTGCCGGCACTTCCGCCTGAAGCTGCTGCAGCGTTTCCGAGGTTTCAGCCGCCACATACTCATCAATAACGGCAGCTGTGCCTTTCCCGATCCCTTTCATTTTCGTAAAATCATCTATTTCACTTAAAGAGCGATCATCGCGCTCTAATGCCTGAGCGGCTTTACGGTAAGCGGAAATCTTGAAAGGGTTCTCCCCTTTCAGTTCCAGATAGACGGCAATCGTCTCCAGTAATTTGATGACTTGCTTCTTATCGACGGCCATTCCAACCACTCCTTGTTCCTATAATCTTTATTTCTGAATAAAAAAACCGCCATGATCGAAATCATAGCGGCTCCACCTGCATCTCCTCTAAACACGTCTCATCAGCCGGCTACACGGTCGATCCACAGTGTTTTCAACTGATCGGAAAACACTGGTGTATGTTCTATAATCAGCTGCCCAAGTATCGAGCTGTCCAACGCGTTCTGGACACCTGCTGCGGGAACGAGTGCGGCTATATACAATACAATGAAAAGAATCACGTAGTTCTCGACAAAACCGAGGATTCCGCCTAATAACGTATTAATGGAACTCAATATCGGAAGTTCGGAGACGAAGTCCAGCATGGAAGCGATAATATGAAGAATAATCTTTGCTCCGAAGAATAGGATGGCAAAGGCTATCGCATTGTAAAATGCCTGTTCAAGGGGAAGATCGTTCAAAAACACGGCCCATGAAGAGTCCGCCGGCAGTTCCGGATAAGGAACCCATAGTGTCAGCTTAGGCGCAAGGTCATCATAGTAAATGACAGCAACAACGAAAGCTACCACAAAACCGATTAAATGAAATAATTGCAATATGAAGCCTCTCTTGAGCCCGGTTATGACTCCGATCAGCAATAGAAATAGTATAAGTAAATCAATCATTGTCCTTCTCTTCCTCTATCTTATCAATATAGTTCATGAGTTCTGTACACTCATCTTTCAGCTTTATATACTCATTCATTGTGTTGACAGCGGTCAAAACGGCCAGCTTTGCTGTATCTAGACTAGGGTTTGCTTCATGGATTTCACGCATTTTCTGGTCCACAAGACTAGATACCATACGGATATGATGGGGCTCTTCATGACCAACTATAGTGTAAGATCTCCTGTTGATCTCCACTGTAATTCTTTTTTTCTCTTGGTCTGACTGCGACACATTCATACCCCCTAGTTTCTCTCAATCCTAAACTTTATATTAACATGAAGGCTGACAATTAGGAAACCAATATACATGTTTTTCACAAATGTTCTCTTTTTCCAATCCCTTTGCTATACTGTTCCTATCCTAGAAGTAACAGAAAGGAATGCCTTATGCCCCAAGTCGTACTAAAAGTAACCTCTACCAAAATAGAAGAGATGAAAGCTCATTATAGAAGCCAGAAGAAAGCGACACCTGCCAATGCCGTTTTTGCTGCTAAAACAAGCGCATGCACCATCACCGCTTATCGATCAGGAAAAGTATTATTCCAGGGAAGCAGACCTGAGGAGGAAGCTTCCAAGTGGGGATCTCCCATTACCTCAAGTGCACCTTCCAAAAAAGCCGGGGCAGGCAGACATGCGTATCACCCGGAAGAAAGCCTCTTCACCAGTTCCCATATCGGATCGGACGAAGCGGGTACCGGCGATTATTTCGGACCGATCACCGTAGCAGCTGCCTATGTCACAGCAGAGCAGGTTCCACAACTGAAGGCGATTGGAGTAAAGGACTCCAAACACTTATCCGATCCACAGATTACTGAACTGGCCAAAGACATCGTCCAGATGAAGATTCCCTACAGTCTTCTGCGACTACCAAACAAACGGTATAATCAATGGCAGCGAAGAGGTTGGAGTCAGGGCAAAATGAAAACCATGCTTCACCACCAGGCTCTGGACAAGCTCCTGAAAAAAATAGCACCGGTAAGGCCGCATGGAATTCTTATCGACCAGTTTTCTGAGCCGCATGTGTACCAAAAGCATTTGAAGAGTGAGAACTTTACGCTTCAGGATAATGTTTATTTCATGACGAAAGCAGAAAGCTATTCCATCGCCGTTGCAGCGGCATCGATCCTTGCAAGGTCCGCATTCGTTAAAGCAATGAACACTTTAGAATTCGATACCGGTCTACCGATACCGAAAGGAGCTTCTTCCAAAGTCGATCAGGCCGCCGCGGCCGTTATCGAGGCTTATGGAGAAGAAAAGCTGGAAGAATTAGCGAAGGTGCACTTCGCCAACACGCAGAAAGCGAAAAAACTAGTCCGTCCATAAATTAAAAGAGGAACCTCCGGAAAGGAGGTTCCTCTTTTCTTCTATTATATTATCCACGCAGTTCAGCCTGATGCTGATCTTTTACAGCAGCAAGGATCTTCTCGTGTGCTGTTTCTACTTCCTCGTCCTTCAACGTACGGACTGGATCAAGGTAAAGCAGATTGAAGGCAAGTGATTTCTTCCCTTCTTCCAGGTGTTCTCCCTGATATACGTCAAATACTTGAACATTCTGAACGAGAGGATATCCCGCCTGCTCAATGGTAGCTTGTATGTCACCGGCAAACACTTCTTCGTCCACGACGAGAGCAATATCCCTTGATACTGACGGATGTCTTGGAATAGCACGGAACGTCTCTTCTTTTTCATACTGCTCAAACAGTGCCTCTAAGTTAATATCGAAGACGAACGTCTCTTTTAATCCAAGCTCTTTTTGGAGCTTCGGATGAATTTGTCCTATGAAACCGACAGTATTCCCACCACAGCGGATGACAGCGGTTCTCCCTGGGTGGAGATCCTCAAGTTTTGCTTTTTCATAAGTGAAAGATATACCCAGCAGATTGCTCAACCCTTCCACCATTCCTTTTGCAACAAAGAAGTCGGCCGCTTTCTTTTCCTGCTGCCATGGATGAACCAGCCATTGGCCTGTCAAAGCTCCGGAAGCGCGGAGCACTTCATCCGGCTGTTTCGTCACTTTCTCTTCCTCAGTAACAAACACTGTCCCGACTTCATAGTAAGCAATATTTTCCTGTTTTCTCGCTACGTTGTAGGAAAGAGACTCCAGTAATTCCGGAAGCAGACTTAAACGCAGGGATCCATGATCTTCACTCATCGGCATAGCCAGGTCTACGGAACCCTTCGCCTTTGCCTTAATCTCCGGACTTACCAATTGATGCACTTTATTCTTATGTGTCAGGGAGTACGTGATCGTCTCATGCAGACCGGCACCTTGCAGGTACGCTTTCACTTTACGTTTAAGCGCTTGACGAGTTGTCAATCCGCCTGCCTGAGATGCGCCTTGCGGCAGCGTGTACGGAAGGTTGTCATAACCATAAATACGAGCAACTTCCTCAAGAATATCCTCGAAGGACGTGATGTCTCCTCGTCTTGTAGGAACAGAGATTGTAAATACTTCCTCTTTCTGCTCGTAGCCGAATTGAAGACGGCGAAGAATGTCTGCGATTTCCCCGGCGGATATTTCCGTACCTAAACGGGCGTTGATACGATCTGTTTCTATGGTTACTTGTTTCTCGGATTTGTCGAGTTCATCAAAACGGACCACTCCGTCCAGTACCGTCCCCCCAGCATATTCGGCAAGAAGTTCACATGCACGTTTCCCTGCACGTTCCACGCGGTTGGGATCGACACCTTTCTCGAAACGGCTGCTGGACTCGCTTCTTAATCCGTGATCTTTGGATGCCTGACGCACAACAGCCGGAGCGAAGTAGGCGGCCTCCAAAAGAATCGTCGTTGTATCATCCTGGACCTCGGAATGCGCACCACCCATGACTCCTGCGATGGCATGCGGCTTGGATCCATTCGTAATGACAAGGTGGCCGGCACTCAATTCGCGCTCCTGGCCATCCAGCGTTTCTATCGTTTCTCCTTCTTCTGCACGACGAGTCACGATTTCTTTCGATCCGAAACGATCATAATCGAAGGCGTGAAGGGGCTGCCCGTATTCCATCAAGACATAGTTCGTAATATCGACAACGTTATTAATAGGACGTATGCCTGCCGCAGTCAAACGATTACGCATCCAGAGCGGGGAAGGCCCCACTGTCACATCCTTAATTACAAACGCACCGTAATACGGGTTTGCTTCCTGATCCTCTACCTTTACAGAAATGTAGTCGGATGCTTTCTCATCCGATGTCTCCACGTGCTCTTCTGCTAATTGGTATTCACCGTCAATGGCTGCTGCTACCTCGTAGGCAACACCGGCCATGCTCATTGCATCCGCCCGGTTCGGAGTCAAACCGAGTTCGATGATCAGATCGTCGAGATTTAAAAGGGAAACAGCGTCCGCTCCCACTTCTGCATCTTCTGGAAACACAAATATTCCGTCCACATACTCCTTCGGTACGTCTTTCTCATCCACACCAAGTTCCTGAAGCGAACAGATCATACCATTGGAGACTTCTCCGCGCAGTTTAGTTTTTTTGATTTTAAAATTACCCGGCAGAACAGCTCCCGGAGCAGCCACCGCTACTTTCTGACCTTCTCCAATGTTTGGAGCTCCGCAGACAATTTGAAGCGTTTCTTCTCCTACATCCACCTGACAAAGGTTAAGTTTATCCGCATTCGGATGCTGTAGGCAGGATTGCACGTGTCCGACAACCACACCGGTGACATTTTCGGCTACCGGCTCCACGCTTTCCACTTCAATTCCTGTTTTCGTTATAATTTCAGCCAGCTCTTCAGGCTTATACGCGCTGACATCAATATATTCTTGTAACCAATTTAGTGATACGAGCATGATTCAGTTCCTCCCCTTATGCTTTATGATACTGCTCAATAAATCGAATATCGTTTGTGTAGAAGTGACGGATATCGTCTACTCCGTATTTCAGCATGGCAATTCGCTCCGGTCCCATACCGAATGCAAATCCGGAATATTCTTTCGGATCGTATCCAGCCATCTCCAGAACGTTCGGGTGAACCATTCCACCTCCGAGAATTTCGATCCAGCCGGTTCCTTTACAAACGGAACAACCATTACCCCCGCACACTTTACAGGAAATATCCATTTCCACAGAGGGTTCTGTGAATGGGAAGAAGCTTGGACGTAGGCGGATTTCACGGTCGGAACCGAACATCTGCTTGGCAAATGCGTTCAGGACACCTTTCAAGTCACTCATGCGCACATCTTTATCGACAAGAAGTCCTTCAATCTGAGTAAATTGGTGAGAGTGTGTCGCATCGTCCGTATCACGACGGTACACTTTCCCCGGACAGATCATTTTGACCGGTTCGTTACCGTTTTTTGCCCCCATTGTACGAGCCTGTACAGGAGAAGTGTGGGTTCGCATCAGCAGCTCTTCCGTCACATAGAAGGAATCCTGCATATCGCGTGCCGGGTGCCCCTTCGGAAGATTCAAGGCTTCGAAATTGTAGTAATCCGTCTCCACTTCTGGACCTTCTTTAATTTCAAATCCCATCCCAATAAATAAATCCTCGATTTCTTCAACGATGCTTGTAAGCAGATGAGGACCTCCGACTTGGACAGGTCGTCCCGGAAGCGTCACATCAATACTCTCTTCTTCCAGCTGTTTCTCAAGCGCTTCGTCCTCCAGTTTCGTTTGTTTCGTTTCAATTGCCGCAGCAATGTTCTCACGGACATCATTCGCTAGCTGTCCGATGACCGGACGTTCTTCTTTGGATAGTTTCCCCATTCCTCGCAGCACTTCTGTGATCGGGCCTTTCTTACCTAAGTACTCGACACGGATATCTTTCAACCCTTGGACAGCTTCTGCAGCATCTACTTTCTGCAAAGCTTCCTGCTTCAACTGTTCTAAACGTTCCTTCATGACTCCAACTCCTCCTTATGAATAAAAATAAAAAAGCCTCCTCCCTGTAAAAAGGGACGAGACTTGTATGGTTGTTTCGCGGTACCACCCTTGTTGACACATTCTATGTGCCCACTTCGATTACAATAACGGACTTGGCATCCGGACCATTAAAGGTCAAGCTCCAGAGTGAAATTTCAATGAATGACACGTTGGGAACACTTACAGTCCAGGGCGTTCCCTCCCTCTTAACGATTTACATTCACCTACTAGGCTCTTTCTACGCTTATTAAACATATTTCATTCAACTGAATATATTATAGTCAAAGATGAGCGTTCATGCAAGTTCAGCTTTGCAGGTGATACATCAAAACAGCACCGGCTACGGCTACATTTAATGACTCAGCCCGGCCGTAAATTGGAATGTAGACTTTCTTCTCGGACTGCTCCAGTAAGTGCTCTGCAATTCCCTGGCCCTCGTTTCCGACCAGCAGCGCCACTCGATCCGGGGTCTTCATATCCTTATAGGGCTTTGCTTCCTGCAGAGCCGCTGCCCAGATCTCGACACCTTCCGCTTTTAATTCATCCATAAACTCTGTAAGTTCACCAGTCAGGATGGGAAGATGAAAAATAGATCCCTGCGTTGCACGGATGACCTTATCGTTGAACGGATCCACTGATCCTGTTCCTAACAAAACCTGATCAAACCCGGCCGCGTCTGCCGTTCGAATCAACGTTCCGATATTACCCGGGTCCTGGACTGCATCAATCATGAGGGTCCTTTTCGCTGGAAGGAATTCGTACGTTTTTTGTTCGACAACCGCCGCAATGCCTTGTGGTGTTTCCGTTTCCGCAACCGCAGCAAATACCTGTGCGTCTACTTCTGTCACCTTGATTTCGGGCGGTGCTGTAAAGTCTGTTCCTTCACGTCTTATGAGTTCAAGGACTGTCCAATCACTTGCAAGGACTTCCTCCACCAGATGATGTCCTTCCACCAGGAATTGACCTGTCTGTTTTCTATATTTACGCTTATGCAGCTTTTTCCATTCTTTCACTTTGGTGTTTTGTACCGAAGTCAGCATGTTATTCCCTCATTTACATGTTATTTCTCAACTATCATACATAGCAAAGGCCGGGTTGGTCAAACTAAGGTGGAATATTACGCATAAGCAAGGAGGATGTTACGATGAATTTGGATTTGAGAAGAGCTATTCTGTCCAATGTGACCGGCCACAGTGCAGAGCAGCTGGAAGCGACGATCGATGATGCCATGCAAAAAGGCGAAGAGAAGACGTTACCAGGCCTTGGCGTTTTCTTCGAGACGCTTTGGAGAGAGTCTGATGAACAAGAAAGACAGGAAATTCTGGACACGCTTGAGCAAGGGTTAAGACAGACGAATTAATAAGAAAGCCAACCTGAAAATCAGGTTGGCTTTCTTCCCTTTACTGGAAGGTAATGTCTTTTACTTTATCTGCATCTAATCCTTTGATCACTTCCACGATTAAACGCACAGCATTCTCGAAGTCATCTCTATGGAGCATAGCAGCATGAGAATGGATATAACGTGTCGCAATCGTGATGGACAACGCAGGTACACCGTTGTGGCTCAAGTGAATGGAACCGGAATCCGTCCCCCCGCCGGGCATAGAGTCAAATTGATACGGGATGTTGTGTGCGTCTGCAGTATCTGTCACGAAGTCACGCAAACCTTTATGAGAAACCATGGAGGCATCATAAAGAATGATCTGTGGGCCGTCTCCCATTTTACTTGCAGCTTCTTTATCTGATACACCTGGTGTATCGCCGGCAATACCGACATCGACACCGAAAGCAATATCAGGATTGATCATATTGGCAGAAGTACGGGCGCCTCGAAGCCCTACTTCCTCCTGAACTGTCCCGACACCATAGACGATGTTCGGATGCTTTTGCCCTTTCAACTGCTTAAGTACGTCAATCGCTATGGCACATCCGATACGGTTGTCCCATGCTTTAGCAAGGAGCATCTTCTCGTTCTTCATTTGGGTGAATTCAAAATATGGAACAACAGAATCCCCCGGCTTGACACCGAACTCTTCTGCTTCCTCCCTGCTGGATGCACCGATATCAATGAACATATCCTTCAAATCAACAGCTTTCTTACGCTGTTCTGCAGGAAGAATATGAGGCGGCTTGGAGCCGATGATCCCCGTCAGATCGCCTTTACGAGTCATGATTGTCACACGTTGTGCGAGCATAACCTGACTCCACCAGCCTCCCACAGTCTGAAAATAGATATATCCATGATCGTCAATCCGGGTGACCATAAAGCCCACTTCATCCAAGTGACCAGCCACCATGATACTCGGGCCTTTTTTATTTCCGACTTTCTTGGCAACGAGGCTGCCAAGATTGTCCGTGAATACTTCGTCTGCGTATGGTGTGATATAACGTTTCATCACATCGCGAGCTTCACGTTCGTTTCCGGGCACACCTTTGGCATCTGTCAAATCCTTAAGCATATTCAACGTTTCATCTCTTTTAGACATATGTACTGCATCCTCCTTTACTCATTCCAACCATATTATAACCTCTTTGAAGCGATTTCACAAAAAATTGCGTCTATTATACCTTTAATATCCTTCGTCCTGACGTTGGTAATTCACTTCATTTTTTGATAGATAGGCGTGAAACCATTCTTCCTCCGTCAAGCCGATGGTCGCTGCCAGCTGTAAATACCCAAGGAACAGTGCGTGATAGGATTGTTTGTCCTTCTGTTCCCGAAACTCTTCCACCGCTTTATATACATTAAGAAACGCCTCGGTTTCCGTTTCACGGCAAACATAGGCACCCGGCTCAAAATGAAAGCCTGAATCGAGGCCGAGCGACAGCAGAAAATGTATTCCGTCTACATACTCTTCCAAGATGACCTCTTTTTCACTAGGTCCTTTACTACTCCAGAATTTGAAGCACCTGGTTTCATTCGCGAGTTCCCCGATTTCCACTAGCAGGGCAAGGATTTTTTCCTCTGTTTTTGTCCCTTGTTTAATGTCGTGCTGGTCTTCAATATATTGATCCAACGCTCGCTGCATGTCATACAATCGATTCCATTCCATTAAAATTCTCCTCTACTCAAAAATTGTCTTCAATAAATGTATCATTTTTTGAAACAAAAGGACATGCACAATCGTATGGTAGCTATGATGCTATATATAGGGAGTCGATACACATGATTATCATCCTGTTCCGCTTGTTATTATTGGTCGCTATCGCCTTCATCCTTTATACAGCCTACAAGTTCCTCATCAACCCACGAAGGAAACTAGACACCGCTAAAGATAAAAAACAGTTCTACTTCCATGACAATAAAGAAAATTCCAAGGAAAATTTTCTACTTACATGGAAAGGGTTGGTTTTCGAAGGTGAAAAGTACCTGGGGGCAACCGAAGATGCATTTGAAGTCGTCAACATCAGCGTCAGCGCACATCATCCGGAACGGCTGCAAGGACTCGACCGGGAGGATATCTATTTCATGGAGAAGGAAATCCTCATACGGTACCCGTACGCCACTATTGAATGGAAGTATCCGATGAACCGCCTTATTCTAAGCCGTTGGAACGATGACGAACAGCTCTAAGAGCTCGATACAGCGTCTCCAACCAAAAGAATCCGACCAGGAATGGTCGGATTTTTCACATGGGAGAGAAAGAACTTCCTGCATGCTGATATTCCATGAATTCTTAAGGTGCCGGCTGAAAGAAGTCACGCCAGAGCACCACTTCGTATTTCTTCCTGATCAAGAAAGTGAGGCCGATCAGGGCGCCGGAAAAAATAATCATCATTGGAAGAGACAACAAAGTGATCCATTGACCTACCGATGTATAAACCACTGCCAGCGGAAAATTTGCAAACAGCGAGGATTTCGTATATTCCTTGAAATCCGAACTGATTTCCAAGAGACAGTAGGATAGTAGATGAAAATGAATAAACGGGACAAGTCGAAGAACCGCCACCTGCTTTACCGAAAGGTTGGTTTGTTTCTTCAGCCATTTCTCCTTCACACGTTTAAGTTTCTTCAATCCTGATGGTAAGATGCGGATCATCTTGTAAAAAACCAGACTGGATAACATTGTCCCGATCACGGAATAAGCGGTGCCGGCAATTGGTCCGAATAGTACCCCGCCTGTGATGCATACAAGCATAACAGGCAGAAATAAGAATGGACGCAGTAAATGAATACCGATGAATAAGAGCGGTGCCCAAGCTTCCTGCTGCTCCAACCATGCCAATACGGATGTTGTTATCTCGCCCATTTCATCCCCCCTGTCTACATATTATGACAGGAGAATCAAAGGTAGAACTTACCGATGAGATAGCCCGCTCCCGCAATGTGAAGAAGGGACAGGAAAGGAAGGCCGAACGCGAATGCCCGGTGTTTCGTCTTATGTCTGAACACGTTCATTCCTGCCCAGCCGCCAAGTGCACCGCCAAGGACTGCTAGTAACCAAATGGTACGCTCCCGGGTCCTCCATGCCTGCTTCACTGCTCTCTTCTTATCCGACCCCATTAAAAGAAACAGCCAGATACTCATGCTCCCCCAAACGATAAATAAAGCACCCAGAAAACCCATAGAATGTACCCCCTTTATCTTTTTATATAAAAAAAGTCATTTCCTACCGAACGGAAATGACTCTTCTGCAATCTTTTTTATTTAAGTGCTGCTTTTGCCTGCTCTGCAAGTGCAGAGAAAGCTTGAGCATCGTTGATAGCTAGATCAGCAAGCATCTTACGGTTCATTTCGATACCCGCAAGTTTCAAACCGTGCATTAGACGGCTGTAAGAAATATCGTTCAAGCGAGCCGCAGCGTTAATACGTGCGATCCAAAGCTTACGGAAGTCGCGTTTCTTCTGACGACGGTCACGGTAAGCGTACTGACCGGATTTCATTACTTGTTGCTTAGCTGTTTTGAATAGTGCGTGTTTAGAACCATAATAACCTTTTGCTAGTTTAAGGACACGGTTACGACGTTGACGTGTCACTGTTCCACCTTTAACTCGTGGCATAATAATCCCTCCTGATTAAATCGATATCGTTATTAGTCTTTTGGAAGCATGTGCTTGATGCGGCGATAATCTCCAGCAGAAACCAATGCATCTTTACGTAGCTTACGCTTTTGTTTCGTAGATTTGTTTGCGAACAAGTGGCTAGTGTAAGCGTGAGAACGTTTCACCTTACCTGTTCCGGTTTTTTTGAAGCGTTTTTGAGAACCTTTATGGGTTTTCATTTTTGGCATGTGAATTTCCTCCTTTTACTTGATACACATACTTACTTCTCGCCTAGAGGAGCAAGCATTAAGAACATACTGCGACCTTCCATTTTAGGCTTGGTCTCAACTTGGGCAATATCTTTGCACTCTTCGGCAAGGCGTTCGAGTACTTTCTGTCCAAGTTCTTTGTGTGTGATTGCACGACCGCGGAAACGGACAGATGCTTTCACTTTGTCACCTTTTTCGAGGAACTTGCGTGCGTTACGCAGTTTCGTGTTAAAGTCATGGTCTTCGATCCCAGGGCTGAGACGAACTTCCTTGACTTTGATGACGGTTTGTTTCTTACGAGCTTCTTTTTCTTTCTTCTGCTGCTCGAAGCGATACTTTCCGTAGTCCATCACTCGGCAAACCGGAGGCTTCGCATTTGGCGCCACCATAACGAGATCAAGATTTGCATTTGCAGCAATATCCAGGGCTTCGTTACGGGATTTAACTCCAAGCTGCTCCCCATTCACATCGATCAGACGAACTTCACGGGCACGGATTTTTTCATTAACGTTCATGTTATCCTTGCTAATATCGAGCCACCTCCAACATATTTTAGAAAACTTATATGAGATCTGTCATCGACAAGAGATTTCCTGTTGCAAATAAAAAAAGTGTCGGCACATACTGCACCCACACGTCTCCTAATAAATCAAAGGAATAGTGACCTGCCAACTGCTTACGCGTCGATCAGGTGAGAAGCGGGTGCTTCTACTTGTCTCTAGATCCGTTCATTCAGTTACCTAAATAATAATAGCATGCCTGATGGTACATGTCAACACCTAACGAGGTGTCTTCATGACTACCTTTCCTAGGATAAGGGAAAGACGAGGAAAAATCAAGAGCTTTTTCCCATCTGGAAAGGAAGAAGAGACCGGAAGCAGACACTTCCGATCTCTTTGGCATTACTTACGGAGCAGTTTTTGATCGATTTCGTTACGAATTTCAGATTTGAACTGCTCCAGTGGTTTCGTTTCTGAATTCTGTTGGCCGTATCGGCGAACGTTCACTGCATTCTCTTCCATCTCACGGTCTCCGACAACAAGCTGGAACGGAATTTTCTGCATTTGTGCTTCTCTTATCTTATATCCGATCTTCTCATTGCGCTCATCCACCTCGACACGAATGCCGGCTTCACGGAGTTCATCCTCAAGCTTCTTAGAATATTCCAGATGCGCATCTGCAGAAACCGGAATGATTTTCGCCTGAACAGGAGCAAGCCAGGTTGGGAAGACACCTTTGTATTCCTCAATAAGGAAAGCAACGAAGCGCTCCATCGTGGATACGACTCCACGGTGAATAACGACAGGACGGTGATCCGCTCCATCTTCCCCTACATACGTAAGGTCAAAGCGCTCAGGGAGGTGGAAGTCCAGCTGAACCGTTGACAGCGTCTCATCCTTGCCGAGAGCTGTTTTCACTTGGACATCAAGCTTCGGACCATAGAAAGCAGCTTCTCCTTCTGCTTCCACATACTCAAGTTCCATGTCTTCCATTGTTTCTTTCAGCATCGCCTGTGCTTTTTCCCACATAGCGTCGTTGTCAACATACTTCTCTTTGTCTTCTGGATCTCTATAGGACAAGCGGAAGTAATAATCTTCAATACCGAAATCGCGGTACACTTCCTGGACGAGTCGAACGACACGCATGAATTCATCTTTCAACTGGTCAGGTCTTGCAAAGATATGGGCATCATTCAACGTCATCGCACGAACACGTTGAAGGCCGGCAAGAGCTCCAGACATCTCATAGCGGTGCATCGTACCAAGCTCCGCAATACGTACCGGCAGATTCCGGTAACTATGAAGCTGATTCTTGTAAACCATCATATGGTGCGGACAGTTCATCGGGCGGAGAACGAGGTCTTCATTGTCCATTTCCATTGTCGGGAACATATCGTCCTGATAGTGGTCCCAGTGACCGCTCGTTTTATACAAATCTACACTTCCAAGCACCGGCGTATAGACGTGATCGTAACCGAGTCGTTCTTCAGTATCCACGATATAACGTTCGATTGTGCGACGAATGGTGGAACCTTTAGGAAGCCACATCGGCAAACCTTGTCCGACTTTCTGATTGATTGTGAAAATCTCCAGCTCTTTCCCCAACTTACGGTGGTCACGCTCTTTCGCTTCCTCAAGCATCTTTAAGTGCTCATCGAGGTGCGCCTTTTTCTCAAAAGCAGTCCCGTAAATACGCTGGAGCATCTGGTTATCACTGTTCCCGCGCCAGTAAGCTCCTGAAATGCTCAACAGCTTAAACACTTTGATTTTGCTCGTCTGCGGAACGTGGACCCCGCGGCACAAATCGAAGAATTCCCCTTGCTGATAAAGGGTAACCTGCTCTCCTTCCGGAATAGCGTCGATCAGTTCCAATTTAAGGTCATCACCAATCTCTTTAAACTTCTCGATTGCTTCTTCTCTGGATACCTCAATGCGCTCAATTTCCAGGTTCTCATCAATGATTTTTTGCATTTCTTTCTCAATCTTAGGCAGATCTTCCGGCGTCAGCGATTCTTCCATATCGATATCATAGTAAAAACCGTTCTCAATCACAGGGCCTACACCGAACTTCACATCCCCATAAATGCGCTTGATCGCCTGCGCCATCAAGTGAGCTGTGGAGTGACGCATGATTTCAATGCCTTCCTGGTTTTTATAAGTCAGAATCTCAATGGATCCATCCTGATTTATCGGACGTCGCAGATCATAAGGTTCTCCATCTAATTTGACAGCCAGCGCCTGTTTCTTCAACCCCGGTGAAATAGACTGGGCAATTGCTTCCCCTGTAGTTCCTTGTTCAAATTCCTTTACGTTACCATCTGGAAATTTCATTTGAATTGTTGCCATTTCCCAACACTCCTTCTATACTTTCTTCCTTGCAGACAAATCAAAAAACGCTTATCCCTCGGCAAAATAAGCCAAGGGACAAGCGTTAGCACTCGTGGTTCCACCCTAGTTTCCGCTTCCGTCCAGGACGTACGCGGCTCGTTCGTCATCCTTAACGCGGATCAAACGCTGCCCATTACTAAAAACTGTTCACAGGCAGAGCTCGGAGGTGGTAAACAATGTAGCCGTCAGGAAGGAGCTTCCAGCCTATAGGCCCCTCTCTCTGGTCATGCGTCACTAATCGCTCGTGTCCTCTTCCATGCTGATTTATTAATATGTAGGTATTATATCCGTTAACAAAGAGGAAATCAAGCGTTGTCGAATGGAAAGTTCGATTTCGGTTTCCAAGATGCTTTTTCTTCAAAAATATTCATCAAGAGCTCCAGGTTGGAATCCTGCGATCGATCTGAATATATGATCAACTGTTCAGGGGCATGAACAAGAGCGGTCGTGACCGGCCACTTGATTGGGAGTTCTGAAATGGATGCATCCGGATATTGTTTCTTGTATAGCGTTGTTTCCGAATCCCGGACAGGATTTCCTTCATCATGGTAATAAACCAGTCCGCCATCATCCAGGAGATGAAGCAGTTGGACACCGGTATCTTTATGGTGGACACGCTGCCGCCAGGAATCGAGCATCAACTGATAGGACTCCTCCTGCTTGTACTCGTCAATGATTTTACCCGTGTATTCAATAACAGACTCATGAACGTTTTCTAAACAGGCAGCAGCCATCTCATCAAATTCCACGTACGTCCGCCCGGCCAAATAATCCTGGATGAAGGCGCGCAGATAGTGATAAACGGGCGGAAGCTTTACACCTGCCGGGGGATGCGCTTCAAAGTCCTGTCCGATCTCGAGCATGCGGTGTATCTCTTCCATATCTTCGTAATGGTAACGATGCTTCAGGACTCCTTCCATCCAACCAAGCATCTTCCTTTTCCTTATGACCTGAAGAAAAGAACGGATTGCCTCGACGTAAGCCTTGCCGTTCAGAGAGGCGTTGACCAACTCGACTTCATAGAATTCATTGTACTCCTTGAACAACCACAACCTCTGCTCCGTGACAATTGCATTATAAAAGATAACCGCTTCCGCGCGATTAGAAAAGTGAATGCCAAACACCAAGATTCCCCCTCATCCCGACTTTCCGATACGGTATTAGAAGGCGCCTGCGACGCCGTCTATTCCTTGTTATGTTTATGTCAGTCCAGAAGAAATCATGCCATTTCCATCTTCATCTTTCCTCATCGTTACCCTCTTCGGTTCCGGCCGGTCACTAACACACTCTCGCTGAGCTGGCGAATTCGTTCGGTAATCCGCTTCGCCTTCACTTGATCTACATCGCCGCGATTGGATGTCATCAAGACTTTCTCCAACTCATCGATCGTGTAGTTCGATGTGAAGAACACAGGAAGTCTCTCCATCATTCGGTAATGAAGAATACTCCCCAATACTTCGTCCCGGAACCATGCTGATTGTGATTCTGCACCAATGTCATCTAACATTAATACGGGGGTTTCTTTAAACGCATTGATTTTATCATTGATGGAATCGTCCTTTATAGACGCTTTCATCTCTCTGACGAATTCCGGCATGTAGATGACCATGGATGGAATATGCTTTTCGCTCAATTCATTGGCTATAGCTCCGAGAAAATACGTTTTCCCGACACCGAAAGGTCCATGAAAATACAACCCTTTGCTCGGAAGCTCTTCAGAAAGACTTTCAATATAACGGACCGTTTGTTCCACTGCCGCACTGCGGTCGGGGTCTTGAAGATCCAGTCTTGAAAGAGAGGCTTCCAAGATCTCCCTCGGCATGTGAAGACTCCGGACAAGTGACTTTTGCTGTTCATGCTCTTCCCGCTTCCTTTGTCGGCTGCACTTATCGTAAGCAAGCTTCACTTCCTGGCCATCTACTTCCACACGCGGCACGTATCCAGGGAGAATATTAATACACGCTTCACGTGACGGACACTTTTCACAGTTTTTCGATTGGGACTGGTACTCATAGAGCTTAATGAGATTCTTCTCCATGCTCTTCTCCGTCAACTCCGGATGGTGTTCTATCAGCTGCCGTACATCTTCCGACTGGAGCACTTCTTCTTTCATTTTGTTCATTCGATCTTGAAAGGTTTTATTGTTTCTCATCCATTTCTTCAATGATTTCTGGATCGGTTCCATTCTGCCACCTCCTCATTCATCCGTTCTCTCTGCTTGTCAACTTCCTTATACGTGCAGCGATATCATCCGTATCCACGTTAACCGAAGCAGAAACTTTCTCACCGGATCCTGCGTCCTTGTTGAACCAAGCCGGAATGACTTCTTCTTTCGTATTCACACGTCTCTGTGACTTCTGCTGACCCCACTGCTGATACTTCTGATGCTCAGCCTTAGCAAGATTCATCGCCTGACGCACAGTAGTCACGTTTTTCCGTGCCCAGTGCCCGGCTATTTTCTGCAAATAAGACTTGGACAATTTCATATCTGTTTTCAAAAGCACGTAGTGAACAAGAACATTCATGACCCCGGGGTTGATTCCCTGCTCTGTCATGACGTCCCGAATCAGCTTCAAATCCTGGTCAGATGCCCTGTTGCCCTGAGAAAGGTCTTCAAGAAGTTCCCTTGGTGATTTCCTTTCAAGCATGGCAATAAACTGATCTTCTTTACTCACACTTTCTTCCGCTCCTGTGTCCTGTGTTTTTTCTCGAGCATCTATATTAGACTGCTTCTTCGGGACAGGCTTTTCCTTCAGAAAATCATGACAGGCGGCTTTAAATTCTTCTTCTACGAGATAATGATTTTCATCAATCGCCCACGTCACGGCTTTTTCAATGTCGATCGTTGATAAATCATACAGCGTGGCTAGCTGAAGAATTAACTTTCTATTCCGTCCTGTAAGAATCTGTTCACTCGGATACATCCGTTTCTTTAGAGCATGATGGAGCCAGTCGAAATCCACTTTCGTTTGGGACGTCACAGGCCCTCGGCTCTCTTTCTGATTCTGCTTATCCGCAAGGGAGGTGGTCTCGGCCTGTACGGTCTCAAGCATTTTCGCATGAAATACCTGATCGAAAGTTGCAGTGACTTCTCCAAAACCATCCAGAACGTACTCTTTGCAGATGAGCCGTTCTTTTAAGTTTTCATATTTGCGCTGTCCGATTTCATGGTAAAGCAGAAGGGAGAGCATATCATCCATGAAGAATTCCTCCGCAGAGAAGGGAGGATACAGGTAATACATGTATTCGGCATGAGCCCCTTCCCCTTCTGCCTGGAAAGAACGCAGAAGGCCGATTGCCTCCAGCTTCTTCCTGGCTTCATAGATCTTATCCAATGGCGCAGACAGATAGCCCATCAACGTGTGGTGGGTCTGTACTTGTTCTGCAGCATTCATTTCAGACTCCGATAATAAAATCTGATATAAAGAAATCGCCAGACGACCGACGATCGGTTGATACAAATGGGATAACGAACGATGAAAATTCCTCGGCAGCTCCCCCCGCTTCACAACTCGAAAACCATCTACCGGGAGTAACTTCCCTATCGAATGATTCATCTTCCGCACCTCCTTCTTCCTTTCATATTACCCGGTTTCCCTTGAAAAAGAAAATGAGCCAATGCGGCTCATTTGTCATCTTCGTGTTTTATTAAATCCTTCAGTTCATCAATAAAAACATTGATGTCCTTAAATTGTCGATAGACGGATGCGAAACGGACATAAGAGACTTCGTCAATTCCAGAAAGACGCCCCATGACCATTTCTCCTATATCTTTACTCAACACTTCCGAGACGCCGCGGTTCCTGAGTTCTTTCTCGATGTCCAGTGTCACACCTTCCAGTTCCTCGACCGCAACCGGGCGCTTCTCACAAGCTCTGATCAAGCCCCGCATCAATTTCTCTCTACTGAATTCTTCTCTTGTGCCTTCTTTTTTCACTACAATCAAAGGAACTTCTTCAATTCGTTCAAACGTGGTAAAGCGGAAGTCACACTGTTCACATTCTCTCCGCCTGCGTATGGCCTGGCCATCCTCAATCGGCCGCGAATCAAGCACCTTCGTACTCTTGTAGTGGCAATTAGGGCATTTCAAAATTGATCAACTCCACATCGTCTTCGTTTCCACATCGCTTATGATGGATCGACAGGCTGAAATTGGCTGTCCAACTGCTTATACAACGAAACAATGGTGTTCCGACTGTATCCGAAATCAACGGGTCCACCGGAATCCGTTGTTACGGAAAAATCAACAGCGGTACGGAAAGGACGGACCATAATGATAGTCACAACAATGAAAGCACGCCTTTTCCCTTTATATTTAATCGTAAGTTCGCCGCGTTCCTTCGAGGATGCTACAATCTGCGAGGGTGCGGGAAACAGTTCTTCCACGGCACGGAAAACGTCATCACGCTTTGCTTTATAATAGTGTGTGACAAGTTCTTCATCCTTATGCTGTTCACTGGTTTCTGAGTGATTACTGATATATCTTGATATAAATGCTTTCACTTATCTGGCCCCTTCAATCCATTCGACATGATCTTCCATCATTTTAACATGATTCTTCAAAATAAGAAATAACAGTTACCAAAGGAGAGTTGACCCCATACAAAAAAGCCGCACAGACTTCTCTGCGCGGCTTGATTTACTGCGTTTCTCTTTTTAAAGGGCGCGAGATTCCTGTACTTCCACAGGTCCCATCCCTCTCGGCACTTCCACGGTTTCATTCTTCCCTGCTTCCAGTGCTTCAACGATGTAGTGGGCTGCAACGTTCGGATCAATACGGTCGCCGCACGTGTAGACATCGATACTTGCATATCCATGCTCCGGAAAACTGTGAATCGTCAAGTGCGATTCGGAAATGATGACCACTCCGCTCACCCCGTGTGGAGCGAACTTATGAAAAGCGACCTCTCTTACTTCTGCTCCCGCTTTCAAAGCAGCATCAACAAAAACCTGCTCTATATACGACATATCATTCAATTTCTCTTCATTACAATCCCATAGTTCAGCAATTACGTGTCTTCCCATTGTATCCATATTAAGGATCCCCCTTTGTACATTAACTTCTTCCCCTCTGAAATAACAGTCATGCACTACCATGGGGGAAAGTTAGTCCTGAGAGGTCCTAACCCTTTGAGTAGACATGAAAACATAAGAAATTCAGAAGTTCAAAAGAAAGTATATATGGTTTACCCGTAATTTGCAAGATTTATTTCAAATATAGCAAACCATAGTCACCGGGTCCTAGTATACGATACATTCGGGATGCTTTCTAGTGCTTTCTCAAGACACGCGGACCGCTTTCTCCTGCTGCATCATATTCCCGACATATTTAGCAAGGTCAACAACCCGGCAGGAGTATCCCCACTCATTGTCATACCAAGCCAGCACCTTCACTTTACGCTCTTCGATCACCTGGGTGGACAATCCATCGATGATCGCAGAAGAAGGGGACGTCGTATAATCTATGGAAACGAGCGGCTCCTCATTAAATTCCAAGATTCCTTTCATTTCATACCTTGCCATACCAGCAAACGCCTCATTCACTTCTTCTCTCGTCACATCGCGTTTCACATCAACGACGAGATCAACAAGGGATACATTTGGAGTAGGCACCCGCAGCGCCATTCCGTTCAGTTTCCCCCGCATGCTCGGGATCACTTCTCCCAATGCTTTTGCAGCCCCTGTCGAAGTCGGGATAATTGACTGTGTACAGCCCCGGGCGCGGCGGAGGTCCTTATGTGGATTATCCAGGTTCTTCTGATCGTTTGTAAAAGAGTGAACAGTAGTCATCAAGCCGTTGACGATACCAAATTGGTCTTCCAATACTTTTACAACAGGAGCAAGACAGTTGGTCGTACAAGAAGCATTGGACAGGACGTGATGCTGTTCCGGTACATAACTATCTTCATTTACTCCCATAACAATCGTAGCATCTACTTCTTTACCGGGAGCTGTTATGATGACTTTTTTTGCTCCTGCTTCGATATGTTGGGACGCTTCATCCTTCGTTTTGAATTTGCCGGTAGCCTCAATGACAATATCGACACCCAGTTCATCCCACGGCAGCTCATGCGGATCTCGTGTTGAACACAAGCGAATGACCTTCCCATCGACGACAAGATTCCCTTCCGCCGCTTGGATTTTGCCTTCAAATCGACCGTGAACACTATCATATTTCAGCATATGAGCAATGGTTTCAGCTGGATAACAGGCGTTTACAGCCACCAATTCTACAGAATTATCGATGACAGCCTTTCTAAAAACCATACGGCCAATTCTTCCCAACCCATTAATGGCAATCTTTGTTTTTCCCATGTTCCAGCCCCCTATATATGATATACTTTTTAACCCTTTTCACAGAAACAGTATAACATATTGCAAGCGCTTTTACATAAAAGAGTGCATTTTTTCACAAAAAAATAACACGTCGGAATCCCGACGTGTTATTATACGATGTTCCACCTTTGAAGTATGTCTTTTAATTGGTCGAAGCTTTGCTCGACAGATCCATTATTATCAATGACCGCATCGGCAAGAGCCGCTTTTTTCTTTACCGGGATTTGGGAAGCAATTCTTGCTTCTGCATCCTCACTGGTCGACTGATCACGTTCCATCAAACGTCGGAGCTGCGTTTCTTCCTCTACATAAACGACTAACGTCTTCTCGACATAATCCGTCAGCTTGCTTTCAAAAAGTAACGGGATGTCCAATACAACAGCACGGTGTCCTTCTTCCTTATAGCATTCCCGTTGACGAACCATTTCTTTTCTCACTTCAGGGTGAACGATGCCGTTTAATTCCTTACGCTTTTCTTCATTGGAGAAGACAACGCCCCCGAGTTTCTTACGGTCAATCGTCCTGTCCTCCAACAAAATATCAGAGCCGAATGCTTCAACAATACGTGTGTATGCAGCTTCACCAGGTTCCACCACTTTCCTCGATATCACATCGGCATCTACAACCGGGATACCCAATTCTTTAAACATAGCAGAGATAGTGCTTTTACCGCTGGCTATACTGCCGGTTAATCCGATGACAACAGTCATGACACGCCCCCCTTTATGTATAGAGAAGAGACATGGCTCTCCTCTTATTCCAACACTCATGAAAGTTTAATTAAGCCGATGATAATGAGCAGGACGCCCGGCAGGATGGATATACTCTCCACTTTCTCACTTAAATGTCTGCCGCTCCATATACCGCCTGCCAGCATGAGAAACGTAGCCAGTGTAATAAACAACGACGTCATTAGTGTAGGCATCCCGATCATAGCTCCGCTTACTCCCGCTCCGATAGAGTCCAGGGACAAGGCGATACCCAAGAGAAAGACTTCTTTCCCCCGGATACCCCCGGAATGATCCACATCTGCCGCGACGGGATCATTCAGTACCTCCGCCGGCTTAAACCATGAATCATCTTCCTTCTGCGGCTTCCTCTTCTTAAAAAACTGCCAAAGAAAGAATATACCTATGAAAATCAGGGCTGATGCTCCCGTTTTCTCCGCCACTTCCGGTGAGACATAAGCGATCAGCAAATGCCCGAAATAGGAGGAGAGCAAAAACACAACACCGGACAAACAAGCGATCGATAGGACAGCTCTCTTTGCAATGGTTACTTTCTTCAAACCTAATACACAGCCGATTCCAAAGCTGTCGATGCTGACTGCTGTCACAAACAAAAAAATGAACAAACCGATACTCAAGGTAAATCACCCTCCTGCTACACAGGATATGGGTTCACAGACCTGAGGTTACTCGGAGACAACCAGCCGCTGGCAATTTGGGCATATATGGGTGCCGCGACCGCTCACCTTCCGCTTCTCAATAGGCGTCCCGCACTCCACACAATCCTCGTCCTGTTTTCCATAGACACGCAGCTTCTGTTGGAACATACCGATCTCCCCCTGGCTGTTCAAGTAGGAGCGAATGGTGGTACCCCCCTGTTCGATCGCCTCGAGAATAACAGCAATACTCGCCTCGCGTACTTTTGCAGCTTCCTCTCGTGTCAACGTGTTCGCTATTCTCTCCGGATGGACTTTGGCGCGGAAGAGTGCCTCATCCACATAAATGTTGCCGAGCCCCGCTACGATGGATTGATCCAAGAGAACGGCCTTCATGTTACGGGACGTCTTCATAAGTTTCATATAGAAGTAATCCAAAGTGAATGCTTCCTCAAATGGATCAGGTCCAAGCTGTACTAACGGCTTCACCGAAGACTCTTCCCCTTTTCGAAACGCATGCATCGTGCCAAACTTCCTCACATCGTTATAACGGAGTTCCGTGCCGTCCGTGAAGTGGAAAATGACGTGCGTATGTTTAGGCTTCTCCATCGAGGATTCATAGACACCGAATTTCCCTTCCATTCTCAGGTGGGAAACGAGAGAGAGGTCATCCAGTTGAAAAATCAAAAACTTCCCCTTTCGCTCGATATCCCTGATCGTCTGCCCTCTCAGAAGACGATCAAATTCCTTTGGATCCTGCGGATGTTTGATGATGTTCCCCCAATAGACGGATACGGAGGCGATTTCTTTTCCAATGGCGAGATGGTGGAGCGTTCTCCTGACCGTCTCTACTTCCGGTAGTTCTGGCATTCTTTCATTCTCCTCACTTACTTTGCATCGTACCAAGTATCTCCGTAAGAGGAATCCACCTTCAAAGGTACATCCAGTTCCACGGTGCTTTCCATGACGGAGGCTACTAAATCCTGCAGTTTCTCAATTTCTTCTTTCGGTGCTTCAATGATCAATTCATCATGTACCTGTAATAACACTTTCGCCTCCAGTTTTTCTTCTACGAGGCGTTTTTCCAAATCGACCATCGCCTTCTTGATGATATCGGCTGCGCTCCCCTGGATCGGGGTGTTCATAGCAGTCCGCTCGGCAAACCCGCGTTTATTGAAGTTACGACTCTTAATGTCAGGAAGGTAACGTCTCCGGTTCATGAACGTCTTCACGTACCCGGTATCCTTAGCCTCACGAACCGATTCATCCATATAGGATTTGACGCCTGGATAGGATTCGAAATATTTATCAATAAACGCCTGAGCTTCCTTCCTCGTGATGCCAAGGCTCTGAGACAAGCCGTAATCACTGATTCCATAAACGATTCCGAAATTGACCGCCTTCGCCTGTCTCCTCATATTACTCGTAACTTCTTCCGGCGCAACTCCAAACACTTCACTAGCCGTTTGTGTATGAATATCCTCGCCCCCACGGAACGCCTCAATCAACTTTTCGTCCTGGGCAATATGAGCAAGAACACGCAGTTCAATTTGGGAATAGTCACTTGCGAACATCACCCATCCTTCTTCTGAAGGGATGAAGGCCTGACGGATTTTCCGTCCTTCTGCCAGGCGGATTGGAATGTTCTGAAGGTTTGGATCCGTCGAGCTCAACCGACCTGTTTGTGTGAGAGCTTGATTAAAGCGGGTATGAATTTTGTGTGTATCCTTGTGAACAACCTTCAGAAGGCCTTCGATATAGGTCGATTTCAACTTCCTTAATTGACGATTCAACAATATTTTCGTAATGATTGGATGCTTGTCTTCCAACTGCTCCAATACATCCGCCGAAGTGGAATACCCCGTTTTCGTTTTCTTAATGACGGGAAGTTCGAGCTTTTCGAACAGAATAGGGCCGAGCTGTTTAGGCGAATTGAGGTTAAACGGCTCACCGGCAAGTTCATAAATTTCTTCCTCCACCTTGTTCAAGCGTGCCTCCAGTTCTTCTCCCATCTCTTCCAAACGACCAACATCCACACGGACACCTCTGTGTTCCATTCTGCCAAGGATCAGCGCAAGCGGCATTTCCAAATCATTGTAGAGGTTAAACTGTTCATTTTGGACGAGCTGATCCTCCATTTTACTCTTCATATGGTATAGGGCAGATGCTTTCCTGCTGATATGTTCGTAGAACGTACGATCTTCATCCGGACGCTTCAGCTTCGCACCCTTTCCGTACACTTCTTCATCATAGTTCACTTCCGCCTCCCCAAGTCTGTGTGCGACAGCCGGGATGTCGTGATTGTTCTCAGAAGGATTGATCAAATAAGAAGCTAAAAGTAAATCGAAGGTAATTCCTTTCAATTCAATTCCATACCGAAGCATCGCTACAAGCGTTCTCTTGGCATCGAACACCCATTTCTCCCGTGCGTCATCCTCAGCCCATTTTTTGAAGACCGGGGATTTAACCGCCTGCTCGAGAGTCAGGACATATTTCTTCTCCTCATTGACTATAGCAATGGCCTCTATGGGAGCCGTGTGATAATTCTCGTAAAGCATTTCCACCACAAGCGCTTCCCTGCCCGTAAACATTTCTTCTTTCAGCTCTTCTATCACTTCCACTTCTATATCGGGAAGTTCCGTCTTCGCTTCGGATTCTCCTTCTTCCCCTTGAATGCGGGAAAGCAGGGATTGAAATCCAAGGTCTTTAAAGAAGTTACTGACTGCTTGGGAGGGATATCCCTCATACGCAATATCCTTAAGACCCACTTCAATCGGCGCTTGTCTCTCAATCGTCACAAGCTGCTTACTCATGAAAGCTTCTTCCTTATTGTCCTCCAATTTTTCTTTCAGCTTCTTCCCGCTCACCTGATCTATGTTCTCATACAGGTTCTCGAGCGTTTCAAACTGCTTCAACAACTTGACCGCTGTTTTTTCACCGACACCCGGTACTCCGGGGATATTATCAGAGCTGTCTCCCATAAGCGCTTTTAAATCAATGATCTGATCAGGTCTGACCTCCATTTTGTCCAGAAGGAAAGAAGGCGTATATGTATCGACATTTGTAATCCCCTTCTTCGTAAGACGGACCGTAATCTGTTCGTTGACCAATTGCAGCAGGTCTTTGTCACCGGAAATGACTTGGACATCCATTCCCTTCTCGCCGGCTTCTGTGGCAAGCGTACCGATGATATCATCCGCCTCATAATTTTGCAGCTGGTAACTGTGAACCCCGAATGTCTCGAGCAGTTCTTTCAGTACAGGAAACTGTTCCGAGAGCTCCGGCGGTGTCTTCTGACGGCCGCCCTTGTATTCTTTATACGTAGCATGGCGGAAAGTGGTCTTCCCTGCATCAAATGCAACAAGTAAATGATCCGGTTTATCTTCTTCCAGTATTTTTAGCAGCATCGTCGTAAAACCATAGACAGCGTTCGTATAAACTCCCTTATCATTGTTCAGTAAAGGGAGAGCGAAGAATGCCCGGTAAGCTATACTATTTCCATCAATTAAAATGACCTTCTCAGCCATGAACTCACTCCTATTCTTAAAAACGGCGATCCGGGATCACAGGGGGCGACGTCATTCGTCCTGTCATCTCCATCCTATGTTACCCCATGAGCATGAATAAAACGCCTTTTTCTTCATTCTACCATGATTACAGCAGAGAAGAAAAAGACGCCACCTTCCTGTTATTCGATATAACCCTGCAAGAGATCGGTATAAGGAGAATCCTGAGGGAGAATAATCGTCGTTTCTCCATCAATTGTCGTTTCATAGGATTCAAGGGTTCGGTAGAGTCGGTAAAACTCAGGGTCTTTGGAGAAAGATTCATTGTAAACAGCCGCTGCCTGCTGCTCTCCTTCCGAACGGATTTTCTCTGCATTTGCTCTGGCTGTCGACAACATCTCCTGTACTTCCCTGTCGACTTCCGCCCTGATTCTGCTCTTATCCGCTTCCCCCTCCGACAAATACTGTTGCGCTATCTTTTCTCTGTCCGTAATCATTTGGTTGAAGACAGCTGCTTCATTCGATTCGGGAAGATCCGACCGTTTAATCCGGACGTCGTCCACGACAATTCCATAGTTGTCACGAGCCAGATATTCATTTACTTTCGATGTAATTTCATCATTGAGCACACCTCGGGAACTCTCTTCTTCGTTAATAATTTCCGAAAAGTCCATCTTTCCAAGCTCCGAGCGGACAATGGAGAAGATGAACTCACCCATTCTTGCTTCCGCACCGATTACCGTCCTGGCATTGGCAATCATTCTCTCCGGATCTTCAATGCTCCAAACGGCGTAATTGTCGATGATCATACGCTTTTTATCCAATGTGGTAATCTCTTTCTCTTCTACGTCGTACACCATCTTCTTCTTTGACAATGTCGATACTTCCTGAACGAAAGGAACCTTGAATTTGAGTCCGGGTGTTTCATGGATCTTCACAATATCACCAAATTGCCGGACTACTTTGTACTCCCCTTCCTTCGCAATAACAACAGAGCTTATTCCTGTTAAGAGAAGAAAGATGATGACAAGCAGAGCAACCCCCGCCTTCGCGTATTTCCTTATATCTCTATTCTTCGTCTTCTTTTTTTCAAATATATCGTCCGTCAAGATGCACCCTCCTCTTCAGACTGATCCGCTTCCGGACTTTGCTCCTGCTTTTTCTCCTGTTGGACAGACCCATCAAGGACCGGTTGCTGCTGTATCGGCAAATACTTCATGGTATCCCCATCGTCGTTCATAATATATACGTTCGCGTCCGGTAATACACTTTCCAACGTCTCCATGACCAGCCGGTCTTTGGTGATATTTTCGTGACTTTCATACTCCGATAATAAAGCCTCGAACCTGGAAACGGCCCCGTTTGCATTTTGGATTCGTTCTACCTTATCCCCTTCGGCACGTTGAATAATTGCATCTTTCTCCCCGAGCGCTTCCTCTCTCATCTGATTGGCATACTTCTCCGCTTCGTTGACTTTGCTTTGTTTTTGTTCTCTGGCATCTGTAACTTTCGTGAAAGCTTCTCTCACTTCTTCATTCGGCAGATCCACCTCCTGCAGACGGACATCAATGATCGAGATGCCGACATCGTATTGATCCATCAAGGAAACGAGATTTTCACGCACTTGGTTCTCAATCTCGGCTTTCCCGGAAGTAAGCGCCTCATCAATTTGGCTGCTTCCGATTACCCCTCTTAACGAAGAAGAGGTGGCATTGAAAAGTACCTGCTCCGGATCTTCGGACGCGAATAAGTACCCAGTGGGCTCGGTAATCTTCCATTGAACGACAAGGTCTGCCTGTACGATCATGTCATCCCCTGTAATCATCGTAACTTTATCTGCCTCTTCTCCATCATTAAAACCGAAGTCCAGACTGAACGTTTCCTTCGATAATTTTTCGACCTCTTGTATCGGCCACGGCATCTTGAAATGAAGTCCTGGTTCGATGACCCCTTCTTCCGCCTTACCGAAGGTTAAAACGACCGCCTGCTCCGACTCATCCACCGTGTACCACGTAGTAATAAGTACAAGAATTAATAGACATCCGGCCAGTCCGAGACCAACCCATGTATAGAACTGCTTCATACTCATCCGGAATCCCCCTCACCTATGTATATTTTAGTTACGTTTTTGTTACAAAAAGGTTTCAAAACTAGTATATTTTTACCAAAAATCACAAAAAAAAGCAGAAGCGAGGGAAGCTTCTGCTTAAAAGAGAAAACACCTTGGATGAAAGGGTTTCACTGGTATTATATCTAGATATTGTTAAAGTAATCTTATGCTTGTATTAATTTTCCGTAAACTTCTTCGGTATTTCTACATAAAAAGTCGTTCCTTCATCGACAGCACTTTCCACGCGGATATTTCCACGATGAGCTTCAATAATATGCTTCACAATGGCAAGCCCGAGACCGGTCCCCCCGGAATTTCTGCTTCTTGCTTTATCCACCCGGTAAAACCTTTCGAAAATCCGCGATATTTCCGACTCAGGAATTCCCACACCCGTATCCGATATAATTACGGTGACGGATTCCTCCTGCTCCTCCACGGAAAGTGCTACCCGGCCGCCTTCTGGTGTGTAGTTGACAGCATTGGTGATCAGATTCATAAATACTTGCTTAAGCCGGCTTGAATCACCTTCGATGAGAACTCCGTCTTTCCAATCCATAGATAAAATGTTCCCTTTTCTTCCAGCATGCTGTTCGACAATCGGACCTAAGTCCTGGAACAGCCGACCGACATCTACCTGTTCAATATTCAAGTGAAAGTCTTCGCGTTCGAGCTTAGAAAGGTCCAATAAGTCTTGGATCAAGGACTGCAGCCGGCCACTTTCCTTCAGGATAATCCTCAAAAACTGCTCCAGCATCTGCTCATCTTTCATCGCTCCATCTAAAAGGGTCTCCGAAAATCCACGAATGGATGTAATCGGAGTTTTCAGTTCATGAGAGACATTGGCTACGAAGTCCTTCCTTGTCTGTTCTAACTGCTTTAAGTCTGTTATATCATGGAAGACAAGAACGACACCCTTCCATTTCTGGTCCTCACTCAAAATTGGTGCACCGGTAACCTCCAAGTGCTTTCTGCTTATGTTAACCGGAAGAACGAAGGTCTCTCTCACGGTTTCTTCAAACATATATACACGCTGCACCGTTTCATGTATCGCCGTATATGGGATCGCATCATGGTACAGGTAGCCTACATATTGCTGTTTTTCACCACCGAAAGTTTCAAGGAACGCACGATTCTGCAAAAGAATATAGCCTTTTTCGTCTATCAGCACTAAGCCGTTCCCCATGTGATTGATAACAGCCTCCAGCTGATTTTCCTGCATGCCTTTCGTCTGGTTCACTTCTTGAAGATTGCGGGCAAGGATATTGATTGCCTGACTAAGTTCTCCCGCTTCACCGAAGTAACCTTCATATGTTCGAGCCCGGTAATCCCCTTTAGCCAGCTTTTTCGCAGCAGTAGTGGCCGCCCTTATCGGCCGAACATACTTACCAAACACATTAAATCCTATGATAAAGATGACCAAGAGGCCGAGAAACATCGTACAGCTGATCAGGAGCCATATATTCCGTGTAATGCTTGATAATGAATCGACTGGTGAAAGCAGCACGAGTGTGCCTTCCAAGTTGCTTACTTCAATAGTAGTAGGGTAGAAGAAAACATCCCCTATCAGACGACCGCTGTTGCTTATTTCTCCATTTGAAGGAACAGCTGAAAGAATCTTTTCCTTCTCCGCATTGGAAATAGAGTCTACGGCGTCAACGGTATCGATAATAATCTCCTCTGACTCATCCAGAAAGACGATGCCGGTGTCTAATTGTGAACTGAATTCTTCCAACTCATCCCGAGATACCTCACTATTTTCTGTAAAGCTCTCCAAATACGTTACAAAATAGCGGCTCTCCACTTCCACCCTGTCTTCCAGAATATTGACGAAGTATCCCCTGGTCAACTGAGCCAGCAACACGCCTAAACCGATCATGACGATGACAATTAAAATCGCATACGTCAAAAGCGGACGAGTACTGGAGGACATTTACTTCGGTTCCTCCATTTTATAGCCGAGCCCGCGGATGGTTTTAATATAGACCGGCTTTTTCGTATCCGGCTCAATTTTCTCTCTCAGATGACTCACATGGACATCAACGATCCGTGTATCTCCCGCAAAATCGTAATTCCAAACAGAACGTAACAGCTGATCTCTCGACAAAACTCTGCCCAGATTCTTAGCCAGGTGCAGAAGTAGTTCAAATTCTTTAGGTGTACACGTCAATGCTTCCCCGTTCATAGTCGCTTCGTATTGTTCAGGGTAGATTGATAAGCTGCCTACCTTTATTTCATCATATACCTGGGTTGGTGTATCCCTGTCCATCCTTCTTAAAATTGCTTTTATTCGGGCAACTACTTCCCGCGGACTGAATGGCTTCGTCAAGTAATCATCCGCCCCGAGTTCCAGTCCCAGGACTTTATCAAACTCATCATCTTTGGCCGTCAGCATAAGGATTGGTGTTTGTACCTGCTTTTGCCTCAGCTGCTTGCAAACTTCCATCCCATCCATACCCGGCAGCATGATATCCAGAACTATAAAGTCGAACGCCGTATTCGATGCTTTTTCCAAAGCTTCGGTACCGGAGTAAGCAACCTCCGTCACATAACCGGCCTGCTCTATGTTATATTTCAATAAAGTCACAATCGATTCTTCATCATCCACTATCAATATTTTTTGTTCCAAAACCCTCACCCCAACCAGCATTTTTCTTCATCATACAACGAAGTTTACATTTTGAATACAGATCCTTACAAACTTTACTTAATCTTAATATACTCTTTGACGCCTTTTATACTCAAAAAGAAAAAGCAGCCGTGTAAAGGCTGCTTTTTCTGTCTTGATGAGAATAGCAAGACACCGTTTCCTTTTTCCTATTCTCAATAAAAATTTTCTAAAGACGTGGCATTCATAGAATGTGGTTCAGAAGGGGGGCGGACGACAAGCGAACCTTTGACGACTTCCTCCCCGTCCGTATCGTATCCATTCACGTGAAGCGTTATCGCTTCGCTGCGTTTGTCGATTTCCGTAATTTCTAATTGGAAGCGTACATCCGCATAATGGTAGACCGGTTTCGGATATTCGATGGAGTGACTAAGAATGTGGCTTCCAGGCCCGGGAAGGTGCATGGAAACAATCGACGATACCATACCAAACAGCATCACAGCAGGTACAATCGGTTGTTTGAACGGTGTTTGTGAGGCATAATCGTGCTGAACATATAAAGGGTTGGCGTCGTCGGTCAAGCCGAGGTATATCAACAAATCACGGTCTTCGATAGTAAAGGCGGCATTGTAGCGCTCCCCTACTTTTAGATCCTGAAGTTTCTTTCCAAGCTTTCTCTTTTTACCAAGCATCAGCAAACCTCCTCGTAAGCGTTTTCTTTAATGGGTAAAAAAAGGATCCGAGGGTTGGCCTCGAATCCCTTTGTGTTTATTCTAATACATTCAGCACACTTTTAACAGAATCCGCAGATTTATCAAGCTGCTGCTTTTCCTCATCCGTCAGTTCAAGTTCAAGAATTTCCTCAATCCCATTTCCTCCAAGGATAGTAGGAACACCAAGGTAGATACCGTCGTATCCATACTCTCCTTCAAGGTAAGCAATGGACGGAAGAATTCTTCGCTGATCTTTCAAGATAGCTTCTGCCATTTGCACCAAGGATGCGGCTGGAGCATAATAGGCACTGCCGTTTCCGAGCAGGCCGACGATTTCTCCCCCGCCTTTGCGCGTCCGTTCAACGATGGCATCCAAGCGCTCTTTCGAAATCAATTTTTCAAGCGGAATACCTCCGGCGAAAGAATATCGAATCATCGGGACCATATCATCCCCATGACCCCCAAGGACAAAGCCGGTAATGTCCTTGATGGACACGTTCAGCTCTTCCGCTACGAATGTACGGAAACGGGCAGTATCCAGCACACCCGACTGACCAATGACCCGGTTCTTAGGAAATCCTGCTTCCTGAAAGACGGAATAAGTCATAGCATCGACCGGATTGGTCAAAACGACGATAAAGCAATCCGGGGAATGCGCCACGATTTCCTTAGTGACGCTTTTCATTATCTTGGCATTCGTGCTGACAAGATCATCACGACTCATGCCCGGTTTGCGGGCAATTCCTGCGGTGATGATAACAAGGTCAGAACCTTTCGTGTCCTCATAATTGGAGGTACCCGTAATGTCGGCATCAAACCCCTGAACCGGACTGGCTTCCAGCATATCCAACGCTTTTCCTTTCGTCGGATCTTCCATATCGGGGATATCCACGATGACGACATCACCCAGTTCTTTCTGCGCGAGCATCAAGGCTGTCGTCGCGCCGGTGAATCCCGCACCTATCACAGATATTTTATTTCTACGAATGGCCATAACGATCCCCTTCCTTTATGAGAGATTAACCCATATTCTTGATAAGCTCATCACCAAATGCAGAGCACTTCACTTCTGTAGCGCCATCCATCATACGTGCAAAGTCATACGTGACAACTTTGCTTGCAATCGTCTTATCCATAGACTTGGTAATCAAATCAGCCGCTTCTCTCCAGCCAAGGTGCTCAAGCATAAGAACACCAGACAGGATGACAGAAGACGGGTTCACTTTGTCCAAACCGGCATACTTAGGGGCTGTCCCGTGAGTCGCTTCAAAAATAGCATGTCCTGTTTCGAAGTTGATATTAGCTCCAGGTGCGATTCCGATACCGCCAACCTGAGCAGCAAGTGCATCAGAGATGTAGTCACCGTTCAAGTTCATAGTCGCTACGACATCAAACTCTTTCGGACGCGTAAGGATCTGCTGAAGGAAGATGTCTGCAATGGCATCTTTCACAATGATTTTACCTTCTGCTTCGGCAGCTTCCTGGGCTTTGTTGGCAGCTTCTTTGCCATCTTTCTCCACAATACGGTCATACTCAGCCCAAGTGAATACTTTATCAGCATACTCTTCTTCTGCTACTTCGTATCCCCAAGCTTTAAATGCACCTTCTGTGAACTTCATGATGTTTCCTTTGTGCACAAGTGTGACGCTCTTACGTCCTTCGTTCAATGCATAATCAATCGCTGCACGGACCAGACGCTTCGTACCTTCTTCCGATACCGGCTTGATACCGATTCCGGACGTTTCAGGGAAACGAATTTTATGTACACCCATCTCATTCTGAAGGAATTCGATGACTTTCTTCACTTCTGGAGAACCTTTCTGCCATTCAATTCCTGCATAAATATCTTCCGTATTTTCACGGAAAATAGCCATGTCTGTATCTTCCGGACGTTTCACTGGAGATGGTACTCCTTCAAAGTAGCGGACAGGGCGAAGACATGTGAATAAATCAAGTTCTTGACGAAGTGCTACGTTCAAGGAACGGATTCCGCCTCCGATTGGTGTAGTTAATGGACCTTTAATGGCAATTTTATAATCACGAATCGTTTCCAGCGTTTCAGCAGGAAGCCATTCGCCCGTGTTATCAAATGCTTTCTGACCAGCAAGAACTTCTTTCCATTCAATAGACTTCTCACCGTTGTACGCTTTATCTACTGCAGCTTCAATTACACGGCTGGCTGCTGCCCAAATATCCGGTCCGATGCCGTCTCCTTCGATGAATGGGATTACTGGTGTGTTTGGTACGTTCAAAGTTCCGTCTTGTTCTACTGAAATTTTTTGTGCTTGTGTCAAAATAAACCCTCCTAAAAATTTGTAACAATTTATGGATGGATCATCCATTTCTATCATACGTTAAATTAAGTTGAATAAAAAGTAGCGGGAGGCCGGTATTTAACCGGCATGCCTGATTATCTCTCTGCAATCGGAGTGTACGTTTGTCCTTTAGGACCGGTATATTCCGCGCGAGGACGGATCAAGCGGTTGTTGGAGTATTGCTCCAAAATATGTGCAAGCCATCCGGATACACGGCTTACAGCAAAGATCGGTGTGAAGATATCATGATCGATACCGAGGCTGTGGTAGACAGATGCAGAGTAAAAGTCTACGTTTGCAGGCAGGCCTTTGTTCTCCTTGATATATTCTTCAATTTTAATAGACATGTCATAGTATTTGGATTGACCGGTCAATTCAGTTAATTCCCGGGACATTTCCTTCAAATGTTTGGCACGAGGGTCTCCGGAGCGATACACGCGGTGTCCCATACCCATGATCTTTTCTTTGTTGGCAAGCTTCTCTTCAATGGCAGGAATGGCATTCTCAACACTGCCGATCTCTGTAAGCATCTTCATGACACGCTCGTTAGCTCCGCCGTGAAGAGGACCTTTAAGTGCACCAATGGCAGCTGTTACGCCTGAATAAACATCAGAGAGAGTAGCCACACACACTCGTGCAGTGAAAGTGGACGCGTTCAATTCATGGTCGGCATGAAGCACCAACGCTTTATTAAATGCGGTAACTTCCAACTCCTCGGGTTCTTTTGCGTTCAGCATATAAAGAAAGTTCCCTGCAAAACTGAGGTCTTTTCTAGGGGAGACAGGTTCCTGGCCGTTACGGATGCGTGAGAACGCGGTCACGACTGTAGGGATTCTTGCCTGGAGGCGGAGCGCTTTACGATTGTTCGCTTCCTCTTCCATGACGTCAGATTCAGGATCGAATAGTCCAAGCATCGATACAGCAGTACGAAGAGCTGCCATAGGATGAACCGTTGATAGATCATACGATTTAAGATGGTCAACGATCTCGGATGGAATATCCATGTTAGAGATCAGTTCTGATTTAAATGCATCTAATTCTTCTTGTTTCGGAAGCTTTTTGTTCCAAAGAAGATAAATAACTTCTTCAAAGCTGGAGTTATTCGCTAAATCATCGATATCATAGCCGACGTATGTCAACTTATCATCGATGATGGAACTGATGGAAGATTCCGTTGCGGTAATTCCTTCAAGACCTTTGGTTGATGATGACATATAATCTCTCCTTTTAAAAAAATTCCACTTGTCGAAAAGACAAGAAAACGCTTAAATTACTGTTGTCCCCTATGATTGGAAATCAACCCCAAGGCTAATTATAAAGTATTCTGAAGAGAATGTGAATTGAAACCGTTTAATTTGAAGGAATTTATCGAAATTTTATTCTTCATTTTATGGATAATTATGTAACAAAAAGGCTGAATTCCTCTGTATAACGGGTGTAGAGGAAGATTTAGGGAAAGGAGTGTTTTCTATTCGAAATCAGACTTTTCTCCTTGGTTTTATCCGATTCATCGTCGTCCTTCTTCTTGCTTCCGGGTTTGTGTACGTGACAACTTTCGTCTGGACATACTTATACCCCTTCCTGTTTGCAGTCCTGCTGTCCATAATACTACGCCCGTTCATCCTTCTCCTTCAAAGGAGACTTAGATTACCACGTGCTGCAGCGGTTCTGATTGTACTTGCCCTTGTAGGAAGTTTAGCGGCAAGCCTTGTTGCCTTGGTCATCGCCGAATTGATTAAAGGGATGCAGTACATCGCAGCCGGATTGCCGGAGTATTTCCATTTATTCTCTACTTATCTGACAGGCAAAGCCGTTCAATTATCCAAACAAATCATCGGTTCCTTCGAATCCCTTACCGGAAATTTGAATATGGATCAGCAGTTGAGTTTGAATACCTACTTGGATACCGTTCAGGAAAAGGTTACAGAGGGAGGGTTGACGGTCCTTAATGAGATTTTGGAAAGCCTGGGCGTATTATTAACAAGTCTCCCCACCTCTATCGCCATGGTCTTTATTACGTTTCTGGCAACTTTCTTCTTATGTAAAGATTGGGAAACCATCAGAACAGCTGTCTATACATGTACCCCCCCGGTACTCACCGCCAAGGCCTTTGCTTTTCGTAAAGAGTGGCACTATACTTGGACCGGGCTGATCAAAGCTCAATGTACACTTGTCCTAATATCGTCTGTTCTCACAGGTATTGGACTAACCATCATCGGTGCTCCCTATGTTTTACCGATTACAATCTTCACTGCTTTTGTAGACTTCATTCCTTACATTGGTACAGGTGTCGTTTTTCTCCCTTGGATCATCTTTCAGTTCTTCACAGGTTCCTATGGAATGACCATCGGTTTGATCATTGTCTACATGGTGGTCATTATTACAAGACAGGTACTTGAGCCGAAGCTCCTCGGCGATCACTTCGGCGTGCCTCCCATAATTTTATTAGCTGCGATGTTCACAGGTTTCCAACTCTTTGGAGGGTATGGAATCATATTGAGTCCGCTGGTTCTAATGATCGTACAGACCTTGAATAAAACAGGACTGACTAAGGAAATAACCGCATTCATTAAAGGAGATAGACCTTGAATTTTTTCTTATAAAAAAACGGACGCCGGCAGCTTCTAAAAACACACTGCACAAACGTCCGAATATATATTTCAAAACTATGCTGTTATCGTCTGTATATCGTTACGGTACCTTTTTGAAGTGCTTTTTGAATCGCACCTCGGATGATGTGCTTGATCGGCCCTCTCGTCACGGGAAGCAGTAGACCGAAACCTGCTGCATCCGTAATAAAGCCGGGCGTTAACAAAAAAGCTGCGCCGATAAGAATACAAGCCCCGTCTAACAAGGCATCCTGAGGCATCTGACCTCTCGACATGGAAGTCTGGACGTTCCGGATCGTTTCAAGGCCCTGCTTTCTTGCAAGCCAGGCCCCAACGACACCTGTAGAGATGATAAGCAGAATGATCCACCAAGGTCCGATATAGCTGCCTGCCCAAACGAATAATCCGATTTCCAGTGCAGGAACAATTATTATTAATAGAAATAACCAACGAAACATAGGATCCTTCCCTTCTTCCCGACTTATACTTCTATTATACCGGGAATGATCTCCTCTATAAAAAGAAAAGGCAGAGAAGGTGTCTTCTCTGCCTTTATCTTCCTTTTACAGGACGCTTGCATGTCCTTCGTAAATGTCCCCGCGGGAACTGTCAATTGTAATATCAGAGCCATCTTTGATGATGTTCAATGCGTCTTGAACACCAACGATGACAGGAATGCCCAAGCTCAAGCCGACAACCGCTGCATGGGAAGTCAAACCACCTTCAAGGGTAACGATTCCTGCTGCTTTTTCTATAGCAGGCATCATATCTTTATCTGTACCATGAGTAACGAGGATATCGCCGTCTTCTACACGATCCAAAGCTTCTTTGGCATTGTTGGCTACGACAGCACGGCCATAGGCACTTTTCTGTCCTACACCCTGCCCTTTGACGAGAACGTCACCGATAACATGAACCTTCATCAAGTTCGTCGTACCACTTTCACCAACAGGCACACCGCCGGTGATGACAACGCGATCTCCGCGAGATGCAAGACCGGAGGCCAGGCTGTTTTCAACAGCTACATCAAGCATTTCGTCTGTGGAATAAGCACGGGATCCCATGACGCCATACACGCCCCAGACAAGAGATAGCTTACGGTGTACTTTTTCATCAGAAGTAATGGCTACAATCGGTGCTTTCGGACGGTATTTAGAAATCATACGAGCAGTATGGCCACTCTCCGTCGGTGTGACGATTGCAGCTGCATCCAAATTAATGGCTGTGTGTGTAACCGACTGACTGATCGCATCCGTGATCGTCATGTCACTGTGCTTGGAACGCTCTTGAAGCAGTTGGAAATGGTTAAGCGCCGTTTCCGTTTTGCTTGCGATATTGTGCATCGTCTGCACAGCTTCTACAGGGTAGTCACCGGCAGCTGTTTCGCCAGAAAGCATGATTGCATCCGTACCATCGAAAATGGCGTTAGCTACGTCAGAAGCTTCTGCACGTGTCGGGCGAGGGTTACGCTGCATAGAGTCAAGCATTTGAGTAGCTGTAATGACTGGTTTACCTGCTTCATTACACTTACGAATCAGCTGTTTCTGTACAAGTGGAACATCTTCGGCTGGAATTTCCACACCTAAATCTCCACGCGCAACCATCAGACCGTCACTGACTTCAAGAATATCGTCGATGTTGTCAACACCTTCCTGGTTTTCGATCTTAGGAATGATTTGAATATGAGAAGCATCGTGCTTTTCAAGAAGCTCTCTGATTTCCAGTACGTCGGAAGCACGACGCACGAAGGATGCCGCAATAAAATCTACACCCTGCTGAATTCCAAATTCGATGTCATTAGCATCTTTTTCTGTAATTCCTGGAAGATTCACGCTGACATTCGGAACGTTTACGCCTTTTTTATTTTTAAGAAGCCCGTTGTTAAGGACAGTCGTCTTAATTTCATTGTTTTCTTTATCTATTTCTTCTACCTCTAGTTCTACCAGTCCATCATCCAAAAGGATTTTGGAACCAGGGTGAACATCGTTGATCAAGCCTGTATAAGTGACGGAAAAGCGCTCTGCATCGCCCTCAATATCCTCCATCGTCACGTAGACCGTCGCACCTTTCTCAAGGTATGCTTCGCCATCTTTAAGCGTACGGGTACGAATTTCAGGACCTTTCGTATCCAATAGGATCGCTACTGTTTTGCCTGTAGCTTTGGAAGCTTCACGGATGTTGATGATTCGTGCTCCGTGCTCATCAAAGTCACCGTGTGAAAAATTCAGACGGGCGACGTTCATACCTGCTTCCATAAGCTGAGTTAATTTCTCTACTGATTCCGATGCAGGACCGATCGTACTAACGATTTTGGTTTTTCTAAACATATTTATTTCCTCCTCAGATGCCTCTTGCAAATTATATAGATAGTTCTTTGGAAAGGCGGTACATATCCATGTCGATAACGTGCTTTTGACCTAAGATATCTACGATATCATGATCGACCAATTGGTTCTTTTGAATACCTACCATGCGGCCTGCTTTTCCTTGAAGAAGCAGATCGACAGCGTACGCCCCCAGACGACTGGCAAGAACACGGTCGGCAGCACTTGGTGCTCCTCCACGCTGCGTATGTCCAAGAACGGTCACTCGGGTCTCGAGATCGGCAGCTTCATCAATTCGTTTACCGAACTCCATTCCGCTTCCTACTCCTTCAGCCAGCAGAATGATGGAGTGTTTCTTGCCCCGCTCATGTCCACGCTTAAGACGATCGATAACATCATCGAATTCATCCTCCACTTCGGGAATAAGAATACTTTCCGCTCCGTCGGCAAGACCAGCCCAAAGGGCAAGATCTCCGGCGTCACGGCCCATGACTTCGATTACATACGTACGCTCGTGAGAAGTCGCTGTATCACGAATTTTGTCAATTGCGTCGATAATCGTATTCAGAGCCGTGTCAAAACCAATAGTAAAATCCGTTCCCGGAATATCATTATCGATTGTCCCAGGCACACCGATGCAAGGATATCCTTTTTCGGTTAATTTTTTTGCCCCCATAAAGGTACCATCACCACCGATAGCTATCAAGCCCTCAATGCCATGTTTCTTCAATTGCTCAATACCTTTCAATTGGCCTTCTTCTGTCTTAAACTCTTCACATCGGGCAGAGTACAGTTTCGTTCCACCACGTTGGATGATGTCTCCGACCGAACCGAGTTCCATCTTCTCGATGTCTCCATCAATCAGGCCCTGGTAGCCGTATTTGATGCCGTACACTTCTACTTCGTGGTAGATAGCTTTCCTTACGACCGCCCTGATCGCGGCGTTCATACCGGGAGCATCTCCTCCACTGGTAAGCACTCCAATTCTCTTCATTCTTTCATCACCTCAAAAGTTCTTAGTTCTGTCCATAAACGCACATGGAAGGAAACATCCGTCCAAACGGACATGCACAGGCTATCCTCTAGTCTATACAACTGATTGGATCATCAACAATCCGACCATATGGTAACGTTACCATTCAGTTAAGATGTGAAAAGCCGCACATACGTGCGACCTTTTACATACGGACATGTTTTTCAACCATATCATTATAAATCAAGATGAGTGTAATCGCCAATATTTTTATACTTCACAAATCTTTCCTCCAGCAGATCTTCTTCCGATTTTCTGGATAGCTCCTCCAGCTCTTGCTTGAGGACGGCTTTAATTTGCTCTGCTTGTGCAGGAATGTCACGATGGGCTCCACCCCTGACTTCCGGAACAACACCATCAATCACTTCTAATTTCTTCAAATCATAGGAGGTAATTTTCATGGATTCAGCTGCTTCCTGAGCGAGACCCGAATCCTTCCAAAGAATAGAAGAAGCGCCTTCTGGAGAAATAACGGAATAAGTAGAGTTCTCAAGCATGAAGATACGGTCACCAATTCCAAGCCCAAGTGCTCCACCGCTTCCACCTTCTCCGATGACGACACAGATGATTGGGACAGTGAAACCTGCCATTTCCATCAAGTTCCTGGCAATGGCTTCGCTCTGACCGCGCTCTTCCGCTGCTTTACCGGGATAAGCACCTTTTGTATCAATGAAAGTAATGATCGGACGGTGGAATTTATCCGCCTGTTTCATTAAGCGAAGCGCTTTACGGTAGCCTTCCGGATGCGGCATTCCGAAGTTGCGGTAGATATTCTCTTTCGTGTCCTTCCCGCGCTGGTGGCCGATTACCGTTACGGGTGTCCCATCAAATTTGGCGATCCCACCAACGATGGCCGCATCGTCTCCATACGTACGATCCCCGTGCAGCTCGATGAAGTCTGTAAACAAATGATCTATATAATCTGTCGTCGTCGGGCGCTCCGGATGACGGGCCATTTGGACACGGTCCCAGGGAGCCATGCGATCATAAACGTCGCTTTCCAACTTCTCCAGCCGCTGTTCAAGTGTATCGATTTCATCGGTCAGATCCATTTCGCTGTTCTCCGTAAGACGTTTCAGTTCAGCGATTTTTTCTCTTAATTCAATAACGGGTTTTTCAAATTCTAAAACGTGCTTCACGATTCTTCGCCTCCTGCAGAATGGATGTCCAACACAGTTGTCAGTGTTTTCCTTAAATCGTGACGGTGCACGACCTTATCCAACTGGCCATGTTCCAACAGGAATTCTGCTGTTTGGAAATCTTCCGGAAGTTTTTCCCGTATCGTCTGCTCAATAATTCTTCTGCCGGCGAAACCAATTAAGGCTCCCGGTTCTGCAAAATTATAGTCTCCGAGGGAGGCAAAACTTGCAGAAACACCACCAGTAGTCGGGTGAGTCATGACGGATATGAATAAACCTCCATCTTTATGAAGCCGCTGAAGGGCTACTGAAGTTTTCCCCATCTGCATCAGGCTTAAAACGCCTTCCTGCATTCGAGCTCCACCGGATGCCGTAAATATGACGAAAGGAATTTTTTCTTTCCGTGCCTGCTCAATGGCATTCGTTATCTTTTCACCGACGACAGAACCCATGCTTCCCATTCGGAAACGGGAGTCCATGACCGCCACAGCTGTATGGAAACCGTTAACGGATGCTTTACCGGTGACTACCGCTTCATTAAGATCGGATTTTTTGCGGTCTTTTTCCAATTTATCTTCATACTCAGGGAACCCTAAAGGGTTATTGGATATCATATGCTTGTCCCATTCAACAAAACTTCCTTCATCAAACAAATGCTCAATTCTTTCATAAGCACTGATACGGTGATGATGGTCACAGTGTGGACAAACGTTCATATTTCGATTCAGTTCTTTTCTGTAGAAGATCTTCTGGCAGTTTGGACATTTCTGCATCAGACCTTCCGGTACATCCTGCTTTGCTTCCTGTCTGGGAATGGATGCGTATCTTTTTTTCTTGCTGAATATATCTCGTAGCAAGGTGATTCCTCCTTTGGGACAAAGCTTCCTCTTTACAATATACTGAAAGTCCCTTACGTAATATCACTGATTCTGTCGAAGGGAGTTCGACAAAATCATTACCTGAATAACTTAAGAATTTCTAAGGTGTCTTTACTCCGGAGAGCCTTAAGCAGGGCCAGGTACCAATCTTCCTTGAAATGCAGGTCATGGACCGTTCGGGTGAATCCGGAAATGAATTGCCACATGGAAAGCAGCAGCGGATGTTCACACCTTTCAAACAAATAAAGGAACAGAGCTTGATGGCGGGTTTCCAGGGATTGTATGTTCAAAATTTCTTCCATCTCAGCATAATGAATATGTGTAAGCCTGTCCTTCACGAGACATAACACTTCTTTCTCCAGCATCTGCTTCGCTGTAACGAGTTCATCTTTCGTTCTCGTCTCATTGAGTAAAAAATTGGATAATAGCTCTACCATATGATAAGGACGATAAGCTCTCATGAACGTGCCTTCGCCGCGTCTGGTTTCAATCAACCCAAGGAGCTCCATCGCCCGGAAAGCTTCTCTGATCGAAGACCTTCCTACATGGAGTTGTTCGCTTAACTCCCGTTCAGACGGCAACTTATCTCCGGGGCCCAGTTTATGCTCTTCGATGTAGGTTCTCAACTGATGAAGGACACCTTCGTAGACTTTTCCATGCTGCACTCGGGTCACGTTTCACGAACACCTCTCTTTAGCTTTCCCTTAGAATTCTATGTAACAGGAGAAAAGTTTACACTTTTCTCCTGTCCAAATCAATCTTCGTCTATTAAGGTGAGTTGTCTCGTCTTGTCTGCCACCTCTTCAGGATCGACGTGATGACGGGCTACACCGGACTCCATTGCCGCCTTCGCAACAGCTGCAGCAACAGCCGGGGCAACACGCGGATCGAATGGGGCAGGGATGACGTAGTCTTCACTTAATTCATCTTCACTGACAAGGGAAGCAATGGCTTCCACAGCGGCAATCTTCATCTTCTCGTTAATTCTTGTAGCTCGCACATCCAAAGCTCCACGGAAGATTCCCGGGAAGGCCAGCACATTGTTCACCTGGTTAGGGAAATCGGAACGGCCAGTCCCGATGACACGGGCCCCGGCTTCTTTGGCATCCTCCGGCATAATTTCCGGATCAGGGTTCGCCATTGCAAAAATGATGGCATCATCATTCATACGAGAGACCATCTCTTTAGACAACAGTCCGCCAACAGATACACCAATAAACACATCGGCATCTTCCATCACTTCTTCAAGACTGCCGTCCATACGATCTTTATTCGTAATCTTAGCAATTTCATCTTTCACATCATTCATACCGTACTCACGGCCTTCATATACCGCGCCTTTAGAATCACACATAATGATATCGCGCACACCGAAATGGTAAAGCAGTTTAATAATAGCTATTCCGGCGGCTCCTGCACCATTAGCAATCACCTTGATGTCAGAGAACTTCTTGCCGGTGATTTTCAGAGCATTCACCAGTCCGGCAACGGTAACGATGGCAGTGCCGTGCTGGTCATCATGGAAAATCGGGATATTGGTTTCTTTCTTAAGACGATCTTCAATAATGAAACAGTTCGGAGCAGCTATATCTTCAAGGTTGACGCCTCCGAATGTCGGTTCCATAAGCTTAACCGTCTGCACGATTTCATCAATATCGTTCGTACTTAGACATATAGGGAACGCATCTACTCCCGCGAAGCTTTTAAATAATGCAGCTTTCCCTTCCATGACAGGAAGAGATGCTTCTGCCCCGATATTCCCCAATCCGAGCACCGCTGAACCGTCACTTACGACAGCCACCATATTCCCCTTCATGGTATAGTCATAAACTGTTTCCTTATGGTCGTAAATTTCCTTACAAGGTTCTGCTACCCCTGGAGAATACGCCAGGCTTAAGTCTTTGGAATTTCTTACAGGTACTTTAGAAGTGGTTTCCAGCTTCCCTTTGTTTACACGGTGTATATGCAGTGCTTCATCTCGCAAATTTGACACGTCGACACGCTCCCTTTAACTATTAATTGTACCGATCCAGGTGGTCAGACCACCATTAACTCCTTAATTATAACAGATGAATTTGGCGTGTAAAGAACTTCAAAACTTCGGACTGAGTTTTTAATTTTTCGTATCTTTGCTGTACTCTTTCAACGCTACGGAATCATCCCCGAAGTACCCCGTCAAGATCTCCATGCACTCAGGAGACGCAGACAGGTTGTACAATTCCCCCAACCTGTATGTCTTTCTTTCCTGTGATTTAAATATGAAGACCGGAATATTCCCCGGGAAATAGCCGGACACTTTTTTCAGTTTCTCCATTGCAATCGGTTCTGTCTCTTTGGTTACTTTAATGAACAGACGTTGCTCGGAAGCTGTCGGTTTCTCTTCGACATTGAAAACAGACGCTTCGTTGATGATCAACTGCTTTCTGCCGTTCCTTTCCTCGACTTTACCTGTAACCGTTACAAGCATCTGCTCTTGCAGCCATCGCTTTATATTACGGTAAGAATCAGGAAAAATAACCGCCTCCAGCTCTGTCGTTTCATCACCGAGCGTGGCAAATGCCATCGACTCTCCCCGTTTGGTCCTGATTTCCCTTATCGTCTCTACTACACCTGCTGTCTTGACCGTTCCTTTGATGTTAACGACCTTATTCAAAGAATTGATCCCTCTCTCCTGAAGCAGCTGCCGGTGGTGTTCCAAGGGGTGTTCTGACATATAAGTACCCAGAACTTCTTTTTCCATAGCCAAAAGTTTTAATGGAGGAAACGGGTCCACTTCTATCAGTTCCATTTCAAATTCATTTCCGAAGAAGCCGGGCTGGTCCTGGAATTCTTTAAATAACTCTCCCTGTTCCAGTGCCTGGTCGATACTTGCAAGCAGCGCCGCACGATTCTCATGGGTTTCATCAAAGGCACCCGCAAGTATTAACGACTCTATCACCCCGCGAGTGACGATCTTCGTCCGAACACGAAGACAGAAGTCATTCAAGCTGCGGAATCTTCCATTGCCTCTTTCTTCTACAACAGCCTGGGCCGCTTGATAGCCTACCCCCTTCACGGAAAGGAGGCCGATGCGGATGGCACCTTGTTCATCTTTTGCAACAATGTGACTGCGGTTGATCGAAGGAGGAAGTACCTTCAGTCCACTTTCTTTCGCCTCTCGCAAGTAAAGGGTGAGCTTATCCCTGTCACCTACATAAGAGTTGATCAGCTCTGCAAGGAAGTAAGAAGGGTAATGTGCTTTCATATACGCGAGACGATAGGATATCAGACTATAGGCGACCGCGTGACTTCGGTTAAATCCGTAGTTGGCAAATTTGACAATCCATTCGAACACCTGCCGGGCGACCGCCTCGGTGTAGCCGCGATTTCTGCATCCTTTTAGAAACTTCTCCCGTTCGTCTTCTAGTATTCCGGACTGCTTTTTACTGATTGCTCTTCGCAGTAAATCCGCCTCGCCTAAAGAATATCCGGCGACCAGTTGCGCAACCTGCATAATCTGTTCTTGATAGACAAGGACACCGTACGTCTTGTCCAGAATCCCTTTCAAATCGGGATGTGGAAGTTCCATTGCCTGGTTCCCTTGTTTCCGCGATATAAAATCCGGTATATAATCCATAGGGCCGGGCCGATAAAGAGCGTTAACAGCTACGACATCCTCGAAATGAGAGGGACGAAGACGACGCAGCACACCTTTCATTCCCTGGGATTCCAATTGGAAGACCCCGTTTGTACGTCCTTGTTCGAGCAGCTGGAACGTTTTCTCATCATCAAGCGGTATACGCTCTACAGAGAAACTGGAATCCCGGAACCGCTTTATTTTCCCCTCCATCTTCTCGATGAAGGTCAGGTTCCGCAGTCCAAGGAAGTCGATCTTCAACAATCCGACTTTTTCCAAGTCCCCCATGGCCAGCTGCGTCAATGGAATCCCGTTATGTCCGTCCATGAGTGCTGTATATTCCTGGAGCGGCCGCTCGCTGATCACAACACCTGCCGCATGGGTGGAAACGTGCCGCGGCAGCCCTTCCAACTTCGTAGCAATTTGAAAGAGTCGCTGCAATTTCGGTGAATTTCGGATGTAGTCACTCAATTCTTCTGAATCTCTCACGATTTCCGTGATCGTGGACGGTGCCGTTTTTGGTATTTGTTTTAATATGAAGGCTGCATCACTTTCATCAACCGCGAGAACTTTGAAGAGCTCCCTCAGGACACTTCGGACGGCGAATGTGCCGAACGTACAAATTTGAGCAACATGATCCGCTCCATATTTTTCAGCAACGTAGGCGATGACTTCATCCCTGCGGTGATCAGGGAAATCGATATCAATATCAGGCATAGTGATCCGTTCAGGATTCAAAAACCTTTCAAAGAGTAAATCATACTCTAACGGGTCGACTTGAGTAATATTAAGAAGATACGCCACCAATGATCCTGCTGCGGATCCACGTCCCGGGCCTGCGTGTATGCCCTGCTTCTTCGCATAAGCAAGAAAGTCCCATACAATTAGAAAATAATCGCTGAAATTCATCGATGTGATAACGGACAACTCTTTATGTAAGCGCTCTTCCGCCGCCTTGTAAGTTGCCGGGTATTTCTTTGCTAAAGCTTTTAAACAAAGTTCCTCCAGATAACGATCCGCACGGACGCCTCCAGGTGTTGGGTACGTGGGCAGAAGCTGCTGGTCGAACGAAAGTGCAAGGTTTACCCTCTCTGCAATCTCCTCCGTCGCTCTCAACACTCCCGGCCACCATTCTTGAAAATAGTTTTCCATTTCCTCCGGTTTTTTTAGATAGAAGCGCGCTCCTGCTGTTTCCCCTGAGAAGCGGGTATTCGCTTCTATAGCCTTCAAGCTTTCATATGCCGCAGCATCCTCTTTTTTCAGGTAACGGACGTCTCCAATTGCTACGACCGGGACCCCCTCCCTCTTTGACCACTCCTGGAGCGGTTGATGAAGCTGTCTTTCTTCATGAAGATCGAGATCCTGGATTGCCAAATAGAAATTATCCTCTCCTACCATATGCCGCCACCGGTTTAAGGAGTCCTTTATATGGTCAAACATACGACTGGCAATCGTCTGCGCCCAGGGGGACTGAGAGGTCAGCAGGACGACGATCAGACCGCTGCGCTTCTGTTCAAGCAGGTCCAGGGATACCGGCCGCCCTTCCAGCTGGATAGCGGAACTGAGCTGCAAAAGATTTTTATAGCCTTCGTTATTCTCTGCGAAAAGAAGGACAGGGTAGTGAAGGTCCTGATCCTCGATTCTCGTTTTAAGCCCGATTAGAGGTTTGATCCCCTTCTGCTTGCAGGCCCGGTAAAAGGAGACCGATCCACTCATCGTATTCTCATCCGTCAAAGCAAGCGATTGAAACCCCAACCTTTTTGCTTCATCTACAAGTTCGGGAATTTTCACCGTGCTTTCCATTAAGCTGAAACCGCTCTTTACATTCAAATGAGTAAAAGTCATTCACGAACACCTTCTTTCCACTAAATTATATCGATAAGAACAGGAGGATGAAAGCCTCCTGCATAATTGGACGGGCCGGGGAATATTTTTCAATATATGGATACTATTGCGTCTTTGAAATGAGGGACAAAATGGAAGATCGTCTGGTTATTTCGATGATACAGTGCTTCTTTATCGCTTTTGGAGTTATTGTAGGAGGGACAATCATCGGCAGCATCGGGAGTTATCTGACCGGAGAAGCTCCTCTTACCTCCATGTTCCGGATTGCAAAAGGGCTCAGGATATGGGCCATAGTCGCCGCTATTGGTGGAACATTCGATGCCATCAGCAATTTTGAAAAAGGGATATTCGATGGTTCTACCTTCGATATCTTCAAGCAAGTGATGATAATCGTCGCTGCCATGGGTGGAGTGAAAGCCGCTCTCCTTTTATTTGAATGGCTGCTAGGTGAAGAGGTGACGTGAATGCAGTTTCCTCCTTATCATAAAAAAAAGGAGTGGAGGCGTTTATTTGCCGGCATTGTATTAGGAGCGGTCATCGGCTATTTGTTTTTCCTTTATGTACATGGACAGCTCCAAGAAAAATATACAGAAGAATATATTGAAATGAATGCCAAGATGAACGAAATGGAAGCAAAGTATGAAGGGCTTCTAAAAAACCAGGAAGAAGATCCACAAGCGAAGCCGCTGAGCGTCAAAGACATCGCCGTATCCTACACCAATGCAAAGAAACTGAATATTGATTTGTTGACACAGCACGAATTAACAACCCTTGTTAAACAACAATTAGCGTCCATCCCCGGGAAAGATATTAAAGTCGTGGGTAGTCAAGTCGATCTGATGATCGCATCAGTGGAAAGTAAAAGTTATGCTGTTGACGACCTCTCCTATGAACTTAAGGTAGAACGCCTGGTCGTCTACGAAACCCTTTCGTTGAATCTAGAAATCATCATATCCCCATGAAAAGACAGGCAGATACAAAGAAGAGCAGCAAATCACTGCTGCTCTTCTTTGTATTGCCGGCATACGGATTCGAGCTCCGCTGCCAATTGTTCTGTTTCCTCCCAGGATGAAGCAGAAGCACCGGAAGCCATCGGATGTCCTCCGCCGTTAAATTTGGCTGCAACCCCATTTATGACAGGACCTCTGGAGCGAAGACGGACACGGATCGTATCTTCCTCTTCCACAAAGAAGGCCCATGCAAGAATACCTTCAATATCCCCGAGCAGGCCGACAAGCTGACTCGTCTCTGTGACTGTTACATCAAACTTTTTCAGTGTTTCCTTATCCAGGCGGATCGTGGAATAACCAGAAGCATGCCGTTCAAAATTTTGCAGGACATACCCTTTCAATCGAGCTACATTCAAAGGAGTTTTGTACATTTCCTTAAATAAAGCTGGTCTGTCAAAGTCAAATCGAACCAGTTCCGCCGCATAGCCGAGCGTCTTGTTTGTTGTACTGGGGAACAGGAATCGGCCGGTATCTCCGACAATCCCCGCGTATATAAGCCGGGCTGAATTGTCATTTAACCGCAGACCTTCCTCTTGATTCTCTTTATATAATTGATAAATCATTTCGGAAGTAGAGCTGGATGACGTATCAACCCACTGGATGTCGCCATATTTATCCACTTCGGGATGGTGGTCGATTTTAATAAGCGCCGCCCCGCTGTCGTATCTAGCATCGTCGATTCTCGCTTGATTGGCAGTATCACACACGATTACCAGTGCTTCCTCAAACGCTTCATCCGGAACAGCATCCATCGTTTGGAGATAGTTAAGAGACGGTTCACCCGTTCCAGTCACATAGACTTTTTTCTCCGGAAACGATTCTTTAATAATCCCGGCAAGCCCTCCTTGAGAGCCGTAAGCGTCCGGATCTGGGCGGACATGACGGTGAATAATGATGGTTTCATATTTCTTAATCTGTTCGACTATTTGTTTTGGCTTACTCATAAGCGCCTCCCTCTCTATCTTCCTCACAATTAAACCATAGATTTCCACCTGACAGGTAGCTATTCCCAACAAAAAACGCTACAATAAAGACAAATTAATCTAATCAGGAGTCGATCATGGATGATTATTTTTCCGATTCTCATATTGGTTTCCTTTGTTCTTTACCTGTACTACAAAGTGATGATATTCCGGACAAAAGACCCGCTGACCCAGGAATACTTGAACAGCAAATCCCGGGTTTTCCTCGGAAGTTTCATTTTCTTTTTCGGTATTAACCAGTATGTATTTTATCAGACCAAGCTGTCCTTGTTTATAGGAATCGTTTTTCTTCTACTCGGTATCTTTCAAACGAGACTCGGCTGGAAAGCAAGTAAACATTACCAGGCGGAATACCGAAAACATGAAACACCAACCGCCCCTTGAGCCAAGGCCGCTGTCAACATACAGCGGCTTTTTCTCATCTATCAATTAATTGGGCCATGAGCAAGGCTTTTCCAACAATTGCCTTCCCTTGGTGGACCTCTACATCCACCTTAGCGAATTTCCGACCGACTTCTAATATCTGCGGACTTATTTCAATTTCGCTATCGATCTGAACCGGTTTGATGAAATAAACGGATATATTCTCAACGACAAGGTCCCCTTTTTTATGTTTCCGAAGCAGCCTTGAGGAGGACTCTGTAATAAGCGATATAAAGACGCCATAGGACATCGTGCCGAGCTGGTTGGTCATTTGGGGTGTGACTTTTGTCTTCCACTTTACAGGCTCACCTTCTTCCGCCTGTACTTCCATACGGTTTGTGGCAAGGTCGTCGATGGTTTCACCAACCTGTGGCTGCCGTTGTATATGCTGGAGAGCCTTCAGCACGTCCTGCCTGGAGATGATTCCCTGCAGTTTCTGAGCAGCATCTACGACAGGCATCAACTCGATTCCTTCCCATACCATTACGTGAGCAGCATTGGCAAGCGATGTTTTCGGATGGACGGTCATAGGGTTCTTCGTCATCACCTTGTCAATTTTCGTATCGGCACTCTTTCCTATTACGTCTTTGGAAGTGACGATGCCGACCACTCGATTTTGAGAATCCACGACGGGGTAACGGCTGTGTTTTGTTTCTTCGTTCAGGTCATGCCAGTGATCAACGCTGTCCGTCGTCTTTAAAAACTTAGAATCCTCGTAGGCTGTATAAATATCATCCACCAATACGATTTCCTTTTTGATCAGCTGATCGTATATCGCCCTGTTGATCATCGTTGCGACGGTAAATGTATCGTAACTGGTTGAAATGACAGGCAGCTTCTTTTCATCTGCAAGCTTCTTAACCGCATCGCTCGTATCGAAACCACCGGTTACCAATACTGCAGCACCCTCCTGGACGGCCAGTTCATGAGCATTCGTACGGTTCCCCACGATAAGAAGAGACCCTGCTTCTGTGTATCGCATCATGGCTTCCAGCTTCATCGCGCCTATAACGAACTTATTTAGTGTCTTGTACAGCCCTTCTCTGCCACCAAGCACCTGACCATCTACAATATTTACAATCTCAGCAAACGTGAGCCGCTCGATGTTTTCTTTCTTTTTCTTCTCAATTCGGATTGTACCCACGCGTTCCATTGTGCTGACAAGATCCTGGTTTTCCGCTTCTTTAATTGCCCTGTATGCCGTTCCTTCACTTACGTTCAATGCTTTAGCGATTCCGCGCACGGATATTTTGCTTCCAACGGAGAGTGATTCGATGTGTTCAAGAATTTGTTCGTGCTTTGTAGCCATAACTCACCATTCTTTCTAACTGTACCAGTCATTTGTTTATTATTGTTATTATACAACTGATACAGTACTTCCGCAATTTTTCCCACAAAAATCCAAATAAAAAACCCGCTGCACAAACTTCTAACTAAAACAGCCATCTGTCCGAAAAGTCGACAGATGGCTGTTTTACGGCCTTTATATTGTAATTTCATCTCCAGGTTCAAGCACTGTTCCTTTTCCAGGTTGCACCTTGTTCGCAAAACCTTTCCCATCCTGCTCAATTAACTCAAACGTGTTGTAATGGATTGGAACGACCTGTTTTGCTTGGATCCACTCTGCTGCCGTCAACGCATCTTCCGGCCCCATGGTGAAATTATCACCGATTGGAAGAAAAGCCAAGTCGATATCATTTCTTTCACCAATCAATTTCATATCAGAAAACAAGCCGGTATCACCTGCATGGTAGATCGTTTTCCCGTCAATCGTTAATAAAATCCCCATCGGCATTCCTGTGTAAACGATCGTACCGTCTTCTTCCGTATAGGAAGAACCGTGGAAGGCTTGCGTGAACTTCACATGTCCAAAGTCGAATTCATGACCTCCGCCGATCGACATCGGATGGGTGTCGACTCCTTTATTCCCCAAATACTCTGCTAACTCAAAGGGAGCCACGATTTTAGCACCGGTGCGCTTTGCTATCTCCACCGTATCCCCGACGTGGTCGTTGTGCCCGTGCGTCAGAAGGATGACGTCTGCTTCTACTTCGTCTGCCTTTAAATCTGTATTCCCGTTCCCTGAAATAAATGGGTCGAACAGGATCGTCTTTCCATTCGCTTCAACCTTGATAACTGAATGTCCATGATAGGATACTTTCATTCTCCAACACTCCTTCACCATTATTGTTAAGTCGGATTACAGTCAGGCCTACTACCTCACGGGGGATTTTCCCTTTCTCTTTCCTTTCAAAACACCAGGGATCCCTGGGTGGAAAGTCAGCGCTCCCTTATGTAATCGAAGCTCCAATGACAAGCGCCAGTCCTATGGAGACCCCTACAGAAATGATCCCCACTGCCGTATTATTATTCTTCAACTGCGTCTCTACAGAGAACTTTCTAGTGAAAAGCTCGAATAACACATATGCGACCATTTGCAATACGACACCGAACGCTCCCCATATCAACGTATCCCATACAGTAAGGCTGTGATAAATAGCGAACGAAAGAACGATACAGATTCCGATCACTTTTCCAGCAATGGACAACGCCACTGCTTGATTTCCCTCTTTCACTTCATCCCAGTCCTTGTATTGTCTGGTCATCCATTCAAAGATGACTAACCCTATGACTACGACTGCAATGGCAATTGCAAAGTAACCCAGTGTAATTAAAAATGGCTCCATGTATATCTGCCTCCTTTTATTTCCCTACTCCGGGGCCGCCCCCGCGATTATTCGAACTTCTGATTGATCCGGCGCCGGAACCAGAATTGTAGCTTCCATAACCGCCATAACAATCTCCAGCTGCCTGACAGGAAGAACGGCGCTGATCATACCAATTATTTGAACCCAGCATCCGATTAAGAAGGTATCCGGCGAATAATCCATTGAAGAAGCTCGGTGAGTAATTATTCCTTACGAACTCATCGGAAGCTATTTCCATGGTTACAACCCCTGGTTCTTCTTCACTCTCTTGTATGATGACAAAGTCATCATCATATACGAGAACCTGTTTCCCATCCTGCCTTTCACTAATTTCCTCCGGGGGAATCGCTTCTGACAAGGCATCTGCTGTTTCCGGCAAGGATAATTGGCGGGTCGCATACACCTCTGACGTACCTCGATCCGTATTCACTACATCCAATAAAGGAAAATTGTTTCGAATCAATACTTCTGCAGACTGCGCATCCGAATTTTCAATATCTTCCAGAATTTCCGAACGATCCGGTTCTTCAGGAAGGTTCTCATAAGTACTTTCGGCAACAGACCCCGACATCCCTCTTTGTGCATCCCCGCTGTTAAAAAGATTAATAATGACAGCAAGTGCGATGATACCAATGAAGATGAGACCGGTATAATTCTTCACCCTATCTCCTCCTTTCACAAAAAACAGCCGTGCCTAACTAAGATTCAGTTAGGCACGTTCTGTCTTATTCTTTATTCATTTTACGCTTCAAGGCTTCGAGTTCGCTATCCACATTACCCTTATCATCAAGCGCTTCGAATTCATCATCAAGAGAACGGCTGGCAGATGTCATGTCATCGCTCGTTTCCGCCTCCGCCTCAAACTGCATGACCTTCTCTTCCATACGCTCAAATCCCTGACGTGATTCGTCCCCTCCGATACTGGACATCGTACGGTTCATCTTTGTCCTTGTCTTCGCCGATTCTGCACGTGCTTTCAGTGAGTCTTTCTTCAATTTCATTTCCTGATATTCTTTCTTCATGTCATCGAGCTTTTCTCTAAGCGTATTGGCATCCTGCTGCGCACGTTCCCAGGAAGCTTTCAACTGCTCTGCTTGTTCCTGGTGGTTGTTCTTATCTTCTAAAGCGCGTCGTGCCAAATCTTCGTTACCTGCTTCCAGCGCTTTTTCCGCCTGCTTCATCCGCTTATCAGCTAATGCCTGAGAGTCATCGTACTTACGCTTTAACATTTTCTCGTTCGCAATCTGCTTGGCTACAGCACTCTCGGCTTCCCGAATATCGTTCTCCATATCGCGCATGAACTGATCCAGCATTTTCACCGGGTCTTCTGCTTTATCCAACATCGCATTCAATTCCGATCCAACCACTGTTTTCACTCGCTTGAAAAATTTAAACATTCTAGTTCCTCCTTATTATTTCGAACCTGCAATAATTTTTATTTCGTATGGTTCAATATCATATCCTGCACTTGCTTCCACTTCGCTGCCCCAGGACTCCAGACTCAAGTAAGTCTCCTCATCTTCCGAAACATACTCCGCATACCTCGTCGTCCTTCCGTTTATGTTTTTACTTCTTCCTTCACCGGTGACACGCGCTTCGCCTTCCTCGTCCTTATAGAAAGTCTTCCCCTCGTGTGTCAGCTGCTTCGGGTAAGGCATTTGAACGGGCATCTGAACGGTTTCATAGATCCCCAGTTCCAATTCATCATCCATTTCAGCAGCGAGCCATTTGGTCGTATCCCCTTCGAGAAGTTGATAAGAGAACCATTCATATGATCCATCTCTATACGTGATTTTACCTACTACTTCATAGTCTGCCAAATCGTAGGTGATGATATCCCCGACCTGTATGTTTAAGACCGTTCTTTCTTCTACGCTTGATTGCTGTTTTTCTGTTTTTGAAAAAAGCCTTGAAAAGAAACCCAAATCCTCACCTCTCCTTCTTGCTTTGCTCCTGTGTACTATACGTACGAATGAACGTTTCAAAGGTTTCACTCTTTCTAAATATTTTATCGTATTTCCGTCTTTATCTAAATCAATAACTGCTCTTCATTTTTTTTTCGTTTTTTTCCCCTTCTTCAACCTTTGTTTTTTCTGAAAAGAGCGTATAATCAGAAAATATATTTCTACTTGAGGAGCTGACATTAAATGAGAGCATTAGCAAAAGCAAGTCAATTCGTAAGCAGTACCTTCGCCCTCTGGGTCGTTTTATTTGCGGCATTATCCTTTTTTCTGCCTTCCGGTTTCACATGGATCGCTCCTTATATCGTTCCGCTTCTCGGAATCATCATGTTCGGAATGGGGCTGACCCTCTCCAAAAAGGACTTTCAAGAAGTGTTCAAGCGTCCCAAAGACGTTGCCATCGGAGTCGGGGCTCAGTTTGTACTCATGCCGATCCTTGCATTCCTACTTGTAAACATTCTTCCTGTTTCTCCGGAAATTGCGGTAGGAGTCATCCTCGTCGGATGCTGTCCTGGAGGTACTTCCTCCAACGTCATGACTTATTTATCCAAGGGGGATACCGCACTTTCTGTAGCCGTCACCTCTGTATCGACGCTGCTGGCACCATTCCTGACTCCATTTTTAATCTGGGTCTTCGCAAGCCAGTGGCTGTCCGTATCGGCGTCTGACTTGTTTATATCCATTGTAAAGGTGGTACTCGTACCTATTCTGCTGGGATTGGTAGTGAAGGCTGTTTTGAAAGAGAAGGTGGAAGCGGGGGTTAAAGCACTGCCGCTCGTATCTGTCGTCAGCATCGTAGCCATTGTCGGTGCGGTCGTGAGCGTCAACCAAGCACAAATCGCTCAAACCGGAGCTGTCATTTTTGCTATTGTTTTTCTTCACAATATACTCGGGTACGCGGCAGGTTACGGGCTTGGCAAGCTGTTCCGCATGAAAGCACCTCAAAAACGCGCCATCGCTATTGAAGTCGGAATGCAGAATTCCGGACTCGGAGCATCGCTCGCAGCTGTCCACTTCAGTCCACTTGCAGCTGTACCTAGTGCCATCTTCAGCGTATGGCATAACATTTCCGGACCGATCATTGCGACGATTTTTCGGAAACAACAAGAGAAGAAAGAGACAAAGGCGGAGAACTTTCACAAATCAGCGTAAAAAAAGAAGCAGGGAATGGTAAATTCCCTGCTTCTTTTTTATTATGCATGCAATAGATCCTCTGGCGGCGTATACTCCAACCCCTGGGAGTCAGCTACGGCTTTATAAGTAAGATATCCATCCACTGTATGCAGGCCCTTCTTCAACGCTTCATTCTCTCTCAAGGCCTGCAAATATCCCTTACCTGCCAGTTGGAGCGCATAGGGAACCGTGACGTTCGTCAACCCGATTGTAGATGTTCTGGGAACTGCTCCAGGCATGTTCGCAACGGCATAATGCAGCACGCCGTGCTTTAGATAGGTTGGATCGTCATGTGTCGTAATTCGATCCGTCGTCGCGAAAATACCACCTTGGTCGATAGCTACATCAACGATTACCGACCCTTCCGGCATCGCCTTAACCATTTCCTCCGTTACCAGCTTAGGGGCTTTCGCTCCGGGAATTAATACAGCTCCAATGACTAAATCGGACACTGCCAGGGATTCCTGGATGTTCAGTGGATTGGACATGAGTGTCTGAATTGAATCCCCGAATATATCATCCAATTGGCGAAGGCGCTCGGGATTGACATCAATAATGGTTACATCCGCTCCCAGACCAAGGGCGATTTTGGCAGCATTCGTGCCGACTACGCCTCCTCCGATAACCGTCACCCGGCCCCTTGGGACTCCTGGTATTCCACTTAAGAGAATGCCCTTGCCTCCGTGGGATTTCTCAAGAAACTGAGCACCGATTTGGGAAGCCATTCTTCCTGCAACCTCACTCATCGGAGTCAGTAAAGGGAGGGAGCCGTTTGCAAGCTGGACAGTCTCGTAAGCGATGGAAATGACCTTGCTGTCCATTAAAGCACGAGTCAGCTCCGGTTCCGGCGCCAAATGCAGGTAGGTGAACAAGATAAGGCCTTCCCTGAAATAATGATACTCTGCAGGCAGAGGCTCTTTCACCTTCATCACCATTTCCTGATCCCATGCTTCTTTTGCAGACGGGACGATCGTCGCACCTGCTTCCTGGAACTGTTCATCCGTGAAGCTTGAGCCATACCCTGCTCCTGTCTCGACGTAAACGTCGTGACCCGCTCCTGTCAAACTGACGACACCAGCAGGAGTCATTGCAATCCGGTTCTCATTATTCTTCGTCTCTTTTGGTATTCCGATCTTCATAAAGATCGAACCTCCTGTCTAAATTAAATACTTCCCCTTTCTTACCGATGTCGGTGAATGACATCTAAACCACCAGTCACTTCGTAAATGGATCCTGTAATCATATCTGAATCTTCCCTGCAGAGAAAATCAATGGTTCTGGCTATATCTTCTCCTGTACCCGGTCTGCCGATCGGTGTTTCTTCGTCCGAAACTTTCCTGCTTTCTTTTATAGAAGCTTCCTTCCATTCTCCCACAATGTTACCGGGACAAATCATATTGGATGTGATGCCGTATTCCGCTTCTTCAAAGGCGATGGTCTTTGTTAAAGAAACAAGTCCGACTTTTGCTGCAGCAAATGCAGAACGATAAATCCACCCAGATGCTGCATTCGCACCTTGAAAACCATAATTTATAATTCGACCGAATCCTTGATTCCTCATGTGCGGAACCGCTTCTTTCATCAAATAGAAGACAGCATCAAGATTCCCTCTGATCATAGCATCCCACTCTGCCTCTGAATAATCCATCAATTTCTTTCGCTCAAAAATATATGGACCTGCATTATTGATTAGAAAATCGATTCTTCCGAATTGACTAAACGCTTCCTGAATAACAGACTTTACATCTTCTTTATGCGTAACATCAGCACGAATCAGTTGTATTCTCTCTTCCCATTCTTTAAAGTCATTCCGTAACGATTCGGCTTTTTCTGTGTCATTTAAATAAGTGACTGTCACACTATGACCGTTCTCCAGCATCTTTTCTGTGACTTTCCGCCCTAACCCTTTCGTTCCTGCTGTAATGACTGCATGTCTCCTAACCATATTCCTTCCTCCTCTTCCGTCAAAACGTTCTATGTAAGCCATTTATATGACTTCGACTCAGGGGATGAGTAAAATGTTTGTGAACCCTGATCGCACTGCTTACAGAGTTCTTTCCAGCAGGGGATATCTTTTGCGGGGCACCTTACCTTTAACAGGTGCTTACCTTTTACTTTACTATAAATACCCCCATCCCATCATTGTTAATGCTTCCGAGCAGGTTGAAATTTCTCTTTCCTACTCTGTACCCTTTTGCTGACAGAGATAAATCCCCCGCAACTAAAGTGCGGGGGATTGTTTCTGTTTATTTACCTTTTCTACCCGATTGATACGTTTCATTAAGTGGCGCCGTCTCTTCCTGCTGTCTTTCATTCTCGCGTTCCAATGGATTGATCGGTTTTTTCTTCACCTTTATCACCTCGGTAAATAATGTTCGCAAAATTCACATTTTTATACATGGAAGAATGGTCTAGAGAAGCTTCCTGCGTGATATAATGAAAATAATTACAAGGAAGGGGGCATCAAGGCATGACGTTTGAATATAAAGATATTGTGGTTGCAGTGGATGGATCGGAAACGGCAGAGGTGGCATTCAAAAAAGCGATCGACATCGCAAATAGGAATGATGCAAATCTCGTTTTGTCCCATGTTGTAGATACAAGGGCTTTTGCGACTGTGGAGGCCTATGACAGATCATTGGCGATCCGAGCAGAAAAGTATGCTTCCGAGCTTTTGGAAGAATATCGGGAAAAAGCATTGAAATCCGGTGTAACCAATGTAGTCGTCCATATTGAATACGGATCACCAAAGGTGAAGATTGCCAAAGATGTCGCTCCCAAATTTCATGCGGACTTAATTATATGCGGCGCTACAGGATTGAATGCCATGGAAAGGTTTTTCATCGGTAGTGTTTCCGAACATATTACTCGGTATGCAAAATGTGACGTACTGGTGGTACGGGCAGATGAAGATAAAAAATAGACAAAAGAGACCGGTAGTAGACCGGTCTCTTTTCCTTATGTATCTTTCTTCAACTCATTTACCACGTGATTTAACTCAGGAAGAATCAGGCGTTCCATTGCAAGCTTCACAGCACCTGTCGAACCAGGCATCGCAAAGACCGCTGTTCGCTTGATAACTCCCGCCGTTGCACGGGACAAGATGGCGGCGGAACCGATATCATCCGTAAAGCTGAGCATCCGGAATATCTCTCCGAATCCCGGCATCCCCTTATCAAGCAATCCATCCACGACCTCCACCGTCACATCGCGCCCGGCAATTCCGGTCCCCCCGTTCAAAAGAATGACATCGACGGAAGCCTCTTCCACGCCTTTATGAATCCAGGAAGCGATCGCTCCTTTTTCATCCTTCACGATTCCATAGTCAGAAGTAACATGTCCTGCCTCTTCCAGTCCTTTCATGATCAACTTCCCACTTTTATCCGTTCGCTCATCTCTCGTATCACTTACGGTGAGCACAAGGCAACGGATAGATTCTTCCGTTTTTCTCCTATGGTCATGTACCGCCATCTTCAATCCTCCTCCTTCTCCAGAATAAATCTGTATTGATAGAACTTCATCGCAAACTCCGTCACCTGCTTCGTCAAGTGAAAATTGGAATATGCGCCGATTGCGATACTGATGAACGGAAGACCCTGGATCAGCTTTTTACGGAACATGAGGATGAACAAGGACTTAAAACATTGTTTTAACGGCTGCTCCAGCCATCCCTCATCCGTCAGGCTGTCATTTCCCTCGTAAATGTAAGGATGTCCCTTGCTTTTTATTTCTTTCACAAGATCGTCCCAGGCGGCCGCCTTCAACCGTTTGGGCAGCGTGGCTGCATGGAAGACCTTAAGGGAGACCATCATTTCATACGGATGATTCATTTCATGACCGAATGTCAATCCAATTAATTGAACCGCCCGAAGGTTCATGAACATCATGAGTGGATAATCCACTCCTAAAAAAAGCCATCCCCCGGTCCCGGTCAACCCACCTTGCGCGAAAGAATAAAAACGGCCTCGTGTCGTTTGCTGTTCAGCGATATACGTCAGCTGGTCAACGGTAAGCCGCTCCTTCATGTCAGAAACGCGTTCAATATTTTCATCGAATACACGCCCCACGGTCAGAATGCGCTCCCTCGCTTCATGCTGATAAGAGGTACCTTGAAGAAAGGCATGCGTGTGAAAGAACCAAGTATCCAGCTGCGTAAAGAACTTCCTGCGCACAACCGGATTCAGCGATAAGAAGCTCTGACGGATCCACTCGTCATAGATACTCTCAAAATCATTAGGTTGATATTGTTCATATTGGGCAAGCCAACTATCCAGTTCAGAAGAAATTCGGTTATAGGACACGACGACACCCCCTGTATTTTCACTACTTTCCATTTATTGTAGACCTAAAGGATAAAAAAAAGCAACGGCTCTTCTAGTCATAGAAGGACCGTTGCGAAAAAACATTATAGACCTTTTTCAACCGTGTCACGTGCAATCATGACTTCCTCGTTCGTAGGAATGACCATGACTTTTACTGGTGAGTGTGGATAGTTAACGAAAGCTTCCGAACGTGTCTGGTTTAAGGATGGATCCCAGTATACGCCCATGAATTCCAGCCCTTTCAGGATACGTTCGCGCATCGTAATACTATTTTCTCCAACACCGGCAGTGAAAATGATTCCGTCTACTCCATGCATACGCGCAGCGTAAGAGCCGATATATTTATGGATACGGGTAACGAATACTTCCAGCGCCATTTCTGCACGCTCGTCTCCTGCATTCGCACGCTTCTCCACATCACGAAGGTCGCTGGATACACCGGAAAGTCCCAGCAGGCCACTTTCCTTGTTCAGGACGTTCATGACTTCATCCGCAGTTTTACCTGTCTTTTCCATAATAAACGGAATCAAGGCAGGGTCGATGTTACCGGAACGCGTTCCCATCGTCACCCCTGCAAGCGGAGTGAAGCCCATAGATGTATCGATGGATTTCCCGCCTTCGATAGCGGCAATACTTGCCCCGTTACCTAAGTGACAGGAAAGCAGGCGAAGTTCCTCAACAGGACGACCGATCATCTCTGCGGCACGCTCGGATACGTATTTGTGAGAAGTTCCATGGAACCCGTACTTACGAATGCCGTAATCTTCATAGTATTCGTAAGGAAGGCTGTAAAGGAACGATTGCTCCGGCATAGACTGGTGGAACGCCGTATCGAATACAGCTACGTGAGGCACGTTTGGAAGTACTTCACGGAACGCCTTAATCCCCGTCAGGTTTGCCGGGTTATGAAGTGGAGCCAAATCAGAAATATCTTCAATTTCCTTAACGATTTCATCTGTGATCAGAATGGACTCGTTAAAACGCTCTCCACCGTGAACAACTCGGTGACCAACACCGTTAATTTCATCCAATGATTTAATGATACCGTTGGCTGTCAATTTATTTAGAAGAATCTTAACTGCTTCTTCGTGGTCAGGAATATTCGTGACCGTTTTATCTTTTTCCCCATTGAATTCAATAGAGAAAATCGCATCATCCAGCCCGATACGTTCAACAAGGCCGACAGTGATGACTTTCTCTTCAGGCATTTCAATCAATTGGAACTTCAATGATGAGCTACCTGCGTTAATAGCAAGAATGTTATTACTCAATGTTGCTCAACCCCTTAAATTTAGGTTCGTAACTTTCTACCATTACTATTTAATCACCCGATCCTGCCAATTTCAAGGCGGTTACGTGATGATAACGTTTACTTCATATATTCATTATTTTCTCACAATTCTCCGGCTTTATAAGCATCAAACCACCCGTTCATCTGAGAGAGGATATCCGCCATGGCGTTCGGATTCTTGAAGGAAGGCAGCTTCGCAAGCAATGCCTGCTTCGGTGCTTTGGTTTCTTTCCCTTTCTTCTGAAGAATAAGGATGCTCTTTCCGTGTTTTTCGTCTTTGAATAAGGAATCAGACAGTTGCAGCATCCCGACGATATGGGCATGTTCACGCAGATAGGCGTTCAGGGATTTGGACTGATCGCTGTCAAACAGGAAGTTTGGAACGATGAACATGAGATAGCCGCCGTCTTTTGTATAGCTCATTCCCTGCTCGATAAATAGGTGATGGGCATAGGAATGGCCCTCCTCCGCTTGGAGTTCGAACCTTTCTGCGTTAACATCATCCGGATAATATCCGACAGGCAGATCTGCTAACACAAGATCGACCGGTTCCATTAAGAAAGGTTTGAGACTGTCCTGGTGGAAAAACTCAATTTCATTCTCCTGAAGGTTGGCATTAGCGACAGCCAGTTGGACCAATGTAGGATCCACTTCACTGGCATAAGCCGTCAAAGGCATACCGAGCTGATTCATGACGGATGTAAGAAGGTTCCCGCTCCCTGCGGCCGGGTCAAACAGCTTTAATGCTTCTTCCCCATCAAATAACTTTGTAGCAAGGTACCCGAGGAACATTGCTACAGAGTCAGGGGTAATTAAATGCTGCTGCTGGGTAGCACCTTTCATCCCTTTCAAAATGGCTAGTTGGACCGCTTTGCGGACTTCCTCTTTTTCAAAATCCTCTTTTTTCACCTTCACCAATTCATTGGTAAGAAAGGTTTGCAGACTGTCCCCCATATCATCGAAGGGTTTGCCATTGAAAAGGACGTCCATTGTTTCCGCAATGGCTTCAAGGTACGTAATGTTCATATCTTCAGAAATGGTCGTAGCCGTATCATCTACCCATTGAAACAGTTTCTCCACTTGTGCTTGCTTCATCATCATTCTCCTTAACTATCAAGAGTTTTCACAGAAAATCGGCGCACCTTCTTTCAACGATCGAGAAAAGTGCGCCTCCCTTCTACCAACGTATCCACTTTCATGGTTGTCTATATCAACCATATCGAAATATGGCCGGCAATTCAACAACGAGAAACTTTACGGATTTGCGCGAAAATTGTGTACGTTTTCAAGAATGAAATGATAAAATATAGGCAAGGTTACTACATAGAAGGAGGAAGTTCCATGACTGATCAAAGAAGAAATCTCTATTTTTATTATCATAAAAAGGAAGAATTAACAGATAAACTGGAGAAACTGTTCCAGTTGGCGAGAGACAACGCCTTTCATATCGTGGAAGATTCCAAAGACGCCAACATCATCATTTCTGTCGGGGGAGACGGCAATTTCCTTCAGGCGGTCAGGAAAACGGGCTTCCGTCAGGATTGTCTTTATGTAGGGATTCGTACGAAGAGCGAAGCTGGTTTGTACTGTGACTTTCACATCGACGATCACGACGAAATGATTGCTTCTATGAAGAACTCGGAAGTAGAAGTAAGAAGGTTTCCTCTCATTGAAACGACCGTCAATGATGAATCGACGTTCCTTTGCCTCAATGAGTGCAGCGTACGTTCCACACTTATTAAATCGATTGTTATTGATGTTCACATCGACGATCTACACTTTGAAACATTTCGAGGAGACGGGCTGATCATCGCTACCCCTACCGGCAGTACAGGATACAATAAATCGACAAAAGGAGCGGTCGTCGATCCGAAACTTCCCTGTTTCCAAATCAGCGAGCTTGCTTCTTTAAACAACAACCGCTACCGCACCTTAGGCTCCTCATTTATCCTCAGCGGGGAAAGAACCTTGCGGCTGGATGTACGCCAGGACGGGAACGATTTTCCGATTATCGGCATGGACAACGAAGCATTCTCGATTCGCAACATCCAAGACATTACCGTAAGTTTAAGCGATAAAGTTGTTAAAACAGTGAAACTGAAAAATAATACCTATTGGGACCGCGTCAAACGCACGTTCCTAGATTGACCAAAGAAAAAAGAACGATCAGAAATCCCTGATCGTTCTTTTCTTATCTGTCGATTTTTTTCGTCACCTTTGATACATGATCTCCCCGTCAACGACCGTCATCATTACGTTCGCGTCCGCCAACTCATGCGGTTTCAATGCGAACAGGTCTCTATCAAGAATGGTGAAATCCGCTACAAAACCCTTCGCAATCATTCCCTGACTATTTTCTTTATGAATGGCCTGGGCACTGCCCTTCGTATATAAAGAGACCGCTTCATATACAGATAGCCTTTCTTCGGTTTGATAAACCTCGTGATCATAAGTCGCGCGGCGATCCACTGCTGCTCGAATCCCAAGCAAGGGGTTGATCTCTTCAATCGGTGCATCCGAGCCGCCGGCACATTTGATTCCTGCATCAATCAAGGTCTTCCAAGCATACGAAGTCTTCATACGCAGGTTTCCAAGACGATCGATCACCCACGGAAAGTCCGAGGAAACGAAAGTCGGTTGTAAATCAAGGACGACATTCAATGACTTCATCTTCTCAATGATTGCAGCATCTAAAATTTGAGCATGGATAATCCGATCTCTTTCTCCTGTCTTCAGCGGGTTACGCGCAATAGCGTCGACTACAGCTTCCACAGCTCCGTCCCCGATAGCGTGAACGGCAACAGGCATGGACCGCTTTCTTGCTTCTGCCACCAATCCATCCAACTCTTGTTCCGAATGGATGGCTACTCCGTAATTTCCGGGATCATCTACGTACTCTTCCTTGAGCCATGCCGTTCTGCCACCGAGAGCACCGTCTGAAAAGATCTTCAACGCACCAAGCTCCACGAAGTCTGTCCCTTTTTTAAAGCCGAGATTCTCTTCATCCACCTGTTCAATGACGCCGTGATGAATAAGCAGGTGAGCGCGGAATTTTGTTTCTTCCCCATCGATAACGTGAAGGAAAGCATCGAACGTTCTACGGAAGCCTCCGTAATAGTTCAAATCTTCACTGTGACCACCAACCAGACCATTCGCATGCATATCACTTACAGCAAGCTGTGTTGCCTTCTTTAAATATTCAGGGCTGACTGCAGGCATAGCTCCTTTAATCAGCTCCTGCGCTTGATCGTGAAAATACCCGGTCGCCTTTCCGTCCTTATCCCGGACGATGACACCCCCCTGAGGATCAGGAGTCTTGTCATCGACGCCGGCCGTATCCATGGCATACGAATTAGCAAGTAACGCATGCCTGCAAACACGCGTTAACATGATCGGGTGATCCGAAGAAACCTCATCCAGCTCGTCTCTATGTATAATTCGTTTGTCTTCCCACTGGTTTTCGTTCCAACCATCACCGATGATCCATTCTCCTGCCGGTACCTGCTCCGAGTGAAGCTTCAACGCTTGCTTCACTTCTTCCGCCGACTTCATAAATGAAAGATCAAGCCGCATTAACCTTTCCCCGTGACCGATAATATGAAGGTGGCTGTCCGTGAATCCAGGATACATCACCGCACCTTTCAAATCGTGCTCTGTCTCAATCTTGTCTTGATACGATCCATAAAGATCCTGCGTATCGCCAGCTGCAACGATAACGCCATTATGACTAATAACGGCTTCCACCCATTCGCCTTCTTGTTCCATCGTATAGATTTTCCCACCATACCAAAGTTCCATCAGATCACTCCTCCTGTTCTATTACTATCTATATCGTCCCGGAAGAAAACGAGAACTCCCCCTTATAATAACCCCCGCTTTACAGAAGCGGGGGAAGGTGCAGAGGTCAAAATAGTTCATCGAATTCTTCCAATTCCTCATGCTTATATTGAGCTGTATCTATGACATAAGACTCGGTGAGGGCTTTCTCAATATCCTCTGTGAAGTCGACATTCGATTCATAATAATTCGCCTTCTGGCGATTCGGTTTCGTCTTTGGTGCTTTCGGTACAAAGACGGTACAACAATCTTCAAATGGACGGATGGAGATATCATACGTGCCTATTTTTCGTGCAATGTCTATGATTTCGAGTTTGTCCATCGCTACGAGCGGACGAATAACAGGATAATTCGTCACCTCATTAATAGCACTCATGCTTTCCATCGTCTGACTCGCGACCTGACCAAGACTCTCTCCTGTCGTGATAGAAAGAATATTATTCTGCTCGGCCACCCTCTCACTGATCCGCATCATCATTCTACGCATGATTGTCATACTGTATCCTTGTGGCATCTCGCGTTGAATTTTCTGTTGGATAGCAGTGAAAGGAATCACATGTATCTTGATGTTTGTCCCGAATTTGGATAGTTCCTGTGCAAGTTCAATCACTTTTTGTTTAGCTCGATCACTGGTATATGGAGGGGAGTGGAAATGAATCGCGTCGATAGCTACTCCACGCTTCATCGTCAGGTACCCGGAAACCGGGCTGTCAATTCCTCCAGACAGCATCAACAAACTTTTCCCTGTCGTTCCTACAGGCAAACCTCCAGCCCCAGGATACACCTGGGCTGTAATATACGCTCCTTCATGGCGGACTTCTACTTTAATATCCACATCCGGGTCTCGCACATCCACGGTGACACCTTCTGTATTTCTTAGAATATGACCACCCAGGAGCGGATTAAGCTCCTGAGAGGGAATCGGAAAGGTCTTATCCGTCCTTTTGGATGAGATCTTGAATGTACTCGCATTTTCTGCATCTTGGAAAGCAAGGAGGACAGCTTCTTTTAACTGTTCTTCATCCTTCTCGACTTTCACGGCGAAACTTAAGCTGTGGATGCCGAACACCTGTTGACAGGCCTGCATCACTTCCTGGGGGTCAGCACCGTTCAATAGAACATACATACGCCCCTGCGTCTTCTCTATTCTAGTCACACGAAAATCTTTCAACTTGCTGATTAAATTCCTTTGGAGCTTCTGTTCAAATGCCCGCTTGTTCTTTCCTTTTAACGCCATCTCTCCGTACCGAATCATAATCCGATCAAAGTTCATGGATGCTCACCTCATCGTTGCTTTTAATTTATCTATCGTAGTAAATAATGCTGTCAAAAACGTTTCCACTTCCTGCAATGTATTCAAATAACTTAAACTTACCCGTAAAGCCGATGTCGTCCGTTCATAATCCATGTTGCACGCTTTTAACACCGCACTAACGTCCGGCTGCTTGGAAGAACAGGCTGACTTAGTGGATATAAATATATCCTGTTCGCCGAGAGCATGGATCACTACTTCCGGCTTGAATCCCGGGATGGAGAAATTAATAATGTGTGGAGCGCCATCCTCCGGGGAATTCACCTTGCAGTCATCCCTTTTGGAGAGCTCATTAACGATCTTCGTTCTCAACAAGGAAAGCCGTTCCGATTTACTGTCCCGGTCTTCCATCAACAATCTTAATGCCTTTACAAAGGATACGATTCCTGGAAGGTTCTCGGTTCCAGCCCGGAATTCCACCTCCTGACTCCCACCATGGAGGAGTGGAAAGAGAGTGACATGACTCCTCACCACAAGGGCACCGGTCCCTTTCAAACCATGGATCTTATGTCCGGAAACCGTACAAAGGTCAATCCCCCATTGCTGTATAGGCATATCTACCTTGCCCAGCCCCTGAACATGATCGACGTGGAAGAACGTTTTCGGACGATCCTTAAGCAAGGCTCCTATTTCTTTTATCGGCTGCACTGTTCCAAGCTCATTGTTCACAGACATAATACTGACTAGAATTGTATCGGACCGCAGGCTCTCTTTCAGTTCCTGCACGTTAACCTTCCCGTCCCGCCCTACATTTATATAAGTAACGTCAAAACCCAAAGATTCCAAGGAACGGAATGCTTCCAATACAGAAGGGTGTTCAACCTTCGAAGTGACCAGGTGTCTTCCACGAGCCTGGTGTTGAAGCGCTATACCTTTGACCGCCATATTGTTGCCTTCCGTGCCGCCTGAAGTGAAAACAACTTCGTTCTCACCTATTCCCAGGAGAGAAGCGGCCTGCTTCCTGGAATGATGGAGCAGACGTTCGGTTTCACTACCAAAACGGTGGACAGAGGACGGATTAGCGTAGTATTGATCTGCTACTTTCCGATAACTATCCAATACATCCGGCAGTGGATGAGTAGTCGCGCTATTGTCTAAATAAATCATGGGAATTGACTCCTTTTTATCAAATTGCAGTCCATAATTGTACCATAATCTCAGGGTAATGAAAACCGCTGCACCGTATCATCCCATCACCACAAAATAAAAGCACCCGCTTCAGCAGGTGCTTCGTCAACTGTTATCTGCAACAGAAACTTGCAGTTCCAATGAGTTCAATACTGTATCGATACTGACCTTACCGTCTTTCTGCATATCTTCTGTCCACTCTTTCGTGAGCATCTGTTTTCCGAGAACGGTGTTGTGCTCGACCGCCTCCTCGCCGGAACTTACATACCGCCGGGCAAGCTCTTGAGAGCTGACCGCTTTATCCTTCATTTGCGGTGCATGCATGCTGTGATTGCTCGCTGTCCTATCATCTGCGCTTTCAGGCATCCAAAGATAAACAGCCAGAACACCGAACCAAACGAGGCACATTCCGACGCCCAGTCCGGCAGCCAACCACTTCTCTTTCATAGGCTCCACATCCTAAACCATCACTTCTTCTTCCGCGTCGATTTTAGCCATTGCCTGAGGATCGACCTCTTTCACTGCTCTCGCAGCCTCGTTCAAAGCTTCTTCGTAATGATACGTTCGGAACTTCTCCTCCGCTTCCAGCAGCTTGGCAGCGAGGAGCGGGTATTTGCTTCTGTAGCGGTTGCCGTATTGAATCACACGTTCAGCCAATGCAGCTTTCTCCATCACCGACTCGGCATCTTCATTTAATCGTTCTGTCATCTGGACTGCCTCCTCCAGCTTCTCAAGAACGAGCGGCATATCCAACGGCTGTTGTTCAAGATTCAGAAAGACCTCATCGATCTTCTCACTTGCAGCCTTCATATCTGCATAAATAGACGTCGGTATTCCAGGTATATTGCTCCGCTTCAAGCGTCGATGTGTCTCCAGGAGCAGATCTTCCATCCTGCCGAGTTTCTGCTTCGCCTCACGTTCATCTTTACGAAGCGTTTGGACCCGTTCATCAAAGGATTCATGCTGCTCTTTCAACTCCTTCAACTGCTCCTGAACCTGCTTCAACTCATCACGAAGTTCAACGAAAGCTGTTTCCCCGTCATCCCTCTTATAATCAATGCTCATCATCTTCTTAGCAAGCTGACTAAAAGCATGCTTCAGCCCGCGATATGTTTCCGTATCTCCATCTTCCAGCTGGTAAGTTGTCTGCATCTCATCCAGCTCACTTTCGGTGGAAACGATGACTCGTTCTAGGTCTTCCAGCTGATTTTTAAGGGGAAGGAACTGCTTCTCTACATGGTGATGTGCTACCGCTTCACTTTCCAAAAGCTGATACATCTCTTGAATTCTTGATTCTATCTCTACAACCGTTTCTTCTACACCTGACTGGTCTGCTTGCTCCATTTTCACTAACTTGTCCGCGAGAAGGCTCTCATAGTCGTGGACTTCCGGGAGAAAATCGAAATGTTCAATTCGATATCCATCGGCTTTCATATCTTCCATTCCACTCTTCAATTCTTTCAACTGCCCCGGAAGTTCCGTCTTTACCTTCTTAAAACGATCCGGGAAGGATTCAACATCTTCCTGAAGTGCGGAAATCTCTTCACGCGCACTTTGCACGAGAGCGTTTGCCTCCAAATAATTCCCTTGTTCCGTTAAACGCTCGAACTCAGCTAATTTTTCTTTAAGAGCATCGACACGCTCTTCAAAGATCCGTACAGCCTTTCCGTACTGGTGCCTGTTTTGAATCAGGATTTTCGTCAGCTCTTTTAATTCCGGTTCAATCGCTTCAATCTCCTGCCTGCTCTGTTTCTCTGAGTCAAGGAGATTTTCCAGTTCCTGCAGCATACCGTCGATATCTTCCTCGACAGAGATCAGCTTCCTCTCCGTCTGCTGAATGGTCGTTTTCACTTTTCTGTACCGATAGCGGTCAGCAGCTTCCTCGGCATCAAAAAGGTCTTCTTCCAAGCTTGGCAGTTCTACGGTGAGGATCCGATCCCAGCGCTCGCGCCACGCTTCGAACTTCTCCTGCGTTTCACCGGAGAGGTTCAAGTTCTTAACCTTGGACAACTCTTCGCTCACTCGACGGTTCATGATTTCCATCTTCCAACTCTCCAGGCGATCTACTTCATCATAGACTCTTTTCCGCCAGATCATCCCTATGATGAAAAATGCCACTAGTAGTAATATAGCCCCTATGACGAACTTCATAAATAGCCTCCTTACCCTGACTGTACAACGGATTAATTACGTTCCGATATATGTTTTTATTGTTTATAATGATACCATGTAAATCAACTTTTTGGCTAAATTATTTCAAAAATATCTACTTATTGACAAAAAATTCTATCACAAAGGAGAAACCACTTATGAAAGATGGACATATTCACTCCCCTTACTGCCCTCACGGTACATCTGACAGCTTAAAAATGTACGTGGAGCAGGCAATCGAACTAGGCTATCAATCCATGACATTCACGGAACACGCCCCTCTCCCCGCTACCTTCCAGGATCCTGTTCCGGAAAAAGACAGCGGTATGAAATTGGAAGATTTAGAGGCCTATTTACATGCGGTTGATGTAGTGAAAAATGAATACAGTGGAGATATACTGGTGCAAAAGGGGCTGGAAATCGATTATATAAAAGGGCATGAGTCAGAAACGACAGCTCTGCTGGATACGTACGGACCTTCTCTTGATGACAGCATATTATCCGTCCACTTCCTCAAAGGCAGTCAAGGTTGGTACTGTATTGATTACAGTCCGGAAATGTTTCAAGAAGCCGTTAAGGACTTCGGAGATCTCCAACAGCTGTATGTGGCATACAACCAGCGTTTGATTGATTCTGTAAGGGCTGATTTAGGGCCATGGAAGCCCGGACGAATCGGTCATATGACGTTGGTGAAAAAGTTTCAGGAGCTGTATCCCGCCCCTGAAGGATGGGAAACTCTGTCTTCCCACGTTCTACATGCTGTTAAAGATTGCGCCATGACGCTTGACTATAACGGTGCCGGGTTGAAAAAGGCCCATTGCAAAGAGACCTATCCGCCGGTGGAGATCGCAAGAAAGGCCTATGCTATGGGAATACCTCTTATATATGGATCTGACGCACACCAAGCCGCTGCTCTCGGCCAGGGACTGTCGGACATTTCAACCCAGCTTCTTACACGTTAGAGATCATCTGGACGGACTTACGTTCTTCCATAAGCTCACTATACACACGGACGAAGTGGTCGATAGAAGCTTCTGTAATGAACGGGTCTTTAAACTCCTGCGGCATCATAAAGGGAGCATTTAATAAACCCTTCCACTGAAGGAGGCAGATTTTTTCCTTAAAAGTGATGTCCATTTGTGAGCTCTTGCTGAATAAAAGCTGGCTGAACAAATGGTTTTCCTTCGCAAGATACGTCACAAGCATCTCCCGTGCAAATACAGTATTCAACGATAATTCTCTGTACAGCAAACAAGATAGTTGATAATGGGATTGCTTATAATGTAGAATTTTTTTCACTAATTCATTCATGTTATTCTCAGCAGCAGAGGGCTGCTCGCTTTCCAGCATTTCCAAGTAAGGTTCGAAATAACTGACGGCGAGAGATTCAAACAGACCTTGTTTACTTTTGAAGTAATAATGGATTAACGAGACATTGACATCGGCCGCCTTGGCTATATCGCGTACAGAGGTGCCATGGAAACCGTTGCTGTAGAAAAGACGGCAAGCGACATCTAAGACTTTGTCACGAGTTACATTCTGTCGGTTCATTGCTTTTCCCCCTCTGGGAATAAATTCTCCACCTTTGTGGTTATTCCTGCCGGTAATCGTGCACCAAATCCCGACAGATCGCTCCTTGATTTTGTCGAATCTATTGAATATGGAGGTAATATTGTGTTTCAAACATCTATGTACACTGGAACGAAGCAGGAAAATTATGATCTATTAAACAAACAATTAAAAGCATTAATTGAGGATGAATCCGACGCAATTGCCAACTTAGCCAATGCTTCTTCTCTTCTCAACCAATTCCTTGAGGATGTGAACTGGGTTGGATTTTACCTGTGGAAAGAGGACCAACTTGTATTAGGGCCGTTCCAAGGCCTTCCTGCCTGTGTCAGAATTCCGGCGGCCAAAGGGGTCTGCGGGACTGCTGTATCCGAAGGCAAAGTGCAGCGAATCGCTGACGTCCATGCTTTCCCTGGTCATATCGCTTGTGATGCCGCCTCCCGTTCTGAGATCGTTGTTCCTATTTACAAAGATGGGGAGGTCTATGGGGTCCTTGATATAGACAGCCCGTCTGAAGACAGATTTGATGAAGTGGACGAAGAGAAGTTAACAAACTTTGTTGAAACACTTCAACAGTTCCTTTAATGAATAAGAAGAAAAGCCGCCGTAACAGGCGGCTTTTCTTTGTATCATGGTTGGATATGCTGATGAATGATCACGTTTTTCCCCATTTCCTTCCCCTTATACAAAGCAGCATCGGCTACTTGGACTAACTGCTTCTGCCCAGGAGCTTGACCGCTTTTCTTCCACGAAGCAATTCCGCACGAAACCGTCACGGATGGACGCGTATGCTCTTCCACTTCCACTCTGATCGTTTCTGCATAATCATAGGCTTCCTGAGCAGTCAAATCCGGAACATACAAAGCCAACTCTTCTCCGCCCCATCTGGCAGCCACACCGACGTCAGCTGTGCAGCGCTTAATGATTCTCGCCACTTGACAGATCACCTCATCCCCGATCTGATGGCCGTAGGTATCGTTAACCGCTTTAAAATCGTCAATGTCAAATAAAAGGAAGTGTCCGCTGTCATCCTTCTCTATATGTGCTGCTACTTTTTGGTCCAAGTGGATTCTTGAACTTAATTTCGTTAAATAATCCGTAACGACCGTCTGCTCCAGTTCTTCCCGAAGAATAGAATTCGCAAAAGCTAGTGTGGAATGATGGACAAGCGATTTCAACAGTTTGAACGACTCGAAAGAAAATATACATGGTTCCCTGTGCATGACGACGGCGAGCCCGCTGATGTGATCGTGGTCTGTCATCGGAACAGCCATTACTGATCGGAAATCTGAGGAAATGGGGGTGTTCATCGTTGTTACATCACTGATGAATAAAGGACCACTCTCTTCCACCATGACACGTTCGACTTCCTCAAGGAAATCCTGCGGGTCATTCATGGTAAAATAGCTGGAACTGCCCTCAAGCACCTGATAGCCTCCCCCTTCAAGGAAAGTAGCAAATCCCACTTCATCCGCCTGGAAAGAGGATTCAATTTCTTCTGATATATAAGAGATTTTCTCATTCAATCGGATATTGGAATTCAATTTTTTGGAGGTGGCGTTGATTAATTTCAAGTCATTATTCAGCTTACGTGACTGTTGATAAAGCTTCGCATTCTCCAGAGCGTTCCCTGCCGTATTTGCAATCAATAAAAAGAATTCAATGTCTTTCTTTGGAAAATACAGATAGTCAGGAGCTGCTACCTGCAGCACTCCATACACCCCCTGCTTGCCCTTCAGGGGAGCATAAAGAAAAGAACGTCCCTCCTGCAGCCGGTCTTCTATTTGAAGTTCGCCTGTCAGATACGCCTGCGTGCTTGCCTCTGAACCGGCTTCCTTATCGTAACGCAGTTCCTGTACGGGAAGGTCGGACTTGGTCGTATAATCCTGGGAAAGCAGCAGGTTATAAGAGAATTCCGGATATACTTTTCGCAGGGTAGCGACAATCTCACTGAGAACTCCGTCCGTATCAATGGAAGAATGAAAATGGGAGGTTACTTTATACAGCAGTTCGTATTTACAACGTTCTTCATAAACCTCATAGTAATCCTCGACCTGCTTCAGGCATTTCAGTACCTCTCCGGACAACCGCTCTTCCCGTTTCCGTTCCGGCATTCCAGCCCCCCGCACTCCGATTACGATAAAACCATGGAGGTGATCTTCTGTTTGCAAAGGAATGATGGAGAAGGAAAACTCCGGTTCGGATACAACCCATTCCGCAAGAAATTCCCTGGATTTCATTTGCCCGTCCTCATCTTCCACCTCTTCCTTGGAAAAATCCGTTCGTATCGCAAGCGGCTCTGCATTCGGTTCTACATGAAGGCGATAACGGCCTTTCCAGTCATCCCAATAATAAATTGCTCCATAATCCGCACGCAAAAATCGTTTCATCTCTCCAGCCATTGCCTGGACAAACCGCTCAAAGGTTTTGGCTTTACCAGCAACGGCCATTTGAAACAACCGGCTCTGCAACGGAATCAATTGATCATCCAACTGTGAATCAATTATCATTTAAGTTCACCTTACTTCCTCCGAATGTATTAGTTATATTTTACCACTACTTTTATCACAATAAATAGTTTGAGTGCGCAAATTTCAAATGTTTTCCTATCCTCGCATAAATCTCTCCTCATACGGTCCGTAATTCAGCGATATCCTCTTGACTTCCTGTCGAAATAAAATTATAATGGTCGTTGTGTAAAATAAATGGCAGCCTATGTGAACCGTCATTGTTATCATTTTGTTCCTCTACTACGAGGTGCATCGCGTAACTCTCTGCTGCTGGGGCGAAGGTGCATGAAAACATAATGAGCAGTGGAACGAGGGACACACTGTTTTTATTTTATGCAAAATAAAATAAAAAAGGAGGAAATTCCTATGGCACGATATACAGGTCCAACCTGGAAAAAATCACGTCGCTATGGCATTTCTTTAAGCGGAACTGGTAAGGAGCTAGAAAAGCGCCCTTACGCTCCTGGACAACACGGTCCAAACCAACGTAGAAAAATATCTGAATACGGTCTTCAACTTCAAGAGAAGCAGAAGCTTCGTTTCATGTACGGCTTGACTGAGCGTCAATTCCGCCGCATGTTCGAAGAGGCTGGTAACATGAAAGGGATCCACGGTGAAAACTTCATGATCCTTCTTGAATCCCGTTTAGATAACCTTGTGTACCGTCTCGGTCTTGCTCGTACACGCAACCAAGCGCGTCAGCTTGTAACTCACGGTCACGTTGTTGTTGATGGTGGTCGCGTTGATATCCCATCTTACCGCGTAGCTCCTGGTCAAGTGATCACACTTCGCGAAAAATCTCAAAAGCTTAACGTTGTCGAAGAGGCTATCGAAGTGAACAACTTCGTACCAGAATATCTTACTTTCGACGCGGACAAGCGTGAAGGAACTTACACTCGCTTCCCTGAGCGTTCTGAGCTTCCTTCTGAAATCAACGAAGCACTTATCGTTGAATTCTACTCCCGTTAATAGATTAACGGATACCAAAAAGAGCAGCACCGGATTTCCGGCGCTGCTCTTTTTTATACCCTAAACTCCCCGCCTTTTAGTGAAAAAAACTCCCGACCTGACGGCCGGGAGTTTCATCATTTATCCTTCGAAACGGATTAAGAAATATTTCTTCTTCCCGCGGCGGATAATCGTAAATTTGTCTTCGATACGATCCGCTTCCCCGATCGCATGCTTCAAATCCTGGTTACGCTCTCCATTAATATAAATCGCACCGTTACCGATATCTTCACGTGCCTGACGCTTGGAAGAAGCGATGCCCGCATCCACAAGCAAATCAAGAAGCTGCGGATCTTTAACCTCAGAAGTGTAGGCAGGTACATCCTTGAATCCCTGCTCGATTTCTGTACCAGTCAACGCTTTGATATCTCCGCTGAACAAAGCTTCGGTAATACGCTCTGCCTGCTTCAATGCCTCTTCGTCATGAACGAGCTTCGTCACTTCTTCTGCTAGGCGGCGCTGAGCCGTGCGCTTCTCCGGGTGCTCCTGCACTTCTTTCTCCAGTTCTGCAATTTCATCCATAGACAGGAAAGTGAAAGATTTCAAGAAACGGATTACATCGCGATCATCACTGTTGATCCAGAACTGGTAAAACTCGTAAGGGCTCGTTTTCTTCGGATCCAGCCAAACAGCTCCACCAGCCGTCTTCCCGAACTTCGTCCCGTCCGCCTTTGTCATCAACGGAATCGTCAATCCGTAAGCTTCTATCTCCTTCTCTCCGGCAGCTGTACGACGGAGCAGTTCCAGTCCTGCAGTAATGTTGCCCCACTGATCGCTGCCTCCGACCTGTAATGTGACATTCTCTTTCTCATGAAGCACTTTAAAGTCAAGAGATTGCAGTATCATGTAGGTGAACTCCGTGAAACTGATGCCGTTTTCGATTCTGGACTCTACGGAATCTTTGGCAAGCATGTAGTTGATTCCGAAATGCTTCCCTGTGTCACGAAGGAAATCAATAATGGAAATTTGAGCAAGCCATTCATGATTGTTGCGAGCAACAGCTGCGTTCTCCCCTTCATCAAAGTTAAGAATCTTCGCAAGCTGATTTTTGATAGATTCGCTGTAACCGAGAACGACTTCCTCACTGTTCAATTGACGCTCTGTCGAACGACCGCTCGGGTCTCCGATCATACCTGTCCCCCCACCGACAAGAGCGATTGGGCGGTGTCCCGCCTGCTGGAATCGCTTCAGCGTCAAGATCGGAAGCAGGTGACCGATATGAAGGGAATCAGCTGTCGGGTCAAACCCGGTGTACAACGTCACCTGTTTCTCTTCCAAATGCTTTTTCAAACCTTCTTCATCCGTAATCTGATTGATCAGTCCACGGTTTTGTAAATCCTGTAACAAATCCATAGTGTTTCCTCCATTCTCCTACTGTGGCTGCGTGGGGCGCTTACGTCGGAAAACACAAAAAAGACCTCTCCCCAAAAAAGGGACGAGGTCTTATCGCGGTACCACCCTTGTTGCACAACAACAGCTGTGCCACTTGTATCCATAACGGCTGTTCACCGTCTCCTGATTCACACCAGGAGATGCTCCGGATCGTAATTCAACAAACAAGTATACACTGACTTTCACCGACCGTCAGCTCTCTGCAGCAGGGACTTGCTGTTTACTTCAATCGTTCCACGCGCTTCTATTCAACTATGTTCTCTATTTTTATCATATCGTCATGAAAAATGCAACTGCACCTTCGAGCGAATGATGTCCTAAGATGACGGGGTGTGTTATAATATGGGTGGATTTTTTAGGAGGTATTATTATGTCTGATAACCCAAAGAAAGGTCGAAATAGAAAGAGTTTCCGTACCCTGTGGGAAGAAGGAGCCATCCAGAAGAAGACCAGGATCACTTATGATGTCGTTTGGAACGTCATCCTGTTCTTCATCATCATCGGTGTCGTAGGCTTATTCTTCGCAGGAGGCGTCGGTGCCGGATATTTCGCTTCTCTCGTCAAAGACGAGCCGTTGAGAAGCAAGGCCGACATGACGGATACGATTTATAACTATGCCGAAACCTCGACGATGTTTTTCAACGATGAGTCGGAAATCGGTGATGTCAGCTCCGATTTGTATAGAGAAGAAGTCTCCCTCGATCAAGTCAGCGATCATTTGAAGAACGCGATCATTGCAACAGAGGACGAAAACTTCAACCTACATAAAGGAGTTGTCCCAAAATCTGTCATGCGCGCGATCGTCCAGGAAGTGACTAATTCCTCTGTCAAAACCGGTGGAAGTACATTGACCCAGCAGCTTGTGAAAAACCAGATCCTGACAAACGAAGTTTCCTTCGAGCGGAAAGCAAAGGAAATGGTACTCGCTCTGCGCCTGGAGAAATTTATGAATAAGGACGACATCCTGGAGGCCTATCTGAACATTGTCCCGTTCGGAAGAAATGCAAACGGGCAGAACATCGCAGGCATCCAGACAGCCGCTCAAGGTATATTCGGCATTAATGCGGATGAACTGTCGCTCGCCCAGTCCGCTTATATTGCCGGGATGCCGCAATCCCCTTTCGCGTATACACCGTTTTATAATGATGGATCGATTAAAGAAGAAGAGCTGCTTCAACCCGGCATCAACCGGATGCATGAAGTGCTCGAGCGGATGCTTGACGGTGGATATATCACCAAAGAGGAATACGACAAGGCGATGGCTTTCGAAATAAGTGGGGAGACATTGGCCGAACCTAAGACAACAGCCAACAGCGCCTACCCTGCCATCAACCAGGAAATTCAGAAACGGGCAAAAGAGAAAATTAAAGCTTATCTGTTGAAACAGAACGGCCATACAGAGAAAGATTTGAAGGAAGACGAAGCACTTGCCCAGGAATATGAAGAGCTTGCGGAACGCGAGCTGAGCTCGGGCGGGTACAAGATTCATACGACGATTGACAAAGAAGTCTATGAATCTATGCAAAAAGTACGGGATGCATACACAAAATCCAATTGGCCATGGGGAAAAAAGACGGTCTATAACGAAAAAGGAGAGCCGTACAAGATAGACAGCCCTTTACAGCTCGGAAGCATCATCATCGAAAATTCAACCGGGAAGATTTACGGCTTCATCGGCGGCTATGATTTCGATGAGAACCCTTATAATCACGCCACCCAGGCACGGAGATCGAACGGTAGTACGATGAAACCTCTTCTTGTTTATGGTCCAAGTTTCGACACGGGAGCCGCCCAGCCCGGCTCCGTCATTGCCGATGTACCATACACCTATAGAGATCAGCCGGGTAAAGAGGTACGGAACTTCTCCCGTGGGCATAAAGGCTTTGTTTCAGCAAGGTATGCACTTGCCCAGTCTTATAACGTACCAGCTGTCAAGCAATACAACGAAATAAGAAATATAAACCCGGTGAAGAATTACTTAGATAAAATGGGTATGAAAGAGCACTTGGCTGAAGGAGACTACAGCAACGAGTCCATGGCCCTTGGTGGACTTACACATGGCATCACCGTCGAAGACAACGTCAACGCCTACGCCACGTTCGGAAACATGGGTAAATTCGTAGATGCCTATATGATCGAAAAAATCGAGAAAAAAGACGGCGACGTCATTTATCAGCATAAGAAGCAGGAAACCGACGTCTTCAGCCCGCAGGCCGCTTACCTGACGATCGACGTCATGCGCGATGTCCTCGACTACGGTACCGGATCACGCGTCAAAGGATTGATACAGAACCGTGGCGTTGACTGGGCCGGTAAAACGGGTACTTCCCAGGCGACAAAAGACTCGTGGTTTGTCGCGACCAATCCGAACGTAACCGTGGGCATGTGGACAGGATTTGCTGAAGGCAATATGCAGGGGATGAATTACAACCAGCGGACGCAAGGATTATGGGCCGACGTCGTCAACGCCGCTTCGGAAGTCGATCCGGAGCTGATGATTCCGAAAGATAACTTCCAAAGCCCGGGCGGACTTGTAACGAGATCCTATTGCGCAACATCTGGGCTTCTCACCTCTGATCTTTGTTCTTCCGTCGGACTCGCTGCCTCTGATCTTTATGATGCAGACTACGCACCGACGAAAACAGACGACAGCCTCGTGAGCGGCAATTTCGTCCGCGTGAAAGGCAATTTGGTTCAAGCTGGACCGAATACTCCAAAAGAGTTCATTCTTGACGGCGGCGGAGTCACACTCAGCCCGGAATTTTTGAAGGAGAATGGATACACAAGCCCTGCCGTATTACGGGCATTGATTCCGAATAACGCCAAATGGAACAAAGTCGGGCTTCCGTCTTCCGATGCCATCGGTTCGACGAAATCCTCGATTGATAACGACGGGAAGGCGCCAAGTGCGCCCGGGTCCGTTTCCGTAAGTGGATCAACCCTGAACTGGCAGGCTTCCGGAAGCAGCGATGTCGTGGGGTACCGTGTTTACACGGCTGCCTCCCCCGGCGGATCCTTTTCTCTCATCGGAAGCACAGCTTCCACCTCCTATAAATTTTCCGGAGACGGCGTCTACGCCGTGAAGGCAGTGGATTATTTCGGACAAGAGTCCTCCCTATCTTCTCCGGTAACCGTTGGAAACCCCGGCGCGGAACCAGAGCCGGAGCCGAAGCAGGAAACCGAAGAGAGTGAACCGCAGAACGAAGAACCTGCTGAGCAGGAAGAGAATGATTCATCCGAAGAATCACCGGCAGAAGCAGATACGGAGAACACGGAAGAAGCTGCTGCGGACGAAGAAACACAAGAAGAAACAGAAGATGCTCCTCCAGAAGAGAATCAGGAGGAAGAGACACCGGAAGAATAAGGATATGGAACGAAAAGGGAGCTCTCTCCATAGGAGGAGAGCTCCCTTTTTGGTTTCCAATTTAAAAGTTATACTTTTCATGTATAATGAAGACAACAAGATTCTATTAATTTTTCAGGTGGTGACGGAATGAACCATGAAAAAACCTATTATCGTGAAACGATCGATACGGAGGAAGGTCCCGTGATCGTGGAAGGCCCCCTTTCTTCTCTGGACTTGTCGTCCTATACCTTCCACGAACAGCTGACCGCTTTCCGCCCCGCTCAGAAGCAGTTTGAAGCAGTCAAAGAAATCGCAGATTTTGACGAAGGCCGAATCATCATTGCCAGACACAACGACATCATCGTCGGGTATGTTACATACCTTCACCCCGATCCTCTGGAACGCTGGTCGGAAGGTGGCATGGAGGACCTGATAGAACTGGGTGCGATCGAAGTCATCCCCTCCTTTCGAGGTTACAGGGTTGGCTCCAGACTGCTTAAAGTTTCCATGATGGACTCGTATATGGAGAACTACATCATCATCAGTACCGAATATTACTGGCACTGGGATTTAAAAGGAACCGGCCTCAATATTTGGGACTACCGAAAAGTGATGGAAAAGATGATGGCCGCAGGAGGTTTGACCCCCGCCCCGACCGACGATCCCGAGATCATTTCCCACCCGGCCAATTGTTTAATGGTAAAGGTAGGAAGGAACGTTCCCGAAGCTTCTATAGAAGCCTTCGATCGTCTCCGTTTCTTAGCAAGACATCAATACCGCCAGATGAGGAGGTAGCTGTATGTTAGTAGAAGAAATAATGAAAAAAGAGGTTATTACGCTCCCCCCTTCCGAAACGATTGAAAAGGCGATGAAACTGCTCCATCAGCATCATATCCGCCATCTTCCAATCGTGGACGAAGAGAATAAGGTGATCGGCATTGTGTCAGATCGCGATGTCCGCGATGCCAGTCCTTCCATTTTCGACGAAGACAGCAATCCCCAGGAATGGAAGAAGCCGATCCATACAATCATGACATCACCGGTAACGACGGTTCACCCCCTTGATTTCGTCGAAGAGACGGCCTCCATCTTTTATGAGCAGGAGATCGCTTGTGTTCCTGTAACGAGAGATGATAAGCTCGTAGGCATTGTCACAGAAAAAGACATGCTGTATACAATGATTCAACTGACCGGTACGAATGTGCAAAGCTCCCAAATAGAGATTAAAGTCATCAACAAGCCTGGGATCCTGCCGCAGGTGATGGCGGTATTCGGAAAGCGAAAAGTGAACATCAGTTCCGTCCTGATTTATCCGTATAAGCCCGACTCTTCTTATAAAGTAATTGTCGTCCGCATCCAGACGATGAATCCCCTTCCAACCATCGAAGATTTGACGAAAGAAGGCTACGATGTCCTGTGGCCTAAATTACCGGGGATGTCTGTATGAGCTGCCATGCCGGATTTGTGTATTCGGACGATTTCACTACCTACCATTTCCGTGAGGACCATCCCTTCAATCAATTACGGGTGGTTATGACCAAGGATCTGTTGGAGAACATGGATGCATTGAAATCAACGGATATTATCCAACCGCGGATGGCTACAGAAGAAGAGCTGGCGCTCGCGCACAGTAAATCCTATATACAGGCTGTCAAGAAAGCCGGTGAAGGAAGACTCGGAGATGAAGAGGGTTTGGAATACGGCATAGGCACAGAGGACACACCTATTTTCCAGGGAATGCACGACGCCTCCCGCCTGTTGGTTGGAAGTACATTGTCCGCCATCGACGCTGTTATGGAAGGACGGGTCCAGCACGCTTTGAACCTTGGAGGCGGTCTCCATCACGGCTTTGAGCGGAAAGCTTCCGGCTTTTGCATTTATAATGACGGAGCTGTCGGCATTAAGTACCTGCGTCAAAAATACGATTGCAAAGTGCTGTATGTCGATACCGACGCCCACCACGGAGATGGGGTGCAGTGGGCTTTTTACGACGATCCAAATGTGTGTACGTTCTCGATCCATGAAACGGGGCGGTACCTGTTTCCAGGCACAGGGAATGTGAACGAACGCGGACTGAAGGAAGGATACGGTTACTCCTTTAACCTACCCATCGATGCTTTCACAGAAGACGAATCATTCTTAACTAATTATGAATCCGCTTTCAGAGAAATTGTTGATTACTTCCGACCAGACGTCATTGTTACGCAGAATGGGGCAGACGCCCATTTCCTCGACCCTCTTACGCATTTATGTTCAACGATGAAAACCTATGAAACCATTCCAAAGCTGGCCCATGAGCTCGCACATGAATTTTGCGACGGGAAGTGGATTGCCCTTGGCGGAGGAGGCTACGATATTTGGCGTGTTGTTCCACGAGCATGGTCCCAGTTATGGCGGATCATGCAGGAGGGACAGCCCTTTCACGGGGACATCCCGGAAGCGTGGGTTACCCAATGGCAGAAGAAAGCTCCCGTTTCCCTGCCTTACACTTGGCACGATCCTGCCGGCGGATACAAGCCGATTCCGCGCAAACAGGAAATCACCGAAAAAAATGCCAAGCTGCTTGAAAAAATGTTACAGCTCATTCATAACCAGAAAAAATACAATCCATCCTAGAAGGAACAAGAAAGGCCCCTAATTATTAATAGGGGCCTTTCTTCTGGATGCCGGGAAACTTGAGCCCGAAAGAAAATTAATGCGGATAAAACCCCATGGATACATAGGGATAAGCTCTATCTTACATAAGGGATGCAAAACCGTTCCGCTTGCTGAAGATGACTTCTTCAGATGCAAGGGGCGGATGGTCAGTCGGATGCCATTATAAAAACAAAAAGCCACTACAAAAGTAGCGGCCCGGGAAGTCAATTACTGCCTTCATATTCAGGATCCAGTATGACAATTTCGACACGGCGGTTCTTACTCCAGTTCGCCTCTGAATCATTCGGAGCAATCGGCCTCGTTTCTCCATAGGCGACCGCAGTGAACCTCTTCGGATCCAGCGTCTCGGTTTGATCCAGCAGGTACCGTATCACACTGCTGGCTCTCGCTCCGGAGAGTTCCCAATTGGAAGGGTAACGGAAGGAAGAAATTTGTCTGTTATCCGTATGCCCCTCGACTTTGACAAAGTTCGGAATGTTGTCAAGCAGCGTACCAACCTTCGAAAGAAACGGCTTGGCGCCATCCAGCACCTCGGCACTACTCGTCTCGAACAGCAGTTGTTCTTCCAAAACGAGTACCACCCCCCGCTCTGTCTGAGTAGCGGATATGATATCACCTAGTTCATTCTCTTCTATATACTCATCCACTTCTGCTTTCAATTCTTCCAGGTCTTCCGTTTCGGCATCCTTCTTCTCTTCCTTGTCCTGTTCTTTATCATTATCAGGCAGTTCGTACTCATTGTTCTTTTCTCCATTTTCCTGCGCTTTCGCCTGTTCCGTCGGGTAGTCATTCTCCACTGCCGACGGATAGAAGTCGAAGATCATCCGATTACGGAATGATTCCGCAAGCGCTTCGAATTTGACGAGGTTGATCTGCGACATGGAAAAAAGCAGGACGAAGAAGACAAGGATTAATGTAATCATGTCTGCATATGTAGTCATCCACTGGGGGGCTCCCCCCTGCTTCTTCTTCCTGTTACGCTTCATTAGCAGCTTCTCCCATAGATTCCGCCTGCTTCTCTTCTTCTACATAACGCTTGTCCTCGTCAGAAAGAAAAGCGCTCAGCTTTTCTTCCAGTACTTTCGGATTTTGCCCGGACTGTACTCCAATGACGCCTTCAATAACCACCTGTTTCATGAAGAGCTCCTGATCCGTACGGTTTTCCAGCTTTCCAGCCATTGGGATAAACACAAGATTCGACAACAGTGTTCCATAAAAAGTGGTCAATAAGGCAACGGCCATCTGAGGCCCGAGTGTTGCAGGATTGGACAGGCTCTGCAGCATGAGTACAAGACCGATCAGAGTCCCGATCATTCCCCAGGCAGGAGCATACTCCCCCGCCTTCTCAATGATTGCCCGACCTCGATAATGGCGCTCCTCCACTGCATTGATTTCGGCCTTCATGATATCTGTGATGACCTCAGGCTCGATTCCGTCCACAGCAAGAAGAATGCCTTTCTTAATGAAAGGATCATCCACTTCGTCGAGCTCTGCTTCCAACGCAAGCAGTCCTTCTCGTCGCGCCCTTTCTGATAATCGAACAAATAAGCTGATCAGTTCCCTCAGGTTCCTATCATGCTGTTTAAATGCCTCTTTCATCACACGGAAGGTGAGTTTCACCTCACCTACGTTAAAGTTGACCATTAACGCAGCGATCAAACCGCCGATAACGATGATGATGGAAGAAGCTTGTATAAATGATGTGACCCCGCTGAATCCTGCACTGGACATAATACCGAACATTACCATGATGAATCCAATAGTAATTCCGATCGGAGTCATTAAATCTTTTTTTGTCATGCCAATCTCTCCTCAGTTCGGAAAAAGTACCGTAATACTTTTAATATCGGTACTATTTCGACTGAGTTGAGTTTCTTTCAATAATTCGGTGTGGCAAAATGACGTTCTGCTCTTCCACTTCTTCTTTATTCATTAGTTTCGTCAACAGGCGCATAGCAACGGCACCGATATCATACATCGGCTGAACAACGGTGGAGAGCGTCGGACGGACCATTGTAGCAAGGCGCGTGTTATCAAAGCCAAAGATCTCCATATCTTCCGGTACACGAAGTCCTTTGTCCTGAGCACCGTGAATCACTCCAAGAGCCATTTCATCAGAGGAGACAAAAACCGCTGTCGGATGATTGTCCATTTCCATCATTTGATCGACTGCTTCCAGTCCGGAATCATAGGAGTAATCCCCCGTGATAATAAGATCTTCCGCTTTGTCAGCTCCGCTTTCCTTCATGGCGCGCTTGTACCCTTCCAGTTTCTGCGTATTAATAATCGTCTCTTCCGGCCCAGAGATAAATGCGACACGATCGTGATCGTGGCTTAACAGTAATTTGGTTGCATCATAGGCAGCTTCTTCATAATTGATGTTGACAGCTGGAGTTTCCATCGATTCATCGACCGTCGCAGCCAACGTAATCGGTACAGAAGACGTCTTGAATTCACGGATATGATCTTCTGTAATATTACCGCCCATGAAAATCAGGCCGTCCACTTGCTTTCCGAGCATAGCGTTGATGAGGTTAAGTTCCTTATCTTTGTTTTGATCGGAATTACTCAAAATAATATTATAGTTGTACATAGTGGCAATATCTTCGATTCCACGCGCAAGCTCGGCAAAGAAAATACTGGAAATATCAGGAATGATAACTCCGACCGTCGTCGTTTTCTTACTTGCTAGTCCACGGGCTACTGCGTTCGGACGATAGCCCAGACGTTCGATCGCTTCATGTACTTTCTTTCTTGTTGCCGGCTTAACATTCGGATTTCCATTGACCACCCGTGATACGGTCGCCATGGAAACATTGGCTTCTCTCGCTACGTCATATATCGTTACATTCATCTTGCTTCCTCCTTATGAAATCCCTTCGATCCATTTATTCAATAGAACAATCATACGATAAATCGCTTACCTGCGCAATATTCGTGTACTTTCTACAAATATTGTACCCTTAACATTATAACGAATTGCACATTTGCTGCAAAAGTTCTTTTTTATTTATCTCAAAAAAAAGAAGCCAGGCTGAACGATCAGCCTAACTTCTCAGAAAAGCTTATTTGGTTAACTCTTCCATGAAGGTACGGAAAGTAGGAATATCCATCTGCTGGGCTGAATCGGAAAGTGCAACAGCCGGGTCCGGGTGAACTTCGGCCATCACTCCGTCTGCCCCGATCGCCAAGGCCGCTTTCGCTGTCGGAAGAAGCAAGTCTCTTCTGCCTGTGGAGTGCGTAACATCGACCATGACAGGAAGGTGTGTCTCCTGCTTCAGAATTGGAACGGCCGAGATATCAAGCGTGTTTCTCGTCGCTTTCTCATACGTTCGGATTCCGCGCTCACATAGGATGATGTTTTCGTTCCCTCTTGAGATAATGTATTCGGCTGCGTTGATGAATTCAGAAATGGTAGCGGAAAGACCGCGTTTTAGAAGAACCGGTTTATTGACAGAACCCGCCGCTTTCAATAATTCGAAGTTCTGCATGTTTCGTGCACCGATTTGAATCACATCAAGGTAGTCAAGCGCCTCTTCCAAGTCTCCCGGATTGACGATTTCACTGACGACAGCCAAGCCCTGCTCGGAAGCGGCCTGCTTAAGAATCTTCAGACCTTCTATACCAAGACCCTGGAAATCGTATGGCGACGTCCTCGGTTTGAATGCTCCGCCGCGAAGAAGTTTCAATCCTTGGTCTTTAACAGCCTTCGCTACTTCCGATACTTGCTCGTAACTTTCAACCGCACATGGCCCCATAATGAAATGCGGGTTGCCATCACCGATTTTTTCTCCATTGATCGTTACAATTGTATCTTCCGGCTTTTTCTTACGGGATACAAGCAGCGCTTTCCGGTGATCGTCTTCCTGAAGCTCCAGTGCCGCTTTAAAGATTTCTTTGAATAGATGAACGACCGTGGAATCTTCGAACGGTCCGTCATTATGTTGGGAGAGTTGGTCGAGCATCGCTCTTTCCCTCACTGGATCAAAGCGGTTCATGCCCTGCTGTTCTTTAATCTGGCCAATTTCCTTTACCAGATCACCGCGTTTATTGATTAAATTCAGAAGCTGCAAATTAACGTCGTCTAATTGACTACGCAGCTGATCAAGATTTTGATTACTCATTTCTTTCTCCCCCTAGCATGAATTTTAAAATAATTTGTAATTTAATATAATAATTAAGGGCAATTATAGCTGACTTTTTCACTATTGTCACCCCCATTAAGGGCTTTCACTTGATATTTGTAGAAAAAGTTGGATTTTACCTGGAGAGGACCGTCCGAAAATACCCATAAAAAGAACGCGCCGGTGAATTATGGCACGTTCTTGAATACTTTTATGCGTGGGACAGGCGTTCCTCGGTGATCGACCCATGGCTGGCATCCCAAACGGCTTCTCCTTCTTTAAAAAAGATAGCTTGGGGAGACTGGTGGCGGATGGAGAACTGCTCCGCTACATAGTTGGATAACGGCCGCGCCGTCTGCACGTATAAGGTATAACATGGGTACTCGGATCTTTCTGCGAACCTGTCATATTGTCCCTTCGCATTTGCACTGATCGGACAGGTCAAACTATGCTTCAACAAAAAGAAGGAACCCGCTTCTTTTCGAATCTTCTCAAACTCGTCCATTGTCTCAATGATGTTCTCTTCCATGTGTTTACGACCTCCTGAAATAAAAACGATGGGAGCGGTTCCCCGCACCCATCGTCTCCTTATTATAGGTTGGTAGATGTAGCAGAATCCTGCTGTTTCTCCAGTTCTTTTGCAGCTTCTTCAATAGCTTCCGCCACTTCCTGAGCTGCTCTTTCCGCTTCATCTTCTTCACTGGTACGCAGACCCTTCACTTTATCCTTCACTTTACCACCAAGTTCCTGTGATCTTTCCGACACAGACTTGGAAAGTGTAGAGGATGTCTGGACAGCGCGGTCTTTCCACTCTCCACTTTTCTCATAGGCGACGTCTTTCCATTCGCCGGCACGTTCTCTCCACTCGCTAGAGCTATGATTGATGTCCTCGCGCAATTCACGTCCGGATTTCGGAGCAAGAAGTAAGGCGACAGCCGCACCGACAAGCCCCCCGATCAGTGAGCCCAGTACGAAGTCTTTGCCGCTTCCGTTGCTTTGTGATTTGTTTTGATTCATCATCAATTCCTCCTTTAAGATTTAAGATCCTCTTTCTTGGCTTTCTTCCACAAATTGATGGCTACATGCCCCCACTTCATGGCTTGAGCCGCCGAATCCGTATTCTCATTTGCAGATTTGTTCAAACCTTTGGAGAAGGAACGGATCGAATGGTTGAATTCCTGCACCGTGTCGCCGATACCTTTAACACCGTCAACAAGCGTATTCAGCTTCTGGGATTTCTCACCGACGTCTTCCGCCAACTTATTTGTTTTATTCAATAAGGCAGTCGTCTCCATGGTGATGCCTTCCATCTGCTTCTCTACCCCTTCAAGGGTGTCAGCCACGTTGTTCATCGTCCTGCGAACAGCTGTCAGCGTTCTCGCTAAGAATATGACAAGAACGGCAAATGCAACTGCTGCAATCAACGCAGCAATGTAAAGAATAATAATCATTCCCCCTGCACACTCCTTCTTATGTAATCGACACAGTCCCGTATATACCCTAAAGCGTATACAGGTAAACGTGAAGGTTACGTTAATTGGACATATTCGATATCATAACCGAAAATTCCTTTTTTATTTATATTTTATGTAAAAAACGTGCGGCTTTCATGGAACGCCGCACGTTTTTATCACTTCGTTTCCTGCTCGTAAGCTTCCTGGAACTTCTGAATATCCCCAGCACCCATGAATAGAAGAACCCCGTCTTCATATTCTTTAAGCTGCTGTGTTTCATCAAGCTGCAGCGTTTTTGCTCCTGGAATCAATTCCTGCAAATCAGTGATGGACAATTTGCCCTCATTCTCTCTGGCAGATCCAAAAATATCACAAAGAAATACATGGTCTGCTTCCTTCAGGCTGTCCGCGAATTCGTTCAAGAACGTCTTTGTACGTGTGAACGTATGCGGCTGGAAAATCGCGACGACCGGGCGTTCTCCGTATTTCTTTCTGGCCGATTCGATCGTAGCATTGATTTCAATCGGATGATGCGCATAATCATCGACGAGAACCTGCCTATTCCACTGCTTTTCTTGGAAGCGGCGCTTCACTCCGCCGAATGTCGCCAGCTTCTTGATCTGTTCCGGCTGCATATCTTCATAATGACAGAGTGCAATGACACTAAGTGCATTTAATACGGTATGATTTCCAAACTGCGGAATGGTGAATGTGTCGTAGTAGTTGTTTCTGACAAACACATCAAAGGTCGTGCCTTCTGCACTTTCCTGAATATTCTGAGCTTGAAAATCATTCGTATCAGCAAGTCCATAATAGAGGACAGGAACGTTTGCCTGGATATGCTGAAGGTGTTCATCATCTCCACAGGCAATGATTCCTTTCTTGACTTGTTTAGCCATTTGCTGGAACGCTTGAAACACGTCTTCAATGCTGGTGAAATAATCAGGATGATCAAAGTCGATGTTTGTCATGATGGCATAATCAGGCTCATAGGATAAGAAGTGTCTGCGGTACTCACAGGCTTCAAATGCGAAATATTTACTTTCCTCGTGCCCTCTTCCAGTCCCGTCACCGATCAAGTAGGAAGTGGGATAATTTTCTGTAAGCACGTGGGCAAGCAGACCGGTTGTGGACGTCTTACCATGCGCGCCTGTAACAGCGATGCTCGTATATTTCCCGATCCATTCCCCAAGGAAATCGTGGTACCGATAGAACGGCAGCCCCTGGGCCTTTGCCTCCTGTATTTCTTCATGATCTTCGCCGAATGCATTCCCTGCAATGATCGTGAGGCCTTCCTTGATGTTGTTTCTTGTAAAAGGCATGATTTCTATATTCTTTGCTTCTAATGCGTCTTGTGTAAAGAATCGTTTCTCAACGTCTGATCCTTGAACCTTCTCACCAGAATCATGAAGAATCTGTGCAAGCGAACTCATTCCTGTTCCTTTGATACCAATGAAATGGTAAGTTGTCATAAACAAGAACCTCCAAAATAAAGTGGGTCACTTTAAGTATAGTATATGTAACTTGTAAAAATCTGCGATTTCGCTTCCAGTTACATCTGTTAATCTTTGCGCTTTCTTATCTTACCACGTTCCGAAGCGAAGAAAAAGTGGGGAAGACAAAATCAAAAGGCACAAACGTTGAACGTTCGTGCCCACCCATATCCTCACTGGTCATCCCCAATAAATTCCACGCGTTCCAACCTGGAATTCGGCTTATATCTGCGTCCTTCTTTCGCCTCAGGTTTGCCGTTTATGATGACATTATCACCAGTGAAACCAATATTGATTTTAAGAAGGCTCCCGCCTACACCGTACATATCGACTGGAACTTCCTGCTCTTCGAATGCTTTGATCCGCTCCTTCGTAAACCCGCCGCTTACGACGATTTTCACATGACGATATCCCTCCTGGTCAAGAGCTCGTCTTAGTGCAAAAATCAATTCGGGATTCACTCCCCTGGGATCAAAGGTACCCATAAGGTGCTGGTTTCTCAAGAAGTATTTATCCACAAGATTCCTGGATGTATCGAGGCGCACCCCTTTCAATTCTTCTCCGAATTCCCGCGCTACTTTCAAGGAGTCTGAAATGACGTCATTATTATAATCGACAAGCGCCATCAGCTGATCGTCAGGAAACTGTTCGTGGTAAGCTTTCGTAGCCGCAACGACATCCCCCTGAAACATCTGAATCAATGCATGAGGCATCGTCCCCATGCCCTCTTTCCCCCACCATTCGTTCATGGCATGGGTTGCTTGAGCTGTCGATCCGCCGATAAAAGCAGAATAACCGTCACCAGATTGCTGGGTGAAATGATCATCCCTGTCTCCCATGAAGATGATCGGCTTCTGCTTCCCTGATGTACGGGCTGCTTTTACGACATTGTACACGTTCGTCGCAACAGATGTACGCCTGGCAAGAATCCCATCAATCATCCCTTCCAGAAAGCCGAAATATTGATAAGGACCTGTAACCGTCAACACCGTTTCATAAGGTACGATCTTATCCCCGTCCTTCAAAGAGTGGATCTCCAGTTCCTCTGGATGATCGGCAAACGTATGGATAAGAGCAATCACTTCATCCGTCCCGCATAAGACGGCATGGTCTTTCTGGAAAAACTGCATCGTCACCTGGTTTTCCGGAAGATGATTTTCTACAATATCCCTGGTCTTCAGGAAATAGACGGCTGAAAACCATCCCTCTCCGGCTCGTTCATCAAACTTGAATGTCTTGTTCGTCAGTCGGCTGATCTCGCCATTCAACTTGCGTGAAATTTCTTTCATGACTTTACTCCTTAAACATTAGGTCGTTTGTATCTTGAAAAATACATTCTTAGACCATCATATATAATTGAGAAGTAATACACAAGCCTTTCCTTCCAAGCTGGTATCACTCCATCATTTCGTCGATCTGCTGCCTCGTCAATAAAATGTCTCTCGGCTTGCTTCCTTTTTGTTCAGAAATAATCCCGTATGTTTCCATTTGATCAATCAGTCTGGCAGCACGGTTATACCCGACTTTAAATCGTCGCTGGATGAGTGAAGCGCTCGCACCGTTCTGTTCGACAACAAAGGAAACAGCTTCATCAAACAGCTCATCCGTGTCCTCTTCCGATGCCACCTGCTGGATCAGTTCATCCTGATGGAACAAATACTGCGGTGGAGCCACCTTTTTGACGTAGGCAGTCACGCGTTCAATTTCGTCATCGGAAACGAAAGCCCCCTGTATTCGCAATGGCTGGCCCGAACCGTTTTCAACGAACAGCATATCTCCCTTACCCAGCAGTTTTTCCGCTCCGGAAGAGTCGATGATTGTTCTGGAATCGACTTGAGATGAAACACTGAAAGCAATTCTTGTCGGTATATTTGCTTTGATTAATCCTGTAATAACATCCACAGAAGGACGCTGCGTGGCAAGAAGCAGATGAATTCCACATGCCCTTGCCTTTTGGGCGATTCTGCAGATCGCATCCTCGACATCCTGCGGGGACATCATCATGAGGTCGGCAAGCTCATCGATGACAATGACCAGATACGGCATCTTCTCTGATTTACGCCCTTGCTTCATGATTTTATCATTATAGCGTTCCACATCCCGAACGCCTTCCTTCACGAATTTCTCATATCGCTCTTCCATCTCTTTCACTGCCCATTTCAAAGCAGTTGTTGCTGCCTTCACATCCGTGATCACAGGGGAGACAAGGTGCGGAAGATCATTGTATGGTGCGAGCTCCACCATCTTTGGATCAATCAGCATGAACTTAACATCCTCATGGTGGGCTTTATATAATAAACTGATCAAAATCGTGTTGATACATACACTCTTTCCTGAACCAGTCGCTCCCGCAATGAGTCCGTGCGGCATTTTCTTCAAATTGGTCACGATGGAATCACCACCGATATCGAGACCGAGACCAACCGCAAGCGGTGATGGATCTTCCTGGAAAGCTTCTGATTCAAAAATTTCCTGGAGTCCCACCATCTGAGAGCGTTTATTAGGTACTTCGATTCCAACCGCCTGTTTACCCGGAATAGGGGCTTCGATACGAATATCTTTCGCCGCCATGCTTAATTTAATGTCATCAGCGAGGTTGGTTATTTTGCTTACTTTCACACCCGGCTCCGGCTGCACTTCAAATCTGGTAACCGTCGGGCCTTTCATTGCATTGACGACGTTTGCGCGTACATGGAAATGACGCAGCGTTGTTTCCAATAGCTCCATCTGTTCTTTAATCCAGCTGTCATCATCTGAAGTAGGACGGACCGGATCCTCCAGCAGATGAAGAGGAGTAACGTATTCTTCTCTTACATGTCCGGGTTTATCATTCGTTTCCTGTGGAAGAGAATCTTGTTTCATTTCTCGATTCGATTCCACTTTCCGTTCCTCTTCCTTCAATTCTACTTTCTTGTTCTGAGGCGGTACCGGCTGATGATCCCGGGTCCTTTTGTCTCTAGGAGTCATTAATACGTTGAATGGCACACGCCGCTTCGGCTTCTCCTCGACAGGCTTTTCATCGGACACTTCCACGGCTTCATGATCTTCAGGCTTGTCCTCAGAAAAGTTTTCATCCTCTTCCGTCATGGAAGGAATGGTGGACTCAGGCGTTTCTGCTATTGAGTTATCCTCTGTTTCCACTCGATCTACAAGCTCTTCTTCTGTAATCATTTCCTCTTCCCGTATCCGTGATGAATCGCCCTCATAAACCTCTTCTTCATCATGACTGACAGGTAGGTCTGCTTCTGACACGGAGTCCTGATAAGAAGGGGCGGGGTCCTCCAACGGCTGTTCCACATCTTCATCTGCACCTTCTTCCGTCTCAGGCACTTCCTCTTCATCCAACATCAGCAGACCCGTGAAAGGTTCCTCCGGTTCCCTGTCTATAAGTGGTTCGGATTCGTGCGCTTCCAACGGATCGTTTTCCTTCGAGTCTACCTCTTCTGAGCGTGCTGGAGTCTCTACTTGTGACGGCTCATCGGAAGCCTCATCGAACCCCTGTACTGCTTTCTGAAACGATTCCATATCGTCCCCACGTGCCGCTTCTTCTTGAGGAGTCTCGAGTTCCAAGGAGGCTGCTTCTTCCACGTTACTTTTTTCTTTTATCTCTTCATCCGCAAGCTCTTCCACGGTAGGGAGCTGGTTTTCTGATTCTGTCACCGGTCTCTGAGGCTCCGGTTCATCCATCCGAATCCTCATACGTTTTCTTAACTCCTGCCATTGCTTCTCGTCATAGGAGTTAGTATAGAACCCTTTCTGCTGCTCTTCTTCTACTGCATACTCCAGTGTTTCCAAGCCCTTCGTCATTTGTCTGGCCTGGTACCCATAGATCGGCGACGGCACATCTGTAGGAGTAAACGGTACCGATGTTGTTTCCGGCAGTTCCTGTTCTTCCTCCTGTTTTCGCTGCTTTCTTCGCACAGGTTCTTCCTGTTTCTTCTGTTCCCCAAAAGGACGCTGCCTTCTGACAGGACGGTTCTCTAATGGTTTTTCTTCCTCCTCCACCGATGCGGAGGGATGTTTTGGACGATCCGGAATGACAGGAAAACGAAACTCCCCCTGTTTTGGATAACGATACGTCATCTTCGTCCTTGCATTGACTTCCTGGCGTTCATTCGTAAATCGTTCGTCTTTATTATGTAACGGCTTCTTCTCTTCTGCCTCATCATTTTCAAACCATTTTTTCATTTTGCTTTTAATGTCTTTCCACATTACGTTCCCTCTCTTTTCAAAAGCATGATTATCCCTATTTTAACAGGTTTACAGCATGTATTGCTTTACATTCCCTTTAAAAATGACTTTTGAATCAAAAAAAGCAAAGCAGCTAGGCTACTTTGCTTAAATTCGACATGTGCTTCCATTAAACTTCAAAAGTCTGACCGACTTCGTAATGGTCCTCCAGCACTAGAATGCCTTTTTCTTTCGGAGCGTCCGGCAGATCCAGCTCTTTGGCGGAACAAATCATACCGGAAGAAGGAACTCCTCTCAACTTAGCGTCTTTAATCTTCATTCCGCTTGGCATCGTCGCTCCTACTTTAGCAACGACCACTTTTTGACCCTCTGCTACGTTTGGGGCACCACAGACAATTTGAAGCGTCTCTTCTCCTACATCCACTTGGCAGACGCTTAACTTGTCCGCATTCTCATGGGGTGCCTTCTCTTTCACAAATCCGACAACGAATTTCGGGGATAGATCGAAATTGAGGACGTCGTTCAATTGGTTTTTCGTGAAAAGATCTTTAATCGGGGCAAGCATCTCTTCGGTAAGTCTGATCTTTCCCTGACCTTCAAGGTTGAAGTATTCCGAAGCGTTGAATATATTGTAGCCTAAAAGCGATCCGTCCCTTTTGTCCGTGATCTTCACCACATCTCCAAATGCTTCCTGTTTGATTTCTTCGCGATCTCCCTCTTTAACAGGGATGATCAGAACATCTCCGATTCCTTGACGATTGTAAAATACGTGCATATTAATCTTCCTTTCGGTCTCGTTTCGGTTTCTTCTGCGCCAGGATAAAAATCGGCTCCAGTTCTTTATCCTCATATAAGAAGGACAGGGAAGTGACAGGAACCGTTCCTTCCGCAAAGAATTTCATAGCCATCTGAGCTAATATATCATAACCCTCGGGGTTTTGGACATCCGCAAAAATAATGACGTCCTGATGCGGGATGCTGATAGCAAGCTCTCCCTTACATTCGGCTTTCAGTTTTTCGAGTAGTGCTTCATTGAGAATTCGGCTGGCATCGTAGCCGTCACGTGCGGAATGGAAGTAAAAATCATTGCCATAGACGGTATCCTTCTTCATCTCCACCGGCAGGGAGCGAACATTAAATCCCGCCACTTCCTTGATCCGATCGAGAGACCATCCTTCTTCTTGCAGCATGTCTTCATCAATCAGCTTATAGGACTTACCCAAATCCAGTGCATAATAGATTCTTGTCTCCGCTGTGTGTTCCGCATATACAAGCTGCTTTCCCTTGTCCTCTGTAGGGAAGGAAGCCGCTCGGATGACTGGATAGATCTGCTTCTCTTTCCCGGAGAGCGTATGTTCTTCATTCATGACCCGGAGGGCTTCCTGAACATGATCTTCCAACTCGTCAAGAGCTTCCTCTCCGCGCTGCTGGAATTTAGCAATGACGTTCGGGAGAGTGATGGTAATGCCCTTACCGGTTTCTGCCCATTCTACACGAAACGTATCTTTATCCCTGTTAAAGACCGTCTTCCATTCTGCATGATTTAAGCGTTCTTCCAATTTTTTCTTCAATTTAATACTTGTCATCTTCATAATATTTCCTCCTTCTACACTGGAAGAAATCGACGTTTCTTCGAATTTCACTGCCTCTTATTATACACACAAAAAAGCATTAATAAAAAGGAAACGGTAAAGTGATCCATCACAAAACGTTTCGCCTTATGCTGTCTATTTTTCACCGTGCCCCTCAACAAGTAAAAACGGACGTGTTTCTGTAAAACACGTCCGTTTGTTTGTCCTATGAATTATCTGCTTACTTGTATGAGAAAGTCCTCAATCTCTTCTTGAGATTTACGATCTTTGCTGACGAACCTTCCTACTTCTTCCCCATCACGGAAAGCAAGGAAACTCGGAATTCCGAAGACATCGTTTTCGGCGCAGACGTGGATGAATTGATCACGGTCTACGTAAACGAAGGTCCAATCAGCATATTTTTCTTCCAATTCCGGAAGAAACGGTTCAATTACCCGACAGTCCGGACACCAGTCTGCAGAAAACAGCAGGATAACCGGTTTCTCTTCTATCAAATCTTTCAATTGTTGATCAGATTCTAATGTAATCATTGTGGAACACCTCCGATGCTATTTTAGCACACGTTCACTCATAATCAATCGTCATGTCTCCCGGCTTGATCCACCCTTTCCTCCGGAAGGCGATGGCAATAATATAGCTGATCAAAGCCGGACCGATCAGGTGAAGGAAGAGGATCATGCCAAAAACACTCCAGGAGAATCCCATCGTTTCGAATGTCATGATTTGACCTACAAAGCCGCTTGTTCCCATTCCAGCCCCTGCTGCATTATTTTCCATTGTAAGCCATACGGTTGCCACAGGTGCCAGCACAGCACCAGCGATCGTTGGAGGAAGAAGGATCAGCGGATGTTTTACAATGTTCGCTACTTGAAGCATCGACGTTCCGATTCCCTGAGCAAGCGCTCCTCCTATGCCGTTATCTCGATAACTGATGGTCGCGAACCCGATCATCTGGGCAGCGCAGCCCACGGTCGCCGCTCCGGCTGCTACGCCATCGAGTGACAGCATAAGGGCAATGGCAAGGCTGGAAATCGGAGCCGTCAATGCCAGGCCCATCAAGACAGCGACAACGATTCCCATCCATAACGGCTGCTGCTGCGTTGCCCAATTGATGACTTCTCCTAGCCCCGTCATAAAACCACCGATCGGAGCTCCGATCCAAGAGCCGACCATAAATCCGATAACGATCGTGATGAACGGCGTGAGAATAATATCAATTTTCGTTTCTTTGCTTACTAGTTTACCGAATTCTGTGGCAGCGAGAGCAGCGATATAGCTCCCCGCCGGACCGCCGGCCTCCGCCCCGGCCGCTCCGCTGAACAAAGCTGCAAAAATGACTAAAGGAGGTGCTTTTAATCCATAGGCAATCGCCGCTCCGATCGCACCTCCCCATATCTTCGTATCCATCGCAAGCGTCCCCATTTCTATAAACGACTGCGAAAGGGGACCAAGACTTGTTTGTTCACCAAGCGTCTTGATAATTAATCCGATGATCAAGGATGAAAACAACCCAAGTGCCATATAGCTGAGGGCGGTTATCAAATATGATTGAACCGATATATGTACTCCTTTTCTTGTTAGAAAATCTTTCACTGCCATCCCTCCCGTATGATTCCGCCCTTTATCATACAATTTTTATTTACATGTGTAAATACACCAGTATGAAGTATTTTGTACCACATCCTAGTATGAGCTTACGGCAGGGAGTTATTCCACGAAGCTGCCATACTGGACAGAATACGTTTTCTTTCGCATACTGGTTAGAAAGGTATAAAATGGGAGGAGATAAAATGGAGTTAACCGTTTACTTAGCGGGACAGATTCATGACGACTGGCGCCTTCAATTGAAAAAGAAAGCAGAGGAAAAAGGGCTGCCGATTCACTTCGTAGGACCACAGGAAAACCACGATCGTTCTGATGATATCGGAGAAGCCATACTCGGAAAGCAGCCGGACAAACTGTACCGGGATGACGCAGCTTCCAGCGTGAACAACTTCCGCACACAGGTTCTCTTGAACAAATCAGACGCCGTCATTGCATTATTCGGTGAATCGTACAAACAATGGAATACGGCTATGGATGCAAGTGCAGCGATCCATCTGCAGAAACCACTGATCCTTATTCGCCCTGAGTCGTTAATACACCCATTGAAGGAACTCTCGAATAAAGCAGATGTGACGGTCGAAACCATGGAAGAGGCTTTAGAAGTTCTCGCCTACGTGTACGAATAAAAAAAGCGCGGAGCCATTCGGCATCCGCGCTTTTTTTATTTGTTCATCTGTCTGTCGTATTCCCACTGCCCCTTCAAAAGTTTCACTACGTGGGTGAACATTTCGGCACGATCGATGATCCCATTTGTAAAAATGCCGACAGCCCCTTCATTTTTTCGGACCTCGTGCTTATCTGCATATACATCCATCAGTTCGCCCAGTTCTTTTCCTCTTTCCAGGCCGGCTTTAATTTCTTCCGGAAGCATGATTCTGGCACCGCTCGCGGTGTATACATTCTCTTTCTCATCTACGAGCGCTCCCCAATTACAAAGATAGAGATCATCCTCGATTTCCATCACGCCGCCTTCAAGGCCGATGCCGAGGTCTGCTTTATTCTGGGAGGCACATTCTCGGGCACGATTAATGGCACCTTCCAATGTCTCTTCATCAGAAAAAGGCTGAGCAGCCACTTTAGACTCTACGTCGATTCCCACGATTTCCATCTCCGGAAATATGCGTTTAACCGATTCTACTTTCGTTGGATTCTTTGATCCTACATATATTTTCACGTTAGATACACCTTTCATTTTCTCTGATTAGCTTATTCTTTACGTTTCATACTTTTTTGCTATCCTATTCTAGCACAAAGTCACGCAGGCTGAAATCAGCACGCGTGACTTTAAAGAAACTCAGCCATTTTGTTTTATTTGGTCCAGCGTATTCTGATCTGTAGAGCGTACGAGCTTCACAATCAACTCTTTTGCTGCTGCGTAATCATCCACGTGAATGATGGACGAGGAAGTATGAATGTATCGGGAGCATATTCCGACGACAGCAGAAGGGACTCCATTATTAGACATGTGGACCCTGCCGGCATCCGTTCCACCTTGGGAAATAAAGTATTGATACGGAATATCGTTCGTTTCCGCTGTATCCAAAATGAAATCTCGCATACCTTTATGAGTAATCATTGTCCGGTCGAAAATACGGAGAAGCGCCCCTTTACCAAGTTGACCGAATTCTTTCTTATCTCCGCTCATATCGTTTGCAGGAGAAGCATCCAGCGCATAGAAAATATCCGGATTGATCATATTGGCAGCAACTTGAGCTCCCCTCAGACCGACTTCTTCCTGGACCGTAGCGCCAGAGTATAATTTGTTTGGAAGCTTTTCCCCCTGCAGTTCTTTTAACAGCTCAATGGACAAACCACATCCGTACCGGTTATCCCATGCTTTCGCCATGATCTTCTTCTCATTAGCCATAGGAGTAAAAGGACAGATCGGTACAATCGGCTGGCCCGGTTTGATGCCGATTTTCTCCGCGTCTTCCCTGTCATCCGCACCGATGTCGATCATCATATTTTTTACTTCCATCGGCCGCTTCCTTTGTTCCGGTGTGAGATTGTGAGGAGGAATAGAGCCGATAACTCCGACTACCGGTCCCTTGTCGGTAATGATTTGGACACGCTGTGCCAGCATTACCTGGTTCCACCAACCTCCGAGCGGCTGGAACCGAAGCATCCCATTACCCGTGATTTGAGTTACCATGAATCCTACTTCATCCATATGACCTGCAACCATTACGGTCGGGCCTTCGCCTTCTTTGACACCAAAAACGCCGCCCAAGTTGTCCTGAACGATAGAATCTGAATATTTACCCAGCTCCTCTTTCATAAATGAACGTACAAGATGTTCGTTCCCCGGTGCACCAGGGAGCTCTGTCAATGTCTTAAAAAGAGTGCGTGTTTCTTGATTCATATGTACCTCTCCTTTTTATCCTTCTGCTCTTATTTTACCGGAATTTTGAAACCGTTTCTACAAATCCGCCACAGGAGCATAGTTTTGTTTTACTTTTATCGGGAATATTTAGTATACTGGGTAGCAGAAATCAGTTATGAGGTGATTAACAAATGAACTGGAAAAAAGTTGCAATAGCTGCCGGTGTAGGAGCATTGGCTGGCTACGTAATCAAAGAACAAGTAAGCAATAGTCAAGGTGTCACACCAGAGAAAGCTTTGAAAATCGCCAAGGAAGCATTTAAGAAACAGGGACCTATCAGTGGTTCATGGGTGTACATGCAGCCGGAAGAACTGAACAAAAACGGCATCCACTATGATGTGTACCGTGGAGGTATCGCAAAGAACAAAGACGGCGAAACATCGCAGTTTGAGTTCTACATCGATACGGAAACCGGTACGATCGTAGATGTCGCAGAAACTACTGCTTAATCCAGGGAAGACCTTCGGCCGTCAGGCGGAAGGTCTTTTTTCTACTTTTGGTATTCATGCCTGCTCTTCTTCTCTACTTCCTCGGTTACTTTCCCTTCTTCGTCGAAACGCAGTGCACGATAAATGGCATCATGATAAAAGATATACCACGCTTGTTTCCCATATCCATACTTCATCCACTTCTCTTTCTCATGAACAGAGGTCACCGGGTAATCGTCATAGGCGAGCGCCCACAACACGTTTTGGTGTGCATGCGTCGGCATAAGGTCTGCCATATGCAGAAAACATACTTCCCCCTCTTCATAAAGGAGGATGGAGTGTCCGTCGCTATGCCCGCTCGTATGGATGAACCGTAGACCCGGAACGATTTGCAGCTCCTTCTCAAATGTATGTACCAAATGCTGGACTGGTTCCCAATTCGCTTCCCAATACGTATTTTTGGAGCGCATGTTCGGATTCCGCATTTCCTCCCATTCCACTTCACTCGTATAAATAACCGCATTCGGGAACGTGGGGACTAGTTCTTCTTTCTCCCAAGAGGTAAGCCCACAGGCATGATCAAAGTGCAGGTGTGTCATCAGAACTACGTCTATGTCACCGCAAGTGAGGCCCATTTCCTCTAATGAGCTCCGGATGTTTGATTCCTGAAATACACCATAATTTCGTTTTTGTTTATCCGTAAGCTTTCCCTTACCGATACCGGAATCAATCAACATCCGCTTACCGTCGATTTCCAACAAAATCGGGTCGGTCCTCAATTCAATCTGATTGTTTTCGTTCACGGGATACTTGCGACTCCACAAAGGCTTCGGTACTACACCAAACATTGCGCCGCCGTCCATATGGGTGACGCCGCCGTCGAGCCACGTCAATTTAGCACGGCCGATTTCCATCGTTTCCATCCAACACCCCTCCAACTATAAAGATAGCTCTAGTCTATCATATAGACCAGAGCTATTGTAAACGGTATCAACCGAGGAATCTAGCCGTGCATCTGTAAATAGGCTGTCCTTTGGCTGCAAACTTCTCTTCATATTCTGTTGTCACATTGAGAGGATCTTCATCGGCGTGAAGATCGACGGATACATCTTCCAAAGTCATCCCGAATTCGGAAAAGCTGATCAAGGAATATTCAAACAGCCCTCTATTATCCGTTTTCAACGTCAAACGGCCTTCCTCAACCAACACTTCTTTGTATTGTTCAAGAAACGTATGGAACGTCAGACGACGCTTTTCATGCTTATTCTTCGGCCAAGGGTCAGAGAAGTTCAAATAAATATGATCCACTTCCCCTTTATCGAAAAGTTCCCGCAAATCCTTTGCATTTTCATTAACCATTCGTACATTCGTCGTTTCGGCAGCCAGCACTTTCTTCACTGCACCTACGATGACACTTTTAACGAACTCCAAACCTACGAAGTTTACTTCCGGATGCTGTTTCCCCATTCCGGCAATAAACTGGCCTTTCCCTGATCCTATTTCTAAATGGAGCGGTTGTTCAGGGTTCTGAAACAACTCTTTCCATTTTCCTTTGTTATCAAATGGGTGTTGAACGACAACTTCATCATGTTCTCTGAGAAAGTCGTCCGCCCACGGTTTATTTCTTAAACGCATGTATGGTATTCCTCCTTCTTATCGTTAGTATGGTACCACGAAGAGTGCAAAATTTAAAACTTTTTTATGATTTGCAAGCGAAGACGTGAAAACACGAACATGAGGGAAGAAATAGCAAGAGAAGGGTGCTATTTCCCCTACATGCAGGACCACGTACAGATAGTGCTGTTTATGAAGGATTGGCATACTTTCATTGTAAACGCTTTCTGATTTATGCTTAATATCGTGTGAGACACTAATAAGCAGGAAGGATGATCAATTCACATGCTTGTAAAAGCGATGGAACTGGCGGTTTTAGCCGCATTCTCTGTACTGTTTGCAGGATACGCACTATTCATTTACCCATTGGAGAAACTAAAAGAAGTTACCAGCTCAGAAGTAAAAGCGAAAAAGCTTAAATATACACCACAAACGACTGAAAAAACCGTTGCCTGAGGCAACGGTTTTTCTTTGTCTGGTATGGATATAAAGAATAAAATCAGCTTGCAAAGACAGGACGTTGTCTCAACAAGCTGTATTCATAGAATTTCATGTTTTTTCATAATCCTTTTCAGTTTATCCAACCGAACCATCGCTTCATCGTATTCCCCGCGCATCTGGTGCCATTGAATAAAGGACAGAGACTGAGATACGGAGTACCATTTCATTCGCTGGTACATATGATCATCCAGTTCTGTACCATAATGCTTCAACCACATGTCCCACTGATCTTCCGGAATGTAGTTGTACAACAGCATGCCAAGATCGAGAGCAGGGTCGGCGACCATAGCGTTGTCCCAATCAATTAAATAAAGACGATCATCCGAAGACAGCAACCAATTGTTATGATTCGTATCACAATGGCATACCACATGCTTATGATATTCCACTTCTTGGACATGTTTGTCTAGGAACCTGATGGCGTGATGAATTTCAATTCTCGGATCGACCTGATCCAACACCTTTTGGTTTTCTTTAAGATCCTTCAAAATTTCTGCAGGGGTCAATGGATGCTTCCCGAGCCTCATCAACATATCCAACATTTCTGAAGAATGATGGATTTTGCTCAGCAATGCGGCAACTCGAGGATGCTTCATTTCTTCCGTCTTCAATTCCCTGCCTTCCAGCCACTCTTGAGCTGTTATGACATCGCCATTCTCCAACCGTTTGGTCCAAACAAGCTTGGGCACAATTCCTTCAGCAGACAACACGGCCAGGAAAGGAGAAGAATTACGTTTCAGAAACAACCGTTTCCCTTCTGTCTGAGCATAATAAGCTTCACCCGTTGAGCCGCCGGCTGGTGTTACGGTCCAATTACTACCAAGTATATGTTCCAACCAATTCACCTTCAATTCCTCAAATCCTCTTGTGATTGAATCACGTCATTGTTTCTGAATCTATTATATCGTACTTTAGTAACGATCCAAAATTAATTTTCATCCGTTTTTGAGCGTGTACCTTAGAATAGATTAACCCATAATTCTGTCTAGTTTCAAGGAATATCTTTTAATCGCCTGCAATCATCGATTTTGATGGCGCTTTCTCAATTGTACAGGTGTACGTTTCACCAGCCTGGCCATCCACTTGAAAAGGCACAGCAGCCCGGGAAGTTATTTTTACTCGTTTAGCCTTGATCAGGTGGACCTCCTTGATTCTTGCATGCCATCCTGTAAAAACGCTGAAAAAGAGCACAGCCAATTTCCTTTTTGATATGGGATCGAGGATCAGCAGCTCAAACTCTCCTTTGGTTAAATCTGCGTGCGGCGCTATCTTCATCCCCCCCTCCAAAATATGGATGATTGGCAATCGTCAGCATCATGATCTCCCGCCCCGGGTAAAAGACGCCGTCGATATCCAGGTCTACCTTAATCGGTGCTGAATTTCTAATCGATGCAAGTAAAGCTGCAGGATAGGTCAGAGAGGAAAACAATCTTCGTTTTCCTTTATTGCGTGATTTTGTGACCCTTCCTGCAATCCTACCGTCAAGTCCGAACCCGATACTATTAAGAAACAAGCGGGTACCATTTCTTTTTCTCCCATGAAGGTCATAACACCCCAAACGGAGCTGGTGAATTCTGGGACGACGGATCATATTACGGAACAAAGGCAGACCACGCTCCCTTAAGCCCAGCCCTCTTGCAAAATCATTCCCTGTCCCCGCAGGCAGGAAGCAGATCGGAATAGAGGGATAACTGCGCGCTCCGTTTACGACCTCATGTAAGGTACCATCTCCACCCAGCACGATGATGGATGATAACGTATCTTGATAGATTTCCGTTACCTGCCTCGCTATACGTTCTGCATGTCCTTCCTCTTGTGTGAAGAAGGCACGGCAATTTTCAGCTTTGTAGGAATGGTCCCTCTGGATCCTCCTATACATCTTGGCCGCTTTCCCTTTCCCGGCAACCGGATTCACGATAATGATATTCATAGGACATTTCTCCTGATTTTTAAGTCGTATAATTATGCAGCTGATTACTATTCTATTATAATATTAATTAGAAAGGAGGAGTTCCAATGGCTAAAGATTGCACGTACTGTGGTACAACAGTCACCATTCCTGACAACGGCGCCTTAATCATTCGAGCCCATTCGGAATTGTCCCGTCGCGGTGTACCCGCTGATGAGGGAGTACATATTATTCCCTACCAAAACAGAGAAAACCTGCAAGACATCCTTGCAGACCTCCTGTCCAAGGGGGTGAAGGAGGAAGAATGGATCCATCTGTCTTCTGGTTCCATGGCTCAAACATTCCCGATCACGATCGAGCACCTCTTTGCGAGGCTTTGTCAACCGGAGCTTGAAAGCTTGATTCATCAAGGTGATTTTGAGGCACACCTCCAGCCGATCCTCAATATGAAGGACAGCAGCATTTTTGGATATGAGGCTCTGCTTAGGACGAAAGGAAGGCAAGTAAATCCCGGTGAACTCTTTGATTACGCTGCACGTTCAGGACTTCAGTCTATGCTGGATCAAAAAGCCCGGCGTGCTGCTGTTCAAGCCAAGGCAGAGCATTTACAGCCGGGGCAGCACATCTTCATCAATTTCCTTCCATCTACTATTTATGTACCGGAATTTTGTTTAAAGCATACTTTTCAAATAGTGGAGGAATTTTCTATCGATCCGGCAGACCTTGTTTTTGAAGTAGTGGAAACAGAAAAAATTACGGATGTTCGGCACCTGAAAGGTATTTTGGATACGTACAAATCATCCGGTATGCGTGTAGCTCTCGATGATGTGGGGGCAGGATACAGCACAATAGAAATGCTTTCTCTACTACAACCCGACATCGTGAAAATCGATCGTTCCTACATTAATGGATGTGCCGGGGATCCAATCAAACAACAGTTTTTATTTGAAGTACTGCAGCGTGCGGACAAGCTTGGAATTGACGTGCTTGCGGAAGGAATCGAAACCGTAGAGGAGTGGAACTGGCTGCAGAGCCAGGGAGTCGGGTACGGTCAAGGATTTTACATTGATAAACCGCGCCCCGTTCCGTCAAAAGAACTCATTCTTCCCTAGACTCTTCTTCGTCTACATCCCATTCCGGCCGTTTCACGGAAGATGTGCGGCAATGGTACAGCAGTGCTTCCGCAGCCTTTAGCTGGTCGTGCTTGAATGGTGACGTTGTATTTCTTTTGTCTTCCAGCCAGTGTGCGTAGCGTTCTCTACCTATGTAATCTGTTTGGAATGGTTCTTTCACTCCGGAGAACGTCCATTGCGGTGCAAGCACCACTTTTCGAAAAGGAAGATGGATATTATATTTCTTCCAAACACTTTTCACATAGGTTTCCGACCGTCTTAATGACAAAAGCGGGTTCATGATTTTGCGCTGCTTTCCATTCTCTTCGACATACCAAGCTTTTTCAGCACTCGGGTAAACCGTTTCACCCGGAATGGCGGAAAGGTCATAAATCAATTCGACCCCGTGTGGTCCGATCAACAAAGGCTCGATTTCCATCTGAGCCTTTTTGATCGTTACAATCGGTCTGTACATAAGGAGATATGTATCCGGGAGCCGCTGCAAGTAAAACTTCAGCCGCTCATCCTCCCGGTACTCTGGCGCAAGAAAGGATCTCTCCACCAGGGTTTTGGAAGCCCAAGTCAATTGGAGAGAGAATAAACCATCCAAAAACTGCTGCTTCCTTTCTGCCATACTGACGGGACTTTCTTCCACTTCCGGTCTATGGTCTGGTTTTTCTTCTTCTTTTCTCATCCATCGTCTCCAGAAAGGTGAACGCAGTGGTTCCGTGTCTTCCAGAGATGCTGCCTCTATCCCCGTGTCTTTTGCATGCAGAAATTCGTGTCTTGCTTTTTCCCACTGCTCTTTCTTTAATTGGATATATTTCGTCGGGTATTGAAAGATGTTTCGCTGGTATCTTGAAATGTAGTCCTGTAATTTAATCAACTGTGCCATAGTTACTCCTTTATCCGTAATGGAATAGCGGCAATACATTCGTATTTCGGCTTCTGTTCCGGATGGATCTTATACACATTTACTCGTTCCACCATCATTTCTAAACGTTCTTGCAAAATGCCCGGTTCTGCTCCCTCTTCCAGCAGCGGTGATTTTCCTTCTGCCTGTTTCTTAGCAAGGGTGATATGCGGATAATACTTGCGGTTTTCATTGGGAAATCCCTGGCTCTTTCCACATTCCTCCACGAGTGATTTCATCTCTTCTAAAGAGGCTGGCAAGGATACTTCTGCATGAAATACCCGCGGCTTTACAGGATTACCGAAAAAACCTGCAGGACCGATTTGAAGAGGAAAAGGAGCCGGCCAATGTCGATGAAGCAAGTCAGAAAGCAAGGATTCTATTCTTTCATCGGAGCATCCTCCAAGAAACTTTAATGTAATATGGAAATCTTCTACCTCCGTCCAGACTTTATACTCCATGTGCTGCTTTAGCTCCTCCTGCATGGATACAAGCTCCTGACGTATAGGTTCACTTACGGGAATTCCGATAAAGTAATGGTTCACCGCTCCTCCTCCATTCTCTTATTTCGTTAGCTCATACAGGCTTGCTGCGTATATTTCCATTGCCCTTACCATATCAGCAATTCGGACATGTTCATCTTTCTGATGGGCAGTATCCGGGCTGTCATGGAACATAGCACCAAACGCGACTGCTGACTCCATCGTACGTGCATAAGTAGCTCCGCCAATTGATTGCACAGACGCTTCTTCACCGGTCACCCGGTTATAAACGGAAAGCAGTGTCGTAACAAAGGGGTGATCCTTCTCCAGGTGAATAGCGGGAAGATGATCATAAATACGCAATTTCCCTTCGTGTCTCCGAGCAGCTTCTTCCAATTTCCCGACGATTTGCTCATAATTTCCTGTCACCGGGTACCTGAGATTGAATCCAACTTGACATGCTTGACTTTCCCATTGAATAGACCCCAGATTACTGGTCAAGGCACCGGAAGCTTCATCCGACTGGGACACTCCCAGTCCTTCTCCATTTGTTGCATGGAATGTGCTGTGCAGGTAGTCGATCAATTGACGTTGAATTTCCGGCAGCTCTTCCGTCTGCAGAAAAGCCAGGAGACGGATGATGGCATTATTCCCTGTTTCCGGTCTGCTGGCATGGGCAGCTTGTCCATAGAGGGTCAAATGTATTTCGTCCCCGCCATGCTCTACTTTCCCCTCCAACGTTTGATCTTCCAAATAACGCTGGAACCGATCGGCCACCTCTTCCTCTGCCTTTACGCGCACAACTGCGTCCTCAGGTACCATATTTAATCGGTCGCCTCCTGTCAAGGAGACTATTTTTACAGCAGCACTTGATTCTCCTTCATGCACCGGGATTGTCAAATAAGCATCAAGCAGCCCTTTTTCTGCGTGAATGACAGGAAAAGATGCATCCGGAGTAAAACCTGTTCCGGGCATCTCTTCTTTCTTGAAATAGTGGGTAATTCCCTGCCAATCCCGTTCTTCATCCGTACCGAGAATGAGCCGTATCCGCTTATTTGGTTCAAAGCCTTTATCCTTAAGCATCTTCATGGCGATATAGGCGGCCATGACGGGACCTTTGTCATCCTGAGCTCCCCTGGCGTACAGATTTCCGTCTTTCACTACAGGGTTGAACGGTTCTGTGGACCAGCCTTCTCCGGCAGGAACGACATCCAGATGACCTAATATTCCTATTAACTCTTCCCCGTCCCCGAACTCTATATGACCTGCCTGGCCATCTACTTGTTTTGTCGCAAAACCATCCTGCTCTGCAATTTCCAGCATTTTCTGAAGTGCATCGTTGATCGGTTTTCCATACGGATATTCTTCACTCTCTTCATAGACACTCGGAATAGCCAACAGTTGTTTGGCCTTTTCAATAAACTCCTGCTCGTACATTTCGCTCCATAATTTGAAATCCATACTTATTCCCCTTTTGTAATGATGTGATTATATGTTTTTTTGTCGCAGACTACATAGAGTTCAGCATCTTCCGGCAGTTCCTGCTCCAGCTTACGATTAATTGCCAGGTCGTTTCTATCTGCAATCAGGGTTGCCCCTTCATTAAGCAAAGCTTCAAATGCATCGCGGTACTTTTTCCAATTGGAACGGACAGGCACATGAAACAAATCTTCGCCTACAGACCTTCGGAGCAATTGTCCATATATACCCGTGACCCCTTTGCGAAAAGCTGAACGCACAGCGAGAGAAGAAATCATTTCGTTTGACACGATGAACTCATCGACGTCCGCGTGTTTGAAATTAGGGATGTGTTTTTCATCCATCACTTCCACAATGGTATGGACGTGGGTGGATATCGATTCGATGGAAGAAGCGATCAGGAGCGTCTTCCCGTCTGCGGTTTGCTTGTCAGCCTGTTCATCAGCAAAGACAATGACGGCTTTGGCATAAGGAACATTGGCTTTCTGCAGTGTTGCAAGATCCGAAGCGTCCCCTTTTATGTAATGAATGTTCTCCGCGAGAACAGGTGCTGCGTTCAGTTGATCAATGAGGACGATCTCACATATTTCATCCGTATCCAGCATCTCTTTGACGGCATATTTTGCTTTTGAAGACCAACCGATAATGACGAAATGTCCCTTTTCTTTATACACAATATTCCCCTCCAAACGTTTTTTTCTGAAAACAGCAAGGCCGTCGATTATTTTTCCAATAACAATACCGATAAGTCCAATCCCGATCACATATAATAGGATAGCGATAAGTCTACCCGCGACAGTCACTGGATAAAAGTCACCGTAACCTACTGTCGTCACCGTTGTCATTACCCACCAGAAACCATCAAATAATGTCGGAAAGGTATCACTTTCCACAAGAACGATTAGAATGGTAGATAAGATAATGAGCAGGGCACTCGCACCAAACAATATGTAATTATTAATATGAACCATTTTCCTAAAGAACTTTCTTAACAGATACATCAAGCTTTCCTCCTATCTTAAATGTTCTGTAAATCCTTGTGAACGAAAGGTTAAGAAACGATTTATCGCTGGAACATTCGCATTTATTGTTGTAAAATGTAAACAAGTTCAGAGATTCACTAGCACCACAAGTTCCATAAAAACGAATAAGGAGTGGTTTTTTGAATCAACCATCATCCCGCATGCTCAACCGTATCAAGGCTGTCTACCTTTACATTAGAGACAGAGGTACAGTTACGACAAATGAGTTAGCAGATGAGTTCGGTATAACCGATCGTACGATGCAAAGAGACCTGAGCGTTTTGGAATACAACGGATTAGTTTCTAGTCCTCACCGTGGAAAGTGGACAATCACTGAAAAGAGAGTTAAAATATCCTGAACATAAAATGACTATATAGATGACACCCGGAAACTGGTTTCCGGGTGTTTTTTTGAATTACTTATTAATTTTGCTTCGTAATGTTCTGCAGATAATGGATCTCTTCCTCTGTCAGCTCCCGGTACTCACCGAGCTCCAGTTCTTCATCGAGAGCAAGTTCCCCCATGCGTATCCGCTTCAAATAAGTCACTTTCTTACCAACGGATTCGAACATCCTTTTCACTTGATGAAATTTCCCCTCCGTAATCGTCAGTTCGATTTCAGAAGTTGGACCGGCTGTGATAATGTTCAACTCGCCGGGTTTCGTATGGTATCCATCATCAAGTAGAACACCTTGGGCGAACCTACGGACATCCTCATCCGTCACTTCCCCTTCTATCACGGCGAAGTACGTTTTCCCTACGTCTTTCTTCGGTGAAGTAAGACGGTGGTTCAAATGCCCATCGTTAGTAATGAGCAAGAGGCCTTCCGTGTCTTTATCCAGGCGACCTACAGGAAACGGATCGAATACTTGATCCTCCGGCTGGAGAATATCGATCACAGTCATATCATGAGCATCTTCCGTAGCCGATATAAGGTCCCCCGGCTTGTTCATCATCAAATAGATGAATTCCCGGTATTCCACAGGCTCTCCCATGACCGTCACCTGGTCTATATCAGGATCGACGTGTGCTTTCGGGCTTTTCTCGGGCTCCCCGTTCACCCGTACATTCGATCCTTTCAAAAGCGCCTTGACCTCTTTTCTCGTTCCGTATCCCATGTTCGCCAGCAATTTATCAATTCTCACGTAAAAACTCCTTCTTACCTGCGTTTTAGAAATTTATCAAGGAAGCGGACTCTGCCCCCAAGAATTCGTTCGAGCAATGTTGTTTTATAAGCCATCCACAAATATGCGATACCACCGATGCCTATACTGAAGAGTAAGACGATCATCGCATGAAGTCTGTTTTCCGTAGGATCAAGAAACAGACTGAACAGCCATTTCACAGCGATCACCACGAAAGCCATAAGCACTGTTAAAATCAGCACCAGCAGCGTCCGTTTAAACAGCTGACGAAAGTCGAATTCGATCGTCGTGAAAATACGCCAGAAGTTTAGAACGACAGCGGCAGCAACGCCGATGCCTGTTGCTACGATGGCACCTTTTGCGCCCATTAGCTGGATGAGCCACCAGTTTAAGGCGATTTTCAGCATAATGCCTGTTCCAAGACTGACGACCGCGAAATTCTGCTTATTAATTCCCTGCAGAATGGATGAAGTGACCGTGTAAAGTGCCAGGAACAGTCCAACAGGAGCATACCAGCGAAGCAAGTCTCCGCGATAGGTAACCTCATCAACGCCGTAAAATGTTCCGTATGCTTCCAATGCTACGACGGAAAGCCCGACAACAGCAGGGATGATCAACAAAGCGACGATCTGTAATGCCTGATTGATCTGATGATTTAACCGGTTCATTTCATTTTTAGTAAACGCCTGGGTGATGGCGGGCAAGAGAGCAAGGGACAAGCCAAGACCAAGCGTCACCGGAATCATGATCAGCTTATGACTAAGGAAGTTGATTATAGAGAATGCATTATTGTATGCTTCTCCAGAAGCCCGGATCGCCTTCTCCATCGTAAACTGGTCGACTAGCTGATAAAGTGGTGTCGCGATACCGACAAGAATAAACGGTCCCGCATAACTAAATAATTCTTTGAACATTTCTTTATTGGACAAGCCGCTTGTGTACTCCTGTGCTTCCAGCTGGCGGTCCAAATACGGCTTACGCTTCCTCCAGTAGAGATACAGCACAAGGCAGGACGCAAGACCACCAATGAATGCAGCGAAAGTAGCGAAGCCCACGGCTCTAGGCATCGGACCCTGCATCAGCTGCATAATAACAAAGACAGAGCCGAGAAGGAAGACAATCCGTACAATCTGCTCGACCACCTGTGATACGGCCGTCGGTGCCATGGATTCATATCCTTGGAAGAACCCTCTGGTAATACTCATCGGTGGAATAACTAACAGAGCAAAACTGACCATTTGAATGACCATAGTAGCCTGGCCAAGTCTCTCTGACTCTTCTCCGATGGTCCATACAGCGACTTGTTCAGCCGAGAAGAACAACATGAGGAAAGCCAGGACACCGGTAATGGACATAAGCGTCATTCCGGCTTTCAGCATTCTTCTTCCCGTTTCATAATCACCTAACGAATTGTATTTAGAAACAAATTTAGAAACGGCGACAGGAACGCCCATACTTGATAAACTAAGAAGGATACTGTAAGGGACATAAGCGATGGAAAACAAGTCGGTCCCTTCCGTACCTACCATATTTTCAAACGGGACGGTATAGATCATACCAAGAAACTTCGATAAGAATGTTCCTGCTGTCAACAAAATGGTACCTTTAAGAATCTTCGACATAATTACCTTTTCACCTTCAATTTTATTGTAGAATCGACCTCATCTATTTTATCATAGATAATGGACAAACAAGGAATGATTGAACAAAAGAAAGGAAGACATTCATGAGTTATCAAGTTACCGTCATCGGCGGAGGACCATCTGGGCTGATGGCGGCTATCGCTGCAGCTGAACAGGGTGTGAAAACACTTTTGATCGATAAGGGAAGAAAACTGGGCACGAAGCTTGCTATATCCGGAGGAGGACGCTGTAATGTTACGAACCGGCTTCCGGAAGAAGAAGTGATTAAGCATATTCCGGGAAATGGAAAATTCTTATACAGTCCTTTTTCCGTCTTTAACAATCACGATATCATCGATTTTTTTGAAGGCTTAGGAGTAGCATTAAAAGAAGAAGATCACGGACGGATGTTTCCTGTAAGTAATAAAGCCAAGGATGTCGTCCAGGCATTATTGAACAGATTGGACGAGTTGGGCGTGGAAGTACGTAAAGAAACACCTGTGGAGGCCATCCATTATGGGGAAGAATCTCATCAAGTTCTTTTGAAATCCAAAGAAAAGATTGAAACAAAGGGACTGATCCTTGCTGTAGGTGGAAAAGCTGTCCCGCATACCGGTTCCACAGGGGACGGATACGCATGGGCGAAGAAAGCCGGCCACACCATTACGACTCTGTTCCCGACCGAAGTCCCTTTACTATCCAAGGATGCTTTTATTAAATCAAAAACACTTCAAGGATTGTCGCTAAGAGACCCGGCCGTCTCCGTTCTCAATAGCAAAGGAAAGAACATCGTTACTCACAAAATGGATATGCTCTTTACCCATTTCGGCATTTCCGGGCCGGCAGTTCTTAGGTGCTCCCAATATGTAGTCAAAGAATTAATGAAAGGGAACAAATCCGTTACGGTTGAAATTGACGCGCTCCCGGAAGAAAAAGAAGAACAAATCATTCAACAGCTTCAGAAGGAAACGAAAGATCAGGCAAAGAAAACCTTCCGAAATGTTGTAAAAGGGATGGTACCGGAGCGATTCCTTGATTATGTTATGGCTCAGGCGGACATCTCTCAAGAAGAAAAAGCCGCAAATATATCGAACCAGCAGCTTCGTTCCTTTGTCGGGTTGCTGAAGCATTTTCAAGTAAATGTTTATGATTCCCAGCCATTAGAGAAGGCATTTGTTACAGGTGGTGGAGTATCCATTAAAGAAATTGTCCCTAACACGATGCAGTCCAAACTTATGCATGGTTTGTATTTCTGCGGGGAAATCTTAGATATCCACGGCTATACAGGGGGATACAACATAACGTCTGCAATGGTTACAGGCCGTGTAGCGGGCATGCACGCCGCCTGGGAAGCAATGGGTTCATAAAAAATCGCGGAAAGGCACTATAAGCCTTTCCGCGATTTTCTTTGATTATATTCTTTTTCACGGCCTAATTCCTTATTGATAAGCTCCTGCATACCATCCCTGTCCTCTTTCTCAACAACAGGGTCATGTTCATCCCAATCTACTATATAGACGATATAGAATCTGCGTATTCTTCTGAAATATACCGTTGAGTTTGGAAATCGATCAAAGTAGCCGCGAACCATCTTTCTTCCGGAATAGCTCCATCTTACTAAATTGATAATTACCCCTCCGAACGTACATTCTCATCCAGAATTATACCGCGTTTCTGCGAGGTCATCAACCGTCACCAAATAAATACTAATCCCATGTATGCAAAAAGCACACCACTAACCAAATAGAGATACCCGTAAGCCTTTAATCGATCAAGCCTTGTTGTTACTCCAAATACACCAAGAATACACAACCAAATCGTTATAACAATAAATAGAAGGTGCTGCGATTCACTTATTGATTTTTGTTGTGAGAGAAGATAAAAACCGATGGGGATGAGAACCAATGCCCATAAATACTTCCAATTCCAATAGGTATTTCTTTTCCGCTCTAATTGTACCACTGGTCACACTCCCTGTTCTTCCATTATTTTTTCCTTTATTGTACCACATATATCCAACGTTTCTAGTCCATGCAGGATGGGAGGTTATCAATGACGGTAGAATGAAAGCATATTACAGGAATTATGAAAATAGCAAACAAAAAAAGTTTGCAACAGAAATACTGCTGCAAACTTTTAAGTGATGTGGCGACGTCCTACTCTCACGGGGATCTACCCGACTACCATCGGCGCTGAAGAGCTTAACTGCTGTGTTCGGCATGGGAACAGGTG
>NZ_LSOC01000003.1:0-588541 GCF_001592845.1 Halobacillus sp. KGW1
ATGTGCTTGTTTGAATTCCCTCTATATAATAGAAAGAATGTTTGACGTACTGGTTGGTTCGTTCAGTTTTCAAAGATCGATGTCTGCCGTATTCGACAGTAAACAAATTCTAGCATGTCCCCCGATGTTTCGTCAATAGGTTTGAAAGAAAATGTTTAAATATTCTTTAAATCTAGAATTTTGTTGCTGTTTAAATGAGCAACGTACTCAATACTACACTCCTCACAAAACAAAGTCAATAGTTTTTTTAAAAATATTAATCAACTCAACCGAAATAGAGAAAGGCCCACTAAAAAGTAGACCCTTCCTTAGAATTCACATAGTAAACATCCGTGTTTTTGTTCTTACGAATCATTTTCGCTGCAAGTTTCGCCGCTCTTTTATTATCCGTGACGACCAGAATATCATCCTGACAGTCAAAGCGACCTTTAAGTACACGGGGAAGATAACTGAGGGGGATGTTCTCAGCTCCGGGATATGGGGATCGATATGCACTGATATAATCCCTGATATCGATAATGCAGAATTCTAGTTCCGGATCACCGTGCTCCCGGTATGGTTTAACGATGGATCGCTTATAAACCTGATATCCGTACCATAAAAGTAAAAGCAGGACAAAACCATATAAAATTGTCATTAGCAGTTACCCTTTCCTGTTAAAAGACGATCTCTCCACTCCACTCCAACATGCCGCCTTTCATGTTCTTAACATTGGTGAATCCTTTCTCTTGCATGAATTCTGCTGCATTCATGCTGCGACGACCGGAGCGGCAGATCATTACGTATTCCTGATTCTTGGAAAGTCCATCAATTGCTTGCGGAATGTCACCCAACCGGATGTGCTTGGCATCAGGCACCATTCCTTCTGCGACTTCTTCGTCTTCCCGGACATCTATAGCGATAAAATCATCATTTCGTTTTTGCTTGTTTTCTAATTCTTCTGGAGTAATTTCTTCAATATGTTTCATTTATATTCCTCCTCATCGATAGGTTGCAGCTTTATTCTAAATCATCCCAATTCAAAGTCAAGATATCTGTTTTCAAAAGAAAAGATGCCCCGGGAAATTCCGGGACATCCATAAATCACACATTAATTCGCAACGATATTGACAAGCTTTCCAGGGACAGCAATTACTTTTCTAACCGTTTTCCCTTCCAGCCATTGTTGTACTTCTTCGTTCTCCAACGCCTCTTTCTCAAGCTCTTCTTTAGAAGCTTCCGGGTTTACCATCATTTTCGCACGGACTTTACCCATTACTTGAATAACAACCTCGACTTCGTCTTCTACCAGCTTGGATTCATCAAAATCCGGCCACGGTTGGTAGCTGATTGTTTCCGTGTGACCCAGTTTTTCCCACAGCTCTTCCGCCAAGTGTGGGGCGACAGGAGACAGAAGCTTCACAAAACCTTCCATATAACTCTTAGGCAGCACATCCGCTTTGTAGCTGTCGTTAATGTAGACCATCATTTGAGATATTCCTGTATTGAAGCGGAGCGCCTCAAAGTTTTCCGTCACTTTCATAACCGTCTCATGATAGGATTTCTCAAGAGCATCATTCGCGGCTCCTTCTTGAATGGCATCGGATAAGGACCCATCCTTCACATAAAGTCTCCAGACACGATCAAGGAAACGACGCGCTCCATCCAGACCATTTGCGGACCACGCAATGGAAGCTTCCAGTGGACCCATGAACATTTCATAAAGTCTCAACGTGTCTGCACCGTGAGAATAAACGATATCATCCGGATTGACGACATTTCCTTTTGATTTACTCATTTTCTCATTATTCTCGCCAAGGATCATTCCTTGGTTGAATAGTTTCTGGAACGGTTCTTTTGTAGGTACCACCCCTGCGTCGTAAAGGACTTTATGCCAGAAGCGGGCGTACAACAAGTGAAGAACCGCGTGTTCTGCCCCCCCGATATACACATCGACCGGAAGCCATTTCTTTAGGGCTTCATAGTCTGCGAAGCTCTCGCTGTTGTCCGGATCGATATAACGCAGGTAGTACCAGCAGCTGCCTGCCCACTGAGGCATGGTATTTGTTTCACGGCGCCCTTTCATACCTGTTTCCGGATCGACGACATTCACCCAGTCCTCAATATTCGCAAGAGGAGATTCTCCGGTTCCAGACGGTTTGATTTCTTTTGTTTTCGGAAGACGTACAGGAAGGTCTTCTTCTTTCGCAGGCGTGATGGATCCGTCTTCCCAGTGGATGACAGGGATCGGTTCTCCCCAGTAGCGCTGGCGGCTGAACAACCAGTCACGCAGACGATAAGTCGTCTGTTTCTTTCCTTTTCCGTTCTCTTCCAGCCATTGGATGGCTTTGGTCATTGCTGCTTCTTTATCAAGTCCGTCCAAGAAACCGGAGTTAATATGTGCTCCATCACCTGTATAAGCTTCTTCCTCAACGTCTCCACCTTCCAATACAGGGATGATGGATAAGTCGAACTTCTTGGCGAATTCATAGTCTCTCTCGTCATGTGCCGGAACGGCCATAATAGCGCCGCTGCCATAGCTCATCAATACGTAGTCCGCCACCCATATCGGAAGCTTTTCTCCGTTAATCGGATTTACGGCATACCCTCCGGTAAACACGCCGGACTTGTCCTTAGCTAAATCCGTACGCTCCAGGTCGCTTTTGTTCTTGGAAGTTTCTACATATTGATTCACTGCATCCTGTTGCTCAACAGTCACAACTTTCTGTACCAACGGGTGTTCTGGAGCAAGCACTGTATACGTTGCACCGAAGAGCGTATCGGGTCTTGTCGTGAATACGTTGAAGGACTCATCCGTTCCATCCACTTCAAAAGTGACTTCTGCTCCTTCTGACTTTCCGATCCAGTTCCTCTGCATATCTTTGATACTTTCCGGCCAATCCAGTTCTTCCAAGTCTTCCAACAGACGATCGGCATAGGCAGTAATCTTCAACATCCACTGTTTCATCGGACGTCGCTCGACAGGGTGTCCTCCCCGCTCACTCTTTCCATCAATGACTTCTTCATTCGCAAGGACCGTTCCAAGTGCCGGACACCAGTTGACAGCCACTTCGTCGATATAAGCGAGGCCCTTCTCATAAAGTTTCAGAAAAATCCATTGTGTCCATTTATAATAGTCAGGATCGGTCGTGTTTACTTCACGGTCCCAATCATAGGAAAAGCCAAGTTCCTGAATCTGTCGACGGAAGTTATCGATATTCTGCTTTGTAAACTCTTCTGGATCATTCCCTGTATCCAGAGCATACTGCTCTGCCGGAAGCCCGAAAGCATCCCAGCCGATTGGATGCAGCACTTCATACCCCTGCATTCGCTTCATCCGGGAAAGAATATCCGTTGCCGTGTATCCCTCCGGGTGCCCAACGTGCAGGCCAGCACCTGATGGATATGGGAACATATCCAAAGCGTAGAATTTTTCTTTCTGTGAGTTACTGTCTGTCTTGAACGTCTTGTTATCAAGCCAGTATTGCTGCCATTTCTTCTCGATTGTCTTATGATTAAAAGCCATTTTCCATTCCCTCCATGATCTCTGTCAGAGTAAAGCGGCCTTAAAGGCCTGTATAAATACAAAAAACCTCTCATCCCAATATGGGACGAGAGGTTTGATTCCCGCGGTACCACCCAAATTAACACGCAGACACGTGTTCATCTCGATCGCTGATAACGGTGCTTCCACCGGCAGAAACTACTCAGGTTCACTCCTGCAACATCCAAGGCGAGTTCGTGATGACCAAGGACGACTTCCAGCACCCGCCGCCTCTCTAAAACTTGGTAAATTCACTACTACTCCTTTTCCCAGTCTTTATACGTATATTCGTATCTTAATGAATGGCAGGTTCTTTGTCAAGCAGGCCTCCCCTTTCGACTGGACCCGCATCACATAAGGGTGTTAGGATAAGTGAAAATAAAGGAGGGATTAACATGAAGAAACTCATCAAAAAAGCAGTCGACTATGCAAAGAATAATCCCGAAAAAACAAAGCACTATGCAAAGAAGGCCTACGACACGATTCAAAAGAAGAAATCTAAAAGCAGAACAGAACGCCCCCGCTAGTATTGGCGGGGTTTCTCTTGCACACGGCCGGCTTCGTGCTACAATATACAGCGGACATTATTAACGGACGGAGGACTAGCAATGAACTTAGAAAGAATCATCCCTTATTCACACATGCTTATGAAGCAATTTATAGAAGAAGGGGATGTGGTCATAGACGGGACTTGCGGGAATGGTCATGATACCTTATTCCTCACTAACTTAGTCGGAGATACAGGGCATGTATATGGATTTGATATCCAGAAAGTGGCTGTGAAGAACACGACAGAACGCCTCAAAGAGGCAGGAAATGAGAACAGAGCGACAATCCTTCACGAATCCCACTCCCAAGTGAAAACTTCCATCAGCAGAGAGCACAAAAAACGTGTGCAGGCAGCCATTTATAACCTTGGCTACTTACCGGGAAGTGACAAAACGGTCATTACAAAACCGGAGGAAACATTAGCTTCCGTTCAAGAGACCTTGTCTATATTAAAACCCGGTGGATTATTAGTACTGGTGGTATACCACGGGCATGAAGGCGGAGAAGAAGAGAAAGACGCTCTCTTAGAATACCTCACCGCTCTCGATTCCAAAGAATACCACGTGCTCCATTACGGCTTCATCAATCAGAAACGTAAACCACCATTTATATTAGCTGTAGAAAAGCATTAATACAAAAAACAGCCTGGACGATTACAACTCACGTCCAGGCTTTAATTTGTGATACATTTTGGTATTCAGGTAAAAGAACGTCGCTTTCTTTCCACTCGTCTTCAAGAGTTCTTTAACAAAGCTCTTCGCATTGGCAATACGCCCGACTTTTCGATCGGCCAAATACATTCCAACAAGCCCTTCATGAACCATCTCATGGAAAGCGGCGTTTGGTAACCGTTGAATCTCTTCGTTCGTTCTCTCGACGAAATACTTGAACCTCGCCCGCATCTCCTCTTCGTGCTCATAATAGGAACAAAAATTCAAATCCCCTTCCTCTTCATCCTCCTCCTGATCAATATAGTAATCAAGGAGAATGTGAAGCCCCTGCATGAATGGGAAATAGCTTCTTGTCACCTGCTCTGCTAAAGAAGGGTCAATTCTTCCACCAAGAGTATAAGAGACAAGGCAGAAAATACCAAGGGTAGAGCCCGTACATGCCGAAAATTCATACCATTTCAGTTGCGGCCAGTCCTTCTGGTGATCTTCAAACCATTGCTGTAACCTTGGAATACGTTCCTCTTCCACCACATGTTTATGTACTTGAAGATCGCTGTAAAGGGAACCAAGATTCCGAGTATGCTCCAGGACTATGTCATAGCCTTCCGCATTCCGAAGTACGTCCTGACAAGTTTTCACAAGGAGATGGAGGTAACCGGCGTCGTCTGATTCCTCACGATATTTATAGTAGTCTTGTCTTTCATTCCCTGGCGTCAGCGCATCCGCCATCGCCTGATGGAGCATGCGGAAATCTTTCGGATCCATCGATGTACTTCTGTCACATAAGTTATCAAGATAATCACTAATGGTTTGATAGGCTACGATAAAACGAACCGCTTCGTCCCTTCTCTCCCCTGCAAGCACTGCATAAATCGACCCGCCTTCACAATGGAACGTTTTGCTTTCAATGCTGGCAAGTGCCTGTGTCCTTAATTCCGGATCTGGTATTTGACGCGCCCGATCAATCCAAACGTTCAATTCTCTATGAACGGAAGGAAAGATATTTTTGTACACGTGGTACATGAGATGCAGGGCGTTACTCGGTACATTTGCTTTCATATGTTTCCCTCCCTGTCTATTTCTTGAGTTGCTGTTGTAAAAACCAAAGTGTATAAAGGTACACATCTTCCCACTCCGGCTCATTGAATAGTTCATGGTATAATTCCGGCCATTCTTTGTATGTTTTTTCTTTAGCATCCACTATATGAAACCATTCTGCCGTTTTTTCCGCCACTACCAGTTCGTCACGTCCCGCCTGCAAGACAAGAAGAGGTACATCCGGAAACTGGTTGACGTCCCGGAAAGCCAGACGGGAAGCACGTTGAAACTCCCGGTACCAACGCACAGAGACTTTCTTAAGGACAAGTGGATCTTTACGAAACTGTTCGACTTTCACGGTATCCCTTGTAATCAATGAAGGGTCTTGGTTGGCATCCATACGTAAAGAGGGCGCTATGATATTCAATAGGTAGGACAACCATTCCACAGGCGCACTTACACTGCCTTTAATAGCCAATGCAGGAGACGAGAGGATGATACCATCCATTTTCTGTTGCAGCTGTTCCATTACCCGCACCGTTACAAGACCACCCATACTATGACCGAGCAGAAATATTTTTTTATCGGGATCCGCTTCCCCGATCCAGCCCTCTACTGTCTTTATGTACTCCTCAAAGGAATGGATATGACCTTTCCTTCCGGGTGAATTCCCCTGGCCAGGCAGATCGCCGTATATAACATCGAAACCATCTTTATGAAGCCGATCCGCCAACCGCTCATATCTTCCACCATGTTCAAATGCTCCGTGGACGATAATGATGGTGCCGTCTGATGCTGGAGATTGCTTTTTATTCACAGTCTATCCCCCGTTCCATCTGCTATACTATCCTTAACTAATATTATAAGGGGGTTTACTATGATTTGCGAATATAAAGGAAAGCGCCCGTCTATACACCCGACGGCTTACATCGCTGATGATGCCGTTATTACAGGAGATGTTTTTATCGATGAAGGAGCAAGCATCTGGTTTAAAACCGTCATCCGCGGGGATGTAGCTCCGGTACATATCGGCAGGAATACAAATGTACAGGATCTCAGTATGCTTCATCAAAGCCCGGGTCAACCACTCATCCTTGAAGATGGCGTGACGGTCGGTCATCAAGTGACCCTGCATTCCGCACACATTAAGAAAAACGCACTGATTGGTATGGGGTCCCTCATACTCGATGGAGCGATAATTGGAGAAGAAGCTTTCATCGGCGCTGGGAGCCTCGTCCCGCCGGGAAAAGTTATCCCTCCAAGGACGCTCGCTTTCGGCCGGCCCGCGAAAGTAGTTCGGGAACTGAACGAGCATGACTATCAAGAGTTGGAAAGGATAAGAACCACTTACATAGAGAAAGGAAACTATTATAAACAGCAGCAAGAAAAAGATTAAAAACAAAAAAGTACCCTTGCGGGTACTTTTTTTGTCCTTAATTAAAACGAGATTTTAATTGTTCTGCTTTGTCCGTACGCTCCCAAGGGAACTCAATATCCGTGCGGCCGAAATGACCATAAGCAGCCGTATCACGGTAGATAGGTCGACGCAGATCCAGCATCTTGATAATACCGGCAGGGCGCAGATCGAACAGATCACGCACAGCTTCTACCAGCTTCTCTTCCGATACTTTGCCAGTACCATTCGAGTTGATGGCAATGGAAACCGGCTGCGCTACACCTATTGCATACGCAAGCTGCACTTCCACAGCGTCTGCAAGTCCGGCAGCTACGATGTTCTTCGCAACATAGCGGGCTGCATAAGCAGCAGAGCGGTCCACTTTCGTCGCGTCTTTCCCGCTGAAAGCACCTCCGCCGTGACGGGCATATCCGCCATACGTATCCACAATGATTTTTCTTCCCGTCAAGCCGGCATCCCCTTGAGGACCGCCGATAACGAAACGACCTGTCGGATTGATGAAGTATTTCGTCTGCTCATCAATGAGCTCCGCCGGTACAACAGGACCGATCACATGGTCGCGCAGATCTTTCTTAATCTGCTCCAATGTAATTTCTTCCGCGTGCTGTGTAGAAATGACAATGGTATCTACGCGGACAGGTTTATCCAGCTCATCGTACTCGATGGTCACTTGTGTCTTCCCGTCCGGGCGCAGGTAATCCAGCGTGCCGTCTTTACGGACATCCGAAAGACGCTTGGACAGTTTATGTGCCAGTGAAATAGGAAGAGGCATTAGTTCTTTCGTTTCATTATTAGCAAAACCGAACATTAAGCCCTGATCTCCAGCTCCGATCGCTTCAATCTCATCGTCGCTCATCTTGCCCTCGCGGGATTCCAATGCTTCATCCACTCCGCCTGCAATATCAGGGGACTGCTCATCGATGGCAGTCAGAACGGCACACGTATCCGCATCGAAGCCGTATTTGGCTCGAGTATATCCAATATCTTTAATTGTTTGACGAACGATGGATGGGATGTCTACATAAGTATTTGTACTGATCTCTCCTGAGACGAGCACAAGTCCCGTGGTCACTGTTGTCTCACATGCAACCCGAGCATTCGGGTCATTTTTTAAAATTTCGTCTAAAATGGCATCAGAAATCTGGTCACATATTTTATCGGGGTGACCTTCTGTAACTGACTCTGATGTGAATAACCGGCGATTGGCAGGCATTCTGAAAAACTCCTCCTTCTGTAAGTACAAAGTATTAGACGGAACTCTTTACCAGTATGTGCAGAAACGAAAAACCGTTTCCTTCGTTCATGCTTCATCCACAACCATTAGAGCTTTATATAGGAATCTATACCGGATGACCTCCGGCTCGGATATTTCTCCATAAAAAGAAAAAACCCTTCCTAATGTCGAGGAAAGGGGCTGCTTCCTTTCGCTCTTATCGTCCAAGAAGGAATTCGTTCCTTCCTGCTTCAGGTTAGCACCATGCCATTCTCATGACGGTTGCTGGGTTTCAAAGGGCCTGTCCCTCCACCAACTCTGGATAAGAGAGTTTCCGTTCTTCGTTATCGTATCGAAAACCATGTAACATGTCAATCAGATTCCACCCGTCTCCCCGACCAGGTACGGTTTTTACGGATCCTTACAAAACCAAGGACCCGCCACCTTTTCTTTCCATTTATAAACGTTCACACCGGAAAAAACATAGGATAGAAATAAACCATCCGGATTTTAACAGGAAGCCAATATTTGTTCACAAAATATTGGAAACAATTTCACCAAATAGTATGGACTATAAAAATGAATGTGTTATACTAATTCCATCTTAAGGATGATTAAATTATTTGACAAAGGCGGGTCGACTTATATGAGTACCATTAACCAAATGTCTGAACTTAACCTATTACTAGCTCAAGAAAATGTCCATCACCAACTTTCCGTTCCGCACTTGGTGGAGAAGATCCTCTCTCGCAACGAAGGCACATTAACAGAAAAAGGTGCAATTCAAGCGACTACTGGTACTTACACCGGCAGATCACCAAAAGACAAATTCATCGTCAAAGACGACACGTCCGAACAAAAAGTGGATTGGGGTACGATCAATACGCCGATTGACGAGAGTACTTTCGTTCAGCTTTACCACAAAGTTCTTACGTATTTAAAGAAGCGGGAAGAACTCTTTGTTTTCAAAGGGTTTGCCGGCGCAGAAACACGGTATCGTCTTCCCATCCAGGTCGTGACAGAGTTTGCGTGGCACAATCTTTTCGCTAAACAGATGTTCATTCGTCCAAATACGGAAGAGGTGGCAGATCATGAAGCGGAATTCACGGTTATATCCGCTCCGACCTTCAAGGCTGATCCTGAAGTGGACGGGACAAATTCAGAAGCGTTCATCATGATTTCCTTTAAACACCGTATCGTCTTAATTGGCGGAACCGAGTATGCCGGGGAAATCAAAAAATCGATTTTCTCCGTCATGAACTATATTCTTCCGGAGAAAAACATCCTGCCGATGCACTGTTCAGCGAACGTTGGTAAAGAAGGCGATGTCGCTCTTTTCTTCGGGTTATCCGGAACGGGCAAGACCACCCTTTCTGCAGATCCTTCCCGCCGTTTGATCGGGGATGACGAGCATGCGTGGTCGAACTACGGCGTCTTCAATATTGAAGGCGGTTGCTACGCCAAGTGTATCAACCTTTCTAAAGAAAAGGAACCACAAATTTACGATGCGATTCATTTTGGATCGGTTCTGGAGAATGTCATACTAAGCGCAGACTCACATGAACCGGATTATGACGACACAAGTTTGACAGAAAACACTCGTGCGGCTTATCCGCTTGAACATATATCCAACACTGTACAGCCCAGTGTAGCTGGTCATCCAAATGCGATCATTTTCTTGACCGCTGATGCTACAGGCGTTCTCCCTCCGATCAGTAAGTTGACGAAGGAACAGGCAATGTACCACTTCCTGAGCGGATATACCAGCAAACTCGCAGGTACAGAAAGGGGAATTACAGAACCGCAGGCGACATTCTCCGCCTGCTTCGGCTCTCCATTCCTTCCCTTGACTCCATCCAAGTATGCAGAAATGCTTGGCGAGAAAATTGATCAATTCCAGACCGACGTCTATCTAGTGAATACAGGATGGTCCGGAGGGTCTTACGGGGAAGGACAGCGGATCAAGTTAAGCTACACAAGAGCTATGATTCACGCTGCGTTGGAAGGAGAATTAAGCTCAGCGGAGACGTATAAAGATCCTTTCTTCGGTTTACACGTTCCCACCCACTGCCCTGGTGTCCCTGATGAGGTATTGTCACCTCGTAAGACATGGACAGATAAAGAGGCCTACGACCTGAGCGCTAAAGCGCTTGCCGAAAAGTTCCATAAGAACTTTGAGAAATTCACTTATGCGAGCGAAGCAATCAGGAAAGCAGGACCTTCCTATCATAGCTGAACATCATAAAATATCCCCCACGTGGTCACGTGGGGGATATTTATTCTTCAGATATGACGCTGAATACGTTTCATGCATTCCGGAAGGACTTCATCCTTCATCATAAAGCTGAAGCGCTCATTCACTCTCATGTTCTTTGGGAGATGTCGGAATAAGACAGGGCCGTGTGTTTCAAAATAGTGTTCCTGATCGGCCAGTTCAGATATGACGGCATAATATACGTTCTTTATAACCGTGCCACCTTTACCATCCACATGGTATTGACCGATATACGTCAACTCTTTAATTCTCGCACCTGTCTCTTCCTGAACTTCCCGCACAGCTGCCTGATCTGCTGTTTCGCCCTCTTCGACTTTTCCTCCGGGAAATTCGAACCCTCGATCCTTATGTCTCGTCAAAAGCCATTGGTCCTTATAACGGCAAATGACCCAAACATGCTTCGGAGTTGCAGAGAACGGATGATCCTCAAATGATAGTCGAACAGGGTTCTGGTAAAAATCATAAAATGTTTTCATGTTTGCTCCACTGCCTTTAATCCTAGTTATACGTTCTTGATGGTACCTGTATAAATCGTACCATAAGGATGTATAAATACAAACCGGTGCGTTTCGATACTCTGCTGCTATTTGTATTATTCCTTTTGAAATACTCCTCTAAACAAAGGATTTCATACAAAAAAAGCCGCTCCAGTCTAACGGAGGGGCTTTTTCCATCAAAGATCCAACACGCCCATCTGGACGATGTGATCTTTCGTTTGATCATCACCTAGTTCATGAATGCGCTGGAAAGCCTTCTTCATGTCCACATCCGTCTCATCATTATCCTCATCTTTATGGTAAGGCATGAATGGGATATGCGCTCGATAGAAGGACCGATTGTCCGCATTATTGATTTCATCGAAAATTTCACGAAGGCCGATCACTTCTTCCTCTGTCGCGTAAATGATGAAATCATCGTTGTTCGCATCATGATTCAGGGAGATTTCCCTTGTCCCAATATTGATATAATACTTGTTTCTGTCCATCCTTCGCCCTCCTTATATTCTTATTGTGGTCGAAGAAGGACGAAGTTATTACGAAAATCCCCGGGGTGGTTAAGTTGCCTTAGCTTCATAAGAGTGATTAGTAACGAATTCAAGGTATTCCCTGTCGACGTCTATTCCAATTCCAGGGCCCTCCGGCACACGGATTTCTCCCCGATCCATGATAATTGGTGGTTGCACAATATCTCTTTCGAAATACCGTGTGGAGCTCGATAAATCACCCGGGATAGTGAAATTAGGAAGTGTTGCAAGCGCAAGGTTGTGTGCTTTGGATACACCGGATTCGACCATCCCCCCGCACCAAACAGGCACTCCCCGACGCTCGCAGAAATCATGGATTGCCTTTGCTTCGGTCAAGCCGCCCACCCTGCTTATTTTCACATTCACGATGCGGCAGGACTCGAGCTCTACACCCTGGACAGCATCATGAAAAGACATGATTGATTCATCGAGACACAAGGGTGTCCGCATTGTCGCCTGCAGTTCTTTATGATAAAAGAAGTCGGCGGGTTGGAACGGCTGCTCAATCATCATAAGACCATATTCATCCATCTCTTGAAGTCTGTGAAAGTCATCCGGTCCATATTGACCGTTGGCATCAATCATTACCGGAAGATCCGGCGCTATCTTTCTAAGTGCTTCAATTGTTTCTTTCTCGCAGCCTTTCCTCACCTTTAACTTGTATCGTTCGTACCCCTCCAGCTTCAGTGCCTCCACTTCTTCCCGAAGATTATCCGTCAGACTCAGCACAGCACCAGCCTTGACGCTTTCGCGAATGCCGCCGAGCAGTTTCTTAAGACTCTTATTTTCCTTCTTGCCGTAAAGATCCCACAAAGCTCCTTCAAGACCTGCTTTCGCCATTGGGTGGCCTTGAATGGGTCGGACACCTTCGGCGAAGGCTGCAGGTGTCTGCTCTTCCAATCCAAATAGAAGAGGTATCAGGAACTCTTTCAGTACGTGAAAAGCGGTAACGATCGTCTCTGATGTGTAAAAAGGAGACTCAAAGGCAGTGACCTCCCCGTAGCCGATTCTTCCTTCCGGATCTTCCGCTTCTACGATGAGAAGCTTCCTCCGATCGATGCTTGCCTGATGAGTGATGAAAGGCTTCTTTAACGGGAGCTCAATGGTGCGGATACGTACAGCTTCGACCTTCATCATACATTCCCTTCTTCCACTAAAGATAATAACTTTCGGCGAAGCAGTTTATTCGACGCGTTTCTGGGAAGTTCATCGACCCAGTAAAACTGTGCAGGTACTTTAAATTTCCCAAGACGCTCCAGACAATAATCCGTGATTTCTTTGTCTCCTGTCGCTTTATCACCAACAAGGAAAGCGACAGGAACTTCTCCCCACGTATCATCCCGTCGTCCTGTGACGCCGGCTTCTTTTATCCCGGGAATAGATGTTAGGACGCTTTCGATTTCCGCGGGGTACACATTCTCCCCACCTGATATAATGACGTCTTTCAAGCGGTCCACCACATAGAGAAACCCGTCATCATCCTTATAACCGAGATCCCCTGTCCGAAGGTATGTCTCTGCATTCCGGTCCCTATTATAGTAGCCTTTGGAAACCATCGGGCCCTTTACCAGTATCTCCCCCACTTCACCATTCTGGTGCGAATCTATGACCAGATCGGCCATACTCAGGGCTTTCCCGGCAGAACCCATTTTTGCAAGGGCGGATTTCGGACTTAGCGTAGCGATTTGTGAGGAGGTTTCCGTCATTCCATACGTTTGAAAAACTGGAATGTACCGATCTTCTGACTTTCGAAGTATGCTCTCCGGTACAGGACCACCGCCAAGGAGCATACAGCGGAAGCTGGACGGATAGCGGGACTCTCCCATTTCTTCCAACAGCCGCTGCAGCATGACAGTAACGACCGACGCGTGAGTAACGCCGTCTTCTTTGATAGCCCGATTCACGACAGATGCATCGAATTTCTTCAACAAATAAACCGGCATTCCGTAAATAACACTTTTCATAAGAAGAGAGAAGCCGCCTACATGGAAGAACGGAAGACAGGTCAGCCATTTATCATCTGAATGGAGTCCAAGATTCAATGAAGACGCAACAGCACTGTACCAGTGATTTCCGTATGTGTGTATAACCGCCTTCGGGCGCCCTGTAGTCCCGGATGTGTACATCATTGTGTACACGTCTTCGAAGTTCAAATCTCCCTTCAAACCTGACGTCGTCTGCGCTACCGGCAGCGAACCCAAACGGTGTACGATAATATCAAGACCTTGAACAGACGTCCGGGCTGTCTGTTCAAACTCTTCACCGATGAAGAAGTGATTAATATGTGCATCTTCCAGTTGGTAACGGATTTCTGGAGCAGTCAGTCTTGTATTTATTAACACAACAACTGCACCGATATAGCTGATTGCATGGATAAAGACAGGATACTGCAGATCATTAGTGCGAAGGAACGCCACATGGTCTCCATCTTTCACCCCTGCCGCTTTCATACGGAAAGCCATGCTTCTGCTTCGTTCTCTCAATTCCTGAAACGTCAAGCCTTCTCCGTTTGGTGTTTCAAAAGCGTTCCCATCTGGATTAAGTTCTGCTTGTTTATCTAACCAGTGAGGTATGATCGTCGTCATCATTACTTCGCTCCATCCTTTTTAAAACTGAAAAAAGGGGCTCCCCGATACAACGGGACGCCCCTTTCTTTACCATATGGTTGATGATCAAGGGAAACGAGGGAACTGATCGAAATCAGGTTTTCTCTTCTCCTTGAAGGCATCGCGGCCTTCCTTCGCTTCCTCTGTCGTGTAATACAACAGGGTAGCGTCTCCGCCCATTTGCTGCAGACCTGCCAATCCATCTGTATCTGCATTGAAAGAAGCTTTCAAGAAACGAAGAGCCGTCGGTGATTTCTCAAGGATTTCACGGCACCATTGTACCGTTTCAGCTTCAAGATCCTCTAATGGAACCACTGTATTCACCAGTCCCATATCTTCCGCTTCCTTGGCACTGTATTGACGGCAAAGGAACCAAATTTCACGCGCTTTCTTGTGGCCTACCATACGCGCAAGCAGACCTGCACCATATCCAGCATCGAAACTTCCAACCTTTGGACCTGTTTGTCCGAAAATCGCATTGTCCGCTGCGATTGTAAGGTCACAGACAACGTGAAGCACATGTCCACCGCCGATAGCATAACCGGAAACCATTGCGATTACCGGCTTAGGAATGACGCGGATCAAACGTTGGAGATCAAGGACGTTCAGGCGTGGAATCTGATCATCCCCTACATAGCCGCCGTGACCGCGGACTTTCTGGTCTCCACCTGCACAGAATGCATCGTCTCCAGCACCTGCAAGGACGATAACTCCGACACGGGAATTGTCACGTGCACGTGAGAATGCATCAATCAATTCGTTAACCGTTTGAGGACGAAACGCATTTCGCACTTCCGGACGGTTGATCGTGATTTTAGCAATTCCGTCTAGTGTTTCATACATGATATCTTCGTATTCGCGCTCTTGAATCCATTCAAAAGACATAACTTATTCCTCCTTAAAAGTACACTTTCCGTTCATGAAAAACGGTTTCATTACTCACTCATTTTATCATGAAGCCATCTACAATTTTAGCAAAAATTTTTGGTTTCTCAAGGTGTATTGCATGTCCAGCCTTTTCCACCACTATGTAGGATGCTTCAGGAATACGCTTTTCCATCCTATCATTTATTCGACAAAACTTCTCGTCAAGCGCTCCAACGACAAGCTGCACATCCATCTGAAGGTCCGACATACGCTCCCACCAGGAAGGTTGATGACCGGTTCCCATACCAAGTAAAGATTCCCGGAGCCCCCCCGGATCCTGAGCAAGACGTTCTTCGCGTATCGCCGTCTTCGCCTGTTGAGAAAGACGGTTCTGGGTACGGAACAAAGGGATGTTCTCCCAATAAGATACGAATGCATCTATTCCTTTATCCCGTATCATTTCCGCCAACGTTTTATCCTTTGCCTGTCTCGCCAGCTGCTCTTCCGTCGTTTCAAGCCCGGGTGAAGCACTCTCCAGCAGAAGTTTCTCTACCCGTTCTGGATAAAGGGCTGCAAAAGACAACGCAGCCCTCCCTCCGAGCGAATATCCGAGAACAGCCGCTCTCTCCAGCTCCAGTGCGTCGAACAAAGCGTCAAGGTCCCGGCAGAATTGCTCCATCGTGACCACTCCGAGCGGACCGGTCCGGCCATGCCCCGGCAGATCCACCTTGATTAACCGGTAGTCTCCGTCCAAAGAAGCACACGTTTCATCAAACGTTCGTGTACTACCCGTGAATCCGTGCAGCATAACCAGAGGAAAGCCTGTTCCGCTATCTTCCACCCAATAGGACCGTCTGTTAATGGTGTATCTCATCACTTGCTCCCCCCGGATAAGATGGAGGCTTCGACTTTCGCCCACTTCTCTTTATGGAAATCAACGTGGGTGCTTCTGTCCGTTCGCACTTCAATAACGGATAAACCCTCCTTCTTGTAGCTTTCGGCAAGTGCATGACGATAGGAATCCCATGTTTCCACAACGTGATGTCTACCATCGTACAAAGCAGTGACCGCCGAAAGATCAAGCCCCAATGGAGTACCGAACAACTCCTCGAAGTGATCCTGTTGTTTGGACTGAGGCAGATAGGAAAAAATTCCTCCTCCATCGTTGTTGATCACAACAATCGTAAGAGGGAGTTTTTTGTGTTTAACGAGCCAAAGACCGTTCATATCATGAAAGAAGGAGACGTCCCCAATCAGAAGCGTCGTTCTCTCCCCTGATACGGTCGTGCCGGCAGCCGCAGAAATGACACCATCAATGCCGTTCGCACCTCTGTTAGCCATCATCCTTACCTGCTTTGGCGTGGACATAAAGAAGCTGTCTACGTCTCTGATCGGCATGCTGTTTCCGATAAAAAGATTAGACTGGTTCGGAATGGAATCCGCCAGATAAACGACGGCATGGCCTTCGTTGAGACTTTCATCCTCCTGAGCAAGCATTTCGGCTTTCGCCCTATTATTCATTTCCTGCCAGCGGGAGAGCCATTCCGTTTCGACATTATCCTCCGGAAGATGATTCGCCAACTGCTCACAAAACATCACAGGATCCGCCCAAATGTAATGAGCATCGATGCCGGCAGGCTCCCGATGACTCGGATGTTCATCTGCAACGAAATGATCTACCTGCTCCCCGAATTTCTGAACCCATTTCAAGTATGCCTTGGATACCGGCATGGCTCCGAATCTTAGAATATAGCCGGGAATGACCTCTTCCCCGACAGCTTCCGATTTCAGGAGACTATCATAGTTCTCCATAATATTTCTTTTGTCATGCGTTCCGGCACGGAGTTGTGAGAGCGGATCTGCCAATACCGGCACACCAAGTCGGGATGCAAGTCGCGTCACAGCCTCAGCCAGGTCAGGGTCCATCTGTGGGCCCACTACAATCAGACCACAGTCTTTCTCCGCAAACGTCTGCAAATATTGGGAGACCACCGAGGCATCCAGCATTCTCTTTCCATAAGAAGCTCGGGGAACCGTCACGCCCTCTTCCCGCCAGCAGCCTTCCAGATGAAAATCAGGGATAAGCGGCTCTCGGAACGGAAAATTCAAATGGACAGGACCCATATGGCCGTTCTTCGCTTCCTCGACCGCCCTGGAAGCCTGACGTCTGGCGTATATATGGTTTCCCGGCTCTGGTAGAGCAAGGTCCTGATACCATTTCACGTAGTTACCAAACATCTGAATTTGATTGATGGCCTGTGGTGCACCGACCCCCCTCAATTCATGCGGCCGATCAGCTGTAAGAATCAGAAGCGGGACACGGCTATAATAGGCTTCCACGATAGCAGGATAATAATTTGCCGCAGCCGTCCCGGAGGTACAAACAACCGCCACCGGTTTCTGTTCTCGTTTCGCTATTCCGAGCGCAAAAAAAGCTGCCGAGCGTTCATCAAGATGGACCCAGTGTTCCATCTCAGAATGCTCAGCAAACGTCATTGCAAGCGGTGTGGATCGTGATCCTGGAGAAATGACTACATGCTCCACCCCCGAAGAAGCAAGCTGATCCACAAAATGTGTTACATATTTAGATAACGATTCTACATGTCCCAATTATGACCCTCCCAAAACAGACAACATCGGCTTCAACTTCACAGCGGTCTCTTCGTATTCCGCCTGAGGGTCCGAGTCGGCAACGACCCCGCATCCTGCGAATAAAGAAGCCATCCTCTTCTGAATTAAAGCAGACCGGATCGCTACAGCAAATTCCCCATTATCCATCGCATCGAACCAGCCGACCGGTCCGGCATACCATCCTCTGTTGAGCGTTTCCTTCTCACGGATGTAAGCAACGGATTCCTTCTGGGGCATTCCACCGAGTGCCGGAGTCGGATGAAGCTTCTCCACCACATTCAAAAGCGTATATCCCTCATCCAAAATGGCATTAACCGGTGTGTACAGATGTTGAAGGTTTCTAAGCGGATACAGCACCGGCGCCTCCGGAATCTGTACGTCACTGCTGCAGGCTTCGACAGCTTGTCTGATCATTTCCACGACAAATTGATGCTCCTGCCGGTTTTTAGGATCGTTCAGCAGTTCTTCTCCCAGCGCCAAATCCGCTTCCGGCGTAGCTCCACGTGGAATGGTACCGGCAAGACAAGTGGAAACGAGTCTGCGCTCGTCAACTTTAACCAACCTCTCCGGCGTTGCGCCCACAAAATAATCTCCTTCACTCTCGAAGGCGAAAATGTAGCTGTTCGGCTGGGATTCCGCAAGTGCACGCAGCACGGAAGAAACGGACACATCCTCCTTGAAGGAGAGGCGAAGTTCTCTCGCCAGGACAATCTTTTCGAGGAGACCAGCTTTGATATCCTCTGTAGCTCGTCTGATCGTCTCTTTCCATTCGTGCGGAGCAACTTCTACAGCCGTCTCAATTTCCGGCACCTTATAAGTACCGGGCAGCCCATTCAATAACTGCTCCTTCTGATCAGCTATCTGTGCGGCGATCTGTTGGGCGTGATCCTCCGGAAAGAGGAGAGCATTTGAAGTCAAATACGACTTCCCGCCGACGTTGGTCAACAAGAAGGATGGAATGGACAGCTGGCTGTCCTTAAAGTTATCCCAAGGTTTTCCTTCCGGCTCTTCCGGGTCGAAACGGAAACCACCCAGCGCAACCATTCCCGTGCCCTTCTCCCCGAACGAATCGTGCACGACGGCGTTTTCCTTCAAGTCGTTCCATAGAGACTGTACTTCTTTGAAACGATCGTTTCCCTCTGCAAAAAGTTGGCTGGCTTTCCCAATGCCCACCATTGTGAAGTCTCCCTCCGCGCTCTGCCAGAACGAGCGGTGGGAATCCACCGTAAGACCAGCTTCAAAAAAACGATACGGCTCTTGATCATCTATGTGTTCAACGAAACTGATAAAAATAGGTTCCCCAAGATGATGTGCTCTCTGAAGGGCTTCCCCGATAACTTCTTCAATATGAGGTGCCTTCGTATGAAGCATAAAAATTCCTCCCATTCTTTAAGGGACGTTCCAGTATACTTGCGACACAAATTATTTAAGATCTGTGTGCATCATTCTCTATTTTATTCTCTTTTTTCCCTTGACTCAAGAATTCTTCACTCAAGGAAACATTTTCTTACATTGATTGACACTAAAGGCCTGTTTCCCTAAACTTAAATTGTTATCATAAAATCAATTTGGATACAAGGGAGAGGACATCCATGAGTTCAGTACAAAATCAAAATGTAAAAACTTCCTTGAATGAACGTGACGGATTCCAAGTTTGGTGGAGGCTCTTACGCCCCCACACGTTGACGGCAGCTTTCGTTCCTGTCTTTGTCGGGACGATGTTCGCTGCTCTGGAACAATCGATCAATTTCTGGTTATTTGCCGCAATGTTGCTCGCATCCATCCTCATTCAAGCTGCTACGAATATGTTCAATGAGTATTATGATTATGTTCGCGGTTTAGATAACGAAAATTCTGTGGGCATAGGAGGAACCATTGTAAGGGACGGCATTAGTCCAAGGACGGTTCTTACTCTTGCTTTCACTTTCTATGCGGTCGCTGCGATATTAGGGGTGTATATTTGTGCCTCATCGAGCTGGTGGATCGCCGTTATCGGTCTCGTTTCCATGCTTTTCGGTTACCTTTATACAGGCGGTCCCTATCCGATCGCCTACAGTCCATTCGGAGAAATCACGGCAGGCTTTTTCATGGGCACGGTCATCATCGGAATCAGTTACTTCATACAGACGGCTGCGGTGACTTGGGACGTCGTAATCGTGTCCATTCCGGTTGCTATTTTTGTTGGATCTATTCTGCTTACCAACAACATCCGCGACCGTGTCGGTGATGCGAAGAACGGACGAAGAACACTGGCTATTCTGTTCGGCCATCAAGGTTCGATCCGATTCCTGACGGCCCTGTTCTTTATTGCCTACGCCCTTACCGTCGTGCTTATCTTCGCAGGTCTTCTGCCGCTGTGGTCCTTTATCACTTTCCTTAGTTTGATTAAAGGCCGGCAAGCCATACAGGGATTTGTAGGAAAGAGCGAGCCTCTCGAGATGATGCCGGGCATGGTTGCTACAGCCAAAACGAATACGATATATGGATTCCTGCTCGGACTGTCCATGCTTCTACAAATTTATATCCCGATCGGATGATTATGAAAAGTTTGAATGTGCCATGCATTACGTTCGCTGCACATTCCAGGAAAAGGATGGACCGCCTCCATCCTTTTTTCTATAGGTTTGAGCGTTTGGATAATGGGAATAATACACAAAGGACGGGATGTTATGAATAAAGAAATGATGAAGAATACATTGATGGAAACGCTTGGAATGGAAGTCGTGAAGGCTTCGAAAGAGGAAGTTATCATGACGATGCCTGCAGACAGCCGTACCCACCAACCAATGGGTTTCCTTCATGGAGGAGCCAATGTTGCTCTTGCGGAAAGCGCAGCAAGTATTGGAGCGTTTCTGAACGTCGATCCGGAAAAGCAGCAAGTATTCGGCCTTGAAATCAATGCAAATCATATGAAGAGTATCCGGAGCGGCTTCGTCACCGCCCGTGCAACCCCTGCCCATATCGGCAGGACCACGATGGTTTGGGAAATCAAAATGGAAAACGAACAAGGGGATACTGTCTGCCTGTCCCGATGCACGATCGGTGTCGTCCCGGCGAAGAAATAACTCGCTTTCATTTACAGGGAGGAGAGAATAGATCATGACAGAAGAAAAGAAACAGGAACTCAAGCAGCGATTGCTCGAAATGAAAGAAGAAGCGGAACAACAAATGGAAGAATATAAAAATGACCGTACGAAAGAGGACTATCCAAATGACAGTACCGGGGAGATTTCAAGCGTAGCCGATCATCCCGGCGACCTAGGAACGGATCAGTTTGAACGGTCTAAAGAGCAGACATTTTACGAGCAGGCAAGAGAAAAGCTGATGGATGCTGAGGATGCCTTGCAGCGGATGGAAGAAGGCACGTATGGGAAGAGTGAAAAATCCGGCAAGCCGATTCCTGAAGAGCGACTCGAAGTCATGCCTGCCGCACGCTACACCATTGAAGAACAGGAAGAAATGGAAAAAGAAAAATAAAAGAGCGCCCCTTCGGGCGCTCTTTTTCTTATGCTGCGGAGGATTGTATCCGTTTCTGCTCCAGCCAAGGTTTCAGCTTAATGAACAGCGGAACGAACAAAGCTCCGATAATGATTCCTTTCAAGGCATTGAACGGCAGAATACCTGCAAGAACGGTCGCCCATTTTACCTGAGCAGACATCGTCTCCCAACCCATGAACCAGCTGTAAGCAGGCAGGACGAGGAAATAATTCAATACGCTCATTCCAAGCGCCATAATTACGGCGCTGAACACCAAGCCGGAAACTAACGATTTCGTGGTCTTGAATTTATGGTAGATCATCGCGACAGGTGCAACGAACAAGACACCGGCGGCAAAGTTTGCTACGACGCCGACGGGATCTCCGGCACCGGTATAAATGAGATAAAGTAAATTCTTCAGCCCCTCCACTATTATACCTGCGGCAGGCGTAAACAGTATGCCTGCAATCAACGCAGGAACATCACTGAAATCCACCTTTAAATAAGGCGGCAGGAACGGCAAAGGAAAATTTAAAAACATGAGTACCATCGAAATACTTCCGAATAAAGCTAAAATGACTAACTTGAGCAACTTGGATGATTGACCTGTATAAGGATTCATCATCGATCTCCCCCTTCATCTTGTCGTCGGTTCACATCCCAGATGAAGGTTGAACGGTACTTCCGTGTGTCCAATAAAAAACCCCTAAGCGCTATATGCTTAAGGGAGTACAGATTGTCCACAGGAAATAGAGGGCAGGTTCAAAAAAACCTCTCCTCATTCCGCTCGACATCTTCTCCCATCCAGACTTTAACTGTCGGTTCTGGACTCTCACCAGATCAGCCGCAGGAAGAACCTGCGGGTCACGGACTCTAGGTATCTATGCACCTAATACCGTCGGTCGGGAATTACACCCTGCCCCGAAGATGGAACCGATATGATATTGTATCCTCATTGTAGTCAAAATGTGATGATATCGCAAGTTAGAAGTTCTGCTTCTGATTAATTTCGACGAATCCCGGACTAAGTCCGGTTCCTCTCTCCGCTCTGCCTGCTTTCATCCTATTCTTCTCGCTTTCCTTATAATTCTATTAAAGAAGAAATGCATGAAGAGAATAATCATGAAATAGATCCCGACGTTAACAAAGAAAGGAAGGAAGGACATTCAAGTTTGTAATTCTCTCCATCTCCAGTCCGAATTTATAAGGGAACGGCGGCGAGAGCTTCGATGGATTCTGCGTAACGAAATGAAAGGGAAACCCCAATTCCATCCCACATTCCCTTGCATGCTCCAAATACGTTCTATACTGCTGTTCATCTTCTACATATACTCCACTAAAATCTGCACTTATTAAGGTAAGCAATACAGCTGGAATGAATGTAAAGAAATATTTCATAGTTACCACCAATTTTCCCATCCGAAATTTGCTCAAGGCAACGCATCCTTCTTGCAGACCTGACGCTTTACTGCGCGTAATCATTAAGAGTTTCAGCCAATCCATTTCCAAGCACACCCATATAAAGGTAACATTTTCCTAATAAAAAAAGGAAGAGAAGGCACAAAAAAAAAACGAGCCTGGATGATTCGCTCCATCCGACCCGTAACGTGAGAGCGCCCTACGATAGATCTTCGCGCTTCTTTCTGCGTTACCAAATTCCCTACATTACCGAGCTGTTTTTCATCCTGCTGCCTGCCTTTGCCCAAGCTCTTGATCTAAAAGTAAAAGCGCAGAGGAATTGTTTTGGGCCAGTGATAAGCGATCCACTATCGTTTGAGCCTGAGCCTCTTCATCTATCTGTTCCCGGAGAAAATCTTGAATAATGACAGCCGCCTGCGGGTCCACCTGGACGGCATAATTGTAGGCTTGTCTGTAGGAATTAGTAACAAACTGCTCATGTTCCAAAACTTTTTGGAAGGTTTCCAGGGGCGTTCCATATTCACTGGGCTGGGCCGGAATATTGGATAATTGAACGGTACCATTCTTGTCACTCACATATTGGATCAATTTCAATAAATGGGTTCGTTCCTCATCAGACTGAAGCTGCAGCCAATGAGCCATGCCCGTATAATTCTCTCTTGCCATATAGGCAGACATGGCAAGATAAAGGGTCGTTGATACTTGTTCAATTTCAATGAGTCGGTTGAACAGCTTCTGCATCTCCTCATTCATACAATCTCCTCCTCTTTGAAAACTCATTCCATGATATGCTGAAGGTGGGAGGAATATTTAGGTTTGTAAGGAGAGATTAGATGAATATACAAATGCGACAAGGAACGATCGATGATCTTCCAGCAGTTAAAGAGATTATCCGATCTGCTCAGCTGAAGCTTGCAGCCTCAGGATCACCGCAGTGGTCCGGTGAGGATGCTCCATCGGAGGCAAGGCTTAGAACGGATATGGAAGATGGAAATAATTATGTTTTTCTCATCAATCAGCAAATTATAGGTACCGCTGCCCTGACAAAAGGTCAGGAGACTGCATATGAAACCATCGTTTACGGCCAATGGGAGAAAAATGATGCCGATTACGCCGTTATTCACAGATTCGCCATCCTTCCAGAAAGGAACGGGCGCGGGTATGCAGCTCTATTCTTCAAGCTTCTGCTGGCCGCCGCTCGGGAAAGTGGGATGTCAGAAGTAAGAATAGATACGCATCCTTTAAACAGAGCAATGCAGAAGGTGATCACCAATCATGCCTTCCAATTCAAAGGGATCATTCATTTACCAATTCCGCATGGAGAAAGGTATGCCTACCAGGTATTCTTATAAAAAGGGCTGCCTTCCTCGCCCTCTAAGAACGGTGTCCTGCCATCGCTTCCATCGTCCGACCAATACCGTCTTTATACGATGTTGTCGGTACAGGACCAATCTCCCTTTCGAATTTGGCTCCCGATAAAACAACAGGCTGTTCATATAAATACATCATTTCCACAAACTCTCTCATCATTTTGTCAAATAGACCAAGCATCCTCACCATTCCTTTTGTGACAGTAATCACCCGTTTGTCATAACCGCTTTCTCCTTTTAACAACCGGATAATCTCCTCTCCCGATATGACTCCAGCTCCTGGTATATTCCACGTCTGTCCGTATGCAGAAGGGCGAATCGCCAGCGAAAGAAGTGCTTTCGCACCATCCGGGGTATAAATATATTCCCTTGGCTTCCGCTTATCTCCAATAAATATCCCTCGTTTATTTGCAGCTGCTCCTTGCAGCGTTTGGCCAAGAACCGTATTTTCTGCATTGGGCCCGTAAAAATCAGGGAAATGAGCAATCATCCAAGGTACCTGCGCTTCCCTTACAAGGTTTTCAACTTCTAAACGGATGTTCCCCTTTTTAGTTAAGGGAACTTTGGGAGCATCCTCCTTTATTAAAGTTCCCATTCCGGGACCATAGGCATAAATATTGTCGACAATGACCAATTTACTGGCTGCCTTTTCCGAGGCGTTTATGACATTCTGCATCAGCCGCAGCTGATGTCCCGCCCATTGATAGTAAGGAATGCTAACCGCATGGAAGATCACATCGACTCCCTTAGCAGCCTCATGCAAATCTGCTTCTGAGAACACATCCCCCGCTAAGATCTGCGCCCTTCCCCGGAACATCCGTTTCAGCTTTTCTTCTGTTCTTGCAAATGCAACGACCTCTATGCCTGCTTCCAAAAGTTCTTCTACCAGGGCGCTGCCCATTCCCCCGGATGCCCCTAATACCAATGCTTTTTTCATCATTCTCCACCCCTTATTAACCACTGGTCAATTATCTGCAAAAAAAATTTATATATCCAGTGATTTTATAATAAATTCTGCATGACCTTCTACGAGACTTTTCATTTCGTTAAACGTCTGCCCTGTCTTGTAATAGTGAACGACGAAACCGTGTAAGGATAAAAACGCCGACCAGATGCTCTGGGTCGTTGCGCATTTAGGACCGACAAGCGCAGCAACTGCCTTGGCAAACCGTTCATAACTCCTATTCGGCTCCTCATTCATGAGCGTGTTCAATTGCTCATCTTTGATTAGAAACATCATTTCATAATGACTGGAGTAATCGATACCGAATTTCATGTAGGCGACGAATAGGTGTTTCAACTTTTGTACAGGATCTGCTTCTCCCCTCATTATTTCTTCCAGGATTTCATCGAGGAGCGCGAAGTCTTTGGCTACGACAGCATAAAATAAACCGGCTTTATTATTGAAATGATAATAAATCATTCCATGGCTCATTTCCAGCTCGGCAGCGATCTGCCGCATGGACACATCTCTGAATCCTTTCTTTACAAAGAGATCTCTCGCGACGTTCAATATAGCTTCTTGTTCTACTTGCTGTTCGATCGGTTTTCTAGGTGTAATCGCTGACTCCTCCTCATTTATTAACCACTGTTCAAATAAAATATAAAACAATTAGAATTTTATGTCAATAATAATTACCATAGCAAAAACCCGGTCCTTTACAGATAGGGTTCCAGCTCAATTACTCTATCCATTCCGCCATGTTCTTCATATTCCGTCTCATCTTCGGCCGGGACGGGTCCTCCGCTCGACAGCCGAAGGCCGCCATGGAAGATACTCCATAGGTTTCTCTATCCAAAAGAACCTGCGCTTCCCCCTTTAACTGTTCACGCAGCTCGGGGTTTGTACAATCGATATTTCCACGGTCAAAGCCTAAGGAACTTGGAGATAACCTGGCTGTCTCCAAAATGAAGGTGAAGTCTTCTTTAGTAATTTTCTTCGCAACATGAAACCTTTTCGTTGTGTTTCTGAAGTAAGGATTCTATAATATCTTTCTGTTTTCACGACTCATGTTTAACACCCTTTCTTATTGTCTAATTCTTTCTACCATGGTAATTCACATGAAAAACTCCTACAAGCTTTCGGCATCACGCACATTTCAAAACAAGTTTTCCAGCCAAAGTTAAGAGAGAAAATCTCTGATATAATGAATAGGTACAATCAGGAAAGGGGGACCGTGATGAAGAAAGATATTTTTTTGATATTGGTGGTTTTTTTGAACTTCGCCGTTTTTTTCAGTCCATCTGAAAAAATCGACGATATAAGAAGCACACTGGCTCATGACTCCGAATTCTCAGCAGCCGTTTCTTATTCTGATCATCAGGCTATCAAAATACAAAACCAATCGATCCCCCAGCCCGTCAGTACGAAAGGCCTCGATCCAACTATTTGCGGGGACTCCCCTGCAGATTTCCCTGTGGCGTTTGATAAGATCCGTTTCCGAAATATCGATCTTTCTAAAACCAGCAGGCCGGGGTTTCTCATTACGATATATAACCAATCCAATTACATATGACTTCTCCTTATGCCAAACGTATGATCTTGATTCAATAAGGAGACGAATGTGAATGAATGAAAAAGATAAACTGACCTATGTTGTCGTCTGCTTCCTTATCTTCTTTCTATTTTTCGGTGGGATTTATGTATCAGGTATCCTCACCGGAGTCCATTGGGAGGGTTACACGTTTGAACTCTCCTGGAAAATGATCAATGTGGAAGAGCTGAAACATATTATAGGTCTGTAACCATCCGGGAAGGGGCTGTTCCATTCGCCCCTTCTCTTCATTCCCAATTCGTCAAACGCCATTCATAAGGAGAATTTCATTACATGTTTTTAGACACATTTGGAACCGATGCATTTCTTTTATTAGTTGCTTTCCTGCTGTTCAGCGGAATCTTCGCCGCTAAGTTTTCCAACAGATGGGGTGTGCCTTCCCTCATCTTGTTCATCATCGTAGGTATGCTTGTAGGAAGTGACGGACTCGGAATCATTTATTTCGATAACGCAGATACAGCTCAGCTTATCGGTGTGCTGGCTTTGGTTATCATCTTATTTGAAGGTGGCCTGCATACGAAATGGGCAACGGTCCGTTCTGTAGCCGTGCCCTCTCTATCGCTCGCTACCGTGGGAGTCTTAGTAACCTCCTCAACGATTGGAGTCGCTGCCTATCTCCTCTTCGATTTAACATTACTCGAAGGTCTCCTTCTAGGTGCTATTGTTGGATCGACAGACGCCGCCGCGGTTTTTGCGGCTTTGAAAGAAAGAAATATAAAGGCAAAGATGGGTGCCACATTGGAAGCAGAATCAGGAACCAATGATCCGATGGCCGTTTTCCTCACGCTTTCATTCATTGAGCTGATCACCAAGCCGGATGGTTCGATCTGGATGCTGATCCCGACCTTTTTTCTCCAAATGGGGATAGGTCTCGTGTTGGGGATCATTTTTGGGAGGCTCGCTTCTTATTCCATCAATACTATTAAACTAGGGTCCAGCGCATTATACCCTATTCTTTCGGTAGCCTTCGCCCTGATTACTTATGGGATTACAGCATTCGTCGGGGGAAGTGGATTCCTAGCCGTTTATATTGCTGCCCTTGTTATAGGAAACAGGGAGCTTACGTACCGGTATTCCATCTTTCAATTCAATGAAGGATTCGCCTGGATGGCTCAGATCCTTATGTTCATCATCTTGGGACTTCTCGCGTTCCCGGAGCAGGTTTTCTCTTCTGCTGTCATCGTAGATGGCTTGATTCTCTCCATCCTGTTGATTGTCGTCGCCCGTCCGCTCGCCGTTTTCTTGTCCTTGATCAAGCTAAAGTATTCCGTCAAGGAGAAGCTCTTCATTTCATGGGCCGGATTGCGCGGAGCCGTACCGATTGTGCTCGCTACCTTTCCGATTGTAGAAGGTTTGGAGAACAGTCAGATCATCTTCAATATCGTCTTCTTCATCGTTCTGACCTCCGCTCTTGTGCAAGGGGCCAGCATCTCTTGGGTGGCCAAGAAGCTGGACTTGGTCGGACCTCAGAAAGATGTACCGCACCACTCGATCGAACTTATATCGATGGGGAAAGCAGCCGCTGAAATGGTGCAGTTTCAAACGAGCGAAGAATCCGCGCTTGTCGGTCAGAAATTGAAAGAATTGACGCTGCCGAACCATTCAAATATTAACGCAATCATCAGAGACAACCAGGTCATCACCCCCTATGGCGAGACCGTGATTCAAGCCGGCGACTTCCTATATATTCTCGTCGAATCTAAATATAAAGATCAGTTGAAAAAACGCTTGGAGCAGCGAGCATCAAAAAAAGATCGAGGATAGATAAAAGAGCGAAGCCTGACGGCTCCGCTCTTTTTTAGCTTAAAATTCAGCTCAGCCGCTTCTCAGGAGCCGCTTTCACTTTTTCCGTCGCGTCGATGAACAACTTCAACGTCGAAGATACTGTCGATACATCCACCAGTCCGTCCTCACTGTCTTTCACTTTATCAAGCTGAAGCAGGAGATAATCATCGTATCCCTGCAGTTGCAGCTGGCCCGCGCAAATTTTCCCTTTCAAAGACAAAATTTGTTCGTGTAGTCTTTCCCGCTCCATGCAGATCACTCCCTCATATTAGAAAGATTATATCTGCTATTCTTGCCAACTATGACTACTCTTAACCAAAACAAGACAAAACGCCCGGATAAATATCCGGACGTTCTCTGTCTTAATCTTCAAGTGGATTCAAGCTTTCTTCCCCGGTCATACCGGCAATCATGTCGACGAGAAGCTCAATCTCCTCTTCTATATCCTTCATGCTTACTGTTTCAACTGGAGAGTGCATATAACGGAGGGGTAAAGAGACGAGACTGACCGGTACTCCACTTCCCGTCAACCGCATCTTATCCGCATCGGTGCCTGTCATCCTTGGTGTCAATTCGTACTGGACGTCCATGTTCAACTTTTTGGCCGAGCGTTCCAGCCATTTGTTGATCTTACGGTTGATCGGCGCTCCCTTGGCAAGAACCGGTCCACCATCGAGCCGGACGTCTCCATATTTGCTTTTATTTACTCCAGGGTAGTCCGTGGCAAACGTCACGTCGCAGGCGATCGCCATGTTCGGCTGAATGCCCGCTGCTGCGAAGTACGCACCACCCATGTTCGTTTCTTCATTGACCGTGCTCGCCGCATAAACACCTACACGGAGCTTCTTGTCCTTTAACCGTCGTAAAACTTCCCCTACGATGAACTGCCCCGTTCTATTATCCAGTCCACGACCTGCTATGTAACGATCCATAAGTATCTCAGGCTCTCGTTTGTAGACAGCAAGATCGCCAATCTGCACGTACTCTGCGATTTCATCCTTCGATTTTGCTCCACAATCGATAAAGAGATCTTCCACACCGAAATCCCCTTTTAAGCCTCCGTGGTGCTGCGCATTGACGCCGATCACTCCTGTCAGCTCCTTTTCTTCCCCAAGGACTCTCACTTTCATACCGACAGCTGCTTTCGGATTGATGCCTCCCATTTTATCAAAATGGAGATACCCTTGTTCATCAATCCTGTTGATGACTAATGCAATTTCATCACAGTGACCTGCAAGCAGGATCTTGAAGTCCGCATCCGGGTTAAGGACTGCAATCGCATTACCGGCATTATCGGTTCTTATCTCATCCGCTGCTTCTTCCATATCCGCAATCCATTTCTTCTGTATCTCCATCTCCATGCTGGAGGGGGACGGGGTAGTCAATAGTTCCAATAAGAAATTAAGTCGATCTTCATTCATAATTACTCCTCCTTCACCTTTCCATCATATCAAAAATAACGGGGAAAACATTAATCGGATGCATATTCCTTTGCAGGAACGGGAACAAGACCTTGTATGGATTTTTTGAGGAGGAATTAGTTATGCGCTTAGAAGAATGGTTTAACAAAGGAATGACGGCACAAACGTACGTCGATCAAATGCAGACACATCAGGAAAACTTTATTTATATATACGAAAATTTCGGGATACCGGTCGAAGATGAACCAACATTTACGCGCTCCCGAATGAACGGACTTCGAGCGATTGTGTTAACCGAAGACTGGTGCGGAGATGCCATGATGAATGTACCCATTTTCCTTCGTATGGCGGAAGCAGCTCAAATACCAGTTCACTTCCTTTTGAGAGATGAGAATTTGGATTTAATGGACAACTATTTGACAGACGGACGTGCCCGTTCCATCCCGAAAATCATCTTGATGGATAAGAATGGGGAAGAAGTGGCAAACTGGGGACCGAGAGCGCCCGAAGTCCAACAGTTCATTGATACAGCAAGACAAGGCCTTCCGGATAAAGAGGCCGAAGACTTTAATGAAAAACAGAAAGAAATGCTTACCTTCATTACGAAAGCTTACCGTGATCATCATGATTTTTGGAATTATGTGTATGAAGATTTAAAGAAGACATTCTTTGCTTATTAACAGCTTGCCGCCTGCCCTGTCGTGCGGCAGGCTTTTTCTATGTTTGAATACGTTCTTCCAGAGACATACTGTAGATAAAAAAGGGGCACCAAAGCCATGCAGCATTGGGTACGTTTATATTTTCAACTGCCACTGTTCCTGAGATTGTTAGCAACGGTGTTTTTTACGATGACGTTGTTCGGATTCGTCATCCATATGATTGAACCCGCAAACTTTCCAACCGTCTTTGACGGAATCTGGTGGGCATTCGTTACGGGAGCAACCGTCGGGTATGGCGACTATGTTCCATTAAGTCCCTATGGTAAACTGATGGCTATCCTGCTGATCTTATCCGGTGGTGGACTGGTCACTTTCTACATGGCTACACTCTCCGCTTCCACCGTCAAGCATGAGACGGATCTATCGGAAGGAAAAGTCCCGTACAAAGGAGCCAAACACCTGGTCCTCATCGGGTGGAACGAGCGGACAAGACATTTGATCGATATGATTCAGAAGCATCAGCAGCCGGAAGAAGTCGTGCTGATCGACCGAACGATGAATACCTTTTATCAGCGCCTTCCCTCTGTCCACTTCATCAGCGGCAGCGCGACGAATGAAGAAACGTTGGAGAAGGCAAATCTGCTTCATGCCAAACTTGCCATCATCACTGCGGATCCTTCTTTATCAGAAGAACAGTCCGATCAGTCCGTCATCCATCAGATTGTCGCCGCAAAGGGACACCACCCCGGGCTGTTTATTATCGCAGAAGTACTGACAGATAAGCAGAAAATTAATGCGGAACGGGCCGGTGCGGATACCGTCATTCGCTCCAATGACTTCATGAGCAGCCTCTTCTATCAGGAACTCTACCGGAATGATCCGGCGAAGCCGTTCGAACTCCTGCTCGGCCTGCTTGCAGAACGGCAGTTTCATGAAGAAGCTGTTCCAAAGTCTTTGATTGGAAATCCTGTCACGGAGGCCTTCCAATACTATATGAAAGATTGTTACCAGGTCATCGCTGTCCGCCGCAGGGAAGATGTGCTGTTTCATATCCATCCGGACCTTACGCTGCAAGAGGGAGACGTGCTCGTTGTTTTCTCACCGCTTCGTAAGTAATGCTTGTTCCACCTTTTTTAACAACTCCCGCCCTGTATGCACGTGTTCTTCAGGGAAACTGGCATCTTTATCGACAGGCTCTTGAAATTGATCAAAAATGGCTCGGAAATTCCCTTCTTTCACATTATCATCGAGACCCGGGTTATATTTATGGGAGAGCAGAAAGGGTTCCTTCATCTCCACAAGTGCATAATCACTAGGTGCATCCAAAGATCCTGAGGTCACGACGAACGGAAGACGAATAAACTGGTAGCCGACATGATCATCAATTTTATAATCGAAATAACCATGCTCATAATCCCAATTATCCGCTAGTTTAAAGCCGAGACCCTGAAGTTCCTTCTCCAGTTCATTAAACTTATAAGTCGTTCCTGTAAGCGGGGAAGATAGTGGTATCATCGCTCATCACTCCTTTCTCTTTTACTATGCCCAAATAAAACAAGGGGGATCATCCTTTTTATGGATGATCCCCCTCTTTATACTATTTACTGCCTTTATAGTCTTTTCTCCAGTTTCTCTTTTTCATCTTCAAAGCCAGGCTTACCCAGAAGAGCGAACATATTCTTCTTATACGCTTCTACGCCGGGCTGGTCAAACGGATTGACACCCAGGAGGTATCCGCTGATTGCACAAGCCTTCTCGAAGAAGTACACAAGGTAACCAAAGGTGAAAGCATCACGCTTCGGAAGGTGAACGATCAAGTTCGGCACATCTCCGTCTGTGTGAGCAAGCATTGTACCGAGGTATGCCTTCTCGTTGACTTCGTGGACTGTCTCCCCTGCAAGGTAGTTCAAACCGTCCAGGTTCTGCTCGTCTTCCTCGATCGTAATATCAGAATTGGAATTCTCCACGTGAAGGACCGTTTCAAACATATCTCTTCGTCCATCCTGAATATATTGTCCGAGAGAGTGCAGATCTGTAGAGAAGTTGGCAGAAGCCGGGAAGATTCCTTTGTAATCTTTGCCTTCACTTTCTCCGAACAACTGTTTCCACCATTCAGCGAAATACTGAAGGGACGGTTCATAATTGACAAGCATTTCAATTGTTTTGCCTTTGTTGTAAAGAACGTTTCTTACAGCAGCATATTGATAAGCAGGGTTTTCCGACAGCTTGTCCGTGCTGAGTTCTTCACGAGCCTGCTGCGCGCCTTTCATCATTTCCACGATGTCGATACCACTTGCCGCGATAGGCAGCAGACCAACGGCAGTAAGAACAGAATAACGGCCGCCTACATCATCCGGTACCACGAAGGATTCATAGCCCTGCTCGGTAGCAAGTGTTTTAAGGGCACCTTTATTCTTATCCGTTGTAGCATAGATGCGCTTCTGCGCTTCTTCCCTGCCGTATTTCTCTTCCAGGAACTTACGGAATACGCGGAAGGCAATAGCAGGTTCCGTCGTCGTTCCGCTTTTCGAAATGACGTTGATGGAAACGTCTTTATCCTTAAGCACATCGAACAAGTCGTTCATGTAAGAAGGACTGATGCTGTTTCCTACAAAAAATACCTGGGGAGTTTTGCGCTCTTCTCCACCGAGTACATTGTAGAAGCTGTGGTTCAGCATTTCCAGCGCTGCACGGGCACCAAGATAAGATCCGCCGATACCGATGACTAAAAGAACATCAGAATCAGATTGAATCTTCTCTGCTGCTTTTTGGATGCGGGAGAACTCTTCTTTATCATAATCTTCAGGCAGATCGACCCAGCCTAAAAAGTCGTTCCCTGCACCGGTTTTCTCATGTAGGTTCTTATGAGCCAGAGAAACGGCTCCCTGCATATATTCTAGTTCATGTTCACCAAAGAACGGCAAAGCTTTTTCGTAATCAAAACGAACGTGTGTCATAAATGTCCCTCCAAATCATCATTTTACTTCATCCACTTTTCACTTTATCGGAACCTTTCATCCAAATCAAGCAAGCACTTTCATGAAAGCGTGTACAAATAGAATTCATCAAAAAAGGTGCGGGCAGCCCGCACCTTTTCTCCATTACTTGGACATTTCCAGAATCTTCTGTACGTCGTCTTCTTTAAGCTTGTTGAAGTTCCCGAAAGCTCCACGTTTCATGGAACGATCGACAATAACGTCGAACTTCTCTTCTCCGATTTCGTAATCGGCAAGTCGCTCCGGCGCTCCGAGGGAAGACCAGAATTTTCTCAAAGCATCGATTCCTTCTTCCGCCACTTCCTTCTCGCTCTTACCTTCTGCATTGACGCCGAATACGTTTGTCGCAAGTTTGGCGAAACGGGACGGGTCCACGTCCAGGTTATGCTTCATCCAGTTAGGGAAGAGAATCGCCAGTCCACCCGCATGTGGAATATCATAAACGGCGGAAACAGCATGCTCGATGTTGTGACTCGCCCAGTCTCCGCGATATCCCATTTGCAGCATACCGTTTAGTGCAATCGTTCCAGCATATAGAATCGTCTCACGATGCTCGACAGATTCCAGATTATCAAGAAGCTTAGGGGCCGTTTCCATGACAGCACGCAGGACGCCCTCGATCATTTCATCCTGTACCGGTGACTTGGTCGGATTGTGGAAATATTGTTCAAACATGTGCGTCATCATGTCTACGATTCCGTAGATAGTCTGATCTTTTGGAACACTTGTCGTGTAGGCGGGATCCAAAATGGAGAACATAGGGTTTGTCAAAGGCGCAGCACCCCAGCCGTACTTCTCATTCGTTTCCCAATTTGTGATGACCGCACCGGCATTCATCTCACTACCTGTAGCAGCAAGGGTAAGGACCGTTCCAAACGGAAGCGCTGATTCTGGTGTCGCCTCTCTTGTAACAAGATCCCAGGCATCACCATCGTATTTGGCTCCAGCAGCAATGGTCTTCGTGCAGTCGATGACACTTCCACCGCCTACAGCGAGGATGAAGTCGATATCGTTTTCCTTGCATGCCTCGACCCCGCGTCTAACCGTGGAAAGTCTAGGGTTTGGCTCTACACCGGAAAGTTCAAAAACCTCTACCTCTGCCTTTTTCAATTCCGCCACAACTGCATCATACACGCCGTTACGCTTGATGCTTCCCCCTCCATAAACGAGGAGAACTTTATTTGTATTTTCAGGTAATTCTGTTTGTAATTGTGTCACTTGGTTCTGTCCGAAAATTAATTTCGTCGGATTATGAAATTTAAATGCATCCATTGATAAAACTCCCTTCATGAACATTCGATGATTATTATCCCCGAATTCAGATGATATCTCAAAAGAAATGCTTGATGAATAAATACGACCCGCTTGTTCAATTATAAAGACGAACCATGAACTTATAAAAAAAGGAGGTTGGACCATGAGTTGGATTCAACGTATCGCCCTTCTGCTTATCATCGTAGGCGCAATCAACTGGGGATTGATCGGATTGTTCCAATATGATTTAGTCGCAGGACTATTCGGCGGTGGCGAACAAAGCGGTGCCTTCGCTCGTGTCATATATACACTTGTAGGGATCAGCGGACTTATCGCCATTTCCATTTACTTCTCACCGGCAGCAGAATACAGCGACCGGACAGCGGAAACGACTGAATAAAAAAAAGCCGGGTCCTCTAGGACCCGGCTTTTTCTACCTGTACTTTATTTACGGAATTTTTCGCGGTCGTCCGATTGTTTGATCCAATCTTCCAACTTGTCTTTAAGCGTGTTGAAACCTGCAGTTGATTCTTCATGCTTTGGTGCTGCAGCCTGCTTGCGCGGACGACGTGGTGCTGCCTTTGGAGCTTCCTGTGTCGCACGGATAGATAGAGAATACTTGTTGCTCTTCTCGTCGATGTTCAAGATCTTAACTTGAACTTCATCACCTTCAGAAAGGTGCTCATTAATATCTTTCACATACCCGTGGGTAACTTCTGAAATGTGCACAAGACCTTGAACTTTTTCATCCAATGCAACGAAAGCACCGTAGGGCTGAATTCCTGTAACTTTACCTTCTAATACTTGACCTTCTTGGAACTTCTCTGACATTCTATACAACTCCTGATTTGTTATTATTCGCTTCATTTCACGCAATTAATGATTTTAGCACAAAAACCTCCAATAAGCAAAGTACAGTTTTGATAAACACCCTTTATTTTTCGGAATTTCGACACTTTGTGCATCATTGAACATGGTATAATAGATAATAATGACAGAGGAGGAACCTGTATGTCTGTAGGAAATAATATTAGGAAATACCGTGAGTTAAAGAATTTCACTAAAGAAGAGCTCGCTATGAAAGCGAGAATGGGCGTCCAAACATTGGAAAGCTACGAAACAGATGAGCGCGCACCGGAATTAGATACCATCCTTAAAATATCAACCGTTCTGGATATCCCGGCATCCGAACTGATGGAATTTCAAGAAGAAGATACAACCATTGATGAAGAGTTGCAGAACTTGATTGCAGAAGTGGGCGTCAAGCGGACTAAACTCTTGTTGAAAAAGACACGGGATTTCTCGGAAGAAGACGTTCTTCATGCTATGAAACTACTTTATGAATTAAATCAGCAAAAAAAATGAAAAAGTAGGTTTATAATCTATCAAAACTGGATATATTAAATAACGTAAGACTTTCTCGTATTCCCCCTGTGTAAGCAAAGCGAACGTTCGCTTTGCTTCTTTTTTTTGCTCTCTTTTCCCCATCATCCCGGTCAAACAACATATTTTCTTCTTCCATGGATTTTCGGTTATGATAGATTACAGAAATTAAAAGTATAGGAGGCCATCGTTTTGGAACAGTTCAAACGAGTCATTTCACGTAAGGGAACCCGCTCTGTCAAATGGGATATGGCAGAAGAATTGTATAAAGATAAAGACGTTCTTCCTATGTGGGTAGCAGACATGGATTTTCAGACCCCCAAGGCGGTAACGGCAGCAATAAAGGAACGTGTCGATCACGGCATCTTCGGCTATACAGTCCCAGATGACCGCGTAAAGCAGCAGATCGTACAGTGGCTTCAGACTAGACATGATTGGTCCATCGATCCGGAGTGGATTACCTACAGTCCCGGTGTCATTCCTTCGCTTCATATGATCATTCAATCATTGACCGATATTGGTGACAACGTCATTATCCAGACACCGGTCTATCCACCGTTCTACAGCGTAGTCAGGGACCACGGGCGTCACATCATTGAGAACCCGCTGATCGTAGAAGGAAACAAATATGAAATTGATTTTGAGGACTTTGAGAAGAAAATTAAAGAAAACAACGTCCAATTATTTATTCTCTGTAATCCCCATAACCCGGTCGGACGTGTTTGGACGCGGGAAGAGTTGAACCGGTTGAGCAGCATTTGCCTTAAGCACGATGTCCGAATTATTGCTGATGAAATACATGCGGATCTTATATACAGCGGGCACCGTCACATTCCAATCGCCTCTGTTTCTGAAGACGTCAGCAGAAAGACTATCACCTGCATGTCACCGACCAAAACGTTTAATTTGGCGGGGCTACAAGCATCTTTCGTCGTAACTGCTGATAAAGAATCGAAAGAGAAGCTTGATAAGCAATTTAAAAATCAAGGAATGGGTATGTTGAATACTCTGGGGCTTACAGCAATGGAGGCGGCATATGAGCACGGCGAAGAGTGGCTGGAAGGACTAATGACAACCCTGGAAGAAAACAGGGACTACGTTATGGAAAGGCTCCATAACGAAACCGCTGTACGTGTCTTTCCTGCGGAAGGAACCTACCTGCTTTGGCTTGACTGTACCGGGTTGGAAATGAAGCACAGCGAACTCAAATCCTTCATGCAGAAGCAGGCAAAAGTCGGTTTAAATGACGGCGTCTCCTTCGGTAAAGCAGGAACAGGATTTATGCGGATCAATATCGCTGCTCCCCGCTCTACCATTGAAGAAGGTGTATCACGAATTATCGAGGCTGCAAGGAAATAGAAATGCGAGTAGATAAAAAGCCGCCCGGCCGGGCGGCTTTTTATCTACTCTTCTTTTTTATCTGGTTCCGTCGGATCGCTTGCTTCATCCCCATCCGCTTTCAGCGTAATTTTCCCGCATGCAACCCGCTCTCCGGAATTACCGGAAGGCTGCGACATTCCATCATCCGCTTCACTCGTAATGACCAAGGAGGTGCCCTCTTTTCTTAAAAGGGACATTTGGTCGTCTTTCAAGGTAGCTTCCGGAAGCACCAATTCTGTATCCACCATTCCGCTGGCATCCGCTTCGACATTAGGAAGATCGCCGGCATGCGGCCCCTTCTCATTCATTAACCCGTGATCCTTGGATAGTGGATTAAAGTGATTACCTGCTGTTTGAAAGTCCGGCGGCTCACATTTAGGAAACTCGTGAACATGTAAACCGTGCGGACCAGGTTCAAGTCCTTCTACCTTCAAAGTCACTTGAACACCCTCCGGCGTTTCCTTTAATGTGGCCGTACCAATTTTGTCGCTCTCTGCATTATAGATCGACGTATCAAGCGGTGACCTCTCTTCTCCTGTGCACCCGGCCATTAATATTAGCAATAAAGCTGTTCCTATCCATTTGTTTACCATCTACATCCGCCCTTCCAACATAGTTATGGATAGTATCTCCCTATACACACAAAATATGAGGAAGGAACGGGATCATAAAAAAAAGCCGCTCAGGATTTCCCTTCCCGCGGCTTTTGATCTTCACGATTCATGGTATCGGATGTTTGTTCTAGCTTGTCCCACTTCTTCTCTTCTTTCTGAGAGGCCCTGATAATCCAAATCATAGCGAGCGATGCCAACACGATGAAAAGCAACAGCATGAATACCGCCGGGATGTATTCCGACTTGTCCTCTGGAAAGTACAAAAATTCCATCATACCAAAACCACTTCCTTCCATTTCATTATAACAAAGACACAAGCTCTGTTCTTACCTGCCCGTCATTTTTTCCAACGAATAGGACCTTTGCTATAATGGTGTAAAAGATATATGGAGGTCTAATAATGACGGAGATAAAACAGGGAAGCACCGTTAAAGCCCATTATAAGTCAGGAATCTACATAGGCGAAGTCGTAGAGGACCGAAATCGATTTTTCCTGGTGAAAGTGTTGGCCGTGGCAAAGCACCCCATGCAGGGAGACCTGCACAATCCAGGGAAGACCGAGGACGTCTTCTTTCACCAAAGGAAGGCCTTGAGCTATACGGAAAAAGCAAACGTTCAGAAAGAAGCCGTCCATCTGTACGAAGGGGATATCCCGGAGTACAAGCAGTCATTAAAAGACTCCGTTGAAGCATTAAAGGAAAAGTTAATGCGCAGGGAAACGACGTTTAACCAAAGCGCAAAAGATAGACTCGAAGATCTTGAGCGCCAGTATTTCGAATGAGGGAAAACCACCCTTCAAAGCCAATGAAAGCGCATTTGTTTTCTCTTATGCGGTGTGGTAATTTAAAGTAGTCTTAATTTATGAGGAGGTCATACCTATGACAACACACATCGGAGCCAATCCTGGCGATATCGCTGAAAAGATCCTGCTGCCCGGGGATCCACTGCGAGCTAAATATATTGCAGAAAATTTCCTGGAAGATGCAACGTGCTACAATGAAGTTCGCGGGATGTACGGATACACTGGTACATACAAAGGCGAACGCATTTCTGTACAAGGTACAGGCATGGGTGTCCCTTCTATATCCATCTATGTCAATGAGCTGATGGAAAGCTACGGCGTACAGAAGTTGATTCGAGTAGGTTCCTGCGGCGCACTGCAAAGCCACGTAAAGGTAAGAGATGTCATCCTTGCTTCAACATCAACGACCGATTCCCAAATGAACCGGATGGTATTCGGCGGCATCGATTATGCGCCGACTGCTGACTTCGAACTTTTGAAAAACGCCTATGATGCCGGGACGGAAAAAGGTCTGAAACTTCGTGTAGGGAACGTCTTCACAAGTGACAGCTTCTATAGGGAAAACGCAATGGAAACGTTCGAGCTGCTCGCTAAGTACAATGTACTTGCCGTCGAGATGGAAACAACCGCGTTATATACACTGGCAGCCAAATATGACCGTCAGGCCCTGTCGGTTCTTACAGTCAGCGATCATATTCTGACAGGAGAAGAAACAACTGCTGAAGAGCGCCAGACAACGTTCAACGAAATGATTGAAGTAGCATTGGAAGCTGCTATTAAAGAATAAATGCAAACGCACCCGTTCCGGGTGCGTTTTTTATAGAACGGACCGGACATCATTTCGTCGTATTTCATGGAGATCCTCTCCTGTTCGAATAAACAGCAAACTACCCGTCACTGCCTCCAATTTTCCTGTGTACCATTCTGTAATAGTAACAATACTGCATATGGTACCTACTTTTTGATGCGTGGGGACCCCGAATAAAAAGGAAGTAAGATTATTGGATTTCTCCTTCATCAGCCTGCCTCCTGTCGACTGTTATCTTTTATCTTATCTTCCTGGAAGAGCATCGGGCAGGGCTGATGCCCAGATATCCATCTTTAAAATACAGAACACGGCATGTAGGACGGAGACCGTGCTCCTATGGTATAATGCTTAATAATTCATTGGTACACATTCCCATCACATACCGCAGGAAGAAAGGATGTCACCATGCTGTTAGATCTATTGCATAACTTCCCCTTATGGGCGGCCATCGCCTCCATCGTATTCGCACAAATCGTCAAAATACCCATCCAATTCATCGCATCCAGAAAGCTGAACGCAAGCCTTGCTTTCAGCACCGGCGGTATGCCCTCGAGCCACTCAGCTGCTGTTACCGCACTTGCGACCGGTGTCGGAATCGAACAGGGATTCGGCTCCTCGATTTTTGCGGTCGCCTGCGTTTTTGCCATCATCGTTATGTTTGACAGCACTGGTGTAAGACGCCAGACCGGTGAACAGGCGATTATGTTAAACATCCTCTTAAAAGACTTTAATCGTTTCGTAAGTGAAGCGAAGAGCTGGCAGGCGAAGGAAGAATACCAGAAAAAAGAAGAATTGAAGGAACTGCTGGGTCATCAGCCGATCGAAGTATTCTTTGGCGGTTTGACCGGCGTGCTGCTCACCTTTTTGTTCCACACACTCCTTTATTAATGACTGTAAAGATAGAAAAACTAAAAAGAACCCTTCTCCAACGTGTGGAGCAAGGGTTCTTTTTCATCGTATCATTTGGGAACGGAATACCTGCATGGACTCCTGTTCATTCATCTTGTTCAAGTCTTCTTCTGACAATTCTCCATTACCTTCTTTAATGACATAGACGTGAAGTGTTTGTTTCCCCCACTGTTTGTACACGTCCTCAACCGAGGGATAATAAAGATCCAGTCGGTCCCCTTTAATGGCACCGCCTGTATCTGCGACCACTCCATAGCCATAGCCCGGAATGAAGAGAATCGTACCAAGCGGAAACAGCTCAAGGTCTGCTGCGATGGTGGAATACAAGTCCCTCTTCACCGTCACTCCTGAATACGTAATTCCGTAGGCCGGATGACTTTCGTCCTTTCCCGTCGACTCTACTCCTGCCGTATAACCCGTAGCCGTCACCTCATATCGGTCGTACTGAGCAAGATCCAGAGAAGCTTCCAATTTCTCGAGTGCCTCCACATTGGCAGCGCTCGCTACGTGTTTCGGGCGCTGCATGGAACCGGACACTTCTTCTGCCTGCTCTTCCCCGTCCATTTTTATTTTCAGCCAATCATCCACATCTTTGATCGATAGATTCGTTATATTTGTGACCGTACTGTACCATGCAAATAGAAACAAAACGGAAAAAAATATATAGGTCGTCCACTTTTTCATGAAATCACCTCTAGGTGTCATCATGTCCAAGCTGGTAATAATTATACAAAAAACAGCTGCCTCCAATGGGGGCAGCTGTCCGTTCAAAACATCTGATATCCGCTTCGTCGCAGAAGACGAATGACGACTCCGGCAAGGATGGTACCTGCAAAGCCGCTGGTAAGAATAACAATATCGACAACCTTAAGGTTCATCAAGTGCTCCCATACCGCAGGAAATGCCGTACCGGCATCTGTGAAATACTGCGTCCACGGATGATCATCCACAATTAACAGGACAATAGCCGGATACACGACTGCCATGAGCCAGGATGAACGCAGGATCATGTTGAGTAGAAAGGAAATACCGAAAAACAATACGAAAAATAACAGAATGGATACGACAAACTGAACTATATTCACCGCTTCTTCCCCCTAAATCTTACAAGCCGATCAGTATGTACCATTTTATAACGCTTACATCAAATCCGCAAGCTCACCAGTCGAAGCATATAAAAAAGCGGAGAATTGTTCTCCACTTTTTTATACCTAACTATAAATTGAACCCGGCCAAGGCTTTCTTCTTAAAAATGGAAAAAGTTTAATTTCCCTTTCTTTAAGACGAGCCCGATGCCGCCAAGCTTTAAGAGGTAGCGGTTATCAATGACCTTCTTCATCGCCGTTGCCGACCAACCGTACAGCTTCTTGTCGTCGAAAACAACTCCAATGGCATCTGAATCGCCGAGCGAAGCAACCGTTCCTTTCAGATCCGGGACGAAAGGCTCCAGGTGCCGCTCCCCCTTGATAAGACGTTCCAAATTACCAGCCGTGTGCTCCGCTTCCTGAATAGCAATTTGAGCTGTTGGAGGATAGGGACGCTCTGCTTCTTCGTTCATGACCAAAGCACAGTCCCCTACAATGAAGACATCATCATATCCTTCCGGCCGAAGATCCTCACGCACAGGAATCCGCCCTCGATTGGCTTCAAAACCAGACTCTTCGACGATTGAATTCCCGCGGACACCTGCTGCCCATACAACTGTATTCGTCCCAATCTCTTCACGCTGGTCATCCTTCTCAAATACCAGCTTGTTCTCTGTCACTTCTTTGATCATAGCACTCAGTTTGAATTCTACTCCACGTGCTTCCAGTGAATTCATGGCGTACTCTACGAGCTGGGGATCAAATCCCGGGAGTGCAGTAGGTGCAGCTTCCACACAGATGATCCGAACTTGATCGCGAGGAATATCATATTCCCTGCACAGGTCGGGAACACGGTTTGCCAACTCTCCGACAAACTCGATCCCTGTAAACCCGGCACCGCCGACGACGATATTTAAACGCTCCGGCTTTTTATCCGGCTCTGTATTATATTTGGCAAAATTATATTCGATATGCTGACGGATGAGACGGGCACTATTTATACTACCGATAGTGAAGGCATGCTCTTTCAATCCTTGAATTCCAAAAGTAGCTGCTTCAAAACCGAGCGAAATGACGAGGTAGTCGTATGTTACTTCCCCATCCTCCAGAAGTACACGCTTTTCAGATGGTTTGATTTCGAGGACTGTGTCTTGAATCAACTTAATTTTGCTTGTATCGATGACGTCTTTGATAGGGATACGAGTCCGATCATGATGCAGCGTACCTGCAGCATTTTCGTGAAGCCAGGTGGTCTGGTAGTGATAGCTGTGCTTATTAACCAACGTTACGTTCGCATCATTGACTCCTATGTTCTTCTGCAGCTTGACGGCCGTCATCATGCCGCCATAGCCGGCACCCAGAATAACGATATTCGGTTTTTTCATCTTTCATCACTCCATTCCATTCATATTCTGGATAAATCGTCACATTTTTGTCATTATTCCTTCTTCTCATTTATGATAAAACTGATTATAACTGCTTTCAACAAAAGGAAGCACATTAGAGAACATAGGAGTAACTTCAATTGGAACGGCTTACATGCCTTCAGTATTCCCACTTGAAATTTTTTTATGATAGAATATGTATTAGTGTAATTTTGAACAGGAGGGTAATTATGAGTGATAAGATATACGATATAACCGTCATCGGCGGCGGCCCGGTCGGGTTGTTTACCGCTTTTTACGGCGGTATGCGCGATGCAAGTGTAAAGATAATTGAAAGCCTTCCCCATCTGGGCGGACAGCTGACTGCACTGTATCCGGAAAAGTACATTTACGATGTTGCAGGATTCCCTAAAGTTCGGGCACAGGAACTCGTGGACAACTTGGAAGAGCAGGCGATGGCTTTTGACCCTACGATTGCGCTCAGCCAGGAAGTTCTTTCCGTGGAACGCATGGAAGATGGTTCGATCAAGCTTACCACCGATAAAGAAGTCCATTATACGAAGACAATCATTGTCACAGCCGGAAACGGCGCTTTCCAGCCAAGGAAGTTGAAGATTGACGATACAGATAAATTCGAAGGAACAAACCTTCATTACCACGTAAGTAACATGGACCGGTTCCGGGATAAGAATGTTATGATTGCCGGCGGCGGCGACTCTGCTGTCGACTGGTCACTTATGCTGGAGCCGATCGCCAAGCAGGTTACGCTAGTTCACCGCCGTGATAAGTTCCGGGCACACGAACACAGCGTGGCACAGCTGCATGAATCCAATGTAAGAGTTTTGACACCTTACAACCCGGAGAAACTGATCGGTTCTGATCGGATTGAACAAGTGGAACTTCATGAAGTTAAGGGAGACCGTGTAGAAACGATCGACGTGGATGACGTCATCGTCAACTACGGCTTCATCTCTTCTCTCGGGCCTATTAAGGACTGGGAACTGGAAATAGAAAAAAACAGCATTGTCGTCAATTCCAAAATGGAAACGAACATCGAAGGCATCTATGCTGCTGGAGATATCTGCACCTATCCCGGCAAAGTTAAATTGATTGCCTCCGGATTCGGCGAAGGACCAACGGCGGTTAACAATGCAAAAGCATATATAGATCCAGATGCACGCGTGCAGCCGAAGCACTCCACAAGCATGTTCGGATAAACAAAAAGACGCCCGATAATCGGGCGTCTTTTTTCCAATGTAAAAAAACCTCCCCACAAGGGGAGGTTTGTCGTCTATTTAACAGCTGGGATCCGGCACACCTGCATTTGTCGCCGTTTTGAAAGAAGATCCACACCCGCACGAAACAATCGCGTTCGGATTGTCGATCGTGAATCCTCCACCCATCATGTTCTGTTTGAAGTCAATCGTCGTACCTTCAATGATCGGTACATCCTGGCGGTTGATGACGACAGGAATCCCTGCCGATTCATCGATCACATCAAGTTCTTCATTGATGTCATCTTCAAACCCCATGGCATAAGACAATCCACTACAGCCTCCACCCTTTACTCCGAAGCGAAGACGGACATCTCCTTCTTCTTCCTTCATCATCTCCTTGATCTGGTGACCAGCGGCTTCCGTAATGTTCAGAATCATCCCAAGCCTCTCCTTTCTCTTCTTACAGTCAGTATACTAAACTGCCGATCGCTTTATCAAATGGCGCGACCCGCTCGCCATAAGAAAAGGCATCCCTTGAATTTGGACACCTTCCCTTAATCTGCTCTATAGGATTTCGTCCAATTGTTCATACACTTTATCCACGAGTTCTTCCGGCGTATCTGCGATTACCCGTTCCCCCTCCACCAGTGCATACAAGGTTTGAGAACATAAGCCGCAATTTCTTAAACAACCATATTCAAGAACATCCAGATCTGGATCTTTCTCAAGCTCAGCCATCGCCTGCTGGGAACCATTAGCTAAATTATTGATACAAAACTCTACAGTCGGATTCATCCGCATCACCTCTTTATATGGATGAAACCCTATATGTGCTTTAGTTTACCATAAAACAGGGATTTCGTGTCAGGTAGAGGAAGGCTCTGCAATCCCATGACTTTCCAGGGCCTTATAAATCGGCTTCAACCGGGGACTTCCCTCTCCAACGATTTCTTCTTCCACGAGGACGAGCGGATAAAAAAGTTCATCCGACTGCAGCTGTTCCAGCAGTGTGTCATCCGCATCCGGCTGGTCATCCCTGTTGATATCGAAATAAGAATAGCTGATTGCTGCTTTCTCTCCATACTTCCGTGCAATCGCTGCCTGGATCCACTCATACGTTTCCTTAGAACCGGGTGCATTCACACAACTCGCACATCTGACATCCGATCCGTACACTGTTACTTTTACCCCCATTGTATCCCACCCCTTGAAATTGATACTTTTATTTTATTTTACAAAAGAATTGAAAAAAGATAAAATGATAATAGTTCTCATTATAAAAATGGACTTAACGACGCAACCATAGATTTTTTGCTGCTTTCGTTTTATACTATTACTTAGAAAGGGGAAGATGAAGATGCATGAACAAGTACAGGAAGTACTCAATAAACTTCGCCCATTTTTACTTCGTGACGGTGGGGACGTAGAGCTTGTAGATGTGGAAGACGGCATCGTACGCCTTCGCCTGATGGGCGCCTGCGGGAACTGCCCGAGCTCAACCATCACGTTGAAAGCTGGTATCGAGCGTGCGCTTGCACAAGAAATCCCTGGCATTTACGAAGTAGAACAAGTTTTCTGATCAAACCATTAGAAAACCGCACACCTTTATGAGGGTGTGCGGTTTTTTTATTGGACAGGGCTGATCAGTGTTTCTCCCCGGAAATGGCGGCAGATATTGTCTAAACACAGCCTCATCATTGCATAGCGCGTTTCTTTAGACGCTGAGCCGATGTGTGGAAGGCAGACAACCTGCGGCAGCTGAAGGAGGGGGTGATCTTTTGAAATCGGCTCGTTTTCAAACACATCCAGTCCTGCAGCCGCAATTTCTCCTTCTTTAATTGCATGTTCCAGTGCTTTTTCATCAACGACTGCTCCACGTGAAGCATTAATGAAAATCGCATCATCCTTCATCATGGCAAAAGCTTGTTTATCAAATAATCGATGGGTTTCTTCTGTCAAAGGGGTCAGACAAACAACGAAGTCGGAACGACGCAGAAGGTCATCAAAATCCACATAAACTGCACCGAGTTCTTCTTCCGCTTTCCTGTTTCTCGAACGATTGTGGTACAAAATATCCATCTCAAAACCAGTGGCACGCTTCGCTACCGTTTCACCGATTCTCCCCATCCCGACAATTCCTATTGTCTTATGGTGAATATCGTGGCCTGCCAGCAGCAATGGGGACCAGTGCTGCCACTTCCCTTCTTTTATGTACGTATCTGCTTCGACGATCCTCCGTGCCGTAGCTGTCAGCAGGGAGAATGTCAAATCTGCGGTCGTATCAGACAGGACATCCGGAGTATTCGTTACCGCTACGCCGTGCTCCTGTGTACTTTTCAAGTCGATGTTATCATAACCGACGGCCAAGTTAGCGACAATCTTGAGACTCTCCGCCTCCTTCAAAAGTGCTTCATCAATGGACTCCGACAACATCGTCACAAGACCGTCCGATTGACGGACCTTTTCTATTAAAAGCTCCCTGTCCACCGCTTCCTCCGCTTCCGGCCACATCTCGATATCCAGTTCATTTCGATACGGCTCCACAACTTCTTCCGGTAAAGCCCTTGTAATATAAACTTTTGGTTTCCCCATTAGTCCCACTCCTTCCCTGTTAATTATCAGTGTATCACAAAGGATTGGAAGGACTCTGCATCTCTGACTGAATTCTCTGATATAATAAGGATATAACCATCCGTTTGTGCCATATTCATGACGGGTATCGAAACAGGCAATGATATGAGGAGTAGGAGGGTTTCTTTATGACAAATAACAAGAAAATATCCAATCTCGAGAAAACAGCACGGGAATGGCTCAACGATCGCGGAGTATCCATTGATGATATCGCTGAGCTCGTCCACTACCTTCAGTCGAAATATCACGAAAAACTGACGATGGATGAATGCCGATACAACGTTAACAAAGTGTTGACGAAGCGCGAGGTTCAAAACGCGATTATTACCGGGATACAATTGGATATGTTAGCAGAAAAGAAAATGCTGGAAGAACCGCTGCAATCTACTATTGAAGTGGATGAGAGCCTGTACGGCATTGATGAAATCATCGCTTTCTCCATTGTAAACGTATACGGTTCCATAGGTTTTACGAACTACGGGTATATCGATAAACAAAAGCCTGGTATTCTTCAGAAGTTAAATGATAAATCGACTGGTGAGTGCCATACTTTCTTAGACGATATTGTCGGGGCTATAGCAGCCGCTGCTTCAAGCAGGCTCGCTCACAGCATCGCAGGCGATCCAGAAGACTAACTAATTTTCTTAAAAACTGTGCCGAGCGCACAGTTTTTTTATTATTCTGAAACTTATTAACTATTATATCCGTACATATGTTATAGTGAATTCCGTATTATGGAAAATAAAGAAAGGAGAAAGGACCAGATGAAACAGAAAATAGTATGGATTGTGCCGGCCCTTCTTGTGCTGTTAGGAATCGTTTTGCTCTTTGTCCGTAATTTTGAGGATGTGACCGAACCACCGGACTCGGATTGGAGCCGACCACTGGAATTAGGGGAAACGGTGACTTCCGACTCTCCGGCTGTGTCGTCGGCGACGAATGGTGCGAAGATCGCATACTTGACGGAAGAAGGCGTGAAACAAACAGGTTATGACCAAGAGTACTCCAGCACAGAGGAAACAAACATTGATATTCCTGTTGATAAGTTCACTTCCATTGCTACACCAGGAAATCAACTCGTTTATTCCGACTATCATCAGTTATTTACCGAAAAAAAGGAAAAGATATCCGACCTGGATACCTTTCTCCCTTTACAGAACGAAGTTATATTTACAAAAGGGACAGATGTGTATGTGTATGAAGAGGATGGCAGCCTTACTTCTATATTGACACTGCCTGATGAGAAAGCGGAAGTACTTACATATGAGAACCACGATGGCACTTACCTGGCCACCCGAATAACGGAATCGTCAGGAAATCACCTGACATTCTACCACCTGAAGGATGGTACACTGGAAAAAGTGCGGGAAGCGGACATTCCCTTGCAGAGCGGGGAAGAATTGAAAGAGATGCATTTTGCAGCTGCGGAGAACGACATACGACTGATTCAGTCTACATTACAGAAACAGTCGATGACGGGTAAGAAGAAGCAGCTGCATTATTATGCTGCCTTCCCGGCAGAAGAAGAGGCGTCGGCACCGAAAATGAGCCGTGTTACTTTTTCAGATCCCGTAACAGGAAAATCATTAGAGGAATTATCAGATATAGAACTTACGGTACGCGGAGACAAATCTCTTCTTTTATTCAAAGCTCTCGGCAAAACTGACACGATGTTTAACAAGGAGACCCAATTTAATATTTATCAGGCGCAGGTGAAAGAAAAGGGTGTGAACAGAGTAACGCGTATCAGTAATACTCCCAGCCCTTCTCTCACTCCTCAATGGATCGATTCTCATTCCATCATCTGGTTGGATAAAAAGGGAGATCATTATGAGGTCCTTCTTGCTTCCGACGAGAAAGCAGTTATAAGTAAAACCGATGGAATTTCCAGCGGGAATTTGCTTCAGGCAGGAGGGAAAACCGCCGGCATGCTTTCATTTGGAATGCTTATTGTTCCTATTTCTTTAGTTTGGATCATCTGGCCTTTAGTCTTTCTGACCATTTTAATGTTTACGAAAACGAAAGCCATGGATGAAGACAGAGCATGGGTGTTTTATACAGGCGCTGTCATCTACCTCGCCGCCGTCTTCTTATTCAAGGGCCCCGTCTTTTCGGAACAATTGTTGGCGCGCACCCCGGATTATTTGAATTTCTCCGGAAGTACTTTTATATACCTTTTGGCATTCGCCTTAATCGCTTATGTGTTGGTCCGTGCATTCCACCGTGTCAAAGACTGGTCCCCATTTATACAACTCTCTTATTTCATCGGTGTGCATGTTGCTTTTATAACCGTATTCTTTGGCCCCTACCTCCTATAAAGAAAGAGCGCTTGGATTAGTTAATCCAGGCGCTCTTTCCTGTCCATTCAACCTTTCATCCATTCATACAAGTCCCGGCACTTATAGGTCGGTGCAGGATCCGTTTGTTTCAACTCATCAAAAGAACTGACTCCTGTCTCCACCATCAATGTGTCGATCCCTGCACGAATACCTGCAAGAATATCGGTGTTATAATTATCCCCCACCATGAGGACTTCGTCTTTCCCAAATCCAATCCGCTTTAGAGCCCGATCCATGATCAATGATTCCGGTTTTCCTACAAATACCGGGTCCACCCCTGTACTAACCGCGACAACAGATGTAAGTGCGCCGTTTCCCGGAAGCATCCCTCGTTCGGTCGGAATAGCGATATCTCCGTTGGTACTGATCAATTTCGCTCCATTTCGAACTTCCAAGCATGCCCTTGCCAGCTTTTCATATGTAATCTCCCGGTCAATGCCGATAACTACATAATCCGAGCGGCTTTCCACTCTGGTCAATCCTTCCCGATCAAGGGCATCCAGCAGCCCGTCTTCTCCGATCACAAAAACACGGGCTTGGTGATTCTCGCTTTTGATGTATTCCGCTGTGGCAATACTGCTCGTGTACACTTGATCAGGGTTTGCCGGTATTCCTAAATCCGTCAATTTAGCGGCGACCTGTTCCACCCTTTTAGAAGAATTGTTGGTCAGAAAGAGGAAGGGGCGTTCCTTGTCAACCAACGCTTGAACAAATTCCCCGGCGCCGTCTATTTTGTCCGTTCCTTTGTACATCGTCCCATCCAAATCAATTAAATACGCTTTATAATCCCTGTACATGTTGATAACACCTCATCCCTGAATCAATCGTTATTCGTAAATGTGGATACAGGGCCAAGCTCTGTATCTAGATAGCTCCTGACCTTTTCAGGAAAAGAAAGAATGACTGCTTTATACTGATTCCATATTCCGCTGATTTCTTGATGATCAACAGCTGTGTATTCCTGAACAATCATTTTCCTCAAACCGATGAACGCCTTATAGGCTTCCTCTTCCCCCTTTGGAAGCACTTGTTCATCGGTCAGTATGTCAATGATATCTTCGTAACTGCCCGGATCCCGCATGATAAAGCCGTCGATCATCATATTTCCCACATCCAGAATAGCTTCAATAGTTACATGAGTGGTTCTCTCCAATAATAGACGGTCTGAGAACGTTTCATAGCGGTTCTCCGTCACCTCTTGCAGCACCGTATTCATATAATTTAAAATTTCTTCTAATTTTTTTCTGTCGACGAAATACATGTTCCTACCTCCCGTGTATTTTTCTTTGTTAAGAATAACATAAATTGCTATCCGATCCCTCTCCCAGCCATGGAAACCGCGCATATTTTCCGACATCCCGGGCATACTTATGTGGACGAATATACCAGCCGCCGACATAGGACAGGAGGTGATCATTCATGGCGGAACGGCCACTTTTAGAGGATTTCACACAAGACACCAGCACCCGGTTTGTCTCCTTCACCGCAGGCAGCCATCGTTTTGAGCTTGCCTTAATGAAAGCAGACTGCTTCGATAACCAGACTATGGTCATCAACCTGCCCAAAAACCGTCAGGCTCTGCTCGATTTAGAAAATATAAACAGGGCCGGACACTTAGAGCATATGTTTCAGCTGAGTACGATGGAAGCAGAAGAGCTTCGAACCTATCTCCCCGACTTACTATGAAAGAATAAGAAACCTCCAACGGGCGAAACTATTCCTGAAGGAGGTTTTTTAAATGCCCGAAGATAAATATTCCGACTTCGCTAATGTGGAAGCACAACGGAACTACCTTGTTCCAGAACAGCTGCCGGAAGGACCCTATGGTGCTCCAAGAAACAAATATGAGCCCGTTTCCAACGAAAAAAGCTCCCCTTGGACAGATAAGCAAAGGTACTATAGTGCGTTCAATTATGAATTTAAGGCTTTACACCAGGATCTGCCGCGCCAGGAAGCCGGCGCCCACCCTACTCATGACGAAAAGGACCAGGATGTAAAGCCGTCAGAGGAACAATAAAATATTGCCCAGGTAATAAAAAACCGGCGTGCTTTTCTTCAGCACGTCGGTTATTGTCGTATCCGCTTTAGAACAAAATAGGAACAGCCGAAATTACAGTATTCATATAGATAATCCTCTAACGTACTAATTTTGGTATCAAAGCTGGCCTTTGAATTCTGGTCATCATAAAAGCCTTTAAGGCGAAGCTGTCCGTAACCCCAGTCCCCTACGATAAAGTCATACTTATTAAGAATATCACTGTAGCGGCTTTCCACTTCTTCCTGCTGAAACCCTTCCTGATGGTCTTCAAGCAGGTCGTACGTCTTCCCGTTTAATTCAACCATATCATCACCTCTATCTTCTATAAGTGTACCACACTTCCGTATATGGACGGAATTGCCGCTTTTCAAAAACCGTATGATTCTTCTAATAAAAGTCCAACCTAACCATACCGTCACCGACTAACGAATAAGGAGGAAATACTTTGAATAAGCGATGGAGTACTGTATGTTTGACCGGCCTCCTTGCACTGACAATGGCAGGGTGCCAGGAAACAGATGAATCAGCTAAACAAAATAAACGAGCCGATGATCCCCTAAACGGAAATGCTATGGACGGCTACAATGAAGATGGATCGGACGGGCAGGTAGGTTATGTCCGCTTCAATCAGACGCAGATGGAACGGGATGACGAAGAACACCATGAAATCAAAGTGAACCGCGAAGAAATGGCAGACATGATTTCCCGCATGATTTTACGATATGACAATTTTGACGATGTAGCGACTGTCGTAACCGATAATGAGGTGCTTGTCGCTTACAGTAAAGCAGACGATACGGATCGAGAGACGGCAGCAGATATGGTTCAAAAGACCGCCTATTCGCTTGTGCCGAGCTTCTACCACGTCTATGTGTCCGACAATCCAGCTTCTTTTGGAGACATTCAAAGTTTGAGCACATCGACCGTATACGACGAAAACTATAATGAGAATATCGACAGTATCATTAAAAAAATGAAAAAAGCACCCCAAGGTAAAGTGAAGCAGGATGACCCGAGACAACCGGATGTAGGTCCGAACATGAACACAAAAGAAGAAACAGGCATGGAGAACTGATATTTCCAAACATAACATTCTCCTGACTGCCTCATGCTAAAGGTATTAAAAAGTTGTAGGTGAGTATATGATATACTTCAGGCTCTTATTAAGCGTCGTTGTGGCTGGCGCCTTACTTTTTCCGTCACCGACATACGCCGATAAAGAAAGTGATGACCGGATGGCCTTGTATAAGAAGACAGCTGCCCTTACTGACATTCCTTGGGAATATTTAGCAGCTATCGATCAATACGAAAGACAGGTCAACGGGGACCCCGAGAAAGACAGGGTTACCGCTATAAAACCGGATCCAATGTTCTGGACAGGGACCAATGGAGAGATGCCTGCCGACTTGTTTCCCGAAGGCTGGGGCTCTGACGGAAATGGAGACGGTAAAGTGGAAATAGATCAGGATGATGATCTGCTATGGTCCATTGCCGATTACGTCAAATCATATGGAACAACAGAAGAAGATATAAAAATTGCCCTATGGGATTACTACCAGCGTGACCTGACTGTGCAAACGATTATGAACACCGCCCAAGTTTTCCGAAACTTCGGAACCGTTCATTTAAAGAACAGGGATTTTCCACTTCCGTTGGAGGCAAACTTCAGCTATCGCAGTACTTGGGGGGACGCACGCGGCTTTGGTGGCCGCAGAGTTCATGAAGGTACCGATATCTTTGCCAATTACGGAGTGCCTGTGAAATCGACCACCTATGGTGTGGTTGAAATGAAAGGCTGGAACAAGTTCGGCGGTTGGAGAATCGGCATCAGGGACATTTACAATATTTACCACTATTACGCACATCTTCAAAATTTTGCAGAGGATATAAAAGTGGGAGACGTCGTAAAACCTGGTGACGTTATTGGTGCCGTGGGTGCTTCCGGCTATGGACCGCCCGGTACTTCCGGAAAATTTCCACCGCATCTCCATTATGGCATGTATCAGGATAATGGGAAAAATGAATGGTCCTTCGACCCAACTCCTTATTTAAAACGATGGGAACAGATGGTCGATTAAAAAACCGCCGCACATGATTGTGCGGCGGTTTTTCTGCTTTTTATTGTTGTTTGGATTTGCGAACTGCATTCGTTATGCTCGCTGCAAGTCCACCCCATATGACAACGATGCCGATAATCATCATAGCTATTGCACTACCTGTCATATCAGCTTACCTCCTTTTTTACTTCTTCCAATGAGTTCGTATGCCAGCGTTTGAATGTCATAAGGAAACCTGCGACTAAAGCAAACGCCGCGACGAACCAGCCGCCGTATAAAATGAAGGTATCCGTATATCCTTCATAGTTCCCTGTCGGCGTATCGAATGCACGCTCCAGATTGGTTCTGAAAAGATCGAACATCATGTAACCAAGGACAACAGGTGTGACCAGTCCTAAACAGACTTTCCACCAGCCGCCAAGACGGATATCAGAAATGGCATTGGCATGGTTTTGGAAGTCGTTCAACTTACGAAGGAACCAGGCGATCACAACGACTTCGACAAGACCGACGAAGGCGACCCCAAACTGGTTGATGAAGTAATCTGCTGCGTCCAGGAAGAATAGTCCTCCTTGGGTAGCAAAGAGCAGCGATATGATGGCAGAGATCCCGCCACCGATTCCAACAGCAGCTTTTCTTGATATACCAAACTTCTCCTGAATACCCGCTACGTATGTTTCGGAAATGGAGATTAGAGAAGACAACCCGGCAAGAACTAAGGACAGGAAGAACAGGACTCCAAAAAGTCCATTCAAAGCGGGAAACTCATTGATGATCTGCGGGAATACGACGAATGCAAGACCAACCCCGCCGCTCACAACCTCTTCCACCGGGACATTACTTTGTGAAGCCATGAATCCTAAAGCTCCGAAAACCCCGATACCGGCTAACAACTCAAAGCTCGAGTTACTGAATCCTGTAATAAATGCGTTGTTCGTAATATCCGATTTCTTCGGAAGATAGCTGGAATAAGTAATCATAATGGCAAATGCAATGGAAAGACTGAAGAAGATCTGACCGTAAGCAGCTACCCAAACCGAACCGTTCATGATTGTTTCAAAATTCGGAGCAAAGAATGTCTGTAGACCTTCCGCGGCTCCTGGAAGTGTGACCGCGCGGATGACAATGATCAGGAAAAGAATAACAAGCGTTGGAATGAAAATCTTGTTCGCTGTTTCGATTCCTTTTTTGACACCTGCGAACAGTACACCAAGGGTAATGATCCATACAAGTACGAGCGGAATTAAAACGCCCGGGACAAGGCTGCCTGTCTGCCCTGGAGTAATGGATGATAATTGCAGGTAATCACTAAATAAGAACGTTTCTGTATCGGATCCCCAAGAAAGATTTAAGGAAAAGACACTGTAGGACATTGCCCACGCAATGATGACAGAGTAATAAGTAGAAATGACGAATGCCACCAATACAGCCCACCAGCCGAGCCATTCTGTTTTGCGGCTCATTTTGAAGAAGGATAGTGGAGCAGATCCACGGTACTTGTGACCGATGGTAAACTCCATGATCAGCAACGGTATCCCTGCTGTCAAAAGAGCGAATAGATAAGGAATGAAAAATGCTCCTCCTCCATTCTCATAAGCTACAGATGGAAACCTCCATATGTTCCCAAGACCAATAGCCGAACCGACAGCAGCCAGAATGAACCCAGCCCTCGTACCCCATTGTGCACGATTCTCCATGTGAAAGACCTCCCTGTTTTGAACACGTTTATAAATTTTATGAAAGAATAGTGTTCAAAATTTTTATTTTTTTCTGATTATTTCTGTTTAAATTATAACCACCGCGCTACGGCTTGTCAAAATAATTTTATAATTTTCAGATAATAACAGAGGAGGTAGTCTCAGGAGGATGTTCCATAGGTTAATCTTCCTACCTTTATATGGAGGGATTTACATTTTTAATAATATCCAGTCATCCTCTTATGTCTATCGGCCCTATTCATCCATCACACCAAAGGCTTAAAAAAAGAACAGGGATGGCGTCATCCCTGTTCCTCTTATACAACTTACTCTGGTTCAATTTTCGGATTTACTTTATGAATGATCATGGCAATGACAGCTACTATAGCCATAGCGAGTAGCAGCGGAATCCAAACCTGTCCGGTAAACCCAAGGACAAGATACCCGACTGTCGCCCCTAAGGCTGCGAGCAGCGCATATGGAAGCTGGGTCATGACGTGATCGATATGATTGGAACCTGCCCCGGTAGAAGAAAGAATGGTCGTATCTGAGATCGGTGAACAGTGGTCACCGAAAACGGAGCCGGCAAGAACCGCGGACAAGGCCGGTAGAATCATGGACGGATCGGTAACAGCTGCTATTTCTCCTGCGATCGGTAGCATGATACCGAACGTTCCCCAAGATGTACCGGTAGACAGCGCCATAAAGCCGGACAATAAGAAGATGATTAAAGGCAGGTAAGCAATATCAATGCTTGCCTCTGTAAATTGATTTGCCAAAAACTCTCCTGTTTGAAGCTGGCTGATGACATCCCCGATCATCCAGGCGAAGACCAGGATATAGATAGCCGGAAGCATAGCTTTGAGTCCTTCTGTAAATACGTGGCCAAGCCCTGATTTCGGTTTAGGCTGGCTGATGTAAAGACCGCCTGCAACCAATACAGAGACCAGACCTCCGGTGAACAGGGAAATGTTTACATTCGTATTAGCAAAAGCATCAAGCAGTGTGGCGCTTCCCTCTGTTGCCTGAATACCTGTGTAGAACATCATGGCTACCGTACCGACGACAAGCGCAACAATCGGCAGAATCAAGTGCGAAATCTTCCCATTATTGTGCTCTTCGAATTCGTCATTCAGGTCTCCTGGAATGTCACCCTTTTCCGGATTCGTGAGCTCTCCTGTCTTCTGCGCACGGATTTCGTGACTGCGCATCGGCCCGAAATCAAGGCGCATATAAATTGTCAGGAATACGAGAAGTAAAGCTGCGAAAACGTATAAGTTCGCTGGTATCATCAAAACAAACGCTTCAAAAGCACCATATTCGGTAATTTCATTTGCCGCAAGGATACTACCGATGGTACCGATGATATATGCTCCCCAGCTGGATATGGGAGAAATAACCGTGATTGGTGCAGAAGTCGAATCGATATAATAGGCCAGTTTTGCTCTTGAGACGCGGTACCTGTCCGTCACCGGTTTTGCCACCTGCCCGACAGCAAGTGCATTGAAGTAATCATCAATGAAAATAACAATTCCGAGCAGAGCAGGTACGAGTGTAGCACCCTGACGTGTACGGATCCGCTTCACCGCCCACTTTCCGAATGCCTTGCTGCCTCCGGAGGCTGTCATAAATGCAGTGGTAACTCCTAGTAAAAGTAAAAAAGACAGCAGGTAAATATTACCTGAATTAAGTGCACCTTCACTGTAGAAAATAGTGGAAAAGATGGACCAAATCAAGCCGATACCGGCTCCGATGTCCATTTGTGTAAGCATGAATGCTCCGACAATGATCCCTATACCAAGGGATAGGATGACTTTCCTTGTAACAAGGACAAGGATAAGCATAAGTATAGCTGGAATTAATGAATAGATCGTTCCTTCCATGTGGTTCCCCTCCGTTAATCTAATGGTGTAACGGGATTTGGAAGGCTACTGTGGATTAAAATTGAGGAATAAAAAAAGACAATGATAGAAAATAATCTACCACTGCCTCAGCGGCAATTGGATTATCCTCCATTTCGATCAGTAGCGCTCCATGCACCCAAAAAGCATGCATGACAGTGTATCTCCTGTTCAGATGTACACCAGCGTTAAACAGCCCGACTCGCTGTCTTACACTTCGGCAGACACCCCCTTCACCAATGATCCTCGCTTGTCATACTCCCATTGACTACTCATGATGTCTGCGCCTCTACCTCACCGATCTGATAAGGTCACGCATATTCAGTTCTTAGCCATTCTACCAGTAGACATGCATTATTGCAAGGGATCCATTGGATAGGAAAAAGATGGGTCCTGACCGTCTACACCGCTGTAGAAATTGGGAACCTTTCCTAAAATAGTCGCCGTATCTATCGGAATATCGTTCTTTACGACCGTTGTCTCCGTAGAGAACGGGATAACGATTCGGAGACTTACTTCAAAATGGATGGAAATCTCAAACAAGGCGGCGTTCAAACCATATTCTGTAATTTTACTTTTCACCTGAGACTGAACGTCGCCGATCACCCTGAGTTGCACGGGAACTTTCGGGCCAAGGTTTGCAAGCAGACTGTTTCCTGTGGCAAGCCCTACCGGCACTTCAATCAAAGTGGCCGGCTGCTCCCCTAACTCCTCTGCCGTCATATTCGGATCGATGGACGGCTCGAGTGAGGTATCCTCCATCGGTAACTCTCCAAGCTCCATCCGCTTCAGGAAATTCTGCACCCGAATCGTGGTGTCACGCAGAGCACGGTTTACCATGACGGAATTCCATCCCATATAAACGACGTTTCCCTGGTTATCCTGCTCCATTTTCACAAGATCATTGAACTGAAGGTCTTCGGCTATTTGTTTACTGACCGCCTCATTGATTGCATCCCTCGCCAGCTGCTGCGCCTTCGTCTCAGCAATATCTACAAGTGCGGGCGTGACTCCCCTGTTTATAAACCATAGGCTTAGGGCTGTGAATACAGCGAAAAACAGTAGACTGATGACGACCCGTTTTCCGATCGACGACCCGCCCGTCACTCTTTTCTTAGACATGAAACAACCCTCCTCACCTATCTATATGTAGGCGAGAAGGGTTTTATTTGAATAATTCTCACGGACTCCCGTATGTCTGAAGCGCTTCAGACAGCAGATCACGCAGCAGTTCCGGCATATAATACTTTTTCTCTGAGGCATAGGCGATCTCAGGAAAGAATCGACCGAAAGTAAACGTATCCGCTGTAGCGAAACGATAGACTTTATCAGGATCAAGCGGACGGCCGTCGAAAGTAACATCCGTCACCTGAAGCTCCCCGTTGGACGCCTTCCGTACATTAATGTCCACTCCGGAAAAGACCATTTTCCCGATTACCTCTCCACGGAAGCCCAGACCTTTCAATTTGGTTTCCATCAATTCTTTCGTATGGGCAGCCCGGATCACTTCCATTATTTTATCGCCCTCAAGCTCGACCCTGCAGGGATTCATCGGGTGTGGGCAGATGCGGTGGACCTCTTCGTACGTGATTTCCCCCGCCGGTAAATGATCAAGAAGGACCCCCGCATTTAACATCGCGATATCGGATGATGTCCACTCCCTTAATTGGTCCGTAAGACTTGTCATTAATTCATTATCCTTGAACCATGTGATGTGAAGAGGCTCTCTCAACCTTGTAACAGGTGTGTTTAAGTGATCCAACGCTTCTTTTCTTATACGAAGCAGATCATCCGTTGTCTGTTTGTCCTTGCCTAAATGCTCCGTCGGAACGGCATAGGCTTCTTTATTTACAAGCGTATGGGTATCATTGTCCCATTCAATCATCACTTCACCAAGATGCGTTCCGTGCTTTCCTACGGCCGTTAATAATGATCCGTCCACGATCTCGCCTGTCTTGAACAAGTGATGGGTATGTCCGCCGATAATGACATCGATGGAGGAATAGCGCCTGGCGATCTCTTCGTCGTCATGGATGCCGAGATGCGATAACAATACAATGATATCTGCTTCCCGCTCCACTTCCGGAAGCAGGCTGTCCAGTATGTCATAAGGAGATTCGACATCCCAGCCTAACTGTTGATAAAACGGACGGAAAGGAGCAGTCAGTCCAATAACACCGATTTTCGTCCCTTGTTTAGACGTCTCAATTTTATAATTTTGGAGCCATGTAGGAGCCTCTTGATGATGACAAACGAGGTTGGCACACACGACACCGAAGTCTGCTTCGTCATACAAAGAATGAAGATCTTCCTTAGCCAAGGTAATTCCTTCGTTATTTCCCAAGGTAGCGACATCATATGCAGCGCGATTCATAAGCTCCACGTTCCCTTTCCCCATTAACCCTTCCGTAATCGGGTGGAAACGGTCTACGTGATCCCCGTTGTCAAACAACCAGTAATCTTCCTTCCTTCTGTCATGCTTCTCTTTTTTTTCTTGAAAATAGCCGACGATCTGCGGCCAATTTTCAAAATGGCTGTGCAGATCGCTTGTATAGTAGAAATACAATCTCTCTTTATTCATCGTATCCTCACCCTATTCCTTGCCAGATTAAGCGGATGCCGATCAAAATCAAAAGGATCCGCAAGAACCATTCGACCGCCTGTCCACGCAGTTTACGGTTCATCCAAGCACCGAGCGTGCCACCTATATATGCCCCAGGGATGAACCACAGCGTATGAGCCCACTCTACATGCCCGAGAGCAATATGAGTGGCAGAGCTGGATATACTAGCAAAAAAGATCATGAACATGGATGTAGCCGTGGCTATATGTGCCGGCAAGCCGAGCAGCAGGATCATTGCAGGTACCATAAGCGACCCCCCGCCGATACCAAGCAGTCCGGACAATAGTCCGACGGCGAACGATAAGACCAGCCCAAACATGACGGGCATCTGATACGTATAGGTTTCTCCATCCACGACTTTCTCTCTTTGAATACCTGTTGTAAATAGTGGATTATCAGGCCGTCGTCTTGGAATAAAGAACAAAAGCGAAACGGCAATCATAATCACGCCGAAAAACAGCGAGAATCCATCTGATTCAAAAAATTGATTCAGCCACGATCCGACTATACCACCGGGAATGCTTCCATAAAGGAAAATGACGCCGATTTTCTTATCGACGCGCTTGTGTTTAATATAGGAGATGGCGGATGCCATCCCGGTAAAGATCATCACGACGAGCGATATACCAACGATCGACTGCGGAGTGACCCAGTCAAAAGACGCATAGTGATCGCCGAGGAACAATAACGCGGGCACCAGAATGACGCCGCCGCCAAGTCCAGCGACGCTCCCGATAATTGCTGTCACTAAACCAATGAAGAACATAATCAGAAACATGGTAACCTTCCTTAACCTTTGATAGATACTATTATAGTATCACGTTTTGTATTCATAAAACATGACGCCTGCTTGATTCGTTATGAGGGTTTACCTTGATGTTATAAAATAACTTTAATGATTAATGGTCACACAATAATTTAGGTTAACTCATATTATTGTTACACCATGCTTCTCAATTTATTATGTAATTCATTTTTATCAAGATTTATTACATTGTCATCTTCCTTTAAAACTTGACTTCTTAATAGAAAATCAATATCCTCAATATATTTCTTAACTTCAGATTGCTTTATACTTAGTTGAATTTCGATTTCTTGATTTAAATCATGTTCATTCTTATATAAAGTTATCGCTTCTGATATAACTTCTATATTTTTTTTATTTTGGAAAAATGCTAGTTGCCTGACCATTTCAAAATCTTCAGGATAGATTCTAACTGATTTATATGTTTGACTTTCTTTTAGACTCATATTACACCTCTTCAATTTTTACAAATACACTACTATGAACGAAATCTTCAAATTACATTTTTTACCAACTGTTGAAAATTATTTAAACAACAAAAATAGCGGAGTCAGCCTAAATAAGACGAGACTCCGCTATTATACTAAATCTAAACCTTTAACCGATGGAACCTTCCATTTCGAACTTGATCAGGCGGTTCATTTCCACGGCGTATTCCATTGGCAGTTCTTTCGTGAATGGCTCGATGAAGCCCATGACGATCATTTCTGTCGCCTCTTCTTCTGAGATCCCACGACTCATCAAGTAGAACAACTGTTCTTCAGACACTTTCGAAACTTTTGCTTCGTGCTCAAGAGAGATGTTCTCGTTCATGATTTCGTTGTAAGGAATGGTATCTGAAGTGGACTCGTTATCCATGATGAGTGTATCACACTCGACATTGGAACGGGCCCCTTCTGCTTTACGACCGAATTGAACGATACCACGATACGTTACTTTACCACCATGCTTGGAGATGGATTTAGATACGATCGTTGAAGACGTATTCGGTGCCAGGTGGTGCATCTTGGCACCGGCATCCTGGTGCTGTCCTTTTCCTGCCAGCGCGATGGAAAGTGTCATACCGCGGGCTCCTTCTCCTTTAAGAAGAACGGCTGGATATTTCATTGTCAACTTGGAACCGAGGTTACCGTCGACCCACTCCATCGTTGCATTGGATTCAGCAACGGCACGCTTCGTTACAAGGTTGTACACGTTGTTCGCCCAGTTTTGAATCGTTGTGTAGCGGCAGTAGGCGTTATCTTTGACGAAAATTTCTACTACGGCACTATGCAGAGAACTGGATGAATAAGTCGGTGCTGTACATCCCTCGACGTAGTGTACGGAAGAACCTTCATCCGCAATGATCAAGGTACGTTCGAACTGACCCATGTTCTCTGAGTTGATACGGAAGTATGCCTGAAGCGGCGTCTCCACCTTCGTATCTTTAGGAACATAAATGAAGGAACCTCCCGACCATACAGCAGAGTTCAGCGCTGCAAACTTGTTATCGGACGGAGGAATGACTTTACCGAAATACTCCTTGAAGAGATCTTCGTTTTCTTTGAGAGCAGAATCGGTATCCTTAAAGATAACACCGAGATCTTCCAAGTCTTTCTCCATGTTGTGGTATACCACTTCGGATTCATACTGAGCAGAGACACCTGCCAGGTATTTTTGTTCCGCTTCCGGGATACCCAGACGGTCGAACGTGTTTTTGATTTCTTCCGGTACTTCGTCCCATGAACGCTCGGAGCGTTCGGATGGTTTAACGTAGTACGTGATTTCATCAAAATCAAGTTCGGATAGGTCGCCGCCCCATTGCGGCATCGGCATTTTATAGAATTGCTCTAAGGACTTAAGACGGAAGTCGAGCATCCATTCTGGTTCTTGTTTATAGTCGGAGATCTGTTTGACGACTTCTTTCGTCAGACCTTTTTGCGTACGGAAGATGGACACATCTTTTTCATGGAATCCGTATTGGTACTCTCCTACTTCTGGCGCTTTTTTAGCCATGATTATATACCTCCTTTTGGTATGAACAGACGCTTAGTCCTGCTTCTCTTCATCGACACCTTTCTCCATGGCTTTCCAAGCTAACGTGGCACATTTAATTCGAGCCGGAAACTTGGAAACTCCCTGGAGTGCTTCGATATCACCGAGGTCGATATCTTCTTCCTCAATATCGTTCCCCTGCATGATTTCTGAGAACAGCTTAGACATTTTCAATGCGTCGTCTACGGACTTTCCTTTGATCGCCTGGGTCATCATGGAAGCAGAGGAGAGGCTGATGGAACAACCCTCTCCATCGAACTTGGCATCCTTTACAAGCCCGTTATCGATCAACAACTGCAGTTGGATACGATCCCCGCATGTCGGGTTATTCATATCCACAATCATCGGATTACCTTCGATAGATCCGCGGTTACGAGGGTTCTTGTAATGGTCCATGATCACTTGGCGATAGAGTGTATCTAAGTTATTAAAAGACATCGCCAAAATACTCCTTTGTTGTTTGTAGTCCTTCAACGAGTCGATCTATTTCTTCTTCGGTATTATACAGGTAGAAGCTGGCACGAGCCGTCGCTGATACATCGAGCCACCTCATCAGAGGCTGGGCACAATGGTGACCGGCTCGTACAGCGATTCCTTCTGCATCCAATACCGTTGCGAGGTCATGAGGGTGTACGTCGCTTAAATTGAACGTAACGAGACCTGCGCGGTGTTCCGGACCGTAGATGGTAAGTCCGTCCACTGTTTTCATGCGATCTTGAGCATAGGCAGCAAGCCTTTCCTCATGTGCAAGAATGTTATCCATGCCGATATCGGTAAGAAAATCAATGGCAGCACCCAGTCCGACAGCACCTGCGATAATCGGCGTTCCGCCTTCAAACTTCCACGGAAGCTCTTTCCACGTGGAGTCGTACAAGTTTACGAAATCGATCATTTCGCCTCCGAACTCCACAGGCTCCATAGCGTTAAGAAGCGCCTTCTTCCCGTAGAGAACACCAATACCTGTAGGGCCTCCCATTTTATGACCGGAAAAGGCATAGAAGTCAGCATCCAGATCCTGAACGTCGACACGCATGTGCGGCACACTTTGGGCACCATCAATAAGGATGACGGCTCCCTGCTCATGGGCCATACGAGCGATCTCTTTCACTGGATTGATGGTACCAAGCACGTTGGAAACGTGTACGATGGCAACGATTTTCGTATTGGAAGTGATCGTTTGTTTCGCATCTTCCAAACGAATGGTGCCATCCGGTTGTAGCGGCATGTATTTCAAGGTCGCACCAGTTTCTTTAGCAATTTGCTGCCAAGGAATGATGTTACTGTGGTGCTCCATGGGTGTGATGACGATTTCGTCACCTTCCCCAAGGTTGCTCCTGCCGTAACTTGCGGCGACTGTATTAATGGCTGTCGTTGTTCCTCTTGTGAATATCACTTCCTGCGTACTGGAAGCATTAATGAAGCGCCTGACCTTTTCCCTTGCGCCTTCATACTCATCCGTCGCTTTTGTGCCAAGGGTATGAACGCCCCGGTGCACATTGGAATTGTAGCCTCTGTAATATTCGTTCAACTTCTCGATCACTTTAAGTGGCTTCTGAGAGGTTGCTGCAGAGTCCAAATACACGAGCGGATGACCGTTGACTTCCTGATGCAGAATAGGAAATTCCTCGCGTATGGCTTTGACATCCATGTTAATTTACTTTCCTTTCAATCACTTGCTGAAGTTGACGCTTCACAGCTTCTACAGGCAGCTGGTTTACCACCGGTGCAAGGAACCCGTGAATGATCAAACGCTCCGCTTCGAATTTGGAAATTCCGCGGCTCATCAAGTAATACAACTGCATAGGATCTACGCGGCCAACGGAAGCTGCGTGTCCTGCCGTTACATCATCTTCATCAATCAAAAGAATAGGGTTGGCATCTCCACGGGCATCTTTACTGAGCATAAGTACACGTGACTCCTGCTCTGCGTTGGATTTGCTGGCTCCGTGTTCAATCTTACCAATTCCGTTAAAAATAGCGGATGCTTTATCCTTCATCACTCCGTGCTGAAGAATGTAGCCGTCTGAACCTTTACCGAAGTGTGTGATGTTTGCTGTAAAGTTCTGCTTCTGGTCTCCGCGGCCGATTGCTACCGTTTTGGCATTGGAGTGGGAGTTATCACCAATCAGGTGGGTGATATTTTCGGAGACAGTATCCCCTTCATTCATTTGACCCAACGCCCACTCAATGACGGCATCCCGATAGGCAACACCGCGGCGGTTTGCATAAACGGTTGTTCCTTTGTCGAAGTTATCCACTGCACCATACGATACTTTCGCACCGTCCTTGGCAATAACTTCCGCTACAATATTAGCAGATGTCTTCTCTTCTTTATTATGAGAGATGTAGTTCTCCACATACGTAACAGAGCTGTTTTCTTCAGCAACGACAAGAATGTGATTGATTAAGGAAGCTTTCTGGTCTTCCTGCCAGAAAATAGCTTGAATCGGTTCTTCAATCTGTACGTTTTTCGGTACATAAAGGAAGATACCACCGTTCATTAGCGCTGCATGAAGGGCTGTCAAACGGTGCTCATCGACGTGCACCGCATCATTCATATAATACTTTTCCACGAGCTCTCCGTGTTCGCGCAGAGCTGTAGCGATGTCTGTAAAGATAACTCCCTGTTCTTTCAGGTTTTCATCAATCGCAGCATAAGCCACTGTATGATTACGCTGAATGACAAGGTTTTTAGGCGCTTTGTCCTGATCCATGAAATCTTTTATCTCCACCGGAAGTTCATCGAGCGCACCGATCGTTTCACTTGTTACGTGATGATCGAACTCGGTGAAGTTCCATTTAGAGATATTTGTCTTATCCGGCTTAGGAAGCGGAAGTGATTCTGATTTCTCCAAGGCGCTAAGGCGCAGGTTCTTCATCCATTCCGGTTCCTGAAGACCATTAGAGAATTTTGTGACATAATCTTTGTCGTATGGTAGTGAGACTTCTACTGTCATGATTACCCTCCTATCTTGATTACGCTTTTTGACCGATTGTTTCGTCTTCGATACCAAGCTCCTGCTTGATCCAGTCGTATCCTTCTTCCTCAAGACGCTGGGAAAGTTCAGGACCACCTGATTTGACGACACGGCCTTGCATCATAACGTGTACTTTGTCTGGTGTGATATAGTTCAACAGACGCTGATAGTGGGTAATGATCAGGCAGCCGAAGGAATCATTACGCATTTCGTTAATACCTTTGGCAACAACTTTCAGTGCATCAATATCTAGACCGGAGTCAATTTCATCAAGGATGGCGATTGCCGGTTGGATCATCATAAGCTGCAGAATTTCGTTGCGCTTCTTCTCTCCGCCGGAGAATCCTTCATTCAAGTAACGCTGCGCCATGTTTTTATCCATTTCCAGCGTATCCATCTTACCGTCCATATCTTTAATGAACTTCATCAGGGAAATTTCGTCGCCCTCTTCTCGGTGTGCGTTGATTGCAGAACGAAGGAAGTCAGAGTTCGTTACACCGCTGATTTCGCTCGGATACTGCATGGCAAGGAAAAGACCTGCTTGAGCACGCTCGTCTACTTCCATCTCCAGAACGTTTTCACCGTCAAGAAGAATTTCACCTTTGGTTACTTCGTATTTAGGGTGTCCCATAATTGCGGAAGCCAATGTGGATTTACCTGTTCCGTTTGGTCCCATGACCGCGTGGAATTCACCACCGTTGATTGTTAAGTTCACACCTTTTAGGATTTCCTGACCTTCAATTTCAACATGAAGATCTTTAATTTCTAACGTTGATCCTGCCATAATGAATACCTCCAGTATCTATTATTATCGAATGTCCTGGTTGATAGGGATCAAAGAACCATTCTCATTTTATTCTCATTACAATCTTATATCATTTAGTATTTGTTATCAACATTTTCCTACTATTGATAATATAGAAGGAACGGACATCCTGAATGACATATTCCCCTCGGTTTCTACATTATTATAACATGAAAAAATCAGGTGACTAAACGGCACCTGATTCCATACTTTCTCATCTATGGAGTTGACGGTCGACCTGTGCGATTATCTTCTTGCTCTCTTCAAAATTACGCTGACGCTGCTCTTCCACCTTCATCCTTGTATCGAGCTTCCTACTGTACTCGGCATAGCTCATATTATGAGCCTGGTGCATGGCTTTTTCCATATCAGCAGTATAATGGAGCTGTAAATCGTCACTAATAATAAATCAACCCTTTCAAGTTATTTGCATTTCCAGATTATCACAAAACGATACCCGGAATAAAATCCTGCCAAACCTTATTTCCGGCCATGACAAAGCAAATGTTCCAATGAAAGCGTTTATTTTTATTTCAGATGGTCATTTATTCAACATTGGTATCCATTGTTGGATTGTCCCATCAATTGACGTTTGTGGACAAATCTTTATAGGCATCCTGGACAAGCGTAACGGCTTGACTCAGAGCAGCACCGCCACCAAAAGCCGCGGCAACCCCGCACGCTTCCAGAACCTCTTTCTCAGAAGCGCCTTGGTCGACACATCCTTTTGTATGATAAATCATGCAATATTCGTCCTGGGCAACGATGCTGATTCCGAGGGCAATCAACTGCTTCTGCTTTTGAGAAATCTCGCCCTCCTTAAAGCACTCTTCCGTAAACTGACTGAATTGATGAGCTACTTCAGGCATATGCTCCTTGAACAGGCCCATTCCTTCCTTATAATCGTGTAAGTATGTTTCTGTCCATGTTCTATTGTTTTCCTCCATGCGTATAACCTCCCAATAAAATAAGTGACTGCGGTTATTATCCCCGCAGCCACTCGTTTTATCCGTTATTCGCTGTCTTCCTTCACAGGTACGACGGCACCATCGTATTCTTCTTCAATAAACGTTTGAATCTCATCAGAATGAAGCACCTCAACCAATTTCTTCAACGCTTCATTGTCTTTATCATCGCTGTTAGCTGCAATCACGTTCACGTAAGGGGAATCCGGACTCTCTAAAATAAGGGAATCCTCCTGGGGATCCAGACCTGCTTCAATGGCATAGTTCGTGTTGATTGCTACAAGAACTTCTTCTTCCCGCTTATACGTTTCCGGAAGGTTGGCTGCATCTACACCGGAATCGAATTTAATATTTTTAGGGTTTTCCACGATATCATCCACCTGGGCATCGACTTTCTCCACGTTTTCGTCAAGCTTGATCAGGCCTTCGCGCTCCAAGAGGGCAAGGATTCGTCCATGATCGGATATAGAGCGGCTCATGACGAGTGTCGTTCCGTCCTCTACATCTTTGATATCATCATATTTCTGAGAATAGATCCCCATAGGCTCAATGTGGATGCCGCCAAGGTTCACAAAATCGTAATCGTTATCTTTCTCCTGCAGTTCCATGTAGGGAATCGTCTGGAAGTAGTTCGCATCAATACGTCCTTCGTCCAAGTCTTTGTTTGGAAGGATATAATCCTGGTACGTTTCAATTGTCAGCGTAATGCCTTCCTCTTCAAGAAGCGGCTTAGCTTCTTCCAATATTTCTGCGTGTGGGACACTGGAAGCCCCCACCTTAATTTCATTCGAATCACCGGATTCTTCATCAGAAGAACCACAAGCGGACAGGACAACAGTGAACAATATTGCCAGTAAACCTAGTGACCATTTTTTCATAAGTATTTTCCTCCTAAGGTTGTTTTATCTTTTATCCAATCGACGGGAAATGAAATCCCCGATGAATTGGAAGATGAATACGAGCAGAATGATTAACACAGTACAGACGAATACGACATCGAAATCACTGCGCTGGAAGCCATAGAAATACGCGAAGTCCCCAAGACCTCCTGCACCGATCGCTCCGGCTACAGCCGTATAGCCTACAAGGGCAATTGCTGTAACAGTAATACCCGAAATCAAAGCTGGCATCGATTCCGGAAGCAGCACCTTGAAGATAATGGTGGAGTATTTCGCCCCCATCGATTTTGCCGCTTCCACCACTCCTTTATCCACTTCCTTCAATGCAATTTCTACAAGGCGTGCATAGAACGGAGCACCACCGATGATCAATGCCGGAAGCGCAGCCTGCGGTCCACGGATTGTCCCGATAAGGAAGTCGGTGAAAGGGAAAAGCAACAGAATCAAAATGATGAAAGGTATGGCCCGGAATACGTTGACGACCGAAGCTGTTATACCATTTAAAATCTTGTTCTGCCATAAACCTCCCGGAGAAGTGAGGTACAACAGAAGCCCGAGCAGTAAGCCGAGGATAAACGTCCCGATCACAGATATGATAGTCATATATAATGTCTCATTCGTCGCCGTGATCATATCTTCCATTCTTACGTTTGGAAACAGTTGATTAAACATTCGGATTCACCTCCACTTCTACGGATGTAGATTGAATATAGGAGATGGCCCGCTGCCTCTCACTTTCTTCCCCTTCCAATTGCACGAACAAGGTACCATACGCCCCTTTTTGTGTTTGGGTGATCTTACCGTGCAGGATATTGACATCGAGCGCAAACTCCCTTGAGATCTCACTGATCAGCGCCTGATTCGTACTTTCTCCTACAAAGTGGAGCCGGACGATTTCACCAGACGAATAATGGTCTTTGATCAACTGGAGAGAGTTCTCTTTATCGGGATCTCCCATTACTTGATCAACAAACTTCTTCGTCACCGTTTTTTGTGGACGAAGGAAAACATCGAGCACGTCCCCATGTTCTACAATCTTCCCCTGCTCCATCACCGCTACCTGATGGCATATTTTTCGAATGACGTGCATTTCATGAGTAATCAGCACGATGGTCAACCCAAGCTTTTCGTTGATATCAACGAGGAGGTCGAGAATCGAGTCCGTCGTCTCCGGGTCTAAAGCAGATGTCGCTTCATCGCACAGCAGGACCTTCGGGTTGTTGGCAAGGGCCCGGGCGATTCCGACCCGCTGCTTCTGCCCTCCACTCAATTGGGACGGATATGAATTCCCCCTGCCTGACAGGCCGACAAGATCGATGAGTTCATTGACACGCTTCTTCCTGTCTTCTTTCGGTATCCCTGCTATTTCTAATGGAAATGCGATGTTATCAAAGACGGTACGGGACCACAGGAGATTAAAGTGCTGGAAGATCATCCCGATGTCCTGTCTTGCCACCCGCAATTTATTCTTGCTTAAAGTGGTTAAGTCCTGATCATCGACGATAATACTTCCCTCCGTCGGGTCTTCCAGTCTGTTCAGCAGCCGGATAAACGTACTTTTCCCTGCACCACTGTATCCGATAACGCCATAGATTTCTCCTTTATTGATCGTGACGCTGAGGTCATCCACCGCACGTACTTCACGATCTTTGGTCTGAAAAATCTTCGATAGACCTTTGATAGTAATCATGATGTTTCCCTCCTGACAAAAAAAGCGCTTCTCTGTTCAGGAGAACAGAAAAGCGCACATCTATTGTATTCGCTCTGTTCTCTCATCTCCCAGAATTTTAACTCTGCAGGATTTGGCACCTTGTCAAGCGTACGCTTGCCGGTTGCCGGGCATCATAGGGCCAGTCCCTCCGCCTCTCTGGATAAGAGATTCGCTTATTCGCATGTATAATTTTAATAGCACAAGATGGATTGTAGCATCGCACCAAAATTGTGTCAACTGGAAATATTCCGTTTTTCAGAAAAATAAGTCGTTTCCATGTGCCTCTCATTGGTCGAAGGACTCGGACAATATGTGGTAGCATGTTGCTGTAAGCTTAGTCCAATCACATAAAGGAGCCGCAGATATGAAACAAAAAGCACCCGACTTCGAATTACCGTTTATAAATAAACAAGGAACTTATCAACTAAGAGAAGATAAAGGAAAAGCCGTCGTTCTGACCTTCTGGGCATCCTGGTGCCCGGATTGCGGAAGGGATCTTCCTTTGAAGGAACAGCTATATCAGAACGCAGATAAAGAAAAAGTAAAAATGCTGACGATCAATGTCACAGGGCGGGAAAGAAGTCCGGAAGCGGGCATCGCTTACACGAAAGAATTCCTCACTCAGCCGACCCTTGCCGATAAGGACAGGACCGTATATGACCTGTTCGGATGCAGAGGAGTACCCTCAACGGTCATCATCGATCAGAACGGGTTTATCCACGAAGCGTTTGGTGATCAAGCTTCCTTTCTCGATATCGCACAGTCCTTGGGAAGAATCATTTAGCAAGAAACATCAGGGATTCCAAATAAAGCACATCAGAGAAGGAGCCGTGAATTCGGATGAGGGAGTCGTCCATCGCCGTCAGCCTTTCCCTGCCGGCAAGCAGATCCTCCATCACAGAATCTTCCACATGGATACAAAGCGTGCCATCATCCGTTCTTTGCACATCAGGACATATCCCCGCCGGAGTGATGAGGAAAGTAAATAAATTATTCTTGGACTGAAAAGCTACATGGATCTCTCTTTCCCGCCAAGATGGAATCAGATCGTTCCTATGGTTCACTTTCTCTATCCAAGTCTTCATCATTTCCACCATCCTAAAACGCCCCCTTTGCTTAGACATTCTTGCAAAGGGGGCGTTTTTCCTGTTTACCAACAAGGCTTTCCTTCGTCATTTCCCGGGAAATTAGCTTATTGTTTTACATATTCAGCTGTTTGTTCATACATATGAGGGACCGATTGAAACGCATACACCTTTTTGACGATTTGTTCGTTCTTCATGATTAAAAGGCATGGAACACTCTCAATTTGAAAACGCTCCATAGCGGAAGGGTTCAAGGAAGCATTCACTTTTATGAATACTTCCTCGTTATACAATTCTTCCAACGTCCTCAGCATCTTTTCTGCTAAATGACAGGTAGCACAAAAAGGGCTGTGAATGAACGACAACGTGTATCGGTCCTGCTTCGACTGCTCGGTCCACTCCTGTGAGTCAAGTTCCTGCACAAGCTTCCTCCTAAATCAGATAAATGGACTTCACTTGAAAATGGTGGTTCAACAATGCTCGGGCGAGCTCCTGTTCAGGCGTGGCTGCTACTTCCCGGAAGGCTTTATCGATATAAATATGCTCGGCGTGCGGAAGCTCTTCGGTCAACTGCTTCCTTAGTTTGTAGCCCGAATCGTCTTCATCCACTAAAATATATACCCTGCGATCATCCAGGTTGTGGTTGAAAATCATCTCCTCCATCCGCTCGATTCCTAAGGTGCCGTACGTGCAGATGATTTCCACTTCTTCATCCAGCACTTTCTTCAGTTTCTTCTTGTCGGTTATCCCTTCGACAATGACGATTCGCTCTCCATCCATATGCATCACCTTCTATAAAGAAACAGACCATGCCGGAAGAGACATGGTCTGAACATGATTAAGATCCAACGCGATCATGTCAGACAAGCGCCTGTTCCCACCTGTCCGTACTGAAATAATTAATCTTCGTTGATCATTTCCTTGTATTGTTCCGGAGACATTAGTTTGTCTATTTCAGAAGAGTCATTCGGCTCTACGACAACCATCCATGCCTTTTCATAAGGAGACTCATTGACGAATTCCGGGCTGTCTTCCAGATCTTCGTTCACTTCTACTACTTTACCGCTTACCGGAGCATATAATTCAGAAACGGTTTTAACGGATTCCACACTGCCGAACGGCTCGTCCGCTTCCAGCTCATCTCCCACTTCCGGAAGTTCAACGAATACGATGTCGCCAAGCTCTGCTTGTGCAAAGTCAGTGATGCCGATACGTACTTTTTCTCCTTCGTCTTTCACCCATTCGTGTTCTTCAGAATAACGTAGTTCTTTTGGTAAGCTCATGTAAGAATACCTCCACAATCAAATTATATTTTGTTTATTTTATTACCATAAAAGCAAGAATGCCTTTATTTCCACACATCTGCTCACGGAAGCCAGTTTTCTTCAAACTCTTCCGCTTTGAAGCCGACGGTGACCCGGGTGCCGTCTGTTACAACAGGCCGTTTGATGAGCATGCCGTCAGAAGCGAGCCATTGAATCATCGTATCTTCATCTGCGTCTTTCAGCTTTTCTTTCATGTTCTGCTCTCTATACTTTTTCCCGCTCGTGTTAAAGAACTTCTTGGCAGGTTTTCCGCTTTTAGAGACCAGGTCTTTCAATTGCTCTTCTGAAGGTGGCTCTTCGACAATATGTACAGCTTTATAGTCCACCCCGTTTTCATCGAACCACTTTTTTGCCTTTTTACAGGTTCCGCAGTTCGGATACCAATAGAAGGTTACAGTCATACAAAACGCTCCTTCCTTCTTATTGTATTTTATTCTATCACATTGCCAGGTTATATTTCATGGTGATTTTTTTGCACAAATGAAAAGAACCCTGCACTTCCATCGATCAAGGAAGAACAGGGCGCCTTCTTCACGCAGTTTATACGATATATTTTTCTGCTTCGATCAGAGCTTTAGCAATTTCCCGTTTCTTGGCGATGACATTTGTAGGAGTGTAACGGGTAAGTTTTCGTAGTGCCCCAAGCATCATTCGTAAAGAATCCCCACTGTCTGCAGCGATCAGTGTTTCCTTAGCATGTGCTTCTAGACGGTTGAACGCTTCCTGCACATAAACTTGCGTGTACAACAACTTTTGTTTACTATTCTCTTCTCCTACTTTATCCATCGCTTTTTCTGTTCGGAGAACGGCAGATTCCATATTGTATACCTCTCCGACCATATCAGCAATATTCACAAGAACTTCCTGCTCACTTTCCAGCTTCTCCCCAAACTTCTGAGCAGCAACGCCGGCAGCAAGAAGACCGATTTTCTTAGCATTGGCAACCAGATATTTCTCTTGAGCAAGTGGTTCTGTGCCAGGCTCTTCCGGCATCATCGTCATGATTTCTTCCTGCAGCTTCTGTGCTTTCTGAAGCAGCGGCAGTTCACCTTTCATCGCTTTTTTCAGCAGCGTACCGGGAACAATCATCCGGTTGATCTCGTTGGTTCCTTCAAAAATACGGTTGATCCTTGAATCCCGGTAAATCCGCTCTACTTCATACTCAGCCATAAAGCCATACCCGCCGTGAATTTGTACCGCTTCATCAACGGCAAAGTCCAGCAGTTCCGTCGCGAACACTTTGTTCAAGGAGCATTCAATAGCATACTCTGCAATGACCTTCGCTACAGCGGCACCATCCTTCAATTCCTCATCTGATAGTTTGCCCATGCTTTGTTCAAAGAGTCCAACCGTCCTGTACACAGAGCTTTCATTTGCATACGTATTCGCAGCGACGGAGGCGATTTTTTCCTGGATCAACGGGAAACTTGAGATCGGCGTTTTAAACTGCTTACGCTGTTTAGCGTAAGTGACAGATAACTCGACGGCCCGTTTCGCTCCTCCTACCCCTCCGATTGCCAGTTTGTAGCGACCGACGTTAAGGATGTTGAAAGCGATGACGTGTCCGCGCCCTACTTCTCCGAGAACATTCTCTACCGGGACCTCTGCATCCTCAAGAATCAGTGTTCGTGTAGAAGAACTCTTGATTCCCATCTTTTTCTCTTCCGCCCCCGTTGAGACACCTTTGTAATCTCTTTCGACGATAAACGCAGTAAATTTATCTCCATCGATCTTGGCATAGACAACAAACACATCGGCAAAGGCCGAGTTCGTGATCCATTGCTTCTCTCCATTCAAAATGTAATGCGTCCCTGCTTCATTCAACTTGGCCGTCGTTTTCGCTCCGAGGGCGTCGGATCCGGAGCCCGGCTCCGTCAAAGCATATGCTGCAATTTTATCGCCTACAGCCAGTGCAGGAAGGTACTTTTGCTTCTGGTCGTCGTTACCGAAGAACACGATTGGAAGGGATCCAATCCCCACGTGAGCCCCGTGTGTAATGGAAAAGCCGCCGGCTCTTGCAAACTTTTCTGTAATAAGGGAGGAACTGATTTTATCAAGCTGTAACCCTCCGTATTCTTCCGGGACATCGGCACCAAGCAAACCGAGTTCACCGGCCTTCTTCAATAGAGCTACGGAATGTTCAAACTCGTGATTTTCAAGTTGATCAATTTTCGGAACGACTTCTCCTACTACAAAATCTTCCGTCGTCTTAGCAATCATCAAATGTTCATCCGTAAAATCCTCCGGCGTGATGATATCTTCCGCTTTCAAGTCCTCTACTACAAATCCGCCACCTTTAATCATCTCTTTCAAATCGCTCATTTTTACAGCCTCCCTGATTATATTAATTCGAATACGCCGGCAGCACCCATACCTCCACCGATACACATCGTGACAACACCGAACTGTTCGTTTCTCCTTTTCATTTCATGTATCAGACTGAGCGTCAGTTTCGTTCCGGTACATCCGAGTGGGTGACCGAGAGCGATCGCTCCTCCGTTTACATTCACCTTCTCCGGATCGAGGTCGAGTGCGCGAATCACACGAAGAGATTGCGAAGCAAACGCTTCATTCAATTCAAACAACCCAATATCAGCTAAGGATAAGCCTGCCATCTTCAAAGCCTTCGGTACCGCTTCCACCGGTCCTACCCCCATAATTTCAGGTTCGACCCCGGCAACGGCAAAAGACCGGAACTTCACTAATGGCTGCAACCCTTCGCTTTCTGCTTTTTCTCTATCCATCAGCAGCACGGAAGCCGCACCATCACTCATTTGTGAGGAATTCCCTGCCGTGACGGACCCTTTGACAGAAAAAGCAGGCTTCAGTTTTCCGAGTACTTCGGCGGTCGTGCCTGGACGAACTCCTTCATCCACCGAGAAAGTTCTAGTCGTTTCCTTAACTTTGAAATCACTGCCGAGCTCACGATTCATCACCTCTACAGGCACGATCTCATCCGTAAATTTACCTTCTTCTACTGCCTTAGCCGCTCTTGCATGACTTTGGACGGCGAAAGCGTCCTGATCTTCCCTGGAAATATCGAAACGGTTCGCCACTTCTTCTGCGGTATGACCCATGGACATGTAATATTCCGGTGCGTTTTCCACAAGTTTGACGTTCGGTTTAATGACATGGCCGCCCATCGGAATGAGACTCATGGACTCTGCACCACCAGCAAGTGCAGTGTCGTGATGACCGAGCATGATTTTTTCGGCTGCATAGGCGACACTTTGAAGCCCTGAAGAGCAGTAACGATTTATGGTAATTGCCGGCACTTCATGGGAGAGACCGGCAAGGCCCGCTATGTTTCGCGCCATATTCATCCCCTGTTCTGCTTCCGGCATGGCGCATCCGATAATCAAATCATCGATGTTGCCCTCATAGTTGTTGGCACGCCTTAATGTTTCTTTAATGGTAAGTGCAGCAAGATCGTCAGGACGTGTAAAGGCAAGCGAGCCTTTTTTTGCACGGCCGACAGGTGTTCGTGCACCTGCAACAATAACAGCTTCTCTCACGGTTCCTTCCCCCTTTTTAAACGATTAGTTACGCAGTGGTTTACCTTTCATAAGCATATGCTGCATTCTTGCCTGCGATTTCGGTTCTCCGACGAGGCTTAGGAATGCTTCTCTTTCAAGGTCCAATAAATATTGCTCATCTACAAGTGTGCCTTCTTTCAGCCGGCCGCCGGCCAGGACGTTCGCCAGTTTTTCCGCAATCTTCAAATCATGTTCACTTGCATAGCCGCTTAACAACAGCGACTTTGCACCAAGCAGCATCGTTGCGTACCCCTGTTCACCCGCAACCGGAACCTTCGTCCGTTTTGGAGATGTATATCCCGCCCCGGCAAGACCAAGTACTTTCTCTTTCGCATCGTGGATCAAGTGATCCCCATTTGGACTAATGGCATCCATCTGATCAAGGAATCCATTTTCCTTCGCTTCTTCTCCGGAGGTCGACACCTTCGCCATGGCGATTTTTTCAAACACACTTACAGCGACCTTCTGTAAATCGACGGCAACATCTTTTGGAATACTTCGCAGTTGTTTCATGTAAAGTTCTTTATTTCCACCACCGCCCGGAATCAGTCCGACTCCCGTTTCCACCAGTCCCATATAGGTTTCTGAAGATGCCTGGATGGCAGAAGCCGGCAGACAAACTTCCGCTCCTCCTCCAAGTGTCATACCGAATGGTGCTGCAACGACCGGTTTATCGGAATACTTCAGTCTCATCATACTGTCCTGAAAATTCTTCACGACCATTTCGATTTCGAAGAAGTTAAAGTCCTGGGCTTCCATCAGGATCATTCCAAGGTTGGCACCAACGCAGAAGTTCTTCCCTTGGTTTCCAAGGACAAGACCCTCGAAATTTTTGTCAACCTCTTCCACTGCATAATTGATCATCTGGACAATATCCGGCCCGATCGAATTGCTTTGAGAGTGGAATTCAAGTCCTGCCACCCCGTCTCCCAAATCAATCAGACTCGCACCGGCATTCTTTTTAATAACGTTTTTTTCCTCTTTCAGGCGCTTTAAATGGATGTTCTTCTTGTTGAAGGACTGCTGGATGTAGTTTCCTTCGTGATAAAAGTAAACGTTTCCATTTTCCTGTTTGTAAAAGCTCTCCTTACCTTCCTTAATCATGGCTTCGACCCAACCTGGAACTGCATCTCCTTCGTCCTTCATCCGCTTCACCGATGTTTCGAGTCCGATGGCGTCCCAAAGTTCAAACGGTCCCAATTCCCATCCGAATCCCCACTTCATCGCTTTATCAATCGCAACGATATCATCTGCAATTTCACCAGCCAATTGAGCAGAATAGATAAGCACCGGCTTCAAGACAGACCAAACAAGATCTCCAGCCCGGTCATCATTGGCTGCTACCAGTGTCTTTAACTTTCTGCGGGTGCCTTTTTCCTGTTTGGCAGCCTCCGTTGCTCTCGTTTTCAATTTCGCCCTCGGTTCGTAATCCATCGTCTGAGGATTGAGCTGCAGGATTTCTCCTTTTTGCTTTAAAAAGAATCCTTGGCCACTCTTAGATCCGAGCCAGCCTTTGTCAAGCATCTGTTTCATAAAGGCCGGTATTTCAAACGCCTGCTTCTCTTCTCCATCCACTTGATCGTAAACATTCTTCGCCACATGAGCGAACGTATCGAGACCCACGACATCCAAGGTTCGGAACGTTGCACTTTTCGGACGACCGATCAGCGGGCCCGTGACCGAGTCCACTTCCCCGACACTGTACCCTTTTTCAAGCATCTGCTGGACGGTGATCAAAAGCCCGTATGTTCCGATTCGGTTGGCGATGAAGTTCGGTGTATCTTTCGCTTCCACTACGCCTTTACCAAGCACATCTTCTCCAAACGTTTTCATGAACTGTAGAACTTCCGGATCCGTATCCTTTGTCGGGATGACTTCGAGCAGCTTTAAATAACGAGGCGGATTGAAGAAATGCGTTCCTAAAAAGTGGCTTCGAAAATCTTCACTGCAGTCTTCCGCCATGGCTTCAATGGATATTCCCGAAGTGTTTGAACTGACAATTGCCCCCTGTTTTCTAAACCGGTCCACATCAGCAAGGACCTTCTTCTTGATGTCCAGATTTTCAACGACGACTTCAACTACCCAGTCCACGTCAGCAATCCTACTTAAATCGTCTTCAAAATTACCTGTTTCAATTAAATCCATGTTACGCTTACTCGTCAGTGGTGCCGGTTTATGCTTCAACAGTTTCTGTTTATTATCAGATGAAATCCGATTGCGGACCGTACGATCTTCCAACGTCAACCCACGATTTTTCTCCGCTTCTGTCAGTTCCTTAGGAGCCATATCGAGCATAAGTGTCGGGATACCTATGTTAGCCAGATGAGCGGCAATACCTGCCCCCATTACTCCTGAACCGAGCACGGCTGCTCGTTTGATTTTATGAGCCATTCCTAATCCCCCTGTCATTTTGAATGAACAGTCATTCATTTTAAATTCAAAAAAATAAGTACGACAAAATCGTATCTATGTATAATATAAAATATTTTCAGATATTTCGCAATCCTTTTGTCGTAAAAAAGGACAAGATCTTCCAATTGAGGACAAGGGCGGCTCCAGTCTCCCCATCAAACCGGCATCTCGCCCCTTGACAAACCCCTCTTTATTTACCAAAAACGCCTTTTAAAACGAATGCAACATTGGCTGGACGCTCTGCAAGTCTGCGCATGAAGTACCCATACCAATCATTTCCATACGGCACATAAACTCTCACCTTGTATCCCTCTTTGACAAGCTCTTCCTGACGGTCCACGCGGATTCCATAAAGCATCTGAAATTCAAAGCGATCGTTTGGTATTTTCTTTTCCGCTACCAGCTGTTTCGTATAATCAATGATCGCATCATCGTGACTCGCTACAGCCGTATAGTTTCCATTCATGAAATGTATACGGATGATATTCTTTAAATTTTCGTCTACGTCTTTCTTTTCAGGGAAAGCGACTTTTGCTGATTCTTTATAGGCTCCCTTAACAAGGCGAAGGTTCGGACTATAAGCATTCAGCGCTTTTATATCCTCCTCGGTACGGTACAAATAAGACTGCAGAACAGTACCAATATGATCATAATCCTCTCTCAGCTTTTTGAAAATCTCAAGCGTCTTCTCACACCGCTCGAAGTCCTCCATATCAATAGTTACAAATACATCTTTTTCTTCAGCCACATCCAATATCCGGCGCATATTATCCATAACCAGATCATCGGCTATATCCATCCCCATGGAAGTAAGCTTCAGGGATAGTTGGGAATCAAGCTTGTTATCAGCAATTGCACGGATCGCTTCCATGCACTCTTCCGCTGCTGCTACAGCTTCCGATCTGCTGTCGATAAACTCCCCCAAGTGATCGATTGTGACGGACATTCCCTTGTCATTCAGTTCCTTGATCGTTTGAACAGCTGCTTCAATGGTTTCTCCGGCAACAAACCTTCCAGCTCCGAAGCGAAGTCCGTATCGTTTTGCCAGCTTTGTAAAGAACCGGTTTTTGGATAGAAATAAAAAGAAATTCTTAAGGATCTTTTCCATGCCATTACCCCCTGCCAGCAAAAATATCAAAATATTTATATATTTCCGTCTTGTAATCGCTAGCAATTATATTTTATCACTTACACAGAAAAAAAGGGATAAAAAGAACCTTCATTTCGACAATGTTATCCTTATATTCCCATAAAAACCCACCCTAAATAGAACTATTATTTCCGGTCATACTAAACAAAACAGCCAAAGGAGGATGATGTAGATGCAACAGCAGCAACAGAATCAATCCATTCAACAGGCGCAGCCGATGACGCAGGTACCTGATATTGTCTCTACGAAGGATCAGCTGTATTTAGCGGACATGCTTTCCTGGAATTTAAACGCAAGTAAGAAAGCACACTTCTTCGCCCAAAATTGTCAGACACCTGAAGTTCAGGCTGCCCTTGAAGCTGCAGGTCAAATGCACCAACGACATTACGATAAATTATTAAACCATCTGAATGCCCCTAAACAAAACTTGAACTAAGGAGGACCAAGATGAACCAGTCTCAAAAGATTCAAAACCCGGAAACAAATGTCCCAAAGACGCCGCAGATGAATGAAAGAGATTTCCTGAACGATCAATTAACCACCGAAAAGTATATGACTTCTTCTTATAATGTCGCTTTGAACGAAGCAAGCAATCAAAACCTTTATCAGGACTTAGCTACGATTTTCAAAGAGACACAGGACTGCCAGCGCAACTTGTATAACCTGATGTTTCAAAATGGCTGGTATGCTGTCGAACAGGCGGAACAACAAAAAGTTCAGCAGACCTATCAACAGTTCAATGGATACAAAAATCAACTTCCTTACAATGTACAGTAAATGAGAAAGCCCGGCGGTATAACGCCGGGCTTTCTTTATCCTACTGCTTCATATCCTTGCGCTCTCACAGCTTCTTTCATCAGTCCTTTTGAAACATATGCTTCGTCGTAAGCGATATGAACTTTTCCACTCTCAAGAAGCACCTCGACACCGTGCACCCCCTCTAACGTCTGAAGAGCGTCTTTTACCGATTCCCTGCACTTCTCACAAGACATTCCATTCACTTCCAAAGTCAATTCCATGAAAACTCCTCCTTCACTTTCTTTATACTGGTCCATTCCACAAGGAAGGAAAAATATAACATAAAAAAAGCATTCCTATCTTAGGAACGCTCATTTCACACAGTATTTTTGTACAGCTTGCTGCAGGGAGTTCATATATTTGATACTCGAAGGGAAGTGCTGCATCTGAAAACTTTGTGCCTGGACAGGCTGCATCCCTATAATCATAACTTCTGCCCCCATATAAAGAAGGGAAATCATGATGTTCTTCAGGAGACCCGCGCCCTCCAGCTCCATTTCTCCAACAGCTGTAAAATCAAACAAAACACGATCGATATCAGACTTTTGCGCAGCCTTTAATATAGACGTTTCCACCGAATACATTTTCTCTGCGGTGATATCTCCGAATAACGGCACTAGTGCGGTGTCCGCTGTAAGGCGGATGAAAGGGGCTGACAATTGGTTGCTGTTTTCAATAGCATCTTCTAACTTTTCTTTCTCTTCCAACAGCTCGAAGTTGGTATCGTTTAAACGTGACCGGAGCTGATCCAGTGTTTTGGTCACCTTGGACAACTGTTCATCTTTCGTCAGAATAAGTACTTCCGCATACATGTCATTCTCCCATTTCACATGCATGTCACATGTTTGCGGATTCCCTTGACCATCCTCCGGCTTTAAGTGGACTTCCAAGGATAATTTCTGAACTTCCGGAGTTACCCAGTTCTTCACCTTAGGTACACTTGCCTCATCTAATAATTCAAGCAGGTTTTCCTGTCTCCCAAAAGCCTGTTCCGCTTCTTTGGAATACGATTGGACGAAGTAGTTTTTATTAATAATGAAATAAGGGAGTGGGAATGTACGTTCAACTTGTTTCATTTATTGCTTCATCCCTTCCCTCTTTAAACCATTGGTTCAAGTGATTCAAGTCTTTGATTACCATAGACTGATCCGACTCCAGCTGGCTCAGGTCATATTTGCCGGCCATCCGTCCACCAATCATAATAAATGGTTTCCAATCCAACGTAGTGAAATGGTTGACCAGATCCTTAATGGCTGGCAGACGATAAGACAAGGCTGCAGATATACCGATTACATCCGGGCGATACTTTTCTATTTGGACTAGAGCGTGCTGCAGAGACAAATTCGGCCCAAGATACCGGACACGCCAACCATGTTCCTTAAACGTCTCAGCGACCATTTTCAAACCTATGTAATGATGTTCTTCTTCCACACCAAATAACAGGGCTTTATATTTCTTATTTCTATATTTCTTATCGGTCTTCTTTTCCTGTTCCAATTTAGATAAGACAAAATCACAAATAGCCGTTGCCAAATGTTCATCCGCAACGGATATTTCATTTCGCTCCCATAGTTCACCGATATAGTACATAGCGGGTGTCAAAATGTCTTCGTACAAATATGCCCGGGGGTGTTCCTCTAACAATTGCCTTATATATTGCAACGCTGCCTCTTCATCTCCATCAAGGAAATAACGGGCCAGTCGCTCATGATGCAGTTCCAAACTGTTCACCTCTCCGTAAGGATATCCAAATGCTGTAAAGCCTGCTGCAAATATTCTATATAGTGCTCTTTCTGCTCCTTATCATCTACTTCCATTGCTTCAAGGAGCCGTATCAGTCTCTCAAAATTATCTATGATCATCGCTGTAGGGACCTGTCTGGATGTGAGGACGTTATTTAACCAGGAGGTATAGTCAAGGAAGAAATGGACACTATCCATTTCATACGCTGCTTGGAGGTGATCCAAATGATGATGGTTGTCCTCTTCTGTTCTTTCCCGGCCGTTCTGGCCGAACTTCTCCCACAAATAAGGATAAGCTTCATAAATTTCATCGGTAACTTTTCGAGCAAGCCGGTTCTGCTCTTCCGGATTCATGTCGCAACCACCTCATATTTCGTGACTTTAGGTACAATCCCCTGCAGTTCTTCGTCCGGGTATTTCTTCTCCAGCTCGTGGATTTTTCTAAACTGCTCGCTGCGCACCCATTCCAAATATGCCGCTTTTGATTCCCATTCCATGTGTACCGTTAACTCACCAGGCTTGCGGTCATTCTGAAGGAGTTGAAAAGACAAAAATCCTTCCGCTTCATCTACAAGCCTCGAGCGCTTTCGGTATATATTAATTAAATCTTCCGCCTTATGTTCTGGAACTACAACCATGGAATCCACTACATACATTTAAAAATTCCCCATTCTCAATTATTTTCTCTGAATAATATTTTATCATATTGATTTTACCTATGTATAATGTAAAGATTTACTTCCACCTTTGCCCTTAGATCCCCTGCTTTCTTCATCACAAGCAAAAAAAGTGCCTGGGTTCAACCAGGCACTTTTACTATTCAGGATGGAACGACTTCTTTAATGACATGCGTCTCTTCATGATCAAGAAGATTCTTGTTTACCATATCATCGGCCGATTTGTTCATATTGTCCTGCAGGTCTTTCAATTCTTCTTTATGGCCGACTAAATACAATCGTTCCCATTCATAATCTTTTGCGAGTTTATCAAGCTTGGGTGCTACACTCTTATACCATCTGTAGCGATTTGCTTCAAACCGCTCCTGGAACTCATCCTTCTTGGATGATTTCGCTCCGCCTTTACCCATGGAAGGCTGAGCCTGGTGCGGCCCCTGGTGCTGGCGCCAATCTTCCGTATCGAGATCCAGTTCAAACAGCTGGGTATCTTTCAACATTCCAAGCTCTGCATCGATTAATTTGATCTGATTCTTTTGAGTCAAAACGATTCCTGTTTTCGGGAATTTATCCTTCATTTCCTTCAACTGTTCCAGACGCGGCGTTTCCTCCCAATAGAACTCTGTCTTTACGGGCATTTGAAAGCGTTCAGCGAACCATATCGTATCATCACCTGTAGCGAAAAGAACGACGCTTTTTGCGAAATTTTGTTCGTTTTCCTCGATAAATTGTTGGACTTTCTCTTTGACCGCCCAAAAATTCCTTTTCTCATCAGAATCCCCGTCTTCCTGAAGATAGGATTCGAAGTTGTTCAGACCGTTCTTAAGATGGATCTTCCACTCTCCACCTTGCTGCTCGGGATCGGAAGGATCGGTGTTTAAGTACATCGTAAAAACTTTTTCCGGTTTTTCTAAATGAATAGCTTCTAATTTTTTTAGTTCTTTATTCAAATTCATGCAAAAGACCCCTTTCGATATGTTTATTTGAGCTTATGGTACGTATGTTTCCAAATTAAAAAGGGGTTAAACTTCATTTGAAGTACTTCATAAAAAAACGGACATCCGAGGATGTCCGTTTCCAATTTATTTCTGTCGATGTGCTCTGCGGTCGGCGGCCTTGCTTCGTTCTTGAGCAATTTTATCTTCCCGATCCGCTAGTTCCTCTGAGAACTCAACATCAATATTAGGATGTTTTTCGTTCTTAGGAGTTTGAGGTAATTTATATTTCTGTTTCCCTTTACCTTTTCGGTGATCGTCTCTACCCATGACTAACCCCTCCTTAAATTAGGAACAATGTTAGTATGATCCCGGGGCGACGGATTTATTCGATTCCTTTAAAAATCAAGAAGATCGAAGGAGCTGTTTCCTTTTCGCCGGTTTCACCCTTGTAATCGAGAAAATAGCCGTTCCAAGGGCAATAAGTACGAACACACCACCGACAGAGGCATTATAAATGACCGAGGTCTGCTCAATAACTACACTCCCCACGGAAGAACCGAAAGCAATTCCGAAATGAAGGGCGGAGTTGTTCAGGCTTTGCTGAATATCTGACGTTTCCGGAGCGGTAGAAACGAGATAGTTTTGCTGAGCAGGAGTAACGGCCCAACTGAGTGCGCTCCAAATGACAAGCACGATAAGGAAAAGCGGCAAGGAAAATGTGACGTGTGGAACGACGAAAAGAGCCACAGCAAATAGAGCGATGATTCCAATGATGCTTTTTTCAGGTCCGAACTTGTCGGATAAATATCCTCCTACTCCGCCTCCCAGGACGGCAGCTACACCGAATACGAAATATACGATACTGACCCAAGTACCGTTCATGCCAAGCTCCGATTTCAAGAATGGTGTCAAATACGCATACAAAGTTAAATGTCCGCTCAAAAACAGAAAAGAAGTGAATTGGGCGGTCCATATTTTATTGTCTTTCAAAGTACGGATCTGATCTTTCAAGGAAATGATCGGCTTCGGTGCTATCGTACCTAAGGATACCGCGACCGCCACCATTGATAATAATGTGAGAACACTGATCAAAAGGAACGGTGCCCTCCAACCGAATGCATTCCCAATCGTAAGGCCGATGGGTACGCCCAATACAAGCGAACCGCTGATTCCCATGAAAATTGTTCCGATCGCTCTTCCTCTATAGGCAGGTTCTGAAATGGAAGAGGCGATGGTAATAGCCAGTACAACCAACAGGGAGCCGCTTGCAGCCGTTACGATCCGCGACAACATCAATATCGTATAGTTTGGACTCCAAAAGGCGATCAAGTTCCCCAGGAAGAAAATGAATAATGTAACGATCATCAGCTTCTTCCGTTCCATATTGGCAGTCACAGTCAACAAGATCGGTGAAGCGACAGCGAATACTATAGAAAACAAGGAAATGAGCAAACCGGCTCTTCCGACTGACACCTGTAAATCAGCCGCAACAAGATCCAGAATTCCTCCGATAATTAATTCAACCGTTCCTACTACAAAGGCAACAATTGTCAGCAAGTAAATTTTTTTGTTCATAGTTTCGACCCTCTCATTTTAGTTACCACTATGATGGTAACTAAAATGAGAGACAATTACAATAGGTCATGTTTACGTTAGTCGGATGTTCGGTGTATCATTTATGTAACAGCAAAATAAAGGAGACATTCATGCTACAGAAATTCGGTTTCACCCAATATGAAAGCAATGTATTTGAAGTATTAACATCCAGCCGTGAACCACTTGATGCAACGAGCATTGTAAAGTATTCACAAGTTCCTAAGTCCAAAGTGTACGAAGTCCTTCAACGCCTTCAAGAGAAAGGCCTAATCCTCACATCGTTCCACGGAAAAAGAAAATTATATACAGCACTTGCTCTTGAAACGACCATTGAAAAGCTGACGTCAGACTTCGAAGCTAACTTGGAAGAATTGAAAACGAAGGAGTACACGCTCCCTGTCTCCGATGAGCGCGTTTGGACAATGGAAAATGAACAATCCATTACAGCGCTGTTGAAGGCATGTATAGATCGAGCCACTAACAGCATTCTTCTTACGGGCTGGAATGATGAATTGGCCTCTTTGGTCACAGATTTAGAGCGGAAAGCGGAGCAAGGCGTAATGGTGGAGCTTCTTTCTGTAGGGGACCTTGATGCACCCATGTTCCAATCGCATATTCTGCACCCGAACGAGACGCACGAAGCATTAGAACGGCACAAGCTTGTCATTATTGACGGCGAGGAGATGGTGTTCGCCGGTTCCGAATCGGGAGTATCTCAAGGAATACACACGCTTTCCAAGCCACTGGTCAAATTTTTCACGGAATATTTTTACCACGATGTCGCCCTGGCAGAAATCACCGAAAAATATAAAGACATCTTGATGGAAGATGAAGAGGTCAAAAATATTTTGATGAAGCTTCGATATTAAGTACTTCATCCCCGTTCATAAAGTAAAACCGCACACCCGTTGGGATGTGCGGTTTTTTGTGATCCTTTTATCCATTAAATCGGCAATAATCTCCTGCGATATAGGCGAATGATGCACTCGATAAAGAATCTGGGCAGCTTTTTAGGCATGTAAGGCTTCACATAATACGTCTCATACGCTTTCTTCAAATCACGCCAATGCGGACAGTCCTGCTCCTGTTTAAAGCGGACGACATCGATGACTTTCACTTTCCCCGATGATGTGAGCAGCATGTTTTTTAAATGAATATCAGAAGGGTTCAGACCTAAGCTGCAGGCGAACAGAAGCGCTTCTTCCACCTGCTTGACCATCTCTGCAGTGATGGGTACACCGCTCACAAGACAGTCATAAAAGGTCATTCCTTCCAGATATTCCATAACGAGATACCCTTTTCCCTGAGAAATAAAAAGAGGGAACATCTCACTGTTATTTAAACTTTCATAAACCTCCGCTTCCACTTCTGCAAGTTCAGCGAACTCCGGATAAAAAACTTTGACAGCTGTATTAGAATCCTGAACATGGAATACGGCAGCACTTCTTCCCTGCCCAACACACCGGAATCCTTCCGGTATATTTGTGATCCTGCCATTTTCAAAGACAACCTCTCTCACTTTATCCTCTATCTTCATCACAAGGAATCACCTCTATGAAAAAGCATCTTTATTACCTCCATTATACCAAAATGAAGAATAAAACATGTTACTTTTACTCAAAACTATTTGACATTGATAATCATTATCAATTATATTGAATATAACTTCTCGAAGGGAGACCTAATTATGGAAGGCACATTGTTTGTTTATAAACCTTTTCGTTACGAGAAAGGAAATACTGACTGTTCCTGTCACGAAATTATCCGGTTCCAGCACGGTGATCTGTTACATATTGCCGGGGACCCGTTCTATGTTGATTCATTAGGATGGTACATCGCCGTTCAGAAGAACGATTCTTCTCCTTTCTATATGGCCGCACATTTTATTGATGATTTATACGAGAAACAAGCGTTATATACGAAGATGGACCTGACACTCGCTATGAACTACCACAAATATAAAGTGAATGAAGCGCTGGACAGGAAAGAGAAAAAAGTATTCCTGCAACATTCCAAAGCTTTCGACCGTTTCAAAGCTCTGCACCCGGAATTCACACCAGTGCTGAAGGAGTGATAGAGTGGCGCGTATCTTGATCTGTTATGCAAGTATGTCTGGAAATACGGAAGAAATTGCGGACATCATCCATTCCCATCTTAAAAATGACTATGAAGTGATTATGAAGGAAATTGAAGAAACCGAAATTACCGAACTCCGTGATTTTGATTGTGTATTAATCGGTTCCTACACTTGGAACGACGGGGATCTACCATATGAGGTGGAGGATTTTTATGAGGAGTTGTCAGAGAATGACCTGAGAGAGGTGCACGGAGCAGTCTTCGGTTCCGGTGACAGGATCTATCCACAGTTCTGTGAAGCCGTTCACTTGCTGCAGGCACAGTTGAAAGCAAACGGAGCAGCCATTATTCAAGACGGCCTGGAAATTGAAATGACTCCCGACTCGGAAGAAGATGTCAACAAATGCAAGGTATTTGCAGAACGCGTCTCTCACTATCTCATGAAAGTCGGCGTATAACAAAAACGGAAGAGGTCCGCACCTCTTCCGTTCGCTGTTTTATTTTTATTCTTCTGTATTCTTATGCTGAAGCTCCATTTGTGCCCGGCGGATCATCTCTTTAACCATTCCTCCACCTATTCTCCCGCCTATACGACCGGCATCTTTTGTAGACAAATCACCGTTCCCTTTTTCTCTCAAAGGAATACCCAATTCTTCCGCCACTTCAAACTTCGCTCGGTCTGCGGTGCTGCTTCTTGTTACTTCTTTCTTCAGTTGATCCAGTCCAGCTCTCGCTTCTGGAACTAATATCCGCTTTCTGTTTGGCATATTCTCACCTGTGATTCTTTCCGCGGATTTTCTCTCCATGGTGGCTGATTAAATGACCTTGATCATCGACTTGGTCTATTTCCGCTTCTATCGTGCCTTCCGTCAACGTATCGGAAACCTGCTCCTCTGTCACAGCCAAACCGCTGCTGTCTTCTTCCTGTGAAGGACGTTCTTTTCTCTTGTTTGTCATCCCTTTTCCCTCCTTGTTTTCCATAGCTTCCGCTAAAAGTTCAGAAAACATTCCATGGTTCCTCCCCCTGATTTATCCTCTTATAAATATTCTGCAAACCCTCATACTAATTACGGAGGTGTATAGAAATGAGTAACAAAAGTAACGCTCACAAAGGAGTCCGAAAAAAGACCGTGAACCCTCAAGGCATGTCAGAGGATGCAGCAGATCAACGTCCTGACTCCCAACTGGAACAAAAAGCGAAAAAAGCAAATACAAAACGATAAAAAGCTGACCCTTACAGGTCAGCTTTCTTCAGGAAGAAACTTCGAAACAAGTTCCTGGGAGTTTTCATCATCGTAAAGCGCGTAGATAGATTGTGACAATCGAATCGGATCCCCGAAAAAGAAACGCTCGTAAAGCGTCTGTCTTGCTCCAAAGCTGCTCATTGTCATATCCCACGCCAGACGGAATAACGCGACGCGTTCCTTCCCTTTTACGTCCACACCCTGTAAATAATGGTTTAAACGTTCGCCTGTTTCAGAAAGGAATTCTTTCTCCTTTGGAATCGACATTAGACCGCTTGCTCCCAACAACTGCACAATTTCAGAGAACCTGGGATAGAATTCCTGAAAGTTGTTGATCGCTACGTACAACGGCTGGCGGGAAGGAACCATGATACCCGTAGCATCTACTTCTGCTTCCTGTTCCGACAGCAGCAGGAGCGCCTTCTGTGTCTGTACTCCTTTTACAATTTCCACTACTTTGCTCTGCACGTGCTGGTATTCTTCGATGTTGATTGTATCGACAATCCGCTGAGCAATGCCCAGCATGAATTCTGATTTCACCACCTGCCTCGAAACAATTTGGTGCAAGGTAAACGGTACAAACTTTCCTTTCACGTACATCTGGGTCGCAGCTCTTAGATTGTCATGAAAGAAAACACGCTCCCATGGTACGATGACGTCGTCGAACAAAACGATGGTATCCATTTCTGCATATTTGGAAGAGAGCGGGTAATCGAAGGCAGAACCTGCGCTGGCAAAGGATTCCCTGCATATGAACGTCAGTCCCTTTGTGTCACTAGGTATAGAAAAACCATAGGCGTGAGAATTATCCACGGCGCCGGGAGCAGAGAAAACAATCAATTCATCTGTCATCCCGCCCTGTGTAGCCAACAGCTTCGCTCCTTTCATTACTAATCCTGCTTCCGTACGGTCCACAATTCTGGCATTCGTGACATCTTCTTCAAGGAAAGCAAGTTTTCCTCTGTTGCTCTGAGGATTCACAAACGTATGAGTGAATGATAAATCGTTCTCCCGAGCATATTCATAAAAACGAAGCAGACGTTCCGGATAACAGTTTTCTTCTCCGTCCAGAAGATCGACCGAAGCGGCGAAGGCTGCAAGCACAGTGTTCATATAATCAGGGCTTCTGCCCAATACGCCACCGGTGTGCCTCGCCCAATGCTGGACCATCGTCCGCCTTCTCTCCAAATCCCCCCGCGATTTCGGTATTAAATAGGAAAGTCCGATCGCATTTCCCGAAGTTTCTGATGTATAGGTTAATGTATCCTTCCAATCAGGATGGTGTTGTAAATCGTATAGTTCGGACTGCGTTTGGATGACGCCCCGGAAAGCCGGATGTTCCGAAATCTTACCTTTCAAGCGTCCGCCTTCCATCCGTACGTCCGTCTTCATAGCATCCAACCGCCGTTTATACTCCTCGCCTGTTATTACCGGCATGATATCACTCCATGTCTTTGCACAGATTAAATATGTTGATACCCTACCATATTAAATAAACGAGAAGATGTGCCTATGTAAATAAGAAAGAACACAAACATCTGCTTAACCAAGCAGATGTTTGTGTTTCATACTCACCTTTTCGCTATCGGCTCTTCTGTGAATTGCTCTGCCTCTGTGGAACCTTTCCAAGCGGTTGTCGAAGAAGTGCCTCCTGTTATTACCTGAGCGACTTCATCAAAATAGCCGGTTCCCACCTCCCGCTGATGCCTTGTAGCAGAATAACCGTGAACTTCACTGGCGAATTCCGCCTGCTGCAGTTCAGAATAAGCCGCCATTCCTCGATCTTTATATTGCCTGGCAAGCTCGAACATTCCATGATTTAAAGAATGGAAACCGGCAAGGGTAACAAACTGGAACTTATACCCCATTTCGCCAAGCTGTTCTTGAAAGTGTTCTATCGTCTCGTCTTTCAGCTTTTTCTTCCAATTAAACGAAGGAGAGCAGTTATAAGCAAGCAGCTTTCCGGGATACTGCTCATGAATCGCATTCGCAAACCTTCGCGCTTCCTCCAAGTTCGGTTCCGATGTTTCGCACCAGATCAAGTCCGCGTAAGGAGCATAAGCAAGCCCCCTGGCAATGGCCTGGTCAATACCTGCTTTTGTTTTAAAGAATCCTTCCGGCGTCCGTTCTCCTGTCAGGAAGGCTGCGTCTTCTCCGTCGATATCGCTGGTAATCAACTCTGCTGCATTCGCATCCGTTCGAGCAATAATGATGGTTGGGACCCCCATCACGTCCGCGGCAAGCCTTGCAGAGATAAGGTTTTTCACAGCCGTCTGCGTCGGTAAGAGCACCTTTCCACCGAGATGACCACATTTTTTCTCGGAAGAAAGCTGATCTTCAAAATGGACAGCCGATGCTCCCGCTTCAATCATGCCTTTCATTAGCTCAAAAACGTTCAGCTGCCCTCCAAATCCCGCTTCCGCATCAGCGACAATCGGAGCAAACCAATCAATAGAGTTATCTCCCTCCATATGGTGGATCTGATCAGCCCGTTGAAGCGCCTGATTGATTCTCTTCACCACTTGCGGAACGCTGTTCGCAGGATACAGGCTTTGATCCGGATACATATGCCCGGAAAGATTTGCGTCCGCCGCTACCTGCCATCCACTAAGATAGATCGCTTTTAAACCTGCTTTTACCTGCTGCATAGCTTGATTTCCTGTCAAGGCTCCAAGAGCATGAACATATCCATCTTCCTTCAACATCCCCCAAAGCTTATCAGCACCTCTTGCTGCAAGGGTATGTTGAATATCCAAGGACCCGCGCAGTTTGATAACCTCTTCTGCTGTATACGGTCTATTGACACCCTTCCACCTATCCTCATTTTCCCATGTCCGCTGCAAACGCTCCGCTCTTTCCTTCATAACCTCTCATCTCCCTTATAATTTTTCATAAGCTTTCCAAGTCAGAAACTCTTCCAGTTCCTCCTGCTCTGCCCACTCATCAAACAAATCCCCGGCTTCTTCAAACCGCCCTTTCTTAAATACATCTTCGCCCACTTCCCTGCGAATCGTATTCATTTCTTCCTCTTTCAGAGAATGATACAACGCAAGTGTTATCTTACGTCCATCCATAAGCACTCCTCTTGGATGACGAATCCACTGCCATACTTGAGCTCTCGAAATTTCTGCAGTAGCGGCATCTTCCATCAAGTGGTGAATTGGTGCCGCACCTCGCCCTGACAGCCAGGAAGCAACATATTGAATGCCTGTATTTATATTGAGCCGGAGCCCACCTTCGGATATATCGCCTACAGGTTCTTCCAACAACTGTTCTCTTGTGATCGACTTCCATTCATCCTGCCTGTCGATTTGATTATTGGAAGGCATATATTTGTTAAAAACATCCATGGCAGTCTGTACCATGCCCGGGTGGGCGACCCACGTCCCGTCGTGACCATCCTTCACCTCTCGCTCCTTATCCTTCCTGACTTTTTCAAAGGCAAGTGCGTTTAGGTTTGCATCATCTCTCACGGGTATTTGGGCAGCCATCCCTCCCATAGCATGAATCTTTCTTCTATGACAGGTTTGAATAGTCAGTTGGGAATAAGCCCGCATAAATGGCACGGTCATTGTAATAGTCGACCGATCCGGGAGGACAACATCCCGGCTTTTCATCTTCTTCAAGTAGCTGAAAATATAATCCCAGCGCCCACAGTTGAGACCTGCTGAATGTTCTTTCAGCTCATAGAGAATTTCATCCATTTCAAATGCTGCCATGATCGTTTCAATCAGCACCGTCGCTTTCACTGTCCCACGGCTTATGCCAAGGAATTCCTGCGTAAATAGAAATACATCGTTCCATAATCTTGCCTCCAGGTGACTTTCAAGTTTCGGCAAATAAAAATAAGGGCCGGACCCGTCTTGGATGAGCTTCCTTGCATTGTGATACATGTAGAGACCAAAATCTACGAAGCTTGCCGCCATCGGTGCCCCGTTATACAACAGATGCTTTTCATCCAAATGAAGGCCGCGCGGCCGGACCATGAGAACGGCCGGATGTTCATGGAGCTGGTAAACTTTACCCGATTCGTTCGTAAATCGTATATCCCGATTCACCGCGTCCATTAAGTTGATCTGCCCGTTTATCGTGTTTGACCAAGTCGGAGAATGGGCATCTTCGAAGTCGGCCATGAAAACTTTTGCTCCTGAATTCAATCCGTTAATGATCATTTTTCTGTCTACGGGCCCTGTCATCTCCACACGACGATCCTCTAAATCCTTTGGGACCGGACTTACTCTCCAATCAGATCTTCTTATGGATTCGGTCTCTTCAAGAAAGTCAGGAAGCTCTCCTTTCTCCAGAAGAGCCTCCCTTTCCCTCCTCTTTTGAAGCAATTCCTGTCGTCTGTCATTAAAACGTTCATGGAGCTGTTGTAAAAATTGCACAGCACCATCGGAAAGGACTACTTCAAAACGCTCCTCCATGATCCCTGTACAGGATATTCCCGACAATTCTATTTCCATCCTTCTCCCCCTCAACTGTAATAAAACATTAAATTAATTTTACGATTGTTATATAACAGAAAGTGCATGCTATTCCTCTTTCTTAGAAAGGCAGCGATCACATTCCATCATATAAGTATAGATATGTCCTTCCACGTTACTACCACACTGCGGACAAAGGGTACCGGTTTGTTTCTTCTGCTTATTCATTATAATTCCTCCTCTTTTATAACAGATTTTATTTTGTTTATCTGTTATGTAACAGTTTATATTCGGTTGATGGATTATGCAACCCTTTTTTTGAAGAAATTTCTATTTAGGCATTTCCACACAAAAAAGCGATCCCTTAAAAGGGACCGCTCAATCAGATAAATGTCGGACGCAGTTGAAGGTGTGGCACAGCCAGTTTCCGTCTCGCCACTCCAGTTCGGTCAATGATGTATTATCCAGATTCCCTTCCACACCTTCCACTTCTTCTGCTTTCAACCAGTTCCCAATCCAGCCTCCGTGTGTGACGACGATCACCCGTTTTCCTTTTGACTTATTTAATAGAGCGGCCATAAAGTCTTGCGTACGCTCCATGATCTTATCCGGCTTCTCTATTCCAAGGTCGATCCCTCGCCATTCTTTCCCCCAGCGGGCCACCCGCTCTTCTTCCGTCGTTCCTTCGATTTGACCGCCGTCCACTTCTTTAAGCCTTTCATCGGTATAAAAAACGGGGGCACCGACGCTGTCCTGAATAATTTCGGCAGTTTCCACTGCCCGTAATAACGGACTGGCACATAGAACATCCCATTTCTCCCCTTTGAGTCGGGCGGCAAGCATCCGTGCCTGGGCTTTCCCTTCTTCATCCAATGGGATATCCGCCGACCCTTGTGCCCTCTTTTCTTTATTCCATGAGGTAACACCGTGTCTAATTAGTAATACCTTCAATTGGACTGCTCCTCTCTGTAAATAAAATAAGGGATCGTCTGAACAACGATCCCTTGTCTAGGCTTATTCCAAATCTAAATCTGTTACCGCACCTTTTGCAGAAGAAGAGACGAGACGGGCGTACTTGGCAAGAACCCCGGATGTATGCTTGGGCTCCGGTTTCATCCACCCCTGTCTGCGACGTTCGAACTCTTCTTCGCTTAGATCTACATTGATCTGCTGCGTGTCACTGTCAATGGTGATGATGTCACCGTCCTGCAGAAGACCGATCGGTCCACCTACATATGCTTCCGGAGCCACGTGTCCGATGACGAACCCGTGGGATCCTCCGGAAAAGCGTCCATCTGTCATTAAAGCGACTTTCCCATTTAAACCTTTCCCGACAATCATCGCTGTAATAGACAGCATTTCCGGCATTCCAGGTCCGCCCTTTGGTCCTACATTGCGAATTACGATCACATCTCCGGCTTTTACTTCATCATTAACGATAGCTTCTGTCGTTGCGTCCTCTCCGTCAAAGACACGGGCAGGCCCTTCAAAGCGGCTGATCTTCTGACCGGACATTTTTGCAACAGCGCCTTCCGGTGCCAGATTCCCCTTCATGACAACCAATGGGCCTTTAGGTTTAATCGGTTTATCAAACGGTACGATGACCTGCTGGCCTTCTTTCAAAGAAGGAACCTCCGCAAGGTTCTCTGCCACCGTTTTACCTGTTACTGTCAGACAATCCCCATGAAGCAGCCCTTCTTCAAGAAGAAGCTTCATAACTGCAGGTACGCCACCCGCCTCGTAAAGGTCCTGCATGACGTATTTACCGCTCGGCTTCATATCAGCAATGTGAGGAACTTCCTGTCTGACCCGCTCAAAGTCATCCAGCGTCAAGTCGACACCGGCTGAATGGGCAATGGCCAGCAGGTGAAGAAACGCATTGGTGGATCCCCCAAGAGCCATAACGACGGTAATAGCGTTCTCAAACGCTTCTTTTGTCATAATGTCTCGAGGATAGATATCTTTCTCCAACAGTTCAATGACCAATTCTCCAGCCTGTTTACATTCTGATTCTTTATAGTCATTCACTGCAGGCGTAGAAGAAGAACCTGGAATACTCATTCCAAGAGCTTCCACGGCTGAAGCCATAGTATTAGCTGTGTACATACCTCCACATGCACCGGCGCCTGGACAGGCATGACACTCTACTTTGTGCAGCTCTTCCTCTCCGATTGTTCCTTCGTGATATTGGCCGACTGCTTCGAAAGAGGAGACGATATCGATGTCTTCACCATTCAATTTACCCGGCTGTATGGTTCCTCCGTATACATAGACGGAAGGAATATTCATTCTACCAATGGAAATAAGACACCCCGGAGTCGTCTTGTCACAGCCGCCTATGGCAACGATACCGTCTAGACGCTCGGCATTCGTTACGGTTTCAATGGAATCTGCGATCACTTCACGACTTGGAAGGGAGTAGAACATTCCCTCATGTCCCATAGCAATACCATCTGCAACGGTAATCGTATTGAATATCATCGGTGCGCCTCCGTTATCGCGCGCCCCGTCCTTGGCTTCCCGTGCCAATTTATCTATATGTACGTTACACGGAGTCACTTCACTCCAAGTACTGGCAATACCGATCATCGGCTTTTTGAAATCTTCGTCTGTAAATCCGACTGCACGCAGCATCGAGCGGTTTGGAACTCTGTTTACACCTTCACTGATGACTTTACTCTTTATCCGTAAATCTTTTTTTGTCTTCTCCAATGCTGACACCCTTTCCATCCTGGCTTATGAATTTCTTGTCGATTTTTCTTATGAAAACAACTTACCATGATGATACTAACAAGAGCATGAAATGGCAATGACTTTTCAGAAAATAAGGAACTTTCAGCATTGGTTAAGCGCTTTCTTCTTCCGAAAAAAATGAAAAAAAAGCCTGCTGTCAAAAGCAGGCCTTCTCAACATTACAAACTCGCAGGTTCGAACGTCTTACAATCTGTTTCTTTGCTGTCACTGGCTTTCTTTCCAGAGTGGCTGACGACAAAAATTTCATCTGCACCACAGGCTTTGCCGTCCCGGTTGTGTACACAGTTGCGTACTTCGCATCTGACATCAAGGGCCATCTTACACACCTCCCTTACAGACATAGATTGCCTTGTGTGCACACGCCTATTCGTGCCAAATACGCCCAAACAAATTCCTACCCAACTACTACGGTCATTTATGTTAGAATAAATATCGTGATTATATCGCTTATTGAACGTTTCCTTATCGCCCTTCATAAACTGGTAGGAGAATAAGTGCGCTTTGGAACGAATGGTTTGGAAGGAATACATCTCAAATAGGAATGGTGTTTTTTTATGAATAAAAAGGAAAAGCTGTACCATAAACTTTTGGATCTCGTGAAAGAAGACAATGTAAAAGTCGACGAGATGCTCAAAGATCATCTATATACGAAGCTTGGAGGGAAGGCGGACTTCTTTATCACTCCGACGACTTTCGAGGAAGTGCAGCACGTCGTCCGGTTGTCCAACGAGGAGGATATTCCCCTGACACTCCTGGGTAATGGATCTAATTTAATTATTAAAGACGGCGGCATTCGCGGCATTGTAATCAACTTGAAGCATCTGGACAACATTTCTTCTGAAGGCGGCGTTCTTGTCGCACAGAGTGGAGCACGAATCATTGATGCCTCCCGCTTCGCTTTGGAGGAGAAATTGTCCGGTTTAGAATTCGCCTGCGGCATTCCAGGTACCGTCGGAGGAGCCTTGTATATGAATGCAGGAGCCTATGGCGGGGAGGTCAAGGATGTGCTTGACTACGCCTACGTTGTTGACAAAGAAGGGAACCTCGTGAAACGACTCGCTTCCGAGCTGGACCTTGATTACAGGACCAGCAATATTGCTGCAAACGGGGACATCGTAGTAGAAGCGACGTTCCACTTAAAACCTGCGTCCTACGAAGAAATCAAAGAAGTCATGGACGACCTGACTTACAAGCGTGAATCGAAGCAGCCGTTGGAATACCCTTCGTGCGGAAGTGTATTCAAACGTCCGCCTGGATATTTCGCAGGAAAGCTGATTCAGGACAGCGACCTTCAAGGTACGAACATCGGTGGAGCGGAAGTTTCCAAGAAACATGCCGGTTTTATCGTCAATAAAGATAATGCATCCACCTCCGATTATATCTCCCTCATCGAGCACGTACAGAAAACAGTGAAGCAGAAGTTCGGCGTGGAATTGGAAAGGGAAGTACGGATTATCGGAGAAGATAAAGAATAAAAAAAGAAGGCTGTGCAGCTGCACAGCCTTTTTTCTATTATTTCCACACCGCTACAAGTTTTCCATTAACGTGTCTCTCAGACAGCCTTTCCAGTGCAGCCGGAACTTCTTCCATGGCAACAGTATCCTTCAGCATTGGAGAGAGTTTCTTATCGGCAACGAATCGGAGCATAGCATCTCCTATCATACCGAGATCTTTTCTTGCTTCCCGACCAGCTTTATGATTGGCAGCCAATGCCACTTCATGATAAGAAACGACACTGGTGAACGGCTTAACCTTTGTGAAATCAGGTGCACCCGCTATATAAACGATATGCCCCATATAGGCAATGGAATCAAGAGAGGCCGTTGCATTATCCCGGCTGACCGTATCAATAACCGCATCCACCCCTCGTCCCTCTGTCCATTCCATAATCTTGGTATGAACATCTTCCTGACGATAATCAATGACTCCATCAGCCCCTAAAGAACGGACATATTCATGGTTGTGTTCCGATGCTGTCGTATAAACGGTCTTGCCTGCCAGTTTGGCCAGTTGAACAGCGAATCCACCTACTCCTCCGGCCCCGGCGTGAATCAAGAGAGAATTCACACGATCTAAAGGAAGCTTCCGATGGACAGCCTGGTAAGCTGTATATCCCGCTGTAGGAAGAGCAGCCGCTTCAGCAAAAGACACTCCCGACGGAATGCGGGACAGAATATCCGCATCTGCTACATCAAATTCCGAGTATCCTCCGCTCCTGCGCAGATCCCCGTGATAGACGACCGGGTCTCCAACTTTCCATCCCTGTACATCCTCTCCGACCCCGGCAATCGTACCCGCAACGTCCAACCCGAGAATATGAGGATAACTCCATGACGGGTTGCCGTTCGTACCTGTTTTATAGTCCACTGGATTCAGTCCTACCGCCTGTACCTCCACCAGTACTTCTCCATTGCCAGGATCCGGGGTAATCACTTCTTCTATCTGCATCTCACGCCATTTATTTTTATTCTTAAGAACCAGTGCTTTCATGATGACACTCCTTTATTTAACATTCACACTTTCATCCTCTATACTAAAACAGATGCCGGTCTGCGGACAAGAAGGCACTTTTCCGTAACGTAGTTACCAGACAGTAACATAGGCGGTTTTTTTGGAGGAATGAATATGAAGAAATTACAACCGGAATATACATGCGCCATCGATCTCGTCATCGATATCATTGGAGGGAAATGGAAGGTGCTTCTGTTATGGAACTTGAACGAGGGTACGAAGCGTTTCAACGAACTGCAGCGATCCGTGCCGGGAATCACACGTAAGATGCTGGCACAGCAATTAAGGGAATTGGAAGAACACGGCTTGGTGGAACGCACTGTTTATGATGAGGTACCCCCGCGGGTAGAATATACAACGACAGATCTCGGCCGCGGTCTGCAGCCTGCTTTGTACGCGATGTGCCGCTGGGGTGATGAGTACGCAGAGGGCCACGGAATTCAAATGAACAGGTGTTGGTCGCAAACGGATTTTATAAAGGAACAGAACTAAAAAAGGAGGCCCTGTTACGGCCTCCTTTTTTTATCACGCCTCATACTTCACTCAGGTAAGAAATAAAATACTTAGGACATCCATTTCGGGGGAGTATTCTTCTCCCAGAATACCTCACCGATTTGATGGTGCTTAACAAATTGATCATCTTTCAAATGGTAATGGAAATTGAACCAGTACCCTTCGCCCGGCCGTTTATCTCTGCGGACATGGAATCTGGCTATTTCTTCTTTTGTCCGTTGGTTATATACATTAAATATCTTCTCTCCATAACCTGCTGTCGGCTCTTCTGTTATCTCCAAATATGGTACTTCTTCATCCCCGGCGTTCACCAAAAGATCTGTGACGACCTCTTCTATTTTCGGAAGAATCTCCGAAGTCATATCAGCGTCCACTTTTTCAATAATTCTTGGTCCCATCTTGATCACCGTCTGTGACTTCGCAGACTCCGTTAATTGTTGAATACGCTGCTCTGATGTCTGCGCTTCGAACGGCGGTGCGTCTAAATCAAGTTCTTCTTCGGAAAGAAGGCCGCTCTGTTCTTTAATGGACCCTTCCCCTGCGATATGTTTCTTCTCTGCAGCATCTGCATCTATATGAATGGGAGGGACATACATCCCCAATGTCATAACGGATATAAGAACAACGAATATTCTCTTCATCAACGGTTTCATTGCATTTACTCCCTTTTATGTAATCACTTATTTATAATTGTATACCATTTTCAGACAGCTTGTCCATACATGCGCTGAAATCGCTTCCAAAATACTATGCATCATTTACTATTCATGAATACAGCCAGCTTGGGAATCCATAAGATGTACCAAGATCTTAAGGAGGATGTATCCATGAACGTAACTCAAAACCAAGCCCAACAACAGGCGCAAATGCCGACGAACCATACGAGCCAGGCCCATGGAGGGCATGAGCTGTTTGACGCTCATGAAGTCATTGCTGGAATCATAACGATGCTCGACCAGTATCAAATGTACGACCAGCATATAAAGGATCAAGAGTTGAGGGATATTTTAAAGCGTCAGGAAATGTTCGTCACTCAGCTCTACAATTCCATTGTGGAAAGCTTCCGCAGCGGACAGGATCCATCTGTAGACACACAGCAGTATAAAATGCAGCAGAGTAATGAAGTCGTCTATGGTATCAAGCCTGGGCAACCGAAAAAGCCGAATCAGTCTGTCAATGATCTTTCGGAGAATGGTCTTTCCGCCTATATGCTCGGCCAAACGAAAGGACTTGCAACACTCCTTTCTATGACCGCGCTTGAGATGACAAACCCCGTTCTTCGTCGTGTCATCGCAGACAGCGTTCCCAACTTCATCGAAATGAGCTATGAGATTTTTCTTTATCAGAACAAACATGCCTATTACCAAGTGCCGCAGCTGCAGCAGCAGGACATGAATCAAATGCTGCAAAGCTATTCGACGGTGCAGTCCCAAAACCAAATGCACTGATCTACAGGAAAGAGATCCGGCTGCCCGGGCCTCTTTCCTCTTTCATATGTTGAAAAGAAGCATCGTATAATAGAAACAACCGCTCCCATAAAGGAGGAATTGGATGTTTTTCAGTTACATACTACTCGGCATCTCCCTATCCGCTCCCCTCGGTCCTATTAACGCCGCCCAGTTGGACAAAGGAGTTCGTTACGGTTTTCTCCATGCATGGCTTGTCGGAATCGGAGCGATGGCAGCAGATGCCCTGTTTATGCTGCTTATTTATCTTGGACTGGCCCAGTATGTCGATTTCCCTCTTGTTAAGAGCTTCCTCTGGTCGTTCGGGGCTTTCGTTCTTCTCTATACGGGAGTGGAAAGTATCCACTCCTCCGGAGGGTGGAACGAAGAGGAGCACATATCCGGCAGCTCGAAAAGGAAATCGTTTCGGACAGGCTTCCTTATGGCCCTGACAAATCCTTTGAACATTCTGTTTTGGATGGGGATTTACGGTTCCATTCTCGCCGAGGTTTCGTCCAGATATGATGACGCAGAGATACTTCTATACAGCGGCGGCATATTTCTCGGCATCATGTTATGGGACATCCTGATGGCACTCGCCGCATCCGGCGCACGCCGTCTACTCACCGGACGACTGCTTCGCGGCGTATCCATTACGTCCGGAATCATGCTGATGGGCTTCGGAGTGTATTTTGGCTTTCAAGCATACCGAATGATTTTTGGATAGACAAACACCCGCATTCTCCTCCTTCCATACGATAGGTATGTATCCCCAGGAAGGAGCGCGCTTGTTTATGCTTTACAGAAAAACAGAACTGGAGAATGCTCCGGAACGAACCACTTGGCAGTCTAAAGCCTTCACAAGCTTTTCCGAATTGATGCTCTCCAGAGAGAGCCCCTATCCATGTGTTCCCGGTATCCAAGGATTCAAAGCGGATATGCTGCGGTTCGCATTTTTATCCGATCCAAGCGGATCCGCTGCGCCGGAAACACTTGGACAAATTTTAAAGCAATACGGAACAATTTCAAGAGAAACGGGTGATTACGCTTCTCTTGTCGTTTTGTGTGAGCCTTGCCTCCATTCTTATCAAATCAAAGATTATGAGTCGTTGTTCTGGAACCTTCTAAATGAATGTCACGCTGCGGACGAAAGAGAATGGCCCGAACATATCCCACTTGACCCATCAGATCCTGCCTGGGAATTCTGTTACGACGGAGAGCCTTACTTCGCTTTCTGCGCGACTCCCGCTCACGAACGAAGGAAGAGCAGACACTTTCCTTATCTGCTTCTCGCCTTCCAGCCCCGCTTTGTATTTGAAAAAATAAACGCCTCCACTCCGCTAGGGAGAAAACTGCAGAATGTTATAAGGAAACGTCTTTCTATTTATGATGACCTCCCTATCCACCCTTCCCTTAAGTGGTACGGAGAAGAGAATAACCACGAATGGAAACAATATTTCCTGGCAGAAGAGAATACCTCGCCTTCTAAGTGCCCGTTTATGGCAATGAAACAGAAATGGAACAGTCTCCGATCATGACTTCATGATCGGAGACTGTTTTTGCTTTATATAGGTGGCAATTGCGATCACAATGAGAAACAGCAGACTTACATAAAAGCCGGTTCTTGCAATCTTTTCAAGAAGTGTACCTGTCACCGCTGACAATAGAAGCAGGAGACCGGTTGTAACCCTGATCTTGGCAAACCATGCCCGAGCCATTAATTTATAATAAGAGAGGAGGATGAATGCCCAGTTATAAAGAAGGAGCAGTCCCGCAGCCGTGGTGATATACTCGAAGATCGTCTCAGGCAGCCAGACGGCGAGAATAACCGAAGCGGCGACCACGATCACAGTAAGCAAGAATGCTGCTCCGGAAACCCTTCCCGATTTCTCTTCCTTAAACCGAGCCGGAGCATCCCCCTCCTCACTTAAAGTCATTAACATCGTAGTGACAGCATACAGCGAGGCGACCATCGTCGAAAATCCGGCAACAATCAAAAGACCGTTGAAGATATCAGGGACCAACGGAAGGGAGAACGTCTTCAAGGCCGAAAGAAAAGGACTCTCATCGGGCGATATCGCTGCCCACGAAACAATCTCCATAACAAGCCAGAACCCCAGAATATAGAGGACCGTCAACGCAAGAAGCATCCACTTACCCGACCTTAATGCGTCCTTAGGATCTTTTAATTCCTTTGCCATCAGCCCCATCACTTCTATTCCACCAAAGGCATAAAAACAAAAGATCAGAGCTGCCCATATCCCGTTGAACCCCTGCGTGAAAAATTCTTCCAGCGGAGAGGAAAGGGTTTGTCCGGCGGATTCCTCAAAGCCCCCGAAGAGAGCGACAATCGCTAAGATAAGAAACATGACGAGTGCTGCCAATTTAATCAGCCCACATATATTCTCAAGTTTCTCAATTAATTGTGTACCGATCCACAACACACTCAGACCAAGCACCGCGAAACAGGCCGCACACAACCAAAGAGGCACATTCGGGAACCAGAACCTGGCGAATATTGCTAAGGCAGTTAATTGACTCCCCATAATAAGCATTTCGGAGCACCAGTACAGCCAACCGTTCCCAAATCCCGCCCACGTTCCAAATGCCTGTTTCGCATACGTACGGAAGGACCCTTTCTCTGGATGGTGTGCCGTCATAGAAGCAAGGGCGTGAAAAACGATATAGGTACCGATTCCGGCTGCCAGATAACAAACAAGGACCGACGGCCCGGCCAGTTCTATCGCTATGCTTGACCCTAAGAAAAATCCTGTTCCGATAATACAGCCCACGCCTATGAAGGACATCTGCCACCAAGTCAGCTTTCCATCCACGGTTTTCTCCCCCTTTTTATTTCTTAGTCTTAGGGGAAATGAGAAGTTTATGTAAACGAATGGATAAAGCACGTAGGGACAAACTAAATTTAAAAATGACCAGGGGGAACGTGTTATGCTGAATCCGAACTGCTGGAATGAATTTGATCGTTTGAAGACTGTCATCGTCTGTACACCATCCTGTCTCGATATTCCCGATCAGAAAACTGCGGATTATGTGCAGTGGGAAAAGCCCGTCCAATCCGACAAAGCTAGGGCCTCTTTCGAAGGCATGGTGGATGCGATGAAGACAGAGGGTGTGGAAGTGATCAACTACTGCAATTACTTGTCTAAAGAGGACCAAAACACCCATAAACAATTAATCAACCGTTATTTCACAAGAGATCTTGCCTGCAGTTTCGGATCGATATTCATCCCTGGTGAAGCTGGCACCTCTCTAAGACGGCCGGAATACCGGCTTGCGCATCCTCTTTTTGAGAAATGGACAAGTCCTGACCAATATTCTGTTGACTGGAACGATCCTCTGCACGCGCTCGAATTTGGAGATGTTCTCCTTCTCAGCAGAGATGCCGTCTTTATCAATGTAGGATTACGCTCCAGTCACGAGAGCGCACGACTTTTGAAAGATCGACTGCTTGCAAGCGGATTCTCAGAAGTCGGTATCATTGATCTGCCCCGACAAGGAGCGGAAATGCACTTGGATATGAACTGCGCCATCATAGGTGCGACTTCCATCCTCTGCAAAAGCTACATGCGTTTCTTTCCTGTGGAAGTATGGAAGGAGGATGGTGCTTCGTATATGATGACAGGCCCCTTCCTTGAGCGTCACGGTTATTCCCCCGTGTGGACCGATGATGTAAAGCATACTGTCGCAGATATTAACTTTCTTAATTTGGATCCGGAAACCATCCTGATCAGTACGAAAGCCAACAAAAAAATTCTTAAAGAAGATGTCTTCCGAAAGAAGCGGCTGATTGAAATTGATGTTGATGAACTGGAAAAAGGCGGTGGTGGAATACGCTGCATGACGCTGCCTGTGACAAGAGAATAAAAAAAGCTGCTCCTTCAGGGGCAGCTTTCTGTTTTTTAAGCATAAAAAAACCACCAATAGTATGTATTGGTGGAGACGGTGGGAGTCGAACCCACGTCCGGAGATATCGGCACTCGGGCTTCTACGGGCGTAGTTGATATATTATCATTCACTACCTCTTCGGCCTATCAACAGGCTTCCGAGGAGCTAGCCTGATTAGTCTCTTCGTCTCTCCTCAGGCGGTGGAGAAACGCGTAGCCCACTTCAGTTTGAGACCCTTCATCCAGCACATGGGCGATGCCGGGAAGGATCAGCTATAGACTACTTACGCAGCTACAGCTAGGTTTTGTTTAGATTCGCCAGTTATTATAGGCAAATGACGGTTTACGAGACGTCGCTCGACTCGCGACCCGAGCTCGACCTATCCCCGTCGAATCCGTAACGTCCCCGTTAGGATTAAAAGGGAGTACAGTCAAGCTGTATCCAATGTCATATTGACGACAAATATTATTATAACAGAAACATTTATTTTTTCAACCCGGAGCTACCGCAGGCTGTCTTTCATGGCGCGGTCAATTTCCCGCTTCTGCTGTTTCTGCTTCAAGTCTTCCCGTTTGTCATATTTCTTCTTCCCTTTACCGAGTCCAATTAAAACCTTCGCTACCCCGTTTTTTATATAGACTTTGAGCGGTACGACCGAATACCCTTTCTGCTGGGTCTGACCAATAAGCTGGTTGATTTCTTTTCGGTGCAGAAGCAGTTTACGCGCCCGAGTCGGGTCGTGATTGAAGATGTTCCCCTGTTCATAAGGCGAAATATGCATGTTATGGAGAAACACTTCCCCTTTATTAATCCGGGCGAAGCTGTCTTTCAAATTTAGGCGTCCATTACGGATCGACTTGATCTCCGTGCCCTGAAGGACAATGCCCGCTTCAAACGTCTCTTCTATATGGTAATCATGACGTGCTTTTTTATTTTGTGCTAATGTCTTTCCGTTTCCCTTAGGCATAAGCTTTCCTCCTCTTTCGCGTACCTTCTATTGTACCAAATGTACCCGTTGTTTCCAATTCCAAACGAACGTCGCAATTATCTGATTTATTAGAATAGACTTCTTTAAACGGCATATGAGAAGATGGATGTATATATAGAAAAGGAGAACAAGCGATGGCTGATATAAGGCGCTTAACACGAAACGACTATGATGTCTTTAAGCGAATGGATACAGGAATAGAAGATGATTACGTGCTGCGTATCTTTCCACGTTTAGTGGAATCGGATAGCGAGTACTTGTACGGGATGTTTGAAGACGATGCCCTCCTTTCCATCTGCGGCATCAGTCTATATGGCAAGGGACGTTATGCGATGCTGGGGCGGCTGCGGAGTGACCGACGGCACCAAGGAAAGGGCTGCTCCACCAACCTGCTTTCCCGCGTTATTGAAGATTTTCAAATAAATGAGAATATCCGTTGGTTCGGAGGGCACACACAAATAAACAACAAAGCAGCGAGAAGAGTATTTTCCAAACTCGGTTTTCACGGTGAATCGGTTACTCATGCCGTCATTCTTAAGAAACCAGAGCACTTGAAAGGGCACACACCAGGGCCTGTCTGGGAGGAAGTCACCGATCCCTCTCATAAACGCAGCCTTCTGATGCAGTACGCTTCAAAGGTTTTCCCTTATGAATGCTACTATCCCCTTCCCTACGACGAGGTATTCTTTACAGATGCTTACATGAAAGCTTCCTCTTTCTACATAAACAAAGCAGAGGATCGTTTTATGATCATTAGAAATGATGTAAAAGGTGAAGCATATGCCCATGTGAAATACAGTTGGGATGATGCTTTTCATCAACCCGGTTTTTATGAAACCGTGCTGGAGTACTGGAAGAAGAACAGCGAAAATGATGGGTGCTGGTTTGACTTTACCGAAGCAGGCTTCCAAACCATCCCAAACACGACTGCCTTTGAATTTCAGGACCCTTGGATCCTGTACGGACAATGGAAGCGGAACCATCTTGACTTTTTAATGAAATCAACCTGTAAGTATTGACACGAGTGGGTTTAGTCTTTAAAATCCTGATGGTGAAACTTCTTCTCCAGAAAGGATAAATGATAAAATGAACTTTATTCAAGCCGTACAGCTGTTGGACGAAGGTAATGCATTACGACGTACTTCATGGACAAGTGCTGGATATATAACAAAAGACGAACAAGGAACGATAAGCTTCTTCGATCACAATGAACCGGCTATCTATCAACTCTCCACGACAGACGCTCTCGCAGACGACTGGGAGCAGGTAGAAAAAGACCGCTGGACGATCGTTTCCGTTTCTCACGATCGTGAACTGATGCAGGGCAGACTGTTCGTTTCCTACCAAATCTGCGCAGAACACAACGGCGAGGTTTTGAACAATCATTTGATCGACGAGCAGGAGCTGCCTCAATGGGCGCGCTATGTCGATGTAGACCTAAAGACCTCTGCCCGTCACCTCAACGAAAAAGACATCGAGAACGTACAGAACAAACTCAGTGCCTAAACAAAAAAGCCGTCCGCAATGGACGGCTTTTTTGTTATTTTTTCTTTTTCTTGCTTCCTTTTTTAGGAACGCCTTTATTTCTATAAAATGGTTTGTTTCCTTTTTGCTTGTTTTTCTTCTTATCTTTCTTCCGTTCCGGTCCTTTGGATTTAATCTGCTTTGGACGCTCCGGACGGGGACGCTGTTTACGGGGCTTCATACCGTCAATTTCGAAATCCACAACCCGTTCATCAAGATTTACATTCGTCACACGGATGGTGACTTCATCTCCAATACGGAAGACGTTCCCGGTCCTTTCTCCAATCATAGCGAACTGGTTTTCGTGGAAGGAATAGTAATCATCTGTTAAAGTACTAACATGAACAAGGCCCTCCACTGTATTCGGTAATTCAACGAACATACCGAAACTGGTGATGGAACTGATGACACCTTCAAACTCTTCCCCGATTTTATCCTGCATGAATTCCGCTTTTTTCAAATCATCTGTTTCCCGTTCGGCATCAACTGCCGCCCGTTCCATTTCGGACGAATGGCGGGCGATCTCCGGCATTTGATCTTTCCAATGCTTACGCGTCTTATAATCCAGCTTATCTTCTACAAGGTAAGTGCGGATCAGGCGATGCACAATTAAGTCCGGGTAACGGCGGATCGGAGATGTAAAGTGCGTATAGAAATCCGTTGCAAGACCGAAGTGTCCAAGGCTCTGCGGATCATACTTAGCCTGCTGCATGGATCTGAGCATCAGTTTTGATATGATCATGTCTTCCTGCGTCCCTTTGACTTCTTCCAACACTTTCTGCAGCGCCTGCGGGTGAACACTCTCGGCAGAGCCTTTCACGACATAGCCCAGGTTTGCTACAAATTCAAAGAACTTTTGCAGTTTCTCTTCATCCGGGTCCTGGTGAATCCGGTGAATGAAAGGGACCTCCATCCAGTGGAAGTGCTCCGCAACGGTTTCGTTGGCTGCAAGCATGAATTCTTCAATCAAACGCTCTGCCACCGACCGTTCCCGAAGCTTGACATCGACTGCTTTTCCTTCTTCGTCCACAACGACGCCGGCTTCTTTGAAATCGAAATCGATAGCTCCGCGTCCCATGCGTTTTCCGCGCAGCGTGCTGGCCAGTCTTTCCATTTCCCGGAACATCGGTACAAGGCTCTCATATTTCTTAATGAGTTCCTCATCCTCATCTTCAAGAATGCTGTTTACATCTTTATATGTCATTCGTTCATTTGTCTTGATCACACTTTGGAAAATTTCATGTTGGACTACTTCACCGCTGCTGTCGATTTCCATCTCGCAGGACAACGTCAACCTGTCCACCTGAGGATTCAGAGAGCAGATTCCATTCGATAACCGGTGAGGAATCATAGGAATAACCCGATCCACCAAATACACACTGGTCGCGCGTTCCCTCGCTTCTTTATCAATAGGAGATCCGTCTTTGACATAATAGGAAACATCTGCGATATGAACACCGAGTTTGAAATGGCCGTTATCCAGTTTCTTCACTGTAACCGCGTCATCCAAGTCCTTCGCATCCGCCCCGTCAATCGTAACGATCGTTTCATCACGAAGATCCCGACGGTTCTTAATTTCATCTTCACTGATTGTCTCCGGTGTATCCGCTGCCTGCTGCAGCACTTCTTCCGGAAAGTCCACCTTAATTCCGTGCTTATATATAATGGAAATGATATCGATACCCGGGTCATTTTTGTGACCAAGTATTTCAACAATTTCACCTTCCGCACTCATACGCCCTTCAGGGAATTTGGTGATATTGACGATGACTTTATGGCCGTCCACCGCACCATTCGTCTGTCCCTTCGGAATGAAAATATCATTAGGGATACGTTTATCATCCGCAATGACAAAACCGAAATTGCGGCTGGATTCATAGGTCCCCACCACGCGGGTTGTCGCTCTTTCAAGAATTCTGATAACCGCACCTTCCGGCCTTGTTCCATCTTCCTTCCGCTTCTCAATTCGAACAAGTACTTTGTCATTGTTCATGGAAGAATTCAAATCGGAATGATGGATGTACACATCATCTTTGTCTTCCTCATCAGGAATGAGGAATGCGAAACCTTTGGCATGCATTTGGATTCGGCCACGGATCAAATTCATCTTCTCCGGTAGACCGAAGCGGTTTTTCCTAGTACGAACGAGCTCCCCTTCCTCTTCAAGACTGTTCAGCGTCTTCATTAATTCCTTAAATGAATCAGCCCCATCAAGTTCCAATGCATCCTGCAATTCTTCGACGGATAATGGTTTGGAAATATGCTCCTGGAATAAATCTAATATCTTCTGCTTTAATTCTGAACTCAATTTGTCTTACCTCCTTTTAAATGAAGGACAAGACTCCGGTGTTTATGACCAATCCAATGATTCAAGGAATTCAAGTATATCTTCGTGAAGCTGTTCCTTTTCCTTATCCATCGTAATGACATGCCCGGAGTTTTTGTACCATTTAATATCTTTTTGATCTGCTTCCACCTGCTCATAGATGTAGTCAGCACTATCTGTGTTGATCATGTCATCCTGTGCAGCCTGGACAACGAAAGTCGGTGTGTAGATTTGGTCGACTTCATCGTGTACGCTTGTGATAAAAGCGCCAAGTTGTTTGAACATTTCAGACGATTCATCGAGCAGCTCAGCTACCTCTTTATCAATCGTTTCTTTATCTTTGCCTTCCAGTTGTTTGTACTGTCTTGCTTTGAATTCAAATCCTTGTGTGAGCTGTTTTTCGTTATCGAAGAACATCGGTGCACACATCGTAACAAGACCTTTAATCGGTTCGGAATAAGCGGTTTTCAATCCGAGCACACCGCCTAGGGAAAGACCAGCGACTGCAATCTTCTCGTAACCGGAATCCCTTAGATGGTTTAAGGAATCCTGTACATCCTTCCACCAATCCTCCGGTCTTGCATCGATCAAAGCTTCCAGTTCACGGCCGTGCCCTCTGTAAATGGGCGCATGAGCCGTATATCCGTTCTTTTGAAGGAATCGTCCCAGCATTCTCACATCGGCAGAATGCCCCGTGAATCCATGTAGTAATAATACCGCACGTTCTCCTCCTTCAAACGTAAATGGCTGAGGTTGTTTGATTTTCATATGTCATTCTCTCCTTACCTTCATCATTGTCCTAATTACGCAATTTCATTCTCTTACACAATCGTTTCTATTTTATCAAATGCAAGAAGAAGTGGCATTTCCTTTCCATGCATGCAGATCATGGAAGCAGGGGAATAAATAGAAAAACCGCGCTTAAAATAGGCGCGGTCTTATGTGCATCATTTTGTTTTACCCGAGAATATATGTCGCCAAGAAAGCGAAAACGAAGAACAGAACTCCTGTCACGATAGTTGCTCTGTGAAGGACTGCATCAATCCCTCTTGCTTTTTGCTTACCGAACAGCTGTTCCGCTCCGCCGGAAATAGCTCCGGACAGCCCGGCACTCTTTCCTGACTGCAGAAGAACCAGAATGATCAAAATAACCGTATCAATCGTCAATAAAGTAATCGCAAGTGTTTCCATAATATCCAACACCTCCCGGAAGACGTACAAATAACTAGTTTAAATGTAGCATAAACACCTTGTTCCAGCAAGATAATTATCCATTCCACTCTAAAATTTTTTGTAGGTTTTTCGCGTATTTTGACGAATTTCGTGTATAATGTTGAAAGTTATTGATTGTTTTTGATTATTTTTGGTTGCTTTATGTAAGTGCTTACTTTATTATGGTTGTAGGAATCATCGGAGAGGAGGATCGTGCATGCTCACGCCAGATCGTCACCAACTCATCCTGAAAGCAGTCAAAAACAATCACACAGCTAAGATACAACAACTGGTCGATGCTACGGGTGCTTCTGAATCAACGATCCGTCGTGACTTAGATCATTTGGAAAAGGAAGGGTTGCTGAGACGCGTCCACGGCGGTGCCTCCCTGAAGAGCTCTGCGAATACGGAACCGACGATGCGCGAGAAAGCTACCAAGTTTCACAAAGAAAAAACTCACATAGCAAAATTTGCCGCATCCCTTGTACAGGACGGAGATTGCATATTTCTTGATGCGGGTTCCACAACATTCGAAATGATTCCGTACCTTAAGCAAAACGACATCACTGTTGTAACGAACGGTCTATCCCATCTGGATGCCCTCAATGACCATCAGATAGCGACATACGTCTTAGGTGGAAGGGTCAAACACCGGACCGGCGCAGTCATAGGAGCCGGCGCTTTGGATAACTTGAAGCAGTATCGCTTTGATATCTGTTTCATGGGAGCGAACGGCGTCACCCTGGAGGACGGTTTTACGACACCGGATCCTGAAGAAGCTGTTATCAAACAAACGACGATCCGTTTTTCGCGGAAGCGTTATGTATTGATTGATCACTCGAAATTCGGGGAAGTCAGCTTCACTAAGATTTCCGATCTATCGGATGCTGAAATTGTGACAGACTATGATGGAGAAGACTTGAAAGAATATCAAAGCAAAACGAACATAAAGGTTGTGACTACATGATTTATACTTGTACATTGAATCCTTCCATTGATTACATTATGCATGTAGATGGATTCGAAGCCGGTGAATTGAACCGCGCAGAACGGACCTTCTACTACCCGGGCGGAAAAGGAATCAACGTGTCCCGCGTCATGGGCAGACTCGGTGTCGAAACAAAAGCACTCGGGTTCCTCGGCGGGTTCACGGGAGCGTTTGTAAAAGAAGCTCTTGAAGCGGAAAATGTATCCCACGACTTCATCGACACGAAGCAGAACACGCGTGTCAATGTTAAGTTGAAGAGCCAGGGTGAGTCTGAAATTAACGGTCCAGGACCTGAAATCTCAGAAATATTACAGGAAACCCTCCTTACACAAATCCGCAGTATGGATGAGAACGATACGCTTGTGCTTGCAGGAAGTGTCCCTTCCTCCCTGCCATCTGATTTCTACGTAACCGTTGTAGGTATCTGCGCAGAGAACGGAACGAAAGTAGTAGCCGATACTTCAGGAAAAGCACTCGAACAGCTGATCGGCCTTCCTTTATTCCTGCTGAAACCCAATCACCATGAACTTGGAGAGTTATTTGATGTAACGATAGACTCCAAAGAACTCGCAGCGGAGTATGGGAAGAAACTTTTGGACAAAGGTGTGGAGCACGTCATTGTATCAATGGGCGGCGAGGGCGCCGTTTATGTAGGAAAAGAGAGCGTTCGTTACGCCAATGTTCCGAAAGGTGTATTGAAGAATTCAGTAGGAGCCGGCGATTCTGTCGTATCCGGTTTTCTATCTGCCCTTCACCACGGCAAGCCGGAAGAGGAAGCATTCCGCTACGGCGTAGCTTCCGGAAGTGCTACAGCCTTCCAGGATGACCTTTGTCAGCAGGAAGACGTGGAGAAATTACTGCCAGAAATTAAATTAACTACTATTAAATAAGGAGTGTAACCATATGAAAATCACAGATCTTTTGACAAAAGACACCATTTTGTTGAACATGTCTGCCGCTTCTAAGCCGGAAGCGATCGATGAACTTGTCGGTAAGCTTGATACCGCAGGAAAATTGAATGACCGCGCTGCATTCAAACAGGCCATCGAAGCTCGGGAAGAACAAAGCACAACAGGAATCGGTGACGGAATTGCTATTCCTCACGCCAAAACAGCTGCTGTAAAAAATCCAGCGATCGCTTTTGGACGTTCCACAGAAGGATTGGATTACGAGTCACTGGACGGACAGCCGACAAACTTGTTCTTCATGATTGCGGCTTCTGAAGGTGCAAACAACGCTCACCTGGAAACGCTGTCCCGCCTTTCTTCCTTCTTGATGGACACGAATTTCCGCGAGAAGCTGGAAGCAGCAGAGACGGATGAAGACGTTCTCGCTGCTATTAACGCTAAAGAAGCGGAAGAAGAAGGCGAAGAAGAAACAGGAGACGGCGCATCCGGTAAAGTCCTTGCAGTCACTGCATGCCCAACAGGTATCGCTCACACGTACATGGCGGCTGATAAGTTGAAAGCAACAGCTAAAGACATGGGTGTCCAGATCAAAGTACAGACTAACGGGTCCAGCGGTGTAAAAAACCGTCTGACAGCAGAAGATATTGAAGAAGCAGACGCTATCATCGTAGCAGCTGATGTCAATGTGGATATGTCAGGATTCGCCGGCAAGCCGGTCATTCAAGTACCTGTTGCCAAAGCAATCCACGAAGCGAAAGAACTTATTCAGAAAGCAGTAGATAAAGACGCACCGATCTATCAAGGCGGAGGCGAGAAGCAAGACAGCGGCTCTGATGCTAAAGGACGTTCCGGATTCTACAAGCACCTGATGAACGGTGTATCCAACATGCTTCCATTTGTTGTCGGAGGCGGAATTCTGATCGCTATTTCTTTCTTCTGGGGAATTAACTCCGCAGATCCGGCCAGCGGCGAATACAACCGCTTCGCAGAAATGCTGAACATCATTGGCGGCGCAAACGCATTCTTCCTGCTCGTTCCTGTCCTTGCCGGTTTCATCGCATCCAGTATTGCTGATAAACCAGGTTTCGCCCCAGGTATGATCGGTGGTTTGATTGCCGTTACTCAAACAGTTGAAGGTGCTGGAAACGGTTCTGGTTTCTTAGGCGGATTAATCGCCGGTTTCCTAGCCGGTTATTTGACACTCCTTGTGAAGAAAATGCTTGAAGGCCTGCCAGCTGTTATGGACGGATTGAAGACGGTTCTTCTATATCCTCTTTTTGCGATTTTCCTTACAGGAATGATTATGTTACTCATCAACCCTGCTCTAACAAGTGTATACACATGGCTCTTTGATTTACTTGACAGCATGAGCGGTTCCAACCTTGCCCTTCTCGGGTTAATTGTCGGCGGTATGATGGCTGTAGATATGGGTGGTCCCGTAAACAAAGCGGCTTACACGTTCGGTATCGCAGCTCTTGAGGCTGGAAACTACACGTTCATCGCAGCAGCGATGGCAGGTGGAATGGTTCCACCACTGGCTATGGCTCTTGCCACAACGCTGTTCAAAAATAAATTTACGAAAGAAGAACGCGAAACTGGAAAAGCAGCCTATCCACTCGGCGCATTCTTCATTACCGAAGGTGCGATTCCGTTTGCAGCAGCGGACCCGGCGCGTGTTATCCCGTCCATGGTGGCTGGTAGCGCCCTCGCCGGAATGTTGACAATGTTGTTCGGCATCGACCTACAGGCACCACACGGCGGAATTATTGTAGCTCCGTTGGTGGCAGGTGGAATAACGCAAATTCTGCTTTACCTGGTGGCAATTATTGCCGGATCGATTCTTGGCGCAATTATTGTAGGATTGTTGAAAAAAGACCTAAGAAAAGCTTAAAATGATAAAGTTAGGGTATTTTCATCATTAACACTAATTCTTAGGAGGAATTATCATGGTAGAAAAAACTTTTAAAATTACATCTGCTGACGGTGTACACGCTCGTCCAGCCACTGTTCTTGTTCAGAATGCTGGTAAATACGAGTCTGATATCAACTTACATTACAAAGAGAAGGCCGTGAACCTGAAATCCATCATGGGAATCATGAGCCTTGGCATCCCTGCCGGCGCAGAAGTGAAGATTACTGCAGAAGGCAACGATGAACAAGAAGCAATCGATCATTTAGAAAACACTATGAAGAATGAAGGCTTGGGGGAATAACAGCATGACACAGCTTCAAGGTATTGCAGCTTCCAGCGGCATCGCCATAGCGAAAGTATATCGTCTGGAAGCTCCAGACCTTTCGTTCACGAAAAACGATATTGAACAACCAGAAGAAGAAGTAAAACGCCTGCATGAGGCTTTGAACACTTCTAAATCAGAATTGGAGAAAATCAAGGAACATACGAAGAAATCACTTGGTGACGAACATGCAGAAATCTTTTCTGCTCACCTTTTGGTCCTTAGTGATCCGGAGTTGATCCAGCCTGTAGAAGATAAAATCAAGAGTGATAATGTAAATGCTGAGTTTGCCTTATCTGAAACGGCGGATATGTTTATCAACATGTTTGAAAGCATGGATAACGAGTACATGCGCGAACGTGCTGCTGATATCCGCGACGTTACAAAACGTGTTATGGCCCACCTTCTGGGTGTGACCTTCCCGGATCCAGCATTGATCAACGAAGAAGTAGTCATCGTTGCCGATGATCTTACTCCTTCTGATACAGCTCAATTAAACAAACAGTACGTTAAAGGGTTTACTACAGACATCGGAGGACGTACATCCCACTCCGCTATCATGGCCCGCTCGCTTGAAATCCCTGCGGTCGTAGGTACGAAGAACATCACTTCCCAGGCTGATAAAGATACGATGATCATCGTTGACGGTATCAGCGGAGATGTCATCATCGATCCTTCTGACGAGCAGATTGCAGCGTACAAACAGAAGCAGGATGATTTCGAGAAGCAGAAACAGGAATGGGCGAAGCTTAAAGATGAGCCGACCATCACTTCTGAAGGGGAGCACGTGGAGCTTGTTGCCAACATCGGTACTCCGGAAGACGTAGAAGGAGTTTTGAACAACGGCGGTGAAGGTGTCGGTCTGTATCGTACAGAATTCCTATACATGGGCAAAAGCCAGCTTCCAACAGAAGAAGAGCAATACGATGCGTATTCCTCCGTTCTGAAGCAAATGGGAGACAAACCAGTTGTTGTCCGGACGCTTGACATCGGCGGCGACAAAGAATTGGACTATTTGGAACTTCCACATGAAATGAACCCGTTCCTCGGCTATCGTGCTATCCGTCTCTGCCTTGAGCGCGACGATATTTTCCGTGTGCAGCTGAGAGCACTACTTCGTGCGAGCGTTCACGGGAACCTTAAAATCATGTTCCCAATGATTGCTACGCTGGACGAGTTCCGTCAGGCAAAAGCTCTTCTTGAAGAAGAGAAAGCCAACTTGGTGAAGGAAGGTCAGGAAGTATCGGATGACATTGAAGTCGGTATGATGGTTGAGATCCCTGCTACGGCGGTCATCGCTCGTCAGTTCGCTAAAGAAGTCGACTTCTTCAGTATCGGTACAAATGACCTTATTCAATACACGATGGCTGCTGACCGTATGAACGAACGAGTATCCTACTTGTATCAACCATACAACCCTGCCATCCTGAACCTTATCAATAACGTGATTGAAGCTGCTCACGCCGAAGGCAAATGGGCCGGCATGTGTGGAGAGATGGCGGGAGACGAAATCGCTATCCCTATCCTGCTTGGACTCGGCTTGGACGAATTCAGTATGAGCGCCACATCCATTCTTCCTGCACGTACACAAATCAAAGATCTATCCAAGAAAGAGCTTGCTTCCTTCAAGGATCAGATTCTTTCTATGGGTACTGCAGAAGAAGTCGTTGATTTCATTAAAGAAAAGACACAGAAATAAAACTGGTATAACTAATTGCTTTGTGGGACAATAAGTGTGTGCTGATGCAAGTCTCAGTACGTCGAATCTGACGAAAGAGATGTGTTTCCATGACATTGACGATTCTCTTAATCGTGTGCATCGGTATTGTACTACTGATAGCCGCTATGTTTGGTTTTGCTGTCTCTAAAGGCTATGACTATAAACACACCGTCGATCCTTTGCCCGCAGAGGATCTCCATGAAGACAAACACAAAAAAGCTGACGCCCCTTAAGCGTCAGCTTTTTTTCTTTATTAGAGACCTTCTATGATCTTTCTGCCTATTACAAACCCCAAACCCTGCCACGCAACGAAAACGCTTCTAACCATGGTCTTTGTCGCTTATAATGCCCACGTCGGGTTCACTCTGTTTATTATCGATCGATAATACTCAACTTCTTACCTATCTCCGTCCGCAGCTTCGGCTTAGGAACTCTCGCCGGATACCCCATCTGCAACACAGACACGAGACGGTGAATGTGCGGATCCAATCCGATATCACGGACGAACTCCGAATCGTACAAATAAGGATTCGTCGTCCACAGAACACCCACTCCAGATTCCCAGGCGAGAAGCTGAACATTTTGGATATAGGCGCATACCGCAGCATAATCTTCATCGTATTTCCTCTTATCCGGGTCCTTCTCCATATAAATAAGGGCATGATGAGGAATGCGCAATAAGAAATCACGGATACCTTCTCTCACTTTTGTTTGACGGTCTTCTTTGTATCCCGAGAAGAAGCCCTGCCTCTCATAGCTGCGGAGCACATTGTCCGCATACATTTTCACCCCCGCCCCCTGGTACATATAAATATTCCAAGGCTCCTTCATATGGTGGGTGGGAGCCCAGGAAGCTTTTGTGAAAATTCCCTCTAATACTCCTTCGGGAACCAACTCCTGTTTATACTCATGAACGGATCTTCGCCCGAGAATCGCATCTTCCAGCTCCATAAGTCACCTCACACAATTAAAATCTTCGTTACCTGCTGGCCCATCGAGTACCCCCACTCCTTCAGGAAAAAGGGTACTTTCGTTTCCAACGTCTCATAAGCACTATATTTCGTCGGGACGCCTCGTACGTTCATTCCCTGGTTCTTCGCCATCCCTACCGCACGCTTGAGGTGGAATTGATCACTGACGAGAATATACGTGTGAATCCCTTTTTGTTCGGCTACCTCTTTTGCATTCGTCAAATTCTCTTCCGTCACCATGGAACGATCCTCATAAAGAATATGCTCTTCCGGGACCCCATGCTCCATCGCATAGGCCTTACCAGTCTCCCCTTCCGAAGAAGCTGCGTTTTCACTTCTACCACCTGTCAAGACGAGGTAGTCCACTTTCCCGTCCTTATACAGTTCAATCCCCTGTTTCAGTCTTCCTTCAAAGACAGGGCTTGGTTTTCCATTCCATTGAGCGGCTCCGAGGACGATGGCTGCATCTGCTTTTTGAACAGGCTCCTCTTCTCCATAGGTCCACACAGAATATGCGGTATAAATACTGTATATAAAGACAATTAAACATACGAATTTGGCTACTCGTTTCATACATTCGTTCTCCTACTCCTGATAATCTTTTCCTATCATATCATAGAAAAAAGCCCCTCTGAATAATCAGAGAGGCTCAATTTGAAAAAATTATTTATTCAGGTTGTAGAACGCTTTTTCACCTGCATAGTTAGCTGTTCCAAGCAACTGATCTTCAATACGAAGAAGCTGGTTGTATTTAGCTACACGGTCTGTACGGGACGGTGCACCAGTCTTAATTTGACCAGCGTTCGTCGCAACTGCGATGTCAGCAATAGTAGCGTCTTCTGTTTCACCGGAGCGGTGGGAGATGACTGCTGTGTAACCTGCACGTTTAGCCATTTCGATCGCTTCGAATGTTTCTGTAAGCGTACCAATTTGGTTAACTTTAATCAGGATAGAGTTGCCAACGCCTTCTTCAATCGCACGGCTTAGTTTAGCTGTGTTTGTAACGAACAAGTCGTCACCAACAAGCTGTACGCGGTCGCCGATACGGTCTGTAAGAAGCTTCGTACCTTCCCAGTCGTTCTCATCAAGACCGTCTTCAATTGATACGATCGGGTACTTGTTAACAAGCTCTTCGTACCAGTCAACCATTTCTTCAGAAGTACGTACGACACCTTCACCTTTAAGGTTATATTTGCCGTCTTCATAGATTTCAGAAGATGCTACGTCCATAGCAAGCTTAACTTCTGCATCCGGCTTGTAGCCTGCTGCTTCAATTGCTTCAATAATAGTAGATAGTGCTTCTTCGTTGGATTGAAGGTTTGGAGCGAATCCGCCTTCGTCACCAACACCAGTGTTGTAGCCTTTGTTCTTAAGAACTGTCTTAAGGGAGTGGAAAATTTCCGCACCCATACGTAGAGCTTCTTTGAAAGTAGGAGCGCCCACAGGCATGATCATGAATTCTTGGATATCTACGTTGTTATCCGCGTGCTCTCCACCGTTTAGGATGTTCATCATCGGTGTTGGAAGAGTAGAAGCAGTGAATCCTCCAAGATATTTGTAAAGTGGAAGACCTACAACATCTGCAGCCGCGTGTGCAACAGCCATGGAAACACCAAGAATTGCATTCGCACCAAGGTTTCCTTTGTTTTCTGTACCATCAAGTTCTCTCATCATTTGGTCGATAAGGACTTGTTGTGTAACGTCCATTCCAAGAAGTTTTGGAGCAATTGTTTCATTTACGTTGGCAACTGCTTTTTCAACACCTTTACCAAGGTAGCGTTCTTTGTCACCGTCACGAAGTTCAACTGCTTCATATTCACCAGTTGAAGCTCCACTTGGTACAAGTGCTGTACCGAAAGCTCCGGATTCTGTATAAACTTCTACTTCTACAGTTGGGTTACCACGAGAGTCAAGGACTTCGCGTGCATATACGTCAGTAATGTATGGCATATAAATTCTCTCCCTTAATTATTTGATTAATGATTTTCCTGTCATTTCTTCTGGTTGCTCGACATCCAATAGTTCAAGAAGCGTCGGTGAAAGATCGCCCAGAATTCCGCCTTCGCGAAGTTCTACGCCTTCTTTCGTTACGATTACAGGAACCGGGTTCGTCGTGTGTGCCGTCATCGCATCACCGTCCAAGGTCGTCACCTCGTCGGAATTACCATGATCGGCCGTGATGATCGCATGGCCGCCTTTTTCAAGGATTTTGTCTACGATTTTACCTAGACATTCATCGACAGCTTCTATCGCTTTGACTGTCGGCTCAAGCATGCCGGAGTGACCAACCATATCCGGGTTGGCAAAGTTGAGGATGATAGCATTATGCTTATCCGCATCCAATTCACCCAGTAGAGCATCCGTTACTTCGTAGGCGCTCATTTCCGGTTTAAGGTCGTATGTCGCCACTTTCGGAGAATCGATGAGGATGCGCTCTTCCCCTTCAAATTCCTGCTCGCGGCCACCGCTCATGAAGAACGTTACGTGCGGGTATTTCTCCGTTTCCGCAATACGCAGCTGCTTCATATCATTAGATGCAAGTACTTCTCCGACCGTATTCTTCAGATTGTTCGGAGGAAAAGCAACTTTACTGTTCACTTGATCGCTGTATTGAGTCATTCCTACGAAGTGAAGATTCTTAGGAGCTTCTTCTCCACGATCGTAGTCACTGAAATCATCGTTGGCGAACGCCTTGGAAAGCTGGATCGCACGGTCAGGACGGAAGTTGAAGAATACAACACTTTCTTCATCTTCTACCGTTCCGAGCGGTTGTCCGTTTTCATCAGTCAGAACGACCGGCTCAACGAATTCATCGTACACGTTTTCTGCGTAGGAATCATCCATCGCTTTAATTGGATCCTGATACTTAGATCCTTCTCCATAAGCGATGGCGTCATAAGCCTTCTTCACACGTTCCCAGCGATTGTCACGGTCCATCGCAAAATAACGACCGGAAAGCGTCGCAATTTGACCAATACCAATTTCTTTCATCGCTTCCTGTGCCTGCTTGATGTACGTTTTCGCTGACTGCTGTCCTACGTCACGACCATCTAGGAATGCGTGGATAAATACTTTCTCCAGCCCTTCCTGTTTAGCAAGCTTTAATGTTGCAATCATATGATCGATATGACTGTGAATTCCACCGTCGGAAAGCAGACCGAAAATGTGAAGCGCTTTGCCGTTTTCTTTTGCATGGCGAACGGCGTTCAGCAATACTTCATTTTCAAAGAAATCTCCTTCACGGATGGAAAGATTGATTCTTGTCAAGCTTTGGTAGACCACCCGGCCTGCACCAATATTTAAGTGACCCACTTCTGAGTTACCCATTTGACCTTCCGGAAGCCCAACCGCTTCTCCACTAGCCGTAAGCTGGGAGTGGGGGTAATTGTTCCAGTACCGATCAAAATTTGGTGTGTTCGCCTGTTTGACGGCATTCCCCTTCTCTTCCTCGCGGATAGCGAAGCCGTCAAGGATGATCAAGGCAGCAAGGTTTTGATTACTCATGCTTACCTGCCTCCACTAATTTCAAGAAAGAATCCGCTTCTAAGCTGGCACCGCCGACAAGTGCGCCGTCGATATCAGACTGGGATAGAAGTTCCTCTACGTTAGCAGGCTTCACGCTTCCACCGTACTGGATACGTACAGCTTCTGCAGCTTCTGTGTTAACAAATTCGCTGACAACTTTACGAATGTATGTGCATACTTCATTTGCCTGCTCGGAAGTAGCTGTACGACCGGTACCGATCGCCCAGATAGGCTCGTAAGCAATGATGGATTCTGCACACTGTTCATTTGTAAGACCGTCCAACGCTTTCTTCACTTGCGTTTCAACAACGTCCATTGTCTGGTCCGCTTCACGCTGTTCAAGGGATTCCCCTACACAGATGATTGGAGTCAAACCGTGCTTGAATGCCGCATGGACTTTCTTGTTTACTTCTTCGTCTGTTTCTTTGAAGATCTCGCGACGCTCGGAGTGACCAAGTACGACATGGGACACGCCAAGTTCTTTCAGCATAACCGGACTAACTTCCCCAGTGAATGCTCCGTTTTCTTCAAAGTGCATATTCTGTGCACCGATTTTCAGGCTTGTACCTTCCGTCTCTTCTACCAGTTTCTGTAGAAAAGGGAACGGAGCACAAACGATGGATTCCACTTGCTCGGAAGAAGGAACCTCATTTTTTGTCGTCTGAACAAAATCAGCCGCTTCACGGTGATTCTTATTCATTTTCCAGTTACCTGCAATGACTTGTTTACGCATAATGATTCACCTCTCCTTTATTATTTATCGTTCAATAGAGCGACGCCTGGAAGTTCTTTACCTTCCATGAATTCAAGAGAAGCACCGCCGCCTGTGGATACGTGATCCATGGCGTCTGCAAATCCGAATTTCTCGACAGCCGCCGCAGAGTCGCCTCCACCAATGACTGTATATCCTTCCGTTTCAGAAAGAGCGTTGGCTACAGCTTTCGTACCGTTAGCGAAAGATTCAATTTCAAATACGCCCATTGGTCCGTTCCAAATTACAAGTTTGGAATCCTTGATGACTTTAGCGTATTTCTCTCTCGTTTTCGGTCCGATATCAAGCGCTTCCCAATCAGCAGGAATGCTGTCGATCGCAACTTCTTTTTTATTGGCAGAATCAGAGAAGTCGTCGGCTACGACAACATCTTCAGGCATATAGAAGTTCACGCCTTTTTCTTCTGCTTTCTTCATGTATTCCTTCGCCAGATCGATTTTATCTTCTTCCAACAGGGATTTACCAATTTCGTGGCCAAGAGACTTCACGAATGTATAAGCAAGTCCTCCACCGATAATCAGATTATCGACTTTGTCTAGCAGATTATCGATCACACCAATTTTGTCTTTAACTTTCGCGCCGCCGACAATTGCCGTGAACGGACGCTCCGGATCTGATAGAGCTTTACCGAGTACATTGATCTCTTTCTCCATCAAGAAGCCAGCTACAGCAGGAACATGCTCGGCAATACCAGCTGTAGAAGCATGTGCACGGTGAGCTGCACCGAAGGCATCATTCACATAGAGGTCAGCCAAATCTGCGAATGCTTTCGCCAAATCTGCGTCATTCTTCTCTTCACCAGGGTGGAAACGGACGTTTTCGATTAGGACGATGTCGCCGTTTGCCATGTCAGACACAGCTTTGTTCACTTCGTCTCCTACTACTTCGTCTGTCTTCGTAACCGTCTGCCCCAGCAGATCGCTTAGACGCTTCGCAACAGGATCAAGACGCAGGTCTTCTACTACTTCTCCCTTAGGACGTCCAAGGTGACTTGCAAGAACGACTTTCGCTCCGTTGCCAGTCAGGTGTTTGATGGTAGGAAGGGCAGCTTTAATTCTAGTGTCATCTGTCACTTCTCCATCAGCCATAGGTACGTTGAAGTCCACACGGCAGAAAACCGTCTTCCCTTGTACTTCTACGTCGCGGATTGTTTGCTTGTTCATAGAATGACAACCTCCTTAGAGTTGTGTTTGATGTCCCCTTATGTACGTTTCCACATCTTCCTGATATGGAAACGCCGTCTGAACGGGAACCAATAAAACATGGATAAAGGAGGAGGACATGAGACCCCCTCCTTTCCATTTTTTTATAGTATTTTCAAATCAGGCTTTCGGCTTACAGGCCTTGATTTTTAAGGTAAACAGCTAGGTCTACACAACGGTTGGAGTATCCAGTTTCGTTATCATACCAAGATACAACTTTAACCATGTTGTTTTCAAGGATAAGAGTAGATAGACCATCTACTACAGAAGAGTGAGTGTTGCCATTGTAGTCAGTAGATACAAGTGGCTCGTCGCTGTATCCAAGGATACCTTTAAGTTTGCCTTCTGCTTCTGCTTTAAGCGCTTCGTTAACTTCTTCAGCAGTAACGTCTTTGTCAAGCTCCGCAACCAAGTCTACGATAGATACGTTCGCAGTCGGTACACGCATAGCCATACCGCTAAGTTTACCATCAAGGTGTGGAAGAACTTTAGCAACTGCTTGAGCAGCACCTGTTGTTGTAGGAATGATGTTTTCCGCTGCTGCACGCGCACGACGGTAATCCTTGTGTGGAAGGTCAAGGATCTGCTGGTCATTTGTGTAAGAGTGAACAGTTGTCATCATACCGCGTTTAAGACCGAATTTCTCGTCAAGTACCTTAGCATATGGAGCAAGGCAGTTAGTCGTACAAGAAGCGTTAGAGATTACATGGTGAGAATCTTTGTCGTATTTGTCTTCGTTAACTCCCATTACGACTGTAAGGTCTTCCCCTTTAGCTGGAGCAGAGATGATAACTTTCTTCGCGCCTGCATCCAAGTGTTTCTTAGCATCTTCACGTTGAGTGAAACGGCCGGTAGATTCAATTACGATATCTACACCGTGATCTCCCCAACCAAGTTGCGCAGGATCTTTTTCAGAAAGTACTTTAATTTCTTTACCACCAACGATAAGGTTGTCACCGTTTGTAGATACTTCCTGATCCAACTTACCATGTACAGTATCGTACTGTAGAAGGTGTGCAAGCATGTTAGCGTCTGTAAGGTCGTTTACTGCAACTACCTTAACGTCGTTGTTTTTCAACGCAGCGCGGAATACGTTACGTCCAATACGTCCAAAACCGTTAATACCAATTCTTACTGTCATGCAAAATTCCTCCTTGATGATTAAAAAATCATTTATTTAAAGGGATAAACCCCTTATTAACTCTTGTGCAGCCCCTTCATCCGTGATGAGGACATTACTTTGTCCGGGCTGGAAATAAGATGCGATCGCCTGGGCTTTGGAACGGCCGCCTGCGACAGCGATGACGTGCTCTGCATCCTTCAGATCTTCTAATTGAAGGCCGACGGTGCGGACTTTATGAACAACTTCCCCACTTCTATTGAAGTAATATCCGAAAGCTTCCCCGACAGCATGGTTCTCTTTAATGAGCTCCAGCTGTTCCCGGGATGTTTTCCGTCGTTCAGCCATCGTCAGGGCGTCTCCTACTCCGTGGATGACGATATCCGCATGGCGGATGATTTCAAGCACTTCTTTAATGGAAGGCTCTTTTTTTATCGTCATATAGGATTCTTCACTAAGTGGATCGGGTACATAAAGAAGACGATAGTCTCCTTTTGCTTTTTTGGCCATTTCAGCACAGATCGTATTGGCCTGATTCTCCACTCTCTCCCCAAGACCGCCGCGGGCAGGCACATACAGGCACTGGTCGGCTCCACGGTATGAACGCATCATTTGTGCGACAGCGGCCATCGTGGATCCACCTGTAATGGCGATTGCTTGATTCGGGACAATATGCCTTTTCAAATATTCGGTACACGCTTTTCCCATCTCTTGTTTAACCCAAGGGAGCTCATCGCTGTCTCCAGGAACAACAACAGCATAATCTAGGTTTAATTTATCCTTAAGCTGCTGTTCTAAAACCTTTATTCCCGTGACCTCTTTAATAAACTCGGCTAGCTGCTCAAGAATGTTCTGCCCTTCATATGTCAAATGCATACCTCTGGACGTAATCTCGACGGCGCCTTGTTTATTAAGAAAATCAACCTCACTTCGAACGGTACGCTCAGCGAGTGCTATGTTCTCCGCCAACGCCCTCCGCCCGACTGGCTGCATGATCTGAATGTAGTACAACAACTGATAACGCCGCTGCATAACGTCCAGAACGTCGGGGAATAATTTCTTCTGTAAGTCGATGAACGCTCTCATGGAAAAAGCTCCTTCTTTGAAATAATACCAACCGGGATAATTTATGTCCCAGCCAGTCATATTCTGTCCCGCTTGGAGCAAAAAAATATCTTATTACAGGTTTAATATTAACAGTCGCTCCGGCTAATCGCAAGCAGAATACGACACGTTTTTTATTGTAAACGCTTTTCCAACTGGAAATAGTCTATGCTTCTATAATCCAATGTCTCGCCTGAGATATCGACCACCGGTATTTCAAGTATATATTTCTCCAATAGATCTGGATTATCCTCAATATTTACTTCCAATACATGTGCATCGAACAGTTCGATCAACTGTTTTACCTCTTCACACAATTTACAACCCGGCTTGCTGTACAAGACTACCTCCTTCATATGAACACCCCTTTCCTTACAAAAAAGGCACGCTTATGAAGCGTGCCCGGTCTTATCGTAAAAACCATTGTCGATTTTCATTTTCCTCTTTTTCAGAAAGTCCGTTAACTCTTCGCCTACATAATTCTCGGGTGTACGTTTCAGCGACTCATAATTGAAGGACAGCTTCCGCTGACGCTGCATGTCGAACACGTGGATCCGTCTGTCTTCAGATATTTCCTCAGTCGACAACATTTTGTAACGGATTAGGTTTGTCATATATACCCCTTTTCTATTCCAAAGCGAAAAGTATCTCATCTATTATATAAATTCTAACATACTCCGACCCTTTAAGGAACTACATTACGATAGCAAAACCAAATAAATGTTCGTATCGTATTTGTGCGTATTTTGTATAACTTTAATCTAAAGAACATCTTTGTAACCGCAGTTCATCCTTCGAAAATCATTATATTTATATAATAACAGATACGCACAAAATAAAAACCCCGATCTTCTCAATGAATGATCGGGGTTTTTATCACATTATGTATTTTCAGCGCGCCTGAGAGGATTCGAACCCCCGACTGACGTAGAACCGGAATCTACCGCTCTATCCAACTGAGCTACAGGCGCATTAGCGACATGCAAAATCTATTATAAGGTTATTCTTAAAAAAACGCAACCTTTTCCACTACATTCCTGAAATCTTATTTATCAAGGAGGGAAATAAAGAGGAAAGGCAGAAAAATTATTCAATTACGACGTGCGACGTTTAGTAAGGAAATTTAAGGGTATGATGGTAGAAGGAAAATCGAGAAAAAGGTCGATCGTTTTTGTTTGACCTTCATTGACCTTAATTGTATGATTAATGTATTCCATCATATTGACTTGATGATAAGGAGGAATTTGAAATGAATCTAGTCCCAACAGTTATTGAACAGACAAACCGTGGAGAGCGTGCTTACGACATTTACTCCCGCTTACTTAAAGACCGTATCATCATGCTCGGCAGCCCGATCGATGATAATATCGCGAACTCTGTCGTTTCCCAGCTGCTATTCCTTGCCGCTGATGATCCGGAGAAAGATATCTCTCTATACATTAACTCTCCGGGTGGATCTATTACCGCAGGTATGGCCATCTATGATACGATGCAGTTCATCAAGCCTGATGTATCCACCATCTGTACAGGTATGGCAGCGTCTATGGGTGCGTTCCTCCTTAATGCAGGAGAACCCGGCAAACGTTACGCACTTCCTAACAGTGAAGTAATGATCCACCAGCCGCTTGGAGGTACGCAAGGACAAGCGACGGACATCGAGATTCACGCGAAACGAATTATTAAAATGCGTGAAAAATTAAACCAAATCCTTTCCGAGCGTACAGGTCAGCCGATTGAAGTAATCGAGCGCGACACAGACCGCGACAACTTTATGTCCGCACATGAAGCGGTAGAGTATGGTTTGATTGATAAGGTTATGACAAAAGTTACAGACAAATAACTCCAAAAAATCCTCTCCGGCGGTCAGCCGAAGAGGATTTTTTATTTTTTTGAAATCGATACCTGCTTTGCGCTCATTCTTTCACAAGAATGTCGTCAATTCTTCACGAATGCTGTCAGACGCTCTATCGCTTCCTGTTCATCTGTACCGTCAGCAATCAATTTGATTTCCTCGTCTGTTCCGACAGCAAGACTCATTAATCCCATAATGCTTTTCGCATTTACACGCTTCTCCGCCTTTTCTATAAACACATCAGCAGAAAACTTGTTGGCTTCCTGGACAAACTGCGCGGCCGGTCTTGCCTGAAGCCCTGTGTCCAATTCAATTTTCACTTGTTTCTCAATCATCACTCACGCTCCTCTCTATAAATACCGCTCCGTTGTAAGCGGATTCAGTCCGGTGTAAAAAAGAACGCTTTCCAAAATTATGAAAGCGTTGGATTACCTAATATTATAGCACGGATTTGTTAAGCTTACATCAGTTTCTTGAGTTTTCTGCAACTTCTCCTCTGCGTACCTTTTCAGCAAACTCGTCTATTTTCCGTAAACGATGATTGATTCCTGATTTACTGATGGCACCACCTGAGACATACTCGCCCAGTTCTTTCAAGGAAACTTCCTGATATTGAAGCCGAAGCATAGCTATCTCCTGGAGTTTATCCGGAAGAGCTTCTAAACCAACCGTACGTTTTATGAACTTGATGTTCTCTACCTGACGGAACGCTGCACCGATCGTTTTATTCAAATTCGCCGTTTCGCAGTTGACGAGACGGTTCACCGAGTTTCGCATATCGCGTACAATACGTACGTCTTCGAATTTGAATAAAGCCTGGTGTGCTCCGATGTTACTAATCAATTCTGTAATTTTATCTGCTTCTTTCAAATACGTGATATAGCCCTTTTTTCTGCTCAGAGTGCGTGCATGAAGACCGAAACTGTTCATCAACGTACACAACGCTTCGTTGTGTTCCTCATCGGATGAGTAAATCTCTAAGTGATAGGAAGATGTCTCTGGATTGTTAACAGATCCCCCTGCAAGAAATGCGCCTCTCAAGTATGCACGTTTACAGCAGGTTTCTTGCAAATACTTCTCGGGAATTTCAGGATTTATCGACAGCGGCCCCTTTAATATTTCCAAGTCCTCCAGAACGATTTTCGCATTCTCCGTCAGCCTGACAATATAGACATTATTCTTTTTCAAACGCATTTTTTTCCTAACAAGCAGTTCTACCGGGTAGGGATAGAGCTTCTTGATGAGCGTATAGATTCTCCTCGCAATAGCCGCATTTTCCGTTTGGACATCGAGGATATATTCTCGATTTGAGAAGGAAAACGTCCCGTTCATTCTCACTAAAGCCGCCAATTCTGATTCCATGCAATGTGTATCCGACTCTACATTGGTCAATTCTTTCTTAATTTCTGATGCAAATGACATGATGTCCACCCCCTTTGTCGAGAAGTTACCGTTTAAAGCATGGATTGCAGTAAACGGGCAATTTTCTCTGTATCATGACGAAGCATTGGCTTGCTCCTGTCTATGATGTCTTCTTCTATTACTTCTATTCCCATCGATTTGATCCGATCGATGTCATAAACTACCGGTTCTGCATTTTCCTCGGCGTATGCCTTCCTGACACCTCGATCAATCGGCTGATTATGGACAATGACCGACTGGAGTACACCTTCACCGATATGATCGAACAGTGCCTGGATGTGATCTGCTGCCGTATAACCGGAAGTTTCCCCTTCCTGGGTCATCACATTGCAGATATACGTCACTTTTGCTTTCGTTTCCCTTAATGCCTCTCCAATTTCCGGGATGATGATATTTGGAAGGATACTGGTATACAGGCTCCCCGGAGAGATGACAATCAAGTCTGCAGCATTGATTGCTTCGACCGCTTCCGGAAGTGGCTGCACCGGTGTAGGGCTTACAAACACCTTCTTGATCCTTTTATTCTGCTTAGGAATGAGCGATTCACCTGTAACAATGGTTCCGTCTTCCATTTCTGCATGCAGGCTCATCGAATGATTGGCGATCGGGTATATGTTTCCGCGCACGTTCAGCACCCGGGAGATTTCTTTAATACCCTGATAGAAGTCCCCGGTCATCGATGCCATCGCAGCCAGTAAAAGGTTTCCCATAGAGTGACCGGATAAGCCGTTCCCATTTGAGAATCTGTGCTGAAACAATTCCAGAAGCATTGGTTCTGCATCCGACAACGCAGCTACCACGTTTCGAATATCACCAGGAGCCGGGATTGCCATTTCCGTCCGCAGACGACCCGAGCTGCCTCCGTCGTCTGCTACGGTAACAATTGCGGATAAATCAATGGGGAGATACTTCAAACCGCGTAACAAGACCGGCATTCCAGTCCCGCCTCCTACGACGACGACGCGTGGTTTCGTCTTCTTATCCATCCCTTACCGACCCTTTCTCTTCTCAATGTCTCGATGAGTCACGTGGGTGACAAAGTCTGAGGAGAAATATTCGCACAAATGCTCAGCCAATGCGACAGAGCGGTGCTGACCGCCTGTACAACCGATCGCAACTACGAGCTGGCTCTTTCCTTCCCTTTTATACTGGGGAAGCATGAATTGGAGAAGATCCTTCAATTTCTCAAGGAATTTCTGAGTGTCCGACCATTTAAAAACATACGAAGACACCTCTGTATTCAATCCGGTTAGAGGACGCATGTGTTCCACGTAATGGGGGTTTGGGAGGAAACGAACGTCAAACATTAGATCTGCATCAATAGGCACCCCGTACTTAAAACCGAACGACACCATCTGGACAGAAAAGACCTGCTGTTCTCTCTGACGATAGTTCTCTATGATTTGTTCACGTAATTCTTTAGGCTTTAATGTGGTGGTGTCAATAATTTTCTGTGATCTTCCCCGAAGCTCATCCAACATCTTACGTTCTTTCCTTATCCCTTCAAGGGGAAGCCCGTCTTTCGCAAGTGGATGAGAACGCCTTGTTTCTTTATAGCGGGACACAAGTGATTGATCCTCTGCGTCGAGAAATAGAATATGCTCCTGCAACCACTCTTCTTTACCCAGCCGGTCCAGCGAGTCAAATAAGGAATCAAAGAATTCTCTTCCACGCAGATCCATGACAAGAGCCACGTTTTGTATATTATTGCTCGAATCTTTCATCAGTTCCAGGAACTTTGGAAGGAGAGCGGGTGGTAAATTATCGACACAAAAAAAACCGAGATCTTCAAAACTTTGAACAGCCACGGTTTTTCCTGCACCTGACATTCCTGTGATAATGACTAACTGCGTTTCATCTGTATCCATATGCATCGTTTGCATCGCTCCTCATTTTTCAGGCTGAGACGGGTCCAGTTCCTTATCAAGCAACTGGAAGTCCGTCGTATATACAAATGTTCCATATACTTGTTCCTTACTGTTGAGAAGATGGCGGAAAATTTCCCGGTCTCCTTCAGCCATCGGTTTTTGAAGCACGTCGTCTACGTGTACCCACTCCAGTTCACCTTCTTCGCTGATTTCGAGGAGTTCTCCTGTATAGGAAGTGCTGTAAAAAGTGAACATCATCCATTCCTGAACGGTCGTTCCTTCTTCACGCATGACGAACGTGAAAGAACCGCGCATTTCAGGATCTGTGACGGTCAATCCCGTCTCTTCCCAAAATTCACGGACAGCTGAATCTTTGATGTTTTCGCCTGCTTCCATTTTCCCGCCCGGTGCTACATACCATCCTCGGCGCGGCTTTTTCAATAACAGTACATAATCATTCACATGTAATACACAGTTTGCTACACGTTGCATTCTCCAGTCACCTCTGTTTCTTTCTGAAAAGGCATCTTCCCCCATTATACAATGAATACACAGACGCCCACAATGATTGGATTGATACGCCTGGTCCAAAGCGCAAAAAAAGGCACAGATGACATGCACCTGTGCCTGATGGAAAAATCTATTAAAGGGGGGTCAATTGCTTGATTTCATCATAACAAGTGAATGTTTCACACGTGTTACACATGCGTTAAAAAGCTGTGTTAATTGACCACTTTCAATTCTTCTAAAAGGTTCTCGATATAGTGCTGCGCAGATTGAGCGGCGATACTGCCGTCACCAGTCGCAGTGACGATTTGCCGCAGCTCTTTCTCACGAATATCCCCGGCTGCAAAAATACCAGGAACTTTCGTTTCCATGTTTTCGTCTGTTTCAATATAACCTTGTTCATTCGTAATCCCAAGGCTTTCAAAAGGCTTACTCAGAGGATTCATTCCAATATAAATGAATGCACCGTTCGTATCAAATTCCTGCGTTTCGCCTGTTTTATTGTTGTGAAGTGTGACACTTCCCACTTTCCCGTCTTTATCATTGATGGATTTAACAACCGTATCCCAGATGAATTCGATCTTATCGTTATCAAATGCACGGTCTTGAAGGATTTTCTGTGCACGAAGCTCATCGCGACGGTGTATAATCGTAACTTTGCTGGCAAAGCGAGTGAGATATACCCCTTCTTCTACAGCGGAATCTCCGCCTCCTACAACGACGAGTTCTTTATCACGGAAGAAAGCTCCGTCACACACCGCGCAATAGGACACACCACGACCTCCGAGCTCTTTTTCACCCGGTACACCTAGTTCTTTATACTGGGCGCCGGTCGTCACGATGACAGCACGGGCTTTATACTCCTTATTACCGGCACGGACCGTTTTATATTCCTTGCCGTCTATAACTTCTTTAATATCTCCGTACGCATACTCCGCACCGAATTTCTTCGCGTGCTCGAACATTTTATTGGAAAGGTCCGGACCAAGAATGCTTTCATATCCAGGATAGTTCTCTACATCTTCCGTGTTTGCCATCTGACCGCCGGGTACGCCGCGTTCAATCATAAGCGTATCCAGGTTGGCACGGGAAGCGTATACGGCAGCAGTCATTCCAGCAGGACCGGCTCCTGCAATGATTACATCATAAATACGTTCTTCCGTCATTGATTATCCACTCCTTCGTTAGCATAGACACTGTTGTCTGATGTCTTAATCATAATAAATCAAGTGCAACCCGTCCATCAATGTGCTTAAATAAGCGGACTGCAAAACCGCATCGACATAAGACAAGCGCCGCAGTGAAGGACTGGACTTCACAGAAGCGCTCAGCTTATGTCCGTGTATGCAGGAAGGGAAGCCGCAGGATATTTATTATACCTCTTCCCACGGTCCGCCTTCATCCGCCATCTTAGGAAACTGTTTGCAGCCTTTTTCCCAAAGCTGAAGGGCCTTGGAAGGGTTGCCTGTATGATATACAGCAATGCTGTACCATTTATAATAGCCTCTCCGTCGAGTCACTTGTCTATCCTTCAATAGACGGAACCGATCCACGGCTTCCTGATAGTGGCCCGCCCTTGTAAGAATTTCGGCAATTGCCACCTTCTGTTGCTCATGCATCGGATAAACATTACGCAGCAGACGGACATAATTCATCGCTTCCTCCGTCTTTCCCTGTTTTAATAAAAAGACGGCCAGATTCACATAACTTTGGATGTTAGAATGATCTTCTTCCAATATCGAACGTTCAAATTCCAAAGCCGCCTCCTGATCGCCGTTCATAAATAATGCATAGGCATATTTATGCTTCGCAAGCGAAAATTCCGGAAATGATTCCATCATTTCCTCCAGAACACTCAATGCCTGAGGCCACTCTTCGTGCTCTAGGTGATAAAAAGCTGTCTCCTGATAGATAAGAAGTTCATCTTCATCTTCAAATGCCCAATCATCTTCTTCGTCCTCTTCTTCTAAGTTATCCAACATGTCCCGAAGCTGTAAGGCAGCGTCCTCGAACTCTCCGTCCTCTGCCTGTTCCAAATAGGTTTCTACATACTTCTTCGCGTCACTTAAAAGACCAAGATGTGCATAATTGTTCGCCATCAAATAATAGCAATCGACATATTCTTTGCCGAACTGCGCCAACACTTCCGTCAATACCTGATTGGCAGCATGATAAGAACCAACTTCCGTGTACACGACAGAAAGTTGGCACTGATAGAGCGGTTCATCGGGAGAAGCTTCCATCGCTTTTTTCAGCCACTTCACAGCAGCACTGAAACGACGCTTTTTGAAAGCCTGAATCCCATGGGTGAAATAAAACGACCCTGATGGAAGAAATGGGATAATATTCGTATCCTTTTGTGCCGCTGTTTCTTTTAGTGATGTCGTCATGACTGTCCCCCTATTTCCGTTTCCAATCTCACTAGTTATGCAGTATAACATAAATGTCGATATAGAAATAGGAGAAAAAGGTAACAAAATCAGGAGTGTCTCTGCTCCAACACTTTCAGCACTTCATCAAGAGGAACACCACAATCCGTCAGAACCATCATCAAGTGGAACAGAAGATCGGCCGATTCCATAGCCAGTTCTTTCGGATCGTCGTTCTTCGCTGCGATAATCACTTCCCCGGCTTCTTCTCCTATTTTCTTAGCGATTCTGTCGATGCCTTCTGCAAACAGCTGCCCTGTATAAGAATCCTCAGGGAGTGATGCTTTCCGTTCTGCAAGAATCGTCTGCAGTGTATCAAGAATCTGATACCGCTCTTCTTTAGGCTCTACGCCTGTGTTTGTCAGCTCCTCTGAAAAACAGCTGTAGTCCCCTTTATGACAGGCAGGACCAGCCGGGATAACCTGTACGAGCAAGGCATCCTGATCACAGTCATAGTGGATACTTGTTACACGCTGCGTATTCCCGGAAGTCTGACCCTTGTACCAAAGTTCTTCTCTGGAGCGACTGTAAAACACCGTTTCTTCTTTACGAAGGGTTTCTTTCAAAGATTCTTCACTCATGTAAGCAAGTGTCAATACAGTTTTAGATCTTGCATCCTGGACAATCGCAGGGACCAAGCCCTTTTCATCGTACTTCACATCGCTCATATTCATCGCACCGGCACTCCTTTTTCCTTCAAATAGGTTTTCACATTTGCTACGGATGTTTCTTTATAATGGAAGATCGAAGCTGCCAGGGCAGCGTCTGCATCGACCTCCGTGAATACTTCATGAAAATGTTCGGCGTGCCCCGCTCCTCCGGAAGCAATAACAGGAACGGAGACGACTTGCTGAACAGCTTTCAATAGCGGAAGGTCAAATCCGGTTTTTTCGCCATCTTTATTCATGGAAGTAAGGAGGATTTCACCGGCACCCAGTCGAACTCCTTCTTCCGCCCATTCGGTCACAAGCCAGTCTGTCGGTGTCCTCCCGCCGTGCGTGTAAACCCTCCAGTCTCCCGCTTCTTCGTCATACCTTGCATCAATGGCAAGCACGATGCATTGACTGCCGAAAAAATCTGAACCTTCTCGTATTAAATCCGGCCGTAATACTGCTGCGGAATTAAGGGACACCTTGTCCGCGCCGTTCCGAAGCGTCTCCTTCATATCTTCAAGGGTGCGAATGCCGCCACCTACAGTGAACGGTATCGCAAGCTCGGAAGCGACAGCCCTTACGACGTCAATCATCGTTTTCTTCCCTTCATGGGTTGCGGAAATGTCAAGGAAGACCAGTTCGTCCGCTCCTTGTTCATCATACACCTTCGCCAGTTCCACAGGATCACCGGCATCACGGATGTCGACAAATTGGATACCTTTGACAACCCGTCCCTCTTTTACATCCAAACATGGAATGATCCGTTTCGATAACATCAGTCCTCCTCCACTTCTAATGCTTCACGCAAAGTGAATTGATTCGTGTATAGCGCTTTACCGATTATAGAACCGACTACGTGCTTATCGCTGTATTCTTTCAGTTCTGTTAAATCATCCAGTCCTTTAATTCCACCGGAAGCAATGACATTAACACCGGTCTCTACGGCAAGCCGGGCTATTTCTTCCGTATTTGGTCCGGAAAGCATTCCATCTTTAGCAATGTCCGTATAAATAAACGTTTCCGCTCCTGCTTCGGCCAGCTCTTTACCTAAATCCACCGCACGAACCTTGGATTGCTCCAGCCATCCGGCTGTAGAAACGAAGCCATTCCTTGCATCAAGACCGATGGCAATCCTTCCGCCGTATTTCCTCAACAGTTGCTTCGTGGCTTCTGTGTCGCTGACGGCAAGTGAACCGATAATGACACGGTCAACTCCTTTATCCAAGTAGTAGCGTACATCATCTTCCGTACGGATGCCCCCGCCGATCTGGACACGACAATCGAGCTCTTCAGCTGTACGAATAACATATTCCGCGTTCTTTCTTGAACCCGCTTTGGCACCGTCAAGGTCCACCATATGGATCCATGATGCACCGGCTTCCGCGAACTCTTTTGCTACTTCAAAAGGGTTCTCGCCATAAATCGTCTCTTTTGCGAAGTCCCCCTGTTCTAAACGAACACACTTGCCGCCACGCATATCGATGGCCGGGTATATAGTGAAAGTCATGATTATACCACTCCCTGTTTACACATTACTTTGCAAAAATTCTCGAGCAGCTGCATCCCTGCCCGCCCACTCTTTTCCGGATGGAATTGACTTGCAACGAGATTTTCTTTACCGATGATCGCAGGAACTTCGACATGATAGTCGGAAGTCGCATAAAGAATTTCCCTGGCTTCAGTCCTGGCCACATAAGAATGGACAAAGTAGACATGTTCCGCTTTCACATTGGCAAGGAGAGGCTCGCCCGGCTTGTGAATATCAAGCTCGTTCCATCCCATATGAGGAACCTTATAAGACTTACCTTCTTCATCTACACCTGGAAAACGGGTGATGGTTCCTGGAAAGAGGCCTAAACCCTCCGTCCATCCGCCCTCTTCACTGGATTCGAATAGCAGCTGCATACCAAGACAGATCCCGTACAACGGAACACCTCTCGATACCTCCGCTTTGATGAATGGGATGAACCCATGAAGATCGAGAGCTTTCATCGCATCTGGGAAGGCTCCCACACCCGGCAGTATGTAGCCGTCGCAACCTTCCAGCAGTTCGGGACGGTCTCCGATACAATAGTCGACACCGATTCGCTCCAGCGCCTTGGAAACACTGAATAAATTGCCCATTCCATAATCAATTATTCCGATCATTTCACAAACTTCCTTTCGTACTCGGCACACCCTTCACACGCGGATCAATGGTCGTTGCTTCATCTAAGGCTCGCCCAAGCGCTTTGAACATAGCTTCGATAATGTGATGGGTGTTTATGCCGTGGTGTAGAACAATATGTAGGTTCATCCGCGCTTCGACTGCAAGCTTCCAGAAGAACTCATGGACGTTCTCCGTATCAAATGTACCTACCTTATCTTTGGGAAGTTCTGCTCTCCATTCCAAGTGCGGTCGATCACTCAAATCAACAGCCACCGTTACAAGCGTTTCATCCATAGGGAGCGTCATAGACCCGTAGCGCTTCATCCCGTACTTATCCCCGACAGCCTTCCTCAGTGCCTGTCCAAGGCAGATGCCTATGTCTTCGGTCAAGTGGTGATCATCCACTTCGATGTCCCCTTTACCATCCACCTTTAAATCGAACAGTCCATGCTTCGTAAACAGCTCCAGCATGTGTGACAGAAAGGGCACCTGCACATCCAAATCCGCTTTCCCCTGCCCGTCTACATTGAATTCCAGTCGGATATCTGTTTCTCTTGTCGTACGTTCAATTGCTGCACTTCTCGTCAATTCCATCGCTCCTTCCTGATTTCTACTGCTCTGGCGTGACCTTCGAGACCTTCAAGACGCGCAAAGCGGGCAATTTTATCTGCATTTCTTTTCAAGGCTGCCTCGCTGTAGGATATAACACTGGATTTCTTTAGAAAATCGTCGACCGTCAAAGGGCTGGAGAACCGGGCTGTACCGTTCGTCGGAAGCACGTGGTTGGGTCCAGCAAAATAATCCCCGACAGGTTCCGAGCTGTAAGGACCTAAAAAGACGGCTCCGGCGTTTTTGATCAGAGCAAGGTCGCGGAACGGATCCTCTGTTAGAACTTCCAGGTGTTCCGGTGCTATTTCATTCACCGTATCCACGGCCTCCTGCCATGTATCACAAATGATGATCATTCCGTAGTCTTCTACACTCTTTCTGGCAATATCTGACCTTGGCAGCACTTTAACCTGCGTCCGCACTTCTTCCTTTACAGCTTCTGCGAGCGCTGCACTTGTTGTTACAAGCACGCTTGAAGATCGCGCATCATGTTCCGCCTGGGAAAGGAGGTCGGCCGCCACTTCACCCGGAAACGCTGTGTCGTCAGCGAGGATGGCGATCTCACTGGGACCAGCTATCATATCGATATCCACATCCCCGAAAACTTCCCGTTTCGCAAGAGCCACGTATATATTGCCGGGACCGGTTATTTTATCAACAGGAGCTAAACTTTCTGTTCCATATGCCAATGCCGCAATCGCCTGGGCACCGCCCACTTTGAACACATTATCCACGCCCAGAATACGCGCCGCGACCAGGACACCCGCCGGCACTTTGCCATCACTTCCAGGAGGAGTGACCATGACAATACGTTCCACTCCGGCTACCTGCGCGGGAATGACATTCATAAAAACAGAAGATGGATAGGCAGCTGTCCCTCCCGGCACATACACACCTGCTGCTGCGATTGCTGTAATCTTCTGGCCGAGAATCGAACCGTCCTGCGTGGTGTCAAACCATGAATTCGGGAGCTGCTTTTCATGGAATCGGCGAATATTTGCCGCTGCCTCTTCCAAGATTTCTACATACCCGCCCTCTAGCGATTCGTAAGCCTCCTCGAATTCTGCTTCCGACACTTGGATGGAATTCAGCATAATACCGTCAAACTTTTGTGTGTAGTCTATAAGTGCCTGGTCCCCCATGACTTTAACATCCTGGATGATAGACTGCACCGTCTTCCGCTGCTCTTCTGTTCCTTGATCAACACTTCGCTTCAAGGAGATCCGGTCACTCTTCTTTACTATCTTCATGCCTTTTCTCCTTCCATGACCAGACTCAAATTGGTAACCATCTGTTCGATTTCCTCACTTTTCAGTCGGTAGCTGACCGGGTTCACAATTAAACGGGACGTAATTTCTGTGATTTTTTCATATTCGATCAGACCGTTCTCCTTAAGCGTACGACCTGTCGATACAATATCGACAATTCGATCAGCGAGACCGATCAGCGGTGCCAGTTCGATGGAACCATTAAGCGGAATGATTTCTATCTGTTCTCCCTGTTCACGGAAATAGTCGGAAGCGACTTTGGGATACTTAGTCGCAATCTTTGGAGCAATTCTGCTGAGCGGCTGATCAGGAAGACCAGCAACAGCAAGGTAACAAGGGCTGATTTTCAAATCGAGAACTTCATATACATCCCGGTCCTGTTCAAGTAGGACGTCCTTGCCGGCGATGCCGATATCTGCTGCCCCGTACTCGACATAAGTCACGACATCCATCGGTTTTGCCATCATCACTCGGATATTCTCATCAGGAAACTCCAAAATCAATTTTCTTGATTCATCAAGATCGGCGCCCAGTTCATAACCTGCCCGCTTCATTAGTTCCGCTGCTTCTTCATAAATACGTCCTTTCGGCATGGCAATCGTCAATGGTTTACTCATTCCCGCTACCACCTTTCGTTACATCCACCGTTTCTGCTAACTCCTTACGAAATGCTTGAATATCCGGGATTTGATCCATATGCTGAAGCAATACTTTTCTCCCCGTCTCCCGATAGTCAGAAGCTAGAGAAAGACCCTTCTGAAAGCTGTCATCATCGACAATGATTCCTACCCGTTCGTCGCTTCCTTCCCTCTCGTCCAATGCTTCCACTAGACGTTCCAGGTGAATGGCAAAGCCTGTAGCTGATGCATTCAGCTGGAAAGAAGGAAGCAGTGTATCGTATCGGCCGCCGTTGCAGAGCAGCGCACCTATGTGTGGTGCATACCCTTCGAATAGAATTCCTGTGTAGTAGTCCATATGGCTGATCAAATTCAGGTCGAAATGAATGTAGCGTTCGACGCCATATTGTTTGAGCAGTCGGAATAACTGCTTCAATTCATTTACCGCCTGCATACATGATTGATTACGGGCAAGGGACCGGCTTGCATCGAATATTTCTTCTCCGCCCTTCAAGTTTAAAAGCTGGAGCAAAGCATCCTGCTTATCCCCGCTGATCGTAAGTTCCTTGACCGCTTCTCTATATCCCACATAATTCTTACGGTATAAGTAATTCAAGAGCTTTTCCATTGTTTCCTGCTCTTCTCCGAGGAGGTCCTGGAAAAATGCCTTCACATAGCCGATATGCCCGACTGTAACGACAAAGTCCTGCAGCCCCGTCCGTTTCAAAGATTCGACGAGTAGTGCGATTACTTCCGCATCGGCATATGACGAATGATCACCAATCAGCTCCGTGCCTACCTGCTCGAACTGGGCAGGCTTCCCGCCTTCCGTCTGTTGCGCACGGAACACCGGTCCATCATAAGCAAGCCTGAGAGGGAACTCTGAGTTTTTAAGCTGGGATGCAGCCACTCTTGCAATTGGTGCGGTCATATCCGGGCGCAGCACCAACGTGTGTCCCTGCTGATCGAGAAGCTTGAACAATTGTGTATCAAGCGTAGCACTCACTTTTCCAACTGTTTCGTGATATTCCATGATCGGCGTATCCATAAAAGAATAGCCATAAGATAAGATTGTATCGGCTAATTTTTTACGTGCATTCGTTTTTTGATTATGAAAGAAGGGCAGCGTGTCTCGCATCCCTAAAGGTTTTTCAAACATTAGACGTTTAACCAACGGAACTCATCCTTTCCCCAAATCCTTTAGTCTGCTAACATGCTAACAAAATAAAGATAGTGCGTCAAACATCTTTTCCTTTTTTTGCTTTTATTCATCAATGATAGCAGAAAATGTCGAAATATTTCTGTAAATACGACATCTTATCATAAAAATATGCTTGAAATAGACGCTTTTCTCGTTTATTGCTAAAAATGGATTATATTTATTGCCTTCTGTTAACCTTTTCTCGAAGCACAGAAAAAGAGCCCCTCCATTAAGAAAGGCTCTTTTATCTTTCCCTTGTATTCATTAAAAATAAGAAAGCAATTAAAGAGGCTGGAATCTTCCCCCTCTCTTTCCACTCAATCAAACAGCCGGGCATCTTCTCAAACCGGTCCGCCGCTTCCGAAGGGATCGCACCACGCTTGATCATTGCCCATTCCTTACCAGCTTGATCTTTAACAAGAAAATGACCGATAAAGGCATCCCCTTCTGCAGTCCAGCGCTTATTATCCGTCCCGACATAGACAATCGTACGTTTCCCGGATTCCCGGTCTTTTGTTTCTTTGGTATAAGCGACGTACTCACCCGCATGGTTCTGAACGTACCCTCGCCAAGCAAATCCTCCTTTTTTCTCCATCGTGTACAAGAGGTTTCCTTCTCTGTCCGTCACTTCACATTCAAAGGAACGAATGTCAGACACAGAAAGCAATACAGAAAGCTTTCTCCAAAGCGGATACTTCCCCAGTTTCCTTTCCTCTGCTTCTGCATATACGGCTCCATCCATATCCACCAGCACCGCATGGGCGGAATCTAATGTTTTCTGACCGACATACATCCTGCCTAGGACCCTCTCAATGGTCAAGGACGTTTCGTCAGCCTTGACATGCATATCCGTTTTCTTTGCTTTCTTCCAATCAACAAAACCAGTTCGCAAAAGGCCGATTCCGCCCAGCGTGAAAGCGAATGAGTATAAACCCATGAATGCAATAGAGACAGACCGGTACCAAAATAGTTCAACAAGGAAAAGAACCGCTAATATGGACAGCACCGTCCCTGCCAGCAGTTGGCGTTTCGCATCCTTTTTAATAAGTTCCTCTACACTCGTCATATGTATCCCTCCTCTAACTGTTTCTACGGTTTGACTTAGAGAAAGGTTCCACTTCGCTGAAAACTGACTGTTGTTAACAAAAAAGCCTCTCCTAATTTGGAGAGGCTTTTTTAGAACGTCTTTATACAAACTCCACCGGTTTAACTGCTTCTTCAAGCAGAAGGTTCAGTTCTTTCGTGTACTCTTGTTTCTGCTGTTCGGAATACCCAAGTGCAGTCGTCAAGTATTCAATAACGGAATCCTTGTGCTCATGTACCCAGTTGATATCAAAGAACAGGGCACCTGTACGGCGGACAAAGAAATCGACCGGCTTCATAACCAGTTCATTCTCCAATCCGTACGTAAGCTGAGCGAATACAACAGGATCCACGCCGGCTTGTTCCGCTTCCTGCCTGCGATTCTTAAGGTTTTGGAAAACCTTATCGACATTAGCACCATACAGGCGGATCAATTTATCCGCTACTTTAGCGTCCAGGCCGATGGAATCTCCAATTTTCATCCGTTCTTCTTTGAATTTCTTAAAGCCTTTGGATCCGCCGACTTCCCCACCGGAAATAGGCATATGTTTCGTTTCTGAATCAGAGTAACGAATGCCGTACTCTTCCGTCAATTGATCACGAACAAGATCAACGGCTGTCTGTGCCATTTTACGATAACCGGTAAGTTTACCTCCGGCCATGGAAATAAGCCCGGAATCCGAAACGAAAATTTCATCCTTACGGGAGATTTCAGACGGATCTTTTCCTTCTTCATGAATAAGCGGACGAAGACCGGCCCAGCTGGATTCCACGTCATTGGCGTTAATTTCTACAGACGGGAACATCATATGAATAGAATTCAAGATATAGTCTCGGTCATCTTCTGTCATAGTCGGATGCGCAATATCTTCGTCATACGTCGTATCTGTTGTACCCACATAGGTCTTTCCATCACGAGGAATGGCAAAGACCATGCGGCCGTCCGGCGTATCAAAATAAATCGCTTGTTTCAATGGGAACTTGGCTTGGTCAAACACAAGGTGGACACCTTTCGTCAAATGAAGGGTCTTCCCTTTTTTGGAACCATCAATTTCACGTAATTCGTCTACCCACGGACCACCTGCATTAATAATTTTCTTCGCTTTCACGTGGTACTGTTCATTCGTTACTGTATCTTCGACTTTAGCACCGGCAAGTTTGCCGCCGTCATCATAAATGAAATCAACAACTTTCGTATAGTTCGAAGACAAGGCGCCGTGTTCAACTGCTTTCTTCATGACTTCCAGAGTCAAACGGGCATCGTCTGTTTTATATTCTACATAATAGCCGGCACCTTTCAGCCCCTCACTCTTAATCAAAGGCTCACGTTTAAGCGCTTCTTCCGCACTCATCATGGTACGGCGTTCTGATTTCTTAACACCTGCCAGGTAGTCATATACCCGCAGACCGATGTTCGTGGAGAACGGACCGAAGTTACCGCCTTCATGGAACGGCAGCAGCATCCATTCAGGAGTCGTTACATGTGGACCGTTCTCATAGACGATCTCCCTTTCTTTCCCTACTTCAGCGACCATCTTCACTTCAAATTGCTTCAAATAACGCAACCCTCCGTGAACGAGCTTTGTCGAACGGCTGGATGTACCTGCTGCATAGTCCTGCATTTCTACGACAGCTGTTTTCATTCCCCGGCTTGCCGCATCTAAAGCGATTCCGGAACCGGTGATACCTCCACCAATTACTAGAACATCCCACTCTTCCTGTGCCAAACGATTTAATTGATCCTGTCTTTCATAACTAGAAAGTGATTGCATACGATCTCTCCTTCTTCCATTGATGTTCAATTTAATCGGTCTGATAGGGGTATTCCCTAAAACGGGCCCAAATATGTGTCCGATTGCTCATCGAGCGGCCGTCTCTTCCGTAGGAGAATACAAAAAAAGAGACCACGAACACCTTTATGTATAAACATAAAGTTTCGTGGTCTCTCCGTATCTCCGACCAATTTGATTAACTTATGGGTATATTATATCCTACGCTCATACGTGTGTCAAAGGCTTTACTCTTCCTGTTTAAACACCCTTGTCGCCTCCACAGCCTTCTGCCAGCCTTGATAAAGTTTTTTCCTCTTCTCTTCCTTCATGGCAGGGTCGAACTCCCGCTCCATTTCCCATTGGGAATCTATATCTTTACGGTCTTCCCAGAATCCTACCGCAAGTCCCGCCAAATAGGCAGCACCAAGAGCCGTCGTTTCATTAATTCTCGGACGCTCCACCGTAACAATCAGAAGATCACTTTGGAACTGCATCAATAAGTTGTTTTTGACCGCTCCTCCATCAACACGCAGCTTTTTCAACTCAATTCCGGAATCCTCCACCATTGCATCAACGACGTCTTTCGTCTGATACGCAAGAGAATCGAGAGTTGCACGTACAAAATGGGCTTTCGTTGTTCCGCGCGTCAGTCCGAACACAGCTCCTCGTGCTTCACTATCCCAATACGGCGTTCCCAATCCTACAAAGGCAGGTACGACATACACACCTTCCGTCGAGTTGACACTGCCGGCAATTTCTTCACTGGCAGGAGATGATTCGATCATCTCCAGTCCGTCCCTGAGCCACTGAATAGCAGAACCGGAGACGAAAATGCTCCCTTCCAGTGCATATTCCACTTTTCCATCCAACCCCCAGGCAATTGTGGTCAACAGGCCGTTATTGGACTTAACCGCCTCTTCTCCGGTATTCATCAACATGAATCCACCAGTACCATAGGTATTCTTAGCCATGCCTTTCTCAAAACAAGCCTGCCCGAACAAAGCTGCCTGCTGATCGCCGGCTATGCCGGCAATGGGAATATTTTTTCCGAAGAAGTGATAATCCACCGTTTCTGCATAGACTTCTGATGATTCTTTTACTTCCGGAAGCATACTGGACGGAACACCAAGAATTTCAAGGAGTTCATCATCCCACTTCAAATCGAAAATATTGTACATCAATGTCCGGGAAGCATTGGAATAATCCGTTACATGAGCCGCCTTCCCGGACAACTTATAGATAAGCCACGTGTCAATCGTTCCAAACATCAACTCTCCTTGATCCGCTTTTTCACGTGCTCCTTCTACATTGTCGAGAATCCATTTGACCTTCGTACCGGCAAAATAGGGATCGAGAAGCAGCCCCGTCTTTTCACGGAACGTCGGTTCATGTCCCTGCTCTTTTAACTCATTGCAGATCGGCTGCGTTTGTCTGCTCTGCCATACAATTGCCTTGTGGACCGGCTTCCCTGTATTCTTGTCCCACACAACGGTTGTTTCCCTCTGATTTGTTATACCGATGCCGGCTACTTGATCCGCTTCGACATCCGATTTTCTAAGTACATCTGCAATACACGCAAGCACAGATGTCCAGATTTCATTGGCATCATGCTCCACCCAGCCCGGCTTAGGAAAATATTGTTCAAACTCCTTTTGACCGGTCTCCACGATTTCGCCTTCTTTATTGAATAAAATTGCTCGTGAACTGGTCGTCCCCTGATCGATCGATAAAATATATTTTTCCATCTTCATCACTCCTTTAATTGACTTGAGCCGCTTTTCTTAATTCCACCCTCATGGATGAGAGCAGGATGGCACCGACAAGGATTGTCCCGACCCAGAAAACGATCGTTGGTTCGCCCTCAAAAATGGCTTTATAAAACAATCCTCCATACATACCGCCGATTGCAGGACCAAGCACTGGTATCCAGGCATACCCCCAGTCCGACCCGCCTTTACCCGGAATTGGAAGAACCGCATGAGCGATCCGCGGTCCAAGATCACGGGCGGGGTTAATGGCATATCCCGTTGTAGAACCGAGCGACATCCCGATCGCTACAATCAATAATCCGACAATAAGCGGATTCAGACCATCCGTGAAATCATTGGCACCTATGAATAACAATCCCATCACCAATACGAATGTTCCAATCATTTCACTGACAAGGTTGGAGATTGGGCTCCGAATCGCGGGATCCGTACAGAAAATAGACTTTATAGCAAGCTGGTCCTCTGTATCTTTGAAATGGGGCAGGTAATGAAAATATACAATTGCAGCACCAATGAAGGCACCAATCATTTGAGCGGTGATATACTGTGGCACCTTTGACCATGGGAAATCTCCGACAATAGCGAATCCGAGCGTCACCGCTGGATTAATATGAGCATCGGTGATCCTTCCTACAGCATAGACACCTAAAGCTACCGCAAGCCCCCACGCGATGGTGATCAACACCCAATTCCCATCGGCCTTTGTTGCTTTTAAGTTAGCACCTGCGATGACACCGGCACCAAAAATAATCAAGATCATCGTCCCGATCAGTTCCCCGACGAATTCCGTCATATGCAACGACATCCCCTTTCTCCTATTGAACAGATCGAACAAAAAAACCACACAATATTAGTCACGCTAATGATTGTGTGGATCCGTCTGTCCCCTCACGAAAGGTGGTATGTATTCGTGATGCTAAAACTTCCATAATTCTGAACGTGAGGTGGAAACAGCTGAAGCTCCGGACGCAAGCGCTTTCTCAACCTCTTCATCTGTGCGTATCAAACCACCCGCAATCACCGGAACTCCTATACGATCCTTAATCTCTTTTATCATACCCGGCAAAATACCCGGTAAAACTTCCACATAGTCCGGGGATGTCTTCTGGATGATCTTCACGTTGTGTTCTATCGCCTGACTGTCTATCAGAAATAAACGTTGGACGGAGAGAATGCCATACTTCTTAGCCTGATGGATGACATGGGCTCTTGTACTGATCACACCATCCGGTTTTACTTCCTGACCAATGTATTCCATGCCGTAATCATCGGCCTTCAAACCTTGAATCAAATCAACATGGACCAATACTTTCTTACCTGCTTTCTGCCCCACCTTCACGAGCTTCCTCAATAGTCCGAGCCGGCTCTCCAGAAGAATAATGTAATCCGTGTTACTTTCCAAAAGCGTTTCAAATTCCTTTATTTTCTTAACAGCGGGCAGTACCGGCTGGCTGAAGCTCATAACGTCTCCTCTTTTCCCTGCATGTTGTTCCTCTCTTCCATTTGGTCTTTCGTATAGATGATCTGCATCGGGTTACCACCGACAAAGGCTCCGGCAGGAACGTCTTTATGCACAAGCGTCCCTGCCGATACAACAGCTCTGTCTCCAATTGTGACACCAGGAAGAATCGTCGTGTTTGCACCGATCAAGACTTCATCTCCAATGTCAATTATCCCCAAACGATATTCATCGATTAAATATTCATGAGCAAGAATCGTCGTATTGTAGCCGATAACCGAATTCCGTCCGACACGGATCTTCTCCGGAAACATAATATCCACCATGACCATGAGCGCAAATGCCGTCTGCCCTCCGACTTCCATCCTTAAAAAGGTCCGATAAAGCCAATTTTTCAACCCGAGAAACGGCGTGTATCTTGCCACCTGAATAATGACAAAATTTTTTACCACTTTAGTGAACGGAACGGTCTTGTAGATGTGCCAAAGTGAGTTGCCGCCTTCCACCGGATAACGATCCGTCTTCCTCATTCCTTCAACCCCTTGTAATGGAAAGCAGGTCGCGCATGTTGGACAGCATGTAATCCGGATTTAACTCATCCAAAACGCGTCTTCCCTTTATTGTCCACGCCACGCCTGCGGTCTTTGTGCCGGCGTTCTGTCCTGCTTCAATATCATGCGTGTTGTCTCCGACCATCAATGCTTCCGATGCTTTGGAACCTAAACGATCGAGTGCTTTGACAATTGGTTCCGGATGCGGCTTCGCATTCGTGACATCATCCAGGGTGATGATCGTTTCGAACATACCGGCAAGACCGGTCATTTCCAGCCCCATCTGGACGGTGTGACGCATTTTCGTAGTGACGATTCCGAGGTGGTATCCTTCTTCCTTCAATGTCTGAATCGTCTCCACCACTCCTTCATATGCCTTCACATACTTGTCATGATTTTCCACATTGTGTTCCCGATAAACTTCAATCATTTCCTGTACTTTATCAGGGTTAACTTTTCTCAGACTTTCTATAAGAGGCGGACCGATAAAATCAAGGATTTCCTCCCTGCTGTAAGGACGATCTGCAAATTGCTCAATGGTGTGTGTAAAGGAAGCGATGATCAGTTCGTTCGTGTCGATCAGCGTTCCGTCCAAGTCAAAGAGAATGGTACGTATGCTCATTAGTAGAATCCTTCCTATCTTGGTGTAGTCTGTTCCAAACAAAACCGATGACCGCGGTCAAAATAACAGCCGTGAGCAACCGGATAACAAGCAGAGGCCATACCGGTATTCCGAGCGGGATAAAGACAAGCGTATCTTCGACCACTGCGTGGCAGGAGACAAGAAAGATCACTGCGAGTGTCATATCTTTCTTTGAGACGCCGTCTTCTTTGACCGCCTGAATCATCAACCCGGCCCCATACGCGAGACCGATCGTTAACCCGGCAACAAGCGTCATCGACGTGTTTCTCTCCATACCGAGGAAGCGGGTCGCAGGCGCAATCCAGCCTGAGAAGCGATCGAGCCACCCTCGTTCCCTTAAGTACTGCATGACAATCATGAGCGGAATAACAATCAATGCCAGTTGGACGATCCCCATGAAGGCCGTCTGAACTCCGTGAAAGATAATTGCTGACCAGCCTTCCGGATCAGCTGCCTGCTCAGGAGCGAGGCCGTATTGGGCGATTTCACTGCCGCCGTTCCAGACGAGGTTGACCGTCACCGCAGCAAGAAGTGCCAAACCCACGCGGACGCAGATAACGATCCACCAGCTGACTCCAACTTTCTTGGCAACCGTCGATTCAATTAATAGGTTGTGCGAGAAGGACAGCATGATTGCCATGATGAATACTTCTTTGACCGTGAATTCAAATGACAAGATTGCGGCTATTCCCGCATACAAGTTCAATGCATTACCTAAAACAAGTGGAACCGCCGCTTCTCCAGATAGACCAATCCACCGCATCATCGGTTCCAACCGATCAATGACCCAAGGTAAAACAGGGGTGTATTGAAGAATCGTTACAATCAACGTTACAGGAAAGATGACCTTCCCCAACGTCCATGTCAAATCGATCCCTTTTCGAGCCCCTCTTTTCGCAACACCCATCATGGCACATGCTCCTTTATTTTACTTTTTTTCCACTATAATATTTATCCGCCATTCCTGACTTCCTGCGATAAATGATCAGAATGACAGATAAGACAATCAGCACGATCGAAATGAACTGAGCTGTGCGGATTTCAGCAAATAGATACAGGCTGTCCGTCCGCATTCCTTCGATAAAATAGCGTCCGACGGAATACCAGATGACATAGCTCAGGAAAACTTCCCCTCGACGAGGATCGAATTTGTGACGAAGAATCAGCAATAAGATGAATCCGATGATGCTCCACAGGGATTCATAGAGGAACGTAGGATGATAGACGGTCCCTTCGATACACATCTGTTGATTAATAAAGTCGGGCAGATACTGCATGTAATTATTATAGAACGATTCAGAGACCGGGCCTCCGTGCGCTTCCTGATTCATGAAATTACCCCAGCGTCCGATTGCCTGTCCGAGAATGATGCTCGGTGCGGCAATGTCGGCCATCTGCCAAAAGGACAGCTTCTTCGCACGGGTATAAAGATAGGCGGTTAATACAGCTCCGATCAAACCGCCGTGTATAGCAATTCCGCCTTCCCATACGGCGAAAACTTTCCACCACGGCCCTCCCGCATACCGATCCCATTCAAACAGAACGTAGTAGGCACGGGCACAGATAATAGCTGCCGGAATCGCATAAACCACGATATCCACCATGTAATCTTTCTTTAAACCAAGTCGTTCCGTCTCCCTTGTTGCTATGAGCAGCCCAAGAAAGGCTCCGGTGGCGATAATCAACCCATACCAGTAGATGGTGAGAGGACCGAGCTGGAGGAACACCGGATTCAACGGTTCTGGTGTACAAACTTGCATGATGTATTTCCTCCTTTACTCCGTCTCTTTATCTTGGTCAATCACTTTAGTCAAACGTTCTGAGAACTCTTCTGCTGCATTGACGCCCATCCGTTTCAAACGGAAATTCATTGCTGCCACTTCGATGATAACAGCCAGGTTTCTTCCCGGTCGTACAGGAATGGTCGCCTTCGGAACTTCGACATCCATGATCTTCATCGTTTCTTCTTCGAGACCGAGACGGTCGTATTGTTTATTCTTATCCCAAAGCTCCAGATCAATGACAAGAGTGATTCGCTTGAAACTGCGGACAGCACCGGCACCGAACAATGTCATCACATTGATAATGCCGAGACCACGGATTTCCAATAGATGTTCAATCAAAGGGGGACTGTTCCCGATCAATGTATCGTAGTCTTCTTGACGAATCTCTACACTATCGTCCGCAACGAGCCTGTGCCCTCTCTTGACAAGTTCGAGCGCTGTTTCACTTTTACCGACGCCGCTTTGACCGGTAATCAGAACGCCGATACCATATATATCTACGAGTACACCATGAATTGCGGTGAATGGTGCGAATTTAGATTCAAGAAAATTTGTCAAACGGCTGATCACACGTGTCGTCTTGTACGGCGACCTCATTAATGGAACGCCGGCATCAATCGCTGCCTCACGAAGTTCTTCAGGTACATCCATTCCTCTGGTAATGACAATACCCGGCGTCAAATCCGTACACAGTTTTTCGGCACGCTCTTTTCTCTGTTCATGTGTCAACTCATTGAAGTAGGATAGTTCCGTTTTGCCCAATAGTTGGAGACGATCTTTTGGATAGAACTTGAAATACCCGGTCATTTCCACACCAGGTCTGGAAATATCACTCATATGTATTTCACGATGAATGCCGTCTTCTCCGGCTATCAATTCTAATTTAAACTGCTCTAATAAATCTTCTGTTCGGACCTTGCTCATCTCTCTAACAACCTCCTTATTCGTGAACCACTGTCCCCTATTGTAGCATGTTTTTTTAATTCTTGAATATTTAGTCCTGACTACAGAGTAATCCATAAAAAAAGCACAGGCTGTTTCGCCCGTGCTTCCATAGAACATTATTTTTTCATATCTTTGATCAGACTGTTCAATACCAGGTTGATAATGGAAATGATGATGGCAGAAATGATTGCCATTCCGAATCCATCAATATCAAAGGTACTGCCAAGCAGCGCATCTGTAAGCCAAAGTGTAATGGCGTTAATGACGAACAGGAAGAGTCCAAGAGATACGAGCGTAATCGGCAGCGTCAAGATAACCAATATTGGACGTACAATTGCGTTCAGGATCGATAAGATCAGCGCAGCGAGTAATGCCCCGCCCACCCCTTCAATTTGTACAGAATCAAACAGGGCACCGACAGCTATGATCGCTATGGCATTCACCAAGATATGCAGGAACCAATTCTTCACACTATCCACCTACCTATTTTTTTAGACAAGATCAGAGGATGGACGGCGGGGTGACGGTCACAGGCCCGGTCTTTGTCTCAGCCTCTATATGATATGTCTGGTCATATTGTTCGTAAGCTTCGAATTCCAGACGTTTGTTCATTACATCTTTCTTGTCTTTTAGAATCTTGTAGTTTTCCAACTCGCAATATACGTTCCCTATATTGCTTTTCAATAATCCTACTATTTTTCTTTCATTGGGTATGGAAACACGAATGCTTCCAGCAGTTGTCTTATAGAAGCCCGTATGAGCTTTATTGCTCAAATGATCCACTTTAATTTGTCCGCTTACGGTTGAAATATCACTCTTGCCAAGATCACCAACAAGGGAGACGGTCCCATTGATGGTATCTGCTTCCCACTCCTCAAAATTAACGGATGCTGCCGTAATACTTCCATTACCTGTTTCAACCTTGCAGCTGCGACCAATCAACTCCTTTAATTTCACAGGACCATTTGATGTTTTCAACTGCAGCTGATCTGCTTTCAGCTCCTCTATTTCCAGCTCACCGTTGGACAGCTTCGCTTTAATAAAGGAAAGGTGGACAGGAGGAACATAAAGCTCCACCTTCACCTTTGTTTTTTTGACCGGGCTGGAAAGTCGGAGCAAACCTGCTTTCAAAGTCAGGTTCACGTCCTCTTGGAACCTGTCCTTCGCCTGCTGTTCACTCTCCGCCCCATACACCCTCCCATCAAATACGGCTTTGACATAATCCTGATCCCACGATCGAAGTACAAGGGAACCATTTGCAATCCATACATCGATATCATTCATTTCCCCTGCCTCCAGCACTGCCTCCTCGGAAAAAGATTGATATTCCCCGAAAACCATGTCAAAATCTGATTTTTTCACTTTCTCAACCGCATCATCGAAAAAGTTTCGTAACCCATACCTTTTGGAGGCGGGTTTCTCTTTGTCTTCCTCCGGCTTTCTTTCTACAGCTTCAAGCAGCTTCGCTCCTTCATCAGCCGTTATTTTCCCCTCTTCAATCATTTTGAGGATCTTCATTCGCTCTTCTGTCATTTTCCTCACTCCTTACTTCTTCGTACGATTTGCCAACAGCCAGTGATTCAAAAAACACCTTGAAAAGACATCGTGTCTTCTCAAGGTGTAATCTGCCTAAATACTACAGCGGTAGAAACGCTCTGTTTTCATACGTTCTAATTGTTCCGGGTTCTGTTCCATTAAACTCATCATACCATCCACCTGAGACAGGTGAGCGCGTATGGCTGCCATTTTCTTATCCCAATGAGGGCGGATATCCAATACGATTTCCGGTTCTCCCAAATCTTCCTGATGATCGTTGGAAATGGCATGCAGCCACAGCTCCGGCCGCTTCGAATCATCCATTAAACGCACAGCCTCCACCACGCCGGCACCGAGAGCGTCGTGATCCGGGTGTACGGCATAGCCAGGATAGTGTGTGATAATGATGGAAGCTCCGTACGCCTCGATTCTCTCTTTCAGATAGAGAGCCATTTGATCCAATGGTTCAAACTCCAGCGTCTTGTCACGGTAACCGAGAAATTCCAGGCCGATATCCAGCTCCTCAACCGCTTTTTGGAGCTCCTCCTTACGGAACGAGGAGAGCGTCTCTCTGTTTGCAAATACGGGCTTACCCATATTACGCCCCATCTCTCCTAATGTACCACATAGATAAGTGACTTCTGCGCCTTCTTCCCTGAACTTCGATATGGTTCCCGAAGCCCCAAAGGATTCATCATCCGGATGAGGGAAGATGACGAGCACTTTCTCTTTACTCATCCGGATCGACCTCATGAGAAAAAGGAGTCTCACTGATTTCCAGAGCTACCATAAGGCGACCTTCCCGGTCGTGTCCAGCCAAAAGGAGACGGTCATGTTCATCAATTTCGAAGTCCGACACTCCTTCTGCGTACACCCATCCAAGATCCAGTTTCAATCCGACGCGGAAACCTCCGCCTGTGCTGACAATTTTTCCATGCTTATATTTCACTTTTGCATTGCGAATAAATGCCCCTACATTATAGGCGTTTTGATCAAAGTGGCTGGCATAAGCCCCATTCGTCGTTTCCAAGTGAACGTAGACATCTTTGTTGGCAAATTGATCTATTTTGTTCTGAACTGCTTCTTGCTGTATTGCTTTCACTAGTATTCCTCCCGTCAAACGATTCTTGTTTAACGATACTGAATTCTCCGGCAGGCGTCAAAACATCTACTTGGAGGCGACTTCTTCCCGCTCACTCATACGCTGTTCCATTCGCTTGCGGTCTCTTTCCAGAACCGGTTTTAAATACCGTCCCGTATAGGACTCCCTGTGTTCTGCCACTTCTTCCGGTGTACCGGTAGCAATGATCTGTCCGCCATTCTGTCCGCCTTCCGGTCCAAGATCAATGATGTGATCTGCCGCTTTAATGACATCCAGATTATGTTCAATAATCAGAACGGAATCTCCGTTTTCCACAAGTCGCTGCAGCACTTGAAGAAGTCGGGATATGTCGTCCACGTGTAATCCTGTCGTCGGTTCGTCCAGAATATAGAAGGACTTTCCGTTTGAACGGCGATGAAGCTCGCTGGCAAGTTTCACACGCTGGGCTTCCCCACCGGAAAGGGTCGTCGCAGGCTGCCCAAGCTTAATGTAATCAAGCCCGACATCCGCCACCGTCTGCAGCTTCCGTTTGATTTTCGGGATGTTGGCAAAGAAATCCAGCGCTTCTTCAATCGTCATCCCCAGTACATCTGCAATGCTCTTCCCTTTATATTTCACTTCGAGCGTTTCCCGGTTATAGCGTTTCCCGTCACATACCTCGCACGGAACGTAAACATCCGGCAGAAAGTGCATTTCGATTTTAATAATTCCATCCCCGCGACACGCTTCACACCTTCCACCTTTGACGTTGAAGCTGAATCGTCCTTTTTTGTATCCGCGGATTTTCGCTTCGTTCGTCTGTGCAAAAACATCCCGGATATCATCGAATACACCTGTGTACGTAGCCGGGTTGGAGCGTGGTGTCCGGCCGATAGGCGACTGATCGATATCAATCACTTTGTCGAGCTGATCGATTCCTTCTACAGTTTTATGCTTCCCTGGTTTTTGTTTTCCGTTATGAAGCCGCATCGAAAGTGTTTTGTAGAGGATTTCATTGATCAATGTACTCTTCCCTGAACCTGATACCCCGGTGACAGCGGTCAGAAGTCCAAGCGGCACATCGGCGTTCACTTTCTTAAGGTTGTTCTCTTCCGCTCCTTTGATTTTCAAAAAGCGGCCATCCGGTTTCCGGCGCTCTGCTGGAAGCGGAATGAATTTTTTACCGGACAAGTACTGCCCGGTTAAAGACTTCCGACTCTTCATTACCTGCTTCGGCGTTCCCTGGGAAACAATATTTCCGCCATGTGCTCCTGCACCAGGTCCAATGTCGATTAAATAGTCGGCAGCCAACATCGTATCTTCATCATGTTCTACCACGATCAGCGTATTATCCAAATCACGCATCCGCTTGAGCGTTTCAATCAGTCTGTCGTTATCACGCTGGTGGAGGCCGATGGAAGGCTCGTCCAGTACATATAATACTCCCGTAAGTGCAGAACCGATCTGGGTCGCAAGCCTGATCCGCTGCGCTTCACCGCCGGAAAGGGTACCGGCAGACCGGGAAAGTGTTAAATAATCAAGGCCGACATTCGCAAGAAAGCTCAATCTCTCTACAATCTCCTTCAGGATCATTCGCGCGATCGTTTCCTCCTTCTCTGTCAGTTCTAATGAATCGAAGAAATTCTTCGCTTCCGTAACAGAGAAGTCTGTTGTCACCCCGATGTGTTTGCCGTTGATGAGAACGGCGAGAGCTTCTTCATTCAATCTGTTTCCTTTACACTTCGGACACGGTTTCTGTGCCATGTACTTTTCCATCTGCTCACGAATATAGTCGGAACTGGTTTCTCTATAGCGCCGGGAAATGTTTGGAATAACGCCTTCAAAGAAGATTTCATTTTCCCTTACTTTTCCAAAATCGTTCTCATAGCGGAAATAAACCTTCTCCTCTCCACTACCGTAAAGGATCCGTTCTTTATGCTCCTCCGGTAATTCTTCGAAAGGCTGATCCATATCAATACCGTAGTGATCTGAAACACTCTTAAGCAGCTGCGGATAGTATTGTGAGCTTTGAGGTTCCCAGGCGGCGATTGCGTGTTCGTTCAAGGACCGGCTCCTGTCTGGAATCACAAGATCGATATCTACTTCAAGCTGAGTACCTAAACCGTCGCAGCGGCTGCATGCTCCAAACGGGCTGTTAAAGGAAAACATACGCGGCTCCAGCTCGCTGATGGAAAATCCGCATATCGGGCATGCATGGTGTTCACTGAACATCAGCTCCTCCTCGCCGATTACATCCACAATCGTATGTCCATTTCCTAGATTAAGAGCCGTTTCGATGGAATCAGAAAGGCGGCCTTCCACACCATCTTTAACAACAATTCGGTCGATGACGACTTCTATTGAATGTTTCTTGTTCTTATCCAGTTTTATTTCCTCGGAAATTTCGCGCATTTCTCCGTCGACACGAAGACGGATATATCCTTCTTTTTGGAGCTGTTCAAACACCTTCACGTGTTCCCCTTTTCGCCCGGAGACGACAGGTGCGAGAATCTGAAGCTTCGTTCTTTCAGGATACTCCATCACACGATCCACCATCTGCTGGACGGTTTGAGAACTGATTTCTATTCCGTGTTTCGGACAGGTCGGACGTCCAATCCTGGCGAAGAGCAGACGTAAATAATCGTAAATTTCGGTCACGGTCCCTACAGTAGAACGAGGGTTCCGACTTGTCGTTTTCTGGTCGATGGAAATTGCCGGGGATAACCCTTCAATTGCATCGACGTCCGGTTTATCCATCTGCCCAAGGAACTGACGGGCATAAGCACTCAAGGATTCCACATATCGGCGCTGTCCCTCGGCATAAATGGTATCGAATGCCAACGAAGACTTCCCTGAACCGGATAAACCAGTCATGACCACCAGCTTATTCTTTGGAATGTCGATATCGACATTCTTCAAATTGTGGGCTCTGGCTCCCTTGATACTTATATGTTTACTAGCCATACTCAAATCATCCCTCCGCTTTTAGTTCCAACAAAACATCACGCAGTTCAGCCGCACGCTCGAAATCGAGTTCCCGAGCTGCCTGCTTCATTTCCGTTTCCATATTGTCGATAAGCTCCTGACGTTCGCGCTTCGTCATTTCCGACGGCTTCTTACCCGTATCGTACTGTTCCTCTTCTTCTGCGACGGCAGTAGCCTTAATAACGTCACGCACTTCTTTCTTGATCGTTGTCGGAGTTACACCGTGCTCTTCGTTATAGGCAATCTGCTTCTCCCGACGACGGTATGTTTCATCTATAGCAAACTGCATGGAAGCCGTCACTTTGTCGGCATACATGATAACTCTTCCGTTTTCATTTCGTGCTGCACGTCCGATCGTCTGAATCAGGGAACGGTCGGAACGGAGGAAACCTTCTTTATCTGCATCGAGAATAGTAACGAGAGATACTTCCGGAATGTCCAGACCTTCTCTCAACAAGTTGATTCCGATCAACACATCGTATTTACCGACACGAAGATCCCGGATGATTTCAATCCGTTCGAGCGTCTTGATTTCTGAATGGAGGTAAGCAACCTTCATTCCCAACTCTTTGAGGTAGTCCGTTAAATCCTCAGACATTTTCTTCGTAAGTGTTGTAACCAGTATCCTCTCATTTCGATCTTTCCGCTTGTTGATCTCTCCCACCAGATCATCGATCTGACCATGAATCGGACGCACTTCAATTTCCGGATCAAGAAGTCCGGTCGGCCGGATAATCTGCTCGATCATCTTCGGTGTATGTTCGATTTCGTATGGACCAGGCGTCGCCGAAACGTAAGCAATCTGGTTGATGTGTTCCTCGAATTCATGAAACATAAGCGGCCTGTTGTCCATAGCGGAAGGGAGACGGAATCCATGATCGACGAGCACTTGTTTCCTAGCCCTGTCCCCGTTATACATCCCTCTCACCTGTGGAAGTGTCACATGGGATTCATCAATCATAATCAGGAAATCATCCGGGAAATAGTCGAGAAGCGTATAAGGCGTCGCTCCCGGCTCCCGGAACGTCAAATGACGGGAATAGTTTTCGATTCCTGAACAGAAACCCATTTCCCTCATCATTTCCAAATCGTAGTTTGTCCGCTGCTCCAGACGCTGCGCTTCGAGAAGCTTGTCGTTGTCCCGAAGCTCTTTTACACGGTCTTTCATTTCCTGTTCTATATTTTCAATGGCTTTTTTCAACTTTTCTTCCCGGGTGACGAAGTGGGAGGCCGGGAAAATCGCTACATGCTCCCGATCGCCGATCACTTCGCCGGTCAACACATCCACTTCTCTGATCCGGTCAATTTCGTCTCCGAAAAATTCAATCCTCATCGCATGTTCTTCCCGTGAAGCAGGAATAATTTCCACCGAATCCCCGCGCACGCGGAATGTACCACGCTGAAAGTCAATATCGTTCCGCGCATATTGAATGTCTACAAGGTTCCGGAGCAGCTGATCCCGATCCTTCTCCATTCCCGTACGAATGGAAAGCACCTGACTTCGATATTCGTCGGGAGAACCTAAACCATAAATACAAGAAACACTGGCAACAATGATGACATCGTTCCGCTCAAACAAAGCAGACGTAGCGGAGTGGCGCAGCTTGTCGATCTCATCATTGATGCTCGCGTCCTTCTCGATAAACGTATCCGACGAAGGGACATAAGCTTCCGGCTGATAATAATCATAGTAACTGACAAAATATTCCACAGCGTTATTTGGAAAGAACTCCTTGAATTCACTGTAGAGCTGCCCTGCCAACGTTTTGTTATGGGCTATGATCAGTGTCGGCTTGTTGACCTGTTCAATGACGTTTGACATGGTGAACGTCTTACCGGTACCCGTTGCACCGAGTAACGTCTGATGTTTTTCCCCATTGTTAATCCCTTCGACCAATGCTTTGATTGCTCGCGGCTGATCTCCCTGCGGGGTGTATTTAGATACTAATTCGAATTGTCCCTCCACGACGAAAACCTCCGTTCCTCACTATTCCTTCCTAGTTTACCACAACAGTTTACCATTCTAACCTTAAACGAACAAACATTCGCACTTGCAATTGGTTTTTCCCTATTTTTCCATATTTACCCCCTCTCTCCGACATACTCCTTTTCCATCCAACCAACGCTCACCTATATCCTTTACGACTCGGAAAAATAAAGAAAGCACCTGTATCCACAGGTGCTTTCTTTATTTCTATATCAATTCAGGGCTTACGCATCAAAGGTTTGATTATATTCATTTACTTCAAACAAATCGATCAACTCAATATCCGGATTCTTATCAATGAACCAACGCAGGGAAAAATCGTTTTTGAACAGAACAACCGGATTCCCTTCCCGATCTTCAGCAAGCATGTTCCGTTCATCGAACAGCGAAACGTCCACCTGATCCTCTTTAAGCCAGCGTGGAATACGCTCTCCAAGCGGTATTAACTCAATATCCACATTATACTCATTCTTCATCCGATATTCGAATACTTCGTATTGAAGTTCTCCGACAGCACCGATGATAAAATCTTCGAAGCTGTAGCGTTTAAACAGCTGAATTGCTCCTTCCTGAACCAGCTGTTCCAAACCTTTGCGGAACTGCTTCGATTTCATAACGTTTTTAGCTGTAACCTTCTTGAAGATCTCCGGCGGGAATTGAGGAAGTTCATCATATTCAAACTTGGATTTACCTGTAACAATCGTATCGCCGATCCGATAGACGTTTGGATCATAGATTCCGATAATATCTCCTGCATATCCTTCCTCTACGGTTCCACGGGAAGAGGCTACGAACTGTTGTGACTGGGCAAGTTTAAAGGTTTTTCCGGTTCGCGAGAGCGTGACGTTCATTCCGCGTTCGAATTTACCGGAACAAACTCGAACAAAAGCGATCCGATCGCGGTGCTGCGGATTCATGTTAGCCTGGATTTTGAAAATAAAACCTGAAAACTCCTCGTCTTCTGGTGAAACGACACCTTCCGTTGACTTACGTGGTGCAGGTTCGGGTGCCATTTCAATAAATGAATTAAAGAATGTTTCGACTCCGAATGGGGCGAGTGCACTACCGAAGAATACCGGCGTTTGATCACCGCGCAGCACCTTCTCCATATCAAAAGCTTCCCCGGCTTCTGCCACAAGTTCCATCTCTTCCTGAGCTTCCTGGAATGTTGCATTTTCTGTTAATTCCGGATACTGATCGAGCTGGTTATAAGGAATATAATCTTCTTCCTCATTTCCTGTGAAATGAACGAACTGTTCCTGTTCTCTGTCAAAAACCCCGAGGAATCGTTTCCCCATACCGGCAGGCCAGGTCATCGGGTATGTTTCAATATTTAAAGTTTCTTCAATTTCCTGCATTAAATCGAACGGCTCGCGTCCTTCCCGGTCCATCTTGTTAATGAACGTAAAAATTGGGATGCCGCGCATTTTACAGACTTTAAACAACTTGAGCGTCTGTGCCTCGATTCCTTTCGTCCCGTCAATAACCATGACAACACTGTCGACAGCTGTCAGCGTGCGATACGTGTCTTCACTGAAGTCTTCATGGCCAGGCGTATCCAGTATATTGACCTGGTAGCCTTTATATGGGAAGTTCATAACACTCGATGTTACTGAGATTCCCCGCTGCTTCTCAATTTCCATCCAGTCGGATGTAGCGAATTTACCAGATTTCTTTCCTTTTACCGTTCCTGCTGAACGAATCAGATTACCAAACAGCAGCATTTTTTCCGTCATCGTCGTTTTTCCGGCGTCCGGGTGGGAGATAATAGCAAACGTACGACGCTTTTTCATTTCTTCTTGAATAGGATTCATCGTGATATCCTCCATGTTATAAATTTTATATGTTTTGATTTAAGGCAGGATATACGTTACAACGACCGTGTCGTGGACACATGATCCGTACAGCATTCCTTTTCCATAAAAAAAGCGCGCCTCGATTTCAGAGCGCTTCAACACTTTTGATTATACTTTGAAAGTTAGCATAACCGCCCGCTAAAATCAATGCTTGACGTGACAGGCCATGATTCCTTCCACTTCTCTCCCCCTCTGCAAACCTGTTATAATAGAAGCAAATAACGTTCAGTAAGGATGCCATATATGCAAAGTTATTTACTACAACCGAAAGATATACAAAAGATTACCGGTCCCACTTACTATGAGCGGGGTAAACGCTACTTCGAATCAGGTAAAGTGTATGGACTGTCACATAATAGCGCCATCCGTTCCTGGCGGGCGGTCGTAGCGGGGACCCATGATTATGAAGTCCGCGTTTTCTTTTTTGACGATGAAGATGTCGAGGCGACGTGCGAATGCCCGGCATATGCAGAGCACTATACGTGTAAACATATCGCCGCCGTTTTAATCGCCATACGTGAGAAAACATTGGAGGAGCTCGCTCCGCGTCTGGCTGAGAAAGGGAAGAACGTCCAATTCCCTCCGGCCAGTCAAGACCGTATGTTCGCTGTAAGTTTGTTTGAGGCTTTCCGGCAGCGTCAGGAAAACCAGTCGGAAACAGAAAGCAAGCGGCCGCTGCAAGTCAACTATTTTCTGCACCTTCAATCCATGCTTGGCGCGAAGAGTCTTGGAATGGAGATTAAAATCGGCGAAGGCTATCCCTACGTCATCAAGAATATTCGGGAGCTTCTTGACCACATTCGGAAGCAGCAGCCTTACAGGATTACGAAAAAGTTCACCTTTGACCCATCCGAACACCTGTTTACAGAGCTGGATAAGCGAATTTTCCATATTCTTCAGCGGGCATATGAACAGGAGCAGTTTTATGAGCAGCATTGGAGTATGAACGATAAGAAAGTTTTACGCATTCCACCTGCCATGACCAAGGATCTCCTTCCATTGCTACAGGAACAAAATGCTGCGATGATTGACCGTGGCGATCCGATGGGGGCTTTCCGCTTCGAACAAGATTTTCCGGATTTGTCCTTTTACGTAACGGAAGAACGCGGTCACTTTCATATGCATATGAACAAGTTGAAGGAATATGATTACCTGGCAGATTACCATATGCTGTACCGTCAGTCTTCCTTCTATCCAATTGACCCGGAGAAAGAAGATATTTTGAGGACCTTATATACCACGCTCCCATACAACTCGAGCGGAAGTCACACAGTAAGCTATCACGATATGGAAGGAATTGTTTCCTACGTCCTGCCAGAGTTAGAGCGGATAGCTGACGTTAATCTGGACTCTTCCGCTAAGGAAAGAATTATTCAGGAGCCATTGCGGGCAGAAGTTTATTTGGACTTCTCCCAATGGACATTAACCATTGATGTAAAGTTCCATTATGGTGACATTACCATCGATCCTTTTCAACAGAATAACGTCTCTCAGGCAATTATACAGAGAGACAGTCAAACGGAAGAGCATATCATGCAGATCATTGAGTCTGCCGAATTTAAATTTGATGGAGAAATGGTCTATATTGAAGATGAATACCCTTTAGATGTTTTTCTGCGCTATTATCTTCCGAAGCTTAAAGAGTGGAGTGATGTCTACTTATCTTCCTCCGTACGCTCTTTAATTAGCGAAGAAGCACACGAACTCCAAAGTTCCGTCGAGCTTGAAAACGAAGGGAACTGGCTTGATATCCGCTTTACCATTGAGGGAATCAGCTCTGATGACATACACGAAGCGCTCAAGGCCGTAATTGAAAAGAAAAAGTATTATCGACTCTCGGATGGAGCTCTAATGTCTTTGACCTCGGACTCCTTTGAACGCTTCCAGAAACTTATGAACGAACTGGATCTTACCGCACAGGATTTAGATGACAATCAACTCCACGTTTCCACGGCGCGGAGCCTTCAGGTGGAAGATGCCCTTCAACCGACGGATGCGGAACGAAACCGGCTGTTCCATGAACTTGTGAACCAGCTTAAATCACCACAGTCGTTTGATATCGCACCTCCATCTGGACTGAATGCAGAGCTGCGCTCCTATCAGCTCACCGGTTTTCGTTGGATGAAGATGCTCAGCCACTATGGTCTCGGCGGTGTCCTTGCGGATGATATGGGACTTGGAAAAACGCTGCAGACGATCACTTACCTGCTTCATGAAAAAGAAGAAGGGCTGATGAATGAACCGGCGCTGATTGTTGCTCCGGCTTCTCTCGTCTTTAACTGGAAGAAGGAATTAGAGAAATTTGCACCTTCCCTTTCTCTCCAGGTGTTGACCGGGGACCCGTCTTCACGTCAGGAAGCTCTGGAAGCAGCTGCTTCTAAAGATGTTTGGATTACCTCGTATCCATTATTGAGACAGGATGTTGCCTCCTACAGCGACCAGTCATTCCACACCATGATTCTTGATGAATCACAGGCGATCAAAAACGAAGCGACCAAAACTGCCGTCGCGGTACGATCCGTAAAAAGCAGACACCGCTTCGCCTTAAGTGGAACACCAATTGAGAATTCTCTTCAAGAGTTGTGGTCTTTATTCCGTGCAATTATGCCGGGGTTCTTTCCGAGCAAAAAGAAATTCACGCAATTAAAACCAGAGAAGATCTCCATGATGACGCGGCCGTTTATATTACGACGGATGAAGACGGAGGTTCTTGATGAACTACCGGATAAGATCGATTCTGTCCAGTACTCAGAGCTGACCAGGGAGCAGAAAGAGGTTTACCTCGCCTACCTGGAACGAATCCAGAACGATATCCAGGAGACCATTGCGACAAAAGGAATACAGCGAGGGAAACTTGAGATCCTGGCTGGATTAACACGCCTCCGCCAAATTTGCTGCCACCCGGCATTATTCCTGGAGAACTATGAAGGGAAATCAGGTAAATTGGAGCAGCTGAAGGAACTTGCTTTGGAACGGAAAGAAAATGGCAACCGTCTTCTTATTTTCTCTCAGTTTTCCAGTATGCTTTCTCTCATGCACGAGGAACTCCAGAAATCCGGTCTGGATGCCTTTTATTTGGACGGTCGGACAAAAACAGAAAAACGTATGGAAATGGTCGATCGGTTCAATGCCGGAGAGAAAGATGCTTTCTTTATCTCCTTAAAAGCCGGAGGGACCGGTCTGAATTTGACCGGAGCCGACACGGTCATTTTGTATGACCTGTGGTGGAACCCGGCAATCGAGGAACAAGCCGCCGGTCGTGCACATCGAATCGGCCAGGAAAAAGTCGTTCAGGTCATTCGAATGATAGCAGAAGGTACGATTGAAGAAAGGATCTATCAACTGCAGCAGAAGAAAAGGGATCTTGTTGATCAAATTATCCAGCCTGGTGAATCGATGCTTACCTCTTTAAGTGAAGAGGAAATCAAACAACTCTTTGCATGAAATAAAAAAGCAGCTGTCTCACAAGAGACAGCTGCTTTTGTTTACACTGCGGCTTTTTTACGCATTTTAAACCAGTACCCGCCAAGGATGCTTGCTCCGATAGCCATCGTAACCGTTGATATCAACATGTGGAGGGACGATGCCAATACGACATTGCCCGTAATGACGATTACAAACCCTACAGCAGCGTTCATAACGATTGATAACAGGTACAACCAGGACAACAAGATATGATAGCGGAACCTGGAAGCGTAAATGACAAACCAAATGGCAGCTACGATAATGACGAACGTAGCGACCCAATGGAGCGAATAAATCATGTTGGCAATGGATTCACTCTTAATTAAGTACTCCATTGCAGGTATATCCAAGAGAACATTGCTGGCACGACTATGTTTAAAGAAAGCACCCAAAATGACTTGAAGAACGTATACACTATAGCCGATCAGGAAAGCACGGTAGCTTTGAGATACAGACGACCAGCGATCTCGATCCAACTCGACTGGTTTGTTGTTCAAACTGTAGCTGAGCAGTACAAGAATGACCAACAGCATTTGGCTGAACGTTACATCAAATGTCGTGAAGCCGGGAGGTGTTCCCAAGAGCACGTTCAAACCACCAACCATGGATTGGAAAAGCAGCAGAATGATACTCAGGATAGCCAATACGAATACAGGCTTATGCTTACGGTATTTGATGATAGCACCGATTGCATTGATTCCAGTCAATACAACAAGAAGTGGAACCATTAAACGGTGGGAATACTCGATGATGACATGATAATCCGTAATATCAGGAATAATTTGTCCATTACATACAGGCCACGTACTTCCGCACGCATCCCCGGAATCGGTTGCGACGACAAGGTTCCCGAGAATTAGTGCGAGAAACGTGACGATGGTAGTTAAAATTGAAAATTTCTTCATCGTCTTACCCTTTCTCTATTTAGATGTTAATTATAAAAACATGAAGTTCCAAAATAAATCATATCACGAATTAGAATTAATAGAGAAAGGAAATCCTATACGTTTCTCATGAACTTTTTGTGAACAACCTAAATTCACCTACTTCTTCGAGGTTGACCATTAAAAGAATGGACGATCATAAAACAAAAAAAACCGGGAAGGTCCATTCCTCCCCGGTTTCCATCAGACCGTAACTGCTGCTTGTTGTTTGCGCGCTTCCGCCTGGGCTTGTTTGATAAGACAGCGGCCCTTTCCGTGCGGGATACACATCGGTGTGCCGAACAACGGATCTTCTCTGACATCACACGTCATCTCAAATACGTGCTGCATCATTTCACAGGAAACGACTTCTTCCGGCTTCCCTTGAGAATACACCGTTTTATCTTTGACAGCGATGATATGGTCGGCATAACGACAGGCAAGGTTGATATCATGGAGCACCATGACGACCGTCCGGCCTTTATCCTGATTCAAGTCGAACAGCAGATCTAAAATCTCAATCTGGTGAGTCATATCCAGATAGGTAGTCGGTTCATCAAGCAGAAGCGTATCGGTGTCTTGAGCCAATGTCATGGCAATCCACGCACGCTGCCGTTGTCCACCGGAAAGAGAATCGACGGTACGATCCTTCAATTCCGTTAAATTCGTATCTTCTAATGCCGTCATCACTGCATGTTCATCGTCTTTCGACCAACGCTTTCCGAAGCCCTGGTATGGATAGCGGCCCTGTTTAACAAGCTGATACACAGTCAAACCTTCCGGAGTCGTTGGACTTTGCGGAAGAATCGCCATCTTCTTGGCAACCTCTTTTGTCCGCATTTTTGCGATATCCTTACTATCAAGGATGACTTCGCCTGATTTCGGTTTCAGTAACCGCGCCATTGACCGGAGCAGAGTGGACTTCCCGCACCCGTTCCCACCGATGAGTACCGTCACTTTTCCTTTAGGGATTTTCACATCCAAAGAATCGATAATGATTGAGTCGCCATATCCTAATGTCAAGTTATTTGCAAACAAGGTATCCATAGTCGATCTCTCCTTTGTTATCACACATTCCAACGCCGTCATCTATATTCAATCATGGAATTCCGAGTTTTCTCTACTTTCTAGTTTATGGGCTCTATCGATTGCTGTCAATGAATTTGAGAATCATTTTCATTACACACTTGAAAATAATATGCAGGATGCCTCTGTGAAAGAACTCTTCTTATCCGAGAAAAAGCGCGCCGTAACCAAGTGCACCTGCAATGACCAACGCAGGGTGGACTTTCCACCGTTCCAAAAGCAGAAAGCTCGCTGCTATCAGAAAAATAGTTTGGAAAAGCCCCGCCCCTTCATAAGAATTCACAAAAAAATCATACGTAATTATTCCGAGCAATACAGCGATCGTTGGTCTCACCAGCATAGTCATCCGCTTTACGCGTGGTGATTCTTTGTATTTATACAAAATTCCAAGCAGTGCGATCATTAGAATCATGGACGGCCCTACTGTGGCTGCAATTCCGATGACGGCACCGAGAACCCCGCCCTGTTCATATCCGATGTAACCTGCCATTTTTGTCGCAATCGGTCCGGGCAATGCATTCCCCATAGCCAATATTTCACTGAACTCCCTAACCTCATACCAACCATAACGATCCACTACTTCATTCTCCACTAAAGGGATGGAAGACGGTCCACCGCCGTATCCTAGAATCCCCGGTATGAAAAAGGCGACAAATATCTTCCAATAGATCATGATGCACCCTCCTTCGATTTTTGCTTCCCTTTACCGGTCAGTGCCGCTACTAACAGAATGGCAATGATAATTCCCGGGTGTACGCCCAGCGGCCGCAAAAGGAGGAGCGTGCCACATGCAAGCAAACCTGTCATTAGATAACCAAGTCCATTTGCTGCTTTCTGTAGAAACTGCCAAGTCAGAACGGCAAGCATCACACCGACAACCGGTATGACCGCCTGCGTCATCCCCTGCACCCATGCTTTGTCTTTAAAAGAAGAAAGCGAAGTCAACAGCACAATCATCAAAACAATGGTGGGGAGAATGGTAGCTAGAATGGCATTGGTCATCCCCAGCGTTCCTTTTACCCGAAAACCGATATAGCCGGCCATTTTAGTCGCAATGGGTCCAGGCAGCGTATTCGCAAGAGCGAGAAGATCACCAAATTCATCATCATTCATCCATTTATACTTTTCAACGACCTCTTTATGTACGAGCGGTATAGAAGACGGCCCCCCGCCATAGCCGAGGATACCTACTCGGAAGAATGCGAGGAAGATTTGAAGCTGTATTCTCATTTCCCTTCCCCCTTCCCTTTACCAGGCCGCGACAGAACCGTCGGTCCGGGATTCTGTTCCTCCGTATAACGTGCCGGTCTCCGAATCTCTCCAGATGATCTGCCCACGTCCGAACGATGTTCTGTCTTCCATCACTTCTATCTCATGGCCCCGTGCGCGCAATGCCTCCAATGCCTCTAATGGAAAATCACTTTCTACAAGCACATTCCTGCCGGTTTTCCATTGCCAGCGGGGTGCATCAAGAGAGGCTTGGGGGTTCAGGTGGAAATCGATCATATTCATAATGACCTGGACATGCCCCTGCGGCTGCATGAACTCTCCCATGACACCGAACGGCCCCACTGCCTGCCCCTTACATGTCAGGAAACCGGGAATGATCGTGTGGTAACTTCGCTTTCCACCCTCCAGGCAGTTGGGGTGATCGGGGTCAAAAGAGAAATTACGACCGCGATTTTGAAGCGCAATTCCTGTTCCTGGAACGACAAGTCCGGATCCAAATCCGTTATAGTTGCTCTGTATGAAAGAAACCATGTTTCCTTCTTCATCTGCTGTTGCTAAATAAACCGTTCCACCCGTCGATGGATTTCCAGGTGCCGGCAAAGCGGCCTTAGCACCGATTTCTCCTCTTCTACTATCTGCATATGCTTCACTCAGGAGTTCATCAACATCAACTCTCATTGAATGTTTCTCAGCAATATAGTGACCACCGTCTGCAAAGGCAAGCTTCATTGCCTCAATCTGCTTATGGAACGTGCTGCCGCTGTCTCTCTCTTCAAATGAGAATCCGTCCAACAAACGAAGGGCCATCAAAGCGACGATTCCCTGTCCGTTCGGAGGCATCTCCCATACCTCATACCCCCGGTACGGGACAGACACGGGGTCCACCCATTCCGGCTTGTAACCGGAGAGGTCCTCTTTCGTAAGGAAACCACCGCACTGTTCAGAGAATGCCGCTATACGGTCAGCAAGTTCGCCGGTATAAAAATCAGCCCCCTCCGTTTCAGCTATGGCGGCAAGTGTCGCAGCGTGGTCTGTCGACTGCCATGTATCGCCGGCTTTCGGAACCTTTCCTCCCGGTGCAAAGGTATCAAACCAAGAAGAGAATTCTTCCCTCGTCAACTCATGCTTATACCGTTCATATGCCCTGTTCCACAGCTTGCTCACGATGGGAGAGACTGCAAACCCTTCTTTTGCATATGCAATTGCCGGCTCAAGAAGTTCCCGAAATGGAAGCTTTCCGAACTTTTTCGAAAGTTCCACCCACGCCCCGGGAGCACCAGGTACCGTCACAGGCATCCAGCCATATTGCGGCATCTCTTCATACCCAAGAGCTTTCATTTTATTAATCGATATGCCTGAAGGGGCGGGACCGCTCCCGTTCAGCCCGTGCAGTTTTCCATTTATCCAGACTAACGCGAAGGCATCACCGCCGATACCGTTCGATGTCGGTTCGACAACTGTCAAGGCAGCAGCAGATGCGATCGCTGCATCGACAGCGTTCCCCCCTTTCTTCAATATATCCAACCCGATTTGAGCCGCAAGCGGTTGAGATGTTGCCACCATCCCTTTCCTGGCCGTTGTGCTCACACGACGGGATTGATATGGGTAATGCAAGTGATTGATTTTCGCCATTCTTTCCACCCTTTCTTTTTTCTATGAACAGACAGAAAGGAAATGACGGAATTCCGCCATTTCCTGATCAGCTTCCTCTGTAAACCTGATAACCAAACGGTGAGACGAGAAGCGGTACATGGTAATGATCTTCCCCTGCTTCCACTCCGAATCGAACCGGAATCGTTTGCAGGAACGGCTGTCCGTCTACGCCCCTCTCTTTAAAATAGTCCCCTATATGAAAAACAAGTTCATACGTTCCGTCATGCAACGAGCCCTCTTCCACAATTGGAGCATCCAGACGCCCGTCTTCATTCGTATAATCCGTTTTTAAATGAAAGTATTCCCCGTCTCGAATTTCCAGACAGTCAATTTTCACTCGGGATGCGGGTTTCCCATCAGCAAGATTAAGTACATGCGTAGTCAGTGATGCCATCAGTTAAACTCCTTACGTATGCATCCGTGCTTCGGATACGGTAGTTTCTTCGGAACCAAGATCAGCTTTTGTTACGTGGAATACCTGAAAACCATAAGGCGGACGGGGCTCCGTATAGACTTTCCCCTCAGACCCCTCGATTTCCTCTACTACGGCCTCCCACGTCCGGTTCTGGGATTCAAAGGTCACGTCCTTCAGCTGCGGGAAACGTTCGAGAATACGGCAGCCGATCCTGTAGATGAGGTTTTGGATCGATGGTGTCTGGAGTTCGTGAAACACACTGGAAGCAATATCCCTGATTTGTTCGGCGGCAACGTATAATGGAGGTTTCCCACCATAGGCATCTGCAACATTTTCATAACCCCAGTGAATATTCAGGTAAATGAATAACGGTCGGTTGCTGTCTTCCGGAAGCGTCGTATACTCATCACGAATGTACCCCGTAAATGAATTTCCCTTTACTTTGATCAATTGAAGGTCGGTCAGAGAGCTGCGTTGTTTGTTTATGACCGTTCCACCGTCTGCTGTACGGATAAATTCCGTCGAAGCGGATACCCGCTCATTCCGGGAATGCTTGAAAACGACATCGCTCTTACTCCTGCCGTCAGAAAGGGATCGTGCTGAGGTCTGCTCAAAAGGGATTTCTTCCCCTGACATTTCCACCCGCTCAAAGTGGGGATACCGATCCAGGAAAGCCTTGGCTGCGTAAGCAAGGAATCCCTCCGTCGTTGCTCCTTCGTAGGTGGCAAGGTGCCTTAGAATGAAGTTTTTCATAGAATCCGTCGCGACAACTTTTGTATTATCCCCTTCGGTAAAAGAGGATAAAAATTCCTTCCCTCCGACAGATACGCTTGCATTGAGGCCGTACACGACATTGTCACGGCCACTGAAGTCCGATTCCGGGATTTCCTTTACTCCTTCGAGCGGTTTCATATAGGTGCGGTAAGCAAAGACATCTTTTTTCCCATAATACATTAAGCGGTCATTATCCATTAAATCTCTCCTCTATTCTTCTATTTTGTCTATAAGACGAAAGGAAGCGATCGCATAGACTTCTTCCAGCGCCTTCTCAAATTCCGCTCGTCTGTCATTAGCAACCCGCGTTCGCAATGCGGCGTGAATCTCAGTTTTACGTTTTCCCTTCACCGCAAAAATGAAAGGAAACTGAAAACGCTGCTGATAGATTTCATTCAGATGATGGAAACTCCTGAATTCTTCTTCTGTTAAATCTCTCAGTCCCGCCTCTTCTTGTTCAGAAACAGATTGACTGCTCATTTTAATGTTTGCACCCAAGTCGGGGTGAGAACGGATAAGCTCCAGCTGTTCCGTTTGAGGAGAATCAGCCACAATTCCGACCATTTTCTCATGAAGGTCTTTCAGGGAGATGAAAGGCCTGAACTTGGCTGCTTTCTTCGCCACCCACGGGGAGCTTTCGAACACTCCACCGAGCTCCTGGATAAATTGCTCGTCATTCCAATCATTCAATTCTTGTAATCGGACCATCGCTTCCTCCTCCACCATGCTTTATTTACCTGAATTTTACTTAATATTCTGACAAAAGTCATTATGCAGCATCCACAAGTTTCACACACAATTTTAATCATAGTAACTAAATTCAGGCGCCTCTAGTAAGTGTCTGATTCGTAGTGCAAGTCGAAGACGGATGGTGACCTCTGAATCTGATACACGTTCCCCCAGCAGCTCTTCACATTTCTCAAGACGATACACCACTGTATTTCTGTGAACGTACAGCCGTTTTGCCGTTTCAGAGATTTGACAATGTGTTTCAAGAAAAACAAACAAAGTCTGAAGCAGCGTCTCTTCTTTATCCATCCCCCTGGAGAGCAAAGGCTTCAGGGAATGAGCGCAGAACTCCTGTAAATCTTCCCGAGGAATAATGCGCAGCAATTCTTCGATATCTTTCGTTTGATAGAGTTGAATAAACCCGTGCTTCCCGGCTAACGTTCCCGTCTTCATAGCTCTCTCAGCTTCCTTGAAGGCGTTCTTCACCTGCAGAAGCCCCCTCGCAATATTGCTGACTCCAAAAGACAAAGAACGTTGAAAACGCTGTTCTATTTTCTTTTGAACCAACCCCAGGGAGGACCGGGCATAGGCATTAATATTTTCCACCGTGTCCTTCACTTCAAAGATGAGGACACACAGATCCCCCTTCGTGAATAAATGAGTGGATGAAGAAAGCCGGATTACTTCATCTTCCATATATTCATAGATGGCATCGATCGCTCTCTGATTCTGAGTATAGCTCCCTTCAGCAAGACTCCCATCTACTTTTCCTGCTGCACATATGTAATTCGCTTCCCTCTGCAGCGAGAATTCTTTCGCTCGGCTTACGATTTCATCATCGGAATGGTATAAACCCTCTGTGAAATGGAAAAAGAAATCATTCTTTACCCGTTTGGAGTACTGCTTCAGTGCATTTTCCTTTACGAGTTCAAAAGATATGACGTTGACAGCCTGTTCAATGGTAAGCATCTTACCATGATCGGTCGGATGAAGTTCCCCCATGACAAGGAGGTACCCTGCTCTTTTCTCGTGTGTATGAACGACAAACACAGAGTAACACTCCCGATCAGACACGATGGAAAAACTGAAGAACGGAGTATCCGGAAAATAAGCAGAAAAATCTTTGAAATACAGCTCTCCAATCCCTTTTTTCAATCGTGTGCTGACATTTGAATAAGCGATCGGCTTCGCATAAGGATCAAGCAGAACAACTGGATGGTCGATCGTTTCTGCAATGTTCCTCATCAATCCCTCCATCCCCTTGCCTCTCATCACATGATCGGTAAAGCGTTTATGCGTCTCCAATGCTTCCTTCAGCTCATTGGTACGCCGGTCGAGAATACTGCTCAAAATTTCATTGACAATATCCCCAAGAGAATTATCTGCAGGAATTTCAATGATTGGAAACCCGAGACTATCTCCTTCCCCCAATACCTCACCAGGGATCTCCTGTAAAAAACGCTTCGTTTTAATTCCGAGTGCAGCACATCCCTGACTATCCATATGTCGAACGAGGTCTACGAGCTCCGCAGGATTTTTCCGAACATGATAGGCAGTCGTGACAAGCATTTCATCCTGTTTCAAAAAGCGCGCGATGTCAGGTGCATCCATCATATTGACATGGAGCACTTCCCGGTCGATCCCCGTGACACCGGCAATCACTCTGCTGCCGCTCAACGCCGGAACATCTAAAACATTTTTTACTTTCAAACGAGTATCCCCCTAACTATTATTGCGTACATTTTATCACAAATTTCTGATAATTTATTGATGTTGCACAAATAAATGAGCAAAATCCTACATAATTGCTAATGATGTTCTTCCTGTCTATTGATACACTTACAACTACTATTATGGTTACAGGACCTTTCCTGTCTCCATTACCAGACAAAGGATGGATAGGAATGAATACCAATACGGGAAGAGATCAAATCAATATTCCTGCAAACGAGGAACTGATCGAATGGCTGGCATCCTACGGTAAAACAAAAGATGGAGGTGTCGAACGTCTCCTCTATACGGAGGCTTGGCTGAGTGCCCAGAACGCTTTGAAGGAACACATGGAATCTATCGGACTCACTTCCCGCTTTGACAGTGTCGGCAATCTTTTTGGGAGATTGGAAGGAAGTGAGCCGGAAGCGGACTGCGTCCTGACCGGTTCTCATATCGATACCGTAAGGAACGGAGGCAAATATGACGGCGCCTACGGAATCATTGCGGGTCTGATTGCCGTTCAGCGACTAATGAATGAATTCGGAAGACCGAAGCGCTCGATTGAAATCGTTTCTCTCTGCGAAGAAGAGGGCAGCAGGTTTCCCATTACCTTCTGGGGTTCCGGACACATTACAGGACGATATGGTTTGGAGGATGGATCCAACATCCAGGATCATAACGGTATTTCCTTATATGAAGCGATGAAAGCATGCGGCTTCGATCCTGCCCGGTACACTTCCCCCGTTCGGAAGGATATCCATCGTTTCTTTGAGTGTCATATTGAACAGGGAATCGTCCTTGAAAAAACCGGATCAGCGCTGGGTATCGTCCGCCATATCGTCGGACAGAAACGCTTCACCATAAAAGTTAATGGAGAAAGCAATCACGCAGGTACGACACCAATGCCTTTTCGAAAGGATGCCCTCGCCGTTTCAGCGGATATCATTCATTTCATTACGAAAACGGCTGCATCCACACACCCGGACCTCGTCGCCACAGTCGGGCAGATCCGGCCGGTACCGAACGTTCCCAACGTCATTGCAGGGGAAGCCCTTTTCACCCTTGACGTCCGCCACCAGGATAACGACATTCTCCAGGATTATTGTGAGGAAATCCACCGTTACTGTCTTCACTGCGAAGCCGCCTATCTCATGTCTGTCGATATGAAGCCCTGGCTTGAGGTAACGCCGGCAGAAATGGATCCGTCTCTGTTTCAATTAGCCTGCCATACGGCTGACAGGATGAACATTAACGCGAGAACGATCATCAGTGGAGCCGGACATGACGCACAGGTTTTCGCTCCTTTCTGTCCAACCTCTCTCCTATTCGTCCCGAGTCGAAATGGACGAAGCCACTGCCCGGAAGAATATACACCCCCCGAAGAACTGGAAAAGGGAATTGAGCTGCTCACAAGTATGCTTTATCAATCTGCTTATGTATAAGAAGGGAGAAAGAATATGACCTACCGTGACTTAAACACTCCAATACGAACCATTATGACACCAGGACCTGTGGAGGTGGACCCTCGAGTGCTTCGAGCCATGAGCACACCGATCGTCGGACAATTTGACCCCGCCTTTACCGCCATTATGAACGAAGTAATGGAAATGCTCCGGCAAACGTTTCAGACAAAGAACAAATGGGCATTTCCCGTCGACGGTACATCGAGATCCGGAATAGAAGCGATGCTGTGCAGCATCATCGAGCCGGGCGACAACGTTCTCGTCCCGATTTTCGGACGGTTCGGCTATCTTTTGGCGGAAATCTGCGAGCGGTACGGAGCAGAGGTACACACGATGGAATGCCCCTGGGGAGAAGTGTTCGAGGAGGAGCAGGTAATCAAAGAAATAGAACGAATTTCTCCTAAAATCGTTGCCCTTGTCCACGGAGAGACATCGACCGGCCGGATGCAGCCTATGACGAAGATAGGACACGCATGTCGACAGGCGGGCGCCCTTTTTATTGTCGATGCTGTTGCCTCCATAGGTGGAGTGGAAATTAAAGTAGACGAATGGGAGATCGACGGAATTGTCGGCGGAACACAAAAATGCCTTTCCGTACCTTCCGGAATGGCACCGCTCACTTATAACGAACGAATTGAGGAACTAATCCGAGCGAGGAAGAAAGTCGAACGCGGCATCTCGACAGAAGGGGACCGCGAAAAAGAAGGACTCAGATCCAAACCATTTATTAAGAGCAACTACCTGGATTTAAGTATGCTGCAGGATTATTGGGGCCCTAGAAGGCTGAATCACCACACAGAAGCTACGACCATGCTGTATGCTCTGAGAGAAGGCCTGCGCATCGTTCTGGAAGAAGGGCTGGAATATAGGTTTGAACGCCACAAGCACCATGAGTCCGCCCTCATCAAAGGATTAGAAGCAATGGGGCTGCAAATCTTCGGCAATCCAGCCTGCAAACTCCCGACCGTAACGTGTGTGACAATACCTTCTGAGATTGATGGGGAATCGGTACGAAGGATGCTGCTTGATGAATTCGGAATCGAGATCGCAAGTTCATTCGGTCCTCTCCAAGGAAAAATATGGAGAATAGGAACGATGGGGTACAGCTGCCGGAAGGAAAACATCCTCCACACACTGAGCGCGTTGGAAGCTGTTCTTATCCGACACGGCACAGATATACAGCCCGGAAAAGCACTGCAGGCTGCTTTGGACAGCTACGGCGTACAGACATTCAGAAAGTCAGCGCAGCACTGACAGAAAGGGGACAGCTGATATGAATGGAACGTTGGACTTAATAATAAAACAGGCGTCCGTCGTTTTAGAAAGCGGTATCCTACAGAAGGATATCGGTGTTAAAAACGGGAAGGTCGTCTCTATCGAAGATACGCTTTCCCAACCGGCCGCCGATGTGTATGATGCCTCCGGGCTGCATCTGTTCCCGGGGATGATCGACACCCATGTCCATTTCAATGAACCGGGCCGGGAAGAATGGGAAGGGTTCACTACCGGTTCACGCATGATGGCCGCCGGAGGCGCAACGATGTTCTTCGATATGCCTTTGAACGGCATACCGTCCACCACCACACGCGGAGCCCTCATCGAAAAGCAAAGAGTAGCAGCTCAAAAATCACTCATAGATTTCAGATTATGGGGTGGTTTGGTTCCCGGAAATGAACACCACCTCGCGTCCATGGCGGAGGAGGGGGTGATCGGCTTTAAAGCCTTTCTTTCTGAGACAGGAAACGATGAATTTGAAGCAGTCGATGACCATACCTTGATTCAAGGAATGAAAGAAATCGCAAAAACAGGAAAGATCCTGGCTTTGCATGCTGAAAGTGGACCAATGACTGCATTTCTAACAAAGGAATTTTCAAAAAGAGGTAATGGTACACCGGAGGAATACCTCGCTTCCAGACCTGTCGAAGCAGAACTGGAAGCAGTGGAAAGAGCTATTTATTATGCGGAGATAGCGAAATGCCCTCTCCATTTCGTCCATATAAGCAGCAAGAGATCCTTAGAAAGAATTGAAGCAGCGAAAGCAAAGGGCATGGACATTACAGTCGAAACATGTGCCCACTATTTATTATTCAACCATATCGCATTAAAGCAAAAAGGAGCCATCGCTAAATGCGCTCCACCACTGCGCTCCGAAGAGGAGCAAAAAGAATTGATTGAACTGGTGATGGAAGAGCGATTCGATTTCATTACTTCCGATCACTCTCCATGCCCCCCCGATATGAAATCATCGGACAACTTGTTTGAGTCATGGGGCGGTATCAGTGGTGGACAATTCACCCTACTATCTATGGTCGAGCTTGCCGTCACTTATAATATTCCTTTTGAAAAAATTGCTTCGTTGACTGCCGGCAATGCTGCAAGGCGGTTTCAATTGGAAAACAAAGGACATATCCGAATTGGTAACGATGCAGATTTCGCCTTAGTGAACACCAGAAGACCCTTCACCGTGACAGAGGACAACTTCCGGGCTAAGCATAAGCACAGCATATATATGGGACACACTTTTCCGTGCACGATCGAAGCATCTCTGTCACGCGGGAGGATGGTTTTCAAGCAAGACTACGAAAAGCAACGCACTAATTAAAAGAAACCAGGGCTCCATCCTGCTAAAGGACGGTCACCCTGGTTTCTTTTCTTTCTACTGGATTTTCCAATGGATTTAAACCGGTGATTAAGCAGCCAGGACGGTCACCTGGATGAATCATGTTTGAACCCGGCGTCCCGGTCAAAATGACATCCCCGGGCTGTAACGTCATGATTTTCGAGAAAAAAGAAACGATGAAAGCTGGTGAATACATCATATTTCCTACTGTATTCTCATGCGTAACTTTTCCATTTAAGGTTGTCTTCACTATGACGTCTTCAAGAGAAGACCAATGATCTCCAGATACGAGATCGGACCCAAGGGAACAAAAGGTATCAAAGCTTTTGGACCACTGCAGATACTTATCATCAGCTCTATGAATGTCTTTCTCCGTCATATCAAGAGCTGTCGTGTACCCGGCAATAAAGCGCTGAGCCTCCCTCACCTCTATATCCCTGCAGGTTTTTCCTATAATAATAGCAAGCTCTCCTTCCGCTGCTACAGAAGTCGATCCCTTCGGAAGCTGCACCGCCGCTCCAGGACCGATCAACGTTGTTGGAGGCTTCATAAACGTAACCGGCTCCTTTTTCGGCGCTTCGCCTGTAAGCTCCATCACTTTCTCTACATAGTTCATACCTACACCAAGAGTTTTCCCGGGACAGAGAAGCATATCATCCGGCTGAAGGTTCTCTAATTTCCGATAAGGAAAAGAGGAAAGCTTGTTTCTTCCGGAACTCCGATACCAACCCACAAGCTCTTCCCATTGTCCTTCCTTCAACAGCCCGTCCAAATCAATACTCCAGTTCTTTCCTTCTATATAATTGATTGTCTGCAGAGAAACAACCTTGCCTTCATGCACGATTCCACAGTAACTCTTCTGGTGTTCCTTGAACGCTGTCAGTTTCATAAGCATCCCCTTTTCGTAGTTCTTTACTAATCAAGCACGCCGTTTCTAATAATTTCAGATCCTGTCCCTTTGCCGCTATGAGCGATATGCTAACCGGTCCTTCGACCGTAGAAGGAAGAGGAATAGTGACCTGAGGGAGGCCGGCGAGACCTGCGATGCATGACAATTTCATTGTTTTGGTACGAATATCCTCCAAACGCGATGCGGGGGTACCTCTCTTCGGCGGGCCCGCAGGAGTAGTCGGAAGAAGAAGTACTCCGTCATCACCAATCCACGCATTCGTCCAAGCCTTGATTTTATTCCGGTAAGCCTTTCGTTCCGTCATATCCTGACCAGAGATAGAACGGGCCCAAAGAAGGCGTCTGTATATATCATAAGCAAACCTTGGACGAACGTCTGTTATCCACCCCCCGTGTTCCTGCCATATTTCCTGCGCCTGGAGCACCCGGAACGTATCCGCCCATTTCCCAAGACCATCCTCAGAAAGAAGGCGTGTTTCTTCTTCCTTAAACATCGCTTTCACTTGACGAAGCGGAGCGGCATAGCATTTATGTAAGTCGGGATCGAGCAGCTCCCATAGATCTGATGCGATTTTTATCTTTTCCAACCGCGGACTCCCTTTTCCCCTTCGGAAGAAAATATCCCCGACACGTGACAGTATCACAGGATCATCTGCCATCCAGCCTATCGTATCAAAACTGGGAGCCAGGGGGATGACCCCTTGAACGTCGATTGCTCCATGCGTCGGCCGAAATCCATATATTCCGCAGTAAGAACTTGGGATCCGCACAGATCCGCCCGTATCCGTCCCTAATGCGAAATGGACCTCACCACCCGATGCCGCTGCCGCCGATCCACTTGAGGAACCACCAGGAATACAGGCAGGGGACTTTGGATTGATTGGTGTACCATAGTGAACATTTTCTCCGTTCAAACTGTACATCAGCTCATCTGTATGAGTCATCCCGTGAAGTAATGCTCCTTCCTCAAGCAGCCGGTCTATGACAGGCGCATTGTGCTGTGCAGGAGCATGGGTATTCAACCAATCCGGGTTACCTGCTGCGTTTGTGTGACCTTCCACAGAAATAACATCCTTCACACCGAAGGTTAAGCCGTCAAGAATTCCGGACCCAGTCGGTTCCTTCCGCATATCTTCTTTTATGAAAGCATCAGTCATCTCCTAAACTCCCCCATCTTAAAGATGTATTTTTCACAGGATAATAAGAAATCTTTCACTCATACACCCTCTATACCACTGAGATACCACGGCTCTTCCTTTTTATATCTTGACTTGACGAAGCTCACGTGCCGCTCTTTTAACAGCACGGATAATCCCTCCGTAGCCTGTGCAGCGGCAGAGGTTTCCGGACAAACCTTCTCTAATTTGCACTTCTGTCGGTTCGGGGTATTCTGCCAATAATGCCTGAACGGCCATCACCATCCCCGGTGTGCAGTACCCGCACTGGAAACCTCCATCCTTCAGGAAACTTTCTTGGATTGGGTGAAGCGCCTTTTCTCCCTTCAATCCCTCAATGGTTTGGATGGACTTACCTGCAACCTGATACACATTCAGCAAACATGCGTTCATTAACACCTCGTCCACAAGTACTGAACAAGCACCGCAACGGCCGATTTCGCAGGAGATTTTTGTTCCTGTCATACCCAGGTAATCACGAAGGAAATCTACAAGCCGCATAGAGGGGTCGACGTAATACTCCTCATAATCCCCATTAATTGTAATACGGAGCGGAGGAGCGTCCTTTCTCCCCCTGGTTTCATCTTCCATTTCTCTCATATCCATTGCTTGTTCCTCCTGTCAGCAAGCGCTCCAAGGACGGCAGCAGGTGAAATAGGAAGGCGGTCCACCCAATGACCTGTTGCATGAAATACGGCGGAAGCAATGGCGGGTGCTGCTGCCACGGTGCCTATTTCCCCTACACCTCTCGGACCGTATTCATCCCCAAATTCCAATTCCTGGATTGGTTCCACCAGCATTGTCTTGGGAACATCCTTTATGGTAGGTATTAAATACTCATCCAAGTTCTCTGTCACATACCTCCCCTTATCCATAATGGCGTCTTCCATCAAGGCGTACCCAAGCCCCATAATGCCTCCGCCCTCGATTTGTCCACGATAGCCAATTAAGCTGACAACCGGCCCGGCGGCAACGATTTGATCCAAGTCCGTCACCGTCACCTGCCCTGAACACGTATCAACTTCCACCTGTGCATAAGCCGCACTGAATGTATAAAGAAAATGACCGCCATCTACTGGATCAGAAGTCGTTGGAAAATCAAATTCTGTTGTCACGCAAAGCGGTTTTCCGTTTGCAGCGTGCTTTGCTATTGTCTGAAAATCAAGAAGTCGTTCCTCCGATAAACGCTTATACACGCCACCCGGCCCGAGCCGTAATTCTTCGTACGGGTCCCCTGTTAATCTTGACGCTTCCTGTGTAATAAGCCTCTGGAACGGTTCCTTCATCCGGCGAAATGCATGCCATACCATGCTCGTTCCTCTCGATGCTGTCGTAGAGCCGGTCGAAGGTACTTTATCGGTGTCCCCGATAATAATTATCAAATCTTCGGTAGTAATATTCAACTCCGCTACCCCGATCGTTTCTATTACGTTTAAAATCCCCTGCCCTACTTCTTCAAAACCAAAAGCCGCTTCGATTTTGCCGTCCTTCTTTAAAGTAAGACTCCCCCCTGCAGGATCAAGACGCCCATAACCAAGACCACCTCCGTGCATGGATATGGAGATACCACTACCAGTGAGTTTCCCATTCCCGGGGACATTCAGTTCCTTTCTCTTTACATGTTCCACCATCTTTTCAAGAACAGCGGACGCTCCGTTTGTCGGGGCAATGCGATGATTGAGGGGGCCCGGATCGTCCACTCCCCGGATATTGATCTTCCTGAGTTCAAGCGGATCGATTCCAGCTGCCTCTGCCAGCCGGTCCATCTGTCCTTCAAGCGCAAAAGTCACCTGGTTTCCTCCGAATCCACGAAATTCGCCGGACACCCCGTTATTTGTAAACACGGCTTTCCCTTCTGTTTCGACATGCGGTACGATATATGGGCCGACGGCATGTTCTACAGCAAAGTCAAGGATCGCCGGACCTAGCGTGGCGTATGCTCCTGTGTCAGAGAGAATCTTAACCTGATGCGCTTGGAGTCTCCCCGCGCTGTCCATCCCGGTTCTCATGGTGATTTTCATTGGGTGCCGCTTGAGACCGGAAACAATGGACTCCCTCCTCGTCTGATGAATCTTGACCGGCCTCTTTGTCTTTAAAGCCAGAAGAGCAGCGTACGGCTGAATATTCAATTCATCTTTTCCACCGAACGAACCTCCCATAGGACTTGATATGATTCGAATATCTTCTTCCTTCATGTCAAGAATCCTCGCTAATTGGAAACGGTCTTTGTATCCATGCTGTGTCCCTACATAGACCGTCAACTTTCCATCAGCTTCGGGGACAATCACTCCCCCCTCTGTTTCCATATACGTATGCATCTGGCGGGGAACGGAATAAGTTTCTTCAATAATAGTCGTACAATAACCAAATCCTTCTGCTACATTCCCTTTTCTATGAGATGCCTCATGAAGAAGGTTCCCGGTTGGATGGAGAAGGATCGCAGCCTCATCCATGGCTTTTTCAGGATCATCGATTACAGGTAAAGGGGCATACTCTACATAGATCCGGGACAATGCTTTTTCTGCGATGGTCATAGAATCAGCCGCCACCGCCGCAACGGCATCTCCCACATACCGGACTCTATCTTCACAGAACACCGGTTGATCCGGTGTGATAATACCAAATCCATTAAGACCCGGAATATCGGCTGCTGTAATGACTGCCTGCACTCCTGGAATCTTTTCAGCAGCTGTTGTATCAATGGAGAGAATCTCCGCATGCGGATAACCGCTTCTCAACACCTTCCCATAAAGCATGGAGGGGAAAGACAGATCACTTAAATATTGCAGTTCTCCTGAAACTTTCGCCTTTCCATCCGGACGGATCATCTGCTTATAAGATGACAATGTTTCCATTTTCTAGATTCCTCCAGTCCAAAGTTCATTCCTAAGCCTCTCCATCTCAAAGGCAACAATGTTCACTACGACCTGCCGGCAATATTCCTCGGATGCGAAAGGTGTAGGAGCCGGGTGGTATTCCTCTTCTATTATCTTTGCAACATCCTCCCATCGGTCTCGGCGAATCGCATGATCCCTGAGAAACAGCTCCGTCCTCTCCAGACGTCTCGGCTGGTATCCTCCTCCACCGACCGCTATACGTACTTTCTTTACGTTCTGATCGGAATCGATTTCAATGCCTCCCGCTACAGTAACGACAGATGGAATAAACCCCTCTCTCCTCCCTACTTTCCGGTAAAAGCATATTCTCTCTTCATCAGGTAGTCGAAAGGATACAAGAATCATATTTTTCGGTTTCGGTGACCGAATAAATGAACGAAGAGGTTCAACCATTTCTTTACCACCATGGAACCAAACAACTTTCGCTCCCAAAACCAGCAGCGCAGGCACAAGGTCGCCGATTCCATAGCCGACATTGCCTCCGATGACTGCCTGATTACGGACAGCCGGGGAAGCGATTCTTGAAGCTGCTTCCGAAAGAACTGGCCACTTCGCCTGAATCAATGGGTGAGAGGCACATTCCTGGAGCTTCGTCATCGCTCCAATAGACAATTCCCGTTCTCCATTCCTTACCAAATAGTCGACTTTATCAAGGTTTGGAATTGCTGACAGACTTACGATATGAAAGGGGATATCTTCACCTTTCTCCCGCTGTAACTGGAGGATCGTCCCTCCGGCTGTATAAACAGCATCAGATCCGTGCATGGTTTTCATCCGCCATGCTTCTGTTAATGTAACCGGAGAGGAAACGGCAGGGGGGTCAGTTGTCGTCATTTCGCTTCCACCTCCATACTTCTAACCCACGCATAATCCGCTCTCGTGTCAACGTCGAAGAAGCTCCATCCGTTTCGAAATGGTACACGCCTGCCTCTTTCTGCAAATTGCTTCAGTAATCGACCTGCCCCAGCATCTCCTTCCAAAGAAAGTAAGTGTTCGAAAATGGGAGCGCCCATTAATACAGGCGGCTGCACAATTCCCTCATGAACGGAAGCGACATAATAAATACCATGCTCCTTCTCAGCACTGTAGCAGGTGATCAGTTTATTGATGATACTCGCAGACAGGAATGGCTGGTCAGCAAGAAGCGTAATGACAAAGGATGCGCCATAAGCTTGAGCTGCCCGAACACCTTGGGCCAAGGATTTCGACTGTCCGTCAGCAGATTCGGTGCATCGGACAGCACTCCACTTCTCAGAGAAAGACGGGTCTTTCAGGAGAGGATCGATCCAATGGAGCGAATCCCCCTTCCTTACGACAACAAACACATGATCCAGCTCAGAATCTAAGGCTCTGCTCAAAGCTCTGCTTCCAATCGTGCTTCCTTCAAAGGGTAGTGCAAGCTTGTTTTCCCCCATTCTCCTGCTCTGTCCAGCCGCAAGGAGGATCCCTACTTTATTCCAGCGTTTCACGGGCGACAGCCTCCTTCGAAACACCATGTACGATTTTGGATAAAGGAATGAGCTCCGCCATGATGCTTACTGCTATTTCTTCGGGCCCCTCCGCTTTGATTGATAAGCCGAGAGGAGTGGTGATGGAAGGTGGAATCTCCTTGTTTCCCAACAGACGTTTCGTCCGTTGTTTCGAACCCAGGATCCCCAGATACTTCAATTGCTTCCCTATTAATCCCTGAAGGAACTCCCGGTCTTTTTGAAAACTGTGAGTCATAATCATTACACAGTCATTTGGCTGCCAATGGATATGCTTGATTATATCGGCAGGGGAGGCAGCTATTCTTTCATCTGCGGGACAGCATGAATCTTCTACAATCAAACCGGGACGCCAGTCTGCGAGAATCGTATAGTACCCGACTTTTTCAGCAAGTTCCAGCACCGGACGTGCATCTCTACCTGCACCGAGTATGACCAATCGCTGCTTAGGCTGGAAGGTATGGATGAATATATCTTCTTTCACGGACGTCCCCTGAATCCGCTGACTTCTTTCATTCGAACGATAGGTTGCCTCATGAAGAAGCTTCTGTTCTGCTGAATGAGAAAGCCAGTGATCACCGAATCTATTTCCTTCGCTTCCTTTATACATCACAAACGACGGTGATCCTTTTTCCGGGAGCGTCCGGATCATGGTTATCTGCTCCCCGCGTTCAAGAGCATCCCTTAAAGCAGCCAGCTCCTTCTGAACTTTGGGTGTGACCCATTCGACAAGAACATGAATGACACCATTGCACCCCGATCCTTCCCCCCAGGAAAGCATGTCAAATCCCCGCATATCATAGATAATCACTTCAGGATCTTTTGGTATTTTCCCCTGCTCCATCCTGGCGGCAAGATCCTGCTCGAGACAGCCTGCACTAAGCATGCCGTATTGGCAGCCGTCTCTGTCAATGATCATCCTCGCCCCTTCTTTTTTATAGGCGGAGCCTTCCACATAAACAATCGACGCCATCACACTGCCCAGGGACGGAATCCCCTTTAAATCTCTAAAAATTCCATGGATGTCGTCCATTCCGGCCTTCCCTCCTAATTTAGTCTTTTATTAATTGTTATAATATTCCGATAATTAAAATTACAGAGATGTAATTATTTGTCATATTTGGTGTTATTACCATCAGTTTAGACCAAACGACTACTCAGGTCATTGTTCAAGCTGACCAATAAAACTCCGGCTTTTCAGCACATTAAACAATTACGTTAACACAGGCGTACGCTTTATGAGTCTTTTAATCGATACGTCAGCTTCTTTTAGAACGACCGCTTTATCCATCGTTTTCATTTTTCGATTTTCCATCAAAAATCTGCCCCCAACCATAGTCGATTCCACATCCGCCCGGGTAGCGGAATAGACGATTCTGGAAATCGGGTCCACCCCATGCATTGGATAGGTATGAAAATCTTCCAAATTCAATATCGACAAATCCGCTTTCTTTCCCACTTCGAGACTGCCGATCTCTTTTTCCATACCAACAGCTTTCGCGCCACCGATCGTTGCCATTCGAAATACGGTTCTGGCATCCATAGCTGTCGGACCATGAAAAGGTTTCGGCAGTAAAGCAGCAAGTCTCATCTCCTGAAACATATCCAGATTATTGTTACAGGGTGCTCCGTCCGCACCTAAACTGAGCGAAATGCCGCGATCCAACATACCTTTCGTATCAGCAATGCCTGATGCAAGCTTCAAGTTCGACCCTGGACAATGGCTGACATGGACCCCTTTTTCCTTAATGATTCGTTTTTCCACTTCATCCAACCATACACAATGAGCAAGTATTAAACGCTCGTTGGCAAGGCCCAGATGATCCAGATAAACGACATTTCTCATACCGGTCTCCGCTTCAACGATGGCAATTTCCCCTCGATTTTCAGACGCATGGGTGTGGACGAATATTTGACGTTCTTTTGAAAGACGCGCAACTTCCCTTAACAACTCCTCCGTGCAAGAGACAGCAAATCTAGGCGAAAAAGCATAACGGATTCTTCCCCCGTCGTAGTTATGCCATTTATCCAACAAGTCGAGACTATCCATGACGGATCTCTCCGTCGTTTCCTGAAGCTCACGCGGCACCTCATCCCCCTTATCCATCATCACTTTCCCTGAGAGCGCTCGAATACCACTCTCCGACAAGGCCCGGAATGCCGAATCTGTATGATGGACCGTTTCCATATCCACTACAGTCGTCGTTCCGCTTTGAATCAATTCACCAATCCCAAGCATGGCGGAATAATAGACAGATTCCTCATCATGAGCTGCTTCCAGCGGCCATATCCTGTTCTTTAACCAATCCATCAACTCCAAATCATCGCCGCGCCCCCGAAAGATCGTTTGACATAAATGGATGTGCGTTTGCACAAAACCGGGGATGACCGTTCTGCCACCGGCGTCCACCATTCGATGAGCACGGGATTCTTGTAGATCTTTTCCAATTCCCGCAATAACGTCCCCTTCTATTAATATATCGCCGCACAAAACCTCTTCGTCCGCATTCATCGTTACGATTTCCGCATTTTTAATTAACGTTATCTCCAACAAACCCACCCCTTCATTTAATAAGAGAGCAAGGAGATACTCCAACCCAACTGATCCACAGAGATCCCCCTCTGCGTTGCGTAGCCGGGAATTTACGGTTCCCTGTAGAAACACCCGAACCAATTATCAGGTTTATACGAACACTTTCAGCAATCGTACCCTGGTTTTTCCAATCACTCAACAGTTATGTCACATTATGTAACAAACAAATTCAATGGTTCCTTCGCCCTCCTTTGTTGATGAAATCCAAAAATTCAGAAATATTATAGTCATTTTAACTAATGACCATCATTCATTCGTTAGATATAATGTCAACAAATCTTACATAACTTGTAATGAAACAGGAGGAGATCTTATCAGTTTACCTAATTTGGCATCTCAAACACCCCGTCCAGCACAGAAAAATCTGCCTGAAGGGGCTCCAAGAAAATTTCAAATGCCCCATATCTACGTCATCTTGTTTACATTCAGCGCTCTGGCAGCCATTGCTACCTACTTCATTCCCGCAGGAACCTACGACAGGATTGAGGGACCGGAGGGCAGAACTACGATTGATCCCACCTCTTATCAAGCAGCCGAATCCAACCCCACCAGTTTAATGGACTTTATGCTGGCTTTCCCTCAAGGATTGGTTAGCGCCGGTTCCGTGGTATTCTTCACCTTCATTATTGGCGGCTTATTCATGGTTCTTAGAAAAACGGGCATTATCGAAAACGCAGTAGATGGATTGACGAGGACATTTGCCGGCAGAAGCCTGGCGGTCGTCCCGGTTCTGATGATCACCTTTGCAGTCGTCTGCAGTTTAATAGGAACACAGGAACTGAGCCTCGTCTATGTGCCTGTCATCCTTCCTCTCATCATCGCACTGGGTTACGACTCCATGACCGCTGTAGCCATAGCCCTCTGTGCGACAACAGCAGGTTTCACTGCCGGATTCTTAAACCCGATTAACACGGGGCTCGGCCAGCAGCTTGCCGGTGTCCCTTTATACAGCGGCCTCGGTCTGCGCCTAGGAATATTCCTTATCATCATTACTATTGGTATCCTTTATGTCATGAAATACGCGAAGAATATACGCACTACTCCATCTGCCAGTTTTGTCTATGAAGAAGACAAAGAAAAACGACAGCTCTATTCTTCCGCCGATCAAACAAAACGCTACAAGGCAACAAAAAGACAAAAAGCAGCAGCCGTTACAGCGCTCCTTTTCTTCGGAATTCTTGTTTATGGTGTCCTGAAACATGGTTGGTTCATGATGGAAATGGCCGGGCTGTTCATTATGATGGGTATCGTGGTCGGGCTCGTGGCAGGATTGTCGACCAGTGATATATGCGATGGCTTTAATGAAGGCTTTAAAAACGTCCTGCTCGGCGCATTCATCGTAGGTGTCGCAAGAGCCGTAGCCGTCATCATGGAAGAAGCGCAAATTATGGATACGATTGTTTTTTATCTCGGAGAATGGGTCGGGCATTTCCCTTCCATTTTCAGCGCCATCGGCATGTTCGGTGTGCAATTACTGTTCAACTTCCTCGTGCCGTCAGGAAGTGGTCAAGCGCTCGTGACCATTCCGATCATGGCTCCTCTTGCCGAAATCATCGGCGTCACAAAACAAACAGCCGTACTCGCTTATCAATTAGGGGACGGGCTCGGAAATATTCTTTACCCGACGTCCGGATATTTCATGGCAACTCTGGTACTAGCCGGCGTGAAGTGGCAGAAGTGGGTCAAGTTCTACCTGCCACTGTTCGGGATGTGGGTGGGCGTCAGCATCCTCTTTCTCATCCTGGCACAATGGCTTCAGTGGACAGGAGTATAAAAAAAAGAACAGCACCGAATTCGGTGCTGTTCTTTTTATGTTTGTTTCACCATTACAATCCGATTTTCTTTTTCCACAAAGCCGTTCTTTATGTAGAAATCGGCAGCGTCACCTGCATGGCTTGTCAGTAGATTAATAGAAGAAACACCTTTCTCCTCTAGGAATTCTTCTAAAGACCGCATTAAAAAAGAACCGGCACCCCGGCCCTGCAAACGATTGTCGATACAGAATTCCGCTATATAGAAGGTCCACCCTCCCGACGTCCGCCTGCTGTTTCCAATAGTAAAACCGATCATTTTCCCTTCCGCATACAAAGCCAGACCGAAACTTTTAGGTGTATTCATTAAATCGCGCAATCGTTCCTCTGCAGCCGTCACGGACCATGATTCAAGCCAGGGGGCTGACTGAAAAATAGTCCGAAACAGCTCCACACAGGATACGAGGTCTTCTCCTTTCAAAGAAGCCGTGCTGTAGTTCAAACCTATCCCTCCATTAATTGAAAAAGCCGTAATAAATGAAACCCGCCAGCGAAAACAGCGGAATGACGAAGAGCAGCGACCCTCGTAAAGCCCGAAAATAAGAGCGGAAGCCTCCACCCTCATCACTAACGGAAGCGATCTCCATCGACAGCCAGATGATCGTAAGCAATCCCAGTCCAATACCCGCCAGAACATTCATTACGTCCACCTCCATTTTTTCCCTTTCCACTAGTTTACCACAGTCTCCCTTTTAAATGACCGAATTTTCAGTTTAATAAGGAATTAGTGGACGTATATTATATCTTTTTTCCGGTGTACGCTGAGGACGAGTCCGAACACTAAAGCACTCATAACCGTCGGATAGAAGCCGTAGCTGAAAAACGGCAAAGAGATTCTCGTAATAGGAAGAAGACCCACGATCATCAATATATGATAGAAGGTTTGAACAGTGAAGAACACTCCTCCACCCGTCACCAACATTTTCCCGAACGGATCCCTTACCCTTAGATGAACGAGGACAAGACGTATGATAAGAAGGACGAGAACGAACAGGACTATGAACGCAGTAATCCAGCCAAAGTGATAGACGAGACTGGCATACATGAAATCTTCATATGGAGAAGTCAAAACATCCGGCTCACTCCTGTGTCCGAACCAGCCGCCGTTCAAGAGCATATATCTGACTCCCATATAGACAGCTCCACTTCCTTCTGTAAATTGCTCCGGATGAAGGAAGGCGAGCAATCGTTCTTTTTGATATACTTCCATGTGTTTCCATACCCATACACCACCACCAACTATAACTGCTGATCCACCGATTAATACCCCCGCAATCATCCTCCTGTGCCAGTTTGCATTCCATGCCATTGCAATAAAGGCAGTCAGTAATAGAAACAGCGATGCGATGTCGGGCATCATCACATAGAGAAACAAAGGAAGAGCAATCATGGCAAGACCTATCCATCTATTTGAACTTTTCTTTACGAAAAAGGCAGCGAATCCAACCAGCAGCAACGGGAGGAACATGAATGCTTTGAAAGAGAGGGGACCAGCCTGCAAAACTGGAGCTCCGTTGACAAAAGATACCGGAAGGACCAGTAAAGAAAACAGCCCTGCCACCCCGAATCCATACACTAACCCACCCCACTTCCTCAACAAACGATAGTCCAGAAAGAACAAAGCTGTCATAATCGCTATGCCTAGCGTTGTGTACAACACTTTGTTCCAAGTCGAGTATCCTTGGTCTATTCCGTAATCAAAAACCGGAAGAAAACTAAGAGTGATGGCGATACCGAGAAGCAATACCATCCACCAATCTGTCTTCGGACGATGAAGCTTATTTAAATCCATACCAAGGGAAACCGGGTTCCCCATTTGTTCCACCGCCTGTTGTTCTGCATGATCATGTGGGATACCTTCCTTAACGAGACGCTCCCTTTCGGTCTCTAAATGGCGAGCCAACTCTTCTCCTACCAGTTCCCTCGCTTCTTTGTTTTTAATATGTCCCTTTACTTGGTGTAAGAAATCACTTTCGACTCTGGTCATACGTGAATCACCGACTCAAGCAAGGGTTGAAACAGAGTCTTTTTCGTTCCAGGGGTAGTTTCGTACTTCTTCAGGAGTCTTTGACCTTTAGATGTCAGTCGATAATATTTAACGTCCGATTCCCAGGATGAAGAGAGATAGGACTGGTTCTCCAGTTTGTGCAACAGAAGATAGAGTCTGCCTTCCTCGCCGTCAAACCTTGTAATCCCTCTCACTCTAAGCTGCTGCGTCAAATGATGCCCGTTTTTCTTATACACAAGCAGTTGGAAGACAACAAGTAACACATCAATATCCCTTTCTCCCTCCTGTTTCCGTATATGGTTGATAACGGTCTCCATTTTTTCTTCACTAAACCGAAGCCTGCCTAATGCTGTTTCATCTAGAGAATGTTTTAATCTCTTCAATCGTTCATCCATCATACAAATCTCCTCCCAATTGATTTTCAAGCAGTTCCTTCGCCCGTTTAAGACGGGTCTTGATCGTATTTTCACTCTTCTTTGTCACGTTTCCAATTTCCTTGGCAGTCATCTCTTCGTAATAATAGAGATAAATGACTTCCCGATACTTCGGAGGGAGCTGCATGACAGCCGCTATTAGTTCTACATCCATAAAGCCCCGAACAACCTTTTCCTCCGTGCCCAAAGGCTCCTCCTTCTGCCTAAGCGTCTCTTCTCCTACAGCGATGACTTTTCTGTTGTACCAGCTCTTTAAATAATCTTTGCATTGATTGATTGCAATTCGCCACAACCACGTTTTCAGTTTTGAGGTACCGTTATATTTATGCAGATTTGTATAGCACTTAATGAAAATCTCCTGGGTGAGGTCCTCCGCTATTGCCTGGTTTCTCACATATGTATAAACAAGCCGAAGCACATCATCTCCATACGTATGCATAATTTCCGCAATTGCCCGTTCCTTGTCTTCTAACATCGTGTATTTCTCGATTGATTGTTCCACATTCTCGCCTCCTGCCTATTTAACGACACTACCTGACTTATAGTTTTCTTTTTCTCATAAAAAAAAGAAATTCCCGTTGAAAAGGAACTTCTTCTAACGATGAAAGATGGGGCGCAGTTCTTTCCAGTCCTTCCATATGTAATCCGCCGGTACTCCCTTACTTCGACCGTCGTCTTTCCACGCTGTCTGCATACCGGCATTCCTTGCTCCTTCTATATCGTTCACGGGGTGATCGCCGAGGAATACACAAGCTTCCGGAGATACACACAAGGCGTCCACAGCTCGTTGAAAAATAGCGGGGTCAGGTTTCTTTATCCCTTCCGTTTCCGATACAAGAATAACATCTACATACGGATCCAATCCGAGCGCGGTGATGTTGGCCCTTTGAAAACCGCTTTTGCCATTAGTAATGATACCGATAAGAAGCTTCTCCGTTTTCCACTTCCTGACCGTTTCCATCATGCCGGGAAAAGGAATGCAGTAGCACGGAAAATGGTTAATGTAGTCGGCCAGCAGCCACTCCCATGTCAAAGAGGAGATAGAAAACTCCTCGATGAGCTGCTGATATACAATATCCTTCCAAACGTATCCATGGTTATCCAGTTCGATGAAACGATCCACATAGTCCTGTTTTGGTACGTGAGTCAATTGCTCCGTCAAACGGTCATACTGTGCCGTGACAAACCGTTTAAGGGAAGAATCCCTATCAAGCATCGTTCCATCTAAATCACAAAGAACGGCTTTAATCATGAACCAGAACCTCCATAAAAAAAGTAATGATAGTACTCCACCGGTTACAATCTCCCTAAAAAGAAAGGAAGATTCGGCGGCCAGTCTCTATCGGTTTCCATTAAAAAGAATCACCATTCTCAATCATAGAAAGCTTCCCGATAGAATTGTATGATTTTAGTACCAATATAGGTGGAACGATCCGGGTACTCCTCCCTGTAATAAGCATTCCAATAGCTGATCACTCGGCTCTCGATAAGCTGATGGAAGACAGGGTTATCCAAAAGGAACCTGTTTAATTCCTCTGTATCGAGCCTCCGCCTGTTGTCATATATGACATGGAGGATTTCCTTCACATACTCCCCGGACAGACGAATTACATATGGCAGCACCCAAGGATACACGTTTTTAAAGCTCAGGATTTTCTCCAGCTGATTCTGTCTTTCAAATCCATCGTGATGTCTTGAAAAAAGGCAGGCCGCGATCATCTGCTGCTGGTCTGTCAAGTTATTAACCAGCCGAGAGGAGATGGGCTTATCGTACATTCGTTCAGGGATCACGAGTTCTGTTTCATGAAACCGTACACAAAAGGTTCCGGAAACATGGAACGTTTTTTTTCTCCATAATGATAGAACTACCCGTACATCTTCTGCTAAACACGGTGGGAAGGCTTTTTCCAAGCAGCTTATACTCCGCCCCCTGCTCATTAAAAACCTGGTAAATGACATACCCGACGATCAGCAGCACGAGAAACAGCGTCGTCCACTTTGACCCGAGTGCTCCGACCAAATCCGGCAGTGCCCCGCCTCCGGATGCACTCGATGAGTTACGCTTGATGTCCTTCGCACGCATACGTTCTCTTCTTTCTTCCGGTGTTTCCTTTGCTTCACTCATCCCCACTCCTCCTTTTTACAATTATTTCAAACGAATCTTTTTATCACAAGAAAAAAGGTCACCACCACAGCGGAAACCGGTGTGGCAGTGACCTATTGTTTTAAAAGAAACCTACCGAGGATTCGTGAGCTGGTGGCTCTACAAAAACAATTCCTAATTCAAAGTGTTCCCCTTCATACATAGCACGCTGTACGTAGCGGTTTTCCCCCTCCGCGTCACGGACCTCCAGCTTCGTAAAAGCGCCGGTATTCTGCAGAGCTTCATAGAACTGATTCTCTGTACGGACAGGGATACTGTTCACACGCTCAATCACTTCACCGGGAACAAGCCCCATCTGACTGGCAGGGCTTCCCGGAAGAATACCCAGAATCCGAACGCCCTTTGGATTGGAGGAGAAGAAAGCAGGTCTATCTTCCCTCAGCCGGTGCAGGATATGAATCATTTCCCGCCCTAAAAGACTTACTATTACCGCCGCAAGGGAGAGGGCGTGGATATAAAAGCTGGCACCGGCCAGACAAAGGACCAGAAACGCAAGAAGGAACGTATGTCTTCCTAATGCCTTTGCTGCCACTTCCGGCGCCTGTCCCCGTGCCGTCCATTCCGATCCCATGACGAACGGAATAAGAATGAGGCCAAAGCCGTCCTGTCCAATTGGAAACAGCGGCCACCAGGAGGCGAGCGATTCGATACTTCCCGAAGGTAGAAGGGCAAAGAAAGGCACAACAGCGATATTCCGCGAACGGTGCTGTCCGATCCACATGCCTCGGCTTCCCATCACCCGCTCCGGATAAGTGTGAGAAGGTGTTGTCTTCAAAAAAAGAAACGCTTCGACGAACAATAACACCGCCAACACAAGGACTACCCCTGTCAGCGGAGTTTGTTCCAGAGATTCCACCGAGCCATTGGAACGATATCTTTCCGGCAGGAGCGGAAGGAACAAAAGCAGCAAATAACTGATTCCAAGCGTATAAGCCGGCGAGTACCAATTTGATTTTCCCGTCAAACTAACCAGAAGAAGAACGACCGATACAAGCAGAAGAAAAGAAAAGCTGATAACTATTCCTCCTCCGACAGCAAGAATGGATAACAGCAGCCCTGCAGCGATCGATAGTACGACCGTCCCGCGCCAATCGGAATATCGATCAAAAATACGAATGCCGAAGGTGGCACGCTCCTTCTTTATACGCTTCACAGCAAACCAAGCCATTCCAAAAAATGCTATGTACAAAAAGGGCTGGGCGAATGCTCGCCCGATCCCCCGCAAAAGCTCCCAAATCCAAACGTCCAACGTGATTCTCCTTTCTGAATCTTCTTGATGTCTTATGTACGAAAAAATCCGCAGTCATCGACTACGGATATAGTTCGGCAAACTTCAACAGAATCCTCCTTATTGGAACAAGACGTCCAAGGCTTTCTGCATCTGTTTATCATTGTCCTCGTTACGAACTTCCTCAATAATTGCCTCTTCCAGTTTTCCACCGGTCTCTTCGTCGACTTCACCGGTTACGGAAAGGTCCGCTTCCTTCTGAAAATCTTTGACAGCGGCTTCCGTTCCTTTACTGAAATAGCCGTCCGTACGGCCGGGATCGTGACCGAGCCCCTTCAGCATCTTCTGGATGTTTCCTACTTTCTCATCCGTGTCATTGTATTTCAACGGTTCTTTGATTTCCACCGGATTGGTATAAAAATAGGCCGGCTGTTTTACTTCCACCGTCGGTTTGATCCCTTTTTCGTGGATCCAGTTACCGTCCGGTGTCAACCATTTGAAGAGGGTAAGTTTGATGGTGCTTCCATCCCCCATCGGAATCGCCTGCTGAACCGTACCTTTACCGAAACTCTTCGTTCCAACAAGGTCATAGCCTCCTGCTTCCTGCATCGATGCCGCTAATATCTCAGAGGCGGAAGCACTGCCTTCATCCATCAATACCGTAATCGGATAGTCCTTCTTCTTACTCTTACTGGAATATTCCTTCGAAATTTCTCCATTCCGATCTTCCACCTGTACGATCGGTTTATCATCCGTGAGGAATTCTTTCAGAATATCTTTGACATCCGTGAACAATCCCCCTGGATTTCCACGGACATCGATCACAAGACCTTCCATTCCATCCTCTTCCAGCTTCTGCAGGGCTTCATGAAATTCATCAGACGTCTGTTCCGAGAAGGAAGTAATCTCAATCACTCCGGCCTTTTTACCATCGATCGTCTTCATATCGCTGTAGACGGTCTCCAACGGAATATCGTCACGTACCAGCTTAATACTGAGCGGGTCCGTCACCCCGGGGCGGTCGATCTCGAGCGTTACCTCTGTTCCTTTTTCCCCACGGATCTTAAGAACCGCATCATACAAATCAAGGCCTTCGACACTTTTACCGTCCACCTTCAGAATCTGATCGTTCGGCTTCAGACCCGCTTCTTCCGCGGGGGAACCTTTAATTGGAGCAACAATGGTCACTTTATCATTGACCATGCTGACTTCTGCGCCGATTCCTTCAAAAGAAGACTCGATCGTCTCATTGAACTGCTCCATCGTTTCCTGATCCATGTAAACACTGTATGGATCTTCGAGCGTATCAAGCATACCCTGAACGGCGCCTTCAACGAGCTTCTTATCGTCTACCTCTTCTACGTAATTCTTCTTGATGACACCCATTGCCTGCTCAATTTTCTTCAAATCCTCCGAGCCAGCCATGTCCTTCAAGAATTCTTTCTGTTCATCTGCAGATAAGCTGCCAAAGTTCTCCGCGCCTTTATCTGCGACTTGTGCGGACTGCGATTGTTGTTCCCCACTGCCGAAGTACTCTATCCCTATGTAAGAGCCTGCTGCTCCCACGAGGACCGCAAGCGCCATCAACAGCGCGATGTAACGCGGTTTCCAATTCATCGCATTCACCCTTCTATAATGGATTTCCCTATGCTGATCGTGCTACCGATGAGCTCGGTGATCATAGACCAATGCCTCTATGTGCTACTACTATATGCATCTTTCCATAAGAGCATGTCCTCTCCATTATAAGTCATCCTCCGCCATCTATCTACCGGTATTTGGATGATATAGCAGGCCTAAAAAAAGAAAAACCACCTCTTTCAGTAAGAGGCAGCCTTCATCTGTCAGTATTGATATCCGTATTCTCCACGGCTTTCATCACGCACGATCATGCCGTCTTCAATCGCTATGACCCGCTTACGAATCGTATTCACGATTTCCTGGCTGTGGGTCGCCATTAACACAGTCGTTCCACCGGCATTAATCTCCTCCAGAATGTGCATGATCTCCCAAGACGTTTCCGGATCGAGATTTCCTGTCGGCTCATCTGCGATGACGACCTTCGGATGATTGACGATGGCACGGGCAATGGATACCCGCTGCTGTTCCCCGCCGGACAATTCATCCGGAAGAAACCGTGCCTTGTTTTTCAGGCGTACTTGATCAAGTACATCCATGACACGGCGGCGGATATTGGCCGGGTTCTCTTCGATTACTTCCAGAGCGAAAGCAACATTCTCATAGACGCTCAGCGTCGGCAGCAGTCTGAAGTCCTGGTAGACAACACCGATCTGCCTGCGCAGTTGAGGAATCTTGCGCTGCTTCATTGTGGACGTATCCATATTGTTTATCGTCACTTTGCCTGTTGTCGGCTTTTCTTCTCTGTAAATTAATTTCGTAAACGTAGACTTACCTGCTCCACTCGGACCGACGATATAGACGAATTCACCTTGATCAATCTTGACATCGACACCGTTCAGCGCTGTCACACCGTTGGTATAGGTTTTATATACCCCTTGCATTTCTATCATATAAGAATCACCTGTATTTCTATATTTGTTAATCCAGTTATCATTGACAAACAAGTCCATTATAACATTAATATTCGATGAATTTAGACATGAAATTATTACAATTGTTTTTCAATGTCGAAAAAAAAGAGCCCGGTACAACCCGGACTCCTTCGTTCTATTCTTCCATTGTAGACAACCATTTGGCCACCAGGTCTGCATCTTCTTCTGATACATCCTGCTGCGGCATGCTGCCACGCCCATTTAAAATAATTTCCTTTATTTCGTCTGCAGAATACTTGGAACCGATCGTTGTCAACGAAGGCCCGAAGCCGCCTTCCAGATTCCCACCGTGACAGTTTGTACAATTAGCTTGATAAACGGCTTCCGCTGCTGAAGCGTCACCATTACTATCTGCACCCGCATCTTCTTCTGTCTGCTCATCTGATCCGGTATCATCCTGCGTTCCGTCTTCCTGTCCACCGCCACAGGCAGCAAGGACAAGTACAAGCCCTAAACATAATACCAACCACCACTTCTCCATCCAAAAAGTCCCCCTTCATGAAACGTACATTCTACTAACCTGTATTATAACCGAGTCACGTCGTTTTGAAACCCTCACCGAGAACTTCGGTCGCATTCATGGCGACAACGAATGCCCGCGGGTCCACCGTTTTAACCGTTTGTGTCAATTTAATGAATTCATTCTGCTGAACGACGCACATAACGACCTGTCTCTCTTTATCCGTATATCCGCCCGATCCGCTTAAAACCGTTACCCCGCGGTCGATCCGCTTGAATATGGCTGCCCTTACTCCATCCACTTCATCCGTTATAATGAGAACATTTTTTGATGTGTTTAATCCAACCTGAACGAAATCAATCGTACGGCTTGTTACAAACAATCCAATCAAGGCGTAAAGACCGGATTCAAGCGAAAAGACGAAAGCCGAAGTGATCACAATCGTTCCGTCCAGCATTGCAACGCAAATTCCGAGAGGGAGGTGTGTATACTTATGTACGACTTGAGCTGCCAGGTCAATCCCGCCTGTAGAAGCTCTGCCGCGAAATACGATGCCGAGACCCAGTCCTACTCCCATACCTCCGAAAATTGCCCCAAGAAGAGGATTGGGAGTCGCAGGGGCAAGTTCACTTGTCAGAAGCACGAATAGCGGGAGTGTAACCGTGCCGACAAACGATTTGATGCCGAAATTTTTGCCGAGAATCAGCAGTCCCATTATAAATAATGGGATATTCAGCGCCCATTGAACAATGCCGGGTTCCCATCCGAAGACGTACTTCGTAATGGTACTAATTCCAGCAACACCACCGGAAGCGATATTATTTGGCAATAAGAATAAATTAAATGCCAGCGCAACGAAGAATGCGCCTACTATAACCAACACATAATCGAACCCATGCCGGAGCAGCGGCGGCATCGGTTCTCTACGGTATTTTTTTGCCATCATCATATTGTCCAACTCTCCCTGAACATTTGTCCCGTTTATTTAACCGATTGGAGTATAACACTAGGCACCCACCGTGTAAATGAATGCCGGATAACGTGTTACCAGAGTAAAGCGTCTATGTATAGTCTCATTCATTCCACCGTTTCTATCCATGAAAAAAAGCAGGGCACCCCTGCTTTTTTCACCGTTGGATTGACTCCTGTTCTTCCAACACCTCATGAAGAAGTTTCAGGACATCATCTCTCATATGTTCCCTCTCCATAGCAATAGAAAGAGTTGTTTTAATAAAGCCAAGTTGATCACCAACGTCATATCGGTCGCCAGTGAATCGATACCCATACACCGGCTGCTCTGCATTCAAACGTTCAATGGCATCGGTCAATTGAATCTCACCGCCGGCGCCTGATTCCTGCGTGGACAACAAATCCATGATCTCGGGTGTGAATATGTAGCGGCCGATGATGGCAAGATTGGATGGGGCGTCTTCCACATTCGGTTTTTCAACGAAGCGCTTCACCCCGTAACGACGATCCTGCTGCTCCTCAGGGTCGATAATACCGTACCGGAAGGTCTCTTCTCTCGGCACTTCTTTAACACCAATCACAGAAGCCCCTGTTTCTTCATACTGTTCCATCAACTGCTTTAAACATGGCTTATCGGCACGCACAATATCATCACCAAGCAGAACCGCAAAAGGCTCATTACCTATAAATTTACGCGCGCACCAGACAGCATGACCGAGCCCCTTCGGCTCTTTCTGGCGAATATAGTGGATATCAACCTTCGCGGATTGCTTCACTTCCTGAAGCAGGTCAATCTTCCCTTTTTTGAAAAGGTTCTCCTCCAGCTCAAACGCGTGATCGAAATGATCTTCAATCGCACGTTTTCCTTTCCCTGTTACGATAATGATATCTTCTATCCCGGACTCAATGGCTTCTTCTACAATGTACTGTATAGTCGGCTTATCAACGATTGGCAGCATTTCTTTCGGCATCGCTTTCGTCGCCGGAAGAAACCTTGTCCCGAGCCCGGCAGCCGGTATAATTGCTTTTTTCACCTTCATCCTTCCTAACGCCTCCTCCGTATGTATCTGCTTTCATAGTAGCAGAATTTCGTTCTTCAGGAAAATCATCTATAATGACAAACAAAAAAAGCTTCCCGCCTTTTGGGCGGAAAGCTTTTATATCATTTATCCATTTGAGAACGAAGGTACGCATTGATGAACTTATCAAGGTCTCCATCCATGACAGCTTGTGTATTTCCATTTTCAATATTCGTCCGGTGATCTTTCACCATTGAATACGGGTGGAAGACGTAAGAACGGATCTGACTTCCCCAGCCGATTTCTTTCTGTTCTCCACGAATATCGTCTAGCTCCTGCTGCTGACGCTCAATCTCAAGTTGATAGAGCTTTGCCTTCAACATCTTCATCGCCTGCTCACGGTTTTTGATCTGAGAACGCTCAGACTGACAGGTTACAACTGTATTCGTTGGCAGGTGGGTAATCCGGACAGCGGAATCTGTTGTGTTAACGTGCTGCCCGCCGGCACCACTGGAACGATACGTATCGATCTTAAGATCTTCTGTTTTCACATCGATTTCCACTTCGTCATTGAATTCCGGCATTACTTCGCACGATACGAAAGATGTGTGACGACGGCCCGAGGAATCGAACGGAGATATCCGTACAAGGCGATGAACGCCTTTTTCCGCTTTCAAGTAGCCGTACGCATTATGACCTTTAATAAGAAGCGTGACACTCTTGACACCAGCTTCTTCTCCCGGAAGGTAATCCATCGTACTGACGGAAAAACCTTTCTTCTCTGCCCACCTGGTGTACATACGCAGCAGAAGGCTCGCCCAGTCTTGTGACTCTGTTCCACCTGCACCGGGATGAAGTTCGAGAATCGCATTATTTTTGTCATAAGGCTCGCTGAGCAAAATGTTAAGCTCATACTCGTTCAAATCCTTAGAGAGCTGCTGGACTTCTTGTATAAGATCTTCCAGCAGTTCCTCATCCGCTTCCTCTTTTACAAGCTCATAGGAAACTTCAAGGTTTTCGTGGGATTCCTCGTGCGCTTCCAGTGTGTGGACTAAACCTTTCAGCCCGTTCACCTCGTCAATGACTTTTTGAGCCGTGTTTTGGTCGTCCCAAAAACCAGGCTCTGTCATTTGTTCCTCTAATTCTGCAATGCGGGTCTTCTTATGATCGACGTCAAAGAGACCCCCTGAAGTCCGCTAATCTCTTAGCTGTATTATCTAACTCGTGGCGAATTTCTGCCATATCCATAAATGATCACTCCTCTTAATATCTAACACACAAGGGAAGACACCCTCTTATATAAAGAGAGTGTCTTCAACCTTATTGACCGTGGCAATTCTTGTATTTCTTACCGCTTCCGCAAGGACAAGGGTCATTTCGACCGACTGTATCTTTCTTCACGAAAGGGGTCTTCTTCTTCGCTTCCTTGCTTTCCCCGCCGCCGGAGACGGCTTTCGCCCCCTGCGCAACTTCCTGTCGTTGAAGGTTGTTGCGAATCTGCGCTTTCATAATATAACGGGCCGCTTCTTCATCAATGTTTGCAATCATCTGTTCAAACATACGGAAGCCTTCAAAGTTATATTCACGAAGTGGGTCGTTCTGCCCATAAGCACGCAGATGAATTCCTTGACGAAGCTGGTCCATCTGATCAATGTGATCCATCCACTTCTGGTCGACGGAACGAAGCAGGATAACTTTCTCAAATTCCCGCATTTGTTCGGATGAAAGCTCTTCTTCCTTCTCGTCATAGCGCAGCTTGACTTTATCGAGGATCAGTTCCTTCATTTCTTCCGGATCTTTACCTTTCAGGTCATCAGCAGTAACGTCCCCTTCCTGAAGAAGGTTAGCTCTCAAATACTCTGCAACTGCTTCCAGGTTCCAGTTTTCGTCCTCGTCATCTGCCGTATGAACATCGACTGTTTGAGACACGACACGTTCTATCATCTGTTCTATGATTTCACGCAGGTTCTCAGAAGTCAGCACTTCATATCGTTGTTTATAGATAACTTCACGCTGCTGGCGAAGCACATCATCATAGGAAAGAACGGTTTTACGAGCATCAAAGTTGTTTCCTTCCACCCGTTTCTGGGCAGATTCAACAGCGCGGGAGATCATTTTACTTTCGATCGGTTGAGAATCATCCATACCGAGACGATCCATCATACTGCGAATATTGTCTGAGGCGAAGCGCCGCATCAATTCGTCATCCGTCGCCAGATAGAACTGGGACATACCAGGGTCCCCTTGACGACCGGAACGACCACGGAGCTGGTTATCGATCCGACGTGATTCATGACGCTCTGTACCGATGACAGCCAGTCCGCCAAGCTCTCTGACGCCTTCGCCTAACTTGATGTCCGTTCCACGACCGGCCATGTTAGTTGCGATTGTCACCGCACCTTTTTGACCTGCATTCTCAATGATTTCCGCTTCTCTGAAGTGGTTCTTCGCATTGAGGACGTTGTGCGGAACGCCGGCTTTATTCAAGTAGCGGGAGATAATTTCAGACGTCTCGACAGCAACGGTACCGACAAGGACAGGCTGCCCAAGATCATAACGCTGTTTGATATCTTCCACTACCGCTTTGAATTTTCCATCCATCGTTTTATAAACGAGGTCCGGCTTATCATCACGCGCAATGTCGCGGTTCGTCGGAATGACAATAACACGCATATTATAAATGTTCAGAAATTCCTCTTCTTCTGTTTTTGCTGTACCGGTCATCCCGGAAAGCTTCTCGTACATACGGAAAAGGTTCTGGAATGTGATGGAGGCAAGCGTCTGGCTTTCATTTTGAATTTCCAAGCCTTCTTTTGCTTCGATAGCCTGGTGAAGACCATCACTGTACCGGCGTCCCTTCATCAAACGGCCTGTGAACTGGTCCACAATGACTACTTCTCCGTCTTCAATGACATAGTCCGTATCACGGTGCATAGAAGAATGGGCCTTCAGCGCCTGATTGATATGATGAATCAAAGAGACGTTGGACAAATCGAACAAGTTCTCAATTTTAAAGAACCGTTCTGCTTTATTAATACCTTCTTCTGTAAGCTGGGCATTTTTCGTTTTCTCATCATACGTAAAGTCCTCTTCTTTCTCAAGAAGACGGACGAACGAGTTTGCAGACTGATACAAGTCTGCAGACTTTGAAGCGGAGCCGGAAATGATCAACGGCGTACGTGCTTCGTCAATTAGAATAGAGTCGACCTCGTCAATAATGGCATAGTGTAACGGACGTTGGACCATCTGTTCCTTATAAAGCACCATATTGTCACGCAGGTAATCAAACCCGAATTCGTTATTCGTTCCGTACGTGATATCAGCCAGATAAGCATCACGTTTCTCTTCCTTGGACATCCCGTTCAGGTTAAGACCGACAGTCAATCCGAGGAATTGGAACAGCTCACCCATTTCCTTCGCGTCACGGCTGGCCAAGTAATCGTTGACCGTGATGATGTGTACACCTTTTCCTGTAATTGCGTTCAAGTAGGCAGGCATTGTGGAAGCAAGAGTTTTACCTTCCCCTGTCTTCATCTCTGCAATATTACCCTCATGCAGAGCGAGCGCGCCTAAAAGCTGGACTTTGAAGGGACGCATCTCAAGAACACGCTTAGAAGCTTCCCGGACGACCGAGAATGCCTCGACAAGCATATCATCCAGCTTCTCGCCTTTCTCATAACGCTCTTTAAATTCAGCTGTCTTATTTGTCAGTTCTTCATCGGATAATTTCTCTATTTGTGATTCCATTGCCTCAATATCGTCGGCAACCTTTTCTAACTTTTTGAGTTGGCGGTTATTTCCATCGCCAAATATTTTTTTTAACGTTCCAAGCATTGAAACCGCTCCTCTATTGATTTCCTATCTTCATTAAATAGTGTAATCCATGTCCTATCATAACACTAAGAGAAGCAGACTGACAATAAAGGAGACAAATGAGGAATTTGTGTGGAAATATTATATTGGGGAGGGGGTTACTTCCTCTTTTAGTGGCTCGTGGAGAAACTGATCCATATCGGAGACACGGCGGTTGGTGGCGGCAATAATCGTAACCAGTTGGGCAATCGTATCTTCCTGTCTTTTCAAACGTTCCTTAACATCCCTGCATTCGTTGCACATCATTCCATCCTCTCCTCATCTAATTAATCTTCTACACTGTTTATACTACATAAATAAGACTGGAGCGAGGAGCCAAATATCAATTCTTCACCGGTTTTCATGTCGAAAATTCCCTTTTCAGCGTATAAAAAAGGAAGAATTGCTACATCAAACTCTACAAACATTAAAAAATCCTCCTGCCGGGGCAGGAGGAGCATCTTTTCTTATATTAAGTTTCGATCAAGCCATAACGGCCATCCCGACGTTTGTAGACAATATTTGTTTCGTCGGTGCTTGCATTTGTGAAGACAAAGAAGTTATGACCCAGCATATCCATTTGAAGAGCCGCTTCTTCGCTGTCCATCGGTTTCAAGTCAAAACGTTTCGTTTTTACGATTTGTACATCGAGTTCATTCTCATCTTGGATCTGGCCCTGCTGAGACTCGCGTTCAAGTTCAGCAAAGACGTATTTCGGAGCACCCTCTTGGCGGAAACGGCGATTCACTTTCGTTTTATGCTTTCGAATCTGTCGTTCCAATTTATCTACCACAAGGTCGATGGCAGCATATAGATCTGTGTTATGTTCCTCGGCACGAAGAAGTAAATTCTTCATCGGGATCGTTACCTCGATTGTCTGCTCATCATTATAGACACTTAAGTTTACGTGTACCTCGGAAGTCGGGGGAGTGTCAAAGTAGCGTTCAAGCTTGCCCACCTTTTTCTCCACATAATCCTTGATAGAATCCGTCACTTCCAAGTTTTCACCACGAATGTTGTATTGTAGCATCAGAAGTGTCCTCCTTTCATCCTTATGTGATATATATTCTACCATACCCATGGCCTTTCCTGCATAAACTTTCTAAATATTTTGTCATATTTGTGTCGGTAATTGCTGGAAGGTGTCAATCGGAGGGAAAAACGTTGATTTTCGACGGTCGCATTAAGTAGAAAAATATAAACATCGGGTGGAAGAGGGTGTTTCTTCTATCAAAGGAGAACTTAAAAAAGCCCCCTTACTAAGAAGAGGACGGACTTGTTTCTCTCTATTAATGGGTGACATATGGATACAGATACCGCTGAACGTCCAGTTTCCAAGCTTCATAACTTGGAATGATCCGGGTACGAAGGAGAAGTATTTTCCCTTCTTCTGTATCTTCATCAAACCATGCCTGTAAATGAATGATCATCCGACTGAATTCTTCTAAAAGCAGGTGCATCCCCTCTTCGTTGAAGATGTCTGCTATCTGCTCATGGGTGTGGTTCATCTGGATGAAGGCATCCAGGATATCCTGGAAAACCACTGGTGTCCTGAATGAACCTCCATCACAGATTTGTTTTTCCACATATTCCAACCCTTCACTGATTGTATGTATTAGGTTGTCATATTGGATAAGCAAGTAGTGCTGAGCTTCTGCCAAAGCTTTCAAATAATCACCTATTCTACTTCTTATGGTCCAGATACATCCCGTCATAACCAGAAATGCTTTGATACGGATTTGTATAGCTTTGTTTTGATTTTTTCTGCTTCTTCATGTTCCGCATATCCCTTTTTAACCCTTCAAAAAGAAACTCCATCTTTTGATTAATCACAAGATCATGGTTACCGACAGCTCTAACCAGTTCTTGCTCTGATCGAGAAGGCTGAGGAAGATGGGGAAGCAAATCATCTCTTTTCGCTAAAAGTTTCTGAATATCTGCAATGATTCCCGCTCTATTCTGGTCCGTTACGGGCTGTTCTACAGTGTGTTTCAGTTCTTTCGTTACTGTTAGAAACTGCTCCCACACACACATCAAGCATTCCCGCCGGAACCATGCTGAAGTTTCCTGTCAGCAAGCAGCACCTGCTTCCAAGTATCACGAAACTCCTCCACCATTCCTTGAACTTCATCAAGAACGCCGGTATCATTTTTCGTATTCGCTTCGATCAAGCGACGGTTCATATAATCATAGAGCGGAAGAATCTGTTTCGATACCTCATACTGATCGTCGATGGTGACCATCAGCTCCTGGATAATCTTCTGGGCTTTTTGAATGTTTGTATTTTTTGCTTCGATCTCGTTGCTTTCCATCGCTTTTTTCCCGGCTTTAATAAACTTAATACAGCCATTATAAAGCATGAGCGTCAGTTCCCCGGGAGAAGCTGTGGAAACAGAGTTGTTTTGATACGCTTGAATAGACATCTATCAAACACTTCCTTTAATTAAAAAAGTTCTGCATAATATATGCGGATTGGGAATTCATCTTCTGAATGGCACTCTCCATTGCGCCAAATTGCCGCCAGTACCTATCCTCTATGGATGTCAGACGGTCCTCGAAATCTGTCATTTCCTCATTGATATCCTTGATCTGTCTCCCCAGCAGGAAATTATTGTCCAGGCTCGTCGGTTTTCCGGCTTTGCTCTCAATCGACTTGACCGCTTCCGTCATCGTCGCCTCCAACCTGCGCGCAATACCAGGCTTCTCTTCCGTTCCTGCAAAAAGCTGGCGAACGGAGGATGGATCCTCCTGGAGTGCTTTACGAAGGTCCGCCTCGGTAATTTCCAGTTTCCCACGATCCAGATAGTTGGAGGAGGTCTTAATGCCGATGTCGGCCAGCTGGGTAAACGCACCACCTGTCTCCACGGGAGTGTACCAATTCTGGCGCATTTTACTCAGAGCACTACTGATGACGGAATCGCCTCTAAGCATCCCGCTCTTCGATTTCTCTTCCCATAATTCAATTTCGTTCTCTTCCATTGCTTTTTTTTGTTCTGCTGTCAACGGTTGAAAGTCGCGGTAACGCTTCTCCTGAAGCTTTCCATTCAAGTCTTCGATGATGGAATTATATTTATCAACAAACTCTTTCACTTTATCAAAGGAGTCATCGACGTTATTGGAAACACTGATCGTAGACGTCCCGACTTCGTGGAAGGTGAAATTCATGCCGTTTAAACTATAATCGTTTGTGTGTGACGTCATTTCAAAGGAATTATTGTATTTGAAACGGGCATCTGTCCCGCCTTTCTCATTTAAAACCCATCCAGTCCCATCATTTGACCCGTTCTTAATATTTAGTGTATCGGCTAGAAAAGGAGCCGTACTTCCATTAAAGCCGATTTCCGCACCAAGAAATTTGTTTTCGTCTTTATTAAAGTTTCCTGTTATGGTACGCTCCATCATTACCTTGTCTGCACCTTTATCATAAAAAGCCCGGACACCAAGATCCGAGTCACTGATTTCCTTTAACAAGTCATTCAACGACTTATCCCCGGATACATCGAAGGACACTGTCGTTTCTTCTCCCTCCGCATTGTAGGTCGTAATCGAGAAGGCTTCATCCAGTGTCAGTCCGTTTATAAAATTGTCTTTTTGATTTTGAAGTGCATCATCAGGATCGAAGCTTCCATTAGTTATGCGGCTCTCGCTGTAGTTGTAAGCCCGTTCAGCAAGTGCCAGCACTTCTACTTTATAACTGCCGTTATCTGCCGTCGCGGTCCCTGTTGCAGACACAGCATCGCTCGATGAGCTTGTCGTTTTTTGGGAATAGGTGCGTTCCAACCGCATATCGAACGCCATTTCATCCAATTCCGAAAGCAGCTTGTTCACATCACGATAGGAGTCTCTCTGGTAAGTGAGCCACTCCCGTTTCTGCTCCATTTTGTCTAGCGGCATACGTTCCGCTTTCATCAAGTCTTTTATAATCTGATCTGTATCCATTCCGGATGCAAGACCGCCAATTCGCATATCACTCATATGATCACCTGCTTATATTTTATGATCGACAAGGAACCCCAGCTTCTCTGCAATCGCCGCGTACATATCAAGAAGCTTCTTCGGAGGCACTTCCTTAACGACCTCTCTCGTTTCATTATCAACGACGGTTACATAGTACTCGCCAAGCTTGTCATGAAATTGGAACTGAAGCGAAGTTCTTACCGGTTTCAGAAACTCATTTACACTTTCCACCATTTGTTTCACTTTCTCTTTCTCATTCCGATCGGAAAAGTAGACCGCTTTTTGTAAACCTTCCTGCGCGACTGAACCTTGCTTCTGAGCGGTTGTTGTAGGACTAAGGGGCATACTGCTCTGCAGAAGTGATTGATGCTTAGTTATATCCACACCGAACAACTCCTTAAATCTCATTCGCTTTATAATAATATCGGAATAAGAGAAATTAGTTTAATAGAACGGGGAAGAAAAGAATTGCTTACCTATATACAATCTGAACCAAGACACCGACTATACCCTTTTACCTCCAATACCTCCAGCGATGGATTAATCCGTATGGAAGCTTTTTAACAAATCGAGCATATGATCGGGAGCAGAGGCTGCTGCCTTGTTTTCATCCTTAATAGAGATATAAATTTCTTCGCGGTGGATGGCGATATCTTTCGGGGCTTCGATACCAAGTTTCACCTGACCACCTTCGACGGCTGTAATCGTGACAATAATATCGTCGCCAATTCGAAGCGACTCCCCTTCCTTCCTGTTAAGAACGAGCATGATTGCCACCACCTTTTATTTCCTGAAGAAGTTCATGTTTCGTCCGGTAGACGGAATCATTCAAAATGATTTGTTTTCCCTCTTTTGTCCTGACATTGATAACGATCGGTGCCTGAAGGTTTAACGTAGATTTCTCAAACGGATCTTCTAACGTGACGACACTGTACACCGCTACTTCTTCCAGTCCTTTAATCCCCATAGATTTCTCATCAAAATCGAAAGAATAATTTTTATAGAAAAGGTACGGATTCGTTACGATCAAAGCTACATCCGCTTCTTCGACGGACTGTAATACGAAGTAGGTTCCAGTGTCATCGATTGGAAGTAAAACAAATTGATGATAGTCTTCAAACCCGGGCAAACCATGGGCGAATACTAAAAGATCGCTGTCCGTTACTTCCAACTCAGAAAAATATTTTGTCTGTATATACATGCTTACACCTTCCAATCAATCTTCAATTCTGGATAGTGGGCCATCTCCACTTGGACAGCCCCCTTTCTATAGATGTGTTCTGGTTTATGGGGCACGGTTTCAATTATTGGTTTCCTTGGTGTCACGGAAATTTCCGCTTTCCCAGGCTCATAAGAAAGAGCAACGAGTTCGTAGACAGGACGGCCGCCAGGGGTGAAAGTGAAGTCATAGCCACTGTTACGCTGAGCTTGATCGGCAATTGGACTGCCGCCGTTTTCAATCCTCATCAGCTCGTCTCCTTCGCCGGCCACCCTCGCGATCCCTGACAGCAGGTCTTCCCTTGCCATTCCTGCGAGCTCTCTTGTACGTACAGGGGAACTTTTTAAATCGATGTTATGCCATGCATTCGTTTGGTCAATCGTAAGCTTCCCTTTTTTCTGGCGTATGGTTACATCAGCTTTAGGTTGTTCTATCGACTGCTCGGCCCTTGGTTGACGGATTGTTTGTTCCGGTCTCTTTGTCGAAAGGCTGATCTTCCCCGGAGAGGTCTGTAATTGGATTTGCGGGACGCCCATGTTTCTCTTCCCTTTCGTAAAAAGAAGCTTCCTCTATACCAGAGAAAGCTTCCTATTTTAGTGATATTCGTCAGCGCAGGAAGTCCATCAGTGTTGGCTGGATGATCCTCGCACCGACGCCCATTGCAGCCCGGTGGATGCTCTCCTGTGTCTTTAAATTCGTAATTACTTTCTCTATATCGGCATCTTCGTTATCGGACATCATTTTCGTCGCACTGATTTTCTGCGTCTCCAGACGGTCTTCAATCAGCTCAACACGGTTCATCCGAGCTCCAAGGTCTGCGCGTTCGTTTACGATATTGTTGATATGTCCGTCAAAGGTATCAAGAAAGCTGCCAAGCTCTTCTTCGGTACCGTTTCCTTCAAGGGCCGATGCAAAGTTCTCCAAGTCCTGAAACAAATCCTGATTGAAGACATTTCCTCCTGTGACGTTCGTTTGGATTTTTACTCCAGCAGATACTTCGATGAGGACCGGATCTGAACTCGGCGGACCGGAATTTTCCAAATCACTGATATCAAAAGGCGCTTCCAGCGTATTTGCCCCGTTGAAAATATATTTGTCGTTCACCTTCGTATTAGCTATCGTACCGAGGTGTTCTTTCAACTGACGTATTTCTTTAGCGACAGCGGTGCGTTGTCCTTCTTCATATGTATCGTTACTCGCCTGTACCGTCAGCTCTCGTATTCTCTGCATTGCCTGTGTCGCCTTATCAAGAGAGGAGTCCGTATTGTCCATCCAGTTGTGCACCTCGCCGATATTCCGTTGGAACTGCTCTACTTCCTCTACTTGAGAGCGGTAATTCATTCCTTTCATTGCAACAACAGGATCCTGAGACGGCCTGCTTATTTTCTTCCCAGTTGCAAGCTGATCCTGGTATATTCCCATATTGCGGTAGCTGTCGCTCAAGTTGCGCATCATATTGTTCGACAGCATGGATTGCGTAACACGCATTTAGGTTCACCTTCCTTTCTACACACCCATACGGTTGATGATTGTATCGAGCATCTCATCTATGACAGTGATATTTCTGGCTGCTGCGTTATAGGCATGCTGAAATTTAATCATGTTAGACATCTCTTCATCGAGAGAAACCGAGCTGACTGACTGACGCTGCTCATCCACGGCTGATTTCAACGTGCCGGCATTTCTGGACATGCGTGATGCTTCCTGTGCTTCTACGCCCATCGTTCCTATCATCGATTGGTAGAAGCTGTTTAATGACGTCTCTTCTCCAAAAAGGGCATTAGCTTCGTTCTGCACTTCAGAGAGTCTCAGAGCATTTTCTCCGTTCCCTGTCTGCAAGGCTCCTGCTGCTGCGATATGATCCGGATCTGTCTGAATCTCATCCGTGAGAGACAGCCTGCCCGCAATTCCTTCTACTACACCATCTTCATTTACTTCGGTCATATCAATAGCGAAGAAATCAGGAACAGCATCCCCGTTTTTTATACTGTTCAGAGACTGTCCTTCTTTATGAATCGTATTGAAAGCGTCAGCAAAACCAGTCGCCATCCGATCAAGATTGGAAAGCATCTCTGCATACGTTCCTTTCTGTTCTCCAGCCTCGATATACCCGCCTGATTCGATCAATGCTTTCAGTTTCCCCTGAGATCCAAAACTTTCAATGGAATACGTCTCTTCTCCTATTTGTATACCATTGGCTGCCGGTCCTCCGTTCTCGTAAGAAACTTGGACAGTATTCACTTCATTAACAGCTCCATCAACAAGTTTCGCTGCTGGAGTCAAATCCTGACCGTCCTTGTCAACTAACGAAATTGTTACATTCCCCATAGCCAGAGGACTTGCCGAATCCGCCGTGTTTTCGTAGCTTACCTGAACGTTCACATGTTTGGAAAGCTGATCAATGAGGCGATCCCGTTCGTCATATAAATCATTAGGAACAAGGCCGTGCGGCTCGACTTCTGAAATCTGCCGATTGATGTTGTTGATTTGATTGGCAATCGAATTGATCTCTGTCTCTGTCACACGTGTTTCCTGTTTGATATCCTTCTGAATCGTCTGAAGGGTGCCCGCCAGGTAATTAAACGTATCCGCTACTGCTTCGCCCCGTTGTTTTACGACGGACCTTGCTCCGGAATTCTCCGGATTCGTGGATAAATCCTGGAGAGATTTCCAAAAGCGGCCCATCGTTGCAGACAAGCCATCCTCAGAAGGTTCATTCATGACCGTCTCCAATCTGCCCAACGCTTCCGAGCGGGAGTCATAATAGCCGGATTTACTGTTTTCCCCACGAAATTGGTGATCGAGGAATCCCGTACGTACACGTTCGATGGAGCCTGCCTGCACTCCGCTTCCCACCTGACCGGGTATTTGCGGTCGGTTCCTTGAAGCAGGAGGGAAAGGACCAGTCTGCTCAAAATTCACGCGCTGTCTCGTATATCCTTCTGTATTCGCATTAGCAATGTTGTGGCTTGTCGTGTATAAAGCGGACTGCTGGGCGTAGAGTCCCCGCTTTGCCACTTCCAGTCCGTGGAAAGTTGATACCATATTCTTTTGCTCCTCTTCTGTTAAGCTTTGGAATCAAACAGCGAGCGCTTCGGCGCACCACTATCACCTGGGTTTTCGTTTTGAGCATAGTTCATCGACTGAATGGATGGCTGCAGAAGATCCAGGGATAGGGAAACGAACTGCAAGGACTGCTTTGTAAGTTCCGCATTCAACTCTTCCTGACTCTTCAAGTCTGCAAGAACATGAAGAAGCGACTCATATGCTCCTTCCAGCATCTGCTTATCCTGCCCTTCAAGACATTCACAAATGGCGGAAACCGTAGGGCTATCCATATTCATTCCTGTTTTGTGAAGCCAGCTGTCGACGGCTGTCCTGCGTTCTTTCTCTATTTTCTCTATCGCCTGAATGTGTTTACGCTCTTTAGTCAACAGCTGCTGAATTGCCTTTGTATCATTAGATTTTAAAGCACTTGTCTTTTGCGTCGACAACGCGAGGAGACTCTCATGCAGCTGTTGCAGGCGTCCCATTTCTTCAACGATCGCATTTACTGTCATATCCGTTCTCCTTTATTCTTTGGTTGACCAGAAATCGAGCATTTTCTTAGCAACCGCATTCGTATCTACCTTGTATTGATCAGAATCAATATCTGCTTTGATCTTCTCGATGAGATTCATGCGGGCTTGATCCGGCTTGTCCGCCTCCTGCATCATCTTCGCTTCCTTGGAAATGTGCAGCTGATCATTCTTCTGCTGCATACGGACGTCCGGTTGTTTCTGGATTTGTTTCTGATAGGGATTAAAATTAGTGGAGTTCGGCCCGTTGATTTTCATCGTGTTCACCTCGTTTCCAGTCCGGTTGTAGTTACCTCTTTTATCGGTATCGTTCTTTTGTAGTTTAATATGCCTTATTAATCATTTTCTACTGAATAATAAGTCCTGCTCACACGCTCTTTCTCAGCTGCACGCTTTCGATCCTCCAGTGCTTTATTTCTTTCATCGACAGCAACACCACGCGTGATATCTTCCCGGCATCCTTTACAGATTCTACCTTCAGATATCGACGTCCCGCATTTCTCACAAGGGTAATCTAAATTCGGAAATTGGGAGGGATGCAGGCGCTTTTGTTTTACAAACTGCCTGATTCTCTCCTCCGAAACGCCAGTCTTAGCAACAATTTCTGCCACCACAGCCGTCCGGTTCTGTTTTTTACGCATAAAAGTGTACACGGCTTGAAAATCGCTCTCTTCCTTCTGCTTACAGTTCGGACAAACTACCGAAGAACCTTTTATGAAAATGCCGTTACATCTGGGACAATTCGCCACTTCTCCCATCATTCCGCCTCCCAAATCTCTCTTTTATATTATATCGTCAGAAAAAAGAGATTCCAAAGTCCGGAGAGTATATTCATCGAAAAAGCGTAAAAGAATAGACCGCCGGGCAACCCGATTGTTTCAGAAGGGCTGCCATATGGCGGATGGTCCTTCCTGTCGTATAGATATCATCGACGATCACGCAGGGACCATCAACTTCTGTCACCAGCGAAAAAGGATTGATGCCGCGAAGTCGTCCTTGGCGGCCCTTCTTCGCCTGTTTCCCTGAATGAACACGCTTGAATGCATGGATTGGCTTAAGACCAAGATGATGAATGATTGCTTCTGACTGATTGAACCCACGCTCTTTCTCTCTTTCTATACTTAAAGGAACGGCAAGAAATGAGACTTCGCCAAGCTGCTCACGCTTAAAAATCCGCTGAACTTCTGGTATTAATGCCTCCAAAAGAGCATAATCCCCCCGATACTTCCACCGCGCCACGAAATCTTTTGCAGCCTCTTCATAGCTGAAAACAGACCGGTTCCATTCGAGTAAGCCCGGATTCGTAACCTGCCACTGCCGGCAGTCCGGACAGATGCCGTCTCCATCCGGACGCCCGCACTTCAAACAACCGGGATTCTCAATTATCCTAAAAGCACGGGAGCAGGACCGACAGCATTGTTTCTTATCAGGAAGTCTCCAAAAAGTAACCCATGTTACATCCGGAATAATCTCCCCGTGACAGATCAGACACTTCATAATTTCCTGCCAAGCTTGTTCATATAAAGAATCGAATCTACCGCATCCAACATATCGTCGGTTTTGCCTCCGTGAAAAAAGTACACGTCCCCGTCCGGGTCTTCCGGACTCCGCCCGGCTCGGCCGGCAATTTGTACGAGTGCCGGTTCATCAAATACGGCGTGACCGGCATCAATTACATACACATCAACCGAAGGGAAAGTAACGCCTCTTTCCAGGATTGTCGTCGTAACAAGCATCCGGTAATTCTTCTCACGGAATGCGTCCACCTTAGCCGCTCTGTCCGGATCATCCGCATGGACAGCCGTCACACAATAACCTAATTGTTTAAGCATTCGTGCAACCTCTTCCGCTTTTTTAATAGATGGAAGAAATAGAAGCAACTGCCGAGAAGACGTCTGTTGTTCGGCAATCATTTGTAAGATTTTCGGTGGAAGCATTCCCTTTTTTAAATAGGAATTTAAATGGAAAAGGAGCTTTAATATGGGAACTGGAAGAGGGTGGCCGTGGAATCTTTTTGGAATGAAAACGGCAGGAAGGGACTTATTGCGAATGCGTTTTCTTTCCGCTTTGCGAGGAGTAGCTGTCAAATAGACGATAGCAGCATCTGTTTTGGCTGCGCGTCTGGAAGCGTAATGAAGATTCGGATCGTTATGGTAAGGGAAAGCGTCGACTTCATCAATGATTAAAAAGTCGAAAGCACGTGCAAAGCGGTAAAGTTGGTGGGTCGTTGCTATTAGAAAAGGAGCATCGCTAGTTTTGGTCGGGCTTTCTCCATACAACCCCTGAATTGGAACATCGGGAAATGCCCGTTGAAGACGTGGAAGTAATTCGCGTACAACATCCGTTCTAGGAGTGGCAAGGCAGATTCTTTTACCTGCTTCAAGAGCAGCGGAAAGGCCGGAAAACAGCATTTCGGTTTTCCCCGCTCCACAAACGGCCCAAACCAGCAGTTCCCCCGATCCGCGGTCAACGAGATCGCGGATGGTTTCGGCAGCATTATCCTGGGAGACTGTGCGTCTGCCTGTCCATTTGCAGGGGGATGAAAAAAACGGCCAAGTTACGTTAGGACTTCCGTAATAGAGGGGTTCACAGGATAACACCCTCCCCATTTGAATGCACGAACGGCAGTACGTGCAAGTATCACCACAATGGGGCATGTTTCCAAAAAGATGGGGAGACGAATTGCCGCACCTCCGACAAAGGTAACCGGACCAAGACATTTCGATAGATGAGAGAGGTGTAACATAATGAGGAGGTATATCAAAAGGGAGCTCGTGTTTCAACAACAATTTTCCAGCCAGTTCCGGAGTGGTATGAGAGGGGGAATCGTGCGGGAGCCAGGAATAATCGTCTTTCTTTTTGTTCAACCATAATTTCACCATTGATTCACCTTCCATGTGATAATTAGAGCCTGTTTGAGTCTCACAAACAGGCTCCCTTTATCCTCAGGAGCGGCGGTACCAACCCAGACCGATCGCTCCCTCACCCAGGTGCGTACCGATGACAGGGCCGAAGTAACTGACAGACATTTCCACATTATCATAGGAAGACTCCAGTTCTTCTTTAATCTGCTCCGCTTCCGCAGGACGGTTGGCATGAATGATACAAGCACGGTAGTTCCCGCCATTGCGGACGTCCTCATCAAACAGTTGGAGAATTCGCTTGATCGCTTTTTTATTTGTACGGATCTTTTCGAAAGGAACAATTTGCTTATCTACGAAATGAAGCACAGGCTTCACCTGCAGCAGGCTTCCAACAAACGCTTGAGCGCCGTTCAATCTCCCGCCGCGGTGAAGGTGGCTGAGATCATCCACCATGAAATAAGCGCGCATGCTCGCTTTCATTTCTTCCAAGCGACTCAGAATTTGACCCGGTGTCGCACCATTCGCAGCCAACTCAGACGCTTCAAGAGCATAATAGCCCTGCATGTGACAACTGATCTCTGAGTCGAAAACATACACTTCCATGTTTTCTACCATTTCACCTGCTGTCACCATCGCCTGGTATGTACCACTGATTCCACTCGAAAGATGGATGGCAACGACCGCATCATACTCTTTCGCAAGCTCTTCCAGCTTTTTCGTCATCAATCCAATAGCAGGTTGGGATGTTTTAGGAAGCTTCCCCCCTTCTCTTACCATGTCATAAAAGTCATCTGCTTTAATATCGATCTCTTCCTGGTACGATTCTTCTCCAAAAATAACGTTTAACGGCACCATATGTATATGATTCGTCTGTCGGACCTGCTTCGGTAAATATGCTGTACTATCCGTAATTACCGCTGTTTTCATCCGATTCAACTCCTTGCTTTAATATTTAACATTCCTCTAACTATGCACGAAAACCTTCCAGCTTCTTCTTCCTCTTATTTTACATGAAGGGGTGTAACAATGCATCAGAAAACTAACACCGGCCCCATCTACAAAAAAGGGGTCGTTTTTCAGGTATACATTTCGTATGCCTGAAAAACGACCCGCTTGTTTCCAAAGGTCAGAGTGGGTTAAATAACTTCTACCCATCCATTCTTTATTGCTGTAACAACGGCCTGCGTACGGTCATTTACATTCATCTTCTGAAGGATATTACTCACATGGTTTTTAACGGTTTTCTCACTGATGTACAGAGACTCTGCTACACCTCGGTTACTGTTTCCATCGGCAAGAAGCTGAAGCACTTCACACTCGCGACGGGTCAAGAGATGAAGTGGCTTACGGTATTCGATCGTACGGTATGCGCTGCTTCCTTTCGTCTCAGAAAGGCGGCGATATTCCGCAACTAAATTATGAGTCACTTTCGGATGCAGGTAAGAACCGCCTGCCCCTACAACTTTGATTGCTTCAATCAAAGCGTCTGAATCCATCTCTTTCAGCAAGTACCCCTGCGCACCAGTTTTCAACGCATGAGTCACATAGTTTTCGTCGTCATGGATAGAAAGAATGATCACTTTCATTTCCGGATAACGCTTTGTAATCTCCGCAGTCGCCTCGACTCCGTTCATGCTCGGCATGTTGATATCCATTAACACAACATCCGGCATGTATTCTTCGATGATTTGAAGGGCTGTATCTCCATCGTCGCCTTCTGCCACGACTTCGAAACTGGATTCAAAATCCAAAATTCTTTTTACGCCCTCCCGAAATAATTTGTGATCGTCGATTAGGACTATTCTGGTCGTCATGATTACTTCCTCCTGATTCTTATACATAGAATGGTTTTCACGTTCCCCTGAAACCTATTCCTTCTCTGTCTACATCTATCTTTATCTGTGTTTGGTCGATCTACCCTAATCCTATTTCTATTATAAACGATACACGTCCATTTACATAGTTTTTGTATAGAATATCAATTTATTGGTAAATGGATCGTGACAATGGTCCCTTCTCCAGGGCTGGAATCGATATGAAGGTCCCCCTCGAGCATGTCGACACGTTCCCTCATTCCGACCAACCCGAATGACTTCTCTTTTTTCGCCGAAGGGTCGAAGCCTTTCCCATCATCTTTCACAATGATGGTTGCCGCGTAGGGCTGAATCTCAATTTTCACTTTAACTTCTTTTGCTTCTGCATGCTTAACGGCATTCTGGACGGCTTCCTGTATTAATCTAAAAAGTGCAACTTCGTACTTGGACTCCAACCTCTCCTCAGAACCGAAAGATGTAAAGGAGAAAACCATTCCTTCATTATAATCTTCGACCGTTGTGAGGTATTTCTTAAGTGTAGGAATCAAACCGAGATCGTCAAGCGCCATTGGTCGGAGGTCGTATATAATGCGGCGCACTTCGTATAGAGCAGACCGAACCATAGATCGGACACTCTTTACCTCTGCCATCGCTTCTTCAATGCCCCGTTCACGATATGTCCGGTCGACAAGGTCGGACCGCAGCATCACGTTCGCCAGCATCTGTGCCGGCCCATCATGGATTTCTCTGGACAAGCGCCGGCGTTCTTCCTCCTGCGCCTCAATGATCTGCAGGCCGAACTGCTGCTTTTCTTTTGCCGTCTCAAGCACATCGGACACATGCTTGAAGTCTTCTGTCAAATAATTGAGGACGACCGAAATCTTTCCACTCAAGGCCTCCGCCCGCCCAATCGTCTCTTCCAGGTTGCGCAGCCTTCTTTCTATGTCATCCCGGCGTTCACGCAGTTGTTTTTCTTTTTCTCGTTTCATGGATAGATCCATCTGCAAAGCGTGCGTCTGTTCATACACTTTACGGATTTCATCTTCTGAATATTTCTGGAATTCTTTGCTAACTTCGGATAAGCGTATACGCGAGAAACGTACTTTTCGGTCCAGAATGTCTCCCTCCTCAATAAGAGTGAGCACTTGGTCCTTTGTTTCCGCAAGCTCTTTATTCAGTGTTTCGAATTCGCTCCGGGATTCTTCACCAATTTGAAATATCTCATCCTTACTGTTGGTGACCGTCTCGACCATTTCATTAATAATATAGTCAAGGGCGATATCCCCATTTTTCCTTTCGCTCATGACAAGTCCCTCCATCAATATTCACATAATCATTCGTATGGCCCATGTCCATTTGTGGGGGTGTTCGCTGAACAATGAACAAAAAAGTATATAGCAAATACTTCTTTTATCAGCCTATGTAATTAGTTCCCCGAGATTGCCGATTATTCCTTCCCTCTATATAATTGAATACAGGAGGTTTGTTAATCGATGTTAGAAACGTATTATACCGTAAAGCCGGAAGGTTCAGAAGAAGTCGTCATTCAAAAATCCCGTTTCATCGGCTATGTGAAACGCTGCGAAACAGAAGAGGAAGCACAATCATTCATTCAGGAAATCAAGAAGAAACACAGTGATGCAACCCATAACTGCTCCGCCTATATGATTGGAGAACATGATTTGATACAAAAAGCCAACGATGACGGAGAGCCAAGCGGCACAGCAGGCGTGCCGATGCTTGAAGTACTTAAGAAAAAGGGGCTTAAAGATACAGCCGTTGTCGTCACCCGTTACTTCGGTGGTATAAAACTCGGAGCGGGCGGTCTCATTCGCGCCTATTCCTCTACGGCCTCTGCTGCCATCAATACGACCGGTGTAGTGAAGAGGCAGTTAATGAAAGAAATAAAGGTAAAAGTGGAATATCACTTACTTGGAAAAGTGGAAAACGAAGTAAGGAATTCCAAATATACACTCGAAACGGTTAATTATCTCGAAAATGTGGAATTGATAGTATATGTAGTAAGTGGAGAAGAAGAAGCATTTATCTCATGGATGACCGATTTGACAAGCGCACAGGCTGAAATCCATGAGGGTACAACTTCTTATGTAGAAAAGGATGTCAAACCCGAGTAAAGGAGCCCGTCTATGATATGAAAAGGAAAAAAACAAGAATTTTCCTTTTGTCTCTATTTTTCGTATTGCTGATCGCCATCGGCGCTGCCGGTGGATACGCTCTTTATTTAACCGATCAGGTCAAACAGACTGCCACGGAGTCCCACCAGGAATTAGACCGGGGAGATAAATCAGAAAAAAGAACGAAAGCTGTAAACCCGGGGTCCGACCACATTTCCGTCCTTTTCGTCGGGGTAGATGAAACTGCAGCCGAGGCACCCTCACGCTCTGATGCTCTTGTCCTCGCAACATTCAATGATGAAAACAAATCCATAAAGATGGTCAATATCCCGAGGGATTCTTATACCTACATTCCAGAGGTCGGCTATCAGGATAAAATCACCCACGCCCATGCGTTCGGCGGAGTGGATGCAACAGTAGAAACCGTGGAGCAAATGCTGGATGTTCCTGTCGATTATTATGTCCGGCTCGATTTCCAATCTTTCGTTGACATCGTCGACGCCATCGGCGGCATTACCTATGACGTCCCATTCGATATGACAGAACAGGACAGCTCCCGGGAAGCAGGTGTCATTAAACTGGAGGAAGGGGTTCAACTCTTGAATGGAGAGGAAGCCCTGGCATTGGCTAGGACACGCAAATACGACAGCGATCTTGCAAGAGGACAGCGGCAGATGGACATTATCCAGGAGATCATCAGTGAAACAATTTCTACCCGTTCCCTGAACAATATGGACAGCATCCTCACTTCAGTGAGTGAGAATATGAAGACGAACTTGACCTTTGATGAAATGATATCCTTTAAAGACTATCTGTTACAAAAGGACGGACTTGATTTCGATAAACTCCAGTTGGATGGAGAAGGCATGTATATAAATGGTGGATGGTATTATCAAGTCGACCAGGAGAGCCTGACGACAACGATTGGTTCATTAAAAACACATCTCGACATGGATCAACCATTTGTAGAAACGGACGAGCCGGAACTCAGTCCGTCTTCTGGAGAAGAGCAAGCCATGCCGAATGAATGAAGTATTTGCAGAAATTATTTCCCAGGCAATAAGATATAATTAAAAGAAGGTGCCCGGCATTAGCCGGCGCACCTTCTTTTTATCTTCGATTTCGATCACGTATCATGTTCAGAATTGGTCTGTATTCTTTTCCAATTAATCCTGTAACTTCGACAATCAGTTCAATCATAATAATGAGTGCCAGAATAACAGCCATGGCTCCAAGGATCGTTGCCTGGGAGAAGATAACTGCCGCAAGACTGAACAAAGCACTGACTGCATAAATCATCAATACCGTTTCGGGATGACTATACCCCAAATTAAGGAGGCAGTGGTGCAGGTGAGATTTGTCAGGTGCCGAAAGCGGCTTTCGCTGAATAATTCGACGTACAATTGCAAACAGCGTATCAGATATCGGTACACCGAGAATGATGACTGGAATAATGAAGGAAAACAACGTGACGTTCTTAAAGCCGAGTAAAGACAACACACTAATCATAAACCCGAGGAAAAGTGCTCCTGTGTCGCCCATGAAGATCTTAGCCGGGTAAAAGTTATAGACAAGGAAGCCAAGTGTACTTCCAAGCATCATCAGACCGGCAAAAACAACGAATACGTTCCCCATCGTGATGGCGATACCGGAAATCGTCAGTAAGGCAATAGCTGAAACACCTGCGGCTAAGCCGTCCAAGCCGTCTATGAGATTGATGGCGTTAGTAATGCCCACAATCCATAAAATAGTAATCGGTATACTCAAATATCCAAAATCAAGCTGGCCTCCGAAAGGTAAATTGATGAACTCGACCTGAACGCCGCCGATAACAACAATCGCAGCTGCAAGCAGCTGTCCGGCAAGCTTTACCTTAGCCGAAAGCTCTCGCATATCATCAACGACACCAGTAATAATAATCACTGTCGCACCGATCAGCACCGGCCAAGTGTAGGAGCTTTCCGGAAAGAAGAAAATTATCCCCAATGCAAAGCTGAGAAAAATAGCTAAGCCGCCAAGCCGCGGCATTACATTTTTGTGTACTTTTCGATGGTTCGGTTTATCTGTAGCACCTATCTTCAATGCCATTTTCTTGACGAGCGGTGTGATGAGCACAGATGCAATCAAGCAAAACAGCAAGGCCTTGTATTCCATAAAGACCCTCCTCCGGTTTATTATGTCCTCTCCCTGTATGTCGTAAGCTTTAATATTTTTTCCAAATGGATTCGAATAAGAACCCTTTGTCCACGACATATTAACCATAAGAATTATAGCACAACAATTTCATGTCAAACATAACAATTTCTTTAAAATTCCGCCACCCATTTACTAAAAATGGCAAATGGTTTTCCACATCTGGCTTATCCCCTTTTTATCACCCTTCTAATCCTCTCACATTTATATTTAAATTCTGAATGTTTTCGTTTGAATTCGTTTTGTTTGCACCAGTCTTTTATACTCTATAAGCTCGGAAAGTATGTTTTTAAATCTTTAGGAGGATTATGACACCATGACTACGTCAGAAAGAAAAAAATTAGAAAAATCCCTTAAGCCTCACTGGGTCTGGGCTATTGCCTTTGGTTCCGCCATTGGCTGGGGAGCATTTGTGCTGCCTACCGATTGGATTAATCAAGCAGGGCCTATGGGCGTGACGATCGGTATTCTTCTTGGAGCTGTCCTGATGATGATTATCGGCGTCAGCTACGGGTTTCTGATTGAGAAATTCCCCGTAACCGGAGGGGAATTCGCCTATGCCTATATAGGATTCGGTCGAAAGGTTGCTTTTTTCGCCGGCTGGTTTTTAACACTTGGTTATATTTGTATCGTTGCATTGAATGCATCAGCGCTGGCTCTACTCGCTAAATTTCTTTTTCCGGAATTCGTCCATACCGGAAACCTATACACAGTGGCGGGCTATGACGTATCCATCATTCAAATTGCTATTGCCAGTATCGCTCTTATTATATTCGCATTATTAAACATCCGTGGAGCGAGCTTTTCCGGGCGTACACAATTCTTTTTCAGCATGCTGCTCATTGCCGGAATTGTGCTGCTCGCGATCGGAGCAATCCTGACGGAGGGCCCGAGCCTTACCAATATGTCTCCTGGATTCTCGCCTGATAAGACACCAATTGGTTCCATTTTAACAATATTAGCCCTGGCTCCTTTTGCTTATGTAGGATTTGATAATATCCCCCAGGCAGCAGAAGAGTTCGAATTCGAGCCGAAGAAAGCCTTCGGATTGATTATCTGGTCTCTTCTCGCAGCCGGACTCGCTTACAGTATAATGATCTGGGTGACAGCGAGCTCCATGCCATGGCAGGAACTTCTTACCTATATACAAGACACGGGATCGGTATGGGGGACAGGAGATGCGATTGAAAGTTACCTTGGAAGAGCCGGTGTCTTCATTATTGCCCTGGCTGTCTGTATGGGAATATTTACTGGATTGAACGGTTTTTACATTTCGTCAAGCAGACTGACGTTTGCTATGAGCCGCGCCCGAATTCTCCCAGATGCTTTCCGGCGTCTTCATCCGAAATATAATACGCCATACATCGGCATCCTATTTACGATGTTCTTTTGTCTGTTTGCCCCGTGGTTCGGCAGAGAGGCATTGCTGTGGGTCGTAGACATGTCTTCGACTGGTGTAGCTGTCGCATATTTCTTCTGTACCGCTGCAGCTTATAAATTTTTGGCGTGGTCGGAACAAGATAGACACGGGAGCTTCCCTAAAACCGTTGCCCCCGGAAGGAAAGCATTGTCCTTGATCGGAATAATCAGCTCCATCGGGTTCCTCGCCTTGCTCCTGCTGCCATGGTCTCCCGCAGCACTAGGAAGGGAATCCTACATCGCTCTCGGTGTTTGGATTATGATCGGACTCGTCTTTTATCTCTTTAATGCTAAACGTTACAACAGCATCAGCCGCAAAGAAATGAACTACCTCATTTTTGAAAAAGAAGAAATCGATTAATAAAAGAACCTTCCTTATAACAGGAAGGTTCTTTGCTTTTGTTATAGATTTAGACGGAAAAACAACGTGAAAGTTTCAGAATTCGGGATAATATGACAAATAAATTACAAATCTATACACCTGTGTAACTTGTTCTTCCATTATCGACAATTGTGATAGAATAGAACATCGAGAGGTTAAGAATTGAGGTGTAACCATTGGCTAAACGAATTGTACGCGTTCGAAGGCGCAGCCGAAAGAAAAAGATAAGAAGGCTCGTGTTCGTCCTGTTATTACTTGGACTATTAGTGGGGAGCGGCTTTTATTACGTTTCCCAAGTTTATACAGCATCTTTTGAAGGGTTAGATCGCGGCGAGAAGTCTGATCTGCGGGAAGAAGCCGTAGATATCGGGGATGATCCAATATCTATTTTGCTCCTTGGAGTAGAAGATTACTCCACAAACGGACAAGCCGGGCGGGCGGATACCCAAATTGTCATGACACTCGATCCAAAAACGAATGAAGTGACGATGACATCTATACCGCGGGATACGCAGATTGAACTACCTGCATCCAAAGTCGGGGAAGAGTATGCCGGCTACCATAAATTAAACGCATCCTATTCAATCGGGGAACTTTCCGGATACGGGGCCGAACGCTTAGCGGTTGAAACGATTGAAGATGAGCTAGGCATTCCTATAGATAAATATGTCACCGTAAACTTCCAAGGGTTCACTGAAATTGTTGATGCACTTGGAGGAGTAACGGTTGATGTCAAAGAAGGGTTCTGGGAACGGAGCCACCTCGATCATGATAAACGAATTGAATTTGAAGCAGGACCACAAAAGATGGATGGAGAAGAAGCCCTCGCCTTTGTTCGGATGAGAAAACAGGCAGCCGCCGTCAACTATCCACGGGATGAAAGACAGAGACAATTCATCAAGGCCGCCATGGACGAGGCTATCTCAGCCGGTACCATCTTTAAAGTTGGAGAAATTACTGATATTTTAGGGAAGAACATTCAAACGAATTTGAGTCCACGTGAAATTTACGCGATTCAGAAAGCCTTCTCTTCCGAGTCTAATGCGAAGACATTTGAAATTGAAGGTGTCAATGAACGGTTGCAGGATGGACTGTATTACTTCACTCCTGATGAGGAGAGTCTCTTTGATGTTCAAACGAAATTGAGAGATGCTCTGAATCTCGATCCACCAGCTGAACAAGAAAATGGCCAGACGAATGAATCTAGTTACGAAGAAACCGACAGTGGCTATAACCAGTCCAATGAATACAACTCATCGGACTCGCAGTATGAAGAAGACAACTATTATTCCCAATAACGAAGCAGCGCCCGCAAATAATGCGGGCGCTTTTTTTCATCATACCAATCAAAAAGAACTCCCCACTCCTGTTTGGAAGTTCTAAAGATGTTATGTATGGATTATATTGCCGTACGCTGGAAGATCAAGATACCGTTCACCCTGCGGAAAGAGTACGGTCCATCGAACGTCAGGAAGCTCTCATCTTCCTGTCTGCGAATTCCGATCCGCTTCACAATTGCCTTACTTCTAAGCAAATTACGGAAGGTGTCTTCCGTCAGGTGCCGAAGAGGCTCAATGACAATTGTCTTATCGATACGCACACTGTAGCGCCCGGTGATCGATAGTTCATCCTGATCCAAAAGTAATTTAGTCAAATGCGCCAAACCACTTCATCCTCTCATGCTCATTTATTCACGAATCCCCCAGTACGTCCCCCTCCTTTTAATAGTAATAAAAAAAACGGAAGATGAACACAGGATTTTTTCCTATAAAATAAAGTAGAGGAAAAATTATCATATTGACTCGTCGTATATATTACGATATAAAGCATTGCTACATAAAAATACCTCCCCTATATAAGAGGAGGTTCAACACTATTCTTCTATAATGCGGTAATTGGTATGAGCTACTACAGTTCTGTCATACTCAAAGTCAATCTCTGCTAAATTGTCCATGATGGTCAGGTCGACGATGACAGACTGTTGGCATTGACTGGGGATTACTCTTCCTTTAAAAACAATATCGTTTCTTTCAAACGTTACTATTTGACCGGGTGTTGCAATGCGATCATCAGGCTTTATCATCTTTCTCTACCCTTTCTCATATTCATATTTTCAACAAAGTTGAATTCATTTTACATCTAATTGACAAACAATTCAAATAAAATGTTTTACAGGATATATTACTCGATTCCATTAAAAAAAACAAGTCGAACCAGACTTAAACTGTTATACCCTCCTAACAATTATGTCAAAACATGTGGTAAAATATTCTATAATTTCTCGTTACATAGAAAGGAAGTCTATGGTGCACACACCTTTGCCGAGAGTCAAGAAAGTTATTCTAAGTATCTTCGCAATTACCGTTGTATTATTCATTACCGGAATCATCATACTCTACAACTTAGGGAGTGGCTTTTTGTTCATAGAGGATTCAGAAGACGTGCAGCCGGCAGATGCTCTCATTGTTTTGAGCGGCGAATCCAACCGTCTCCCTTATGCCGTCGATCTCTTCAATCAAGGACTTGCCGATTCTATCATTCTCACAAATTCTACAGAGAAGGGCGTAACACGAGAGGACGCAGAGAACCTGGGTGTTCCATCGGACGCGATTATTGAAGAAACGGAGGCCGAGAGCACCTTGGATAATGCTGTATTATCCGAAGAAATCATGTTCAAATACGACTTCACTTCAGCAATTGTGGTAACAAGCGATTACCATTCCCGTAGGACGAAGATGACCTTTGATAAGATCTATGAAGATTCCATCGACCTTTCCTATGCATTCGCCCCCTCCTTTTTCGACGCAAGTGACGGATTAAATGAGCGGGAACAAAAAATGACGTTCAGTGAGTATGTGAAGTATATCGCCTATTCCGTCAGACTGCTGACTTATTAATCGGGTAGAGGGCAGAGTCCCCTCTGCCTTTTCTTTTTTCTGGAAATCACTAGATTAGTCCCATAGACATTCGAAGCTTTATTCTATATTATGAAAGCGATTTCAAAATTATGAGGGGGAATGCAGTTAATGAAAAAGTGGTCGCTTATTTCATTCGTAGGGATAGCACTTTTGTTTTTGCTTTTTGCGCAACCGTTTGCACAGAAAGCGGATGCGGCGGAGACTACATATGACAAGGTAGTTCTTCGCGGCAGTGCGGAGTCATTGGATTGGGGGTCGGATAATCATCCACTTGCTTATGATGCAGAGAAGCAGCTTTGGGAAAGTGCACCTGTGGAACTAAAGGGTGGAAAAACCGTGGAGTATAAGTTCGTCTATGACGGCAAGTGGATGGAAGGATCGAACTTGACGTTCACCCCTTCTCAAGATGGGAAATATATCTTTACCTTCCATCCGGACAAAGAAAGGACCGTTGATATCCGCTTAGCGGATACCCACAGCGGCAGTGTCACGTTGAATTTGTCTGTGCCTGAAGAGACACCGGACTGGGCAATCCCGACTGTCGCATCAAGCAAAAACGGTTTCAATTACACCGTCAGCCCGATGGAGAAAACAGGAGACGGCATCTACACCCTCCGCGTTGTCGGGGATGCTTCCGAGGAGCTTACCTACTTCTACAGCCTTTCAGGTGAAGCTTATAAGGAAGATCGGACAGATCCGCGGACCGTAACGCTGCGTGAAGACGGCGACAACGTGTACGATAAAGTCGACAAATGGTTGACAATTCCAGTCGCCCAATCTGTGCGTCATGATTTTAATCACGCCCCTTACACTCCTAATAAAAAAGACGTCGTCCAGGTAGAAGTAGAGGTCCAGCATTTCGGCCCAATTGACGCGGGCGCGGTCTACTACACGACAGACGGATCGATTCCAGATGGAAAACGCGGAACAGCTGTTCAAGGCAGGACGTCCTTCCTTACTGTTCAAGAGACATCTACTGCCCCGGACGGTTTACAGACGTCCATATTGGAAGGCACCATTCCTGCTCAAAAGAACAAGACCCGCGTCAAATATAAGATAGATGTGTGGAACAAGTCATCTGAAGGGTCCCAGTTTGCTGATAATAACGCGTTGACATCTGAGGAAGCAACGGAGTTCGCTTACTATGTCGATGACTATAAATCGCCGAAATGGGCAAAAGAAGCAGTCATCTATCAAGTATTCGTCGACCGTTTCCGGGATGGCGATGTAACCAACAACACATCCGTTCAGCCTGATCTTCCGAAAGACGAACAGCTGAAAGGCTGGATGGGAGGAGACCTTCAGGGAGTCATCGATAAGCTGGATTACATCGAAGAACTGGGTGTCAATACGTTATGGATCTCACCGATCTATGAAGGGCCCTATTCCCACGGCTATCATCCAACCGATTTTATGAAGGTTGATCCCCGGTTCGGCAGCAATAAGCTGATGAAAGAATTGGTCAAAAAAGCACACAAACGGGATATGAAAGTCATCTATGATCTCGTTCCCAACCACACATCGAACCAGCATGACTTTTTCCAAGATGCCCTGTCCCAAGGAACAGGCAGTAAATACTATGACTGGTACACGTTTACCAAATGGCCGGACGAATACGATACTTTCTACAGTGTCAAAGAGCTTCCGGAGCTGAACAATGATAATCCGGACACGAGGGACTACATGCTGAATGAAGTCGTTCCATTCTGGATGGAAGACATCGGTGTCGACGGCTTTCGTCTTGATTATGCCAAAGGACCGAGCCAGAGCTTCTGGGTCGACTTTCGACATAAAGTAAAGTCGATTGATTCCAACGCATTCATTTTCGGAGAGGTATGGGATGACTTGGATACGATCACTTCCTACACCGGGAAGCTTGACGGCGCTATTGATTTCGAAACGCAAACCGCTCTTCACGGCGCATTTATTCAAGGAAAATCGATGAACGAACTGGCTGCTTCGCTTGAAACCATCCAAAACGGGTATGCCGAGGAATTCGTCGCTGCTACGTTCCTTGACAGCCACGATATGCCACGCTTCTTCTATGAAGCGAAGGAAAATGAAACGACCATGAAAAACGCGGCCACTCTTCAATTCCTGCTTCCGGGAGCACCGATCATTTATTACGGTGATGAAGTAGGGCTGTCCCAAAGCGGTGACCACAATGCTGTAGAAGAATGGAAGGACCGCTATTACCGCGAATTTATGCCCTGGAATAAGCAGGAACAAAACAGGGAAATCAAAAATCATTACAAGAAGTTGATTGATATCCGCACGAAGGAGCAGGCGCTCACCCACGGCGATTTCAGGATTGTTTACTCTGATGAAGACGTCCTTGTTTTTGAAAGGAAAACACGTAAAAATCATGTATTAGTCGTCGTTAACCAGGGAACAGAGAATCGACGCCTGGACGCTTTTGAATTATACAATCAGCGTACCCCTAATCGTGTGCAGCTCCAATCACTGTTGGACAAGGATAAATACAAGAGTCATAAAGGGAAATTGATGATTGAAAGTGAAGCAAAAACAGTATCCGCCTATGAAGTCAAAGGTAAACTGAGATAAATAAGTGAGCCCCCTCCTTATAGATGGATGGGGCTCACTTATTATAATCCCATAGGATACGCCATTCCCCTTCTTCCTTCGTAACGTAAACGAATTGTGTAAAAAGGAAGTGTCCGTATTTACCATGGTACGTCTGCGTGACGACCATTTCGTAGACAACACCAAACGGCTCCCCATCCTTCTCCATCTTCCAGTTATCTCTTTTCTTCTTGCCGTCTATCGTAAAGGTGAAGGTGTCCGCACCGAAGTGGTTCATGAATACGTGGGATCGGTCTTGGATGTATGTTCCCTTCGCAAATTTCTCCTGTATGCTGGTATGTAACAATTCCCATGACTTATTGTACTCGCCTTCCTGCTCCAACGTATAAAACTCATCGACCACTCGTTCAGCTTGATAACTCGGCCTTGTCATAATGAAAAATGCTCCGGCAGCTATCAGTGTCAGCAATAAGAACAGAATGAAGAGGATTAATGCAGGCTGCTTCTTCCTTTTCATTTCTTCCCCCCTCCTTCCTTACCCTATGCAGAAGAAGGACAAAAAAGAGCCTGGCATCGAATGGCGGGCTCTTTTTTGTCCTTTATCCTTATGCCTGGTTGACTGTCCGCAAATTTGGCTGATTGAACAGGATGCCCCTCTGCCCAAGGCCAACAGATTATCTTGATTTTCCTTTTTATCCATTGCGTATCTCTCTTCGTATTTAGGGATTTCCTGTACGGTAAGCTTTTTTATCCAAAAAAAGACACCTGTATCCAGGTGTCTTTCCAGAAGTTTCATTCTGTAATCGTGTCAAAATACTCTTTTAGTTGATTGATCCGGTTTGTCATGCTGCTTGGGCTTACCCCATATTTTTCAGCAACAGCTTTCTTTGTGACTTTTTGTGTCTCTTCCCGGAAGTACGTCGTTGTGACAAACATATGCTCAAGCGCTGCAGCGACGACTTCAGGCTTTCTAAGATTCGGCTGCTCTGCTTCTTTATAAGACAGCCATGCTCTCTCCAGTCGATCAACCGCTTCTTGATCATCCATATCCAGCTGCAACAACTCCAGCACTTCATCGTTTTCATTGGAAGGAGCTGCTTTTGCCTGCTCTTCTGTCTGCACCTGCTGCTCCCCGTTCATGAACATCCATTTTCTCAGGGATTCAATAAATGTCTCTTCCAGATAAGCCTCGATGGAGGATGCTTCTGATGCAGCATAATTCTCTTCCAGCTGTTCTCGGAAGGAAAGGTAGGATTCCTCATAATTAGGGATGGACAATGGAATGAAGTTAAAGACCGGTCCCCACTTCAGAAGGATACCAATGCAGTAAGGCATGCGCGCATAGTTCTCTTCCTTAAGAGGAATTCCCTGCTGATTGACTTCCAACAGTTCCTTCGTCCAAACGTCCTCGACGGTGACACTTTGAGCAGCGTCAACGTTGACAATTTTAAAAATGCCGGTCTTCGGCTGCTTCCACTCTTCCATGGAAGCAAGCGTGGAAGGTCGGTTTATTTTTTTCTTTTTCTTCTCAAAGAACTCATCGAAGATCGTGCCGCCATTCTCCTGTTCTTCCATAAAGACCTTCTGCACCATTCGGAAGGCCGCTTCGATTTCTTCTTCCTGGGTCTCTTTTTGTTCCAGCGGAGCCAAATTCGGGTAGTTGCGGTTCACATAAGCCATCAAGTGACTGTAATGATTGTTCAGCTCCTCATGGAGCGATACAGAACCTAATCCCTCTACGTTCTTATTCATACAACATTTCTTATATTTTTTCCCACTTCCACAAGGGCATGGGTCATTCCGTTTGATCTTACTCATATTAATTCCTCTCCTAATTCTAAACGTCAACTCTACTAGGGTAACGGATATTGACCGAACATGCAAAAATTCTTAAAAAAATCTAAGAAAAAGGACCCTGCACTCCTAATGGAAATCGGGGTGCAAGGACCTATCCTGACAGCTATATATCCCTTCTGAGCGCACGCAGAACATCAATCCTCGTTGCCTTGTTCGCAGGCTTCCATCCTGATATCATAGCAATGCCGATGCTGAGAATGACACAGGCGACTGCTAGATAGGGTGGGATAAAGGACAACTGAATCGCTGCCTCCGGCGTTTCCTCAAACACTTGTTTCATTACCAAAGGCAGAATAAAGTTAATACCAATGCTGACAGCGTAAGCAGCGAGGACACCTGCTAAGGCACCGATCAAACCAATGCAGCCACTTTCCATTAAAAAGATACTTCGAATCATCTTCGGGTGACCGCCGATCGCTTTCATGATGCCGATATCCTGTGTCCGTTCCGTTACGGCCATGGACATCGTATTGAATATACCGATGGACGCGATTAGAAGAGCAATAGTTCCGATGATGACAAGACCGGTCTTGATGACTGCAAAAACGACATTCACTTCATCAATCTGCTCGGTTACGGAATAAACATTATACCCTTCTTTCTTCAATTCCTCTGTTACGTTCTCCACCTGTTCCAGGCTTCCGGCAATGACATTGACTTCACTGAAAGAACGAGGTTCGTTTAGATCCTGGAGCAGTGCAATCTCGTCATCGCTCATCGCTGTCTGTATTTGTGCACCATTCTTCGTACCGGTAAATGCTTCGATTTTCTCAAGCATGGATTCAGAGATTAATACTTCATTTCCTACTTCCCAATCCCGTGCAGGTTCTTCCGCCACACCTACAATCGTAACAGGATACATGTTCGTTACGCGCTCCCCTTCTTTGATCTGTTCTATTTCAATGTCTGCTGACTTCCCTAATACCGGTTCATCATAGCGATGCTGTTTTTTAACAAGCCCATCGGAATCATAAAGCTCTTTATCCGCCCCTTCCTCCTGATTGACGAGTAGTTTGTCGAAATGATAGCCGACCAGCACTTCATTTTCTTTCTCCGGCATGCGTCCTTCAGCCAGCTTCAATCCAGCCTTCTTCTCAGAATTAAAATCCACCATTTCCACAGAAGGTTGGACTTCATAGTCTCCAAGTTTGGTTACAGCCGGGTTCTCCACTATCGTAGAACGGGAGACGGCTTTTACCCCATCCAGTTCCTCCAGACGATTGACGTCCTGCTGTGTGAGTGCAGGATTCTCTCTCTCGGCCACTTCTGATTTCCCAAAGATGGAAACTTCCGTAACAGCCCTATCCTTCATCAAATCATCGACAATATATTTCTGCGCCCCAATACCTACGGAAGCAAGTATGATAAGGAACGCGCAGCCGATCGCTGTCGCCAGCATGGTCATCGCAACACGGGATCTGTTTTTCTTCATGTTCTGCCGGATAAATCGGAACCTGTCTTTCCACTTCATCGGATCGCCCCCTTATCCAATCGTTCAACGACCGAGCCATCTTCCAGACGGATGACCCTGTCCGCAACGGAAGCCACTTCTTCATCATGAGTAATCAGAACGAAGGTGATGCCTTCTTCTTCATTCAATTGTTTAACAAAAGAAAGCAGTTCGTCTTCTGTTTCCTGATCCAGGCTTCCGGTAGGCTCGTCCGCTAAGATAATGGGGGGCTCGACTATGAGCGCCCGTGCCACGGATACCCGCTGCTGCTGTCCTCCAGACAGTTCGGACGGATAATGCTCTGCATAGTCGTCAAGACCGACTTTCGCAAGCATTGATTTGACAATCGCTTCTCTGTCAGCCTCATTGATCCCCTTCATGACAAGCGGGAGTTCAATATTTTGAAAGGCTGTCATACTCGGAATCAATTGAAAGCTTTGGAAAATGAATCCCAGATTCTCTGCACGAAACGTAGCCCAATCGCCTTCTGATAAAGCAGTAACGTCTGTACCATTAAGTACAATTTCCCCTTGCAGTGGCTTGATATATCCACTTAACAAATTCAGAAGTGTGGACTTGCCTGAACCACTCTTGCCGATGACTGCAACAATTTCCCCTTTATTGATTTTAAGATCAATCCCTTTCAACACAGGTATTTCCTGACGACTATTTTTCTTTCCGACATAAAAAGAATGTGCCAAACCACGTATGACAATCACGTTTACCTTCCTCCCTTTTCCTCTTCTACTACATAAGACGAGGAGGAAGATGGGATCATTTCATTTATTTTCATAAAAAAAGAACTTCCCTTAAGGAAGTTCTCAAGCTGATCCGTGATTCCCGGATTCCGCTGCAAGAGCGTCTGCTTTCGTTTGGTGGACAGTTCCAAACGGATGCTGGGGCGGGGCATAGATGGAATAGAGCTTCAACGGTTTGTCACCTGTATTGATTAAGTTATGCCATGTTCCGGCAGGGACCATGATGGCATAACCATCGTACGCTCTGTCCTCAAATGTAACCGTTTCTTTCGTGCTCCCCATTTGTACGAGTCCTTCCCCTTCTTCGACACGTAGAAATTGATCGACGTCCGGATGGATTTCCAGGCCGATATCATCGCCGACACCGATGCTCATTAGCGTTACCTGCAGATGATCTCCCGTCCATATCGCCGTCCGAAATGTGTCATTCGCTTTCGTCGCTTCATCGATATTAAGCACATAAGGCTGCTTGCCAAAATCTTTGCCCTCCGACCTCCCATCATATGCGAGCGTCTGCAGGCGATTCGCCTGAATGACTTCGTCATTGCATACTCTCCCGAACCACTGACGAATGGTTGGATGCTGATTGGTGTAGTATTGCTGGCGGTCCATCTGATAATTACGCACATTTACTTCATATGCTTTTATCAAACCTTCCGGATAACTATGAAACGGCATCCTTTCAATCTTGTATTCCGGCTGTTTGCCCGCAAGCTGAATATAAAGCGCTGTCCTTTGCTGCAAACGGTCGTTCCCCTCTTCCAACGACTTCTGCATCTCCCCTTGGTGCATAGAAGAGGGCGCTGATGCAAGCAGTCGGGTGTACAAGTCTACCGCTTCCGCCTCTGACTTAATTGCATTTTTAAGACCGTTCAGCATTTGTTCAGAACCATCCTGTCTATAGACGGACGGATGCGCCGGGCTCTGGTACGACCTATGACTGTTCGGATACATACTATCATCTCCTCGATCCATGATCTCCCATATCCTATGCAACCTGTGCCCAAGTGTCCGTCATTTTCAAGATTACCTACTTCCTTCCCATAAGGATCATTCTTTTTTTAACATTTTTGTAAGCGGAACCATTTTTATATTGACGGGGAAGGAATCTTTCTATAGTTTTAGTAGGAAGCGTTCGTTATTTTATTCATGCAAACGTTTGCCCCAATATATGTGTAAAGGAGTCCTGTCATGACTCATGAAAAAGATGTTAAGAAACTGACACTGTTTACGCTCACATGGCCTATTTTCATCGAAGTGCTTCTACATATGCTGATGGGGAACGCCGATACCCTCATGCTCAGTCAGTACTCGGATGAGGCAGTCGCCGCTGTAGGGGTAGCCAACCAGATCCTTTCCGTTATCATCGTCATGTTCGGATTTATTGCAACGGGAGCGGCTATCCTTGTCGCTCAAAACCTAGGAGCCGGAAAACCGAAAGAGGCAGGAGCCATTTCCGTTACTTCCCTCAGCGTGAACTTGTGGTTCTCGCTTCTCTTAAGTTTCGGCTTATTTCTTTTCAGTGAGCCTATTCTTGCCGTAATGGACCTTCCTCCCCAGCTTATGGGGGAAGCTGTCGATTATATGAATATCGTCGGTGGATTGATTTTTGTCCAAGCATTGCTCATGACAGCAGGCGCTATTCTGAGGAGTTATGGGCATACAAAGGATACGATGTATGTCACGATCGGCATGAATATTGTCAACGTAATAGGAAACTACATTGTCATTTTCGGACCGTTCGGGCTGCCTGTTTACGGCGTCCAGGGAGTAGCCGTCTCTACCGCCGTTTCCCGTGGTTTAGGATTCATCGTGCTCTTTCTCCTATTAGTGAAACGCGTGTCGGGTTCTCTTCCTTGGACAGCCCTCTACCGTTATGAAATCAAGCATATCAAAAGTTTACTGAATATCGGAATTCCATCAGCGGGAGAACAATTATCGTACAATGCAAGCCAGATGGTCATTACGTACTTCGTCGCACAGATGGGCGCGACTGCTCTCACAACCAAGGTGTACGCTCAAAATTTGATGATGTTCATATTCCTTTTCTCAGTCGCAATCGGCCAGGGCACACAAATTCTGATTGGCCATCATATAGGAGCAAAGGAAACCGAGCAGGCATACAGGCAGTGCATGCGCAGTCTGAAGCTTGCGATTGCTGTCTCGATTGTAGTCGCTGTCGTTTTCTACTTCTCAAGCGATATCCTGCTCGGTTTGTTTACGGACGACCCATTAATTATTGCATCGGGCGGGACCTTACTGCTGCTCAGTATCCTACTGGAACCAGGGAGGGCGTTCAATCTTGTCGTCATCAATTCTCTAAGAGCGGCAGGCGATGTTCGTTATCCCGTCGTCATCGGTATTCTTTCCATGTGGGGGGTCCAAGTCACGATCGCCTGGCTGCTCGGTCTTCCGCTTTCCTACGGGCTGATCGGTATATGGATCGCCTTTATTGTCGACGAATGGCTGCGCGGACTGCTTATGCTGCGAAGGTGGAGGGGAAGGACCTGGTACAAGAAATCATTCGTTCACCAAAATAACCATGATACTGAGTTAAAGAAAAAAAACCATGCATAAAAAACCTGTGCCTCCAAAGCACAGGTTTTCTTCATCTCAAATCTGTCTTGAACTCACGCACGTTTCCACTTAATTGCTCAGAAAGCTCCGACAGCTGCTGCGCACTGGCAGAAACCTCCTCCATTGAAACCGTCGTTTGATTGGTGGAGGCAGCCACTTCCTCCACGCTCGCAGCTGCTTCTTCTGTGACGGATGCAATCTCTTCAATTGAGGCACTCATGTGGCTGCTGTCTGTCGTTATATCTTCCAGATGGGTGGATATATGCTTGATTCGCTCAGCCATCTGCGTCACAGATCCTTGAATAGTAAGGAACGTTCCCTCTGTTTGCTCAAGCTGCTCAGACCCGGTAGTAACCTCTTTATACCCGCTCTCTAAAGAACCCGCTACATTCGTAGATTCCTGCTGGATAGTATGTACAATCTTCGTAATGCTTCCTATAGATGAGGATACTTGCTCTGCCAATTTGCGGACTTCACCCGCAACGACAGCAAACCCTTTTCCGTGTTCTCCTGCTCTTGCTGCTTCTATTGCAGCATTCAGGGAAAGGAGGTTCGTCTGGTCGGCAATTGCCTGAATGACTTGGACCAGGTTGGTGATTTCCTTGGATTGATGTTCCAATCCCTGCACCTTGTCCACAGCACCTTTAACAATAGTATGAATCTTGTTCATCTGATGAACAGACTGCTGCATCAGCTTCCTTCCTTCATCCGTCATCTGAAGCACCTCATGAGACGTACCGGCTATTTCCTTGCCGGTCTGATCTGCCTCCTTAATTTTCAGCGTAAACCGATCCATCATAACGGAAAGATTGCCGGAACTGTTCGCCTGGGATTCTGCTCCTGAGGAAAGTTCCTGCATGGTGGAAGCCACCTGACCGCTTCCTTCTTTTACTTCATTGGCGGAGTGAGTCAGCTCCATACTTCGTCCTGCTACGTCATTAGATGCCTGAGATACACGCTTCACCAAAGAACGAAGGCCGTCCACCATGTCATTAACTGCGTTGGCAAGCTGACCGATTTCGTCCTGCCTCTTCACTTCCACACGGCCTGTCAAATCCCCATCACGAATTCGCTTCATTGATCCCAGAAGAATTTGGATGGACTTATTCAGTCTTCCTCCAAAGACGTATGCAAACAACGCGCCGAGCAGTAATGCAAGGATTAGGAAAGCAATAAGGAAGACGTTGATACTGTTTTCCAGGGTCATAATGAATGAACCATCCATATCCACCCCTGCAACGGCATCCGAATTTTCCAATGGGATAACTATTGATTTATGCGTGTCTCCGTCTACCGGGTCTTTATAGAAATCTGTCATGACTGTCTGTTTGTTATCCAGAGCCTGCTTTTGTTCTTTCGTAAGGGGCGACTCCACCATCATTTCTCCGCTTCCATTTCTGCTAACGGAGTAACCTTTCCCTTCCTTTTGTGTAAGGATATAAGCATGCTTGAGTTTATCATTGTCCTCTACGATAGAGTCCATGGTTTTTAATAAACCCGCATGATTTCCTTCGGGATTGCGGATCGCCTGAAGTATGCGGTAATCATCGACCGCCTGAACAAGTTCATCCCCCGTGTCTTCCAGTGTGCTTTCAAATTGAGGAACAAGATAGGAATCAATGATATGGCTGGACAACACTTTGACAAATCCAAAAACAAGGACTCCTAATATAACAATAGGAATCAAGAAGTTAAGAAACAGCTGCGCCCGCAGCGACTTTTTAGGGTTCATAAATCTGCTTCACTTTCCTTTCCTTAAGATTGAGTAGGTTGGTATCACCTATTTACACTCTTTCTTATATCGGCGGAAATTTCTGATAATATAGTTCTATTTACGGATAATGACTTAATACTTTTCGACTACGAAATAAAAAATAAACCGGACTCTGAAAAGTCCGGTTTATACGGATAGGTTCTCTTGATCAAACTGTCTGGAAAATGCCTGCAATTGATCCAGGTCCGCAATGTCTTCCGTGAATAAAGGAATCTTCAAAAGCCGTTGTTCCTTGAAAATCTCACCGATGTCCTGCATGTACATCTGTTCCTGCTTTCTTCTACGTTCAAGAAAGCTTCCGTCTGCATCAGGCGGAAGCACTTTGTTAACTACCAGCGTATGGACACGGATGTCGTAGGTGTCCAACTGACGGACTGCCTGCTTTGTTTCAAGAATTGGAAGGCGCTCCGGATTTAAAACAAACAGGAAGCCCGTCTTATCTTCATCAAGGATAATTCCTCGGGCTTTGGCAAACTTCTCGCGCCGCTCCTGCAGCACCTCGTATATCGGATCTTCCACAGGTTCTCCATCATGAAGCAGCTGCGTATAGGTATCATTCACTTTCTTCCGCCTTTCCAACAGCCCGTCCACCCAAACGGTCATCATTTCCGGCAGAGTAAGGAGACGGATCGTGTGCCCGGTTGGGGCTGTGTCAAAAATGATCTTATCGAAATCCTTCTCCTCGATCATAATGGATATCAGCTTATCGAACAGTGCCGCTTCTTCTGCCCCGGGGGTAGAAGAAGCAAGATCGATTTGTCTATGTACTTCCTCGATCATTTTCGCATGAACGAGTCCCTTCAGGTTATTTTTCACTCCTTGAATATACCGCTTCGCTTCCTTCCCTGGATCGATCTCTAATCCCCACAAGCCATCCATCAGCGGCTTTTTACTATTTTCTAATTGCTTATGAAAAATATCACCTAAGTTGTGAGCTGGATCTGTGGAGACAACGAGTGTCCGATAACCACGGCTCGTGTAGCTTAGTGCAAGAGCTGCTGCCGTCGTCGACTTTCCCACTCCTCCTTTTCCTCCTACAAAAATGATTTTGTTCTTCTCTATACTTGTCATCTTACCCCTCCTCAACAGCAGCGGATTCCCTCCAGAGGTGATTTCTCCATACCCATCCGGAGATGCCAATCATGGAATTTCTCCACGATATGAGGATACAACTCGAGCGTGTAGTAAAAGGCAGGGTTTGGAATCCCCAGCATGTCTGAATAAATCAGGAGAAGAAACAAGTCCTCCTCCTGCCTCAGCTCCCTTGCAATTTCACGCTTATGAGGGACCCGCAGCATTTCATCATACATTTGTATCAGGCGTTTAATGGAGTAGCTTTTCTTCACTGCCGACATCCCTCCAAACTTTTATGCACTTTTTTCAATAGAATCCTTATTCCTGCCGGTAAGGGTGGAAACAGCTGTCAACAAGATCCATAACGTAAATACAAGAATAATTGCCCCGAAGGTGAAGAGCATCCAATCACTGCTTTCCGCCCACGGTGCCCATTCCATGAAAACCTGGGTGATCATGGCCCATAATGTCATAAACATAAGGAATACCATAGGAATGATCGTCGGCAGGTAATTTCTCCCCTGCCTCTTCAGCCAAATGGATACAAGGAGAAGACTGATGCCTGCGAGCAGCTGATTGGATGTACCGAACAACGGCCAAAGCAGGTAACCACCAGATCCAAACCCTTTTGGTCCTTGCGGAATTAATGTGAGAGCCGCACTGGACACGACGGCAAGCGTTGTCGCTGCATGTGTCTTTGTAAGCGGAGTAACATTATATTCCGATCCAAGCTCTGCAATAATGTATCGCATCAGACGGACGGATGAATCCAGCGTTGTCGCCGCAAAGCTTACAACAATGACAGATACGATCGTAGAAGCGACAGAAGCAGGAATACCTAGTCCCGACGCCAGCTGGCCGGCACCTTGAATAAATACACCGAGGCCTGCATTGCTCGCTTCGGCAAACCCACTGTACGTTGCTGTGAATTCTCCCCTGGTCGGGAAGAATGTGATAACTGCGATGATAGCGACAAGAGCGAGTGCACCTTCACCAACCGATCCCAGATACCCGACAAATCGTGCATCTTTTTCATTATTCAACTGTTTGGAAGAGGTCCCCGAGGATACAAGTCCATGGAAACCGGAAATCGCTCCACAGGCGATCGTGATGAATAATAGTGGAAACCAGGAAGTGTCCGCAGCACCATTGGTCACAGGAGCCGTAATCTCAGGGTTGGTGAACAAAAGGCCGAGATAAAGCAGACCTAGCCCGACAATAAGTTGGTGGGAATTAATATAATCCCTCGGCTGCAATAGTTTCCATACAGGCAAAGTGGATGCAATGTACACATAAACCATCAGAACAACAATCCAGACAAAGAAGGACATGGATGTTGCATTCAAACCGAAAATTGTTTCTGCACCTTCTCCTCCAAAATAGCGGACGAGATCAATTTGCAGAGCAGGAACGTAGCTGGCTACGATTGCAGAAAGATACATGACAGCAAGAGCGACAACGGATGGAAGCAGCATATTTCCCTGTCTTTTATACACGTGATAACCGATCCATACTGCTAACGGGATTTGAATAAATACGGACAGGACACTGGCAGGAAAAGAAATGAAAAGGTTGGCGATCACCCAGGCGAAGACAGCGTTAACCATCAACACCAACAATAAGATGATGAATAGGAATAAGACCTTTGCCCGCTGACCGATCAACTTGCTGGCAAGTGTGCCGATTGACTGGCCTTTGTTCCGCACGGATAGAACAAGCGTACCGAAGTCATGTACGCCGGCCGCGAAAACGGTACCGAGAAGCACCCATAACACTGCTGGAAGCCATCCCCAGTAAACAGCGATTGCTGGTCCTACGATTGGCGCTGCGCCTGCTACGGAAGTGAAGTGATGCCCCCATAAGATAAACTTATTGGTTGGGACGAAATCGACACCATCTTTATATTGATGGGCAGGCGTTACATAGTTTGGATCCAACCTGTAAATTTTGTCTGCTATGAATCTCGAATAATAGCGATAACCCAGAAAAAACACGAAGCTGCCTACAACCGCAAGCCAAATACCACTCACACAATCCCTCCTCTTAATGTACGCGCTTTCATTATAGTTGGTATTATACACCAGAAACAGGTAATACCCCAATAAATTTACAGATAAGTCAGATAACAAAAGGATTTTCGACGACTTGGGAAAGTATGTGTCAAAAAATGCATGTTACCCCCTCTTTTTCCCTGCCACTATCCCAACCCCTATTTGAGAGGGTTTTTCCTGATTCTTTCGAATTACTTATATATATCTTATCAAGGAGGAATGTTTCATGAAGTTGAAAAAGTTTAAGAAATTAGCAACCTTATCCCTGGCTGCAAGTCTTGCACTGATTCCGACAACAGGACAAGTCTTCGCCGATCAGACGCCGGAACCATTGAAGAAAGAAATGAAGGTACAGACAGATGTCCAAAAAGGGGACTACGTTAAAGGAGAAGTCGTCGTTAAATTCAAAGAAGGGAAAACGTTGAGCAGCAAACAGCTTCAAGCCTTCGGTGCAGAAAAAGCGAAGGAAGAAAAAAAGGTCGTTGATTCAAATGTGAAAGTTCTCGAAGTCGGCAACGTGGATGCAGTCGTAAAAGCCTTGAACAATAACCCGAATGTCGAATACGCAGAACCTAACTACATATTCGATGTCACATGGACGCCGAATGACACCTACTACTCCGGCTATCAATATGGACCTCAGAACACGAACACCGAAGCCGCTTGGGATATCACCCGGGGGAGCAGTAACCAGGAAATTGCCATCGTAGACTCCGGAGTAGACTATAACCATCCTGATCTAAAAAACAAAACGATAAAGGGCTATGATTTCGTTGATAATGACTATGATCCGATGGACTTGAATAATCACGGTACTCACGTAGCAGGGACAGCTGCAGCACAGACGAACAACGGAAGCGGTGTCGCAGGAATGGCACCCAATACTAAAATCCTTGCCGTCCGCGCCTTGGATGCCAATGGCAGCGGCTCATTGAACAATATCGCCAACGCCATCCGTTATTCTGCTGATCAAGGGGCAGAAGTCATTAACCTTTCCCTCGGATGTAATTGTGATACCCAAACACTCGAAGACGCTGTGAATTATGCATGGAATAAAGGCTCTGTCATTATCGCTGCTGCTGGAAACGACGGAGTAAGAACGACGTTCGAGCCGGCATCTTATGATAATGTGATCGCGGTCGGAGCTGTCGACCGATATAATCGTAAAGCCTCCTTTTCAAACTATGGAACATGGGTGGACGTCACCGCTCCTGGTGTAGACATTGCATCCACCGTTCCTAATGGAGGATACGCCTACCTTTCCGGAACGTCCATGGCTTCGCCACACGTTGCCGGACTTGCAGGACTCCTTGCTTCTCAAGGACGTTCAAACAGCAATATACGGGCAGCAATCGAACAAACAGCGGATCCGATCAGCGGGACAGGTTCTTACTTCCAGCACGGGTTGATCAACTCTTATAACGCCGTAAACTATTAAACGGATTCTTAACAGCCTCCGAAGGGCCTCAAGGAAACTTGAGGCTCTTTTTAATTTAGAGACGATTGTACAGTGGGTATCGACACTTATCTATTGACGCCGACTTCTACCTCGGCTATATTAGAATCAACAAGGGGAGTAGCGGCCGTATAATACGGATTGTTGGATCGTCATTCCAGTGCTGCGGCACTCGGTCCATCAAACTATCAACTAGTACGCAAGACCTTGGCCATCAGGGCCGAGGTCTGTTTTTTTGTGATCAAGGCTCTGAAAGTTATCAAAAGGAGGATTTACTTTGGTATTTTTCTTATTTGCCTTATCCGCTGTGATTGTCGTGTATGCGGCAGTCCAATTAAACCGTTTCGGAGATGTGATCAGTCGAAAGTCTTCGCTCAGCGGTGCTGTTGTCGGTACTTTTCTTATAGCAGGAGCAACATCCCTGCCTGAGCTGACAACAAGCTTAACGGCCGTCTATATTGACAACCCCGACATCGCCGTCGGAAACATGCTTGGAAGTAATACGTTCAATCTATTAATCCTTGCTGTCGTCGATATGATTTACCGGAGAAAAAGAATGTTTAACACCATCAATCAGAAGCAGCACCTGCCTTCTGCCATTGCAGGAATCGTTCTCACAATGGTTGTCGTTCTGTCCCTTATTCTTCCGTTTCAAGCGTCACTCTTCCATATTGGATGGGAAATGTTCGTCCTCGTTGCCCTCTATGTGGTTACGATGAAATTCTTCGGGAACTCCGAAGAGGAAGAAGAGGAGATGGACGAGGCTGCCGCCGCAGGCAAAGATTATACGCTTAAAGGGGCCAGTATCGGCTTCGGTGTTGCAGCCGTCGTTGTTTTTGCAGCAGGTAGTGCCTTGTCGATCTTCGGAGACCAGCTAGCCCAGCAGACAGGAATGAGTTCAAGCTTCGTAGGAAGTTTCCTCATAGCTGCTTCCACTTCGCTTCCTGAATTGGTGACCGTCCTCGTTGCATTTCGAATGGCTAATTACGGGATGGCCGTGGGGTCAATCCTCGGGAGTAACCTGTTCAACTTACAGCTTCTTGCAGTAACGGATGTTTTCTATACAAAAGGAGCAATTCTGACCGTTTTAAGCTCTTCTCACCTTCCGATTGCGCTGTTGAGCGTAGCCATGCTTTTGTTGACCGTTTTGACGATCGGACGCAAGCCGCGAACCAATAGTTTTTATTATGCAGCGCCATCGCTTTTAATAATTCTGATGTACTTCATTACTTCTTACAATCTATTTTGACCGCAGAAAAGACACAGTCTCCCTGTGTCTTTTCTTACGTTCTAGAGAAAGAACAGAAAGGGAGAAGTATCGAGCGGCAATACACCCGATACTTCTCCCTACTCTTACGCATGTTTTTGAAATGCTATAAAACTTTGCTTAAAAATTCCTGTGTCCTTGGGTTTTGAGGGTTGCTGAAAATATCTGCAGGCAGTCCCTCTTCCATGATGATACCTTCATCCATGAACAACACCCTATCTCCAACCTCCCTTGCGAATCCCATTTCATGAGTCACGACGACCATCGTCATCCCTTCTTTCGCAAGCTCCTTCATAACAGCAAGGACATCACCGACGAGTTCAGGATCGAGGGCCGATGTCGGCTCATCAAACAACATAATTTTCGGCTCCATAGCCAAAGACCGGGCAATGGCTACCCGCTGCTTCTGTCCACCGGAAAGACTCTCCGGATAAACATTCGCCTTATCGGCCAAGCCGACTTTCTCCAGCAGAGGACGGGCAATCGCCTCAGCCGCTGCTTTCTTCATCTTTTTCACTTTCATTGGACCGATCGTTATATTCTCAAGAACGGTTTTATGTGGAAATAAGTTAAAGTGTTGGAATACCATCCCAACCCGTGATCGCACATCATTGATATTCACTTTAGAATCCGTAAGATTATCACCCTCAATATACACATCCCCCGACGTCACTTCTTCCAGGAGGTTCAAACAGCGAAGGAAGGTGCTTTTCCCCGATCCAGATGGTCCTATGACACATACGACCTCTTTTTCATCGATTTCTGTGTTAATTCCTTTCAGTACTTCGTTGGAACCAAACGATTTATGTAAATCTTTCACAGTAATCATCAGACGTCCAGTCTCCTTTCCACTCTCCTTAAATAAACAGCTGTTGGTACAGTGATGATCAAGTACATCACACAAACCATCGTCAGTGCCTGAAACGGCTGAAAGGTCATTCCGTAGTATTGCTGCCCCATATACAACAGCTCCCCTACGGCTATGACAGAGAATAAAGAAGTATCTTTCAGACTTATCACGAATTGGTTACCGAGAGGCGGAATCATTCGCCTGAAAGCTTGCGGCCAAATAATGTACCGCATCGTTTGGTTTCTCGTCAGGCCGATGGAACGCCCCGCTTCTTCCTGTCCCTTATCAATGGAGTAAACGGCACCGCGGACGATTTCAGCAATATAAGCTCCTGCATTGATAGCGATCGCAATGATAGATGCAGTGATTTTATCGATGTTGATTCCTGTCAAATCAGATATCCCGAAATAAATGAATAATATCTGTGCAAGAATCGGCGTCCCGCGAACGGCTTCGACGTAGACGGTAGCAATGCCATACACCAGTTTGTTCTTGGAAAGACGGGCAAAGCCGAAAACTGCGCCCAGGATAAAACCGAAAATCAGACCGACGAATGTTATGATCAATGTCCATACCAGACCTTCAAGCAGGAAAGGCATGACACGGTAATAATGGGATTCTGTTATAAACTCCATATGAGAGACCGCTCCTTAAGTTTTGTAATTCAGTCGATGCCGTACGTTAAAGAAAGCGTAACAAGCCGGCCACTTGTTACGCTCCTCTTGATCAGCTTGGTCATAATAGTGTCTGTTACTCTGATGATTCCGTTCCGTATTTACGCTCTCCGAACCACTCTTCATAAATGTCGTCATACGTTCCGTTGTCAATCAACGTCTGGAGCGCTTCATTCACATCTTCTACAAGCTCGGAGTCCTTCGGAAAGGCTATCCCGTACTGCTCTCCCTGGAGAATATCTCCAGCGGTCTTCAAATTCTCTGCATCGTTTGCCACATAATACTGTACGTTTGGCACATCGTACATGACGGCATCTAAACGACCGGATTCCAAATCCAAATACGCTTCAACAATGCCGGGGAACGTAACGAGCTCGGCATCCGGATGGTTCTCTTTCAGATATGTTTCACTGGTCGTACCGGAACGAGTTCCCACCTTTTTACCAGCAAGGTCATCCTCCGATTGGATTTCTTCGTTATCTCCATTGACTGCTATCATTAAGCCGGCATCATAGTATGGATCGGAGAAAGCAATCGATTCTTTACGCTCTTCCGTAATTGTCATACCGGCAATACCAATATCATAGCGGCCGGACTGCATGCCCGCTACGACACCATCAAATTTCATGGATTCGATATCCACGTTGAAACCTGCTTCATCTGCGACCGCTTTAATAAGATCGATATCGAAGCCTTCCATTTCGCCTGTCTCTTCATTCATAAACTCAAACGGAACGAAGTTGTTATCGGTAGCGACGGTGTACGTTTCACCAGAGTCGCCGGAAGCATCTTCATCCCCGCCACAAGCGGCAAGAATAGATACCATAGCAAAAATCGTAATTAATAAGACCCACTTCTTTTTCATTTTTTCTCCCCCTTATGAAAGATCGCTTCCCCATTATCTCAAATATAAATAATAATTAAAATTTTCTGAATTATTTGTTTTCAGCCTTATTATTGGATATTCACCTAATTTAGATGTCAGGAAGACATTTTTCTCATATTTACGACTTTTTCATCGGCTTTCCTCGTTATTAAACTAAAAAAAGTCAAAAAAAGTCGTTTAAAGATTTCACCAAAGGGTAGTGGGGAATATTGGACTTTTAATTTCTAATAGAGGAAGGGTAATCATGCCTAACGAGTACAAGTTGGATACGACAGATTTCCAGTCCTTAAGGACCGCTTCCAGGAAAATGTTCCATATTATCAGCGAACATCTGGACGTCCAAACTGCCTATATTGCTAAAAAAGATGATACAACCATGACTGTGCTTAGTTCTTATAACAGAGATGAAGGTATCATCAACGAGGGATATACGGTGGATTACGGAGGTACATACTGTCGGTTTATATTAAACAGCCGCAATAAAGCAATGACCACAGAAAATTTAATGCAGGAAGCACGGACGAAAGACTTGGCAGTTACGGATGAGCTGCGCAAAAGAGGGTTTCTCGGCGTGGAGCTTACGGATGTTGATGGCAACACGTTCGGTACCCTTTGTGTAATGGATTCCGAGGAAAAGGTATTTGAGCAGGAAGATATTCGTTTCCTGAAATCTATTGCTGAGGTTCTCTCCCATATAATCGAATTGGATCAAACGCAGTATAATATGGCTTTGCTGAATGTCCCGATCATACCGATTACAAAGGGTGTATCGATTTTGACTATCCAAGGAATTATTGATGAACGACGGGCGAAAAAGATTATGGACACTACCCTTCGATACGGGGCGGAGAAGGACATTGATTATTTCATCATTGATTTGTCCGGGCTGGTCATTTTGGATGATCTTTTCCCGGACGTGCTGGCGAAGCTCGTTCATTCCCTGGAATTAATGGGAATTGAAGCACTAATGACAGGTATTACCCCGGCAATCGCCCAGCGCGAAGTGGAAAATGTAAAGTTCAACAAACTAAAAGCGAGAACCGTTGTTAATTTGGAAGCAGCTCTCTCGTCTATCGGATTTTCTTTAGTAGAGAAACAATAAAACCTCGTCACTGGACGAGGTTTTTCTTTTCATTATTTCTTTTCCTTTTCATATTCAATGACTTCTCCTGTTTGTCCATCCACCGTAACATCGTATTCGTGGGTATCATCGACAAGCTCGAATTCAAAGTGGCCGTCATCAACCTCTGATTCTGTAATGGTCCCGCCGGTTTCCTGTTCTGCAGTCTTTTCAGCAGTCGCTTGGTCCACCTTCAAATCAGCTGCGGATACTTGATCAGAATCACTGTCCGAATCCTCACGATCCACTTCCAACACTTCTCCGGATTCTGCGTGAATGTCTACGTCCATTTCCTGGCCGTCTTTGGTCATTCCTTTCACTTCATACTTCTGTACACCGTCGTCTACATCTTTTTCTACTTTAGTGATTTCCAAACCTTCCACTTCTTTAACCGCCGTATCTTCTGCCTGTTTCTGGGATACTTTGACGTTCTTATCAGACCATTGACCATCGTTACTTACCGCACTGACACCGAATGCACCGCCCAGAATCATTACTCCTGCCACTCCAGCAATCATCCATGTTTTCTTCATTTTGTTTCCTCCTTTGTTTTATCTACTTACACTATATCCAGGCAAGATGAGAACAAATGGAGTATAAAATGAGAATTTCATGAGAACCGATTAATCGTCCCAACTCACGGACATGACCTCTCCTGTCACGGCGTGTACCTGGACGGTTGCTTCTCGCTCATCCTTTTGTTCAATTTCCACTAAATAATAGATAGTTCCGTCATTCTCTTCGAGGTCCACGTCATCTACCTCTCCGTCTGCTTCCGCTAATGCGAGCCTTTCCGCTTCCTGCTCGGAAATTGTCTTAGTTTCAGAGGATGGACTGTTTTCCTCCGGTGGGTCAGACGACTCTCCCTTCTGCTGTTGATCTGTAGTGTCGCTTCCAGCGACCCTCTGCACATTGGCAATACTTCCATCTACTTTCAGCACCGTGACTTCATACGTCCCTGCAGCTGTTTGAACAGTGGCTGTATAGTGGTCATCCTCAGCTATTATTCGGCTCACTTCTCCACTGTACTGGTCTTCCACTTTCGTGCGGACATCGTTATCAGTTAACGGCTCTGCACTGGAACGGTCATTAATCATCTGCCAGCCAAGGAGAAGGAAAAGGAGCAGGCCGACTGTTGACAACAATAACTTCCATAATTTTGACATAGGATCCCTCCTGTTCTTCTCATTGTATAGGAGTTATCTGAGATTCTTCTGAGAATGGGCAAGGATTATCGAAGCCGTCGTGCCTTTCCCTTTAATACTCGTCAACTTCAATTCCGCCCCAATTGCCTCGGCAAGCTCCTGTGCAAGGGATAACCCGAGGCCATATCCTTCCGAGCGGGATTGATCAACCTGATAAAATCGGTCGAACACGTGTTCAAGTTCCTGATCCGTCATTCCAATCCCTTCATCAACCACATCAATAATGACCTTACTACTGTGCTGTTTGACAAAAACAGCGATTGCTTCGTCGCTGTATTTTTTTGCATTGTCCATTAAGATATAAAGCAGCTGCTTCAGCTTCTGTTCGTCTGTATATACGGTTACGGCACTATCTGAAAGTAAGCGCACCTGTCGACTATAGGCTTTTTCAAAGGAGACTACCGTTGACTCAAGTAACGAAACCAGCGGTATATTCTCCTTCTTCACATTCCAGTGCTCCTCTTGTTTCGCCAATAAAAGCAGCTGCTGAGTCAGTGCTCTCATTTGCTTCGCCTCAGAATAGATTGCTTCTATAGATTCACGGAAGAGTTTCTCGTCTTTATTCCCACGACGTTTCAGTAAGCTGGAATAGGATTCAATAACAGTCAATGGTGTTTTCAATTCATGGGATGCATTGGATACGAACTGCTCTTGACGTTCATAATTTCGCTCGAGCTGTATGATCATTTGATTAAAGGCATCCGCCATCTGATCAAGTTCATCCTTGGACTGCTTCTCTGTCTCAATCTGCTTGAACTCTCCACTTCCCCTGATTTCCTGCATCGTATCGGTAAGCGATACGATCGGCTTCGTTATTAGGTTGCTAAGGATGCGCGCAGAAAGAAAAAGTGGAAGGATAGCAAGAATGGTAACGACCAAAAGCACTAGTCTTAAAACTTCTAAGTTGGACGACGTTGAAGCAAGACTCTGCGTCAATTGCAGAGACGCCACTTCTCCATTCATCCAGAGAACCGGAACAGCAGCTACAGCGTGAGGTGTTTCGTCGTATTTCTCTACTTCCACCTGTTCTCCCTGATAATACCGGTACTCCTGATCAGCGAGGTCCTGCTGACTGCCTGCCGCCACCGTTTCCGCTTGTCCGTTTCGGCGTATGATTCTAATCATACCGTTTGCCGGTACATAAGCCCTGAGAAGGTCTGTGGACAGGGAAGTGCTCTCCTGTTCGTTGATACCGGCAGCGATACGCTCTGCCTCGAGACGCGTTTGTTCCAAGTCGCTGTCGTAACTGATATGGCTGAACGTGAAATAAACAGACAGGCTGATCAGGACCAGTAAGACAGTGAACAGCACTGTGGTGTAGACGTGGATTTTATTCGATAATTTCATCGCGGATCCTTTAACACATAACCGACGCCCCGGACGGTGTGCAGCAGCTTCGGTTCATAGTTCTTGTCCATTTTGTTACGAAGATAACGAATATAGACGTCGACGATATTCGTATCTCCATAGTAGTCATAGCCCCACACCCCGTCGAGAAGCTGCTCCCTGTTCAAGACCTGCCGCTTGTTCTTCAATAAATAAACGAGCAGCGCGAATTCTTTAGCGGTCAAATCGATCTTATCCTCTCCGCGGCTCACCTCATGTGTCGATTCATTTACTTTAAGGTCCGCAAGAGACAAACCCGGTTCGCCTGTTTCATCAGCAGGTTTGAAGCGTAGAGCAGCTCGAATTCTTGCTAATAATTCTTCAAAATCAAACGGCTTGGTCACATAATCGTTTGCGCCAAGGTCCAGCCCTGTCACTTTATCTTCGACGTTATCTTTAGCCGTCAGCATAATTACAGGAGTTGCCGTATCTCCCTTTCTTATTCGCTTCAGCACATCGGTACCGCTCATACTTGGAAGCATGACATCAAGGAGAACCAGGTCCCAGGACTTCGAACGGAAAAGGTCCATCCCCTCCGCTCCATCGTGTGCCTTTGTCACGGTGTAACCTTCATACTCGAGTTCGATTTCAAGCACACGCGCAATTTTCTGTTCATCTTCAATAACGAGAATATCCGCTTTCATCACCTTCATCCCTCTTTCCCTTTTATTGTTTAGCATCATTCTAGCAGACATACCCATTAACGCGCATAAGAAAAGACGATTCGATAAACGAATCGCCTTTAAACTATTTCGGGAGCGGATCCGCTTCCATCAGCAGATCGACGATGTGAACCGAATCCATCACCCCACTCTTTCCTTCCCTTTCGACACCAAGCTTCATCTGCAGGAGGCAGCCTGGGTTGGACGTTATGATCCTGTCCGGCCCCGTCTGACAAACGTCCTTCATTTTAACATCCAGGATATCCATCGCCTCTTCATAGTTGACAATGTTATATACCCCCGCAGATCCGCAGCAGAACTCCGGTCGATCCAGCTCTTTTAAGGTAAGCCCCGGAATACGCTTTAAGAGATCGATGGGTTCGTTCGTCACCTTCTGAACATTTCTCAAATGACAGGATGGCTGATAAGTAACTGCCACATCCAACGACTTATTAAAGATAAGGCCGTCCATCTCCACCAATACTTCCGATATGTCTTTCACCCGATGTGTAAATTGGAGAGCCCGCTTGTGCCATGTTGTTCCTTCTTCAAAAAGAGTGGCATATTCGATTAAACGTGCTCCGCATCCTCCTGCATTATTCACAATATAATCGAAGTTCTCTTCCTCAAATGCTTCTATATTTCTCTTGGCCAGCTCCGTCGCCTCTTCCTTTTTTCCGGAGTGACCATGAAGGGCCCCACAGCACGTCTGCTGCTCAGGAATAACGATCTCTGCTCCGCTTCGCAGGAGCAGTTCGAGCGTATTTTCATTGGATTCAAAAAAAACGCTGTCCATGATACATCCTCTAAAAAACCCAACCTTAGCCTTAGCCGGGCGCATCCTTACATAGCGATTCGCTCTCTGCTTACGCAGATTCGGCGGCGGCATGGCCGGGAGCACCGATTCCATCTGTCCAAGCGGCTCGGAAATACGCTTCAGGAGTCCGAAATGACCAGCTGCTTTCTGTATCCCCGTCTTCTGATAGAGCCACGCCGCATTTCCCAGGAAATCCATCCACTTCGAGGAAGGAAAAAACTCCTTGTATAAGAAGCTTTCCATCCATCTTTGCGGGCGGGGCTTTCCTGTTTCTTCTTCCATGACCGTCTTTGCACTTTCCAAAAGCTCTCCGTACTGGACGTTAGTGGGACAGACGACTGTACAGGCCATACAGCCAAGGCATTTCTCAATCGGTTCTTTCAATTCCTCTACTGCCGCTTTTCCTTCTGCCACCATTTTAATCAGATTGATCCTTCCCCTTGGCGAGTGCGTTTCTTTCTCCATCGTTTCATATGTCGGACAGGCTGGGAGGCAATAGCCGCACTGGACACAATCAATGGTCCTGTCATAGGACAACCTTTCTTTCAATTGTTCACTCATCTGTCAACACCAGCTTCTGACCCTTCTCTGGAAAGATCTTTCCCGGGTTAAGAATTCCATTCGGGTCCCAACTGTCCTTGATGCGTTTCATCATCTCAAGACCGACTGCTCCGAGCTCTGCCTCCATGAAGGGAGCTTTCATCGTGCCTATCCCGTGTTCTCCTGACAATGTACCTCCGAGTTCCAGTGCAGCTTCAAACATGGCTTCCACGGCAGCTTCTGCACGCTTCATCTCTTCCTTATCCCTTTTGTCACATAGTACATTTGGGTGAAGGTTTCCATCTCCTGCATGTCCGAATGCGACAACTTCGACATGATATTTTTCTTTTATTGTATGTAACCGGTCGATGAAGTCAGGAATTTTGCTTCTGGGAACGGTAGCGTCTTCCGAGACTTTGGTCGGTTTGATTTTGGCGATTGCAGGGGATACTTGTTTTCTTGCGTGCCAGATGGCAGCTGCTTCCTCTTCGGTTTTAGGGATGATGATTTCCACAGCACCGACATCCAGCATGATTTCTTCGACAAGCCCGCGTTCCACCCGAAGCGTTTCCGGATGACCGTCAAGCTCAATGATGACGATAGCAGCAGCATCGACGGGAAGACCGACAGGCTGGAAGTTCTCGACAGCGACGATACAGGCCTGGTCCATAAATTCCATCTTAGCTGGTAGAATCCCGGAAGTGAGCGTCCGAGAAATCGCCTCTCCTGCTTTCCTCACCTCTTGGAACGCGACCATCATCGTTTGTACAGCTTTCGGTTTCGGCATCAGCTTCAAGGTCGCTCCGACAATGACCGCAAGCGTTCCTTCCGACCCGACTATCAGCTTCGTAAGATCGAAACCTGTCACGTTCTTAATCGTCCGGCCACCGGTTCTGATTATTTCCCCCTCCGGTGTCACTACTTCAAGGCCGAGAACGTGATCCTTCGTCACACCATACTTCAAGCCCCGGGGCCCGCCGGAATTCTCCGCAAGGTTGCCGCCGATTGTCGCAACATGAGCACTGCTTGGATCAGGAGCATACATTAAACCATGCTCCGCAGCCTCCGCATTAATATCCACGGTCTTCACACTCGGCGTAACGTCTACAGTCAAATCATAAGGCTGCATTTCGATCACCGCAGGCCATTGGGACATATCAAGAACGATTCCTCCATAGACAGGAAGAGGCCCGCCACTCAGACAAGTACCCGATCCCCTTGGATAAACCGGCACACGACAGCGGTTCGCTACCTTCAAGACAGCTGCTACTTCCTCTTTCTTCTTCACCTGGACGACGGCTTCGGGCATATATTCACCGAAGGATGCGTCAAAACTGTAGCTGTAACGATCGGCGGCCGATGTGAGAATTCTTTCTTCCGGCAGAATCTGCTGGAGTTCCCTCAACCAATCTTTCATTCTATCCAACCTCCCTGGTCATTGCTTCATAGATTTGACGTTTTTCAGAGACGGCTTTCCTTTCAAATCATTAATGACTTCGGTTATTTCCTCAAAGTAATCCGATGCTTCTCCCCATTGTTCTGTGACAAGATTGACAAAAAGAATATCGATCATGTGGAGCTGGGCAAGCCGCGAGGATGTAGCACCGCTGCGGAAAGGTGCTGGAATCTCTCTAGAGGCGGATATATACAGCGAAACATCCGCACAGGCTGTAACCGGAGACTGTCCATATCTTGTGAGGCTGATCGTTTTGGCTCCTTTTCGTTTAGCAATTTCCATAACTTTGGCTGTTTCGTATGTCTCCCCGGAGAAGGAAATACCGAACACCACATCCCGGTCAGAAACGTTCGCGATGTTCATGGCAGCGTTATGTAAATCGTTGAATGCCGAAGTAGCCTTATTCATGCGCATGAACTTCTGTTGGGCATCCTGAGCAATAATGCCCGACGCGCCAACACCGAAAAAATGAATTCTCTCGGCATTTTTCAAAAACTTGATGGCTTCAGACAGGGTCTTGTAATCGACCAGCTCGGTGGTTTCCTTAATTGCCTGCACACTGTTGTTAGTTACTTTCTCTACAATTAAATCCGAAGGCTCTCCGGGCTGAATATCCCGATACTGTTCCTCCGGTTTCTTCTGCAGGTCACCGGAGATTCGAAGTTTCAACTCCTGAAGCCCCTTTAAACCAAGTGATTTGCAGAGGCGGATGACAGCCGCGCTGCTTGTTGAACTCAACTCCCCGAGCTGAGACGCTGTGCAGTGTATCGCTTCATGCGGCTGATCCAGAATGAAGCCCGCAATCTTTCTTTCTGAAGGAGGTAATTTATCCTTCATTTCTTTAAGCATGACTAGACCGCCTGTAAGCGAAGCTTTCATGATCATCACCACTCTTATCCTTTAATAGCTCCTTCCGTCATCCCTTTCACAATCCGGCGTTGGAAAATCGCATAAAGAACGATGACCGGAATGATAGCGATGACGAGACTCGCAAATAATGTTCCCCAGGCATTGGTATACTGGGTTTCGTTACTAATAAAGTCAATAGCCAGTGCCAATGTATAGTTTTCTTCTGTCTGGAGAAAAATCAATGCCATAAAATATTCATTCCAGAACTGAATCATATTCATAATCGTTACGGTAATAATTCCTGTAGTAGACAACGGCGTGATCACTTTCCACAAGACACCGTAAGGAGACATCCCGTCGATAGCTGCCGCTTCTTCCAATGATTTTGGGATCGTGGCCATGAAACTCGTAAGTACGAAAATGCTGAATGGCAGTTGGCTGACAGCATAGACAATGCTCAATCCGAAGATGTTATCAAGCAGATTCAGCTGCATGAGCAGGAAAAACAACGGAATCCAGCCGAGTACCATTGGGATCATCATCGCAGAAATGTATAAAGTAAACAAGACACGGTTCCCACGGAAAACCATCCGTTCGAGCGCATAAGATGTCGGAATCGCCATCATTAACGTAAGCGTCGCTCCAAGCCCTGTGACAAGGAAGCTGTTGAATACGCTTGTATCTATATTATAGTTACTCCAGGCGTCCACGAAGTTGGAAAACGAGAAGCTCTCCGGAATCCCCCATGGATTTCGGTATATCTCCGCATTCGACTTGAACGCACCAAGAATCATCCAGAAAATCGGATACAGAACGGCCAAGGACCAGATGATCAGTGGGACACGGACGATCGTCCGTGAGAAAAAACTGCCTTTGTGCACGGTATTCCCCTCCTGTCGTTTAATACTCTACTTTCTCCCGCCTCATAAAAAACTGCAGGATAAGTACCGTCACGAGGGACAGAATCAATATCATTACCCCGATTGTAGCCCCGTAACCGAAATTGTATTTGACGAATGCCTGCTCATATAAATAGGACCCCATCACATGTGTCGAATTGTTCGGCCCACCCTGGGTCATGACCTGGACGATGATGAAGGAGCCGTTCAATGTTGTGATAATGATATAAAGGATCGAAATTTTGATCTGTGGCCATACAAGTGGAAGCGTTACTTTCCAAAATTGCTGCCACTCGGTCGCACCGTCTATCTCCGCCGCTTCATAGTAGCTCTTCGAAATGTTCGAAATTCCTCCCATGAGCATAAGCATGAACAAGCCGATACCGGCCCATATCGACGGCAGTACCAGACTCGGCAGAGCCCAGTCTTCACTTCCAAGCCATGGACGCTGCAGGCTTTCAAGACCGATAAATTCAAGCCCCGAGTTTACCAAACCAAGGCTTGGGTTGTAGATGAACATCCAGAGAATACCGATAACAACGACGGACATAATATTTGGGAAGAAAAATACGATCCGATAAAATGGTGCTTCTTTAATTTTCAACTGAGTCAACGCAACCGCGAAGAACGTCGCTAGTACCATGATGCCGATTACCTTCGTAACGACGAGGAAATAATCATGGAGGATCGTATCAGGGATAATTCCATCACTGAACAACCGGCGATAATTATCAAAGCCGACAAATTCAGCAATCGAAGAGGAACCTGACCATTTAAATAATGAATAATAAAGCCCGTTGAACAAGGGATAAAGGGTGAAAACCGCAAACAAAAGAAACGTCGGAACAAGGCAGAACGCCAAAAACAAATATCTCTGCCGCTTCGACTGGACCATCCTTCCCACCTCTTTCTCTTTCAGATTCTTTCTTGGACAAAGGAAGAAAAAGGGAATGCAGAAGAGTGAATCCTCCACATTCCGCTGAAATTCCTACTCGAGACTCTTACGATATTCCGCAGCTGCTTTTTCTGCTTCCTCCACGAATTCTTCCGCAGTAATATTACCCAGCATGAGAGAGACCAACGAATTACTTACAGGCGTTTCCAATTCAGAGCTCATCGGATGCGGTTTCTGATAGATTTGAACCTGCTCCGGATCGTTAATCATCTCGTTCGCTTCAATAAGGAACGGCGGGACTTCCTCACTGGAAGAAAGGTCGACTCCCTGAAGGTTCATAATTGCACCGGTATGCTCAGAAAAGCTCTTCGCATATTCCTTCGTAAACACGAACTCAACGAACGCTTTGGCAGCTTCCGGATTTTCGGCCTTCTCTGCGATCGCCAGTGGGCGAAGATCCGGTACGATCGCATATGGTTCACCCTCTGCCTGCATTGGAGATGGAATAAATCCGTATTCGAAATCTTCCGGTGTGTCATTGGCCATTTCATTCGGCAGCCAGAAACCAACCGGGATAAATGCATTATCATGGAGAAGGAAGTTCATTTGGGACTGTGTATGATTGAGAGCACCAAATCCAGGATCGATCAGCCCATCCTTCTGCATCTGCTCCACATTCTTCATCACTTCCAGCACCGGCTCACTCGTCCACGCACCTTCTTTACCTGTGATGACATCCGTTAATAGTTCATCCCCACCGGCTGCACCGAATGCCGGGTAAAGGACACCACGAAGGAAATAATATGGATATTGACCGGTTGTAACGAACGGTGCGATATCCTCTTCGTCCTTGATCGTCTTCATCGTTTCCATAAAGCCAGGGAAATCTTTCGGAACATCCCAGCCTTTTTCTTCAAACCAAGCATTGTCATACCACGTTCCCCATGTATCGAAGACTAATGGAAGGCTGTAAATATCGCCGTCATAGTCAGCCGGGTCGACGATAAAGCTTTCGTTCAGCTTGGAACCGTCTTCCAACTCTATACCGCTCACCCATTCCGACAAATTCATCAACTGCCCGTCTTCCACCATTTGTGTTTCACTGGAACCGGCACCGTCAATGTAAACGACATCAGGCGGATCGTCGGATACCCAGCGTGATCTCATTTCTTCGTTAATGTTCGGTCCGGCATGTTCTGTAATGGTCACATCCGGGTATTCTTCCTGAAAATCTGCAATGACTTCTTTCCACCACGAATCCCCGTAGCCTCCGACAAAATACTGGATTTCCAGCTCGCCGGAAATTTCTCCGGATGAACTTTCCTCTCCTGAACCATCTCCTGAGTCCTCCTCGCTCGACTCATCTGATCCTGCCCCTGGAGCACATCCAGCCAGCACCACGAATACAAACAGAATACCTATCATCCACCAAGATGAAACGTTCCGCCACTTGTTCAAAGCAAAGCTCCCCCTTTGTTTTGGTCATTTATTTGAAACCATTGAATGGTTTGCAAATCAACTGTTCGTTTCCAGCGCTTCTCTCAGCTGCCCGTCGTGAGCCGTGAGCAATGTTTGTGCTTCTTCATAAGATACAGACTTTAAAAGCATTAAAATAGCCGGTTTTACCTGCATATCCGCTTGTTCCAAAGCAGATTCCGCCTCTTCATACTTCGTCTTCGTGCTTTCCATCAAGATGCTTTTCGCGCGTTCACGGAGTTTATGGTTGCTTGCGTGGACGTCAACCATCAAGTTCTCATAGACTTTGCCAAGTTTCACCATACTGACGGTACTGAGCATATTAAGCACCATTTTATGAGCGGATGCTGATTTCAACCGCGTCGAACCAGTCAATACTTCCGGTCCGACGATGACTTCGATCGGACAGTCCGCGAAGGTGCTGATTTCTGATGCTTCATTACAAGAAAGTGAAACCGTAAATGCACCGACTCGGCGTGCCGCCTTCAGAGCACCAATAGGATAAGGCGTCCTGCCGCTTGCCGTGATGCCGACGACCACATCCATGGTGGAGACTTTCTTCTGTTGTAAATCCTCTTCTCCTTGTCGTTCATCGTCCTCAGAGTTTTCTTTCGCCTTAAAAAAAGCTTCTCCGCCCCCTGCCATGACCGCCTGGACCATATCATAGTCCACTTGAAAGGTAGGCGGACATTCAGAAGCATCCAAAACGCCAAGGCGGCCGCTTGTACCTGCCCCTACATAAAAGAGACGTCCTCCACGCTTCAGGGCTTCCGAAATCCGATCCACTGCCTTCGTTATCTGAGGCAGCACCTGTCTGACCGCTTCCGCCACTTTTTGATCTTCTTCATTCATAACCGTCAAAATTTCTGCGGTCGTCATGCGATCCAACTCTTTTGTACGTTCATTTCTCTGTTCCGTCGTCAAAGATGCCAAGGAATCTGTCATCTATTCTCCCCCTCCTTTAATACCAAGGACGGCTGAGCCAGTAAGGCCGCCCCGAATTCCGGAGGTCCGTATGCTTCCACATACCGACCCAACCCCCGTTCCTCCATTTGTCTGATGAAGTATTTCTTCAATACATGGGAATGAGTGAAAATTGATCCAGCCGTCACGACTGCCGGTATCGTGTTAAATCCTTTACGTCTTATAGAGTAGAGATGAAGCAGCAATTCCTCCGCAGCTGTATGCAAAATGCGTGTTGCCGTACTGTCCCCCGTCTCCGAGGCTGCAATAACACATTCTGCAACACCGGCGATTGTCTGCTTTTCCATTCGATTTCCCTCATGGATAAACCGGATCAGCTGTTCCGGTTTATCCAACTGCCACTTTTCCAGAAGCAGTTCTGTCAGAATGGTTTCCCCTCTTCGTCCATCTGCCGCCTTCGTCACTTCTGATAACGCTTTCAAAGATATGTAATATCCACTTCCTTCATCACCAAGGATATGCCCCCAGCCGCCGCACCGATGCAGCCTGTGGTCCGGAGCAATTCCGATGGCGCTTGAACCAGTCCCTGAAATGACAAGAATACCCGACTCCTCGTGCGGTGGTAGTGCACCTCTTAAAGCCGCATGACTGTCCGATCCGATAAACAAGTGGCAATTTTCAGAAAAAATTTGATTTGAAAATTTTTTTTTGGCTATTGCCTTCATTTGCTGCTTATCTTCTGCTCTTCCGACTCCCGCAAGACCGACTCCCACTCCTGCAACTTCCTGTGGATCAATGCTGAATTGCTCCATACCTTCCGAAATTAAAGACTGAATCCGGCCCCACGCCTTTTCAAAGCCAATGATATGTGGATTCGTTCCAGGTCCTACCACTACCATAGGATCCGGAGAGCTGGTTGTTTTCCCTGCTTCCATAAATAGACACGCCGTTTTCGTTCCTCCTCCGTCTATTCCAATCACATATTCCATAGACGACCTCCAATGGGAATGATTGACTATATTATAGATTTATTGAATTTTTATGTCAATATACCTTTTTATATTCCGTTATTTTATTTCAAAAATAACAAAGCAAAAAGCCGGGGAACTCGAATTCCCCGGCTACCCTGTTTCTATGCTGAACGACGTTCTTGATTGTGCATCTCCTGCTTTAAACGAAACGGAGCCGTAATCAATGCCAGAATTAAAAATATTCCCATGTATCCGATTACCGGATAAAAGATACTGACAAGCTTTGTAAACCCTGCAAAGCTTAAGATAAATGCGGCTATGATGGAAACAGTAACGAACTTACGGTGGGCAGGTGTGCCGACCGTCGTAAACCTTGCGGAAAGGGAGAAGAACATACTTACTGCGGTATTGAATACCATCCCGAATAGAATAATGGAATATAGGATTCCGAGGGCAGGAGAGAGATCGTCCACCATCTTCAGCATCGGCATATCATACGTGCCCACGACCTCTATTTGAGCGAACATAGCTAAATGACTCAATACGATCATCAGACCGAGGACCAGTCCACCTACAAGACCGCCGAGAGAAGAAATGCGCTCATCGTCTTCATTTCCTCCCATCAATAGAGACATGGAAGCTCCTAATGCCAAGTTCAAAGATACATAATTAATGGAGGACATGAACCAATTGGAAACGGCCGATGGCTGCTCCTGAGCAACCGAGTTCCACTCGGAGAACGTCCCGTCCATGGTGATTAAGCTGTATATCGATACACCGACCACCGAAACGACCAGGAATGGGGTGACGCTGCCGATGATCCGAATGACTTTCTCTACATTTAACATAACCGTCGCCAGAACGATAACACTCATAAGAATGACGCCGAATAACGGGGAAAGACCGAACTGCTGACTAGGTATCGATCCAGCACCAGCAATCATGACGACTCCGATACCGAACAAAGTGAAAATGATAACGTAATCAACGACGACCCCTAAGTATTTTCCGCTTACGCGGTAGATCGCTTCTTTATGAGATTTTGCCTTTAAGCGTGTCCCTATTTTTGTAAGCATCATTCCAAGGTAAGCAAAGAGCGCGGTTGAAATGACCGCTCCTATCGTACCGATCGTACCGAAACTCGTGAAATATTGAAGAATTTCCTGACCGGAAGCAAATCCTGCTCCCACAATGATTCCAATGAATGCACTAGCAATTTTCAATACCCTAATCAAAACATACATCCTCCCAACTCTGTCTTCACCTGGTGATTCAACAAAATGTAAAGGCTTTCAAACCGGTTGAACTACCTCAACTTATCATGAATGCGTTTTCTTATGTTTGTCATTTTAAACAAACCATAACATATATGTTCGTTTATTTACACAAATAAATCAAGTGTAAAAATGCGGATGTCTGTTCTGAGAAAGCATGATAAAATAGAACTAACCATTGTTATAGAAGGAGAACGGCTATGAAACATTCGACACGTCAGCACCACCCCTATAAAGATATGTTGGATTCTCCAGAGGGGATGGCGGATCAAATTGCCGACAATCTTGGCTGTCCCGTGACTATCGAAGATGCAAACCATCACATAGTTTCCTACAGCAAGCATGAGTCCAACGTCGACGATGCGCGAACGGCTACGATTATGCGGCGTAAAGTTCCAGAGCATGTTGTCAACGGGCTTTGGAAACACGGAATCATGTCCCAGCTGTTCGAAAGCGGCGAACCTATTATTGTCGACAGTATAGACTCTATTGGGCTAGGTAATCGACTGGCTGTGTCTGTTCGCAACAACAAGGAAATCCTTGGTTTCATTTGGGCACAGACAGATAAGGTCACCGTAACGACGGAACATTTGTCCACTATTCGCGAAGCAGCTCAAATGGTAGCCCAGCACCTCCAGCGCCAGCAGGCGAAGAAGCAGAAATCCGAAGAAAACGAAAAAGAATTCTTCTGGCAGTTATTGACCGGATCCGCCACCAATTCAGAGGATATTCATAAACAGGCAAAGCGGTTTGGCCTTCATTTGTACGGTCAGCTTTGTGTTGCGGTCTTTGAATTTACAGAAGACACGAGCCAGTCCGTCGAGCGTCATGCCTATTATTTATCGGAGACACTGCAGCAGACAAAGATTATCAGCCGTATATTTGATGACCGCCAGCTCATCCTGCTTGTGAGAACCGACAACTTAGAAGATGCGAACAAAATGAGCCAGGCCTTCATTCGTGAATTCACACAAAAGATGAAGGAAAGGCTTGGATTTGAAGATTTAAAAGGTGCTTTCGGACTGGTCTATGATAATCCACAGTCTATTAAGGACAGTTATAAACAAGCGTTGAAGGTATTGGAGCTGAAGGAGCAGTTCCCTGTGAAGCTCGCAGAGGTCGATAACTATCAGGATCTCGGTATTTATCAATTCATTAACGAACTCGCCTCCTTACAGAAGCGGGAAAACTATAAAAATGATTCCTTGATGAGATTGAAGGCTTACGACGAACAAAACCGTTCTTCCCTATTGGAAACATTAAAAGTCTTCCTGGAGATGAACAGCAACGTTCACAAAGCCGCTTCCCACATGCACATACACACAAACACGCTGAATTACCGCTTGAAACGAATCCGCGAAATTGGCCATATCGATTTTAAGGATACTAACCAGAAGACGATGCTTTATTTAGATTTGCTAATACAGGAAAGCGAAAGAGAGGATTTGTGATTTTTCACAAATCCTCTCTTTCATTTTTTCACTTTCCCCTAAACAAAAAAATAGTCAGACGAGATATACTTTTCTTACATTCGATTACGAAAGGTGGACCTATCCCATGATTATCGGTATTCCAAAAGAAATTAAAAACAACGAGAACCGCGTAGCCATCACTCCATCCGGTGTTATTCACCTGCTGAAAGCCGGGCACAAAGTGTTGATCGAGACAGAAGCTGGACTTGGCAGCAACTTCACGGACGAAGAATATATTGCATCCGGAGCAACCATTATTGAAAGCGCTTCATCCGTTTGGGAGCAGGCCGAGATGGTAATGAAGGTGAAAGAACCACTGCCTGCAGAATATGGATATTTCCGCAAAGGGTTGATCCTTTTCACCTACCTTCACCTCGCTGCTGAGCCGGGCTTAACAAAAGCATTGGTGGATAACGAAGTGACAGCAATCGCTTATGAAACGGTAAGTGCAGATAATAAGCTTCCATTGCTTACTCCAATGAGTGAAGTAGCCGGACGTATGGCTACACAAGTAGGCGCACAGTACTTAGAAAAATCTTTCGGCGGTAAAGGAATTCTATTGAGTGGCGTGCCGGGTGTATCCCGCGGGAATGTCGTGATCATCGGAGGCGGTATCGTCGGAACAAACGCGGCGAAAATCGCAGTCGGTCTCGGTGCACACGTAACCATTCTTGATTTAAACCCTACTCGTCTCCGTGAATTGGATGATCAGTTCGGGGGAGATGTCCAGACGTTAATGTCGAATCCTTTCAATATCGCGGAATCAGTTAAAAATGCGGATCTAGTAATTGGCGCGGTTTTGATTCCTGGAGCGAAAGCACCGAAACTCGTAACCGAGGACATGGTGAAGGAAATGAAAGCAGGCTCTGTTATCGTTGACGTCGCCATCGACCAGGGTGGTAACTTTGAAACAGTCGATCACATCACGACACATGATGAGCCGATCTATGAGAAACATGGCGTCCTCCATTATGCTGTCGCAAACATCCCTGGAGCTGTTCCACGTACGTCCACCATCGCCCTTACAAACGTGACGATTCCTTATGCGGTCCAAATCGCATCGAAGGGTGTCGTGAAAGCAGTAGAAGAAAATACAGCCATCGAGCACGGCTTAAATACAGCGAACGGCCACTTGACTTATGAAGCAGTAGCAAACGATCTCGGTTATGAATATAAACCGGCTCGTGAAGCCATTCGTCAAACCATAGAAGCCTGACACAAAAGCCCCGTCCTTCCCGACGGGGCTTTTCCATTCAGTATATATATGTCTCCGATTGTCTGCTCCGCCACTCAGATTCCAGCATACTCATCTCCCATAAGCTCCAATATTCCTCTCCCACTTTTCGTTTGTCTCTATGTAACCCTTCCTTAATAAATCCTGCCTTCTCATAACAGGAGATGGCTGCTTTGTTGAAGTCAAAGACCCCTAAGCTGACCCGGTGTAATTCCAGTTCACCGAAGGCGACAGCAAGAACTCTGTCGATCATTTGACCGGCATAGCCTTTCCCTCTGGATGATTCTTCACCAATTAATACTTTCCCGATCCGTGCCGACTTATTATGATGATCGATCCTCCCGAGAGAAATATGTCCGATGACCCGCTCATTCTCCATGTCCACCGCTTTAAAGATGAGCACTTCTGAACCCTTTTTGTTCGATCCCCTCCTATAAACTTCAAGCTGCTCTCGATCTAAAGGATAATCGAAAGTCGGACCCGCCCACTGCATCAGAAACTCCGGAGATTTCACCCACTGGATAAGCTGAGTGAAATCTTCCTTTCTAAAATCATGTAATGTAATCACCCGGCATCCTTCCCTTCTTTTACCTACTACTATAATAATAAAGAAAAGGATAAAAAAACGTCCGAAGAATAAACTTTCGGACGTTTTCCGTATTCAATAGGCTTTCACTAAACCGCCATCGACGACCAGGGCCTGCCCTGTCATGTACGTATTGGCAAACGAGCCGATAAAGGCAACAGATGCCGCGAATTCCTCCGGTGTCCCGTATCTCTGCAGAGGAATGGCTCCCTCTGCCTTTTGTTTCAACTCTTCCACAGACACGCCTGATTCATCCGCCCGCTTCTGATCTAATTGCTCGACGCGTTCTGTCGCAATCCTGCCAGGGCCGACGGTGTTGATCAATATATTATCCGGTGCAAGCTCTTGGGAGAGGCTTTTTGACAGGCCTACGATACCGGCACGAAATGTGTTGGACAGAATGAGATGATCGAGAGACTGCTTGATGGAGGAAGAAGCAATATTGACGATGCGTCCACCGCCCTCTTTCCTCATCGAAGGGAGTACTGCACGAATGGCTCTCGTGAAACTCAATAAATTCAATTCGAAGGCCTGCTGCCAATCTTCATCATGGAAATCATCGAACGTTCCTGCCGGCGGACCGCCGGCATTGTTAATTAACACATCCACTTTCCCGTTCAGCTCCACTGTTCTTTCCATCAAACTACGAATATCTTCCGGTTTGGTGACATCACAAACATGGTAATGGACGTGCTCATTTCCTGTTGCTTCTTTCAGTCCCTCTACGGTCCTTTTCAATTCTTTTTCCTGTCTGCTGGAAATCACTACGTGCGCACCTTCCTGTGCATAAACAGTTGCTACAGCCTTCCCTAATCCTTTGCTCGCAGCCAAAACAACGACAGATTTCCCTTCCAAATTCAAATCCATCTTCCCATTCTCCTTTCTACTACAAAGCGGAGCGCTGTTCCGGGATCGCCTTTTCCTTTTTAGAACTGGTAATAAGCAGAAGCGCCAGAGCAGCGACCCCCATGATGTCTGTTACAATACCCGGATAGATAAGAAGTAATGCTCCTATACCAGCGACTGCTCGCAGCCAGAACGGCACTCTTTGTCTGAAATGACCTTCCGTCATGACAGAAAGAAGGAACACTCCGGCTAACGATGTAATCGTAATTAAAAGAATATTTCCTGCCGTTGCATCAATCATCAGCATTTCATGAGAGAATACGAACATAAACGGGACAATGAATCCAGCAATCGCGAGTTTCATAGCCTGGAACCCGGTTTTGTTCGGATTTCCTCCTGCGATTCCGGCTCCAGCAAAGGCAGCAAGGGCAACCGGCGGCGTAATATTCGCAAAGATCCCGAAATAAAAAACGAACATGTGGGCGACAAACGTAGCTGTTTCCGGAGATCCCGCCAATTCCCGATACAATGGAAGCTGAAGCAGGATTGGTGCTGCCATCGTACTTGTAATAATATAGGTTGGAATACTTGGAAGCCCCATTCCCAGGACAATGGATGTAATCATCGTAAGGACCAAGGTTATCAGCAATTGGATAAGCGGACTGTTCACGGCGCTTCCGATACTGACAATGCTGTTGGCAATCTCAAGCGCCACACCGGTGAGGGACGCAATACCCACCACAATTCCTACGGCTCCACATGCAATGGCTACCGGAACAGTGGTCTTCGCTCCATCTTCCAGAGCCTTCAGGCAATCGATGATGGTGACTTCATCGCCTTCGATCTTCAGCCACTTTCTCCAAAGATTTATAACGAGCGGGACAGCAAGAATGAGAAGCAGCTCCCACCAGTCTCCCCGTACGTTCGGCATAGACCCGCCTGATAGAAGAGCAGACAGCTGAGGCTGAAAAATCAAGAACAGCGATACTCCAAGGATAACCGGAATCATCCGCTTCGATCCCGCAATGACAACCGTTGCAATAATGGACCAGAATGCTGCATAAAACGGTGTTTTCCCTGAGAAAAGGAGATACAGCAATGTCAACATCGGAACAATTAAATGACCTCTTTCTGCCAGCACGGCTCGTAATGAAGGAAGTTCACTTTTAGGGATTCCTTTCAACCCTCGTTTCGATGCACGGAAATGGACTTGCAGCAGGATGCCGACATAAAACAGAAGGGCTGGTATGATTCCCGCCAAAATGATTTTTGTATAGGCGACATTCAAGTTTTCGGCCATAATAAAGGCCGCTGCACCCATGATCGGCGGCAGAATCTGCCCGCCCACACTTGCTGCCGACTCTACTGCCCCGGCAAAATCTTTTTTATAACCAATCTTCTTCATCAAAGGAATGGTGAACGTTCCGGTCGTTACAACGTTCGCTATGGCAGAACCGTTGATCGAACCAAGAAACCCGCTTGCAATGACCGCTACTTTCGCGGGGCCTCCCTTCGTATGTCCCGCTACAGCTAGTGCCAGATCATTAAATAACTGTCCCATGCCGGACCGACCAAGGAACGCTCCGAACAAAATGAACAGAATAATGTAACTGGCAGATACACCAACGGCTGTACCCAGTACCCCCTCCGTTATGAAGATCAGCTGAGAAATGATTTGTTTCGCAACGCTTTGAATGACGACAGGATTCCATTCTGGATACACGGACAGCTTGACGTAAAAGCCATAAATGAGAAAACCCAGCCCCAAAAGCGAAAGCCCCCACCCTGTCACCCTTCTTGTTATATCAAACAAAAGCAGGAGGATCAGGATTCCGACATAGAAATCAACGTCGTTAATTTGGCCGCCTGTTTGGATAATGCGCTCGGCTGTCATCAACATATATACTGCTACAAATAAAGACAGTCCAGCCGTTATGTAATCATAGAATGGAACCCCTCTGCTCCCTTTCTTCTTGATGAATGGATACATCAGAAACCCTAACGTCATCAACGTGTATAAATGAATACTCCTCTGTTTAATATCTACCAGAGACCCTGCATAAGATGTGTATAAATGAAAAATAGATAAAGCGACAGCCAAAACAGATACCGTCAAAGCGATCGGTTTGGCAATGGCACTCCTCGTCGTACTTTCTCTATCGAAATTCCCATCTACTTCCTGCTTGTTCATGATTTTCACCTCTGCTTATTTAATAGTATTTCGAACGAGCATGGACAAGAGGGAGATATCCTTCCCTGCTATCTTAAAGGCTTCCCCCGACGCTAAGTCCAACTGCTCCCGGTTTCCTATGCGCAGACGATGGTTGGTTCGATCCCCCGTCCGGACGATCAGTTGTTCTCCAATGTTTCGGGAGATCCCTTCCATGTAGACCCAGCCGTCCTTCACATATGTCTCTGTACCAATATCATTGGGCACACCCGCCCCGAAGGTTTTAAACCTTGTATTAATCAATCGGATTTTATCCTGTTCCATGAGAAACGTCTCTTCCCAATCTTCATTTTCTACGGAATGTGTCCACCGGATGGACAGCTCCGTGCCATCCTTTATAAAAAAACACTCCTCCATGCTTTCCGAAGAAACGGTAAGCGTATGGACTTGTAATGTCAGAAGAAGAAAACAGACAGCAGCGACATTTACTGCTCGGACATATCCGGTCATCGATGGAAAAAAGGGCACCCTGTTGATGCCCTTCCCCTTCACTCCAGAATGCCTTCTTCTTCATAGAATTTTTTCGCCCCAGGATGAAGAGGTGCAATCAAGCCTTTTGCGATTTCTTCACGTTCCAACTGCTTCAGTACACCAATGGACACTTCCTCTGAACCAAGATAGTCGTAGTAGCGCTTCGTCATATCATAGACGACGTCCTCGCTCAAATCCTTAGAAACGATGATCATGTTCTGGATGCCTACCGTTTCCACTGCGTCAGACAAGTCATAAACAGCCTCGTCACCGGCTTCGATCGTATACGGTTTATAGAAAGGATACTTCTCCATCAAGGCATCCGCCGTCGCTCCACTGATTTCGACGAAAGTAATATCCGTCTGCTGCATTAAGTCGGTGATGTTACTGTTGGGTACGCCGGACGTAAAGAAGGCGGCATCCAGGTTGCCGTTTTTCATTTCCTGCACACTGTCCGCATAGCCGGTATGGGTGACCTTGGATAAGTCATCATAAGTAAGATCGACCGCTTCCAGCACCTTCTTCGCACTTTGCTCTACTCCGGATCCTACCTTACCGACACCGACTTTCTTCCCCTTCAAATCTTCAACCGTGGAAATACCGCTGCTTTTCAAAGCCACAATCTGTACCACGTTCGGATACATGCCTGCCATGGCTTGGACGTCGACGGAATTCCCTTCAAACTGCCCTATTCCTTCTATCGCGTCATAGCCGACATCACTCATGATCGTGGCCATTTGATTCAGGCTGTCCTTGATATTCTGAATGTTAGCCACAGATGCTCCTGTGGATTCGACCGTCACGTTGCTGATTAATTCACTTTCTTCCAGGACAGGCTTTAAAGCACCTCCGATCGGATAATAGGAACCCGATGTACCACCTGTGCCAAAGACAATCGATTCCGCACCGTCTCCACCTTCTCCAGAAGCCCCTTCCGATCCCCCGCCGCAAGCAGCAAGAAGTACCAACGATAAAAACATGACTGCAGACCATATGTATTTCTTCATCAAACCATCCTCCGTTTCTTAATTTTCTAAAAATTATGATAACGCTTTCATTCAAGGAAGGGAACCTTTTGACCATATTGGACATTTTGGTCTTTTTGGTCATAAAAATAGACGACTCCTTTTCTGGAATCGCCTTATCTTTTATATAGTCTTTTGTCACCTTTCAGTATGGAATATATGCAAAGATCATCAAATTTCCCAAGTGTATATTCATAATTCCTGAGCAGTCCTTCCTTCATGAAACCATGACGGGTGACCATCTGTCTGGAGGCAGTATTATCCGGTTCAATCAATGCCTCCACCCGTTCTAAACCCAGCGTTTCAAATCCATAATCAAGGACGGCATCCAGTGCTTCTGAAGCAATTCCTTTTTTCCAATGAGATCTGCTTAATTCAAAGCCGATTTCGGCACGATAATGCTCCTTCCTCCAATGGAGATAACCACAGCTACCAATGACCTTATCGTCTTCTCTCCTTGTCACTCCCCACCGGATGCCGGTACCTTCTTTTCTAATCTTTCGGTACCATGCCACTTCCTTCCGGGCATCAGCAACTGTGATCGATGGAGCTAATCCGAGGTGTGCAACCACCTCTTCATCCGACAGGTATTCCAACATATCTCCTGCGTCTCCATCCGATACTTCTCTTAAAACCAAACGTTCTGTTACGAGCTTCGGGAAGTCTCCCATATCATTCTCTCTCCTTCTAATTATAGCGATAGCGGTTGACTGGTCTTCCTACACCTCCGTACTGAAGATCCAAAGTAACCACGCCCTGCTTTTGAAGATACTCCAAATAACGTCGAGCAGTCACGCGTGCCATACCCAGTCCGTCCGCAACTTCTTCCGCAGACAGAGCGTCCAATCGACTTTGTATATACTCCTGGACTTGGTCCAGCGTCTTCTCATTCAACCCTTTGGGCAGTGTTTCGTTTCTAGTCTTTTTTTCTCTTTTTAAAAAGGTGTCCAACTGATCCTGACCCAAGTCCCCCTCACCGGTTGTTTTGCTGTAATAAGAATGGTAAGACAGCAATGCCTGCTGAAGCCTTTCAAACTTGAAAGGTTTCATAATGTAATCATGCACCCCGTACCGCAGCATAGCCCGTACCGTCTCTTTCTCCTTCGCTGCTGAGATGACAATGATATCGGAGGGAAAGGCATGCGCCCTGATTTCCTTGATGGTCTGCTTCCCATCTTTCTCCGGCATATACACATCCAGTACAATCAGATCCGGAGACAACTTCTCAGCCAGTTCCACTCCTTCTCTCCCATTCCCTGCTGTCGCGATGACTTGAAAGGGAGTCACCTGCTCAATGAACTGGCGATTGACTTCCTGCACCATCGGATCATCCTCAATTAACAACACATTAATTACTGGCTTCACACTCATGATACCTCTCCTTCCATCGGTATGGTTAACAAGACACTCGTTCCTTCTCCAGGTTTGGTAACAACCTCCCAGTCCCCGCGTCCCTTCTCCACGATCTGTTTCACCAAAAACAGACCGATTCCGGATCCCGTCTCCTTCGTTGTAAACCCTTTGTCGAACATCCGAATCCGTTCCTCTTCTGTCATTCCTCTGCCGTTGTCTTCTACTGAGATCACACAGGAACATCGACCCTGAATCACAGAAATATCCAACCATTTCTGTTCTTTATAGATTCCGTCAAACGATTGGAAGGCGTTCTCAATCAAGTTGCCGATTATAATGACGAAATCGTGCTGATCCAATAAAGGAGGAAAAACGTGCATTTCACTGTAGTCATCCAATGTAACCTCGATTCCAAGCTCCAGACCTCTCGATATTTTACTGAGAAGCAGACCGGCAATGCTGTAATGAGGAAAACGCTGCATGAGGAACCCGGATAAACGTTCCTGATTTTCCGATGTATCAAAAACAAAATCCAACGCCTCTTCTCTCTTGTCCAGTTGAATCAACCCTGCAATGGTATGTAGTTTATTCAGGTGTTCATGGTTCTGTATTCTCAACGCTTCCACAAACGCTTTGACTCCCGTCAGTTCTTCAGCGAGCTCTTTTACTTCCGTACGGTCTTGAAATACCATGACAGCTCCGACGATTTCCTCCTCAATCCTAATCGGTATGGAAGTACTTAGAATAACTGTCTGATCCATTCGAACTTCTTTGTTTCTTACCTGCTCCCCGGTCACTAATGAATGGACAATTCCTACATCCGGAATAACACGCTTCCAATGCTGATTCAGGAAATCTCCCTGTAGAGAAAGGATGGCTTTTGCTTTCTCATTCATGATGGTGATCCGGCCTTCCTTGTCAATCGCAATGATCCCTTCATTCATCGCCTGAAAGGCAGCTGTTCGTTCTACGAGCAGCTGAACAATTTCATGAGGCTCAAGACGATAGGTCCCTTCTTTCAAATGGCGGGCGAGCATCCAGGAACCGACGATGCCGAAGCTCAAAGTTAGAAGTAATACGAACAATATCTCCCCTTTAACCGCCCCAAGAATATCAAACCAGGAAGGAAGCAGGTTCCCGACGATGACTACCCCGATCTGTTCATGATTCTCATTCATGACGGGCACGAATCCTCGTACGGCAATCCCTGAATCACCCTTGGCTTTAGAGACATAGCTGTGTTCTGCGAAGGCAGGCCCTTCATCCTTCCCGGCAGAAGCTGTCCCGAGTTTGGAAACCATCGGATGGGAGTAGCGGATACGATTCATGTTCAAAACGACGATGTAATCTGATTGATTGACCATCCGGATTTGTTCGACAATCGGGTTAATGACTTTCCACCCTTCTGATTCTCTCAACCCATCTTCTATTGCCGGCAGGTTAGCGACCGTTCTCCCTGTCATAAGGGACCGTTCCCCTAAAGACTCCTCCTGCGACTCGACGGCATTACCGATAATGACGATTCCTCCGATTAAGATGGAGAACAGGACAATCCCAAAAGACAGAATGGTAATCTTCCACCGGATCGGCATTTGTTTCACTGGCATACATAAGCTCCTTCACTCCATCACTTCTTCTAGTGTATCACTTAAAAGTAAATCTATGGTACACTGTTGTAAACGATTTCAAGAGGGGGATTCTCATTGAAATCATTTCTGGCGATTGCCCTGCTTCTCTTTCTCGGAATCGCTTCAGCATTATTCTTCGGCCGGGATTTCAGTGAGACTGCCCAGTCGCTTGAATATGACGACGAACAGGAAGGATTAAAGGAAGCGGTTGTTATCAACTTCAGTCATGTTGCAGCAGAAAACACACCGAAGGGAATGGCTGCAAGAAAGTTCGCCGAGCTTGTGGAGGAGCGTTCTGCCGGCAAGATAAAAGTAAATGTATATTCCAACGGCTCTCTGTACAATGACAAGAATGAATATGAGGCATTAAAAAGCGGCCACGTCCAAATGATTGCGCCGGCAACATCCAAAATGACCATCCACTTCCCAAGCTGGCAGATTCTCGATCTTCCTTTCGCTTTCCGTAATGTAAGCGAGGTTAAAGCCGTGTATGAAGGAGCGACCGGTGAAGCACTGCTCGGAGAGTTAGCAGAGGACGGTTTAAAAGGAATGACCTTCTGGTATAACGGGTTTAAACAGATAACGAGCAACAAGCATCCACTCATCCTGCCGGAAGATTTTGAGCAAATGCATTTCCGGATCATGCCGAGTCCAGTACTTAAAGCTCAGTTCGAAGCGCTTGGAGCAAGCACAAGCGAACTCCCATTCAATGAAACTTACAACAATCTGGAGGTCGACTTCATTGATGGACAGGAAAATACAATCTCCAACATTTACACCAAGAAACTTTACATAGAACAAGCACACATGACCATCAGCAACCATGGGTATTTAGGATATGTGGTGTTGATGAATGAAGACTTTTGGGAACAGTTAACGGACAGCCATCAGCAAATACTGACCGAAACTATGGAAGAAACGACGGCGTGGATCGAACGTCATTCCATTGAAATGAATGACGCTTATCTGAGGCAGATGAAAAGGGACGAATCCATTGAGATTCATTACTTGACCCCCGCTGAAAGAGAAGAGTGGCAGAAGGCGATGGAAGCTGTTTACAGACGTCCTTCCACGTTAACCGAAAACAAATGAAGAAAGAGGCGGAATAGAATGAAAACCATTTTTGTAGCGGGACACGCAAAGCTCCCCGGAGGTATGGCTGCCAATCACATCTCCGAGTCGTTGACATTGACACTGGAGATTGACAGGAAATACGGGGTAATTATTGATGCTTCCTGTACCCTGGCAACCGATCATGGCAGGGAATATATAAAATCTCTCCTAAAAGGATACAGCCTGAAAGACGGCACGGAAGAACCTGTTGCGAGCCTCAGAGAAGGATACCTCGGTAAAGCCGGCAACGCTCTTGAAGCTGCCTTGAAAGACTCTTACAAACAATATCAGCTCCATCACTGACAAAAGCACCATTGCCCGGGCAATAGTAAAAGGACCAGACTTCATCTGGTCCTTCCTTTTTTACTGCACATTCTCTCACCCGGCCTTCCTGCCGGCAACCTCAGGCATTCTCCTGGCAATTTCTTTTCCTATCTCCAACGAAGCCGTTGCCGCAGGAGAGGGAGCATTACACACATGGACGGTTCTTTTCCCTGCAATGATATGAAAATCATCTACCAATCTTCCGTCTTTCAACATGGCCTGCGCCCGCACCCCCGATTTTGTCGGGATAACATCCTCCGTTCCAATTTCCGGAACCAGACGCTGCAGGCTCTTCACGAAGCTCTGCTTATGAAAAGAGCGGAGCATTTCCTTCGATCCCTCTTTCACGTTCGCTCCGGCAAGCTTCCAAAATCCCGGGAAGGAGAGGACGTCCAAAGCATCCCTCCATCCAAAATCCGTCTTCTTGTACCCTTCCCGCTTCCAGCTCAGGACGGCATTAGGTCCTGCATGGACACCTCCGTCGATCATCTTCGTCAAATGCACGCCAAGGAAAGGGAAATCAGGGTTCGGTATCGGATAGATTAATCCTTTCACCAGGTGAGCCTTCTCAGGTGTCAATTCGAAATATTCCCCTCGGAAAGGAATGATTCTTACATCCGTGTGAATACCTGCCATCTTTACAAGTCGATCACTGAAAAGTCCTGCACAGTTGACCATGTACCTCGTTCGTATCGTCTTCTTTTCTGTCTCGATGTTCACATCTTCGGGTCCTTCGTTGATGGAACGGACGGCTTCTCCCATTAAAAATTCTGCGCCGCCGCCTTCCAACAGAGCCTTTAATTTGTGACTAACCTGCTTATAATCGACGATTCCGGTGGAAGGAACCTTTAACCCGGCAAGCCCGGCGACATGAGGTTCAATAGCGGTTAGTTCCCGCTTGTCCACCCTTGTCACGTTCAGCCCATTTTCCTGAACTCGTTTGTAAAGCGCTTCTAAACGCGGCAGCTCTTCCTGTTCCGTCGCTACCAGAACCTTTCCGCAGATATCGTGTGGAATGTTATGCATCCTGCAGAACGCTTCCATACTGTTCCGACCCTGAACGGCCATTCTCGCTTTTAAACTTCCCGGCTGGTAGTAAACCCCGGAATGGATGACGCCGCTGTTTCTGCCCGTTTGATGTTCTGCTATTTCTTTTTCTTTCTCGATAACGATTATCCTTGCATGTGGATGTTCCTGCATCAGTGCATAGGCAGTCGATAATCCTACAATTCCTCCACCAATGATTCCATAATCATACATCTGCATTCCCCCTTATTGTAAGAACCTCCCGCGCTGTCGGAGCAGCTCTCGGTGCAGGGATTCATTCCTCTCGAAACCGGCTCTCCCGTGCAGCCAAAAGCGGTTGTTGAGCATAACCAAGTCTCCGACCGGCAGTTCCAGCTCCAATACTCCAGCCGAATTTTCCATTGAACGGGATAACTGACTTAAGTATTGAGCTTCCTGCATCGTTTCGGGATACACAAATTGATCGATAAAGCAGATACAAGGTTTGTTATTCCACATATAAAATGTTTTGCGCGTAACTTCCTCCGACACGTTCTTACTGGCCGGCGCCTTATAAACAAATGGATGTTTCCCCAGCGGCTGGTTATAAAAGTAATCGAAATCCTCCCAATCATCCAAGTGCAGCAGACGGGAACTGCCACCGACCGCATTTTCTTCTTCCATCTTCATCATCAAGAGCCAGTCCGTTGGCTCATCGACATACGTGCCATCTGTATGAAGGGTGAAGCGGCGATATGCCTGGCGAAGATACGAATCACTGTCATCTGTATGTTTCACGGAAAAGCGTGCGTAATACTTTTTAGACATGGCATCAAAGTTAGGAACTCCGGCAAGATGGGAAAGAGCTGTCGAGAACTTCACATAATCCTCTGTGGATGACGTACGCCCCTGTAATCCGATAGTAAAGCCTCCGGAATTTCTGTCGTGAAGCATCGTACAGACAAGCGTTTGAAAGTCTTCGTCTAACAATTGCATCAGAGCATCAGCCACGATCAGACGCTGGTAAGGTATATACTCCAGTTGTTCCACACTGATATCCTGCACTTCGTTCAAGAACTGGGTAACGACTTCTTCTTCCAATTGAATGGAATATAATCGCTGGTGTTTCGGATGCGGCACAATGTTATACCCTCTTCCAGCAAAAGTACGGAGACTATCTTTCTTCATTTCTACTGCACACATGTTTACTCCTCCATTTATTAAGTAGTAGGATATCCAGGGCCCTGGAAACGAAAAAAGCCAGTTTTCTCCCTTCTCTAAGGAGAAAACTGGCTTATACTGCGAATTCATCTCTGGATCCGGCAGAGACGAGACAGTCTTTACAGTTTCATTTTTTATTTTACGAAACGTTCTTTGTAACCGGTTGATGAAAGGGGCTTCCTCTCTATCTGGTTACTTCTAATTTGATAGTACAACTAACTGAAATTTCTGTCAATACCTTCATCCTAAAAAGAGAGCACCATAAATAAGAGCCCCGAGGATGACGAACGCAGGGTTTAGTTTAACCTTCTCCAATAATACAAAGCTGACCACAATCAGTCCGGCTGTCTGGACGGTACCACTACCTTCATAAGAATTATGGAAGAATTCAAAAGCCATAACTCCCAGCAGAACAGCGATGACCGGCCGGATCAAACTCGTCATTTCCTTGACACGCGGGGAGTCCTTGAACTTAGATAATAAACGCATTAAGAACATCATTAAAATCAGGGACGGAGCAACTGTAGCAAACACTCCGACAAATGCACCTAATACTCCAGCCTGTTGATATCCGATTAAGCCGGCAATTTTCGTATTAATTGGTCCGGGCAGGGCATTTGCCAAGGCCAGCATTTCACTAAATTCAGAAACGGACATCCAGCCGAAACGGTCAACGATCTCGTTTTCCGTCAATGGAATGGCAGAAGGACCTCCCCCATAACCGACGATACCAGGGATGAAAAATGCAAGAAAGATCTTCCATAATATCATGACGCCTGCCCCCTCTCTTTTTTACGAGGACGAAGCAGTGCGTAGGCCAACAGGGCCGCTATAAGTATAGCAGGGTGAACTCCCATCCATTCCATTAGGAAAAGCGAGAGAAGTCCAAGCGAAATGGCAAGAAGCCATCCCATATGTCCTTTCGCTTTTATCATAAAATCATAGGTGAGTTTAGCGAGCATGACTCCGACGACAGGAACGACTGCCTTCGTCATTCCGGACACCCATGCCTGATCTCTAAAGTTATTTAAAGATGTGAGGAAAATGATCAACAACACGATGGTTGGAAGGACCGAAGCCACCAGTGCATTCATCATCCCGACTACGCCCGACACGCGATAACCAATATATCCAGCCATTTTTGTGGCAATTGGGCCGGGCAGGGAATTCGCAAGAGCAAGGACGTCCCCGAACTCATCATCCGACATCCATTTATATTTCTCGACCACTTCCTTATGCACAAGAGGAATAGAAGATGGGCCGCCGCCATAGCCGAGCATGCCTACTCGGAAAAATGCTATAAAAATATCCCACTGTACCATTACCATACTCCTTTCTCCGCTCCCCACTGTACTCCAAATCGATTGGATTTTCTACTCTTACCTATCTCCTCTGGTACAATAAAGGGAAGCAAAAGAAGGGAGTCTTGCCGTTCATGAAATTTGTATTAGCACCGGATTCATTCAAAGGCAGTTTATCGTCAATCGAAGTCAGTCAGGCGATGAAACAGGCCATTCGCGCCGTTCTACCGGATACAGAAATCAGGGCTATACCGATGGCGGATGGAGGAGAAGGAACCATCGAAGCATTGGCAGCCTCTATTCCTCATGAAAAAATCTCCTTCCCATGTACCGGCCCCCTGGGAGAAGAATCGACGGGCTGGTATGTCAAGACGGAAGATAGAGCAATTATAGAAGGTGCAGCCATCGCGGGACTTCCTCTCGTCCCGAAGGACAAAAGAAACCCTGATCATACGACAAGCTACGGCATTGGCCACGCAATCAGACATGCGCTCGATGAGGGGCTGCGCGACTTCATCATCGCAATCGGCGGCAGTTCTACAAATGACGGGGGACTCGGTATGCTTCAGGCTCTTGGAATAAAAGCATTAGATGGTAACCGACAGGCTGCAGGTATCTTCGGTAAAGACTTACATAACGTCGAGCATATGGACTTTACGACCATCGACCCAAGGGTGTCGGAAGCGACAATTCAAGTAGCCTGTGATGTCGATAATCCATTAACAGGTAAATCCGGGGCCAGTCACGTTTATGGCAGGCAAAAGGGAGCAACAACAGAGCAGATACTCGCCTATGATCAAGCGTTATCGTGTTATGGGAAATTGGTAGAAGAAGCAGTAGGTCATCCACTGATGGATCAGAAGGGAGCAGGTGCTGCAGGAGGACTTGGATTTGCTTTCCTGGCGCTTGGCGGCATCCTTACGTCCGGAGCCCAACTCGTGGGAGAGGCCGTCCAATTGGAAGAAGCGGTCCGGCATGCAGATTTGGTGATTACGGGGGAAGGGCAGAGTGACGATCAAACACTTTACGGCAAAGCACCAGGGTATATCGCCGAGCTATGCCACCGGCACAAAAAGCCGGTCATTCTCCTCTCCGGAAGCCTGGATGGAGATATTGAAAAACTCAACGATCGATTCACCGCCTGCTTCTCCATTGTACCAGGACCCAGGACACTCGATGACTGCCTGGACCATGCAGAAGCCTATGTGAAGCAAGCAACCACACAAATCGTACGGTTATTTAACCATAAGTGAGAGGAGGGCGCATGGCCCTCCTCTTTTTTATCTGATCAACTTGAACGTCCCCATTCCTTTGGCAGCCATCACACCCTCCGTGTCATACATTTCTGCTTCCGCAGTAACAATCTTATAGCCTTGCTGCAGCAACTTTCCTTTGGCGTAGAGATCGCCTCCAGAAACCGGTGCAAGATAATGGACATTCAGGTTTATAGTAGAACAGCGCGTCTTGGTCGCAGAACGGATGGTCATCCCGAGAATCAAGTCGATCATGGATGCGTGGACGCCTCCGTGCAACGTGCCGTTTACATTTCTAAGCTTATCTGTCACAGCAAGCTTCAGAAGAACATCCCCCTCTTCAAAGCGTATAATTTCAAACCCAATGTGCTGGAAATAAGGACTTTGTTCAAAACTCAAACGAACATCATCAACAGAAGCAAGCATGGAGTTATCCCCCTTCATTTCCCCTGGAAAACAGCTCTGCGTTTTTCCATAAAGGCCTTGGTCCCCTCATTTTTATCTTCCGAATTGAACAGGATCGCCTGAGACAGCTTTTCAAGAAGCAAGCCGGTCTTCATATCCGTCTCCGCTCCCATGTGTACGGTCAGCTTGGCAAGCTGGACTGCCAACGGTCCTTTGGCGAGGATCTTTGCAGACACTTCCTCCACTTTTGCTTTCAGGTGCTCCGGCGGTACCATGTCGGTTACAAGTCCTATTCTAAGCGCCTCCTCTGCTTCGATGACTTTTCCGGTCAAAATCATTTCCAATGCTTTTCCTTTTCCGACAAGCCTTGTAAGCCGCTGGGTGCCTCCTGCCCCGGGGATGATGGACAAATTCAGTTCAGGAAGACCAAACTTTGCGTTAGAAGAAGCGATACGGATATCACAAGCCATAGCCAGTTCACATCCGCCACCTAAGGCGAGACCGTTGACCATGGCAACCGTCGGCTTTTCAAAACTCTCGATACGATCGTACACTTGCTGCATATCGTTTTCCTTTAAGGCATCGATGCCTTTCTTGTCAGGCATTTGACTAATATCCGCTCCGGCTGCGAACGCTTTCTCCCCGCTTCCAGTGAAGACGACGAGTTCGACTTCCGGATCGGCTGACGCTCGATCCAGTGCCTCACTCATCTCCTCAAGCGTCTGTTTATTCAGTGCATTCCTTACTTCCGGACGATCGATCCTTAAATATGCGAGCTTCCCTTCTTTTCCATATTGAAGCATTTTCTCCTTCATACGTCTCATCCCTTCCTTTTTTGGTCGATTTGTTCCACCATCAATGCCATTCCCTGTCCTCCGCCGGCGCATAAAGCAGCAATTCCTACCTGTTCGTTACGTTTCCTCATTTCGTGGAGCAGGGTTACAAGTATCCTCGCGCCGCTGGCACCGACTGGATGACCTAAGGCGATGGCTCCTCCATTGACGTTGACGCGTTCCCTGTCCAGTCCGAGCTCCTGTATGACAGCAAGGGATTGAGAGGCGAACGCTTCGTTCAGTTCGAATAAGCCGATATCTTCCATTCTCTTCCCTGTCCTTTGCAGAAGCTTCATAACGGCAGGTATCGGGCCGATCCCCATAATCTCCGGAGACACTCCCGAAGCAGCCCAATCCACAACCCGGGCGAGAGGAGTCAGCCCCATCTCCTCAGCCTTTGATGCGCGCATCATAATTAGTGCAGCTGCACCATCATTACGACCACAGGCATTTCCGGCTGTTACGGTGCCGCCTTCTTTAAAAACGGTCGGTAATGCGGCTAGTTTCTCCTCCGTTGTCTCCGGACGTGGATATTCATCCGTTTCAAAAATACTGGTACCTCCCCGCTTATTTAAAGAAACCGGAACAATCTCATTCTTAAACTTCCCGTTGCTGACAGCTCTTCCAGCCCGCCGCTGGCTTTCCGCAGCAAACTGATCCTGTTCTTTCCGTGAAATACCGTAGCGCTCTGCGACATTTTCCGCTGTCACCCCCATCCCAAGACCACTTCCATATAGTTCATGAGGTTGCTGCCCTGCTTCTGTATTGGAGTCGACAAGGTGTGTCCGGTCGCCCCCAAACCTTGCGTTTCTAAGATATATTGGTGATCTGCTCATGCTTTCCGTTCCTCCTGCCACAACGATGTCCGCCTGCTTGAAAAGGATTTGCTGGACGGCGGAAGCGACACACTGCAGACCGGAAGCACATAAGCGGTTGATCGTATAGGCGGGAGATTCTTCCGGAATTCCTGCACGCAGAGCTGCGACCCTTGCGACATTGGAGGCTTCCGTTGTCTGCCTGACTTCTCCAAAAATCACCTCGTCGACTTGATCTTTTCCCACTCCCGAACGGTCCAGAGAAGCTTTAATGACAGTCGCTGCTAGGCTTGAGGAGGGCTGGTCCTTCAACGCTCCCCCGTATCGGCCGATTGCGGTTCGGACAGCACTGACAATGACGACGTCTTCCATCTCATTCCTCCTACCTGGCATATTCCTTCTTCAATTGTCCCGCAATGATGTTTTTCTGAATTTCAGAGGTTCCCTCATATATTCTTGTAATCCTGGCGTCACGGTAAAATCGTTCGATCGGGTAATCGGATATGTATCCAATCCCGCCATGGACTTGTACCGCTTTATCAGCGACGCGGTTGTAGACCTCGGAACCATATAACTTAAGCATGGCAGCTTCCTTGATCACCTTCTGTCCTTGATCGACCATCCAGGCAACTTTGTAGGTCAGTGCGCGAAGTGCTTCTATTTCCACCGCCATTTCCGAGACCATATGAGCTACTGCTTGATGATCAATGATTGGAACGCCGAACTGTTCCCGTTCCCGGGTATAGTGCATCGATAAGTCGAGCAGCTTTTGACAGGAGCCGAGATTCCTTGCAGCCAGTCCTGCCCGGCCATTGGCAAGTATCTTAAGCGCGTTGACATAACCTTGACCGATTTCTCCAAGAACATTCGCTTCCGGCACCTCACAATCTTCCATAATGACTTCCGCCGACTGGGAGCCGTGAAGCCCCATCTTCGGTTCTACTGCCCCTACGTGAAAGCCCGGAAAATCCTTCTGTATGAGGAACGACGTAATCCCCTTCGCTCCTTTCTCCGGATCGGTCACTGCCATTACCGTGAACACATCCGCAATAGGTGCGTTTGTTATATAGTGCTTCGTTCCGTTTAACAGATACGTATCGCCATGTTTGACGGCTGTCGTCTTCAAATTGGAGGCGTTGGAACCGGCACTCGGCTCGGTAAGGGCGAATGCGCCAATCGAATCCCCCCTTGCCATAGAGGGAAGATACCTTTCTTTCTGAAGATCATTTCCCATCTCGACAATGCCCACTGTTCCAATACCCGTATGCGCACCGATCATCGTGGTATAACCGTTGTGTGTCGCTCCAATTTCTTCATAAAGTGCACACTTACCGACCATTCCAATGCCAAGTCCTCCATAGGCTTCCGGTATACTCAAACCAAACAAGCCCATCTGTTTGGAAGCTTCCAAGATCTTATCGGGAATCCTGTCTTCTTTTTCGATGACTGCCGCTGCCGCTTCCACTTCCGACTGGACAAATTCTCTGACGTTTTTCTTCAATAATTCCACGTCTTTTCCCAAGGTGAAATCCATCTGCCGCTCTCCCTTCCTTTTTCTTCCTTCTATATAAGAAAAAGCCGGTCTATCAGTCTACTGATAAAACCGGCCATCCCGTCATTCTACAGCCAGGTCGACAACTTTGCCCTCTTCAATGACACCGATACGAAGATTGGTATGGAAGCCACCGTTCTCATCCAACTTAACAATGGTATAAACCTGCTTCTCTTCCGGCAGTGCTTCCAGACCTTTCTGCATATTTGCCCGGATTGCCTCAGGATTATCGACACTGCCTGCTGCTTTCATTGCTTCCATAAAAATATACGTGGCAACATAGTGATAGCCGGCCTCCGATCCAGGTGTTTCCCCATGTTCAGCTTCATATTTTTCTATGAATTCAGCCGTACCCGGAAAATCAGAATCTACTAATGGAAGCACTCCGACAGAACCGTTCAACATGTCATAGGATTCTGTAACGACTTTCATCTCATCGAACTTCGCCTGGTCCATGACAAGGAATCCGCCTTCAAAACCAAGCTCTCTTGCCTGCTTGGCTACTTTCGCCGTCGGTTCCGAAGGTCCTCCGATAAAGAGTACGTCCGGATCTTCCTTCAGCGCATTTGTCACGAGTGTGAAGAAATCCGTATCTTTTGTGAAATCGATGGAGGAGTTGTAGACGACCTCGCCACCCTGCTCCTCCCAGTAAGGAACAAGTGCTTCCGTCCAGTCTTTTCCGTATTGTGTCGCTGCAGGGAGTGCTGCGAGCTTCTTCCCATGGTTCTCCATGGCATAATTAGTGAACGGCTCCAAATAGCCATCATAGCTGGGCGGAATTCTTACCGTCAGTTCATTGCCTGCTGCTGTAATGTCCGGCTCACTGGAATAGGCGGCTACTAAGAAATTTTCCTCTTCATTGAAGACCTGCATTGCTTTGATTCCACCGCTGTGAGGAGAGAAAATGATCGGTGTGTCATTCTCCTGAAGCATGCGTTTAGCGTTCGCTGCCGTTTCGTTCGGGAGGTATTTGTCGTCGAGAGCAACGACGTTGAACTTATACGTCTGTCCATCGATTTCAAAACCACCGTTCTCATTAATTTCATCCACTGCCATCGAAAGCCCGTTCAAGGTTCTTTCCCCATAGTAGGCCGCAGGACCACTCAAAGGACCACTGTATCCGATATGGACGACTTCCTCCCCGTCCTTCACTTCCGGCTCATTCGTTTTTGCATCTGCCTCTCCTTCTCCTCCCGACTGGGTGGACGGGTTATCAATACATCCTGCCATAACCATCATCATCGCCAACATCACGAACAAAACCGATAGTTTCATAGATTTCATCGTATAATCCTCCTATGGTTTTTAACTGACTTGTGATTACGCACCAATATATGCTTTTCTTACGGTATCGTTGGCCAGCAGTTCTTCCGCCGTTCCTTGGACAACAACTCTGCCGCTTTCGTATACGTAGCCGCGATCCGCAATCTTCAAAGCTGCATAGGCATTCTGTTCCGCAAGCAGCACCGTTGTCCCGTCCTTATTAATCTTCCGGATGACGTCAAACATTTGCTCGACAATGAGCGGTGCGAGTCCGATGGATGGCTCGTCTAGAAGCAGAAGCTTAGGCTTCGCCATCATAGCCCGTCCAATGGCCAGCATCTGCTGCTGTCCTCCACTGAGTGATCCGGCAGCATCTTCCTTCTTATCGCGAAGGATCGGAAAGAGCTCATAGGCTTCTTCCAAAGATTGTTGAACCTGTTTCCGCTTTCTCCTGTGCACATATGCTCCCATTACAAGATTCTCTTTCACAGACATTTGCGGAAAAAGTTTTCGATCTTCCGCACACTGAACAATACCGGAACGGACAATTTTATCCGGAGCTGTCCCTTGAATGGGTTTTCCTTCAAACAGAATTGTACCGGTGCTCGGTTTATGAAGTCCGCTCACCGTATGGAAAGTAGTGCTTTTCCCCGCACCGTTCGAACCGAGGAGCACAACGAGTTCCCCTTCCGCTACGCGGAGATTGACATGTTCGACAGCGGCAAGATCGCCATATTTCACAGTCACATCCAACAGTTCAAGCACTGGCACTCCCTCCCAGGTAGGCTTCGATGACAGCTTGGTTATTCATTACTTCATCAGCTGTCCCTTCCGCAATCTTCTCGCCGTAATTCAGCACCATGATTTTGCCTGCAAGTTTCATAATCATCTTCATTTTGTGCTCAATCAGACAGACAGTAATACCACGTTTGACCATTTTCTGCATGAGCTCTGCCAGGCCCTCCGTCTCCCCGGGGTTAATACCTGCGGTCGGTTCATCGAGAAAAACCACTTCCGGGTCGGTAGCGAGTGCCAGAGCAAAAGCGACACGTTTCTTTTCTTCCTGGGATATTCCTCCCGCAACTTTGTCGCGGACGTCCGTCAGTCCGACAAACTCCAGGACTTCCATCGCCTTATCCCGACACTTCTTCTCCTCTCTGTGGAATCGCTTCGTTCGGAGAATGGCATCCCACAGATTGGAATTCGTTCTCAGACGATGTCCAACAATGACGTTATCAAGCACCGTTGCCTGTTCAAATAAATTAGTGGTTTGGAAGGTTCGTGCCACTCCGAGCTTCGCAATCCTGTTCGGAGGCAGCTTTGTAATATCTTCTCCCTTGTAGAATACTTGACCGGTACTCGGTGTATAGGTCCCGCTTAACAAATTGAAGAATGTCGATTTCCCGGCACCGTTCGGACCGATAATGGCATTGATTTTCCCTGCTTCAATTGTGAAGTCCACTTCATTGACAGCGACAAGGCCTCCGAAGCGTTTCGTCAGCCCCTTCGTTTCCATTAACATCCTCATCCCTCCTTCACTTTTTGTTCCGATTCTTCTTCCTGTGGGTCGAAATACGCTTGGCGCCTTTTCGTTTCCGACCGCTTCTTCGACCCCATCTTTACGCGCCAGTCCATATAAGCTCCGGCAATCCCCCTCGGATAGAAAATGATTAACAGGGTGAGGAGTGGACCGAAGATCAGCATTCGATAATCCTGCAGAAATTGAAGCGACTGGGACAGGGCTACGATGAGAAACGTACCGACTATCGGTCCTGCTAAAGTGCCGATCCCGCCGACAAGCATGTACGTCAACAAGTCGAAGATGACCGTCATATAGCCAATATCAGGACCTATGAATCGAATGAAAGATGCATAGAGAGCACCGGCAAATCCAGCAAAGAAGGCAGACAGGACAAAGACAATCAGCTTATTCTTCATGGTCGAAATACCGATAGTTTTTGCAAGATCCTCCCCATTACGGATGGCTATAAAAGTACGGCCGGTCAGCGAGTGTACGATGCGGTACATAACGAGTATGGTGAGTAAAAGAAAAAATAGGATTAAGTAATATTGAGAGAGTGGTGTGTCAAATGACAATGGTCCAATTGCGGAGGGGGCGGGGATTCCAATCAAACCGCGGACACCGCCTGTGAGACTGTCCCATTTATCAATGACAAGGTAGATGATGTAACCGACACAAAGCGTGTAGATCGCAAAGAAGTGTTCTCTCGTCCGAAGAGCAATTAATCCGACGAGACAGCCGATGGCGCTTGTGATCAGGCAGGCAAGCAGAAGAGACAGCCAGTAGTTGAGTTCTGCCTTGACCGTGAGGAGTCCCAGAGCATAAGCTCCGACAGCGAAGAAGCCGGCATGGGCAAGGGACAGATATCCCGTATAACCAGCGAGCAGGTTCAACCCATAGACCGCAATCATCCATATGAAGGCCAAAGTCAATACATGAAGGAAATAACCGTTATTCAGAACGAAGGGAAACAAAACAGCGACGAGGATGAACCCAATAATCCAGCCCCGTTGTTTAAGAAGCGCTCCCAATCAAAATCCCTCCCTTGCAAATAAACCTTTAGGCTTGATGGACAAGATGGCGACCAGAAGCAGAAACGCGATAATGTCTTTATAATCGTTGGATATATAGGTTGCACCGAGACTCTCGGTAAAGCCAAGAATATAGCCGCCGAGAATCGCCCCCGGGACGCTGCCCATACCACCGATGATAATGATGACAAATGCCTTCAATATAACGAGGTGGCCCATTCCCGGAAAAACGAGGTTAATCGGTGCAGACAAGGAAGCAGCAATGGCGGCAAGCGCGCCTGAGATCATGAACGTCAGCATGGCAACTTTGTTTGTGTTGATACCGACAAGGTGTGCCCCTTCCCGATTCTGAGCCATCGCGATAATCGTCGCTCCGACGTATGTCTTTTTCAGGAACAAATAGAGGAGGACCATGACAACAATGGCACCAACGTTGATCAGCACCCGCTGCACCGTCGCCGTCATTCCAAAAATATCGACGACCTGCCCATATGGGGTAACCATCGTGCGGTAATCTGCTCCCCAAATTAATTGAGCGAAAGCTTCCAAAAATAACAGGATTCCGATGGCGGCAATTTTGTCATGGATCGGCGGGGCGTTACGGAGCGGATGAAATACAATCCGGTCCATCAGTACACCAAGCAGACCGACAACGAGGACGGAGACGGCCATAGCAACCCAGTAATGGACACCGTAAAGCAGCATCATAGTCAGAGTGACATACGCCCCGAGCATATATAATGCACCGTGAGCAAAGTTAGGAATATGAAGAATACCGTAAACAAGGGTGAGACCAAGGGCAACCAGACTGTAGACACTTCCGATTGTCAAGCCATTGAACAACTGTTGCATCAGAATATCCATGAAACTTCCCCTTTACGCTCGATTTTTAAGCATATGCCCCGGCCGCCCGGGGCATCGGTGTTCAGGATTCTTGATTGGCTTCGACCTTTTTGCGTTCATCCTCCTGCAGTTTCCGCCACAAAATCTTTCCGCTGTTGGTCATCGGAAGTTCCTGGATGAATTCAATCATCCGCGGATATTTATAAGCGGCCATTCTCTCTTTCGACCATGCAATGATTTCTTCTTCTGTAATATCACCTTCGTAGGATTCGTTCAGAATGACGAACGCTTTGATATTTTCTCCTTTACGCGGATCCGGTACACCGACGACACAGGCCTGCTGGACAGCGGGATGATCATAGAGAGCGGATTCCACCTCTGTCGGCCATACGTTATACCCTGAAGCATTGATCATTCGTTTCAGTCGATCGACGATAAAGTAATAGCCCTCCTCATCCATCCGGCCGATGTCCCCCGTTCGGAAAAAGCTCTTTCCGTCCATATCAAGAAACGCATGCTCGTTCTCCTCCGGACGATTGTAATACCCGACCATGATTTGTGGACCGTTCACAACGATTTCACCGACTTCTCCCGTCCCGACCTCCTCCAAGGTCGCAGGATCTATAATTCTCGCATCCACATTGAACGATGGAATACCGAGACATTGCATCTTCGGACGATCCGGTGGATTAAAATGGGTTTGGGCGATTGTTTCGGACAAACCGTATCCTTCAACAAATTCGAGGCCGGTAAGCTTGTACAGTTTTTCACCAAGCGCTTTTGGAAAGGATGCTCCTCCGCCGGAGATGGCGTAGAGAGTGGTCAAATCCTCTGCTTTCACTTCCGGATTGGCAAGAAAATCAACAAGCATTGTGCTGATTGTCACCCAGTGCGTACATGTTTCATCTCTGATCGTCCGTCTTGCCATTTCCCGGTTCCACCGCGTCATTACGACTGCGGTATTGCCACTATAGACAGGCATAAGCATACTGTGGACCATACCTGTAACATGGAAGAATGGAAGCGTCGCGAGCGACTTGGAATCCATCGTCGTCCTGGACCAATAGAAGGCACCGAGTGTATTTGCCTGAACCGTACGATGCGTATGCATACATCCTTTCGGCAGCCCTGTCGTTCCCGAAGTATAAGGCATGACGGCAAGATCTTCTGCGCGGACATCGACATCTATCGGTGTATGCTCCCGCTCCAGAGCATCGCTCCAGTGCGTAATCGCTTCCGATTCGAATACCCTTTTCTCTGCTGTTACTTCCTGCGGCTGGAGTTCTTCATCCTTCTTCCCGCGATAATCGGAATACGCCGCAGACAGAATGCTATGTAAAGTCGTAGATGTTAGCAGCGGTTCCACGACGGACATAAGCTCCTGACCTGCAATGGCATGCTCGATGGATCCGTCTTTCACATAAAACGCGAGCTCTTCTGCTTTCAACATCGGATTGATGGGAACGACAACAGCTCCTGTACGCAGAATGGCAAAAAAACTGACGATATACTGAGGGGCATTCTGCATCAATAAAAGGATTTTATCCCCTTTTTTGACCTCCCACTCTTTCTGCATATATCCGGCAAGGGCATCAACTTCCCCCAGCAGCTTCTCATACGGTATAGTCGTGCCATAATAAGAAATGGCCGCATGCTTCGGATAGCGGCGTGCGGACACTTGCAGGTTTTCATATATCGAGGTTTCCGGAATGGTCAGTGACTTCGTAAGCTTAGGCCAGAATTCATAATGTTTCGTGTGCATACATAGTCCTCCTTCTTCCTTTTTCACAAGACTTTTCTGTAAGCGCTTTCTAAAAGGGGCGAAAATTCAGCTGATCATCCATCCTCCATCGACCAGCAAATCGGTGCCTGTCATATAGGATGCTTCTTCGGAAGCTGCAAAGCAGATGACGGCTGCAATCTCTTCCGGTTTTCCTACCCTTTTCAATGCTGTATGACGTTGAATAGACTTCTCAAATTTTTCATTTTTCAACCCTTCTTCGGTCATCGATGTCACTGCAAATCCGGGAGAAACGGAATTGACGCGTACACCGGAATCTGCGAACTCCAATGCCAGCGCTTTCGTGAAATTGATGACCGCGGCTTTTGATGAACTGTAATGCGGAATTTTCGCTCCTGCCTTATGTCCGGACAAAGAAGCAACATTCACAATCGACCGTTTTCTACTTTCCTTCTCCATCATCAGTGGTGCCAATGCCTTCGATACGAGGAAGACACTCTTCAGGTTCACGTCCTGAATGCGGTCCCATTCCGACGCTTCCATTTCCAGAATAGAAGATTTCCCGGAGGTTCCCGCGTTGTTAACCAGAACATCCACGTTCCCATATGTTTCGTAGAGAAAAGCAGCAAGACCAGCTACCTGCTCCTCTTCGGAAACGTCTGCTTGATAAATCGAAGCTCTTCGCGCTCCGAACGCTTCCTGAATATCCGCTGCCACATGCTCAAGCTTGGAAGTCGTCCGTCCTACAAGGACCACAACCGCTCCTTCTTCAGCCAGTCTCATAGCAGTCGCTGCTCCGATTCCGCTGCCGGCTCCGGTCACGACGGCGACTGTGGAATCAAATCTTCCCACGGCTCCCACTCCTTTCCGTCATAAGACAATCGTCAAGTAAAAGGCGAAGCTCATCGGGAATCCGTTCACTTATTTGCTTATCATAATTGAAATGAACAATGACGGCACTCGCTTTCGCTACCAGCTCCTCTGTTCCTTCGACGATGATCCGATGCCCGAAGGAAAAACTGCTGTTGCCGATATCAGATACCCAGGACTGGACAATAAGCGGCTGTCCGAAATAGGCCTGGCTGACGAAATCACACGTCGTTGTTGCAAGGATGAACGTTCCAACTGTATTCAAGTGGCTCGGGAAAATATCTTGAAAGAACTTTCCCCGTGCCTCTTCCAAGTAGATGAAGTAGCTTGTATTATTGACGTGTCCAGCCATATCCGTCTCGCAGAAACGGACCCTCACTTTACTCTCATGCTCCACTTCCTCACCCCTTCTGACCAGTCAGTATGTTATGGCGATAGCTCTTAAAGAGCTATCAGGATTTTGCAATTCCGTTCAAAATCATTTCAAGATAAATGGAAGTGAGATCCTCCTCCGAAACTTTCCCGGTTGGATCGAACCAATAATAGCTCCAGTTTGTCATACCAAGAATTCCACGTGTCACCATATCCGGATTCATCCCTTCCTCGAACTCCCCGTTCGAGATTCCTTCCTCGACTACCTTTTGGACATTCACCCGGAACTGGTCCCTCTTTTCAATAATCGGTTCCAAGTAATCCGGACCCAGATTCCGCATTTCACGGAAAAAGATTCGGGCACTCTGCTTTCGATCCTTAATGCTGTGGATACTCATATAAATCATGCTGCGGAGCTTTTGCTTGCTATCTTTCGAGACGTCATGCAGAATCTCCTCCTGGTTCCGCAAAAGAAATTCAATGAAGTCCAAATGGATGACCGTCAAAAGCTCCTGTTTGTTTTTGAAATAATAGTAAAAGGTACCTTTTGTTACACCGATCTCTTCCACGATTTCCTGCAGAGACGTTTCGGTAAATCCTTTTTCATCAAAAAGGTGGATACTGGTATGAATGATTTTATCTCGCATAGAACAACACGATCCTCTCGTTTAGGGATGATATAAATTATAACATTCCTAAATCGGGAAAAAGCGACGGATTTCGTCAATCACGTTCGATGATCATCGATATCCCCTGGCCGCCTCCGATACAAGCCGTGATCAACGCATATCTTCCACCGATGCGTTTCAGCTCATAGGCTGCTTTCGTCGTCAGGATCGCTCCGGTCGCACCAAGTGGATGGCCATGAGAAATGGCTCCGCCGTTAACGTTCACCTTCTCCATATTCATTTTCAATTCCGCCTGACAGGCAAGAACCTGGGCTGCGAACGCCTCATTAATTTCAATGACATCCATGTCAGCCAGTGATAATCCCGTCTGCTCCATGATTTTTTGTGTGGCGGGAACCGGACCTATCCCCATAATGTTAGGGTCAACGCCGGCAACCGTACAGGCAACAATTTTTGCGAGCGGCTCCACTCCAACCGCCTCCGCTTTTTCACGCGACATAAGGGTTAATGCAGCAGCGGCATCGTTCAACCCGGAACTGTTGGCTGCCGTCACACTGCCCCCTTGAGCAAATGCAGGCTTCAGCTTCGCCATCCCCTCAATCGTTGAGGACGGTCGTGGATGTTCATCCTGTTTAAATTCGACCGGTTCACCTTTCCGCACTGGAATGTGAAGAGGTACAATCTGTTCATCGAACCGCCCTTCTGCCATGGCCAGCCCCATCCGCTCCTGACTACGCTGGGCAAACGCATCTTGATCCTCCCGGGATATATTGTACTGTTCGGCAAGGTTTTCTGCCGTGATTCCCATGGGTGGATCTCCAATCTCCTTCGGCGATAACTGTGAGGATCGGAACGATGGGGGGACAGGACTGTAGGGACGCTCCGGCCGATCCATCAGATAAGGAGCCCTGCTCATGCTTTCTGTTCCCCCAGCGACATATACATCTCCGTCTCCAGATCTAATGGCTTGAGCAGCTAAGTGAATAGCATTCACCCCGGACCCGCACTGGCGGTCCACCGTCAATCCGGGGATTTTCATTGATAACCCTGTCTGCAGGGCGGAAAATCTGGCAATATTTCCTCCCCCGCTCAAAACATTACCGAAAATGACGTCTTCAATCTGTTCGGGATTGACTTTCGCACGCTTCACGGCTTCCTTAATAACTTCTGCGCCAAGAACATGCGCCGGTACGGTTGCAAGAGAACCTCCCTGCTTTCCAATGGCCGTCCGGACTGCTGATACGATCACTGCATCTCTATTCCCCAATTACTCCACTCCCTTCGAAAATGTCACATAGCATGAGAACCACCATCGATGATGACGACATCCCCTGTAATATGGTTCGACGCCCGTGAACTTAAGAATATTGCCGTTCCTTTCAAATCATCATCGCCGCCGAACTTCCGCAGAGGCGTCCGATTAAGAAACGTATCCTCTCCCCGCTCCATCAGAACCTTGGACATTTTCGTCGGGAAGAATCCAGGTGCAATCGCATTAACGCGGATACCACGGGGACCCCATTTGACGGCAAGATCTTTTGTAAACGTAAGGACGGCACCTTTGCTTGAGTTATAACCGATTGTATCCATTTGTTCCGGATCAGACCCTTTCATTCCAGCTACGGAAGCGATGTTAATAATGTTTCCTTCTCCTTGTTCCAGCATTATTTTTCCTACGGCCTGGGACATGAGGAACGTTCCTGTGACGTTCACATCCATGACCTTCTGCCAGGCTGCAAGCGGCATTTCTTCCATTGGTGCTCCCCAGGTCGCCCCGCTGTTATTGACCAAAATATCAATGCGGCCGAAATGATCCACGGTCTGATCGACCACATGCTGAATGCTGGAAGCATCTGTTACGTCGCACTCGAACGCCAGCGCATCGACCCCTTCTTTTTTAAGCAAATCACGCACTTGTTCACAGGGCTCTAGTTTCCTTGAACAAACGACGACATGTGCACCTGACTCGGCCAAGCCAAGCGCGATCTGCTTCCCAAGCCCGCGACCACCTCCGGTAACGACGGCTACTTTGCCGCTTAAATCGAAAAGGTCTTTAGCGTGCATGGACTTCGCTCCTCTTTGAAGCTTTTTGCAGTTCATACTTCGCTACCGCACGCCGGTGTACCTCATCCGGACCGTCCGCAAGACGAAGGGTGCGGATGTTGGCCCAGCTTGCGGCAAGGGACTGATCTTCACTGACACCGGAAGCACCGAAAGCCTGGATGGCTCTGTCGATGACATTCAAGGCAATGTTGGGTGCCACTACTTTGATCATCGCGATTTCCGATTTTGCTTCCTTGTTTCCAACTGTATCCATCATGTACGCAGCCTTCAGTGTCAAAAGACGGGCCTGTTCGATTTCTATCCGTGAATCAGCGATCCATTCCCGAACAACTCCTTGATCCGCGATTTTCTTTCCAAACGCTGTACGTTCCTGAACACGTGCACACATCTGTTCAAGCGCGCGTTCTGCTGCACCGATTGTGCGCATACAGTGGTGAATACGTCCCGGGCCGAGACGGCCTTGTGCGATGGCAAATCCTTTTCCTTCTCCCCAAAGCAAATTAGTGGCCGGAACGCGCACATCCTTGAATTCTATCTCCGCATGACCGTGAGGCGCATGGTCATAACCGAATACCGGAAGCATCCGTTTGATAGTGACGCCTTTTGTATCCAGTGGAACAAGAATCATCGACTGCTGCTCATGCTTCGGTGCATCGGGGTCCGTTTTACCCATTAAAATGCTGATTTTACAACGAGGATCTCCTGCTCCGGAGGACCACCATTTCGTTCCGTTGATGACATATTCATCCCCGACCCTCGTGATACTCGTCTGCACATTCGTAGCATCCGATGAAGCAACATCCGGCTCGGTCATCGAGAAACAGGAACGGATCTCTCCGTTTAATAACGGTTCAAGCCACTGCTTCTTCTGCTCGTCCGTTCCGTATCGGACGAGCACTTCCATGTTACCTGTGTCAGGTGCCGCACAGTTGAACACTTCCGGTCCGACGAAGGAACGTCCCATAATTTCACACAGTGGAGCATACTCCATGTTCGTCAAACCTGCTCCATATTCGCTGTCCGGTAAGAACAAGTTCCAAAGCCCTGCTTCTTTGGCCTTCTGCTTCCATTCGTCCATGATTGGCGGAATGTTCTCGAAACGATCCTGTTTTCCAAGCTGTTCTTCGTAGATCGCTTCGTTCGGGTAGATATGTGTATCCATGAATTCCTTCAACTTCTCCTGCAAGGCTTTTACCTTATCGGAATGTTCAAAGTACATATAACATCCTCCTTAATGAATAGGCGCTTCTATTAAACGCTTACAAAATACAACATTCCCTTTGATGACATCTTCTTCTTTCTGATTCCTTGCATACACGCGGAACGTAGTCTTCTCTTCCGTATCCTCTTCCACTTCCGCATGAAGGGTGAGTACATCACCAAGGAACACCATGCCCTTGAAGCGGATGGAATAATCCTGGATGAAGCCTTGGTCATAGTAAGGAGTAAACAGCTTGGACAAATTCCCCATCGTCCACATGCCGTGAGCGATCACCCCCGGAAGTCCTGCCCTTTCCGCTTCCTTATCGATCGTGTGGATCGGATTGTAATCGCCGGATGCTCCTGCATACTTGATCAAATCCAGCCTCGTTACCGGTTTCATCGTCACCGTATCGAGGGTTTCCCCAGCTTTCCAATTCGTCATACGCGCATCTCCTTCCTGACCGCCTCCGTAATGATCGCTGTCTGCTCCTCTGAGAAAATCAAACGACCTTCCAAGTCCTCTCCATACTTCTTCACTTTCAAGAATCCCATATTGCCGCTGGAGCCGCTCCGTTCGTAATAATCTTCGATGACCGTATAACAGAGCACTTCCTCCCCAACGAACAGCGGGCGCTCATAATGATAGTGCTGCTCTCCGTGGATAAGCCCTTTAGCGGGAAGATCCAGACCCTTCACGCTTCCATAATCAAACACTCTCGGAAATGTTGGTGGAGCAATATTACGCGTGTAAGCGACATCATCCAAATAAACAGGGTGAGGGTCACCGATTGCCTCGGCGAACTTGATGACCGCTCCCCGCTCTACCGTGTTCTTCACTTTTTCGGATTTCTTTCCGACCGCATGTTTAAACATAGGTATCCTCCTTTTAGTTTCTCGGGCCACCGGCGACATAGATGACCTGCCCGCTTACGAACGAAGATTTTTCGTCAGCGAAAAACGCCACTGCGTTCGCAATATCTTCCGGATGCCCGCTCCGGCCTACCGGTATATTCTGAACGCTTAAGCGAATCATTTCTTCAAAAGAAATTCCTACCCTTTCAGCCGTCTGCTTCGTCATTTCTGTTTCGATGAATCCCGGCGCAACGGCATTTGCGGTAATACCGAATTTTCCAAGCTCAATGGCAAGCGTTTTTGTAAACCCCTGCAGGCCGGCTTTCGCTGTGGCATAGTTTGCCTGTCCCCGGTTTCCTAAAGCAGATGTGGAGGAAATGTTTATAATTCTTCCGTATTTACTTTCAACCATGTACTTTTGTGCAGCTTTGGCAGCGTTGAACGACCCTTTCAAATGAACGTTCATGACTGTATCCCAGTCCTCTGCTGTCATTTTAAACAGCATATTATCTTTGATTACACCAGCATTGTTGACAAGAATGTCGATCGATCCAAAGCGCTTATAGGCTTCCTGCATCGCATCTTCCACCTGGCTGAAGTCACTGACGTCCGCGACTTTCGTGTACAGCTCAAGTCCTTCTTCTTTAAATTCTGCTTCTACTTCCTGCAGCGCTTCTTCATTAATATCGATGACAGCGATTTTTGCACCGTCCAATGCCAAGTGTTTGGCAATACCCTTGCCGATCCCGCGGCTTCCACCGGTTACAAAAGCGACACGATTCTTAAATCTGTCCGCCATGATGCTTCCCCTCCTTTATCCAATTTTCACATGCCCTTTAAGTAAATTTCGAGATATGATCAGCCTTTGAATTTCATCTGTTCCGTCGTAAATCCTCCAAAGCCTCGCTTCTCTGTACCAGCGCTCAATCGGCAGTTCCTTCGTATACCCCATGCCGCCATGGATCTGTAAGACGCGGTCGATAACGTTGTTTCCCATGTTAGCCCCATACAGTTTGGCCATCGAAGCATAATGTCTGTTATCTTCCCCCTGATCCAGGGTGAACGCAGCGTTTAACACCAGCCACTTCGCCGCTTCAATCTCTACTGCGGAATCAGCAATCTGCCACTGGATCGCCTGTCTCGTTGAAATCGGCTTACCAAAGGTTTCCCGCTCATTGGCGTAGTCGATTGCCATATTGAGAAGACGTTCTGCTGCGCCGACCGCCCGTGCTCCAACGATCCAGCGGGCGAAGCCAATCCATTCCAAGCCGAGGTCGTATCCTTTATGAAGTTCACCGAGAATATTTTCTTCCGGGACACGTACATTGTCGAAAACAAGCCCCGCCGGTCCCCATTCTCCCATCGTGTGAATATATTCAGACTTCCACCCCATATCGCGGTCAGCGATAAAGCAGGTGACTCCTTCCCTTCCGTTGGACGTTTGGTGAAGCTCTTTGTCCGTGATGGCGATGACCATAACGAAATCCGCTTCGTTTCCACCAGTGATGAATGTTTTCTCCCCGTTTAACACCCAGCCGTCTCCATCTTTCACGGCCGTCATCCTTATGTTCCTCGTATCCGATCCCGCCCCCGGTTCTGTCATGGCAAAGCAGGATTTCTTCTCTCCATTGATGGTAGGGAGCAGGTATTTCTCCTTTTGCTCTTCGTTCCCATAGTAAAGAATATTGTCTGCAGAACCACCGAACTGAAACGGAACGAACGTGCGGGAAACCTCCATCATGACGATGGCGAGCATCATCTGACCGAGGTCAGCTCCTCCATATTCTTCAGGGGTATTTATGCCCCAGAACCCGGCATCCTTCGCTTTCTGCTGCAGCTCCTCTAATTTCCCGGCAGGAAGACTGGGCTTTCCTTCCCGTTCACTTCTAAGCACATCATTTTCAAGAGGTATCAATTCTTTCTCCACAAATTTTCGTATTGTTTTTCTGACCATTTCCTGTTCATCGGTCAAACGTAAATGCATAACTTTTCCCCCTCTTCATCGATACACATACCTACCGGTTAGTATGTTACTTCTATATTATTTGAAATTTTCTAAAAAAACAACAACTTTTGAAGAAATATCCATATGAAACACCTAAAAAAGCCACCTGGAAAAACAGGCGGCTTTTTTAGGTGTTTCATTTTCATTCGCTGCAATCTACATGGAGTTTTCCATCTTCCTGTACTTCTGCATAATAGACATTTTTTATGTCCTGCACACCACTGTCTGCCAACCTTGCATCCAGCCACTGCTCTGTAATGCCCAATTCTTTCAAATTGTGTTCAATCTTTCTTCCATCCGCTATTAAAGTCGTCGGCGCAGGGTACACTTTTCTGATTGGTGGAGTACCGGTATCCCTTTTCGTAGCCGTTCTATTCTGCTGGTATTTCAGGACAGAAACCGTACCGTCGATTTCAAACACAGCCATGTCAACCTCAGCGACCGCAAATGCATTCTTTTTCCTCAGCAATACCCGCAGCGCATCCAAATCCAGGCGTGCCTTCTTTAAGGCATTTTTTTCTATCTTTCCATCTTTAATCAAGATGATGGGCTGCCCGTTCATCACTTCCCTGATAGGCTTTGACTTGAGATCCAAATAACCGAGCAGAACGGTAAAGACACTCCATGCAAGAAGAGCGATGATGCCGTTCCGAACACTCAGGGTAGAATCAATGGCAAGTGAAGCTCCTATTGTGCCTACAGAGATTGCCGAAACGAAATTAAAGAAAGTCATCTGGGATATCTCTTTCCTCCCCATCAACCTAGTAAGAAGAAGTAACGTCGTAAAGGCAAGTAACAGCCTGAGGATAAGTTCCACAGTAGACATTTCGTTCACTCCCTATCTTCTTTATCTTCTATTATCAGGAGCCGAACGAAATCTATACACAAAAAGAGTACCTTCCCTGACTCGGGAAAGTACTCTCCTGCGACTACTTTATTCTGTAACTTTCTTCTGTAGAGCTTCTTTAACTGCCGGGCTGACAGCGCCGTCTCCACCAAGAACGGTTACGGATGTAACATCAGTCGTATAGACGTATTTCGTCAAATAAGCATCCAATTCTTTCGGAAGCTTCTCTGGATCGACCAATAGAAGCGATCCTCCATTACCTGTTACCAGTGGTGCTGCTGCGAGAGCGTCCGGATAATTTCGTCCGCTTGCCACATACAATTCACCAGTGTTCGGTCCGAACTCTTTCAACAGGGATACAAGCGTACCGTAACGGTTCGTACCGGACAGGCGTTCCACGGAAAGAGCCTTCTTGTCGACTTGTTTCACCAGGTCATCCGAGATGACACCAGTTCCACCGACAACATAGACATCTTCATCTTCCAGGATGGCCATTGCTTCTTTAGACAGCTTCTTACCATCTGTCAAAACGATCGGCATTCCTTCTGCTCCGGCAAGAGAAGCAGCACTCAAAGCATCCGCATAGTTCTTACCTGTAGCAAGGAAGACACCGTTGCCTTCGAATCCAAAGGAATTCTGCAGCTCATCTGCGATCGCAAGGTTTGTTTCATAACGGGTGTCACCTGACAAACGTTCAACCTTATCAGATGCAATGCTGATCGTGTTCAATTGGCTGAACACTTCTTTAGAAACCGCACCTTCACCGCCTAACAGATACACGTTCTTCGCACCAAGGCGTTTGATTTCCTTAAGGGCTGCATCTGTTAATTTACCTTTACTGTTTACCGGTATGATCGGTGCTTCTGCTGCGGAAGCTAGTGGTCCGGCAGAAAGAGCATCCGGGAAGTTAAATCCTGTGGTTACGATGACTGTATCTGCACCGCCATCAGGATAAAGTTCCTTAGAAATTTCAATAGCTGTTCCTACCCGTTCTTTTCCGGACAGCACTTGTACAATGTCCGCATCTGTCGTAATTGGAACGAGATCGAGCACTTCATCTGTCGCTTTGTCGACCATGTAAAGCGCGGAGTATCCTTTGATGGATTTCTCCGGTGTCGTAATGGAGACAGGAACCGTTACAGATTGTCCAACGTCCACTTTCGCAGCGTCTTTCCCTGCTTTAACGGATCCTTCACCCTTGTCTTCGGAATCATAGGAAAGGACCTTTTCTTCTGTCATATTCAAGGTGTAATCGACAGAAGCGGTACCTGTACCGAAGTAGTCAACAGCAATCTGGTATTGTCCATCCGGAAGTCCTTTAACAGAGAAAGCTTCACTATCCGAAGCACTCGCACTGGCTGCTACCAGTTCTCCGTCGCGGAATAGGAACAAGTCCAAATCAGCCGGGGCAGCCGGGGCAACATCCACACTTAGAGACACGTTGTTCTCGATATCAATATCGATAACTTCTCCATCCACCTGGGATGCTTCCGTATCCTGCTTCACTGTTCCCTTAATCGTGTCTTTGATCGGTCCTGTGAATCCGACCGTTTCAAATTTAACGTCTTTTGCATCCTTCATATAGTTCGTGAAAGTAACTTCTTTATCTATCTTCTCGGAAGAAGAAACTTTACCTAAATCTATACGACCCGGCTCACTGACGAAGTCCTGAGCAACGGCATCCAACGTATATTTGTTCATTTCTTTTCCTTGTTCAGGATTGGTAGCACCGTATACATGTACTTCCCAAACCCCTTGCTTAGGTGAGGAGGCAACATATTCATCCAAGTCTTTACCACCATAGCCGGCATAGCCGGTAGAAGGTACATTTACTTGAACTCCATCCGGATCAAAGACCATAAGACGGACGCTTGCCTGCTCTTCGCCACCCTCCGTTACGGCATCAAGTGTGAAACGAAGCTCACTCACACCGGAATCTACATCAAATGTATATCCTTTTGTTTGAGCGGCCTGCACTTCATCCGTCGCGCGGAAGCGGTGCTTGTTCTCTTTTGTGAACTCATACCCTGTAACGATCGTCTGGGCACTGCGCGCTTCTACGTATGGTGTAGAAGGATCGTCAAATGTAAGCGTTCCGGCGTTGACGCCCGTCTTCAGCTTCTCGGCATCATAATTGACCGTAATATACTTATACTCTCCTGCACCAAGAGAAACCTCTTTAACAGAAGGCGTAAACCAATCATCAGAAGCTTTCACTTCCAACTTCTTCGCTTCATCGGATGTGTTGTGGACAAGAACTTCCACTGTTTCAGGGATGTCTTTGTTACGGACATATAGGCCTGGTCCGCCGGCGACTTTCTCGCCGTGGAATACAGTGACATCGACATCCTTCACTTCACTGATGAAGTTATCGCGCATATACTCATAAGCAGCCGGCACATCAATCAAGCCGCCACCCTGTTGAGCACGATCATAACCATCCAGCTCTCTCGCCGTCTGGATCAATGCTTCACGAGCAAGCTCGTAATCAAAAGGCATACGATCTTTCTCTGCCGCTGACTTCAGAACGGCAACAGCACCTGCGACGTACGGCGCTGACATACTAGTACCCTGCAGGACATCATATGCTGTCTGGCCTTCTGCTTGATATTGGTGAACCGGCTGGGCGGCATAAGCAGAACCAGGTGCTACGATATCCGGCTTCTGATCACCGGCTTCGTTCGGTCCGACAGATGAGAAGTACCATAAGCCTTCCCCATCAAGTGGATTGCCATCTTTATCTTTTCCATATGGGAAGTTGTTATATTCTTTCGCCCACATCTCAGAGTTGATATAAGCCCCTACAGAAATAACACTGCCTACATCCCCGGGAGACCCGACCGTGTCGATCCCCGGACCTGCATTACCGGCAGATGTGACGAAAACGATGTCGAAATCATCGGAAAGCAGCGTCATCAACTCGCCGTAACTTCCTGTACCATCGTTCAAGTCAGGGGAAGAACCGAGACTTAAGTTTGCAACATCGACGCCGAACCCACCTTCTGATTCCGGTAGAGCCGCATCAATCATGGCCGTTTGTATGCTCCATGTGTAGGCACCGCCGTCTTCTTGGAAAACACGCATACCGACAATATCTGCCCCCGGTGCGACACCTTCTCCTGCAACTGCTCCATACGCGTTAGAGCGTAGCGGTCCATCCGCTGCGGAAATACCTGCTACGTGAGAACCGTGGCCGTTCAAGTCCGTAAACAGGTTGACCGTTTTAATGCCGAAGTCTTCCTCATAGCGGTTCATATCGTTTACTCGGAAGTTGGCACCGACCGTTTCGTCTGTCACATCAACATCGAACGTACCTGCCTCACCATTTTTATAAGCCGTTTCGTCCGTGAAGTCTCCGTCGATATCTGTATCGATGTACACTTCATCACCGACAAGCAGCACCCCGAAGTTGTCCATCACAGGATTGCCGTCTTCATCTACTTCTTCGCTTCCATCCCCATTCAAGTCTGCAAGCGCATTAAAATGGGTGCTACCGAAATAAGCATCTTCTCCATCTGGATTGATTTCATCCAAGGAAAACGCATCTTCTAATTCTTCTGGAATTTCCATGAAGACGACATCACCTTCTGAGAAATAACCGTATGGTTCATTCTCCAGATATTCGGCGTATTTGTCTTCAAGGGGATAAACACCAGTGTTTGCTGCGTGAAAATCAGAGATCGTATAATCTCGGACCTCAGTTATCTTAGAATCTCCATACTTGCGTGTATCTTCAAATTTTTCCTCCACCGTGACACCTGAGTCTTTTTCTTCATCTGTCAATTCAGGAAGATCCGTAAAAGATTCATGTCCTGGATCGGGACCGGAATCAATGATTCCTACACGAATCCCCTCTCCGCTGAACTTATCCTGAATTTCATCGACCCCTGTCGCTGGATGCGTTTCCAATTGATCCGGAGTGACATCTGCTTTTGGATCGACTGCACTCTGTTTATCGGCATTCAGTTCCTTCGGCTCCAGTGGTGCAAGCTCCACTTTAGCATTCTCTCCGACCGTACGGACGGAATCTAGTTTGACGACATCCAATATTTTGTTTGTCGGTACATCGGCTAAATAACCATAGTTCTTATGATTTTGTTTGACTTTTACGCCAAGCTTCTCCAACTGTTTCGTAGCATCCGTTTTCCCGTTACCGATGATTACGAGTTCCTGTGTAGCTGCTTCGTTATTCGCAAGCTTCAGGACTTCTTCCTGGTTCAACAGCGTGTTGAACGTCTTCGGAGCCTTCGTTTCTGCCTGTACTGCTCCCGGACTATATGTACTGACTCCGGCAAAGGAAGAAGCTACGATCGCCGCACTGGCTAGGACGGACAGCGCTTTTTTCTTCATATTCTTCTTATTTGACACCAAAATAATAACCTCCCTGGTTTTCTTGGTAATCTGACAAACTAAATCCTTCCTCTACCTCCTTTATTTATTAAAATATTGCAAAAAATTACAATATTAATTTTACTTTACAGTTGTATTAAGGTCAAACTATTTATTAAATTCAGAATATTTACCTAATAAAAAAGACCTAACTGTTGTTAGGCCTTTTTAAACCGCGGAATTCACAGGCTGGGATATCCGAAATGGACAGCCTTTTCTATACCTTAAATTTCTACTACTAATTCCCTGCAAAAAAAGATAGCAAAGGAAAAATGTTAATTTTCTACTCGTTTGTAAGAAAAGTTTTATAGAAACTACTAATTTATTAGAACCCGGTCGATTTTCCATGCCAACGGTATGCTGATTGCTTCTGAACCGCCGATAATATGGTAGTCGGCGCGCTCTCCGAATAACTTCATACTGCGTTCCATAGTCGTCCACTTATTTTGGTTCGTCAAAAGGACAGGGCTGTTCGATTGGACGGCAAGCGGCGTCACCGCCATGGCATCAGGGAAGTTTCTACCTGTCGTAAAATAGAGGGTATCTGCCTGCTTATTTCCAAAGGTGCGATGCATGGCTTCATTCGTTTCATAACGTGTGGCACCCGATATCCGATAAGGGCTGAGAGCCTCCAGTTCCTTTTCCACCTCGTTGGAAACCGGATTCGTTCCACCGACAATATAGGCTTTCGTAATACCCAGGTCTTCCAAGTAGGATCGGGCGCTCTCCGGGATCTTGTTTTGTTTCACATAAATAATCGGATACTGCTTCATCCCACTGTACCCAGCAGCAGAAAGAGCGTCCGGAAATTCCTGACCTGAAACAACAAATGCTTTATTGGTGTCATAAGAAATCAGCTCATTGACAGCAATCGCTGTTTCGTAACGATCGGCACCTTTGATGCGATGAACTCGGTATCCCGCTTTCTTCAAATCCTTCTCAACATCCGGATGGACAGCAACGGTACCACCTACCATGATCACATCGGTTGCACCGAGACGCTTCAATTCCTTCGCAACAGTTGAAGATAAGCTATCTTTCTTCTCCAGTAGAACCGGGCTGTTCAAGTAGGAGGCGAGTGGTGATACAGCAAGGCTGTCCGGAAAATCTTTGGCTGTTGCGAGGATGACAAATTTACCTTCCTGTTTACGTCCATCCACCATCAAGGATTGTTGCTGAAGCTCATTCCAACCCTGTTTAGATATTTCGACAGCCGTATCGACAGCGGTGGCGCCTGAGATTCTGTGAGATTCTTTAATCTGAGCGAGCGTCTTCTCTGCATCAATCATCCCATTCCCTAAATCATACGCACCGGCTACCGGGGATGCCGACTGTTCGATGAGACGCTTCGTCTGTTGTCCGGTCAGGAAAGGAGCTTGATTCTTTACCATAGCTGCCAGACTGCTTACATGGCCGGTGGACATGCTTGTTCCTTCCATATATTCGTAATCGTCTTGCAAATATGTACTGATTAAATCCGTCCCCGGTGTAACGACATCGATATCGGCACCATAATTCGAGAACGAGGCCTTTTCTTTCTTGTTCAGGTCGTAGCTTCCAACCGCGACTACCTGATCGAATGCCGCTGGATAAAGCGTATCGTTCTTCTCATCATTTCCGGCCGCCGCGACAACAAGCACCCCATGTTCGACGGCATATTGGACAGCCTCTTCCAAAGAAGAGCGGTAGGTATATGTACCGAGGCTCAAGTTGATGATGTCTGCATTGTGATCAACCGCATACTCAATACCATCAATAAGGTCTGATACGCTCCCTTCGTTCTCTTCCATCATCTTGACAGGCATAATTCTGACATCACCTTTTGATAGAGAAGCAACTCCTGTCTTATTGTTCGTAACTGCTCCTATCAACCCTGCTACATGTGTTCCGTGACCATAATGATCTGTTGGATTCTGACCTCTTTCCAAAAGGTTGGTCCCTTTAATTACCTGTCCCTTTAAATCAGGGTGAGATGCGTTCACACCTGAATCGACGACGGCGACTACAGGGTCTGCATCGGAAGCGTCTTTATAACGGTCCCAAGCCTTTATTACATTCATTCTCTGAAAGGTTACCTGTTGATCGGGGTAGAACGTATCATTCGGAGCACCCTGCGAGTACACTTTCGCATCAAGCTCCACATAATCCACATCCGGATCCTGCTCAAGATCTTCTTTCTTCTCTTTCCAATTTCGTTTGTCCGTTTCCACTACATCCAGAGGAAATACCGGATCTGTCGACTGAGTCGTAACCCTGTCCTTGTATTTGACGATCAGCTTAACAGACGCGTCCTCTTCCGCCATGACGTGACTGCTTCCAAAACAAACCGCTGCAAGGACAATGAGAATTGCCCATAGTTTTCTAGATTTCATATCGCAACTCCTCTTCTAAAACTTTTCCTATCTCCACAAAATATGAGTTCCTTCGCTCATTCAGTTTACATAAAAATACAAGACTTTTAAATGTTTCCGAGTTTTTTTCTTACTATTATTCAAATAAAAAGCACACCACAAAATGGTGTGCTTTTTCAGACTGTCTTTGAAGTTAACGGCTTCTGGGTCGTTAGCTTCAAAGACGTCGAATGTATGTCGACTATGCTTGATACGTAAATACCCGTTAGAATAAACCCAGCCGCTTCTTCACACGGATGCGCTCCGGTGGATTGGTGAAGACCATTTCTCCGTCCAGTACGACATGGGCGTTCTCCATGAATTGATACATCATATCCGTTCCGAATTTCTTCCCTACTTTATCATACGCCTCTTTCAGGAAGAACCCCCGTTTCTTTGAGTCATGAGCATCGGAGGCGATGACGTGTCCAAGGTTATGTTCAATGATCTGATAAGCAAACTTTAGGGAATCCCTGCCGAATTTCCCGACAAGACTCCCGGCTGATAACTGCGTGAACGCGCCGTTTTTAACAAAGTGATAGAGAAGGTCCGGCTGTTCCCGAAGTGTACGGTTCCGTTCCGGGTGGACAATCACAGGCTTATATCCCGCCATCTGCATGTCGTAAAGCATCTGCTTGGCATAATGCGGAACAGTATTCTCCGGAAACTCTACATATAAATACCCGCTTTTTTCATTTATCGGAAGGACCATTCCCTGTTCCAGCTCTTTTATGAATTCCTCGTGGAGCCGAACTTCTTGTCCAGGCAGAACAGTAAGGTCTATTCCTTCTTCATATAAACGTTCATTTAATTTCCTGCATTGTTCTATGATCTGTTGTGGTTCGTTATAATACTCAGATGTTTGGTGATGCGGCGCAGCTACAACCGTCTCGATACCCTGCTTAAGTGCTGCTCGGGCCATTTCAAGACTTTCTTCCATGTGGCTTGCTCCATCATCTATACCTGGAAGTATATGACAGTGTAAATCGATCATAACATCCACCTCTTCTATTAGTTTTCTATTTGTGCGACATAAACACAGACTGTTCACTGTTAAGAACAGAAATAAAAAAATAAAACGCCTATAGATTTACAGCGCTCTAGTTCATTATAAAGAATCTATTTTTATTATAGTTGATTAGTAACTAATGTACAACGTCAAACTAATTAAATAAGTAATAGTATTTGTTCAATTAAATTTATTTTCATACAAAAACACAACAACGATTGTTCGTTATAAAACATTTACAATTTTAAAATTATTTGAACGTAGATTGTTCAGCCATTGGAACTGGCATAGGTATAGAGCTTGGGCCGCTGTCGGAAATCAACTTTCTTCTTAAAAATTTTGTCATTGGTTTCTCAATAAGTAAGTAAGTCATACAACAGGAGAAGGTTACTAAAATCATTAAAGAAACCATCCATGTTCCTGGACTTGTAAGTTCAAGTATTCCCCACTTCAGTAGTAAAAGTATATACAGTTGCAGAAACGGGCCGTGAGCAATATATATCGAATACGACGCATCACCGAGAAAAGAAAGTAATATAGGAATTTTTCTATCAACCTTATCTTTTTGGGAAATCCCGTACATAAGGATCATGGCTGATAGACCGAATGTTACTGTTGGTTCGAAAGGCATGAGCCCGTATATATTATCTATCCAGCCTAAAATGTATCCTCCCAGGCCAAAAAGAACCCATAACCATCCTCTCTCATCATTTACCTTACCCGAAATGAAAGCTACAAAACTCCCTCCAAGTATTTCTACTAGATATATACTGAAATAAGAACTGGGTAGAAAAGGAAGTAGTCGAACTTCAACCAAAAGAATTAAAACTACTATACTTGAAATTACAAGTCGCATAAGGTTTGGTGTGATAAGATAAAAGAAAAATAAAATATAGAAAAGGAATATATAGGTCAGGGACCAAGCAGAATCGAGCACGGGATCTCCAGGGATTAACAATAATGATTTTATAATTGTCTGAAAGTCATATTGCATATCGAGGATTAATTGAGTAGCAACTATTACAGCTGTAGTAAATAACCAATATAATGGGATCAGGCGTAGAATACGCTTTAATAGAAACTGTTTTGCTTTTCTGCTATTACCTATATGTCTATGATATAAATAGTAGATCATAAAACCCGTAACAATAAAGAAGAAATCGACACCCCCGGTTTTTTCCCAACTCCCAATATTGAACCAATCATATCTGTAAACTTTCATAAATGTTATGTTCGTGTGACCTACTAAAACAAATAGAATAGCAATAGCCCGGGCTACTTGAACAATTTCAAGACGAGATGTTTTCGACATTTCACATCCATCCCTTCCAGATAGAATTATCCATTTAGGTTAGGAATGCTTGCGCCAAGCGTTATATCCGTAATGAAGAAAACACCAACAGGAAGATGGGATGGAGATCTCCAGGACTTTTCTATACGTATTCCAGGTTTTACGAGCAGATATCCATTTATTACTGGATAGAGATTTATGGCGCTTACGATAAAAAGCCAAAACTTCATTCAGGCCATAAGCCACTTCTCCTTTTGAAAGTATATTAAGCCACATTCCATAATCCTCTGAACAATTGCTTTGTAACGGCATCTGAACCGCCCCTAATTTTTGCTTATCTAACATCACCGTTAAGGTTCCAATCGATGTGTTTTTCAAAAGTGAGGCGTACGTGACTTGTTCAGATACATTCATTACTTTGTCGGTTGTTTGTCCATTTTCTTTCATAATTCGGTATGATGTGAACGTGAAAGAAGCATCCATCTTTTTCATAAAAGCTATCTGCCTCTCTAGTTTATTTGGATGCCATATGTCATCACTATCGAGGAAAGCAATATATCGGCTGTTGGATGCCATAATACCTTTATTTCTAGCATAAGCCGGACCTTGATTTTTACTTGATTGTATTAGAATAATTCTGCTGTCTAAATACAATTGATCTTTAACGAGATCAATTGTATTATCTATTGATCCATCATCCACTATTATCATTTCCCAATTGATATATGTTTGCGCCCGTACCGAGCGAATAGTATCAAGAATGTAAGCATCTGCATTATAAGTAGGTGTAATAATACATACCTTATCCATGTTGTCTCTCCCTTCAATGTACCGCACGATTCCTCTTAATACGTTTTGGATCACTATTATCATGCTGATTTACAGTTTCATTGCGTAACCCTTCCGCTTGTTCCTTATGAAGAAGTACTTGGACAGTTAGCAACATAATTTTTAAATCTATCCATAAATTGCAATTATTAATATACATAAGATCGAACCTCAGCTTTTCCACCGGAGAGGTGGTGTAATTGCCCATCACTTGCGCTAATCCCGTAATACCAGGTTTTACAATATGTCTGTATTTATAATCCGGATATTGGCTACTAAATTGTTTTATGAAAAATTCCCTTTCCGGCCTTGGCCCCACTAAACTCATGGTTCCGAATAAAACGTTGTAAAGCTGAGGCAGTTCATCCAGCCTGACAGCGCGCATCCAGGACCCTAATGTTGTAATGCGAGGGTCCTTTTTGCTGGCCAGTATTGGACCTGTTAACTTCTCTGCATCAGTGATCATGCTTCTGAATTTATAGATGAAGAAAGTTCGTCCATTTTTTCCTATCCTCTCTTGTTTGTATAGCGCAGGACCTGGAGATGTAAGAGGAATTAGGATAAATAATAATAGTTGTATAGGCAGAGAGAATAAAATGATGGAGCTTGAGAGAATGAGATCCATAGAACGTTTTAAAAATTCATTTCCTTTATGATTTGTCGCTTCTGGTTTGATAGAGAAAACCATCCGATCCTCCAATTGTTCTACAACGGATCTTTTAATCAATAACTCATAGAGCTCAGGAACTACTAGGACTTCCCGCTTCTTCTCCATTCCCCATTTCATCAGAACACTTTTTTCACTTTGTATTATATCCGGACCGACTAGAAGTACGTCTGCCTCTTGAGCCTCTGTGTTGTTTCTCCATCCCTCTACAGAAGTCGACCTACCAATTACACGATACCAGTCATTAAATAAAGAAGCAGGAACACTAAAATGTGATGATCCAATTACCCAAACCTTTTCTTTTCCTAGCTTCCGGTAACTTTTCCATAGAACAAACCGTACCATCATTAGTAATCCTGATTGAGATAGCAAGATAAGTAGGTATAAATTAAGTGGAATGGAACGAATAGATAGAAACAATTCCAAGAAACCAGTTATTGAAGCACTTGTTATCATCGCAAGCACAAGAGAGGTGATGACGTACCCGAACGGCTTCCTCAGCCAATTACCATAAAGGCCGAACAATTGAATAGTAAGAATGGAAAGTAATAGGGAAAGTACGAAGAGAATTTCCGTTTCTTCCAATCCAGCGTAACCCCAAAGTTTGGATATCTTCTCCGTTGCAAAATAGCTGATTGCTATAACAGCTGAATCAACTAAACACCATACCATTCGGACTAAGCGTGACTGCCCTTTCATAATCCTCCACTCCTTTTTTATAACAAAATAAAATTCTTTATAAAGAACAAAAGGGTAGGTATCGCCTCTTATTATTCTCTTACAAGTCACTTCTTCTTACTAAACGACTAAAAGGAAGGCTGTAAAACTAATTTCAAGTTATTTATTCTTATGATTGAATTATTGGTTAGACTGTTCAAGTGGTGTTTTGTATTCATTCAAAGTTTCCACGATCATTCGATCCAGAGAAAAATGATGCATTACCCTGTTTCTGGCTGTTATTGCCATGGTTTCGTAAGAAAATGTATCGGAAGCTAAATAGCGGATCTTCTCACAATATTCCTCCACAGTATGATCCTTTATAAGGTATCCGGAACTTTTATCAATCACCGCTTCTTTTATACCTCCACGATCAATAGATATAACCGGCGTTCCTACTGCCATGGATTCCAGAATCACCATAGGAAAGACTTCCCGCTTAGAAGTGAGCAGCAATACATCCATGTCCCTGATAAATTGTTCGGGTTTTTTTACTTTCCCCAGCATTTTCACACTCTCGGAAATTCCCAGCTGAGCAATCATTTTTTTCAGTTTTTGCTCTTCCGGACCTTCACCGCCAAGGAAGAAGTGGAATCGATCATCTTTTCTCATTTCATTTGCAATTTTTATAAAAAGCGAATGATTTTTCTCTTCCGATAACCTTGCCAGAATACCTACCCGAAACTTCTTCTTTTCCTTTCTGGGTTGAAACGCAAACTGTTCCAAGTCTACGCCATTATAGACTACCTTAATTATTTCACGATGGACTCCACATCTAGTCAATTTGTCTTTTTCATACTCACTTACAGCTATGACGCATGATACATACTTATTTATCAACCACGCGAACAAGGAGCGACTTTGCACTTCCATAGAAGTAATATTATGTTTGGTATAGATAATTTTAAAAACTTTTCCCGTCATGTGCTTAAGCATTATTGCGTAGATCACCATTCTCAGACTGTTTGCATGGAGAACATGAATGGGCTTCTGTTTAATAAAGTCGGCTAGTTTTCTTAAATTGTACATATGCTTTCCTAATTGTAGTTGAATGTAATTCTCTTTATGGTACAGCTTTTCAGTCAGTTCTCCAGGGCTAGAGGCAAAGTAAAACTGTGTACCGGGAAGCTGCAGGCGATTTTCCAATTTACAAAAGTACATTTCCGCTCCGCCAAATATTAATTTATCCGTGAGAAGAAGAACCCTCATTACATTCACCTCGATTATGCTTCATTTATATTAGTCCGTACGTTAGAAGAGCTATTCCGGCTGACATGATCTTGGTTTAGAAAAGTTGAAAGGATAGCAAGAAACAGGAAGAAGATGTCGTTAATAATGACAGAGAGAAAAGCCATTTGAAGAACCATCCCTACAAATGTGAGAAAAAGATACGGCTGCTTTTTATAGACTCTGTTAAGAACCATTTGAAACAAGCACAGGCTAAGGAAGAGAAAATAGAAAAGAATTCCAATGAGTCCCGCGTCTGATAATACATCCAAAAATGTATTATGGACAGAGAGGTCCGTTCCATACTCAAACCAATTGTAGTCTGCAAAATTAAATGCACCTATCCCAGTCCATGGATTCTCCTGAAAGTATCCCCACGCCCTCCCCCATAATTCCAGACGACCGCTACCTCCATCTGCCGAAAAATCTTTCATTCTTGAATCCAAGATAGACAGCAGATCAAAATGCAGAAAGTAAATAGCGACGAAAGACGCCAAAGTGAACGATATAACTAATCCTAAAATCTTTTTCCATTGTTTCATTGGGTCTTGAAACAAAATGTAAAAAAGGGTCAGGACAACCATAATTACAATTCCACCTCTAGAAAAAGTCAGGACATTAGTAGTTAAACACAACATCAATCCTAGCTTATTCCAGAAACCTTTTGTGTTACAAAGATAGTAAGCAAAGAACATTGTATTATAGAAGACAAAGAAGTTTGGGTCCTGCAACACTCCAATTAATCTCGGATAGTTACGATCAATCATAAGACCTAATTCTATAACTCTTTCTCCACCTGTATCAAAATAAAATCCTACTCTCTTCAATCCAACGACATACAAAACAAGACTAATAGAATTAAACAGTACTCCAGCATAACCAATAGCCATACCTATCAGACTTGTATGCACGCCTTCTAACAGGGATTTAATAATGAAATAACAGAAGAGATAAAGCATAATTCCTATTACAATTCTAAGACTTGATATAGAATACAATGCAAAGGCACCCGATAGTGCATAGACAGAATAAAAAACAAGCATCGCTACCTCAAACAGCTGCAGTTGCACTAATCGGATAGATTGGAAATAGACAAGCAACAAAATGAAGCAAAACAACATATAAGGTTTCAGAGCGAAGCCAATATAAATATTATAGTTAGCCATAGTCACTAAGAAGAACATGAGAAGGATCTGTGTTTTTCTTTGATTTGTGCCTACTGAATCAAGACCGTTTATTCTCAATCCCTCCCACCTGTCTTCTCTTTCTCGTTTGATACTTCAAGATGAACCGCTTCGAAATAAACATGATTTTCCCACTTAAATCTTTATCAAAAAAGACTAAAAGTACAATCGTCACTCCGTGGAAACTAAGTGCAAGGACTTGGCTGGCTGGATCAAAAAAATCAACAACCAGAAACCCTGTTGAAATGAATATTCCATAAGGTAAAATAACCCTTTTCAACAGTGACATACGCTGAGCAGTGCATATCCAAAAACCTATCAATGCTGTCACCTCTACACAAACACCAGCTACTGCAGCACCAAACACACCTGATGACCGACTAAAAAGTATATATATAATAATTCCTGTAACAATGGATATAACCTGAATAACAGCACGCTGTGTCTGTTTTTCCATAGAAGATAATCCATCCGCCAAAGCTATATTCACAGCTTGTAACACCAGCATCAAGGAAAGGATTTTTAACGGTAAGGAAGCATCCTTCCATGATTCCCCAAAAAGGACTGATATTATAAAATCGGACAAGTAAAAAAAGGGGAGCGTCATGACTATTCCTAATATAGTCATGATTTTCGTTTGGATAATTCGATGATCCAAGTTCCGATTCTTCTCTCCATTTTGGAAAGTTCTGAACAGTACAGGATAATAAGAACCAGCTACCACAAACGGGACTTGCTGTAATGCTTGTGGAATTCGGTAAGCTACAGCAAACAAACCTACTTCTTTAAGAGACAGCGTACTTTTTAAAACCAAGGGGCCGAGGTGGGGCAGTAATACAAACAGGAAACCACAAATAGTGAATGCCCACAAGTTCCGAAACATCCCCTTATGGAGTGGTGTTTTCAGACTAATGGCAACATAGCGGTTCACGAGCACAAGTGCAAACATGCCCGCGAATAGGTAGGAAGCTCCGTAGAGAAAGCACATCCATATAGGATCAAATCGTAACACCATTCCAGTAAGCATACACAGGACTAAGCAACAGGAAGAAAACAATCTTATCAGTCCGCTGTATTGCATTTTTTCACACAACTGAAAGTAAGTAGTCCCTATACTTTGTAGGGCTACACCAGTCACAAGCGGGATAATTAACAAGTAACCGGTTTGAATTATTTGTGGGCCATCAAAATAAAGGATGTGTAAAGTAATGAAACCGAGAAAGAATGTGAGGATTAAGAGCAGAAATCGTAGCTTCACATAGGAAGAGAGGAGAACTTCCTGAGTTACCACTTGTTTCGCACCCTCACGCAAAACAATATTACTTAATCCCGCATCAGTAAAATATCCCATGACCATAGCAAATGCTAGTATGAAACTAAAGAGCCCATATTGAGAAGACTGAAGATAAGAAGCGAGTATAATTAAAGCACAAGCATTTAATATACTGGATAAAGCAGTACTGTAAAAAAGGTGCAGGATATTTATGCTTATAGAATTCCGTTTCTGCTTCAAATTCTCATCCCTATCCGGTCTGTAATATTACTCCCAGGACCTCTTTACCGAAGGAGTGAATGGAATTATTAACCCATAATAAATCTTTCTCTTTGGTTTTATTTTCTCTTGCTACCAAAACGACCCCATCACTGACAGAAGCTAACACTTGTGCATCCGCAAAGCTGATATAAGGCGCCCCATTAATAAGGACTACATCAAAGCTTTTCGAAACACTCTCTATCCATTTCTCTACTTCATCCTTGATCCATAACTCATCTGCCCTGGACTCATTACTTCCTGAAGGCAAAAGTGACAGGTTGGATTGATGCGTCCTTTGTATAATTCCAACAGCTGATTCTTTATTTAATAAAGTGTCGGTCCATCCATAACTATTTGATATATTAAACCACTCGTGGCAGCTTGGATTACGTATATCACCCTCGATTACAAGTACTTCCTTCCCTTGGTTAGCAATAGAGATAGCAAGTTTGGATGTAATCAGTGATTGATTTGATTTATTATCCGGGGAAGTAATCAGCCATTTCCCACCTTTCAAATCCTTTGATGTCTCCATTTGAATCTGTACCATTCGAATTTGTTCCGTACTAGACATCCGACTATTTAAAAGTACTTGTTGTTTTCGTTTCGCTTGTTGCTTTGTCAGCTTTCTAGACACGCATTTCCCCCCCTTTTTTATTCTCCGCCCTTACATAATCAGTAGTTTCTATCGGAGGCTCCAATACTAATTTCTTTTTTGGAACTTTCTTTTTTAAATGGACGGTACCGTAAACCTTTATTCCTAATTTTTTCTCAATCTGTTCTGAAGATTTAACACTGTCATCAAAGTGCTCTCTCATAACAGCTGTACCTATTCCAACAAGAATACCAACGACTAACCCTAAGCCTATGTTGACAAGCATATGGTCCACCCTTTGAGCTGAAGGGTTACCAACAGAGTCACTTAAAACCGAAATGTCCTTTACATCAAAAAGATCTGCCATTTTCTTTTCCGTTGTGACCGCAATGAATTTAGCTATCTTCTTTGCTTCCTCCGGGCTGTCATCTCGAACAACAACACTTACAATTTGGGAATCCATTGTATTCTGAACAACTACTTGATCACTCAGTTCTTCATAGGTGGAATTAAATTCCTCGCTGGCAGCATTCAACACACTCGGGCTCTTAATAAAATCGATGGTCGAGGCCAGAAGCATACTTAGCTCTCTTGTTTCTCTATACTCACTATTCTCTTTGTTCAACTGACCAACAACGATATTTTCCATGGATTGATACGTCGGTTTAACAAAAAAATAAGATCCGGAAATAACAAGAATAAGTATAGAAAGGCTAACGAATATGATGGTCAAAATCCTTTTTTTCAATATACTTAAAAACGTCTTGATTTCCATGTTGCTCCCCCTTTTCTGTTCGTCACAACACTTGCATCATGTCTTTTTGGTAGTCATTCATTGTCTCTTTCAAACCTTGGGAGAAATTGTAGCTTGGTGCCCATTTTAATACTTGAGAAGCTTTCGAATTAGAGAGGATACTGTCCCGGATATCTCCCGGTCTTTCGGGATGGAGCGAATATGGTAATCTTTCCCCTGAAATTAAGGAGAGTTGCTCTATAATGTTCATTACAGAGGTACTGGAATGATGACTGATATTAATAATCTCACGATTTCCCATCATGCATGCAGCCGCATTTGCCGCTGCTACGTCTTTCACGAAGATAAAATCTCTTGTCTGTTTTCCATCACCGAATACCTTAATGTCCTCGCCCTTGATAGCTTTCTCAATAAAAAGGGCGACTACCCCCGCTTCTCCTTTGGTATCCTGCCTTATTCCATACACGTTGGAATAACGAAGAATAGTATAATTTAATCCGAATGCATCTGAAAACATTTGAATATACTTCTCAGCATTCTGCTTGGAAAGCCCATAGAAAGATATGGGGGACACTGGATGATTCTCATCAATGGATAAGTATTCAGGGGTTCCATAAACGGCCGCAGAAGAAGCAAAGATAAATTTCTGCACGTTGTATTTAACACACATTTCCATAACATTGATAGTTCCTCTTATATTCTCCTCCGCATCATATCCAGGATGAGTCATGGAGTAGGAAACCGATACTTGAGCTGCTTGATGAATAACTATATGAGGTTTTTCTTTTGCAAAAACTTCATCTATATCTCCACGGACATCAGCGAAATAGAAAGGAGCTTCGTTAGGAATGTTTTCTTTTTTACCTGTCACTAGATTATCTACGACCACAACCTCATAATTTTGTCTGATCAGTTCCTCCGCAATATGTGACCCGATAAAACCTGCTCCTCCCGTTACCAGTACCTTCATGTCCTCCACCCTCTCCGTTCTTCACAAAGAACAACAAAGCATAAAAACAGTTCAACATATCGTTCTTTATAAAGAATACTTTAGATGATTATAATGCATTCTTTATAATTTATAAATCGCCAAAAACCGCTAATAAGTAAAAAAACCACGTAAAAACCTCCCGAAATTACTAGTTATCTTCTGTTTTCTCACTTTCGTTCTTTTTAATGAACAAAATGTTTCTAGTTCTTTGTGAAGAAACTATAGGAACGCATGATATTAAAAAGCTTTTTTATTCAGAAATAGTTTGCTGAGTTTCAGATAAAGTTACTTTAAAGAAGTATTTGCTAATAAATATGATGTCAAGGAGGCTTTGTTCTATTAATTTTTATATAATATATTTATTCAGTAATTAGGAGGGGACCTACATGAGTGATATAGAACAACCAAAATGGAAACAACTCCTCAGCTTGGTCAAAGCGACAGACCCACCGAAGATCCTATTCAGCACTGCCCTCTTCCTAAGTCTGCTCACAACTTTGGCAAGCCTTGCCATCCCGCTTTTTGCAAGCAGATTGATCGACGATTTCGATTGGAAGGACTTGAATACCCCCATCCTTATTGGAATCGGAGCAGCCTTCCTGATTCAGGCGGTCGCCGGCGGTGTTTCTGTGTACATGCTCGCCCGTGTCGGCCAGCATATCATCGCATCCTTGCGGGAAAGGCTGTGGAAGAAGCTTCTGGTCCTTCCTGTATCGCATTACGACACACACGAAACAGGAGATTCCGTCAGCCGGATGACGAACGACACCGGAGTGATCCGCGATTTGATCACCGATCATTTCACCGGATTCGTGACAGGGATCATCTCGGTGACAGGAGCAATCGTCATCCTGTTCTACCTGGACTGGCCGCTCACGCTCGTCATGTTTTCGATCATTCCGCTTTCCCTTTTGTTCCTTATTCCCACCGGTAAGAAAATGGCGGAAATATCCCGCGGTCTCCAATCCGAGACGGCCAGCTTCTCCGCCAACCTGACTCGCGTCATCTCTGAAATCCGCTTAGTGAAAGCATCGAATGCAGAAGACATGGAATGGGATAAAGGTAAATCAGGCATACATAAGCTGTATCGACTGGGATTGAAGGAAGGCGTCATCCAGGCATTAATGTCTCCTCTCGTCTCTTCGCTGATCATCGTCGTCCTTGTTCTGATCATCGGCTTCGGAGGCATCCGTGTCTCTTCCGGCGCCATGACTGCCGGAGAACTTGCCGCTTTCTTTATCTATCTGTTTCAGATCATTATGCCGATCACCCAGATCGTTTTCTTTGCGACCCAATTCCAGAAAACGATCGGAGCCACGGAGAAAGTGATGGACATCCTTACGCTGGAAGAAGAGAAATTGGAGGAAGGACATGATGTATACACAAGGGATGACAGTCTCATCATCGACGGCATCCATTTTGGGTATGATCCTGCTGAAAGGATTCTGCATGATGTAACATTTACAGCTGTGAAAGGAGAGGTTACGGCAGTGGTGGGGCCAAGCGGGAGCGGGAAGACGACCTTGTTCTCTTTAATCGAACAATTTTACAAACCAAGTTCAGGAGTCATCCGCTATGGGAATGAACCGATCGATGCGTTCACATTAAAGTCCTGGCGACGGAAACTCGGCTATGTATCTCAGGAGAGCCCGATTTATGCAGGAACGATCCGTGAAAACTTGACCTATGGTCTGGAGGGAGAAGTTCCCTTTGAAAAAGTGAAAGCAGCTGCTGAAATGGCTTATGCGCATACGTTCATCGAAGCATTCACCAATGGATATGACACAGAGGTCGGGGAGCGCGGCATCAAACTATCCGGGGGACAGCGCCAGCGGATTGCCATTGCCCGAGCCCTGCTCCGGGATCCGGAAATCCTCATGCTGGATGAGGCGACATCCAGTCTCGACAGTCAATCTGAAATCGTCGTCCAACAGGCCTTAAAGAATTTGATGAACGGCAGAACCACGCTCGTCATCGCCCACCGGCTTTCAACGATCGTGGATGCCGATCAAATCATCTTTTTAGAGAAAGGACACGTCACAGGAATCGGCACTCATGAGGAACTTTTTGAGAAACATGCGCTCTATCATGACTTCGCCCGTCAACAACTGCGCGTTGAATAAGGTGACACAAAAAAAGCAGGCAGATGCCTGCTTTTCTTTTATGCTGATGCAGAGTTGCTTTCTGATTCCTCTTCTTCTTTCTTCGTCTGCTTTTTACTGCGAATGAAAGGAATAACGAATGAAAGAATACTTACAATGTAAAGGCTGATGGATACAGGGTCAGAGACGAGGATCATCATATCCCCACCAGAAGCCGTCAACGCCTGACGAAGCGACTGCTCCATCATACCACCAAGGATGAAAGCGAGAATGAACGGTGCTGCCGGGAACTGAAACAGACGCATCAAGTAACCGATGACACCGAAGATCAGGAGTAAGTACAAATCGAACGTACTGAAGCTTATGGCATATACACCGATCAAACTGAAGATGGCGACAAGCGAAATCAGCAGCGGACGAGCGATTTTCAGAATCTTGGCGATGTACGGAATCAGCGGCAGATTCAAAATAAGCAGGAAAATGTTACCGATATACATACTTGCAATGATTCCCCAGAATACTTCCGGCCTGTCCGTCATAAGAAGCGGTCCAGGCTGGATGCCGAGCACAAGGAAGGCGCCGAGCATGACGGCGGTCGTACCGGATCCCGGAATACCAAGGCTTAAAAGTGGAACGAACGCGCCGCTTGTAGCCGCGTTATTTGCCGTTTCAGGAGCAGACAATCCTTTAACAGAACCTTTTCCGAATTCCTCCGGACGCTTCGTGATTTTCTTCTCGGTAATGTAACCGATGAAGGAAGCGATCGTGGCACCGGCCCCGGGAAGTACGCCTAACAGGAAGCCGAGGAAGGACTGCCTTGTCATCGGCCCACGCATTTCTTTAAAATCGGATTTAGACAGTTTCAAACTGCCGATATCCCCTTGGCTTTGCAGCGATTTATCTTTTCTTCGAATAACAAGAAAACAGATTTCAGCTAAAGCGAAGAGTCCAAGAGCGATGACAAGAAAATCGATTCCTTCCAATAAGTTCGGCGTATCAAATGTGAAGCGAGCTGTTCCTGTCTGGCCGTCAATACCAACAGTGGCGACCATAAAACCGACTGTCGCCGCAATCAACGCCTTAATTGTAGACCCATCAGACAGACTTGCAATAGCTGTCAAACCGAGAAACATCAAAGCAAAATACTGAGCCGGTCCGAATGAGACCGCCACTTGAGCCAAAGCCGGGGCGAACAACATCAACAAGACTACGGAAACCGTTCCACCTACGAAGGAGGAAATAGCTGCGATTGCCAATGCCTTTCCAGCTTCCCCGCGCTGAGCCATTGGATAGCCGTCGAACGCTGTGGCAACGGTCCCGGAAACACCAGGAGCATTTAATAGAATAGATGATGTCGAACCTCCGAAGATGGCACCGTAATAGACGCCGGCCATCATGACAAGTGCGATTGACGGGTCCATTCCATAAGTGATCGGAATCATGATCGCGATAGCACTGATTGGTCCAAGACCGGGCATCATACCGATCAATGTACCCGCCATGACTCCGATGAATACGAATAATATACCTTGCAGACTAAATGCGACTTGAATCCCTTGCATTAACCCTTCCATTGCACCCATAGCTACTCACACCTTTAAAATGGTAATAAACCTTGCGGCAGTCGAATTTGCAGCAGGTAGTTGAACGATAAATACATCACCAGCGGGAACAGGACAGCAACCAGCACATTCGTCTTATACTTCCTGTAGCCTAAGAACAAAGAACAGAAGAAAATAAACAGTGTGGAAGTGATGACGAATCCGAGGATTTCCAACAGAAAGATGTAAACGAAGATCATACCGCCGACTGCCAGTAGAAAGAGAATCTCTTTCTTCGGAACCTCCCTCTGTTTTTTTGCTTCTTCGGTTTCCGACGAGCGGTCAAAAAATAAGAAAATAGCAAGAACGATCAATAAATATCCGAGAACTTTTGGAACGAGATCCGAATCGACTGGTACGTAAGGATATTCCTTCAAGTTGTAGCTCAAATACAAGTATCCGGACGCAAACAAGATGAGAAAAATACTTAATTTTTGATTCAACGTTTTCAACATATGCATCACCTTCACCTTAATGGTAAATAGAAAGGGTCGAAGCGACCCTTTCCTGTCTTACTCTCCTAGTCCAAGCTCATCCATCAATCCGGAGAGCTCTTCTTTTTGTTCTTTCAAGTATTTACTGTATTCTTCGGAATCCATGTACAGTTCGTTCCAGCCGTAGCTGTCACGCATTTCCGCAAAAGCGTCGGAATCACTGACTTCTTTTAACTTCTCTTCGTAATATTTCACCTGCCCGTCGGTCATATCTCCAGGTCCGAAGAAGCCTCTCCAGTTAACGAACGTCGCATCGATGCCCTGCTCCTTGGCTGTTTGGAAATCAGACAGCACTTCCCCTTCCAAACGCTCTTCTGCAGTAATACCAAGTACTCTCACCTTACCCGCTCTCACCTGCTCCACCGTTTCCGCAATCCCTGTGGAATAGACATCAGCGCTGCCGTTGAGAATCTGCGTCATTCCACCACTGTCTTGTGCAGATACGTAGCGGATCTTCTTGATGTCGACGCCGGCTTCCTTCGCAATGGCAACGAACTGCATATGGTCCATAGAACCAGGGGAAGAAGTTCCGACTACCGTCACGCTCTCCGGATCTTTCTTCATATCTTCAAACAACTCATTCAAATCCTGCCATTTCGCATCATCAGCGACGGCAAAAGCACCATAGTCCGCAATCATATTAGCAAGTGGTGTAAAGTCTTCATGAGACAATTGTGACTGTCCATTCAATGGAACGAAAATAAGTGGTGGAGAGGAGACAAAAATGTTGTGCGGATCGTTCGTACTGTCGATGTAGGACCAGCCTACCGCACCGCCGCCCCCTTCTTTGTTGACGACACCTACGCTCTTCTCAATAATCCCTTCTTCCTCCAACACTTTACCGACGGTTCTTGCAGTCGTATCCCATCCGCCTCCAGCGCCCGCCGGAGCAACGATTTCAACATTCCGATCCGGCTTCCATTCTCCGTCATCTCCATCACCGGACGCTTGCGATCCCCCACACGCTGCCAAAAATAATACAATCAATAAAGCCCCTAGTTTCCACATGTGTTTCATGCAATAACCCCTCTCTATTTGTCGTTCCTTGATGATAGTGTATCGAAAGAATTCAGAAATGTAACCGTTTTCAAAATATTCTATATTAAATGCAATAAAGCTAATTAACCAAATAAAATTCACGATATAGAAAGTAACAACGAAGCCGGCAAAACAGAAAAAAAAGCATATCCAATTCGGATATGCTTTCTTAGGAATTAAATTAGTGAGCCATCATCTCATGAGCTATCTCCTCTCCGTCCATGTCACTCGGGTAATAAGTCGGCCAGTTTGTCACTTCCTCAAGCAGTGCTTCACGATCATCTCCCCAGTAGAGGTGATAATGTCCAGCATCTGTCGGTTCGATACTGTGGTCGCTGAACTGGAAGTAAGCAGGCATTCCTTCTGATCCGTCTTCCTTCTTGAAAATGTAGCGCACGCCGCGATTTCCTCCTTCGTATTCCAGGATCTCATAGCCATCATAACTGTACATGGCAGATTTCTCTTCGCCGTCTTCAAAGAAAGTCACGCTGCCGTCTTCTTCCATGATGATACGATCGACATTTGTTTTATAGCCTGTTTCATAGTACTCTTTGTACTCCGCTTCTGTCTTATCTCCTTCATCTTCCGCTTTATGTGCGAACACCTCATCTAACGTGCCGTCTTGAAGGTAAGGGTAGACAGACTGCCAGTCACCGGCCCAATCGGAAAGGGGGCGGTCTTTTACCTGGCTGTCTTCAAAATATCCATCATAGATCTTCTGTTCCTCTTCACTTAAGGCATGATCATGATCATGTCCATGCTCTTCCTCCACTTCTATATCAACGTCCGACTTTTCAGAAAGCGCTTTGGTTAGAACATCCAAATTCTTCTCCATTAAAGAGAAGTAGTCTTCCTCGTTATCGATATCTTCTTCTGTTAATGTTGCAAGGTTATGGATACGCAATGTTTCCGCATCTATTTCCTCCCGGACGACGTCCGCAACTTTCGGTGTAATGTTCTGTTCGAAAAGCACATAGTTTAAGCCGTACTTCTCCGCAGTTTCAACAATCCCCTGTAAGTCTTTCTGCGAAGGCTCATTCGTCGGACTTAAACCGGAAACTGCGATTTGTTCAATGCCGTATAAATCTTCCCAATATCCATAGGCTGCATGGGAGACAATAATTTTATTCTCCGGAAGGCTGTCAATTTGGGTACGGAACTCCTCATCCAGGCTTTCAAGCTGACCTTTTAACTCTTCGAAATTCTGCTCGAATACCTCTTCTTGTTCCGGACGAAGTTCTACCAGTGTATCTTTAATATTTTCTGCCATTTTTATGGAACGGACAGGATCAAGCCAGACGTGCGGATCCTGATCTCCGTGGCTGTGTCCGTGGTCGTGATCATCTCCATGATCATGGTCATGGGCGTGTTCCGCCAGTTCTACTCCATCCGTCGCTTCTAAAATCGTCACATCTTCATCCTTAATAGAATCAGAGATTTTCTGTGCGTATGTCTCAAGCCCTGCACCGTTGTAAAGGAAAGCATCTGCTTCCGCGATTTCTATCATTTCCTTCGTCGTCGGTTCATATGTATGCGCATCTGAACCTGGTGCGAGAATGGACTCAACCGAAGCACCATCCCCTGCAATCTGCTGAGCAAAAAACTGGAGCGGATACACCGTGGTAAATATCTTCAGCGGTTCCTCCGAGGTTTCTTTTTCCCCTTCTCCACTGCTCGCCGTATCGTTTCCACATGCAGCAAGAGCAATTAGTACAGTAAGTAAACTGATGATTCCTAGTAATTTCTTAACCAAGTTCTCTCTCCTCCTTTTGTTCAAACTTATATTATCGTAATCATTACTATTTGTAAACAGTAATTATTACGATTTTTATCAATTCCATGACAGACTTGTTTTTTAGTTACATAGTAAAATGGGTAGGATGAGGTTATCCGTTCACCTTCTGTTCACTTTACTGTGTAAAGGTAAAGGGAAAGAAGGAGTAAAGAGAGGATGAAATGAATGATTTCCATTTTAATCGTTGATGACGATCCCCATATATTGGATCTTGTAAAACTTACTGTAGAACAGGCAGGGTTCCTTGCACGGACTGCTGAAGACGGCAAAGCAGCGCTTCTTATGCTCGAGAAGGAATCCTTTGATCTCGTCATTGTCGATGTGATGATGCCGGGGCTGGATGGTTTCTCGCTAACAAAAGAAATTCGTAAATTTTATGACCTGCCTGTAATCCTGCTCACAGCTAAAGGAGAGCTCTACGATAAAGAACAGGGCTATGATGCGGGGACAGATGATTATATCGTGAAGCCGTTTGAGCCGAGGGAATTGGTCTTCCGAATACGAGCCGTTCTGCGACGTTATGATAAGCCTGCTGATTTGGTCGTCCGCGCCGGAGATATAATCATAGATAGAAAAAATTATGAAGTGGCAATCGGCAGGCAGCATCTTCTACTTCCTCTCAAGGAATTCGAACTGTTAAGCTTATTAGCCAGCCGCCCGAATCGTGTCCTCCAGCGTGATATGCTGATTGAGCAAATATGGGGACTCGATTTTGAAGGCGATGAACGAACACTCAATGTGCATATCAAACGAATCAGAGAAAGGCTGGCCGGCGCTGAATCATCTGTCAAAATTACCACGGTCCGAGGGATCGGTTACAAGTTGGAGGCGTCTCTTTTATGAAAACCCTGTATTCTAAATTCCTATGGACGACGTTGTTCATTATGATCGGAAGCGCTGTTACCGGATTTCTCCTTTCCAATCTTTACTATCAGAATGAGCTGAAGCCGGAAAATGACACGAAGAACACGAAGATTGCGCTTCAAATGGCTGCCTATGGAGAAACAGAGAAAAGCCTTGAGGATTTTCTTCAACATACCGCCTCCACCGGCTATCAGCTCTACCTTTTCAGTGAGAAGGAAGGGGAACAATACTTTGGACGCTCGTTTAATGAACATAATTTGCCGGCATCCGCCGTCAGCCGGGTGATCGAGGGAGACATCTATCATGGTATGCGTGATTTTCCGAAGGAGACGTTTGTGACAGGCTTCTTCGCCAATGAACTGCGGAACACCGTCGGGGTGCCTCTAACATATGAGGGAACACGATACGCCTTGTTCATGCGGCCGGACATCGAACTGCTGTTCAATGAACTTCACATCCTGCTCGCGTGGATGGTTGCTGCCATCGTATTATTAAGTCTTGCGGCTATGCTGATTTGGTCAGGGTTGATCATTCACCCCATCCGGAAATTGACGGCTGCTGTCAACAAGGTCGGCGAAGAAGGGTTCGGTGTTTACTTGAAGGTGACAAGGAAAGACGAAATCGGCCAGCTGGCCCGCCGTTTCAATGACATGATCACCCGGCTGGGCAAGCTGGATGAAATGAGAAAAAGTTTCGTTTCAAACGTATCCCACGACATCCGGACGCCGCTCTCCAATATTCAGGGATACAGCCGTCTGCTGGAGAATGACAATCTTCCGCATGCAGAGCGGCAGAAATATTTGGCCGTCATCCAGGAAGAAGCAGAACGGATGTCTGCCTTATCCAGTCAATTGCTGACTCTCTCTTCACTTTCTCCGGAAGAAGAAAACATAAAGAAGAGCCCGGTCGACGTAAGCGGCCAATTAAAGCAATTGATACGAAGGTATCACTGGAGAATAGATGAAGCGGGGATGTCGATCAGCTACAATCTGGACGAAATGATCTGCCTTGGGAACGAAGCTCTACTTTATACAGTCTGGGAAAATTTGCTGACAAACGCAATCAAGTATAACAGCACAGAGGGGACAATATCGATTCAGGGAACCGCCACAGCGGATGAGATAAACGTCTCCATAACGGATTGCGGCATCGGTTTATCAGAAGAGGAGCAGGAGCAGGTATTCGACCGCTTCTACCGGGCGGATCAAGCCAGATCCCGTTCTGTGCCGGGTACTGGACTGGGGCTTTCCATCGTCAAAGAAATCATCGACCTCCATGATGGGAGCGTCCATTTACACAGTGAACCTGGTTCCGGGTCCACTTTCCTTGTCACCCTGCCAAGGCTGTAATCTTTCATTCACCTTCTGTTCACACAGGATGATTAACATGGAAGCAGAAAGAACAGAGAGGAATGAAGTAGATGAATATGGCATGGAAGGAAATGAAGAAAAATAAAGCAAGATTTCTGCTGCTCGGATCCATCGTTTTTCTATTAAGCTTAATGACCTTTATCTTGTCCGGACTTTCCGAAGGGTTGTCGGAAGATAACGTTTCGTTGGTCAAGCAGATGCCTGACAAAACTTTTCACTTAAATGCAGGAGCAGAAGGGTCTTATGCACAGTCGACCATCCCGTCGACAGAAGCGGAAAGCGGGATATTTGCTTTCTCCATTCAGATGGGAACGATGACAGGTGAACAGGAAGAAAAGCATACGGTGGCCTTTTTTTCTTCTAATGAACCGGAACAGGTACAACAGGTCGGCGATGGGGAGGTCATCCTAGATTCATCGCTTAAGAAAGAAGGGCTGTCGGAAGGAGAATGGATTAAGACACCTTTGTTGAAAGAACCGCTGCGGATTGCAGGGTTCACAGACCATAAACGGTTTAACCACTCCCCTGTCGCTTTGCTAAACGAGTCCACCTACCAAAGGATGACAGGACTGAAGGAGTGGCAGGTTCTCGTTGCATCAGATGAAAAGAACACTACAGAATTACGCCCCTTCTCAAAACAAGAATTTTTAACTACCATTCCTAGTTACCAAGCCGAACAGACCACATTGACCATGATCGTCTGGTTCCTGGTCGGGATCAGCGGCCTGTTGTTCGCTGTCTTCTTCTACATGATGAATGTACAGAAAGTTGGGATGTATGGAATTCTAAAAGCCTTGGGGCTGCGGACGAGGACACTTTTTCAAATGATGTGGACTCAAATGGGGGTACTCATCGTCTTATCCATTGTGGCTGCAAGTGCCGTCAGTTTGAACCTGATCCACCTTCTCCCTGAAGGTACGCCTTACTCGCTGTCGGTACAAACCGTTCTGCGCTTGTCTCTCGTGTTTTTCATTGTCGGATTTGCAGGTTCGACATTATCTGCCGTTCAAATCAGGCGAATTGATCCACTCACAGCCATTCAACGAGGAGATGCATAAGATGAAACGTTTAGAACTGAAACAGATAAAGAAAACCTTTCAGAGCGGAGAGGTGGAAGAAGAGGTACTGAAGGGAATTAACCTATCCTTAAAAGAAGGGGAATGGACCGCTTTGACAGGGGCATCCGGTTCGGGAAAGAGCACACTTCTTACGATTGCAGCAGGACTTCAACCTGCTACCGCAGGCGAAGTCATCTTTGATGGCAAGGTTTTGGATTCCAACAATAAAAAAGCCATGCGGCAGGCGAGAGCGGAAGCATTCGGATTCATTTTTCAATCTTCCCACCTTGTTCCTTTCCTGACCGTGGAAGAGCAGCTTGCAATGATGCTGGATGTCTCCGGATGGACAGCGTATAAAAGGGAGAAGAAACAGCGGATCCGGGAGGCCCTGGATAAAGTCGCCATGACACACCGGACAAACGCTTATCCTTCCTCGCTTTCCGGCGGCGAAAAACAGAGGGTGGCCGTGGCACGGGCGATCATCCATGATCCAAAGGTGCTGTTTGCCGATGAACCGACAGCGAGTCTCGATTCGAAACGTTCCATCGAAATTATAGAGCTGATCCAGGATGTGACCCAGTCTTCCCGTACCACAACTTTAATGATCACCCACGAAGAAGAACTGCTTTCTTACGTCGATCGGACCGTAAAGATGTCCGACGGCAGGATAACTACATCGTGAAGAAGCCAGTGTCCTGGGGGGAGGGTGCTCAGGGGGATTGTTCATTCACCACAGATGGGAACTAGATAAGAAAGACTTTCATAACAGTTAAACTGCAGAGCAAATAAAGCCGGACGTCACGTCCGGCTTTATTTATTACTGTAGTATTTCCGCTCCGGCCTGCCTACCCGCCCGTAATTCATCTCCGCCTTCCCTTTCCTGATGCTGATTAAGTATTCCAAGTATCTTCGTGCCGTCGTCTTCGATGCTCCCATTTCATTACTGGCCTGCTCCGCCGTCAATCCGTCCGCGGAGTCCCTTAGCAGCCCTTCGACTTTTTTCAGCGTCCGTGGATCGATTCCTTTCGGTACGTGAATCGGTTCTTCCGCTTCTATCAGTGCCGAAGCTTTCAGGAGGCGGTCGATCCCCGCTTGATCGAAAGAGTCGGCATTCTTTAATAACGTACGCCTGCGGCGGTAGTCTTCTATAGTCTGCTGGAAGCGCTCCAGTGTAATCGGCTTGATAATATAATCGACGACCCCGTATTTCAAGGCTTGTTCAACAACTTCTTTCTCTTTGGCGGCCGTGATCATGATAATGTCCACCTCCAAAGCAGTTTCTCTGATTTCATGAAGAATTTCAACACCAAGCCTGTCCGGCATATACACATCGAGCAGTAACAGGTCGGGCCGCTTTTCCTCGAGGAGCACCAGCGTCTCTGACGCATTCAGCGCTTTTCCTACCACTGTAATACCGGGCATGCTCTGCAAAAACTGTGCATGCATGTCAGCCACCCGAAAATCATCTTCACTGACCATCACTTTCATACTCATCCGCCCCTTTCACTTTAGGGAAGAAAATGGAGAACACGGTTCCTCCATCCGGCGCATCACTGATTTCCATCGATCCCTTCTGCTTGTCTATGACCTCTTTAACATTAGACAAACCATACCCGCGCATTTCCCCTTGTTTTGTTGAATATCCCCGGATAAACAAATAGCAGAAAGAATCTTCCGGGATCCCCCCGCCACTGTCCGTCACTTCAAAAACGACTGCTTCCCCCACATCTGTCGCAAAGAACTCCACCCGTTTTTCCTCCTGATTTTGTACGGCTTCGAAAGCATTATCAATGATGTTTCCGAGGACCGTCACAAGATCCGTCCTGCTGATATGACTCGGGACCCGCTGCAGCTCCGATTCTTCCTGTATCACAAACTCCACCTTCAACTCACTCGCTTTACTCATCTTGCCTGCCAGGATCGCCTGTACGGTGTCATCCCCGATGCGGTCGAAAATAATCCGTTTGTTCTTCTCCGCATAGGTGTACTCCTCCTCGATCATCGCGACGGCTTCGTTTTGTTTCCCTAATTGAAGAAGGCCGAGCAGCAGGTACATTTTGTTGGCATGCTCATGCGTTTGTGAACGCAGGCCTTCTGAATAACGCTTCACCTCTGATAACGCCTGCACCATTTCCCTTACCTCCGTTTTATCACGAAAACTGGAAACGACACCGATGACTTTGTCCTCCTGGATGATCGGGGTTCGGTTGACGATGACAATCTTGTTTTGGAGGCGCATTTCCTCATCTTTCACCATCCGTCCCGTCCTCAAGACCTCCAGCATCTTCGTATTAGGAAAGACTTCCTTAATCGGTCGTCCTTCCGTCTTATCCTTGATGTTCAAAAGCTCCATGGCGGAATTATTGATCATCGTGACATTTCCCTGTTCATTTATGGAAATGATTCCTTCTTTGACCGAAGAAAGGATTGCCTGCCGTGCTTGATAGAAGGAGGTGATTTGATATGGTTCGAGACCAAGCGTGTCTTTCTTAATACTGCGTGCCAGGAAAAGACTTCCGATGACCCCGATCAATAACGTCAGGAGAGCGATACCGAAGACGTGGCTCATCTTCTTCCAAACAGAAGAACGCACGTCTTCCAACAGAAAACCGACCGACACGAGACCTACAATATCCCCGTCATTGGAGTAAATCGGTGCCTTTCCCCGCATTGAAGGACCGAGCGAACCTTCAGCGGTGGAAACGTAATACTCCCCGTCCATCACCGCACGATCGTTATCGCCACCAACCATCTTCTTCCCGATTTTGTCCGGGTCCGGATGGGCATAGCGGATGCCGGCGGCATTGCCGACTACAACGAATTCCGCTCCCGTTTCTTCCTGCACTCGTAACGCAATGGGTTGAATAGTCCTGGACGGGTCCTCCTGCTGAAACGCCTGTTGGACAGAAGGCATAAAGGAGACGGTACTCGCAACACGAAGAGCGAGCTGCCCCATTTGATCTTCTACATCTTCTTTCTCAATATAAGCAAACGCACCGGTAAGGAGGGCAATGACAAGAAGGAGCAATGAAAGAACCAAGCCCGATATCTTCGTTCTGAGTGATACTCTCATCTTCATTCCCTCCTTTTATGAAACCGTTATCTTATTTCCATCGTATCATATTCCGATTCATTTGAGTTTTCTAATTTGTCAGACGTTGTAAAAAACAGAAAACCGGGGGAAGGATCCCCCGGTTCTTCAGTCCCTGCCGAATTCTTTCTGCAAGGAGGCCAATATATCCTCCAACGACTTGTCGATGCTTGCTTCCACCGCTGCTAAATAAGCACCCTCAAGGATAGGATAGGATACAAGCTGAGCTTTCACCTGTTCGCTCATTTCAATCGCCATTTCCGCATTCATCTTTGCACTTCCTAAATCAAAAAAAACAAGAACGTTTTCTGCTTCGATCGACTGAATCGCTGTTTGAATTCGGTCAAAGCTTGTCCCGATCCCACCGTCTTCACTCCCCCCGGCAGATACGACCGGAACGCTGCCGACAACCTGATCCAACAGTTCTTTTATTCCTTCGGTCACCTTATCGCTGTGGGAAACAAGCACGATTCCGACATTCGACATGATCACTCAGCCCCTTCCACAGATGCCAGCGCTTCAAATAAGTAAAAGGAAGAGACAGCACCAGGATCAAGATGACCGACGGACCGTTCTTTCAAGTAGGAAGCCCGTCCTTTCGTCGCTTGGAGAGATTCTGTAGCTTCCATTGCCGTTTCTGCAGCTTCTTTCCATTTCACAGGCTCCCAAGTGCCTTCCTCTTTTACTGCTTCGGCGACTGGAGACCACACATCGATCATCGTCTTCTCGCCAACCTCTGCTTTTCCTCTCTGCTTCAAACCTTCCAGTGCTTCCTGCACCATTTCACTGAAGACGGACGCATCGACGTCTCTTCCTTTGCATGCCGTCGACATTTTCAAAAATGCGGTACCATAAAGGGGGCCAGATGCTCCGCCCACTTTTGACATCACGGTCATGGCTGCCTTTTTCAACACATCTGAAACGTCGCTGAAGGACCCTTCTTCCAAAGCAGAAGCCACTTCCTTGAACCCTCTAGCCATATTAATACCGTGATCGCCGTCTCCGACCGCGCGGTCCAGGGAGGTGAGATAATCTTTCTGTTCCTGATACTTCTCATTCGTAATCATCATCCATTGGATGGTATTTTCGACGTTCAACATCGTATACTCCTCCTTCTCAATAACGGAATGCGGGAGCCTCGGACGGCGCATTCAATAACGCCTTCAAGTCGTCATCCACCTTCAATATAGTCAGAGAGCAGCCTGCCATTTCAAGGGATGTCATATATTCCCCAACAAAAGTACGACAAACGGAAACCCCTTTCTCGGCAAGCAATTCCTGTACTTTGCGGTTAAACACGTACAGTTCCATCTCCGGTGTAGCTCCCATCCCATTGATCATGACCGCAGCCTGGTCGTTTCCTACCGGCTCCAATTCTGACAGCACACTGTCCAGAAGCGCTGTGGCGATTTCGTCTGCGGTGGCCAGGGGCTTGGTCTCCACCCCCGGCTCCCCGTGAATGCCGATCCCGAGTTCCATCTCACCGTCCTCCAAATGAAAGCTCGGCTCCCCGGATGTCGGCATGATGCACGGGCTTAGTGCCACCCCCATCGTCCGGACATTATGAACAACGTGTTCAGCTGTCTTCTTGACTTCTTCAAGGGAAGCTCCTTCTTCTGCTTTCGCCCCGGCAATTTTGTGGACGAACACCGTACCGGCGACCCCGCGTCTGCCTGTCGTAAATGAGCTATCCTCGACGGCTACGTCATCATTCACAAGCACACTTTCCACAGCAATTCCTTCTGCTTCTGCCAACTCTTTAGCCATATCGAAGTTCATGACATCTCCCGTATAGTTTTTGACGACCAGCAGGACGCCGGCTCCGCTGTCAACGGCTTTAATGGCTTCTAATATTTGATCAGGAGTAGGAGATGTGAACACCTCTCCGGAAACGGCTGCGTCCAACATGCCTTTGCCCACAAAACCAGCATGAGCGGGTTCATGTCCGCTCCCGCCTCCGCTCACTATCCCGACCTTTCCTTCCACGGGTGCGTCTTTTCTTACAATCACCGTAGTTTCTTCCAGGCGTCTCATTTTTTCAGGGTAAGCAGACGTCAAACCGTCCAACATCTCATGAATAATTTGTTCAGGTTCATTCATTATTTTCTTCATCCATACTCACTCCCTTTTGACAATATGTAAGAGGGCACCCTCTTTCCATGGAAAAAAGGTGCCCTTCTTCATTACTTGAATTGTCTTGTTGCTTCTACAGCTTTCTTCCAGCCGCTGTACAACTTATCTTGTTCCTCTTTGCTCATTTCTACCGTAAACGTACGCTCATTATCAGAATGCTGCTTAATTTCATCTTTATCTTTCCAATAACCGACGGCAAGTCCTGCCAGGAAGGCAGCACCCAGTGCTGTTGTTTCCTGAACGACCGGCCGCTCAACAGGCACACCAAGCATGTCGCTCTGGAACTGCATGAGGAAATCGTTCTTCACGGCTCCACCGTCCACACGAAGGGCCTTCAAATCGATGCCGGAATCAGCAATCATTGCATCCAGCACATCTTTCGTTTGATAAGCGAGTGATTCCAGTGTAGCCCGGACAAAGTGGGCTTTGGACGTACCACGAGTCAATCCGAAGACAGCTCCGCGGGCATCGCTGTCCCAGTACGGTGTTCCAAGACCGACGAATGCCGGTACAAGATATACACCGTCGGAAGAATCGACAGAAGTCGCATATCCTTCTGACTCCGGTGCACTATCGATGAGATTCAAACCGTCACGCAGCCATTGGATAGCTGATCCTGCTACAAAAATACTTCCTTCCAAGGCATATTCGACTTTTCCATCGATCCCCCACGCAAGTGTCGTCAAGAGACCATGTTCAGAAGCGACCCCTTCTTCCCCTGTATTCATAAGCATGAAGCAGCCGGTTCCATACGTATTCTTAGCCATCCCTTTCTCAAAGCAGGCTTGTCCGAACAATGCCGCCTGTTGATCTCCTGCGATACCGGCAATAGGGACCTCCTGTCCGAAGAAATGGTAATCCACTGTCTTCGCATACACTTCTGAAGATGGTTTGACTTCAGGAAGCATGGATTTAGGTACACCTAAAATATCAAGAAGCTCTTCATCCCATTTAAGGTCGTAAATGTTGTACATCAACGTCCGTGATGCGTTGGAATAGTCGGTGATATGCGCTTTTCCACCGGAAAGGCGGTAGACAAGCCACGTATCGATCGTACCGAACATCAAGTCCCCGTTCTCCGCTTTTTCACGGGCACCTTCCACGTTATCCAGAATCCACTTCACCTTTGTACCAGAGAAATACGGATCGAGCAGAAGACCTGTTTTCGAACGGAACAACTCATTATGACCCGCCGCACGCAGCTCTTTACAAATGTCTTCCGTCTGTCTGGACTGCCAGACAATTGCATTATAGATTGGTTTCCCTGTATGACGGTCCCATACGACAGCTGTTTCCCGCTGGTTCGTAATACCGATTCCGGCAACCTGCTGTGGTTCTACGTCTGCTTTACGTAGTACGTCGGCGATACAAGCAAGGACGGATGTCCAAATTTCATTCGCATTATGTTCGACCCAGCCTGGTTTCGGGAAAAATTGTTCAAATTCCTTCTGGCCTGTTTCTACAATTTTTCCTTCTTTGTTAAAAAGAATTGCTCTCGAGCTCGTCGTCCCCTGATCAATAGACAAAATGTACTTCTCTGCCATGAAAATCCTCTCCTTTTTTATATCTCTATCAGCTGATTTTTTCTTCAATCTTCGTTACGGATGCATTCTTCTTTAATTCAGAACTTGCTGCCGCAATAAGAATAACTGCTACGACGATTGACAATCCCCAGAAAACAGCAGTATAGTCCTGCATGAATATTGCTCGGTAGAATACCGCCCCATAAATACCACCAAGAACAGGTCCGACAATCGGTACCCATGCATAGCTCCAGTCCGATCCGCCTTTGCCCGGGATTGGAAGCAGAGCGTGGGCGATTCTCGGCCCAAGATCTCGTGCCGGGTTAATGGCATATCCTGTAGCTCCACCCAGTGACATTCCGATCGCGATAATCAAAGCACCGACGATCAGCGGATTTAATCCTTCCGTGAATTCGTTTGCACCAATGAACAACAAGCCCATAACCAATACGAACGTACCGATAATTTCACTTACAAGGTTTGAGAAAGGGCTTCGTACAGCGGGATCTGTGGAGAACACAGCCAGCTTCGCACCTTTATCTTCCGTTTCCCTCCAGTGAGGAAGGTAGTTCAAGAACACAATCACTCCACCGATGAAGGCACCAACCATTTGTCCCGCAATATAAACAGGAACCTTCGCCCATGCAAATTCACCGATCGCCGCAAATCCGAGCGTCACCGCCGGGTTCAAGTGTGCGCCGGTAAATCCCCCGACCGCATAAACCCCCATCGTAACAGCCAGCCCCCATCCGATCGTAATGACGACCCAGCCGGCACCTTCCGCTTTCGACTTCTTCAAAACAACACCGCCGACGACACCGCCGCCGAAGATGATCAAAATCATTGTACCAATCAATTCACCAAGGAATTCAGACATCAGCCACACCCCTTATCTTGTTTTCAAGCTGCATGGATTAAAAAAAGACTCACCTAAAGCGCTTACTTTTTGATGAAAAAGTAGCGAATAGTGTGAGTCTCCTCGTCTCCATCACATGCTTAACTTGTTGATTCCTACTATACACTCACATGTAAACGCTGTCAACTTTATTTTCATAATTAAATGAACAAATGGAACTAGAAAAAATTACTATTTCTCTATTTCCATTGGATTTGTTGTTTCCTTAGTATGGTTCAAATTCGCTTCTATATCCTCCTATGTCTGAAGCTTCCGTTCCACGTTGTGTAAGGAATAGGCTTCGTATCCATTTGTCCTTTAGGTTATTGTCTTTCCAACTAAAACTTCAGTCCATTTCATCGCACTAAACGAATGGAAAAACGATACCCTGCTCATAATATCGGAGTGTGGGTGTAGAGGTGAGACCACAGAAGAGCGGGGTGCTTCACTTAGAACGTGTCGTCAGGGAGCTTTTTACTCTATATCTCCAAGATACTTCCCGTAAAAAGCATCGTAGCCGATCAATTCATAATAATCCCTGCGTAAATTAGTTCCTTCCCTGTCTTCCTCCTCCAGAAGATTCCACTGGTCTTCATTCATTTTCACGATCGTAAACGGAATCCCTTCTTCCATCACCTTCGCTTTGACAGACAGACTCTCCTTCACCTGCTTGTCTTCATAAAAGAAAGAATCAAAGGTGTACGTTTCGCCTTCTTCCGTATCGAATTCAAACTTCCAGCTCAGCACTTCTTCGTCCGTAAACAATGGATAATCGATGAAGGGAATGAGCCGGGCTTCCTCCACCTCCATCCACGACACCTTCCCTTTCGTGCCTAATTCCACCTGAACAATCCCATCATCTCTTATTGCACGAAAATCATCCATCGTAGAAAGCAGCGTGCCACTGTATAAGAAAAGAAACAAAACAAGCAGCCCCCAAACATACCCTCGTATCCTTCTGAAGGTCTTTAGAAATATGTAAGAGAAACAGATAAGAAGACCCGTTAGCAGAATAGTCTGCACGTTGGAAATCCACCCGACAGACGAAGCATCGAACGCCAAGTCCTGCTCCGTCCGGGAAACACCTTTCCACTTAGCAGGCAGCCATATCAGAATGTAAGCGAATAATGGAAGGAACAAGGTGATTAAGGTGTACACTTTCATGTCCCTGAGCGTTACACGGATTTTCTCCTTTCCTCTAATCAGGTAAAAACCGGCGAAAGCCGGCAACAGTCCCAATCCTGTATATGGAAGTACCTTCTTAAACAGGGATAAATTTTCACCAAGGACGATACCGAGCCCCAAGAAGACCGATGCAATGACCAAGATCCAGCCGGCACCCTTCTTAAATTTCAACATGGAAACTCCCTCCTTTCGACAAAATGAAAAAGTTCCGCTTGGAAGGCGGAACTTTACCGTTTATGAATTATAATCCTGGATTTTTTGACGAGCTTTCTGAACTTCTTGATCACTGATCTGCATGTAGTAGATACCGCCGATCCTAGTGCCTGAACCGGACATTTGGTAGGTAGTCATGTCCTTGCGTGTATCTTTATAATTGACCATGAGATCTTTCATCGTATCAAAATCCAAGTTTGTCGCCACATTGTTTCCAAGGACGTCGAGAACATCATCGATCTTATTGACAGAACCGACATTAGCTCCTTTGTCGACGACAGCCTGGATAATCTGGCGCTGGCGCTCGTTCCGCCCCAAATCACCTTTAGGATCTTCATAACGCATGCGTACATAGCCGAGTGCTTCGTCCCCATCCAGGTTCAGCGTCCCTTTCTTGTAGTGGAAACCATTGGAACCTTGCCAATCCAGGTTGTTATCAATGGTGACACCACCGACAGCATCAACCAGTTCCGAGAGGCCTTCCATATTGATCCGCACATAATAATCGAGATCGATATCTAGAAAGTTCTCTACCGTTTGAATCGACATATCTGCACCTCCGAAAGCATAGGCGTGATTAATCTTATCCAGTTCGCCGTTATGCTTGGAGTCGCCGACCATTTCGGTTCGTGAATCCCTTGGAATACTAACGATTTGACTTCTGTCATTCTTCGGATCAAGGGACAGCACCATCAGTGCATCCGATCTTCCGCGGTCATTCGCCCGTTGATCTACGCCGAGCAGAAGAATGTTCAGAGGTTCGGTTGCTTTCACTTTCTTCTTGGTCACCTTTGTGTCTATGGCAGCGACCTGCTGGTTCATCTTCTTATCGACTGTGGCTTTGGCACCATTGTAAACGGTGAAGGCATATACCCCCGTAGTAATCGCCAATAGTACGACAACAATAACGGGAACCTTCCACCATAATCCTTTTTTCTTCTTGTTTGCACGACCCATTCTCTTTCACTCCAATTTTTTCTAGCAATCTATTCCCCATTATATAAAAAGTAGAATATTTATACAATTCGTTTTTAGTAGAAAAGAACGGGACTCCGTCATTATTATGTAAAAAATGACAAAAACACAGCTAAGATCCCTACCCCGGGGTATATACCTAACAGGACTATATTCCTGAATCTATCCTATGCAGTACGGAATGGAGCATAAGTCATAAGTCTTACGTATAAGTATAATCATATTATCTCAAAAAAACAGGGGGGGATCGTATTGAATAAGAATCGACTCGGCTTCCTAATTCTAACCATCCTGTCTTTTACACTTATGTCCGCTGTTCCCATATCAGCAGAAGCAATGAGAAAGATTGACAGCTTTGATAAAGAAATAGAAGCCATACGTCTTGGAGAAAAGCATAAGGGTGTATATGTTCAGAGTATAAAGAAAGTGCCCATGACGGCGATTCATGACAGGCAGGTAGTCGTCCAACTAACTCCCGGAACTTCTTTAGATTTCCCTGAATATGAAGAGGTCCAAGCGGATCCATTACTCCTATTACGTATCCCTGTACAGCTTGACTACCATCAGGAACTCCGCCGGATTCAAAGTATGGAGGGAGTGGAAAGCGCTTCCCCTAATATCATTTATACTCCGATGTACAAGCCCTCGGATGTCTATTACCGCTCTTACCAGGATTATTTAAAAAAGATTGGTATGGAACAGGCCTGGGATGTGACCAAGGGCACAAAAGAAGTGAGCGTGGCAGTGATCGACTCGGGAGCACTGCCTTCCCATGAGGATCTGCAGGGTCGTTTGACAGCAGGGTTCGATGCATTTACGAACGGTCCCGTCCGTTCTGATGGTGCGGGACATGGAACCCATGTAACAGGGATACTTGCTGCAAACACCAATAGCAGAGGTGGTATCGGTGTTGCACCCGGTATTAAAGTGATTCCTATCAAAGCTGGAGATGACCGAAGCGTCTACACTTCAGCAGTCCTGCGCGGAATCGATTACGCTGTCGATAACCATGCCGATGTCATCAATATGAGTTTTGGAAGCTTTTATAATGACCCAGCCGTACAGGAAAAGCTGCTGGAAGCCTACGACGCTGGAATTACACTCGTAGCCGCTTCCGGGAATGAAGAGACCAACGTCCCTGCTTACCCGGCCGGCTACCCTTGGGTGATTGCCGTCGGCGCAACCGACACGACCTCATCCTCCCCAAGACATGCGCCGTTCTCCAATATCGGCAGCCACATTGATGTCGCTGCGCCGGGGGTGGACATTTTCAGCACAAGTTACGACGGCACATACGGAGTCGGCAGTGGTACTTCCTACTCTGCACCGATTGTCAGCGGACTAGCCGCCTTACTGATATCCGAACATAGAGACTGGGAGCCTGCCGATGTGGAATATGCCCTTCAGGCAAGTTCCGATCAGCTGCTCCGCGGAGAATCTAATGAACAGCTGGGATTTGGACAAGTAAACGGCGCTGCTGCTCTTCGCACCGGACTAAAATCTTTAGAAGAGGACTCCACTGCATGGGACCTCAGTAAAACAAGGCCCCTTCAAATCGGATCGCTTTCCGAATCGTTAAATTATCCAAGTGACAGAGACTTATATAAATGGAACGCGGAGGCACCAGGGCAAGCTTCACTAAGGCTTCACCATCCAGCCGGGCACATCGACCCCGTCCTGGTCGTATACCGGGAAATGAACGGATCGATTTATGAGCAGGACTACATCGACGAACATGGTCAAGGAATAGCCGAGACGCTCACGTTTCAAGCTGGAGAGGGCACCTATTACATCGGTGTGTATGACTACTATGAGAACTGGTCTGCGCAGCCCTATACTCTTACGCTTGATCAGGAGCTTCCACAGGCCGAGAGAATCAGCGGTACAGACAGATTCGAGACAGCAGTAGAGATCTCCAAACAGGGATGGCAGGATGGAGCAGGTTCCGTCCTGATTGCAACAGGATTTGACTTTCCCGATGCTCTTTCCGCTTCTCCGCTGGCGTATCAGTTGGATGCTCCCATCCTTTTGACAAGACCTGATCGGTTGGGAACAGAAACGAAACGGGAAATAGGACGACTGGGTGCATCTTCGGTTTATATCATCGGAGGCATCAACGCGGTATCTGCCAACGTAGAAAAAGAAATACGGTCACAAGGCCTCCAAGTGACAAGAGTTGCAGGGGGTGACCGCTATGAAACTTCTGTAGAGATTGCTGAAGAACTGAAGCTATTACTGGGAAGGTCACTGACGAGTGCTGTCGTTTCGTCCGGCCGAAACTTCCCGGATGCCCTTGCGTCCGCTCCCTACGCTGCAAGGCATTCCCTGCCCATATTATTGACAAAGGAAAAAACGCTGTCACCTGAAGTGAAAGAGATTACCGATACCTTGCAGGAAACCATTGTCATAGGCGGAACGGGTGTCGTGAATGATTCCGTCGTGCGTATGCTCCCGAATCCCGTCCGATATGCAGGAGAGAATCGCTTTGATACGGCTGTAAGGTTTATAGAAGGTACAGGTATGGAGGCTGATGGAATATATGCTGCTACCGGCTTTCAATTCGCAGATGCGTTGACCGGTTCCGTCCTTGCAGCCACGGAATCGAAACCGATCGTGCTCGTACGTCACGACCGGATACCACCGGAAGTCATCACATTCTTGAACAGCGCCTCTCCTGAGGTGATCTCCATTCTGGGTGGTACAGCCGCCATCAGCAAAGAGGTAGGATATCATTTAAGAAAGTTTTTGGATCAATAAATAGGAAGAGCCCTCTCCATAAATGGAGAGGGCTCTTCCTTTACTTCAATGACTCAAAATAGGCATCCGACCATTCCAGAAGCTGCAGAATGTCCTGCTGTTCCTTGGCAAATGATGCTTTTGGATCGTCATATTGGTTCTCAATACGCTCGTTTGTTTCCAGATCGATAATGCGTGGTGCGAAACGACTGTTCTCAGCGATGTAGAACCTGCCGTTTTTAAAGAAGGAACTTGTCGGTACATAATACCTCATACCTAAAAGGTTATTCTCATAATGAAGCAGATCATGTCCGAAATAAATAGTATCCGGTTCCACACCAAGAAGATTCAAAACGGTCGGCATCATATCGATTTGACCGCCGAGGTGATCCACTTCACCCGAAAGCTCCTCTTCCTCTCCCGGAACGCCGATAACAAATGGAATGTTGAAACGCTTGGCCAGTGAATAACGGCCACCAATGAAATCATCAAGCAAATCCTGGTCTTTGGATGTAAGCAGTTTTCCGTGAAGGCCGGAATGATCCCCATACATGGCGATGACGGAATTTTCCCAGAGTCCTTTATCTTTCAGACCTTGGAAGAACTTCCCTAGCTCCTGATCCGCGTAATGGACAGACTGTAGATAGTTACCGGTCAATGTCCCTTCGTATTCCTCAGGAAGATCAAGTCCTTCCTTATCTTCCGGCATTTCAAACGGGGTATGACTTGTTAACGTAAGCGCATGCGCGTAGAATTTACCTTCTTTGTCCGCAATATTGTCCAAAGCAGCAAGCGAACGTTCGAAGAAAACTCCATCGGATGGGCCAAAGCCCACCGTATCTTTCTCCCCGTAGAATTCCTTTGCATAGTAATCATCGAAACCGAGGGCCGGATACATGACATCTCTGTTCCAATACTCGACTTCGTCCGCGTGCATCGTAACGGAGTGGTATCCGTTCTGATCAAGAATTCTCGGCAGGGACGGAATCTTCATATCGGTCATTTCCTCTGAGGTAGCCTTATTTCCCAGTGGATAGAGAGATGTATTCATCAAGTATTCCGCATCAGCAGTATTGGCAGATCCGATCTGCTGATAAAGATTGGAGAAGTACATGCTGTCTTTGATCCATTTATTGATGTTAGGCGTTATCTCCTGACCGTTTAGTGATTTTCCAATGACGAAGTTCTGCAGAGATTCCACCTGAATCACAATCAAGTTACGATCTTCAGCTACACCGAAATGATTGTGCTCACTCATTGGTACATAATCATTTCCTTTTGTTTCTTCAATCATCTCCTGCGTCACGTTCTGATCTGCGCCGGAGAAAGCGAGAGCCGTCTCACTGTTTGCCCGGTCCTGGTAAAACTGGACAAACTGTGAATTAAACAATCCGTTCTCCTTCGCAAACAAAGCGCTGTCCAGCATCGGATCGCTCTTACTCATCTGAAAATTGACGATGGAAGCAATTAATCCAATAACAAGCAGGCTGCCCATCCATACGTTCGATGTGTAGTTGCGGGTCTTTCTGCCCCACTTTCTCGTCCATACCGTAAGGATGGCGAAGAGGACGAGGTCGGCGAAGAACAATAAGTCTGTCGGCCGGAAGAGCATCATCGCACTTTCATTGACACTTCCTACTTGATTAAGCTGAGTCAAATCATAATAGGTAGGAATGGTACCGAAATACCGCTCATAGACAAGCATGGAAATGAACAGGAGGGTAAGAATGACATCCAGAACTATGTAGACATAGACTTTCCCTTTCTTCAGAACCAATTCAAAGGCGGCAATTAAGGTCAACACGACCATGAATTCAAACCATATCCCCCTGAAAATGTTCGTGTCGTACAGCAGTACATATCGAAATATAATAAACTTTAAAGCGATCATGATAGAAAAATAGAAAAAGTAACTCTTTATTAACCTTGTAATAGAATCTTTCATATAAACACCTCTACAATATTCTATCGAAGTGTTAAGATTATGTAAACGATTTGTAAATAATCACAGGGTCATAAGCCGCTCTTATTCTTATTTTGTTCACATTTCTATGACGATTGTGTGGAATCTCTTTGATATGTTTTGACTATCCTGTGTACTATAGACTAAAATGACTACGTCAAAAAGCCGCACCTTCCCACTGCCGTCAACATTACATTCCAATGACGACATGATTGCAGCACCGGGACGATCGGACAATAGAAAAGAAAGGGAGAGATCCATGAAACAATGGACGATTATAATGGCAGCCCTCTTATTCTTTGTAATGGCGCCTTTAACTATTGTAGAAGCACATACCTCACTGGAGAGTTCTAATCCAGAAGCTGATTCTACCGTGGAGGAACCTGTGGAATCGATTGAACTTACCTTCAATACTGAGATTGAAGAAGCGAGCACCCTGACCATCACAGACGGAAACGGAGAAGTGATGGAGCCTGCTTCTGTAGACATTGCAGATAATATGATGACCGCAAACCTTAATGATCCGCTTCCTGCCGGTGACTATACGGTGAACTGGAACATCGTCGGTGCAGACGGTCATATCATTGAAAAGGAATTTACCTTCACCACAACTTACGAAGAGCCGGAAACAGTGGAAGAAGAAGCGGTGGAAACACCATCCGATGAAGGACAGGAAGAGTCTCCAGATCAGGAAGATTCCGCCGTTGAGTCCGAGCAGGATACTGCAGATGAGGACTCAGGATTCCCCGTCTTCTTTTACGTACTTCTCGGCATCATTATTGCACTTGTTCTCGTTTTAATCGGACGTCTTGCCTTTAGTAAGAAGTGATAATAGATGATGGAAATTACGCTTTTCGCAGCTGAAGTCGCTCTCTATATCTCTTTCTCTCTTTTAATTGGGGGATTATTGTTATTACTGATTGCAGAAACGTCTAAACCACCGATGGTTATACCGAATAAGCTGATTATCACGGCGAGTATGCTTACGATCGCTGCGGCCTTTCTGCCGATCCTGCCCGTTACCCGAACGCTTGCCAGGGTAGACACGTGGCAGCAGGCATTCATGAACGTCCTGTTTACATTTTCCATAGGAAAATCATTTTTATTCATCACCTTATTCGGCGTGCTGCTTCTTTTGATTTGGACAATCAAAGGGGCAGCGGAGAATAAGTACCTTGTGTCGCTTTCGCTCGCACTCGTCATTGCCATGATTATCAGTTACACCCAATCCAGCCATACCACTTCCCTTGCAGGCTGGCAGGGGCAAATGGCTCACACAATTCATTTTCTTGCCGTCTCCCTCTGGCTGGGGATTTTGTTCATTGTCAGTTGGCTGTCTAAAGGAACGGAAAACTGGAGTGCTTTTTTACGCTGGTTTACACCGACGGCAATCGCTGCCCTGCTCATCGTAACCGTCTCCGGTTTCTTTACGATGTCGATCGATCTGCATGCATACGGGAATACGAACTTAGGTACTGTTCAAGCCTATGAAGACGGTCTCGCCTCAAGCTATGGACAAGGGCTGCTTTGGAAACATCTGTTTTTCTTGGCCATCATTATGTTCGCTGTGATTAACGGTATTCTCTTCAGGAGGAAACGGGAAGATCAAACATTCAATCCGTTTCCATGGACCAAGGCGGAAAGTCTGTTCGCTCTGATTGCCTTCTTATGGACGTCTTACATGGGAAGGGTGGGAATACCGAGTCAGGGAGGCACACCGGCTGCTGATGCCTCTTTCTTATACTCGGTCTTTACCGACAAACAAGAAAGCGGAATCGTCGATGTCACTTTTGCTTTCGGTCCAATGAGCTGGCTGTTGCTCCTGCTTGGTACACTTTTTCTTCTGCTTGCCTTGGTGACAGCAGTGAAAAAATCTTCTGTATCCATGACAGCAACGGCGGGCGCCGCCATGATCATTACCTTCTATCTCGGCGTCATGACCGGTGTCCAATAAATATAAAAAAAACGAATCCTTATAAGGATTCGTTTTTTTATTTTGTTTAGAAACATCTTTCTACTCCAGTCTCACTGGTTCATTTTGTCTTTGATATATGCAGAAAGAAATCAAGATCTTCCTGGAGATGGATTTGTAGAAGGCGTTCCGCTTCTGCTGCATCCCTGCGTTCGATTGCCTCATATATCTCCTCATGCTCATCAATCAAGCGCGGGCGGTCATGATAGACGACCGTTTTACGAAACAAGTAAATAATCGACTGCATCCGGTTGATCGTCTCGATCATAAACCGGTTCTTACTCGATTCTACGATAATATCATGGAAGCGCTTGTTTGAATTCATCATCTCTTCATGATTGCCGCGGCGGCTGACAACGATCGTTTCCTTCAGTTCCGCAAGCGTCTCTTTGTCCATATACGTTGCCGCTGTTCTGGCTGCGTCGCCTTCCAATAAGATGCGTACACGGAAGATATCACGCAGATCTGCTTCTGTCGGCTGAACGACTTTTTTTTCTTTTACAAGCCCTTCCTCCTCCAGCTTGCGTAACGCTTCGCGAATCGGCGTCCGGCTGATTCCGAGGAGCTTTGCGTATTTATCTTCTACCAGTTTTGTTCCTGCAGGGATCTCCCCGTCTACTATCTGCTCTCTTAAGTATTCATATGCTTGCACGTATGCTGTGTTCTTTTTCATCTATGTACGCTGCATAGTCCAGCAGCTTTCGCCCTCCTCTAATACACCTTTTTCCAATTATAACATGGTTGGCAAATACTTATTTGTGTACATTTTTTATTTTTTTGTATACAAAATAGAGTATATACTATACAATAAGAACAATAAATGAAAGCGATACCATTACAAAACGGAGGGATTCTACAATGAAGATAGGATTTATCGGCTTAGGAATTATGGGGAAACCGATGGCAGGTCATCTGATCGCCCATGGACATACAGTGAAAGCTTTCGACCTTAACCAGAAGGCGACAGAGGCACTGGCCGCCCAAGGAGCCATCGCTTGTACGAGTTCCAAAGATGCCGCTTATGAAAGCGATGTCATCATTACGATGCTTCCCAAAGCTGCGCATGTGGAGAGCGCCTTATTCGCAGAAAACGGCGTGGTGGAAGGCGCCAAACCGGGCGCCATCGTCATCGATATGAGTTCGATCTCCCCGGTCGAAACGAAGAAAATAGCGACAGAATTGAAAACGCATCACCTGCGGATGATGGATGCACCAGTGAGTGGTGGCGAGCCGAAAGCGTTGGACGGAACCCTTGCTATTATGGCAGGCGGAGAAGAAGAAGCTTTCCAGGAAGTGCTGCCGCTGTTGGAATGTATGGGAACGAACATCGTTTTGGTAGGAGCGGTTGGCAGTGGTACAACAGCGAAACTGGCCAATCAGGTCATGGTCAATGTTAATATCGCAGCGATGTCAGAAGCCTTCATTCTGGCTGCGAAAGCAGGTATCGACCTTCCGAAGATGTACGAAGCGATTCGAAGCGGCCTTGCAGGAAGCGCTGTACTGGATGCGAAAGCACCGCTTATTTTCGAACGAAATTTTGTTGCCGGTGGCAGAATCGATATCAACGCAAAGGACTTGACGAATGTATTGAACACAGCGAAAGAATTGGAAGTAGATATGCCGCTCTCCGATCGTGTTCTATCCATGTTTAATGAACTAATTACAGATGGGAAGGCATCAGACGATCACGGCGGACTGATCCAGTACTACGAGAAAACAGCCGGTACGAAGGTAGCTGCACCAGTTTTCGAAGGAAAATAAAGAAAGGATGATGAGAATGATCGAGACACATAATCCAGAATCTTATATCAAAAGCCTGCCTGTACAGAACGAAGAAGAATGGGAAAACGCATTTAAGGATGCCTACGCAGACTTCCAGCACAAAATCGTTGTTCTTGATGATGATCCCACTGGTGTGCAGACTGTACACGGCGTTACCGTTTTTACCGACTGGGAGGAAGCGACGATCCGCAAAGGGTTTGAAGAAGACGGACAGATCTTCTTCATCTTGACGAATTCCCGTGCTTTCCGTGCGAAGAAGACGGAAGAAGTCCACAGAAGAATCGCCGCTCGTGTCGAGCAGATTGCACAGGAAAACAACACTCCCTATCTTCTAATCAGTCGGGGAGATTCGACACTTCGCGGCCACTACCCATTAGAGACAGAAGTATTAAAAAACGAATTGGAAAGAAGGTCAGAACGCAGGATTGATGGGGAAGTAATTCTTCCTTATTTTAAGGAAGGAGGAAGGCTGACGGTGGAGGGCGTTCACTATATCGTCAGCGACGGAAGCTGGACCCCCGTTGGAGAATCGGAATTTGCCGGAGACCGGACGTTTGGCTTCTCAGCCAGTCACCTGGGCGACTATGTGGAAGAAATGACCAACGGTGCTTACAAGGCTGAAGACGTTACCCATGTCACACTCGCTTCTATACGCCAAGGCGAAATCGAAGCGATTACAGACCAACTGATGAAGGTCGATCATTTCGGCAAAGTCATCGTCGATGCCGTGACGGAAACAGATGTAAAAGTATTTACCATCGCTCTCATCCAGGCACTCCAGTCTGGAAAAGAATTCTTATATCGAACGGCGGCAACCTTTACGAAAATTGTAGGCAATATCCATTCAAAGCCTCTGTTGACGAAAGAAGAACTCGTCCATGACCGCTCTGAACAAGGCGGCCTTGTCGTTGTCGGTTCCCATGTCCAAAAGACGACAGACCAGCTGGAGCAGTTAAAAACGATCTCCGGCCTTCACTTCATCGAATTCAACAGCCACCTTGTCCTTGAACCAAAAGCATTCCGTGAAGAAGTGGAACGTGTGAGACGAGAAGCAGATGAGAAAGTGGAAGAGGGAACATCAACTGTTATTTACACAAGAAGGGACCGTCTGGAGTTGGGGGACGGCCAGGAAGAGAAAGAGCTGATGCTTTCCGTCCAGATATCGGAAGCCGTAACAGCCATCGTCCGGCAGTTAAAGAGCTCTCCGAAATATATCATCGCTAAGGGTGGTATTACTTCAAGCGACGTTGGGACAAATGGTCTTGGTGTAAAACAGGCGACGGTCAAAGGACAGGTGGCGCCAGGTGTACCTGTTTGGGAGACGAGCGAAGAAAGCAAATACCCACATCTCCCGTATATTATTTTCCCGGGCAACGTCGGAACAATCCATACATTGAAAGAAGTCGTCGCGTTGATCGACTAAATCCTTTGAAGAGGTGAACCCTAATGCTAACAGGAAATCTACTGATTCTCGTGTTCTTCCTTTCTTTGGCTCTCCTATTCTTCCTTATTCTAAAGGTCAAGCTTGAGCCGTTTCTTTCTTTACTTGCTGTGGCATTGATGACAGGTTTGATCATCGGCATGCCGGTTTCGGAAATTCCAGGCATTATCGTCGGCGGTTTCGGTAACACACTGGCAGGGGTCGGTATTCTTATCGGCCTCGGCGTCATCTTCGGCCAGTTTCTCGCCGCTTCCGGTGCTATCGAAAAAATCGCCAAGTCCATCCTGACCGTCTTTGGACTCAAGAAGTCCCCGGCAGGTCTTGGTCTTACTGGAGCTACGGTTGGTATTCCCGTTTACTTTGACGCCGCTTTCGTCATCCTATCCGGGCTTGTCCGCAGCTTATCCCGTCGTACCGGCATTTCGATCGTCACCTTTGTCACAGCTCTCGGGGTCGGTTTGATCGTTTCCCACAGTATGATTGCCCCGACTCCGGGCCCGCTCGTTGTCGCAGAAAATACCGGTGCTGATTTAGGACTCTTCATTTTATACGGATTAATCTGCGCCATTCCTGCGACGCTTGTCGGGGGATACTTATACGGTACATTCATCGGTAAACGCGTCCGCTCCGGTCAGGATGAGGACGCGTCTGCCGAAGTGGCAGCGACCGTTGAAGAAACAGGACCGACGATCAGCACTGGCTTATCGTTTACCATCCTCCTGCTTCCTATCGTATTGATTCTTTTGAATACGGTTACAAATTTAGCGGTACCGAATACGGGATTCGCAAGCATTATCGGACTGATCGGAGATAAAAACGTCGCGTTGTTCCTCAGTGTCCTCGTTGCGATTATCGTGCTGCCAAAGTACATTCAGAAACCTAACCAAACGTTGTATAATGAAGCGCTTAGTACATCAGGAAGCATCCTGCTTATTACAGGAGCCGGCGGAGGATTTGGTGCCGTAATAAATGAGAGCGGTATCGGAGATCATTTGATTCAGACGATGCAGAGCTGGAGTATCCCGGTCATCCTGCTTGCCTTCCTGTTTTCTCAAATTCTGCGCGCTTCCCTCGGTTCCACGACTGTTGCGCTTGTCACCACTTCCAGCATCATGGGACCGATGATAGTAGAACTGGGCGTCTCCCCTGTCCTTGTCGGTCTGGCGATCTGTGCCGGTGGTGTCGGGTTATCCCTTCCGAACGATTCCGGATTCTGGGTGGTCAATCGGTTCAGCAAGCTCTCTGTTCCAGATACACTGAAGGCCTGGACACTCGGTGGATTTATTGCCGGGGTCAGTGCTCTTGTTATGGTCTTCCTCCTGAGTCTGTTCAGCGGCATCCTGCCCGGCATATAAAATAAAGCCCGTCGTTCCAATGGAACCGACGGGCTTTTTAACTTTCCTGTTCCGCTTGCTTATACGTGTGAAACCTCAGTTTTTATACGATGTTTCCGCCTTAATTACCTGTGTGCCTCCGATGAAATCATGGATGGCCCGCTTATCTTCCCGGAAAATGACCATGAAAATGCTGACGATAATGGTCACTCCGAAGCTCACGATACTCAGCAGGTAATAGCCGACGAATTCTCGAAGAATCATATTCGATAGTTTCACCTGTCCCCCATCTTCATAACGATGCACCTTGATTTTACAAATTCGCTTACCAAGGACATAACCACTCCAGATTAACGGTGTGATGATTAAGTAAAAGGTGTAGAGCAGCTGCCACTCCAACGTGTCCGCCCAATCGGTTGAAAATTCCCCGGTAATTGCAAAATAAAGCAGTCCGATTACAGAGACGAGGATTAATGAATCAAGGAACGAAGCGAGCAGTCTCGATCCGAACCCTGCTGGTTGTTTACGTTCCACGGGATCTCCCCCTTTTTCTCTTTCTACAATACCCTACGATTTTACCAGAGCTGACAGGCGGACATCCAGTCATGATAATAGAGAGGCCGGGAGGATTATCTGCCCGGCCTCTCTATTAATAAGCGCCTTCTGAATAAGTCAGTTCATAACTGTGGGTGTATATTTCAAAGATATTTCCGAATGGGTCTTCCACATAGACCATTTTAAACGGCTTTTCTCCCGGATAATATTCCCGGATCGGCATGCGCTGTTTCCCACCATGAGCCTTGATCTTATCGACCATGCCTTCAATATCCGGGTCTTGAATACAGAAGTGAAAAATACCGGTCTTCCAATATTCGAAGTTGTTCTCCGGTTTTTCATTATTCGGGAATTCAAACATCTCCACTCCGATCTTATCTCCTGTAGCCAGGTGGGCGATCCGGAATTCCTCCCAATCATTCCCGAAGACGTCCCGGCACATCTGGCCGATTGGTGAATCATCATTTTTCACAGGAGACGGGGCCATAATGACATACCAGCCGAAGACCTCTGTATAAAATTTAACTGCTTCATCCAAATCAGGAACGGATAGACCTATATGAGAAAACGAGCGTGGATATGGTAGCATAATACTTCCTCCTAGTTTCTTTTTTCTTTCAGAACCCATTATAATAGGGAGAAGTTCCTTACGTAAGTATGCACTTTTTTGTAAGACACTAACCCGCAGGTAAGAAAGGAAGGAAGAAATGGATGCATCTTTGGATTCAAACGGAAAACTAAAATGTTCAATTGAGTACACATTGAACAAAATAGGCGGCAAGTGGAAAACGGTCATCCTCTGGCACCTGACCGTCGATGGTACACATCGGTACAATGCACTCCGCAGACTTCTTCCCGGCGTCTCCCATAAAGTTTTGAGTCAACAGCTGAAAGAACTGGAAGAAGATGGATTCATCAATAGAACTGCTTATAATACAATTCCCCCGAAAGTGGAGTACTCGATCACGGCTTCCGGAAAAACATTACTTCCTATTTTGGAAGCCATGCACCGCTGGGGAACAGAACATGGATCCGAATCTAACGAGAAAGGAGAATTATAATGGGTTTATGGCAGAAAGGACTGCTCGCCTTTGCACTACTCGCTTTTCTATACTCCTTAATGAACCAAAGCACGTCGATAGAGATCACACTTTTCACTGCCGGTTTGATCCTTATCGCTTTCGGTTGGCAGTTTATGACAGATGACAAGAAAACAATCGGATTCATCTATATCATTCCAGGAGGATTCTTCTCTTTCATCGGCCTGATGGCTTGGCTGACATAACTGTTTTCGCTACTCTGTACAAATGAAATAAAAATAAATAAAACTTTTTTCGTCAAAAAGTGATCCAAGCTTCTCTCCTCTCCGATAGCTGAGTGAAAGAAAACAAATAAGACTCAAAAAGGAGAGGAAACAACAATGAAGTTTAAACGAATTTTTGCCGTATTGATGGCAGTCATGCTTATGGTTCCATCCCTCGCATTCGCAGACAGTAAGGATGAGGCGAAAACACCGGTCCAAACACCGGCCGCTGATTTAAGAGCTGACTTAAGCAGTCTACTTTCCGCTCACTTTGAATACCAAGTACTTACAGCAATCAAAACCTATCAGGACGCTCCTGATGCTGATGTTGCCCGTGAAATGCTCGAGAAAAATGCCGATGAAATGACGGCTGCAATCGAGTCACTGTACGGGGAAGAAGGCGCGAAGCAGTTCGCAGACATCCTTTCTTCCCAGTATGAAGACAGCACTCAATTGGGACAAGCTCTGAAAGACGGCGACACGACAGAAGCTTCTCAAGCACTTACAGAAGACTTCCCGAAAGAGTTCGGTGCCTTCCTTGGAACAGCTACAGAAGGCAACCTTCCAGCTGAAACAGCTACAGAAGTATTGATGGCTCATGAGCAGGATGTCATCGATGTTGCAACAAGTTATGTAAATGGTAACTACGAAGAAGCTTACAATCAGTTTGATGAAGGTTTCGAGCGCATGTACACAATCGGTACAGCTCTTTCTGACGCTATTGTTAAGCAAATGCCTGAAAAGTTCAATGATACAAAAGCCGTCACACCAGCTGCCGACCTTCGCATGACGTTCAATCAGCTGTTGGGTGTACACTTCGGCTACCAGACACTTACAAGCCTGAAACAGACCCAAGGTGCGGATGATGCAGAGATCGTAACAGAGAAACTGGAAGAAAACGCTATGGATATGAAAGCTGCCGTTTCCTCTATCTACGGTGAGGAAGGCGCACAACAATTTGCTGACATCTTCGCTTCCCAGTATAAAGACAGTGCAGACCTTGGTATGGCGATGATGAACGAAGATATGGATAAAGCGGACGCAGCGAAACAGTCCCTTACTCAGGATTTCCCGAAAGAACTGGGTGCTTTCCTTGAGACAGCAACAGAAGGCAACCTCCCTGCTGAAACAGCTGAACAAGTACTGATGGCTCACGAACAAGATGTGCTTGACGTCGTTTCTTCTTATATGGATGAAGATTACGAAATGGCTTACCAGACATACGACGAAGGGTTCAAACGTATGTCCACAATTGGAACGGCTCTTTCCGGAGCAATCGCGACACAAATGCCGGACAAATTCTCTTCTGAAGTAATGCCTGAAACAATGCCTGATACAGGTATGGGTGGAACAGCTTCCAACTCCATGTCCATGTGGGTATGGATGGCAGCAGCTGTCCTTGCAGTCGGTGGAGCTTTCGCCGTAGCCCGTAAAAAAACAAACGCATAATTGTAGATAAAAAAAAGCAGGAAGCCTAAGGCTTCCTGCTTTTTTTGGATTTTCAAGAGTCAATTCCTACTCTTCTTTAACCTGCCAGGCACCACCGCGGCGGTCGTCTCCGACGCCGTACATGGTGCTGTTCTGCTTATCAACGACCAGCCCCTGGATTCCACCGTAATAGAACGGAGAATCCTCCAAATGGACGGTGTATCCACGTTCTGTAAGCTTCTGCCTCGTTTCCTCATCGAATTCCTTCTCGACATAAATATCGTCATCTTCGATGTAGAAACGTGGTTCCTTGACCGCATCCTCTAGCGGTTCCTCATACACAAGGTTTCTGGTAAGTACTTGTGTCAACACCATTGGAATCCGTTTTCCTCCCGGCGTACCGATTCCGATCAATTGATCTTCATTCCTCAGTATCGTCGGCGCTGTAAAGCTCCTTGGGTGTTTCCCAGGTTCATACTTGTTCGCACCTGTTTCGCTCTTGCTGAAATTCCGCATCGTATCATTCAGAAAGACACCAGCGACGTTCTGACCGGACCCGAAAAAGTTACTCAGTGAGTGCGTTGCCGTAACGACCATTCCGTCTTTATCAATAACTACAAAGTGGGTCGTGTTATCATCATCCTCTTCGTCCGCTACCGAATCGTTGACTTGGTAATCTTCAGACAATCGGTCCATAGAAATAGTCGAAGCCATCTCTTCTGCATAATCGATATCTGTAAGCTTGTCGAAGTCATTGTCAAAATAACGGGGATCGGCTATTTCACTCAACCGATCATGATACGTCCGCTTCGAAATTTCTCCAATTAAGTGGATGAAGTCCGCATCATTTCCCTGCGCACTCTTAATATCAAGCATGTCTGCCATCTGCAGTGACTGAATCAATGTCGGTCCTGCAAGAGGAGGTGCTGCCGAATACACGTCATACCCGGCAAACTTCCCGTGAACAGCTTCATCCTTTTGAATCTCATAGGAAGTGAAATCACTCTTTTTAAGACCGTCGACATGTGCAACGATTTCATCTGCGATTGGTCCATTGTAAAACGCATCTGCTCCGTCCTTTTGAATCAAACGCAGCGTTTCAGCCAAATTCTTCTGGACGAGCGTTTCATTCGGCTGAATCGGACGCCCTTCTGGGAAGAAGTTCGGCGTATCCGAAGCACGCATCCTGTAGGAAGCGGCCGTCAAACGTTCCGTGATGAAGCGGTCGTTGGCAAATCCGTTCTCCGCATACCCGATGGCAGGCTCGATCAGTTCTGCCATATCCACCGTTCCATAGTCCTCATGCACAGCCTCCATCCCTTTGACTACACCAGGAATGGCAAAATTACTTGCCGGCTTAGCTCCGGATGGGGGAGCGATTTCTTTATACTTATAGTTGACCGGTGTCTCTTCTCCGGAAGGCAGGACGAGCATCTCTCCTCCACCGCCGATTCCGGAACCGTACGGCTCAACGACCCCCAGCGTATAGCTGACCGCTACTGCGGCATCTACAGCATTTCCGCCGTTTTCCAATACTTCCATACCGACTTTGACTGCAAGTGGATGGGAGGAGCTGACCCCGTACCCATTCGCCGTTTCCAAGGCCGGTGTTGACTCGACCTCATAATCCGTTTCGTCACTTTTCAGGAAATCGAATTTTCCTTGACTGTAATAAATGAAACCGACGCCTAAAATGACGACGATAAATAAGGTGATGAATATACCTTTATTCTCCAAGCATTCGTGCTCCCTTCCTCTTCCATATCCACTGACTTATCATCTGCTTCTATTAATTTAATACACTATGTGGCAAAAATAACGTTCCTAATTATAAGCGATTTCTCCCGGAAGAACAATACGACGAAAAAAGCACACCGTTGTCGATGTGCTTTGGGTATTAAGACCCTAACTGGTACTTTTCGTAGTAGTCCGCTTTGTTCGCTTCCCAATCGGCAAGGGAAGTTTCATAGACTTGCTGGCCTTCTTCATCATAGACGCGGACGACACTGCCGTCGCTTGTGATGGCGTATTCTTTCTCTGCTTCATTCGACACAGCTTCCATATTATCAGAGCCTCTGGTCACAGGCTGTGCTTCCGCTTCTTCCTGCTGTTTCTGGAATGTCTCAATATGCACTTCCTCGTTCGCTGAAAGAGATTCTACCTGTTTGAATTGTGTCATAAAAACGAGAGCAGCAGCCAACAAAGCAAAGGGTACGATTGATTTAACTAGTTTCATTATCTATAAGCTCCTTATGATAAAAATGAAATTAACGCGCTTTCTGTTCCTTCAGAATATCGGAATGATCTACTTCTATGACGAGCTTGCCGTTCTCTTCTGTATAGTTATCGTCCGGCTGACCGCGAGTCAGCTGCATGAAGATTTTCTTCTGCGTGTACGGATTCTTCGTCAAGGAAGGCCGCGCTTCCCGGATCCGCATCGGATTTATTTCAAAACGTCCGGTCCCATCTTCCATCAAATCATATTGAACAAGGGCACTGTCTCTTGTACGGGACCACCCCTGGTCAAAAATGAAGTTGCCCAGACTGTAAAAGATGACGGAATCGTCATAGACTTCCACAGGCGATAAGACGTGTGGATGGTGGCCGATGATTACGTCTGCTCCCGCATCGACGATCGCATGCGCCATTTCCTCCTGTCTCGGATGCGGCTCGTTATCATATTCGGCTCCCCAGTGGATATGGACGAAGACCATATCCGCATTCTCTTCGGCTTCCTTGACCCTTGGAAGAACGCTGTCCAGGTCCGACACAGCCACGCCTGCTCCGAATTCAAGGGCTCGGAATCCAGGAACCGTCACATCCGTTACGCCAAGCGTTGCCACAGTCATTCCATTGATTTCCTGATAATCGATTGCTTCTGCTTCTCCTAAATCTTCCCCAGCCCCAACATAGTCGAGTCCCGATTGCTTCAGTGATGCTGTCGTATCCAGCAAGCCTTGTTCACCGTAGTCCATCGTGTGGTTATTTGCCAGATTGATATTGGTGAAGTTGTTCGCTTTCAAAGCTTCAATCGGTTCCTCATTCGAACGGAGCAGAATCGCTTTATCTGTTTCCGTGTAGGCATCTTCTTCTCCAAGCGTTACCGCATTTTCAAAGTTTCCCGTAACATAATCAGACGATTGGAAATAAGGGGAAACATTCTCAAATAAGTAATCCGTCCCATTTTTATCCCGGACATCCGTTACGTGGCGGCCGAACATCATGTCACCAACGAAAGAGGCTCGGAATGTAGAACCCTCTTTCTGTTCCGCTTCCGGAGCGGACGGTGAATAAAGCCATTCGAATCCGACGATAAACAAGGTAAGGATAAGAAGGGCAATCCAGACATGTTTGTTCGTTGATTTTTTCTGCCGCTTCAGCGTCTTTAAATACTTTTCTTGAAAGGTTAGTTTTTTTGACATTTTACATCCACCCTATATCAGGTAATAAACCGTCATGATCAGGAAGGTCAAACCGCTGAGCAGAAGGGTACTGACCGTCGTCAAGACGAGTCCCTGCTTCTGCATCGTATTTGCAATCAACCCAGGTACGATGACCCCGATCCCACGGAATTCCATGATTTCGAATGGTACGACAGGATATAGAAAGTCAAACAGCAGCTTCAGCACAATTCCCGTACTGAGCATAGCTGCGAATTTCCTACGGCCGTATAGAATAGTGAATTTAGATATACCGTATGTAACGATCACATAGGTTAACAAACTCAGGAAAAAGACGACAGCCAAGAAGATTGGCTGATCAAAAACGAGGGCCAAATATCCTGGGACGACAAGACCCGCAGGCAGGACGCCTGTTTTTTCTGCAAATATTAAACTCAAGATGATTCCCAAAACGAGGGATATATATAAATCAGAACCGAACATTTATCTGTTTCCTCCTAGATGACTTGTGGTTTTTGAACCTTATATTCCTGTAATTGCTCAATCATCGGTTCGGCTGCACCATGGATGTTACCGACACCATAAAGGACACGGCCGTTCATCATTCCAGCCAACACGTCCATAATCTCGTCCGTAGACTTTCCTTCCAGATCGATAAAGTTCTCGACCCTGATGCTTCCTTCTTCAACGGCTTGTACAATCGGCTCCGTCGTTTCTCCGATCAACACAAGTGTATCTGTTGGAATGTATGGAAGGACATCTTCGGCAAACTGTTCTGTACGATCGACCCGGTCCTCCCGGCAGTTCATAATGACAATCGGATTTTCAGTTGGATAGCCTAGAAACTCGACCCGTTTCCATATATTAATCGTCGAAGTGGCATCATTTGCCGCGAACCCGTTGACGAAGTAGGAAGGATTTTCATAGTTTCCAAGTGGGAGAATACGCATTGCCCCTGGATCGGGCTGGGCATTCAACATTCCCCGGAAAGCGGTCTCTTCATCGATACCGATGGCTTCTGCTACGGCAAGAGCAAGCGATGCATTTTCCGGAAACACCATATACTCAAACTTCAACAGAAAGTCATCCGGTATTCTTGAATTATCTGCAACAATAACTTTAGTATTACGTTCCTGTGCTGTTTCACGAAACATATCAAGATAAGGGCTTTCTGTCACGATCAAATGTCCGTTGTATGGAATGGTCGCTGTAAAGGAATCCGCCACTTCATCCAGTGTCGGCCCAAGCACATCCATGTGGTCCTCCAAAACATTGACAATAACCCCGATATTGGCCTGCAGCATTTTCTCCTGGAATGTGACTTGATAATCAGGGTTAACCGCCATACACTCACTGATCAGCGCTTCTGCACCGCGATCTGCCGCCTCTTTAACAACCATCCGCTGTTCACGGATATTCGGGCCCTCCGCACGACGCTTGATCGGCTGTTCTTCCGGTGTATCCCAGAAAATCATGCGGGCGGATGTTCCCGTCGTCTTTCCAATCGTTTTATAACCTGCTTCTTTAACGACCCCCGTGATCAGGCGGGTGACGGTTGACTTTCCGCGAACCCCGTTCACGTTGACACGGATCGGGAGCGCATTGATATGTTTCTTGTGCTGCTGCCACTCCAGGGCACCAATGACAAGAACCAAAATCAATACGATCGGAATAAGTAACATGTCTTTTCACTTCCTCTATGGTGTAAATTCTTTACTAATCTCTACAATAACCTCAATTATTATAGAATAAGTGATAGTATTCTACAATATCTGTTTCATAGAAAATAACTATTTGTCGAATAATAAATAATAACCCCCTTAAAAAAAGAGGGATATTTTAGAATTTTAATAAACAATTCAAAAAGAATGTTATATTCCGAATTTTCCATACAAAAAAACCACCTCCCATTGGGAAGGTGGTTTTTCCAGTATATTATTCCTGCTCTAATTGATCTGCTACCTCATCACTGACGGCATTCGTTCCGCCAAGGACTTGGAAATTGTTCAAATCAAGTTTTTCGATTGTTTCTTCTGTCGTTACCGGCAGCTTGTCTTTTCGGACAAGAAGCATGGATGCATCTTGTTTGGCAGCAAGGACAGACCCTGTAAGTGCATCAGCGAAATCCGCTCCTGTCGCAACAAAAGTTTTCCCTTTTGGTGCGGTCAGTTTCTCAGCAATGATGGAGGCTGTTTCATAACGATCGGCTCCTTTGTAGCGGGTCGGAGCAGGAAGCATAGCTTCTACATCTTCCGAAACAGCGTTTGTTCCACCGACGATGATACTCTGGTCGAAATCACGGAGAGCTGTCTTCGTGATAGCAGGAAGCTTATCTGTCTTAGATAACAGAATCGGATACCCTTCCTTCGCTGCGTATGGAGCGACTGCAAGTGCATCTGGGTAATTGAAGCCGTCGGCTACGATGACGTTCTCAGGATTTCCACCAAGACGTGCAGCGATACCGGCAGCGGTTTGGAACCGGTTCTTACCGGAAATACGCTCGACCTGGACCCCTATACCGTTAAGCTGATATTTCACATAGTTGGATACGGCACCGGTACCTCCAAGGATAACCGCATTCTTCGCACCAAGGCGTTTGATTTCTTCTGTCACTTTACTGCTCAGACCATCTGTCTTCGTCAAAAGAATCGGCGCATCCTTCTGGTAGGCAAGCGGCGCACCAGCTAAGGCATCAGCGAATTCGTCGCCGCGTGCAATGACAACCGTATCTGCGTGATCCCAGCCTTTTTTCGAGATTTCGATGGCTGTCTCATAACGATCGGCTCCTTTAACACGCTCGGTCGCCTTCTCGATGATTCTTCCTTCTTCTTTCGGGGACACGGTTTCTTTTGCATCTAAATATTCCGTGAATACTTGATAGTCAACGAAGAACAATTCTTTCATCTTACCGGCATCTTTCGCTTCCTTGAAGCTTGTATAGCCATCTCCGCCGTCAGCAATGAAAGCGTTCGTCGCAATTGTATATTCTTTGTCCAGATCGAGTGGTTCAAACCCGTCGTCCGTCTTCACTTTAACATCGACAATTCGTTCACCGACTTCATTGGAGCGGTCGAACGTGTACTGCAGTCCGGAAACGTGGGCAAAACGACCGCCGCCGTTTTCCAGATCGCTCACACCATTTTCAAGCGCACGGTGAATCTGGTCTCCTGTCAGATCAAGCGTTACAAGGTTGTTGGCAAAAGGCATTGTCGTCAATACCTCACCCATTGTAATCTCACCTTGATCGATGGAAGCACGGATTCCTCCACCGTTATGAATGGCAATAGATGCTTCCGGAACGCTCGTTTGTGCTTTCCAAAGCATGGAATCTGTTATCAAGTTCCCAAGGTTGGTCTCTCCCTGGCGGACATCTGCCCGTTCCCCGTTCAGAGGAACTGTCGTCTCTCCTACCACCTGCTGCTTCAGCTCATCCAGAGGTTTTTCCAATTCGGTCAGCAGTTCCTGCGCCTCAGGATCCGCCTCAATGATATACTCCTCGTCTTCGTTCTTAGCGTCAATTTCGATCAGGTTCTCGTCCCAATCAGTAAGGACGCCTTCCTCGTCGAAGCTTACTTGAAGATCTCCAAGGAATTCACTATATTCCCCCGTTTGAACGACAATGGTAGGTTCTCCGCCCTCATCATAAACAACGGCCTCATCAAGCTGCGTATGGCTGTGTCCGCCGATGATAACGTCGATGCCGTCAACTTTTTCAGCCAAATCGTCATCATAAGTGACCCCGACGTGTGTTAAGGCGATGACCTTGTTTACACCCGCATCTTCAAGCATTTTCACCGTTTCTTCTGCTTTTTCAATGTAATCTTCAAAAGCTATCGTTTCTCCGGGATTAGATAGGTATGCCGTCTCTTCCGATGTTAATCCGAATACGCCGACTTGTTCGCCATCCACATCAATGATCGTTGCAGGATAAATGTTTCCCGCTTCCCCCGGTTTTCCGATTTCATTTTTAAATACCGCATTCAATCGTTCGTTTTTGCTGTAATCAATGTTGGCACTGACAATCGGGAAATCTGCTTCCGCAATAAAGTTGGCAAGCGGCTCAGGACCGTCGTCGAACTCATGGTTTCCTGGGACCATGGCATCATAGCCCATCATATTCATAAACTTCACATCAGCAAGACCCTTGTACTGATTGTAGAAAAGCGTTCCGGAGAATACATCCCCGGCATCCAGCAGAATGGAATTGTCACGCGCTGCACGGATTTGATCGACCAGTGTCACCTTACGGGCAACACTGGATAGATGCGCGTGCGTGTCATTGCTGTGCATGATGGTTAAGTCAAAATCCCCCTCTGCCGCCTGGACTTCCCCCGATGGCAAAGCGAACGTACCTAGAGCGATGGCTCCTGTGGCAGCAACAACCGCCAATGGTTTAAGTTTCTTCATGGTTCTACCTCTCCCCTATATCGTTATGATTTACTCTTTTAAATCATCCATGACATCATCACTTACCGCATTCGTTCCACCGAGAATGTGATATTGACTGTAATCCTGTTCTTCTATAACTTGTTCGATAGATTCAGGAATCTGCTGTTTCTGCACGAGCAGCATCGGGGCATTCTCCTTCGCTGCAAGAACAGAACCTGTCAACGCATCTGCAAAATCCGCTCCTGTTGCGACGAAGGCATGATTCGTCTTTCCGAACAGTTTTCCAGCTATTTCTGCGGACGTATCATAACGCGTGGCACCACTGTACCTTGTTGCATTCGGCAATTTCTTCAAGATCTCTTCACTGACTGCCGCCGTTCCGCCGAGAACGATGGTCTCTTCCATACCGGACAACGCACGTTTCGTTTCCGCAGGCAGTTTATCCGTCTTAGTCAGAAGAATCGGGTAGCCGTTGGCCGCTGCATAGGAGGCAGCTGACAATGCATCCGGGTAGTTTCTCCCATCCGCTATGACTGCTTTATCCGGGCTGCCGTCCAGGCGGGCAGCGATGTTCGCTGCTGTTTCATATCGATCAGCACCTTTGATCCGTTCTACGGACAAACCTTCTCCCTTAAGCTGGTACCCGACATAGTCAGATACTGCGCCTGTTCCACCTAAGATAATGGCCTTCTTCGCACCCAACCGTTCGATTTCCGCCTTCACTTCAGCCGAAAGACGTTTCGACTTCGTTAAAAGAATCGGTGCGTCCTCTTTAAAGGCAAGCGGTGCACCTGCCAGAGCATCCGGGAAGGAGTCTCCACGTGCAATAACAACGGTATCTGCTTCCTCCCATCCCTGCTTAGATACTTCAATAGCGGTTTTATATCGGTCTTCTCCAGACACGCGCTCTACCTGCGTACCGAATTCCAATTGAGCAAGCATCGGATCGTGGTCACTTGCTCTGCCGTCTGCTTCAGAGAAATTTGAGTTAATGTTTACACTGTCGATTTCCGCCAATTTGGCAAGGTTATTGCTGACCAGGATATGGTCGAGCACCTGGGCATTCCCCTGGTAGTTATAGGAATAACGTTCTGTGATCGGCAGCATTTCTGTCATGTTTGTTAAAATATCGCCTTTCAACGTTTCCAACGGCTTCGAAAACTCAAAGTCGTTCAAGTCGCCAAGTACGACGACGTTCGCATCATCCACGTTGTCTATAACATCCTGGACAAAACCGTTAAGAACGGCTGCTTGCTTCATTCGCTGCACTTCACTTCCAAGCTCCACAGGATGATTGGCTCCGAAGAGCGCATCGTCTCCACCTTTAGAATTGAAGTGGTTGGCAACGACAATTACTTTCTCTCCCTGGAATTCAAATTCTGCCGCCAAGGACTTCCGCGAGTCTTCAAACGCTTCGTTCAGCGGATCGACACGGCCCGGATTCAGGCTTAATCCATCTTCCGACACTTCGACAGCCGTCTCCGCGTCTCCGTCCTTTTTATCTGTCATCGTTACACGGTCGGGATTGTAAAGGAAGCCGACACGAATGTTTCCTCCCGGCTGACCACCATCCTGTTTATTGACAGGAGCGATGTCCGTAAAGGCATACTCCGGCCCGCCATCTGCTTTAATGGCATCTATTAATTTCTGATAAGACTCATCCGCTTCGACCGTCCCGTCATCTTCTGCCCCGTTGTTATCCTGGACTTCGACAAGTCCGATGATATCCGGCTGTTTCAGGTTCGCGTTGATCGACTCGGCGATTTTATTGACTTTATCCTGATCTGTGGATGCAGAGAAATTCTCCACGTTATAGGACGCGATATTCAGTTCATCTTCGACATTTTCCAGCTTGGTCGTCTCTCTTTTCGTTCCGCCATCAATAATTTCAGGAAAATCGCTCGTCAGGCGGATTTTGAAATTACTGTAGTCATAGCTGACGACTCCGGTGACAGAACCATCCAACTTGTCTCCTACTTTGGCGTTGACATCCAATCCATCTACGTCAAGCTGGATTCGTTCCGGATTGTAATCTTCAGGAGAAGCCAGCAGCCCTCCGGCATTTGTAAACAACTGGTCATCGTTCGTATTCACATAGACAGGGAGCTCGTCATATTTAGGTGGGCCGGTGACCGTGGCATCCTTGAGTTCCACCCGCATTCCTTCCAGACTTTCATAAAAATCCAAACCGTTTTTATCAGGATCAAAAGCGTCTCCTTCTTTAATTGTTACGGTTGGAGGAATCCTGTCTTCCCCGAGAACAATGGCTGCCGGTAGATCATTGCCCGAGGACTGTACAGCGACGGACGTGGAAGTAATCTGCGTCGTCAGAAGGTCTGCTGCATCATCATAACCGTCCTCCCGCCATTCCTTCACTTCTCCATTTACCGACACTTCATCGCCGACTTTCACACCGGAACCTTTCGCGTAGACATAGATTCCTTCTGATGTTGCATCATTATCATCTGGATCAGGCTCCTGCATGTAAAAGCCGTTCGTTCCATCCAGAGCCGTAACGATGCCACCGACACTTGATACGTTGACTCCCTCATAAGGAGAGCTGTGGGCTTCCCCTTGAATATCATGAATAGCAATATCCTCCACATCCAAGACATCATAGGAGAATGTAGATACTTCGCTCGTTTCGCCGTCTTCTTTCACGACGACAGCCTTGACTACCGTGTCTTCGGTAAGCTCAATCGGTCCTTCATAGGCTTTGCTGTCTGCTGAGGGAGATGTTCCGTCCAATGTATAATGTATCGCTGCATCCGGCTGGGCCGTCTGCAGAGTAACCTTCGTACCGGTACTGACTGTCCCGCTTCCCGGGCTGGCCGTCACGGAGAAGAGCTTCTCAATGATATCGCCCTCATCTCTCGGCACGAGACGGTACTCATCAAAGCTGTAATTAACGACACCTTGCAGCCTTTCGTATGTTTTACCGCTTTCCAGAGCAAGAGCAGTTGCCGGACTGATCAGGAACTCGCCGCTGTCATCTTCGGCAATGAAGTCTCCACGGTCGTTCTCACCAGTAACTTCTATATCATCCACTTGAACGAATTCACCTTCGATTGCTTCCCCGGACTCTGCCTGAAAATCAGCCGCTTGTACGACTTGAGGCGCCGGTACTCCTTTAGCAGGGGTCGTAACGACGACTTTGTCCCCGCCGGTTTCAATCTGAGCCATTCCATAGTAGCTTGCGAACTTTCCTTCGGCTGTTATTTCATCACCGACATTTGCCTTCAAACCGGAAGCACGGACAATGATGCCTGCTGTGTCATCCTGTATGTATGCGTTCGTCTGGCCGCCGGCTTCGAACATTGCTGTCACGACACCTTGTACTTTTACTGCAGTACCAATGTCATTCGTTCTTGCATCCGCAATACTTGTGAGAGCAGCTGGATCTTCCGGATCACCTGAATCGGCATCATCCGGGTATTTCCCTAAATGAGTAAATGTATCTTTTGGTAGGCTTTTAAATGAGGTGCTGGTGTCAAAAGCATCATCAGGATTGACATCGCCTGCCAGGCTGTCCGTCTTCCTGGTCAGTGTCACATCTAGTGCGTATTTGTCGGTGGATCCAATCTGGCCGATTGAATCGATGACTTCACCGTTCTTCTTCAGAACGATGACGTCGTCACCATTGAAGTTAGCGACCTGCGAATTCGTGGTATCGGCGACATTCATGATTTCTTTTCCTGCTTGCGCGTGGGCGATTACATAAACTTCACCAGCTTTGAGGGTTCCTTCGAGCTGGAGCTCGGCGGGGTCTACTGCTTTTCCATTAAAATAGGTTTCTAGCGTGAAGGCACTCAAGTCCAGGTCGCTGCCTGTCCCGTTGTACAATTCCAAAGCTTTGTTGAACGAGGATCCTTCGATATACTCTGAGATCAGCAGATCATCAGCGGTCGGTGCTTCTGCGCGGACATTTCCGGCTGGAAGCGTGAAAGCTCCAAGAACGAGCGAACCGACAACCACAGAACTCACACTGCGTACGAAGTAGTTCTTCTTCAAAACAAAACCTCCCATATTAATTTTAATTTCTGCAACAATATTCATTATATAACATTAAATGTAACATTAGTGTAAATTGTATAAAAAATTAGTAAAATAATGAATATTTCCGTTTATAAAAAACCGGATTCCTCCCTAAGGAAAGAAATCCGGTTGATTGGAACTATATAAAAAGAAGGAAGCCCCTCAAAAAGTGAGAGGATTCTACACCAAATGACACTTGATTCATCCGACCCTGTCTTCCAATAAGTCTCATTTATGAAAATTCAAGAATACGCTTTAACTCTTTGTGAGATTCATAGGACTTAAGCAGTTCTTCTTTCCTTTCCCTCCACTCTGCCTGCGATCCTTGGAAGATCGGTTTCTTTTCAGCAAAGAGAAGGAACTCATCACTCAGCGTTTTTAATTCATACCAGTCATGGCTGATATAAATGAGCGTCTTTCCATCTGCATGAAGCTGCCTTAACCATGATAGAATATCCTCCTTCGCTGCCAGATCAACGCCGGCCGTAGGCTCATCCAAAAGACAGATTCGAGGATTCCGCATCAGCCCGATGCATAAGTTTACTTTCCGTTTCCACCCCCCGGAAAGGCGATCCACCCGCTGCTGGTACACTTCGTCAAGCCGCAGCATTTCGATCATCGTCTGAAGAAAACCTTCATCTACTTTCCCCTTCTCCAGTTTTCTCCAAAAGGAAATCTGTTCTTTGACTGTCAATTCCTCATAGAGCGCAATGTCCTGTGGCACGTAACCAATATCTGCCCGGACACGGCGCACGGCCTTGTCATACGGTATGTCATCATAGAAGACTTTTCCTTTCGTAGGACGATCGAGGGATGCAACCAATTTTAGAAACGTGGACTTACCGGCACCGTTTGGACCAATGACACCGACGGAGCTTCCCTCTCGAATCGTCAGAGTAAACGGTTCAAGCACTTCTTTTCGCTTATATTTCTTGGAAACGTTTTGTAAATGAATCATGCCTGTACTCCCTTCCTACCATTTCTTCACGAGCCAGTAATGGGGCCACATATCGAGGTATCCGATTCCGGATACGGTGAGCATGAATGATGCGAGGGCAAGCAGCAGTAAGACAGGAATCGACCACCGTTTTCTCCCCGTCCCCATGAATAAACACCAGGTGATAAATAAAGTAACAGCGAATACAAGGATACTGCGGATGACCCATTCCTCGATTAACTCTTGAGGAGTAGCAGCGAAATAAAAGAGTCCGCAGATACTCAGAGCGAAGCTGCCGATTCCAACTAAACCGAACAATAGAAAATGATGAAAGAAATAGCGCGTCGTTGTCCCCTGCAGCAATCGGATACGATCAAGGCGTCCTTCTCGATCGTCAGCCAATATTGTTCGAAGGAAGAAGAGAGCAAGCATCCAGCTGTATAAGAAGAATAATTGGATAACCATCACCTGCCAGCCTTCCAGTTTAGGAGCTTCCATTGATGGATTTTCCGGGGATCGTTCCGTAAAGCGGACTTGGAACAAAGGCTCCGGTTCCCAGAACTCTTCCGAATAAGCAAACGCTTCTTCAAAGGATGCCGTGCCGTTCGCTGCCGAGACGTCCACCCCTGCTTTTGCATTGAGGGCAAGCCGCATAACTTGAGCTCCAACCGCCTCTTTAGCAAAAACGTCTAATAGTGATTCATCCGCCCGTATCCATGTGACGACATTGTCCACCTGCCCAAGCCGTATCGTATCTTCAAGGCCGCTTTCCAAAATAAAGGCAGCCTCCATGGTACCTTTCCTTACCGCTTTTTCTGCTTCTTCTTTCGTCATAGCAGTAAAACGGAGCCGTTCTGCCTCTTGAAGACGTTCGAGAATGATTCGTGAGTAGGAACTGTCATCCTCGTCAGCAATGGCTACCGGCACAGCCGTCTCTTCTGCTGTCCTTTCAAGCAATGGATATAAAATACATGTCGAAAGAAGTGGAAATAAGAAAAGCAGCAGAAAAAGAACCGGGCGCTTCTTCCATTTATTTAGATGTAAAGATAGATAAGTAAGCATCCCGCTTCTCCCTCCATAATGCAGCCGCCAAGCCAAGAATGTTCAAACCTACGCCCCACAAAGCCAAGCCTGTCAGATGTCCCCGTTCCTCCTCATCGAGCAGAGCTGATTGAAAGACATCATAACTTAATTGATAAGGATTCCAGTTCTGGGACAGCCACTCAGGTAAATAAATTCTCGGCACCCATGCCCCAGCACTTAAAAGACCGATAATGGATATAACAAATAAGATTAAGAACCTCATGCCTGCCGGGATTTGTAGGGAGAAAAGGAGAACGGCAAAGGCAGACATCCACAATGCGGCAAGCAGAAGCCCAAGATGAAGGGTAGCAGACTGCACCAATGCAGCATCTGTGCGGGAAGTGATTGCAACGAGCAGCTCCAACATTCCAAATGTTACAAGGCCCCATTTCCACTGCTTTGCCATGACCCAATGGACAAAGGTGATATCAGCCATCCGCCACCTCATCAGAATGGACCCTGTTTCCCTGTTTCCGTCGAGCATCTGATAACAAACGAGAAAAAGGAAGATGAACGTCATCATAACAGCGAGATACGCATGCCTCTCCCATCCGATACCGGCTCCTGAAACCACCATCTCTTCCTCAAAAACATCGTTCCGGTCCAGTGCGAATAAACTATAAGTTATGATGACCTCCTGAAGCCGCCTGTTTCTTTCCCCTTCAGGCATTTCGCGGATACTTAAATCATAAACAGCATTAACAGCACTCTGGGATGCCGATATGTAGTCGGCTCCACTATCCAGAAGTACTTGAAGCATCGTTGCATCCACAGGATCGTCTTCATTCGTCATGACAACGATTGGATCATTCTCACCGTTCATCAGACTGCTCGTAAATCCTTCCGGAATCATCATGACACCGGCAAGCTCCCCTTGTTCAAAAGCCGCTTCTGCCTCTTTCGCATCCATCGGGGTAAGCGTCAATGCCTGACTCAGCCGCTTCTCTTCTGAAAGCTGATTGATAAGTGCTTTTGTCTGGAACGTATCGTCCTCATCAACCACCGCCGCCCGTACAGGCTCTGCGCCTTCTTCTACGAAACTTTGAAGCATCAATGCTACGAGTACGATCAATAGTAAGGGAATAGCAATAGATAAAAAAAGAGGGGCAGGCCGTTTGACGGCTGCCCTCATTTCATAACGCAATAACGAGAACCCATTCATACGACCTGCCTCCTTTTCTCATTCAGGGTGTTCATCGGATTAGAAACCTGCACCGAAACCGCCCATAATGGAGTTAAGATGTTCCTGGAAGTTCATTTGAACTTCTTGACCAATCTGCATCATTTCCTCATCAGAAACGTCCATAAGCTGAACTGTGTTGTTCTCTTCCAGTGCCGGGAACTCAAGGTCATCCGTAAACGTCAAGTTGTTGTCGAAATTGAACTCAATGTCTGCAGACATATTGCCCATCGCAGGATCATCCATGCTCAGATTCAAACCGAAATCTGTTTTCTGGTTGACTTTATTGTCGCCGTCTTCCTTGGAAGTCGTGTTAATAAATCCAGAAATCGCCGGCATTGCCTGCTGTTCGAAAGCTTCTCCGCCAAGTTTCAGTTCGAAGTCTGACTTAGAACCTTCGTTCGTATAGTCCGTGTTCAAAAGAAGGTCGGCTGTAAAGTTATCCTGCTCGAAGTCTGATTTCACTCCGATTGTATAATCAACGTGAAGTCCTTTATCTTTCTCTTCACCTTTCTCTTCATACTTAACAGCAATGCTCTCGTCTTTACTGTCAGGGGAAAGGTTAACATCAAAGGTAGACGTGTACTTATCTTCGCCATCCTTCATGTAGTCGTTAGAGATTGCAACCTTAATTGTTTCGTCCGTATCATCAGCAATGTTCATTGTCCAAGTCTGGTGGGCTACTAAATCGTCCTTGATGTAGGCTTCACCAGTGATTCCACCAGGGATTTTAACTTTGTCGATATTTTCGATTGCTTTATCAAGCTCTGCCTGAAGGTCTTCCATTTGAACTCCTTCGACATTTCCTTGAAGCGCTGCCTGCTGTTCCAGCGTATCCTGGATGCGCTCATCTTCTTTCACTTTCTCAAGAAGGGTAACAAGCATCTGCTTCGCTTCTTTTTCACTGATTTCAATCGTTACTTTATCATATTTCTCGCCTTCATATTCTTCGCCTTCAGAAAGCGTGAACTGATCCTGCTTCAACTCTTTACCCAAAGCTACTGCATACTCTGTCAACATTTCTTTCGCTTCTTCCTGCGTCATTTGAGACTGCGCATATTCAGCGAAATTAGGGAGTTCTTCCAAACCTTCGGAAGATCCTGTGTATTTGGTAAGGACATCACCAAGCTGATCGTTGCCGAATGCAAAATACTTATCATATACAAATGGAGCCTGTGCAGCGAAAGTATCTTCGCTCTGATAGAAGTTACCATTTGCCAAACTGCTTCCCTGCATCTGCAGATCCATGCCTCCGTAAAGTTCCTTTGTTTCAGGATTGTACTTGCTGTCGAGATTCAACTGTACGGTTGAAAGTACCCCTTGAATCATCGCTACTTCAGGGAAGACCTGTTGAACCTGGTCTCCTTGGAAATTCATATCCATTGTCACTGTGCCTTCCGACTTATACGCTTCTTTCATTTGACGGTCTGCAAGTTCCATCTGGTCTTCTGTGTATTCAGCCATGCGTTCTGTCTGCTCATCGATCGTATTCTTCTGAGCATCCATGTACATAACCATAGGATTGTTCTCTTTAAGTAATGCAAAAGCCGTTCCTCCGATTGCTGCAATAACTACGACTGTCAGGATGATAATTAACCACTTATTCATCCCTTTTTTCTTTGGTTGTTCGCTCATGTACCTCTCCCTTTCTTCTTTTTAATACCATTTCTGACTATACTTACGTGAGTCGTTTGAGAAAAGTTTCAAGAAATGTCCATATTTCTTGAAAAACCTTCCTCATTATACACCGATATATACCCCATTCCTACACATAATCGGCAAAAAAATACAAAAAATATGCCTGGATTATCCAACTAAATATCTATTCAGCATATTTTGGACCGGAGGGACTGGAAAAGTCAGCACGTATTTATCCTATCGGAGGGCAGCTGAGCTTATGACCATTATTATACAATTGATGTTGGAGAGTTATATTGAAGGATTGAAGGAGGAAAGGGAGACACAGTCAGACAGTATCTCCCACAAATAAAAGAAAGTAAAGATCAGCTGGAAGGTTCCTCATCCACATTAATTTGGAATGTGATGCCGAACTTGTCCTTTACCTGCCCGTAGACCGGACTCCAATCCGTCTTCTGCAGAGGCATGATGGTCTCCCCTTCCGCCGCAAGCGCGTCGAAGATATGCTGCGCCGTCTCCTCATCATCAGGAAGAATGGCCAATTGGACGTTTTCTCCCTGTTTTAAAGACATGCCGGGATACGAATCTGAAAACATGATGTCTGCCTCTCCTGCTTTCAATTGTGCATGCATAATCCGGTCTTTCATTTCGTCCGGCAGTGGATGATCAGGGTTTTCAGGCATGTCCTTGAACTTCATGATTCCTGTTATACGGCCCTGGAGTGCTTCTTCATAAAAAGCCAGTGCCTCTCTTGCATTCCCGTCGAACACTAAATAAGGGGTCAATTTGATAGACATTTCAACCACTCCTTCTTCAATTTTTAAGAACGTATGTTCCTATTAAGGATACACCAAGAAAAGACGGGACGCCACCTATATTTTGATTATTCCGAAAATATTGTTCCTTTTTTCGCCTTGGGTTTATAACACTCGAAATCCCTTTGTCTATCTAAATTTTTCCACTCCCACTTGCAAACACCCCTTCTGACAGGGACTATTTCTATACGGCCTTCCGCTATTTCCAAAATAGATTGACAACCTTATAGAAAGCATGATAAAAATGATAACAACCAATAAACATGCAGAACGGCTTTGAAAGAAATACAGTAGCGACTTTTTCCCTGTCACAGAGAACCGGTGGTTGGTGGGAACCGGCACACAAAAGGTACGTGAATTTCATTTCTGGAGCTTTTTTTGCCTTCGGGCAGAAGACGGTGACGACCGTTATACGTTTGAGTGATGGGGATTTTTTGTCTCCATAACCAGGGTGGTACCGCGATAAAAAATCGTCCCTACGGCATGTAGGGGCGATTTTTTATTGTTTTTTCGGAGGAAGACTTTAGTGGTTCTCTGCGCCAAAGAGTCTTTCAATTTCATTGGAAAAGGAGCTTAGTCACTATGAAACAACAAGAGCAATGGACATCCAAGCTCGGCTTCATTCTTGCAGCCGCAGGATCCGCTATCGGACTGGGTGCAATATGGAAATTCCCGTATATTGCCGGTCAAAATGGAGGAGGAGCATTCTTTCTTCTCTTCATCTTATTTACTTTGTTTCTCGGGCTTCCGCTGCTTCTGGCGGAATTCTCCATTGGACGTACATCCCAGAAAGACGCCATTGCATCCTATAAAGAAATCGCCCCCCGGACGAAGTGGCATTGGGTAGGTATTCTCGGAATGATTACTTCATTCCTGCTTTTATCCTTCTATAGTGTCATCGGCGGCTGGATTGTGGCTTATTTATACAAAGTCATCACGGGCCAACTCAATGATTTGTCCTCAACCGATTACGCGGATGTTTTCGGGAGCACCATTTCCAATCCCGGAATCAGCCTGCTCGTCCAGTTTATCTTTATGATCCTTACGATTCTAGTAGTAGCCCGAGGCGTTCAAAAGGGTATTGAGCAAGCCAGTAAAATTATGATGCCGGTCTTATTCTTACTATTTATCCTGCTTGTCATCCGTGCTGTGACGCTCGACGGAGCTGTGGAAGGAATCACGTTCCTGCTGCAGCCGGATTTCAGCAAAGTAACATCACAAACCGTTCTGGAAGCAATGGGGCAGTCCTTCTTCACTCTTAGTGTCGGCGTGTCCGTCATGGTGACGTACAGCTCTTACCTGCCAAAATCAGAAAGTCTTCCTAGAGCGGCCTTTTCCATCGGTGGAATGAACATCTTCATCGTATTGTTGGCGGGGCTTGCTATTTTCCCTGCTGTCTTCGCCTTCGGACTTGAACCGGATGCTGGGCCTGTGTTGCTATTCCAGGTACTCCCGACGATCTTCAGCCAGCTTCCTTTCGGCATGGTATTCTTCGGGGCATTCCTGCTTTTGTTCCTATTCGCAGCTTTGACCTCTGCCTTCTCGATGCTTGAGATCATCGTTTCCGTCCTATCAAAAGGAGACACTCGGAAAAGGAAAAAATGGGCCTGGATCATCGGACTTGCGATCTTTATCGTCGGTACGCCGTCCACACTTTCCTACGGCTTACTCGCAGACTATACGCTGTTCGGCCGTACGTTCTTCGACAACATGGATTACGCCGTCAGTAACGTCCTGTTCCCGATTGGTTCCCTGTTGATTGCCCTGTTTGTCGCAAATAAAATGAAGAAAAGCGCTTTATATGAAGAACTCAGTCATGGCAGCAGTCTGAAAAAAGGGTTGTTCAATGTGTGGTTCATCCTGCTTCGCTATGTCGCACCCTTACTAATCATCATCGTTATGCTTGATGTGATCGGAGTTATCTAAAAAACTTATCCGGTTGAGAAAAGAGTTGTAAGCTCGAATTACCTCGATGTGATTATGGAAGCCCCATTACGGCAAGGGGCGGAGAGAAACAGGCAGCGTCCAACGGCGGAATAATGCAGCGATGAGGACGCTCACCTGCCGCCCCGTGGAAGGCGTCCCGTTTTAAACACTTCCGCTACCTATGAAATGTATTACTTCACCAAGTTGAAAGAACAGAGGGATACCCCCCTCTGTTCTTTTTTTATAAAATCATGAAAGATCCCTTCTTTTATTTTCCAGATAATTGAGGTACCATGAGGTAGAAAACCAAGGAACGGAGTGATTACGAGTGACTAAACGATTCATGCTTTTCAATACTATTTTTCACGGAATCATCCTTGTGCTGGCCTTTTTCATCGTCACGGTTTATGCCCTCGATGGCTTCCAAGTCTTCTATATGGCGATTGGAACACTGATTGCAGCTAACAGCATTTTCCGTATTTTCAAAGGGATGAAGCACCTGCGTTTACGAAAGGACCAAGCAGTGTGAAAAGAAGCCTCTATACTTTGGAGGCTTCTTTTCATAAAAGTAAACAGGAACCGTGCAATAGTCATGATAAAGACATATGTTATCGTCCAATTTGTGAAATGGTGAACAAAGTTATAGCCCTCCATCCTTCTCCAGCTTATACTGTAAGTGAAAGGAAGAGCTCTTATCCATTATCATGTGAAGTGGTGAACAAACTAAAAGGAGTGAGAAAAATGGTTAATGATCTTTTGCGGAATAACAAGGTTGCTGCTGGTGTGTTGACGTTCGTACGGTTGTATCTTGGGTATGTGTGGCTGACTTCCGGTATTGGAAAATTAACAGGAGGCTTCGAAGTTCAGGGGTTTCTGCAAGGGGCGATCGGCAAAGCGGAAGGGGCGCATCCAGCTGTCCAAAGCTGGTGGGCCGTATTTCTTGAACAAGTGGCACTTCCAAACCACGAACTGTTCGCCTTCCTCGTCATGTGGGGCGAAGTTCTCGTAGGTCTGGCATTGATACTCGGCTTATTTACGAACCTTGCCGCTCTTGGCGGAATCATGATGAACTTCAGCTTCCTGTTAAGCGGAACGACAAGCACCAATCCGCAAATGGCGATATTAACCATATTCCTCCTCGTCGCAGGTGCGAACGCAGGACGTTACGGCCTCGACCGCTGGGTGCTCCCATATTTGATGAAGAAAACAGAACAGAAGCGGCATAAACGAGTGCTTGCTCATACGTAAAAAAAAAAGGACTTCCTTAATTGGAAGTCCTTTCTTCGTTATGCTGTTTTCATTTGATCTTCTTTCTCCAGCTCTTCCAAGTTCATCAGTTTCTGAATCTGCTTGGTCAATGCGAGAAGAATGAAGCCGAGAACGATGGCAGCCAGACCGATATAAACATAGATCTCCAGGTAACCTGCCTCTGTCGTCCATGATGCAACGACACCGGCAAGCTTGTTGGATGCTGCGTTACTTAAGAACCATACGCCCATTAACACAGAGGCGAACTTGACAGGGGACATTTTCGTAACCATCGACAAGCCGATTGGTGACAGACAAAGCTCTCCTATCGTATGAAGCAGGTACGTGATCACCATGAAGCCAGCGCTTACTTTCATCGTTACATTATCCGGATCACTGCCTGTGGCCATTACTGCAGGGATCAAGACCATGAAACCAAGTCCTAACAGAATGAGGCCGAACGCCATTTTTGTCGGTACACTGAAATCCCCACGCTTCGTTTTCGTCAGTTTCAACCATATAGCTGACACGACTGGAGCAAACAGCAGGATGAACAGCGGGTTCAAAGACTGGAACCAGGATACAGGAATTTCATAACCGAAAATGGTACGGTCGATGAAATCTCGTGTGTATAACGTGAACGATGCACCTGCCTGTTCGAATCCTACCCAGAACATGATGACAAACACAGCGAGAATCAATATGACCAACGTCCGCTGTTTCTCTTGTTTCGTAAGCGGCTTCGCCTTCTCTTTTTTTACGGGAGCCGCCTTCGTACGGGCAGGCTTCGTACCGATATCACCCAAGTATTTCTTAGAAAGTGCATTAAAAAGAACCTGACCGATGATCATACCGAGAGAAGATGCAAGGAATGCGAATTTGAAACCGAAGTGCTCTACTCCATTTACGGTGGAGTAAAAAATATCCTGATAAAGGAGACCCGCAATCAATGGTGAGAAGAAAGCACCAAGATTGATTCCCATATAGAAGATGGTGAATGCAGAGTCTTTCCTTGAATCATTCTTATCATAGAGCTCACCCACGAGGGTGGAAATATTCGGTTTAAAGAAACCGTTACCTATAATTAATAGAAGCAAGCCTAAGTATAATCCCCATTGCTCTTGCACGAGGAACAGCGTAAAGTCACCAAGGGCCATTGTAATACCACCAATGGTGATCCCTGTCCGCAATCCCATGAACTTGTCCGTCAGCCAGCCGCCGATCATCGGAGTCAAGTAAACGAGACCGATATAGTTACCATATAGAACAAGCGCTTGGCTGTCACTCATTCCAAGACCGCCGCTTACCAGCTCAGCCGTCAAGTATAGAACAAGGAAGGAACGAATGCCGTAATAACTGTAGCGTTCCCACATTTCCGTAATGAAGAGCAGGAATAAACCAGGCGGATGTTTTCCATTACCTTGTTTCGGTGCGTTATCAATAGTTGCCTGCACTATTATTCCCTCCATTTGTAAAAGTGTGTTAGTTTTTAGAAATTTCATTATAAATCAAAATTCGACATATGTAAGTAATAAATGAAAAAGTCTTTATTTTACTATAATTAAAATTTTTTAGATAATAATAGCGGGATGTTGATATATCAATTGTTATAAACACACAAAAAGGTAGATTCCTCCATAATTTTTTCATTGGAATTTTTCGAAACACGAAACAGTTATCCTTTTTACGCGTTTCCTCTTATCCAAAGTCCACATCTCTACATTTCCCGGGAAATGATGGATCGTGTCAGCTGTATTCCCAATAGGGACACGGTCCATACAAAAAACGTCCTTTTCCTCATGAATAAGGAAAAGGACGTCGAAAAAGTCAGATTAATCATAAGTTACTACTTCAATCGCAGCTTTTACCGCTGCTGCCAAGTCTTCCAGAGACCAGCTCGGGAGATTTCCGTGTCGAACGGCTAATTCATGTGACGCGGGAATATGTATGAATCCTGATGGTGTACTTCGATTCTGTTGTCGGAAATAATAGAGCACCTGGTACATCACATGGTTACATAAGTAAGTCCCTGCTGTGTTAGATATTTCCGACGGAAAACCGTTCTTTTTTATGACTTGAACCATCTCTTTCACTGGAAGCGTGGAGAAGATTCCGTCCGGACCCTGAGAATAAATCTTTTCTCCTTCGGATGTATTTCCCTCATTGTCCTTCTCGCTGCTTTCATTCCAGTTGACAGCGACTCGCTCCGGGGTCACTTTGTCACGTCCTCCTGCCAAACCGAGGGAAATAACTGCATCCGGTTGAACGCGGTCTATATGCTTCTTTATTTCCTTTCCTGACCGGTTAAAATCTACAGGAAGGATTTCTCCTTCTATTCTATATCCATTCATCTCGCTTCCTTTAAGTTCTTCCACGATCTGCTGCGTGGGATTGATTGGAAAATGGAGAAATGGTTCAAACCCTGTTAGTAATAGTTTTTTCAAAAGATCAGCTCCCTAAAAAATAGAACTCCCCGTTAAGGGAGTTCCGAGTTCTTGACGTTATGAAAATATATGATCGATCTTGGAAATATCATCATCCGTCAAGGAGACTTCCAACGTCTTCAAGTTATCAATGACCTGGGATGCACGTTTTGCACCAGGTATAACGGCGTCGATGGACGGCTGATTCAAATACCAGGCGAGAACAATATGTGGAATTTCCACACCCTTCTGCTCAGCGATCGGGCGGAGCTGCTCAACTTTGGCGAGGTTCTGTTTAAATGCTTCTCCCTGGAAAAGCGGATCCTTCGCACGCAGGTCATTGAATGTCGTATTTTCATCATACTTACCTGCAAGCAGTCCGGATGCGAATGGGAAATAAGGCACAAAGGAAATTTGGTTGTCTGCTGTGTAAGGCAGCATATCCTTTTCTGCTTCGCGTTTAAACAGGTTGTATTCACCCTGAATGACGTCAACATAGCCGTCTTTATTGGCTTCTTTCAGTTGTTCGACAGAGAAGTTGGAAACTCCGATCGAGCGGATTTTCCCTTGATCTTTCAAATCTTTCAACATACCGACTGCTTCATCCTTCGGTGTATCTTCATCAGGGAAGTGAATGTAGAAGAGGTCGATATAATCGGTATCCAGACGCTTCAAGCTTCCTTCGACCGCTTGTTTTAGAAATTCAGGCCGGTTGTTTATGACCACATCGTCCCCTTTGAATTCGTGGGCGCCTTTTGTCGCAAGGATGATCTCTTCACGCTTGTATTCTTTCATGACCTGCCCGACAAGCTCTTCTGAACGCTCCGGCCCATAAATGAAGGCTGTATCAAGAAAGTTCATCCCTTGGTTAATCGCTGTACGGACGACATCCTTCCCCTGCTCTTCATCAAGGTTCGGGTAGAGGTTATGTCCGCCGACAGCATTCGTTCCAAGGCCGATCGGATTGATGTGCAAGTCAGATTTACCTAAACGGATAGATTTGTCCATAACTATTCATCTCCCTTATTATCACTACTCTCCTATTATGTACCACGAAGAAAGCGATGAAAAACCATCTGCACCGGTCCTATTTAGAGGGGGTTGTAACTCCCGTCCGGCTCGACCAGAAGCTGTGTCCATTTCGGCTTTCCTGCTTAACCACGTACATCGCCTCGTCCGCCTTCGCTATCAACACTTCCAACTCATCTCCATGCTCCGGAAAGCAGCTGATGCCGAGACTGAAGCGTACAGGAATGTCTATGGTTCCATAGTGAAAGACGCGCTGTCTTATTTCTTTCGTCAAGAAGGTAACTCTCGACTCCAGTTCTTCGCGATTTTCATAATGAATCATTCCGTAAAATTCATCCCCGCCGACGCGGGCAGCAAATCCGTCTGGTGGGATGAATTCTGTCAGGCTGTCGGCGATATGAACGAGAAAATCATCGCCTACTTGGTGGCCGTAAGTATCATTAATGGTTTTAAATCCGTCCAGATCGAAAACGAGAAGGGCCATATTTTCTTTCCGTGCGAGCGCTCCCTCTGCTTTCTCATAAAATCGGCGGCGGTTCGGGAGTTTTGTGAGCGGGTCATGGTAGGCGAGAAACTCGGCGGTAGATCGGGCTTCTTTCATCATATGGATATCCCGTATGATAAGCATCAGATAGATACGCTGGTCGATCAGCAGGAAATCACCGTCGATAAGAACGAATCGTTCCCGGCCATCGGCCGTGACGATTTTAGATTCGAGTCCGGAGAATTTCCCTCCCGTCTCAAAAGCCTCATCCAAGGCGGACATTGTCGCCTCCTTGAAGGATTCAGCAAGGGAATCGGTCAGATTGTGTCCGGTAAGTTTTACATAGCGGAGCAGTTTGTTCGTCGCCGGATTCGCACTGTCGATCCTTCCCTTTCTATCTATTAAAAGGATGGACGATGGATTTAGATCATATAAGATGGAGAATCTTCTACTGTAAGAAGCAAGGAAATCGAACTTTTTCATGGCAATATTTAATGCAAAAGCCCAGATAATACCGCCATAGATATATGGATACGGCGGCAGGAAGCCTCGGATCTCCAAATATCCGAAGATGACATCCCAGATAAGAACAAGTCCGGCTACGATCATCAACGTTTTCAATACACGTTTTTGAACAGGTACCCTGGCTGTTTTATAGAGGTACACGAGCAGGAGTACAATACCGAAGTGAAAGACGTTCCCGATGGTCATCGTCATCAGGTATTCCGTATTGTACTCAGGGTAGTGGAACAAACCGACGTGTTCAAATGCCGCACTATTCGTCAGATTCGTCTGCAGCAGCAGGGTCAGAAGCACCGGGACGGCAGGGACGTAAAAGATCCAAGGATACAAATAAGCAGCCATTCGTTTATAAAGGTGGGTAACCTTGAAGATAAAATGAAGAGATAGCGATAATAGAAGCAGACCTGCGTTTCCGAACAGGTAAGTGGTGATGAATGGACTGTAGGAAATATCGACCTGGTTGCGGATGAATTCGAAGAAGAACAATGTTCCGTATAAGAAAATGTAGCTTCCGAGAAGGATATGTTCGGTGCTTCTCCGGTTCCTCCCCCATACATCGAGAGCTAAATGGAACATCATTCCTGCGGGCAGAAGATATAGGCAGATATAGATCAATAGTTCCTGCATGGAAAACCCCTCCCTGTATGTACGGCTTTCCATTATAATCTCACAGCGCGCGTGTCGAATCCAGTAGAATCTTTAGAAAAGAAAAAACCGGACCAGGTAGGATGGTCCGGCATTACTCTATATTCACGCACCGCTTGGTACGAGCGTTCTCTTTTCTTCTTTCTCTAGTTCCCTTTTCAACACGGACACTTTCAGGCGTTCATGCTCCAACTGTTCCTGGAGCCTCTTGTTTTCCTTCACCAGAAAATCCCTTTGGTCCAACACACGGATCATATCTTCCCTCATTTTGTTTCCCCTCTTTCTAATTATTCACCAATGACGTACGGACACTCATCTTAGAATTTCTCAGAAAACCTGTCTGTCTCTTCGCCGAGGGTTATCTATGTTTTGCCTCTGTTAAGATTATGTTGAAAAACAGCGAAATTTGCAACTGATACGGTAATGAAACAGCACATTGATTGGTTCCTATCTACCAATGTATCCAAAATCTCCAGCTGCTAAACTAGTAATTTCTGTAAATAATTAATAGAAAAGCATGGACAGCAGGGAAACTCCTATCCCGACAAAGCCGAGACCGATCGTATAGGGCAGATTCCGAAGCACAATCTGATATGGATTCCGCTTCAAGGCGACGGATGTGATCGTGACAATAAGTCCATAAGGTGCAGACGGGACGGTCGCGATGGCACAGCTGGAGAGGAGAATGACGAGCGTGACCGGAGGGAACGCTCCCAGCAGGAGTCCGCTTATTCCACCGAAAATCCCCATCGTTGCAATCGGGTGAACACCAAGCAGTGTGATGAAGAGGAATGCCGCCTGTATGAAGAACATAATCAGAATCGGCCGGCCTTCCAAAGCAATGATCGGATCCTGTATGTATTGCAGGTAAGGCGATGCCGTCAGCGTCTCTGTTAAAAAGGACAGCGTAACAAGCAGAACGATAAAATTGTCGAGCCTGTTCGTATTCCACTTCCACGTCGGCCATCCGATGTGGAAGAAACTCCTTCTTCTATGGATCACCACTGCCCATAAAAACGCGAAAGGAAAGATGGAAATCGTCACAGAGAACAGGAAATCGAGTTGGATGACATTGCCTAGGAAAACGACGACTCCTAGAAACAGGGCCAGGGCGGCTATGAACTGAAAGAATTTCTTTTTATCCATCGGAATGTTCTTGGCCGTATCTTCTTCCGGTAAGGATTCGTTCCGGAACAAGAACCTCGCAAACGCCGAATCGAGCAGGATCCCTATAATAGAAATCGCGATCATCCACGGCAGGACTGCCAGATAATTGGCTCCTGTTATGAAAATAGCGGTTGCCAATAGAATCTCAAGCGGACTCCATAACAGGGCGAGAGAATAGCCTCTCAACGTCACCATCGCTACAAAATTATTACGTACGTTCGCAGGGACGTTTTTCAACTTTTCTTTCAACAAATCCTGGGAAACGGTCGCAGAGGATAAGTTCAGGAAAGCAGCAAGCGACACCATTGTCAGCTCACTGCGTCCGTAAAGCTTACTGAGACGACGGTCTTTGTTTCCAATCAAAGACTTCAACAGTGTATTGTAGCGACCTGCCTTCACGGCGCTGTTCATCCAGGGAAGCATGGAGACGAGGAACAGAAGGCTGATATTTCCTGCAAAAGCATCCGGAATATCCCGAAGGCCCGCATCGCTTGAAAAGTAGAAAAAGGTACCGGCTGCAATCAGAACGGTACCAAGAACCTTGAAAACCTTATCAGCACGTGGAAAGCTGATGGCAATCATGATGATCGCAAGGATACCGATTCCTGTGTAAAGTACGGCATTCTGCCAGAATACGTGGATGATATTCAAAAGGAAGACAAATGAATAGAATAGATACAAGTAGTTGGTTAGCTGCGGCATAGTACATCTCCTAACTGGATGGCTTGCTAAAGTCATTAATGCCCTCATACTAAACATTCGTGGAAATTATTTCAATGCTGACGGCTCGTTTGTTGACGAATAGCAGCAGAAAAAGGCCGGTGTCTATATGCACCGACCTACTTCGTCCCCTCTGAACCGAATCCAGTTACAGTGATATCTACATCGAACGTGACATCCGCTTCTGCGAACAGCTCATCCCATTCTCCTTTTACCCGTTCCCATTCTTTCGGATAGGCAATCCGGAAACGTTCGTGGAAACCGACGACATCCGCTGCGTATTCCTCCTGAATCTTCTTCATCACATCTTCCATCATCCTGGTCACTTCTTTAGAGGTCTCCTTTTCTACTTTTTCAAGCTGGGCAGATTCGAAAGAGTCTCCTTCCTGCGACCAATCTTCGGTGATCCAACCGGATGAGGTAACGTTCACCTGGAAGGAGAGTGTTCCACCGCTCCATTTAGGTATTACCTTCGTATCCAACGTCTGAAGCTCGTACACGGTGACGACCCCATCGTCATTTTTCATCTTTACAACCCCGCCGGTTGCCTGTCCTTTAATCCAATTCACACCTTCCACATCTGACTGATCGAGATGGCCTGCGTATTTCTGTGTCCTTCCTTTAATAATACCTGCTCCATTCAGCTTGATATCATTGTTCACAAGTTCTACATTCGGCATCAGAAAACTGGATTTGGTTGACAAGTAGGTGACGGCATCACCAAGACGGACCGAAGGAAGAAGTCCGGTCGTCCGCGTATGGTTGTTCGTCAATTCCCTTAGATAAGTACTTGGTATATCTGCATTCCCTTCCACAGACAATACCTCTTTCCCCGACTCCCTGGTCAGGAACATCCGCGGACTCATCCTGGAAACGTTATCCCTCGTCACTTGGTTAAGAATCGATGACATCGGGTAATCCTCAAGCAGGTTTTCCTGCAGGATGATGACCTTTAGATGGTTTGTATATAAAGGATTCGGTTCTTCCATGGCCAATTCACGGATAATCTCGTGTATGGAATCTCCTGTTAACGTGAAATTATGAAAGGGCGGCAAATTGGAAGGACCGACGTTTTCATTTTGTAAAGTTGCCAGTTGGCCGGTGTATTCAATCGGATTCTCTTCATCTTCGGATTTATCGAAAGCAGCTCCAAGAATGAATGACAGCTCTTCAATATCTTTGTTATCCCAGCACCCAGTCAGCACAATGAAAGCTAGAAGTATAGACAAAAGACGATAGGTGGTCTTCATCTCATCCGCTTCCCTTCTGCTTTCTGATAACAGCAATCCCCAAAAGTAAAGCTGGAATAGCCATCGAGAAAACAATGCTCGAATAGCCTATGTAATCCCCCATCACAGCCATCTGATTATAATCTTCCGGAATCAGCGCAATCAAATAAACGACCGGGAGCAGAAGATAGCAAACCTTCTTATATTTGGTTTTAAATGTGAACGCCAGGCCGGTTGCGGCTATATAGTGACAGGCGATATACGTCGCAAAGATTTGAATCAACCAGACGACGAGAAAGACGGCGTCGAATCGCTCGAAGAACACCCCTGTATATTCGTACTGCTGAATTAAAGAAAACGTGGGCCATGTATCGATTTTTGTTCGATCGATAGACAGCGCACCGACAACGACGACGACCGTGACTAAATAAAGAAGAACCGTCACGCCGACACCCCAGCCGACGACCTGGAACGCTTTCTTCGGCATCTTCATGAGAGCAATCCAAACGAGCATGAATTCCACACCGCTGAACGTCAACAGCGTCGGGGATATACCTTCCAGCACAGGACCGATTCCCTGTCCGAGAACAGGGCGTAAGTTGTCGATATGGAATATCTTCAGACCGAGCAAGATGATCATAAGAAAGAAGAAAATGGATACAGGATAGAGAAACTCGAACATCCGCGCAATGGGATTGATTCCTCCGACCGACAAATAAATACCGACAAGCAGCATGCTGATCATAATGACGGACAACGGTGTATCTTCAAGCAGGTAGAATTGCGTAAGCTCCGCCATCGCACGTATTTCATAAGCAGCCAGAGTAATCGTATAGGAAATAAATAAAAGACTGATGAGTGTTCCGATGAACCTGCCCGTAATGATTTGATTGTACTGAAAGAAATGCTTTTCTGGAAAACGCAGACTGAGGACAATGATCAAAAATCCGGCGCCCAGAGTAATACCTCCACCAATCAAGATCGGTATCCACACATCCGGCGTATTCACTTTCTCCGCCAATGCCCGGGGCAGCGTGAAAATACCGACAGCAACAAGCATCGAGCCGAGCAGCGCAATAGTCTGAGGTGTCGTTAATTTATCTGAACCTGTATTCATAGACCCGTACTCCTTTTAAAACTTCCGGCGCGTTCGCTCTTTTGGAAAAAACTCCTTCGGTCTTTGTTTCATAACGAACAGAGGCAGTCGGAAGATGAAATCTTTCACTTCGCTCCAATTGTAAATCGTTGCCGGTGTAACGTACGGTACACCGAAGCTCCGCAGTTTGACGACGTGAATACATAGAAGCAGGAAAAACAAAATGATCCCATATAAACCTAGAAAGGCAGCAAAGAACATGGCAACAAAGCGCAGCACCCGAAGTGCGACTCCCATCCCGTATTGAGGCGAAACAAAGGAGGCAATCGCCGTCGTGGCAACAACGATGACCATAATGGGGCTGACGAGTCCCGCCTGAACGGCCGCTTCCCCGATGATGATGGCACCGACAAGCCCGATCGTCTGCCCCACCGGACGCGGAAGGCGCAGGCCCGCTTCTCTCAGCATTTCGATGGCAAGTTCCATTAAGAGCGCTTCAATGATCGTCGGAAAAGGGACCCCTATCCGCGTGCTGGCAATGGCAAGAGCGAGCTCTGTCGGAATCATTCCTTGATGAAAGGAAATGAAGGCGACATAAAACGACGGCAGAAAAATGCTTAAGATAGCAGCAAAATATCTTAGCATCCGAATCAGGGACATTGGAATCCAGCGCTCATAATAATCCTCCGGAGACTGTATCATCATAGCGAACGTCGCCGGCACGATTAACGCGTACGGTGTTCCGTCAAGAAGAATAGAGATCCGTCCTTCCAGTAAACCTCCCATCACCCGATCCGGGCGCTCCGTCGCCTGCACCTGTGGAAAGATGGATAAATAATTATCTTCGATGAGCTGCTCAATGTAACCGGACTCAAGGGCATCATCGATATCGATATTCTTCACCCGCTGAATGACTTCCTGCAGCAGCTCTTCGTTTGCAATATCTTTGATATAGACGATGGCCAAATCCTTTTTTGACCGATCGCCTATTTCAAAATTAAGGATAGTCAAGTTCGGGTCATTCGTTAGTCTCCTCAGGATAGAGGTATTGTCACGAATGTTTTCGATGAACCCGATACGAGGACCACGGACAAGCGCTTCTGTAGGCGGCTCTTCAATCGCTCTTGACTTCCACCCTTTCACATCAAGAACAATCCCGACCTCCACGCCGTCCACAAGCAACAACGCCGACCCGGTCATGACTCCCTTGATGCCGCTCTCGATATCTTCCACTTCTTTAATCCCGGCTACACTGATCACGTGGTCAAGCAGATGCTGCTTCAACGCATCTTTTCTCCAATGCTTCCGCTTACCTGCACCATCTGACATCAGCGGTTTCAAAACAAAATTATTGATTTCCTCCACGTTCACAAGACCGTCGATATGGATAAGGGCACTAGATGGGCCGTCTTCCCCTAGCTTGAAGTTACGTGTTGTAATGTCTGCATTCATCCCGATCCGGTCATCTATTTTCTTTTTATTCTCTTTAAGAAGGTCTCCAATTGGTTCTCTCTCCTGTTCTTTCTCGTACGTTGTCCTAGTCCCTCGTGCCTTTCGCCGCAAGTCGACAATACCATGGGCCGCTTTCGTCGCAAAAACCGGAAACAGAATCAAGACAACGATACCTACATACACATCCGTCCTTGTAAGGAACGCTAACACAGATTCCATGGTATTCCCTCCTTACTAATAGTTTGGCTATTCTTACTGAAAGTGCGTGAGAATCAAGGAACACAATAAACCGACCGAGGCGATAAAACCGACGGCAGCGCCGCCTTCCTCATACGCTTCCGGCATCATGGCAGCCGTCACCATCGCAATGACCCCTCCGGCCGCGAACGCTCCGATGAAGGCGATCAGCCCGTCCGAGGCACCTTCAAGAAAAACGTAACCGGTCAGGGAACTAAGCGCAGATAACACGAGGACGACCCCCCATAAAAACAGGATCTTCCGATTAGAGTAACCATCCTTTTTCAATCCGACGCTGGAAGAGAGGCCCTCTGGAAAATTACTGATGAAGATGGCGATGACGAGGAGCCAGCTCACTCCGCCTCCTTCGAGCAGACTGACGCCGATGATGACGGACTCTGGAATGGCATCGATGATCGTACCGAAGAAGATCGCCATCCCGGAGGATCCTTGAGGATTCTCACGGGAACGCTTACGCTCTTTCCCGCCTTTTCTTGCAAGGACAAATTCAACGATCGTAAACAGCAGGGCTCCGCCGAGAAATCCAAGCGTCGTTGTTTTTAGTCCTCCTTCATGAACCGAATCAAGCAGGAGTTCAAACGAAGCAGCACCGATCAAAACGCCGGTACCGAATGCCATGATGGCCCCGATCCAACTCTTCTTCATGGTGAAAAAGAGGCCGACTAGCGAGCCGATAAATACCGCCGATCCTGCGACTCCTCCCCAGAACGCTGCTGTCCACATAGCCCTCACCTTTCTAATTCCGTTATATTCTTCTAGTGTGTGTTAAAAAAGGCAGGCTATGTGGGCCGGTATAAACAAAAAAATCCCCTCACGGTTGTGAGAGGATTTCGTTTCTGGTTAGTTTGTCTGCAAGGCCGGCTCTGCCTTCGTTTCCGCAGCAGGCACTTTCTTTTCTTTCTTCGGCTTTCCTTTGATGAAGAAGGACAACAGTAGCCCGACTATCGCAATGATGGTTGCGACAAGGAACGCTACATCAATGCCGTGGATAAGGGCATTGGACATTATGTTCTGCGGCTGTTCACCGGCAGACGGCGTATAGTCTTTGGACGCATTCGTCATCACTGTTACAAGCAGTGCCGTACCGATGGAACCTGCGATGGTACGAAGCGTGTTGTTCATCGCTGTACCATGCGGGATCCACTCTTTAGACAACTGGTTCAACCCTGCTGTAGATACCGGCATCATAACCATTGCGACACCCATCATGCGGATCGCATAGATTGTCACGATGAAGCTGTAACTCGTGTCCGCCGTCAAGTTGGAGAAGACGTACGTCATTGATGCGATGATGGTAAGTCCGGTAATCGCCAGCCAGCGTGCTCCGATCTTATCAAAAATCCTTCCGGTGATGGGAGACATGATTCCCATGACGAGCGCTCCCGGAAGCAGCATCAGACCAGATTCAAGTGCTGTGAATCCGCGCATCGTCTGCATGTAGATCGGCAGGAGCAATTCTGCACCGAGCATGGACATCATGACGATCATCGTGATGACAGCGGCAAGGGCGTAAATTTTGTTACCGAACACACGGAACTCTAGGATCGGTGTTTCCAAACGGAACTGACGGATGATGAACGACGCAAGGGCGACGACACCGATAATCAACGTAATATACACGTTCGGACTGGACCAGCCGTCATTACCGGCGCTGCTGAATCCGTAAAGCAGTCCGCCGAATCCGAAGGTAGACAGGATAATGGACAGCACATCGATCGTCGGGTTCGTCTGTTCCGTTACGTTCTTAAGCGCAAAGGCACCGAAGATGATGGCTCCGATGGCAATCGGAATAATAATGAGAAACGGTGTTCTCCAGGAATATTCTTCGACGAGATACCCGGACAATGTCGGCCCGATTGCCGGACCGAAGGCGATGACAAGTCCCGCCATCCCCATGACCGTCCCCCGCTTCTCGACTGGGAAAATCATCAACATAACCGTCTGCATGAGCGGCATCATAATACCGGCACCGCTCGCCTGGATCAAACGGCCGATAAGCAGCACCGAGAAGTTAGGTGCAGCTGCCGCTACGACGGTACCAATCGTAAACAGCGTCATCGCTGTAAAGAACAAGCGTCTCGTCGTGAACTTTCCTATTAAAAAGGCAGTGATCGGAATCATTACCCCGTTGACGAGCATGAATCCCGTCATCAACCACTGGGATGTATTAGCGGTAACATTCAATGTTTCCATAATATTCGGCAGAGCCGTGTTCAACAACGTCTGATTTAATATTGCCACAAACGCACTGACTAACAGTACCGATACGATCGCTATACGGTTGATCGGCTGTTTCTCTACTTGTTGTGTTTGTTCAGCCATACTTATTCCTCCTCATTCCTGATGGACAAGCCGCGCTTCAGAAGCCTGAGCTCGATCGCAAACTGCTCCATCGCTTTCTCTTTTGATAAACCTTTCGCAAAATGCCGGATCATATTATTGAACATCACCACACGAACGAGATGGATCGCATGGTACAATTCTTCTTCATTTCTTACATCCAGCAAACTCTCATCGATATACTGCCGGATATCATTCAAGTAAGTAAGGAATCGATCCCTTGTTTCCCCATTCGTAAACGTATTCTGCACTTTGTGATTCATGTTCAGAAACACGTGCTTGAAGAACAAGCGGTTCTCTTCCTCTTCAAACTCATCCAGCGTCTGGTGGAACAAATTCGTCATCGCTTCGAATATGTTCCCTTCTGTCTGCTGCAGATAAGAAATGAACAAAGCCTGCCTCTCTTTCGAGTGCTGTTTCAACAGATAGAAGAACACGTCCTCCTTATCCTCGAAATACTGATAAAAACTGCCTCTGGATACTCCGCATCCTTTAATGATGTTGGAAATCGAAGCATCGTGAAGCGGTGCTCTAGAAAACTCGGCACGCGCTGCCTTCATCAGCGCTTCCTGCTTCTCTTCTGGTAAATTGAAGAATGTTTGTTTCGGCATAGTATGCTTTCCCCCACATTGTGACACGGTGTCACATCCAACTGATAGTATGTATATTACTCCCCTTGATTCGAATAGTCAACTAAAAAGTGACACGGTGTCACATTTTTTATTTTCAAAAAAATAAGCCGGGAGATCACCGTCTCCCGGCCTTCGTCCGATACCAAATCATTGCTTGCTTTTCTATCTCTTTGACAACGTTGTTCTTTCCTGCAATATAGGCATCAATATCCTCGGGGAACCTGACGGCAAGCTCCGCTTTCAAGCGCCCGTATTCTTCTCTCGCCCGCTTGTGCGCGCGTAAATAATCACGAAAAGCGAGATGGCGGACGATTTCGCTGCTGCCCTTCGAAAACACGTGGACATGGTGGGTCCGGTCGTCCCCGCCCTTTTGAAAGAAGCGCCGGCCGGCGATCCCGTTTTCCCCTTTTGCTTCATAACCATGGGCCGTCATTTTCTCTTCGTATGTATCGACAACGGAAATGTCGGTTACGACCGGTAGGATATCAATGACCGGCTTCGCATGCAGACCAGGGACTGCCGTGCTGCCAATATGATGAATAGCCGGGACCACTTCCCCGAAAATCTTCCGGAGCGAATCCGCTTCTTTTTCGAACATTGCCGGCCATGCTTCGTTGTAACTGGTGACTTCTACGTTACGCAAGGTCTCTCCCCTTTCCACCGCTGCTACCCTTTTGTTACAGTATATAATAGATAAAGGAGGAATGTTCTATCGCTACTGTCCTTATAATCCTGATGGCCGTTTTGCTGCTCATCAGCTTCATCCGAAAGCTGACGAAGAAAAAAGTTTCCGAAGGCGAGGCTTACACGCCGCTTGACGACGTTTACGAAGGTCGGAACAACCGGAGCACCCTTCCTGACATAGACACTCACCGGAAAGCCCCTTATGAAGAAAGGGACGACGTATAAGTTCATTCCCGTAATAATGCAGCCCAGAACAATTGATACATGCAGACAAAGAACAGCGCAGCCATTAAACCGATGGCCGTATAAAAGTAGAAAGAAACCTCTCTTCCTGCCGCCTGCATCAGGAAATCCTGATTTGCGGACAGAACAATGAGAAGAATCGTATTTTGAATTACGACGAGGAAGAGAACGGCCCGTTCGTATTGTATCTTTTTGTTTTTCTCGGTTAGATTGATGTAATTCAGCTTCTCCGGCCGGCGTTTTAACAGACCGATCAACCGCCAGCTGAGGATACCGATGACCGGAAGAAGGAACGGGAAGTACTTGGACCCCCATTTATCGGGAACAGTATTGGTGAAGTGGATGGGGATGTTCCTCGGCAGATCCGGCAGATGAACACCCAGCTGGACGCTGTGGAAAAGGAGAGCTGCGGCTGTCAACAAAGCGATAGACCGCTGTATCATGATCTCCTTTTTCACGGCGTGTTCCAGAAGAAGGTTGTGACAATAAGGGGGATAACGATCGTTACTATCACCAAGGCCCCGTTCCCGATCAAACCGATGCGCTTGTAGAGCCCCTTCTCAGAAAACACTCCTGCAATCAATCCGAAGACGGCAAGTACGACACTGATAAGAAGGTAAGCGTCGTTCCCAAGCAGCATGACAATATACAGGATAAGGCTGAGAGCAAATAAACAGATGGATATCCGTGCCATGGTTCGTTTCATCTCTTCCTTTCACACCCCTTTCTCATTACATACTTCCAATTATTCCAAAATATATGACATTCATCAATAGTTACGCTATGATCCAATGCCCTGTCCCATTATGGATTTGGTATATAGAAAAAAGACCCTCTCTTTTCGAGAAGGTCTTCCAAGCTGCGTTCACAAGGCTGTCGTCTGGGAGACTTCCGTTTCATCAGGATCCGTTCCATCCTGCATATCCGGACGGTCTGGCAGGTCTATTCCCGCTTCTTCCAAACGGGCGTCTGCCTCCTCTTTCGTCATCGTGCCGGCTTCCACTTGATCGCGTACCTCTTCCATCACCTGCTTCTGCTCATCGGTTAAGTTCTCCATGAATCCACCTTTTCCGTGATGGGGGCCTTTCAGGCCGAGCGCTTCCATCTGATCTCTCGCTTCCTCTTCCGTCATCTCACCTGCTTCCACCTGATCGCGGATGGCGTCGACTTTCGCTTTCGTCTCTTCATCCAGCGCCTCAAAGCCGTGCCCGCCCCGATGGAATCCCTGCTCCTTCAGCTGATCAACTGCTTCATCTTCGGTGATGTCCCCACTCTTAAACTGCTGGAGAAGCTCGCGGACTTCGGTTTCAAACGCAGACTCTCCGGACTCGGAATCTGACGTGGCAGCAAAGGCAACACCCGGAATCGCGATGGCCAGCGCAAGCGCTCCTGTGATGGCTTTCTTCGATAATACGTTTTTCATTTGGTATCCTCCTGTAAACAATATTTGTGTTACAGGTTCATCTTACAAAGGATATGAGTCAGGAAGATGTCAAAGAAAAAGATACGTGTCCTGAATAGGACACGTATCTTTTTCTTACTACCTCGCCACATCCACAGTTTGGCTTTGCACCAGATCGGTTACATCCGCTTCCGTAAAAGAGAAGTGGTCCCCTTTCACGGTATGCTTCAATATGCTGGCTCCTAAACCGAATTCTAAGATCTCCTGGATATCGTAATTCTTCAGATTACCGTGGATAACGCCGGACGCAAAACTATCGCCGCCACCGATACGATCGAGGACCTTGAACGTATGCGGAGATGTTTCGTGCAAGGATCCGTCTTTGTACAGAAATCCCTGCAAACGATGCTGCTGTCCATCCATCACATGTCTGTCTGTGCAGGCAAATACGCTGATACCATATCTTTCGGAAGCTTTCTCGTAATAGTACCTAAGCCGCTCTCTGTCAGTGGAAGGACTATCTCCATAACCCAGCGTGTATTCAAAATCCTTCATCCCTGCAAAACAGATATCGACATAAGGAAAGATTTCTTCAAAGGCCTCCTTCGCTTCTGACTGACTCCACAATTTACTTCTATAGTTGCAGTCAAAGCATACCGTTATCCCATTTCGCTCAGCCTCTTTACATGCTTCCAGGGTGATAGCTTTTGCGACAGGACTGAGTGCAGGTGTAATGCCCGATACATAGAAGAGAGAACACCCCTCAAAGATTTCCTCCCAATCAAAATCCTCCGCAGTCAGATTGGTAAAAGAAGAATAAGAGCGGTCATACGTAACCTTGGAGGGACGGGAACCATAGCCTTCTTCTACAAAATAGATCCCCATTCTCCCCTCTACCGACTTCACTTTGCTCACATCCACTTGATTCTTCCTTAAAAAAGCAAGCGCATTCTCCCCGACATCGTTTGGAGGAAGAGCAGAGACCAGTGACACTTCATGGCCAAATTGGGAAAGAGCAACGGACACATTCACTTCCGCTCCGCCGATAAACCGTTCAAACATACCGGTTTCTTTCAAGCGTTCATAAGATGGAGCATTCAACCGGAGCAATACTTCCCCTAACGTAACGATTTTCGTCACACGACGCACTCCTTTACTGCTTGGACATAAGCTTTCGCTCTTTCTTTCACCGCTTCATAATCACCGATGCTGCCGGGCTTGGTGATATCCCCGCCTATTCCAACCATAATCGCGCCAGCTTTCAGCCACTCTTGAACGTTATCTAAACTTACTCCACCAGTCGGCATAACTTCCACTTGAGGAATTGGACCTTTAACCGCCTTGATATGGGATGGCGAGAAGGCCTGCCCAGGAAACAGCTTGACAATGGAAGCACCAGATTCAAGGGCAGCCACTGTTTCATTCACCGTCATACAACCTGGTATGTAAGGGATTTGATAACGATTGCAGAGAATAGAAGTTTCTTTATTGAAATTCGGCCCTACCACGAAGCGTGCACCTGCATGGATGGCCAATTTCGCTGTTTCCGCATCCAGAACCGAACCAGCCCCGACGAGTACGTCGTCCCGATCGGCAAAATGCCGGATGACTTCATCTGCTTGAGGGATTGTAAAGGTAATCTCAAGGCTTTGGATGCCGCCACGCACGCATGCTTCCGCTGTATGCACTGCTTCTTCATAGCTATCCCCTCTGATTACCACCGTTAATTTTTGATCTATCAATTCTTTGTATATTTCATATTTACGCATGTCCGTTCCTCCTAGACTCCAGAATATGCTGAAAAACCACCATCAATCGGTACAACTACTCCGTTGACAAAGCTGGATGAGTGGCGATCCACAAGCCACAGTAACGTCCCGATCAGTTCTTCCGGCTCTCCAAAACGATCCATTGGGGTTTGGGATATGATTTTATCTGCCCGCGACGTATAATCGCCCGTTGTATCTATTAACAGGTCTCTGTTTTGGTCCGTAAGAAAAAATCCAGGGGCTATCGCATTCACGCGGATCCCCACTTTAGAAAAATGAACGGAAAGCCATTGCGTAAAGTTACTGATCGCTGCTTTTGCCCCGCTGTAGGCAGGTATTTTCGTGAGAGGAGTGAAAGCGTTCATGGATGATATATTTATGATGGTCGCGCCATCACGCTCCACCATGCCCTCGGCGAATACTTGTGTCGGAATCAGTGTACCCGAGAAGTTCAACCGGAACAGATCATCGACAGCCTCGGTGTCCAAATCAAAGAATGTCTGAGCGTCAGAATCACTCATATCTAAATATTCCTGACTCGTCGTTGCTTTGGTATGATTTCCACCTGCGCCGTTTATCAAAATGTCGACGCTTCCCCATTCCTTGAAAATTTCGTCCCTTATTTCTTGTAATTCGCCTTTATTTAAAACGTCAACACTGAAACCCTTTGCTTCTCCTCCGGACTTTTGAATCTGTTCCACCGTCTTTGTAATCTTTTCTTTATTACGTGCAAGAATGGCAACCTTTGCTCCGCACTCAGCGAGGGATTGACTCATAATCGCTCCAAGAACACCGCTTCCCCCTGTTACCACTGCTACTTTATCCGTTAAATCAACTTGAAATGGCAGATGCATCATTCTTCCTCCATTCTTGCGATTGTATCAAGAATGCCGTTCAGGTAAGAGGCCCCCAGTGCACGGTCAAACAATCCATAGCCAGGCCGGCCTTCTTCTCCCCAAATCATGCGTCCGTGATCGGGTCGAATCGGACCCACAAAACCGTCGTCTACTAATTTTTTCATGACATCAACCATAGGAAGAGAACCATCATGAATTGAATGAGAGGTTTCCTGGAAAGACTTCTCCCCGGTCCACTTCACGTTTCTCGCATGAACGAAATGGATACGGCCTTTGGCTGCTTCCAAAATATCAAATAGATTATTGTTTCGATCCGCTCCATAAGATCCCGTGCAGAAGGTGATGCCGTTAGAAGGACTGTTCACTTTCTGTAATAAATAGGTGATATTCTCCTCATTTGTGATGATGCGCGGTAAACCGAATATCGACCATGGTGGATCATCCGGATGGATAGCCATACAAAGGTTCTCTTCTTCCGCTACAGGAATGATTTCCTCCAGGAAGTAGATCAGATGATTCATCAGTTGGCTTTCTTCCATACCACGATAGGCTTCCATGATAGATTCAAGTTCAGAAGTTTGATAGGAAAGATCCCAGCCCGGAAGAACCAATTCCCCACTCAGAGGATCAATGGAGCGCGCCTCTTCTTCGGAATAGGCTAAAGAAGTGGATCCGTCCGGGAGACTTTCATGTAAATTCGTCCGTGTCCAGTCAAAAACCGGCATGAAATTATAGCAGATGGTATGGATGCCGGCTTTCTTCAAATTCCTCAGCGTTTGTTGATAATTCTTTATATAACGATCCCTTGCAGGACGGCCCAGCTTGATATCTTCATGAACGGGTACACTCTCTACCACATTCCATTTAAGTCCAGCTTGTTCTATGACTTCCTTCAAATCCATTATCCGCTCATATGGCCATATTTCTCCTGCAGGGATATCATAAATAGCGGTAACAATGCCTTCCATCCGGGGGATTTGTTTAATGTTCTCCAACGTCACCGGATCCTCGTGGTTGTACCAGCGAAAGCTCATTTCCATCAGATCACTCCTCTCTATAAATTAAAGTAGCGCTTTGCGTTGTAATAGGATATATCCTGCACATAGCTTCCCAGCCATTTCGAATCTGCAGGCACTCTTCCTTCCTCCATCCATCGCCCGAGCAGGTTACAAAGAATCCTCCGGAAATACTCATGCCTGGAAAAGGACAAGAACGAACGGGAATCTGTCAGCATGCCGATGAAGTGCCTTATCAGTCCGACATTCGCAAGAATCTTCATCTGATCTTCCATTCCATCAATATGGTCATTAAACCACCAGGCAGTACCGAACTGGACTTTCCCCGGGATGCTTCCATCCTGAAAGTTTCCAGCCATCGTTGCCAGGATATAGTTATCTCTTGGGTTCAGACCGAAGAGGACGGTTTTCGGAAGGGTATCCTCATATTCCAGAGAATCAAGGAACCTTGACAGGGCATCCGCCAAAGGAGCATCCCCGATAGAGTCGTATCCGGAATCCCTGCCGATAGCTTCAAGCATTTTTGTATTATTATTCCGAAGCGGACCGATATGTAACTGCATCACCCAGCCCCGCTCGGAATAGTCCGCAGCTAAATGAAGAAGCGTCCTTGTCTGGTATTTTTCTACTTCCAGATCCGTCAAAACGCCACCATTCAAGCGCTTCTGATAAATCCTTTCAACCTCTGCTTCTGTACTCTCTTCATAGAACATCCGGTTCAGTCCATGATCCGATGCACGGCATCCGTGCTGATCGAAATACTCTATCCTGTTGGAGAGAGCAGTAAGGAAGTCTTTATAAGTATTAAGGTTTTCATCCACTACTTCTCCTAGTTTCTCTGTCCAGCTGATAAACCCGGCACCAGCGATATTAAGTGCTTGATCCGGACGGAAGGAAGGAGCGACTTTCACATCCAACTGTTCCTTTGCTATCCATTGATGAGCAGATAAATCATCGGTCGGGTCATCGGTCGTACCGAGAAATTCCACTCGATCCTTTGCCAAAAGGCTTCGAACCGACATACTCTTTTCTTTCAATGCGGCATTGGTTCTTTCCCATATGTCGTCGGCCGTCTCCGGTGAGAGGAAGTCATGAATGCCAAAGTAGTTTTTTAATTCCATCTGCGTCCATTGGAAGAGAGGATTTCCTAATGTATTCGGCACTGTTTCTGCCCAAGCATCAAATTTCTCTTTCTTGGATGCGTTCCCTGTTATGAAGTGCTCCTTTATCCCGTTTGCCCGCATCAATCTCCATTTGTAATGGTCTCCGGACAACCAGACATCCGTAATGGTCTCAAAGCTGCTGTCATCCGCTACTTCCTGTGGAGGAAGGTGATTATGAAAATCGATGATCGGCATGTCCCTGGCATAATCATGGTATAACTCTTTCGCATAAGCGGTGGTCAGTAGAAAGTCATCAGTCAATAATTGCGGCATATCCAATCCCCTCCTCTATTTATTTAAGTTCCATTGATACGTATGTTCCGTCAATCGCTCTCCATTCACTTCTATGGTCCGCTCCTCTGTTTCAGGGAAGTAAAGATTCACAGATTCATATGGAGGTCGGTACTTCCCTTCCAGTTCTACATGTACTTGAACCACATCCGGTGTTGTTTTCATTACTGCTTTAATCCAACTGCAGTTTCCTTGTTCGTACTCCATCGTTTCTCCGTCATCCTCATAAACCTTCCTTCTGCTCTCACCTGTTTCCTTAGAAGGAAAAATCAATAGTCCCCGCTCGTCCTTATCTTTCGTTGCGAAAGTCACGGCACCGTCTCGAATCGGGAGCACAGATCCACCTTGAGCAAATAATGGAACGGTATGGATAGAAACAGGAAGAGTTAAAGACTGCCCTCCTGCATGCCATATGTGAGAGGCAATGTCATACCAACCATCCTTATTTTCAGGAAGGTACACCGTTCTTTCTTTCTGCCCCTTCTCCATTACATTAGCAACCAACAGATCTTTACCTACTAGGAAATCATCGCTCTCCTCGAACGTATGCGGGTCCTTTTCGAAATGGTAAAAGGTCGGAGTCAACATTGGCTGATGTTCTGCATGAGCTTGATATAACAGGTGATAGAGATAAGGCAGCCACTTGACACGTTCTTTCATCCAATAGCGGATCTCCTCCACGTGTTCTTCGTACATCCAGGGAACGTTGACCGTTTTGTCGTCGTTCCAGGAGTGAATCGTAAATCTTGGATGGAAGATACCATTTTGTATCCAGCGGATAAATAACTCCGGTTCCGGAGCTTTCCCTGCAAATCCACCCACATCATGACCGAAGTTGTAAATCCCGGAAAGGCTAAGACTGAGGCCCATCTTCTGGTTGTAGCGGATAGTTTTCCAATCGGTATAATTATCTCCTGACCAAGTCTGCACATAACGGTGCATACCAGGGCCGCCTGATCTGGATATCAAATAAGGACGCCTTTCTGGTGCATACTCTCTCTGCGCTTCATAAGATGCTTTCATCATCAACAAAGTCTGGATCGGTTTTAAAAGAGATACCGGCACCTGCTTACCGAAACCGTCCGCCAGTGCTCGTTCATCCCATATTTCATATTCGTTGTTATCGTTCCATGTAGAATCAATTCCATAAGCAAGCAACGTTTCTTTGACACGATCCTTCCACCAGTGAACCGTTGCTTCATTCGTAAAGTCCAGGTAAGATCCAAGCTCATCCCAAAACTGGGAGACCTCCGGATTTATTCCGGTGTAATCTTTGATGAAGAGCTGCTGGTCTTTCAGTTTTTCATACTCCGGGTGGTCGACAAGCAGCGCTGGTTTAATGTTGGCACATACTTGGATACCGTGATCATGAAAATGATCGTTCATTCCCTGCGGATCTGGAATTTTGCTTTTGTTCCAGTGGAATACATAACGCTTATCTCCGATGGATGTATATCCGGAAGACAACTGAAAGGAATCGCAAGGGATGTCGTATGCTTTACAGGCCTCCACGAACTTCTTCAGTTGATCCTGAGCATCCGGTTCATCCGTATAGGTCATCGTAGAACCTGAATAACCGAGACTCCATTTTGGAGGAAAGATAGTCCGGCCGGTCATCCAGGTGTAGGTTTCCACCACATCTTTGATTTCGGGACCAAGAATGAAATAATAATCAAGGTCGCCATTCTTGGCATGGTAATAGCGGTACAACCCATGGTAGTTGTCCAGCTCCGCCCCCATATCAAAGGTGCTGTCAGAGTAATTATCGTAATAAATCCCGTAAGAACTATCCGTTACCGGAGAATGCACCAGATAGAATGGAAGATGTTTGTATAACGGGTCTGTATGTTCCGCATCGTATCCCATGGCATCGATCGTCCGCATTTGGTACCTTTTATGGTGTCGGTCCATCCTTCCGCCTTTTTCTCCGAGCCCGTAGTAATGATCCCGGGCATCGCGCTCCATATAGTGCGATACCCCTTCTCCCAGCTGCTTACTGAAGTTATAGCTTTGTGTTTTGCGGTCTCCGGCTATTTTCCTCCAGCTGTCATGTTCCTTCTCATACCAGTCGATACAGAATCCATCCATATGAATGACTGCTTTTAAGGAGTTAGTCCATACCTGAACCGTCCCTTCTTCTTCTTTCACATCGTATGAAGGTAAAGAAAACGGAGATAAGTCAAAACGGTCCCGCCCCGCAAAAGGAACATCCTCCATGCCAGGCGCAATTGTCCACGTTTGCCCCAGACTATGAGCTGATTCCATCCGGTTGTACACACGGAAAATCCGCTCCTCTAAAATATATAATTGGACGATATTGTCTTCTGCCTGAAAGGTTAATACATTAGGCTTCTGTTCGGTTAAGCAAAAAGTTAATGTTGATATCATTCTTCTTTACTCCTTTCCTCTCATCAAGTGAGTCCGAATAAACGCGGCAGCACCATACTGATCCACGGAATGTATGTGATAAGCATCAAAGCAATAATTAAAGCTACGAACATTTTGGTCAGCGGCTTAAGAACCGATTCAATAGACACATTGGCGACACTGCATCCGACAAACAAAGCACTCCCTACCGGCGGGGTCATAATACCGATACACAGGTTGAACACCAGGACGATACCGAAATGCACAGGATCCATGCCGAGCTGCACCGCAATCGGAAGGAAGATCGGTGTGAAGATCAGAACGGCCGGAGTCAAATCCATGAATGTTCCTACAATAAGGAGGATAATATTCATAATTAACAATATAATGATAGGATTCTCAGATGCCTGTAATAATAGATCTGTTATGGCTGTTGGTATCCCGGTAAAGGCCATGACCCAGGACATGATGGAGGAAGCTCCAACTAAAAACAGGACGATTCCGGTCATTACTACTGTTTCTGTCAGTATCCCAGGGATGTCCTTCCACTTAATTTCCCGGTAAACCGCCGCCAGAATGACCGAATAAAGAACGGCCACCGCAGCCCCTTCCGTTGCAGTGAAAATTCCAGCGACTATTCCGCCGATAACGATAACAATCAACAAAAGACTCGGGATAGCATCCAGGAATACTTTCACCCCCTGCGAAAAACTGGGGCGTTCTGCAACTGGATAGGATTGCTTCTTCGCAATGAAGTAAGCGACAATCATGACAGAAAGACCCATCAAGATGCCCGGCAGGTAACCTGCAATAAATAAAGCCGATATCGATGTTCCTCCACTGACCAGAGAGTAAAGGATTAAGACGCTGCTCGGTGGGATTAACAACCCTGCCGGAGAAGAGGCAATATTAACAGCCGCCGAATAGGATTTGTCATACCCCTCTTTCTCCTGCAGAGGCGTCATTACTTTACCAATGGCTGCTGCGGAAGCAACGGCAGAACCGGATATCGAGCCAAACAGCATGTTCCCGACAACGTTTGTGTGTGCCAAAGAGCCCGGGAGACGACCTCCGATCAGCTTGGCAAGATTGATCAACCGGATGGCAATACCACCGTTGTTCATAATGCTTCCAGATAAAATGAAGAAAATGACGGCAAGCAGAGAAAAGCTGTTGATCCCCTGCACCATCTTCTGAGCTGCTGTAAATACAGCTACATCCATCGGGACGACCAGAAGAGCAGTAACAAAGGAGGAAACACCGATTCCTACTGAGATAGGAACACCGATGATTAATAGTAGAAAAAAAACACCAAAAAGCACGAGAGAAGCTTGTAGAGCTATATCCATATTCTCTACACCTCACCTTTCAACTCTTGCTGATATTCTTTCAGCAGTAATAATTTATAAAGGACTACGAGCACCCCGCTGATCGGCATAATAGAATAAACGTAACCCATCGGCAGATTCAGAATCGGAGTCGTTTGACTCATCGTGATGCTTACTACTTCCATCCCGCCTTTCACCATAATCAAAAGGGCAAAAGCAAGGATAAACAGATCATTGATGATACGAAGCATTAAACGCCGCTTCCCTTTAAACTTGTTCTTCATAAAGGTGATTGCTAAGTGTTGATTGGAACCAAAGGCATAGGTGGCCCCGAGAATGGACGTCCATACAAGTAAAAAACGCAGCAGCTCCCCCGTGAACGTGCTGGGCGCGCTGATTAAGTAACGGCTGGCCACTTGCCAAAGGGCTCCAAGAACAAGCGCTATAGTAAAAACTGTTGTTACGGATAAAATTATGCGGTCTAATGTTTTTTTCACTTTATCTACCATTGGTATCTCCTTCCTCCAATCTAACGCACCATCAGCCCGTACTTCTTTTGGTTGAACCGAACTTCATATCCAACAAGTATCGTGTAACACACCACAATTGAAATCGTTTTCATAAGTGCGTGAATTTTATTTATCAACAGATACCTTATGTAGGAAGCGTGAAAGCCTGACCGTTCTATACCAACAAGCTTTCACGTTCCAGTTAAACACTCCAAACATTTATGGCTTTAATGATTCAATTTCTTCCATTACTTCAGCCATCTTCGGATCTTCTTTAAATGTATCGTGCATCGGTTGGACAGCTTCAATAAATGGTGCCTTGTCTACATCGTAAAATTCCACGCCCATCTCTTCTGCTTCCTTCACCGCTTCTTCAATAGATTTATCCCACATTTCTGTATGGTATGCTGTTGCTTCCTGTGCCGCTTCCTGGAAGGCTTTCTGCTGATCTTCTGTCAGCCCTTCCCATGTTTCCTTGTTAATGATCAGAACATCAGGAATGATTGTATGTTCGTTGCGCGAGAAAACCTTTGCTACTTCTCCATGTTTTCCTGTCGTTAAGGCCGTTTCATTACTCTCGGCTCCGTCAACCACTCCTTGTTGAAGCGCCGTATAAATTTCTCCGTAAGGCATCGGCGTCGGTGTACCTCCGAACAACTCCACCATTTCAATAGCACTAGGGCTGTCCATCACGCGTACCTTTACACCTTTTAAATCTTCCGGCTTTTCTATTGGTGTATCCTTTGTATAGAAACTTCTAGCACCGGAGTCAAAGTAACCAATTCCGATAAACCCTTTTTCTGCCGTCGATTGATATATACTATCCGGAACGTCCGACTCCATGACCGCCCGGTAATGATCTTTGCTTTCAAAAAGGTATGGAAGGGAGAAGATAGAGTAATCGGATGAGAAGCTCTCCAATGCTCCTGCACTTACCTTCGTCATATCCACCGCACCACTTTGCAGCTGCTCCAGGACTTCTTTCTCTCCACCAAGCACTCCATTGGCGTAAATTTTCACTTTCACTTCTCCATTCGTCTTCTCATCTACAGACTCCGAAAATTTTTCCAAAGCTTTGTGTATGGAATGCTCCTCACTCATGTTATGTGCTAATTTCAACTCTTTCGTTTTACTGCCGTTACCTGAAGCTTCCTCCGAATTACCACATCCTGCAAGAAGCAGCAAACTCCCAACCAACATTAATGACCAGACCACAACCTTCTTCAACACTTCCACTCCCTTTCCTATTCTGATGGCGCTTTCAAAACTTTGTTTGTTTACACAACAAACTGTTAGCTATATAATAAATTTAAAGATTGAATATTTCAAGACTTTTTTGAAAGGGTTTTCAGATGAATACAGCAGATGCTACTTATATCAAGGCTTTAAACAAGAGAATATTGATTGAAAAAATTATTGAGAACCAGTCCATCTCTAGAATAGAGCTGTCGCGAATCACTGGTTTAAATCGCTCGACCGTATCTGCACAGATTAATCAAATGATGGAGGAGGAACTGGTGCTCGAACGTTCCCCGGATGTGTCGAGAGGCGGAAGAAAAGCGATTTTACTGCAGATGAATGAAAATGCAGGATTCACTATCGGTGTAGATATCGACTATCCCAGCACTCAAGTACAAGTAACCAATTTACTTGGAAAGCCGATCCGTACTTACCATATTGAGATGAAAGAAAAAGGATCAGGAGAGAACATCGAGCACATCATACAATCCCTACAGACGATTGCCAAGGAATGCAAAATTATGGATTCTCCAAAAGGTCTTGTTGGCATAGGGGTAGGCATCCACGGCATCGTCCATAATTCCAATGACGTGGTGTACACGCCGAAATTGGATTGGATCGACGTTGAATTAAAAGACGAAATGCAGAAACATTTTAACGTGCCGATATTCATCGATAACAACGCAAACTTAACGGTGTATGCAGAGCAGGTATTTAACCATCCCCTGCCGGATTTATTTACCGTTACCATGTATTCAGGCATTGGACTCGGTATATTGGAGAACAATCGAATCTATCGTGGATATCAGGGGTTTGCTGGAGAAATCGGTCATATGATCGTGGAAAAAGGCGGCCTGCCGTGCCCTTGCGGAAATCAAGGCTGCTGGGAGCTGTATGCGTCGGAACAGGCGTTAATCAGAGCATTGAACGATAAAGGCGTTCCTATTGACTGTTTAACCACAATAGATGATTCCGTTTGGCAGGATCATCCTGAGCTTTTGACAAGGTTCCTCGATTACTTGGCGATTGGACTGAATAACATCATTAACATCTTCAATCCGCAAATTACAATTTTGAACAGCGAGTTCCTCCTCCATCACCAGGAACTGCTCGAACACCTGAAACAACGTTTGACATCTAAGATTAATAATTATGATGCGATTCTTACGTCTACACTGGGTAAGGATGCCTGTTCCTTGGGAGGAGCCATGCTCGCGTTAAAAAATTACTATCAGGTAGAAACGCTGAACTTGAAGGCCTATAACTATTTTTAATCCAGGACGCTGACATATGGAGGTGGCTGACGTTACAGGAGAACTGCCCGACATTCCCATAAGCGGATCCATAAAAAAAGCCAGCCGTTCAGGCTGACTTTTTTTGCTATAAAGTCTTCTTAAATACAAAACTAACTTGATCATAGCCCATTTTATCCATGTAAAACCGGTGGGCGTCTTTGCGCTGGAGACCGGATGAGAGAGCCACACTCTCATACCCTTCTCCAACAGCCCAGTGATGGACGGCGTTTAACAGCTTCTCGCCACAGCCTTTCGAACGGTGCTTTTCGTCCGTCACCAAGTCACACACCCACACGAATCGTCCATAGTAGAGTGTCGTCATCGGTTTCACTCCCGCAACGGCCACGAGCTTTTCGTCTTCCATCCACGCAAAAAGACGGTAGCGGTCCACTCGCTGCGCTTCTGTCACCAAATCGAGGTAAGCGGATTCGGTAAGATGAGTCCGGAGCTGTTTCATGACGGGAAAAGCAGCGATAATCTCCTGTTTGGAAACCAATTCTTTCACCTTCATCCTCCTTATCTCAAATAGCCGCCATTGTTCAGATCGAACGTCGCACCAGTATAGTGCTTGGCCTTCTCCGACAAAAGAAAAACGACCGTATCTGCCACATCCTCAGGAAGAACCGGCGTATCAATCAGTTCACTTGCAAAATACTCCTCCACTCTCCATGCAGGGATTTGACTCATCATCGGTGTCTGAACGATGGTCGGGGCAACTGCGTTAACCCGGATGTACGGAGAGTAATTGATCGCACAGCTTTTTGTTAAGCCGATCAAAGCGGATTTCGAGAGACCGTAAATGGCATCCGTGCTGCCGTCCAAAGCGGATACACTCGACAGGTTGACGATCGATCCTCTCCGCTTCGACTCAAATAGACATTTACCGAAGAACTTGGAAAAATACACCGCCCCTTTAATATTGATATCAAGCACGCGGTCTATTTCCTCCGGTTCATATTGCATAATGTTTTTTGCAAGATAAATGCCGGCATTGTTGACTAAACCGTTCGTATCTGGATGTTCTTCTGTAACATACTCAAAGAACTTCTCCACATCTTCATATTTACTTATATCCAGTCGATAGGTATACAGACGTTCCTTACCTCCCATGGATTGTTTCAAATCATACAATGCGTCCTCCTTGATATCACAAGCAATGACGGCGGTCTGTTCCTGAAGACAATGGTTAACAATTGCCTTTCCGATTCCGGAGGCAGCACCAGTGACAATGACTTTTCCACTATTCCACACACGTTCCATCTCCTACTCCTGTATGTAATAAATTATCAAAATTGGTAAACACCATCATTATACTATCTCCAAAATTGGTTTACATTTATTTTTCTGAAAAATATTTCAGGAAAATATATCCTATTAATCTTAATGAAGAGAGCATCTTCCTTAAAAAGCTCAAACGACGAGTGGAAAGAGCCCATTCATAATGAGAAGAACAGCTATATCTAAATAGTAGTTCTGCAGAAAACAGGATTTATAAATGAAAGACATTAAAAGACCGTCCTCTCATATCAGGAAGACGGTACATAGTTTATAATTTAATGGCTCGAATAACCGTTTTCTCCGGCACCTATCTTTTTTTATTGTTGAGGGGTAAAGGTGACCAGCCTGCTGTTTTTTAAATCTGCAACCAGTATGTCTCCGTTTGGAAGAACAGTAATATCATGCGGGATTTTCATTGCTCCTTGACCAGACCCCCATTCACCAAACCGTTCTAAAATTACGCCTTGTTGATTCATGATGACAACTTGATTGGATCCTTTCCCTCCATTCTCATATAATTCATTCCCGCCGTCAGCAATATAAATCTTGCCATCTGAACCTGCATCAATACCAAAAGGCCGTCCCAGTTCGTCCTGGGTCCAGGTTTCTATATAATTCCCATCCTTCGCAAAAACCTGTACTCTCGCATTGCTCCGATCAGCTACATAGATGCGTCCATTTTCATCATGTGTGATACCGTGAGGAAGATGAAATTCCCCAGATTTCGTTCCCCTTTCATTACGTTCCCACTCAAGTTTTCCATTTTTATCAAACTTAACAATCCTGTTGTTACGGTACCCATCGCTGACCACGAAAGATCCGTCCTCCATAACGGTAACATCCGTCGGGCGAGCAAACGTGTACGCATCCATTCCAGTAGGAAATCCCGGAAGAACGTTACGTATGCGGAGAGCAGATTCCATATAAAACGGGTAATCAGAACCAAATGTCCGTATCATTTCCCCACTAGAATTGAATTGAAAAACTTTGTTTTGGAGAATATCTGTAATCCAAACATTATCCTTGGAATCGATCTCAATTCCATGAGGAGACTGAAATATGTTTCTCCCCCATCTTTCCTTCACTTCCTTCGTCTTTCCGTCAAGTACGATAACAGCAGGTTCTTCTACTAAGGACTTGTCACCAAAAGAAGAGCTTCCCCGATGTAAGTAATAAATATCTCCCTTTGAGTTGACGGCAACCCCGCTGGCCTCTCCCGCAAGCTGTTTGTCGCTCTCTGTTCTCGGCCATAATACCTCGTTATCATAGAAAGAAGCAGCCTCTTTTGGTTCAATAGATCTTTTGTATATAGGTTCTATATTTCCCATTCCCCACCATAGGAAAACGGCACATATAGAAATAACTAGAATGATAATGTATCTTTTCATTTTTTCTCCCCCTGTCTTTTCCCCTTACCTACTTTAGCGGGCCAAAGAGAATATTACGACAGGCTGCGGTTTTAATTTATCTAGGACCAGAGACGTAAAAAGAAGAGAGCGGATTCCTCTATTTCTAAGGAAACCGCTCTCTTCTTTATTTCACCGGCACCCTGCCAGTCACTTTCACCACTTTCCCCATCTCACTCGCTTCCAGGGCGGACAGGATCACTTCTAATGATTTTCTACCTTCTTCCCCGGTAATCAAAGGTTCACGATCATGAAAGATGGAGTCAACGAAATGATCGATTACATGGGTCGTCGTCTGACCGCCTTCCTCATTTGTCTGGATTTTATCCAGTTCGAAGTTCAGGACTTCTCCGGTCTTGTAGCGGATTCGGAAGGAATAGTCCGGGTCGTTCTCAAGCTCCATGACCCCCTTCTCGCCGTATAAGACGGTAGCATTGTCCCCGCCGGCAACGTAGGACCAGCTGGCAGTCAGTGTCCCGATGATACCACTGTCCATCTTCAGGATACAGACGGCGTTATCATCCACTTCGGTGTTCTCTTTGGCAGTCGTCTGGACGAATGAACTTATTTCATCGACTTCACCGAGCAGGTAGCGGATCAGGTCCGCTTTATGGACGCCGAGGTCCCCCATCGCGCCGACGAACGCTTTCTCTTTATCGAAGAACCAGCTGTCTGCGCCGTCGATGCTCCAATTTTCCGGACCACCGTGGCCGAAGGTCGTCCGGAAGCTGTAGATTCTGCCGAGCTCTCCGTCCTCAAGCATCTGCTTCGCTTTCTGGTGCGAAGCGACGAAGCGCTGGTTATGAGCGACCATCAGCTTCTTCCCGTTTGCTTCGGCAGCGGTGATCATCGCCTGTGCTTCCTCGCTGGATACAGCCATCGGCTTTTCACAGAGGACATGCTTCTTCGCTTCCAGGGCAGCAATGGTTACAGGGGCATGCAGAGCATTCGGGAGGCAGACGCTGACTGCATCTATATCCGCCCGCTTCAACAGTTCTCTGTAATCGAAGAACGCCTCGGCGCCGTATGATTCTGCTACAGCCAGCGCCCGGTCGTTGATGACATCACAGACCGCAGCGATTTCTACATTCGGATTCGTTTTATATTCCAGCAGGTGGCGCTTTTGTGCAATACTGCCGCAGCCGATGACTCCAACTCTGATCTTATTCATGATTGATTCATCCTTTCACTCATTTGATAACTATCTTCACGGAGCGGCGACGGAGTCACCGTACTTGTAAGGTCAACCTTCTTTCCGGAATCAGAAGAAGTATGGAAGGCATGCATCGCTTCCAGGACATGATAGGCAAGAGACCCATGCGTTCGGAACGGCGTCCCGTGCTTGATCGCCTCCGCCATATCGGCAAGACCGATTCCGCGGCTGTTCTCTGAATAGACCGATGGAACGGAGACTTCCTGCCAGACATCTTCCCCGCGTTTCTTATAGGAAACAGGGCCCCCGAACGTGTTCGGGTCCGGCACTTTCAAAGCCCCTTCTGTTCCGTAAAGCTCGATCAGCGAGCCTTCCGCCGGTGCTGCATCGAAGCTCATCGTTAAGGTGACAAGAGCCCCCTGTTCCATTTCGAGGATACCGGAATAGTGGGTTGGGGTTTCGACAGAAAGGACTGTCCCCTCCTTAGGACCACTTGCAATTGCACGTTCCGCGGGGCTTGTCGTCGCGACAGCCATAATGGACTTAATCGGACCGAGCAGCTGGATAAGGGCAGTCAAATAGTAAGGTCCCATATCAAACAGCGGCCCTCCTCCTTTCTGGTAAAAGAACTCCGGATGGTGGTGCCAGCGTTCCGGACCAAGATTCATCATGAAAGCGAGGCCGGACAATGGAATACCGATCGCTCCTTTCTCCATAAGCCCCTGACAAGTCTGGAGGCCTGCACCTAGGAACGTATCCGGAGCGACACCCACCTTCAAATTCTGTTCTTCCGCAAAGGCGAGGATTTCTCTTCCGTCTTCTAATGTGACGGCAAGGGGCTTTTCGCTGTAAACGTGCTTCCCGTTTCGAAGCGCTCCCATCGTAATTTCCTTATGAACGAGCGGCGGTGTCAGATTGATGACGACGTCGACCGCTTCGTCCTCCAACAGCTCCGTTACCGTGAGGGCGCGCTCGACGCCGTAAGCCTCTGCTTTCTCACGAGCGCGGTCCAGATCGACATCGGCACAAGCGATGATATCGAAGCTCGCAAATTCCTGACTATTTTTCAAATAAATATCGCTGATCGTTCCACAACCGATTATTCCTGCGCGAATTGTCATTTCTTCCACCTCTTCTTTCTCTCTATTATTCTTTCACGGCCCCGCCGGCAAGTCCCTTCACGACTTTCTCCTGTGAGAATAAGTACACGATCAGGATCGGAAGACTGGCAAGGGTAAGGGCTGCCATCAAGCCGGGGACGTTGACGGAGAATTCTCCTTTAAAGTCTTGGAGACCAAGCGGGAGCGTCATGTTCTCGGGACTTGAGATCAGCACAAGGGCAAAGATGAACTCATTCCATAAGTGGATGAAGTTGTAGATCAGCACCGTCATCAATGCCGGAGTCAGCATCGGCAAAATCACCCGCCAGAAGACGCCGAAGTGGGTACACCCATCCATCTTCGCTGCTTCTTCGAGCGATTTCGGAATTTCCTGCATGAATTGTGTCAGGATGAAGATCGATATCGGCAGACTAAAGGCGATATACGGTCCGAGCAGCGCCCAGATCGTATCATATAGGCCGATGTTTTCCGTAAACTTGAAAATCGGGATCAGCGTCGCATGGATCGGCAGCATCATCCCGGAGATGAAAAGCAGGAACAGAACGCGGTTGAATTTGAATTTCATCCGGCTCAGCGGATAACTCGCGAGTGCTGCAATGAACATGACGATGCCGACAGCAAGCACGGAAATCAGAATACTGTTGAAGAAGTAACGGGTCAGCCCCATTTCAAACACGGCGGCGAAGTTCTCTAAGTTGAAGGAAGAAAAGAAGGCAAACGGCTTTTCAAAGAAATCGGCCTGCGTCTTCAATGCCGTCGAAATCATATACAGGAACGGAAAGCCGGTGAAGACGAGCAGAAGAATGGCAAAGACATATAACGGAATGCGCTTGAATGTCGCTGTCATAGCAGTGCTCCTTTCTTTTTACGATAGAAATCAAGCATCTGAATGATGATGGTCACAATCAAAGCGATGAAAAACATCAGGAAGGCGATCGCACTCGCATACCCCATATTGAAATTGACGAAAGCTTGTTTGAACATATAGGTGCCCATCAGCTCGGTCCCATGGTTCGGGCCGCCGCCTGTCATGATATAGAAGATATCAAACGCCTTCAGGGAACCGACGATAGCGAGAATAGAGCTGCTCACAATAGTCGGCATCAGCATCGGCAGCGTGATATGGATGAACTTATGTAAAGCGTTCGCTCCGTCCATCTTGGCTGCTTCATACAGGTCTTCCGGAATACCGACGATCGCCGCTTTGAAGAGAATCATATAGAAAGGGGCGAACTGCCAGACGACAACAAGCAGGACGGCGAACATGGCGGTGTCGGCTTGACTGAGCCAGGCGACGTTTTCTACACCGAAGAGGGACACGATATTATTGACGATACCGTTAATCGGATCGAACATGAGCACCCACAAGAGACCGATGGCGACCGTCGACATGAGGAAAGGAAAGAAGTAAACGCTGCTCATGAAACGGATGCCTTTGACCGGGGCAAACAGCATCAAAGCCATTAACAGACCGAGTGGAATTTGGACGAAAACGGAAACGAGAACGACCCACGTATTATTCGTCAACGACGTCCAGAACACCGGGTCCTGGAACAACTGGACATAGTTCTGCAAACCGACGAACACCATCTCACTCATACCGTCCCATTCATACAAACTATATTGGAAAGTAGAAAAAATCGGATAAAGGACATAGACGGCATAAACGATGAAGGCTGGTGCGATAAACAACAGGATGGTCATCATATCCCTGGACTTGACGTTTTTCGTCTTTTCTTTCGTTCGGGAAGCTGCTTTTGATTTGGCTCGTGCCACTTTGTTCACATGTGTTTCCACAAGATCCCTCCTTTTTAATAGAAGGAAAGGGGGAAGCCCCCTTCCTCCTTTTATTCCAGTACTTCCTTCGCTTTCGCCTCCATCTTCTCTGCCGCCTCTTCCGGCGTCATCTCCAGTCCGAAGACAGCCTGGGTCGTATCTTTATGAAGCTCGGCAAGCTCTGGAGGAAGAGTTTGGTCGTAAGGCATCTGCAGGTGGGTCGCGCCTTCCACTACTTCATGGAATTTCTTCGTGAATTCATCATTCGGAACCACTCCATTGATGGAAGTAAGGGAACCGGTGCGGTCCGCGTATGCCTGTGCCGTTTCTTCACTTGTCAGTTCCTGAATTAATTCTGTAGCAAGATCCGGGTGTTCAGAGCTTTCTGATACCGACCATACAGGACTTGCGGAAGCTCCTAGATCCGTGACGGATCCTTTGCCGCCTTCCACTTCCGGAAAGACGAAGAAGTCGAGCTTCTCTTCGAATTCAGGTGCTTCCATACGGACATTGTTCAGGAAGGAAATCGTCATATCCATCATGGCCGCCTGACCGGAATACAAAAGCTGACGTCCTGTACCTTCGTCGTAAGGTACTCCGTTAAAGCCTTCATTAAAGGCATCGTTCTTCACCATTTCCTGTATGTACGTTCCCGCTTGTACATACCCCTCATCGTCGAACCCTTTCCCTTCTCTATGGAAAGCGCTGTCAAAAAGATCCGTACCCGCTTCTCTGCTTGCGAAGTTCATGAGGTAGTATGCGCCTGGCCATTTTGTCTTGTTGGCAAGGGCAATTGGAATGATGTCGTTCTCATTGAGCGTATCGTTGATTTCAAGCCATTCCTGGTATGTCTTAGGCTCTTCCAATCCATATTTATCAAAGATTTCTTTGTTGTAGAAAACGACGTCGATGGAGAGCCCAAGTGGCAGGCCGTACACTTTGTCATCGTACATCGAATTCTGAAGCGCCAATTCATTAAAGTGGGACTTGTCGACGTCCTCGGTTACATCCAGCACTTTTCCTTGATCAACGAACTGTTTCAGCCAGCCGCCGCCCCAGCTGTTGAATACATCAGGCGGGTTGCCGCCGGACATGGCAACAGACAGCTTCTGCTTATACGCATCGTTTGGAATCCGAAGGACTTTAACCTCGACATCCGGGTGCTTCTCCTCAAAGCGCTCGACTGCTTCTTCATACACCTTCTCCTTCTCGCCGGGATCGATGTGCCAGAACTCAAGCACCTTCTTCTCGCTTCCTCCTGCAGAATTGGAAGAACCGCTGCACGCAGTCAGAATCAAAACCAAGAACAACATCATTAACATCGCCAGTTTCTTCAATAGAACCGCTCCTTTATAATGATTTGATCAAACGGATGTCACGTTTTGTTTCTGCAGGTACTGGAAACTTTCCGCAATGCTATCAAGCGGGGACTGCTTCGATTGATCCTGTTCTACGATCCACCATTCCACCCCGTTCTTTCCACCGAGTTCAAGCACGCGCTCGATATCGACACCGCCTGTTCCAAGCTCTGCGAAGAACTGCTCTCCATCTGTCGTCATATCCTTCAAGTGGACGAGTGGCGTCCGACCCTGGTAATTCTCGAGCCATTTGGCTGGTGATTCTCCCGCTTTCGTCAGCCAGTAAATATCGAACTCCGCCTTCACCCACTCCGGATTCGTCTCTTTCAAAATATAGGCAAGCGGTGTCGTACCGTCCTCCCATGCTTCAAGCTCGAAGTCGTGGTTGTGATAGGAAAGCGTGATGCCTGCTGCATGAGCTTTCTCCCCTGCTTTATTCAACACGCTTACCAGATGCTCGTAATGTTCCTTCGTCCGCTGCTCCGGAAGCAGGTATGGGCAGACGATATGCTTGCTTCCAAGAATTTTCTGCTCTTCGATGACGCCGTCGATTCCCTCTTCCAGGACGTCGAGCGGAATATGACTGGATGCCGCCTTCAACCCGAGAAGGTCGAGCGTTTCCCGCACTTCTTCTGCCTGCAGGCCGCCGAGCCCGGCAAGCTCCACCCCGTCATAACCGAGGTCCGCCACTTGCTTCAGCACCCCCTTGAAATCTTTTTCACTTTCATTACGCAAGGTGAACATTTGTACAGCTACTGGAATCTTTGTCATTTGATACACTCCTTTATTTTGTTAATGTAAACGATTACAAAAAGGTTTTTTAAAAAAGGATGATGATAGCTCACCCCGTTTGTAATCGATTACATTTTACTAACCAATGATATTACAGCGGGACTACCTTCTTTTGCTGCTTCGCCCCGCACGACTCACGGATCACCAATTCATCCGACAATAGATGCTCCATCTTCGTGACTTCTTCCCCGTTCAGCTTCTTCAACAGAAGCTCCATCGCCCGTTTCCCCATATCGAAAAACGGCTGCGCAATGGTTGTCAGAGGCGGATTGTACATGGATGCAAACTGGATATTGTCAAACCCGACAACTGCCAGGTCTTCCGGTACCTTCCACTCAACAGCAGACGCTGCATTGATCGCTCCAATCGCCATGTCGTCACTTGCTGCAAAGACAGCAGTCGGACGTTCGGCTTGGGAAAGTAAGGACGTCATATGTTCATACCCGGATTCATAGGTGAAGTCCCCTTCCCGGATCAACCGTTCATCGACGCCGAGGCCGTGCTCGATCATCGCCTGACGATAGCCTTCGTAACGAAGCTCGGACAGTGGCATGCGAAGCGGCCCTGAAATACAGGCGATTCGTTTATGGCCGAGGCGGATGAGATGCTCGGTTGCTTTCCAGCCACTCTTTTTGTTATCGATCGACACAAACGGTATGTTCGAAGATGCCAAATGAGCGGTCGCAAGCACGATTGGAAACTCGTTTGAAATTTCCAGCATCAGACGCTCCTCCATTTTAGGAGACAGCATGATCATCCCGTCTACCTGCCGCTGCTTCAAGTGTTCGACAGATCCATACTCGCTGCCGAACTGGTTGTTGGTATTGCGGAGCAGGACACGATATCCGTGGACAGACGCTTCTTCCTCAATACCGCCGACGATTTCTGCAAACACCGTGTTACGGATGTTCGGCACAAGGACGAGAATCGTATTCGTCTCCGTGCGTCGGAAATGCCTGGCGAGCATATTCGGCTCATAATTCAACTGCTCAATCGCTTGGTCCACTTTCGCTTTCGTCACCGGCTTTACCGCTTCGGGATTGCGCAGCACGCGCGATACCGTTGCCGTTGAAACACCGGCAAGTTTCGCTACATCACTCATCTTCGCCATAAGTAAGCTCCTGTTCCTGTGTCAAAATGTAATCGATTACAAACAGTGTAAGCGATTCGTTTTGGAAATGCAATACTATCTAGAAAATATTCTGAATTTTTAAAATGGATGACGTGATTTTTTCTTCATCCATAAAAAAAAGCCCGCTGAATGCGGACTTATTCCAACATATCAAGCAGCTGATTCGTCTCTTCGGCGTTCAGCTCGTACGCCTCCGACTCGTGTCCTGCATAGGTCAGCCGACTGCTCTCTCCATCCATCTTCCATTGCAGGCCGTTCGTTTCCCCGTTTTCATAGCGGACAAGCAGGTCATAGTCCGGTTTCGTTCCGTTCACGTCGATGTCCTGTTTGACAGCGACGGTCTCTTCCGTAATTTCCTCGAATCTGGAAACTGTCTCCTTCTGATCGAGTACCGTGAAATGATTTTCGTTCAAGCCGCCATAGCCTCTTGACTCCGACACCTCAATCAATGACACGTCACCGAGCAGTTCCATCTGCTTATCTTCCGATTGACAGGCGGTCAACGTTAGTACCACAAGAAAAACTCCGATTACTTTTTTCACTATTTCCCTCCTGAACCGCTTCCCCATTGATCCATTGCCAGGAAAAACAGGGCCAGCATAATATTTAAAACCGCAAGGACGGCGTAATGCGTCCCTTCCATCCACCCGAGGGAATAGAACAGGGGGAAGACCATCGTCTCCACCCCGAACAGACAGAGCAGGAAGCCGAATCTTTTTGCGAGCTTAGGCTCGTCTTTCGGATGGAAGGTGGTATGATAGCCGGCGATAAATGCAGTCTTTCCTTTCTTTGCGACAGATAAGCCGGTTCCACAGAGAAGAAGACCGATCAGCACAAGGAAGAATGAAATCCAAAACATCTTCTGCCCCCTTACGTCCAGTAATGCTTTTCAAAATAGGCGATGAGCTCTGCCTTCCCGCCGTTTTCTGCGTGAAGCTTATGTAATAGATCGTGATTGTGGGTATGGGTGACACCCGTTTCCCGGACTTCTTCATACAGGGAGAAAAACGGCAGTTTTTTCTCCCTGGCAATCGCCAGTTCCCGTTCCACGTCATAGGCAACTTTACGAAATCTTACATCCGATATTCCATCTTCATCGATTTCAAGGAGGGCATACTGTGCCCTGAGGTCCCCGTTCAGTTTTCCCCATTTAAAAAAAGGCTGGCCGACGGTGCCGGGATTGATAATCAACTGTCCGTTTGTACTGTAGCGCAGAAGTGGGTGATGGGTGTGCGCGTAAATCGCGACATCATGGCCATCGTCAAATAAGCGGTCAAACCCTTCCTGAGGATGGGAGGGCCACAGGTCTCCTCCGTAGTTCTTATCCGGCAGGTGGTGGCTCAGGCGGATATGAAGCTTGTTGACCTGTTTCGTCTGGACAAGCGGCAGCGTTTTTATCCGATCGATGTAGGAAGGATTCAATCTTTCACAAAGGTATTTCGTGAGTCGTGTAACGTAAAGATCCGTAGCATTCCCGATGTCTATATCTTTCTTCAAGACGTCGAGGAAGCCATCCTCCCAGTTGCCGCGGACATAGGCGGAAGTGCGTACCTGATCCAACTGCTCGAATAAGTCATCCGCTCCCGGGCCGGGCATGATCAAATCTCCTAAAAACCAATAGTCTGTTACCCCTTGCCGTTTCGCGTCCTGCAGCACCGCCTCAAGGGCGGTTCCGTTGCCATGGACATCGGCAAGCAACGCAATGATAGGCATAACGCTTCCTCCTAATCTATTCTCTTTTGAACTGCTGCGGCGAGTGCTTCTGCTTTCCGGGAACCGATCACCACGACTTCTCCCGATTTCAGAGTCAGCTCTACGCCTTCCCTGCCGCCGGTATTATAGAGCTTTTCTCCCGAAAAATTGACCCGGATACCCCATCCCCCGAAACGGACGAGGGACCGGACACGGATGGAAGAGACCTTTTCAATATCCGCATGTAGAAACTTCCGGTATCTCAAGTGGAAGGGAAACAGTTTGACATACACGCCGTCGTCCCGGACCTGTGTCGTCATATTCACCTTTAAAGAAAACAAAGGAAGGAGGATTCCAAAAACTACCCAGGCAAGAATCAACCCGGAATCTGTCATCGGCTGATCTCCTAATGGAACACCCAACAAAATCTGCTGGATGAATGCATACCAAAAAATACCGGTAACCGTCCCGATTATCACGAAAAAGAACCACCTGCCGGGCCATTGTACTTCTTCATAGACGGAGTTCTTCTGTTTACCGTCCACCCATTAACCTCCAACACGTCCATTCCTTCATAAATTTTCCCCTTCCCCATTATGTACAAAGAGAACAAAACGTTCCCCATTTCTATATTTTAACAAACCCCATGTAATCTTTACATTCATAATATAGAATGTAAAGATCGCATGGGGGATTTCTGGTTATCTAATAACGTCCCGGTACTCAACGTTAAGAGCCTCGGCAATCAATTTAAGATCGATATTATTCCCCTCGTACCTATCAAAATCAGACGTTTCAATAGCATCGAGCTGATCGACGGTCAAATTTGACTTATCAGCAAGCTCCTTCTGGGTCATTCCTTGTTGCTCACGGATCTCCGCTATGCGGGTATATAGAAATCCTTCAATGTTTTTACTCATGACACACCCCTCCTTTCTTACTTCTTATCTTAAACAAAATGAAGAAAAAAGAAAAAGATTCCCTGTTTCATCACCAACTATTTGGAACGACGGAAGATGAGACAGTCATCCATTAATTCTGCTCCGTAGTAGCCGGCTGCAAGCAGCTCCTTCTGCGCAGTGAGATCCGCTCTTTGCACGACCTTCTCCCGTTCGTCCTCCCATTCCCATACGCCTGACACCGGGCGGTACAGGATATAACGGAGCATACCGGCGTACTTCTCTTTCAGACGGACAATCGCCATGCCTTGGGCAAGTTTGTCCTTCAGGCTGCTTATGTTCCGCGGATGAACCGTGCACAAGAGATGCGCTTTGTCGGTATCCTCTTCCTGAAAGGCCTGCATGATCCATGCCCCCATCCGTTTCTGGAGCCGGTTCCCGCGATAATCCGGCCGGACACAGGAAATTTCCTGATGAACGACAAGGTCCCACTCTTCTTCCGGAAGGCCGATATCCATGCCGAGGTTTTCCGGATCCGGACCTGGGTACCATAGTGCCCGAAAGGCGATCAGTTCCTCCTCGACAAAGACACCGATCAACAGCCCGGCTCCTTCTAAAATGGTGTTAAATTCCTGTTTCGAGAGCGGTTGGAGCGTGTCTTTTTCCTGAACCTGCGCTTCGACGATCATCTGCATGTGGAGCAGATCCTCAATATCTTCGGCTCCTAAACGCCGCACATGATAAACGGATACTCTGCCTGTCGGGTGGTGGATGATTTCTCCATGTGCTTTCATGATGATCCCTCATTTCCTGATGCTTGTGAATCGTTCTTTATACAGGGTGATCGTTTCGATGTAGTCACCGTCCGGCTCATAGCCGATTCCTGGTCTGTCGGGAACGTGGATGATCCCATCCTTCATTTCAACCGCTGGAGAAATGATGTCCCTCTCCCAATAATGAGAGGATGGAGCCGTATCTCCGGGATATGTAAATCCCTCAAGCGAGGTGATCGCTATGTTGTGCGCCCGGCCGATTCCCGTTTCCAGCATACCACCGCACCACATTGGAATGTTTTTCTCCATGCACAGATCATGGATGGCGAGCGTTTCCGTCAGACCTCCGACACGACCTACTTTCAAGTTGACAATTCGGCAGCTGTCGAGCTCCACCGCTTTCCTGACGTCCTCTTTCGTATGCAGGCTTTCATCCAGGCAGATCGGTGTCTGCAAATGCTTCTGCAGCTTGGCGTGATCGATGATATCGTCATGGTCGAGCGGCTGTTCAATCATCATCAGTCCAAAACGATCAAACTTCTTCAAGTGATCGATGTCCTCCAATGTATAAGCACAGTTGGCATCCGCCATCAGCTCGATGTTGGGGAAAGTTTCCCGTATCGCTTCCAACACGTCAATATCCCAGCCCGGTTTCACTTTCACCTTGATCCGTTTATATCCTGCATCGATGAAGTCCCGCACCTTTTCAAGCAGGGCTTCCTTCGTTTCTGTGATTCCAATGCTGACACCGACATCAATTTCCTTCTTGGTGCCACCAAGTACCTCACTCAATGTACGCCCTTCTTCCTTCGCATAAGCGTCCCAGACAGCCTGTTCGACGGCTGCCTTTGCATTGAAGTTCCCCCGGATCGACCGGAAACGTTCTGCAACCTCTGACGGATGGTCCAGCGCTTCCTCCAGCACCAACGGGAAAAGGAAATCCTTCATGATCGGCAGATTGGTCCCGATTGTTTCTTCATTATAGATCGGCTCCTTGATGGATACCGATTCCGCCCATCCGGAATACCCACTGTCCGTCTTTGCTTCAATAATAAGGACGTCCTTATCGTATTCCGTTCCCACACTCGTCGTAAACGGGTGGAGGAGATCCATTTTTATGTGTCTTAGTATGATTTCGTTGATTTTCATGTCATTTCCCCTCCCAGGTGACGTGGTCCGCTTCCAGAAGCAGCGCCTCCAAAATGTCGACTCCGGTGAAGAGCGCGGATGTATCGAAAGTCATTTTCGGATGATGAAGTCCCGGCTCAAGTCCACATCCAAGACCGATCATCGTCGCCGGCAGCCCTTTTTGGTGATGCGTGTAAAAGTGGAAGTCCTCTGCCCCCGGAGAAACACACGGCGGGACGACAGCATCATCCGAGACAGCCACTCCGATCGCCTTTTCAGCAAGTGCCACCGCTTGTTCGTGCTTGACTGCAGCAGGGGAAAATTCCACCCACTCCCATTCGATGTCTGTCTTCGTGTCCAAAGCCACCTGTCTCATAAGCGTCTCCGCCTGTTTCATGATGTCATCCAAAGTCCCTGTCTCCGCTGCCCGTGCATCGAACGTGAGACGGGCTTTTTCAGGAATGGCATTGGATGCTTCTCCAGCATGGAATTCCGTCACTTTGAACGAATACGGACGCTCGATGTGAACCTGTTTCAACGCCTCCAATAGTCTGGTTCCAGCTTCGATCGGGTTATTCGCAAATTCCGGACGGGCGGCATGGGCAGGAACCCCCCGTACGACGGCTTTCAGTGTGACGATCGATCCGTGGAGAATAACGGGCGCCGCCTTTTTGTTCGGTACTTCCTTCGCCGGGCGGAGGTGAATCCCTCCAAGAAACCGGACGTCATCCAGAGCTCCTCCCTTGAGCATCTGCAGGGCACCGGCCGCAATTTCCTCTGCGGGTTGAAAAATAAACCGGAGGGTATGATGGTAAGAATGCCCCGACTCTACAGCTCTTAAAGCGGTGTGCAGCACCATCGTACTGTGGGCGTCATGGCCGCAAGCGTGGTTCGGCCTCACTTCCCCGTCCACTTCCTGGAGCAGTGCATCCATATCGGCACGCAGGGCGATCACGGCATTCGTTTCCCCGCTTAACTCAGCATAAAAACCGTGATGGTCCGGAAATGTACGGAGGGCAAAACCAGCCGCCTCAAGCCTTCCCCTCAGATAGGCGGAAGTATTCTGCTCTTTTCCACTAGGCTCTGCAAGCTTATGCAAATCTTCATAGGTTCGTAGAATATCTTCGTGTTGCAATGGTGAGTCCTCCCTCTATGGTTAGAAAATCAAGTGAGCGATGCCGACGACAATCGGCAGCGTAATCAACGTTCGTATCAGGAAAATAAATACAAGGTCCTTGAAGGAAACCGGAAGTTTCGATCCAAGCAGCAAGCCTCCCATTTCCGACAGGTAAACAAGTTGCGTAACAGATACGCTTGCAATGATAAAGCGCGTCATTTCACTTTCTATCCCGCTTCCGATGACAGCCGGCAGAAACATATCCGCAAAACCGACGACCATCGTCTGACCGGCTGCCTCTGCTTCCGGCACCTGCATCAGCATAAGCAGCCATTCGAACGGCTTGCCGATGATGGTGAAAAAGGAAGTGAATTCTGCTATGACGACGGCGACCGTTCCAATCGCCATGACGACAGGAAGGACGCCGATCCACATATCCAGCACGTTCTGCATTCCCTCTTTCAGTGTCGCTTTCACACCGCCGCCGCTTCTCGCCTTCCTGAGCGCCTGAGTCGTTCCCCATCGGAACAGCGAAGTCCCCGACGGAATCGCTTCTTCGGTCTTTCTTGTCGTTCCCTCATAGACGTCATCCTTCTTCCAGGACAACGGAGGAATACGAGGCATAATCAAGGCAGCAGCAAGCCCTGCTATGATGATCGTGGCGTAATAAGGCAGGAAATAGCTCTCCATTTCCAGGTAACTGATGACGACAATCGTGAATGTGATCGAGACAATGGAGAACGTCGTCGCGACGACACCTGCTTCTCTTTTTGTGTAATACCCTTCTTCATACTGCTTCGATGTCAACAGGACACCGATGGTCCCGTCCCCGACCCAGGAAGCGAGACAGTCCAATGAGGAACGCCCGGGAAGGGTGAACAGAGGACGCATCACTTTACGAAGCAGCGCTCCGACGAATTCAAGCAGACCGAAATTCAGCAGCAATGGAAGCAGAAAACCTGCCAATAGAAAGGTAGTGAACAGAACAGGCAAAAGGTCGAACAACAGCATTCCGCCTGTCACGTCGGACGTCAGAAAATCGGGCCCCAGCGTAAGAAGAGCCATCCAGGCAAAGATCATCCCGATAACCCTCGTCATCACCCAGTTTTTACGGACATAAAACAAGGCCTTCCAATAGGTGGATTCCATGATCCATTTCGGCTTCCACAAATAAGCGGCGAGCGATCCAATGACAGAGATCGTTATCGCCAACACCGTCAGGACAGGTATTGTGCCGGCAAACCCTTCATTCAGCCCATTCGCAAGGAAAGCGACGGGAATCGTGATCCCATCCTCCGTCTGAATCGGCACCATAAAAAACAACAGCCCCAACAGGGACGGAAGAATGAATGCCGCGTAATCCTTGGCAGAAAACCTCTTTTTCTCACGTTCGACATGCTTCCACTGTTCCTGCATCCCTTCCACTCCTCTTCATTCTAAAAATAGATTCTGTTCAGCATAGAGCTGTTCCATTCGCTGCTGACGCTCGCGCATTTCGTTTCCGCCTTCTTCCATAACCGCTTCGATCAGCATTTCCGATATGCTTACGGCTCCCGCGATGGAGTGATAATCCGATTCCATCCGCTCTTCTGTCGTAACCGTGATGTCTGCTGATCGGGCAGGCGGGGCGAGCGCTTTGTTCGTAAGGACGAGCACCACCGCCCCTTGCTTCTTGGCTTCTTCCGCCAACAACATCCCTTCTTTTCGGTATCTTGGAAAAGAAAATAATACAAGAAGGGAATTCTCCCGGATATCACCTATATCTTCTGCTGCCACGCCGTCAGGACCGGATAAGGACACCCTGCTTCTCAACTTCCTAAGCGCCGCGTAGAACCAGTAACCCACAGCATAGGAGCTGCCGAAACCTGCGATATGGACTTGTTCGGCTGCGATTAAAGCATCGACCGCCTGCTTCAACTGCCCTCGATCCAGCTGTTCCAGTAATTGACCGAACACATGCCTTTCTTTCTCCGCAACGTCAGAAAAAACATCGTATGCCGGGGAATGCTCCCGTACGCTCTGCTTCTGCTTGAGAAACTCCTCTCTGATTGCCTCCTGAAGATGAGAAAAGCCGCGAAACCCAAGGACGTTGGAAAGTCGAATGACCGTCGTTTCACTCACTCCCGCCAGCCTGCCAAGCCGGGACGCGGTTGCAAGCGCGCTTTCTTCCCGGTGATCGATCATATAAGCCGCCACCTTTTTTTGACCTGGTGATAAGGAGGAATAAACACCTTTGATCGTTTCCAGCAACGATTCTTCCATCCTTTTTCCTCCTTTATTCTCGATGAAGGATTTCCTTCTTTTTTATAAATGTACCGCATCTAATCCTTCCTTACAATCATTTGTTTGAAAATTACGAAATAATCATCCCCGCTCGTGTATTGTATAAATATTCAAACAGGTGTATGATAACTGGAAAAAGAAAGATGGGGACAGATCTTGAAACAAACACTGCAATCCGCCAAACTCTCTGACTACTTACAAGAGTCAGAGGTAGTAGATTATAATCATCCCTCGACCGTAAAACTATCGGAACAGCTATTTGACAAAAAGCAGACAGATATAGAGAAAGCAGAAGCGGCATTCACCTTCGTGCGCGATGAAATCGCTCATTCCTGGGATATTCAGAGTACGGCAGTTACCCGTACGGCATCTGAAGTATGGAAGGAGAAAGAGGGCATCTGTTATGCGAAATCAAATCTACTGGCGGCTCTGCTTAGAAGCGAAGGGATTCCCACAGGCTTCTGCTATCAGCGGCTGATGCTTTTCGACAAGCCGGAGAAAGGCTACTGCATCCATGCACTGAACAGCGTCTATCTCAAGACGTTGGAGCGTTGGATAAGAGTCGACGCCCGCGGGAATAAGCCTGGTGTTCACGCCGTATTCTCCACGACAGAAGAACACCTTGCTTTTCAGACGGAGGAGGACAAGGGAGAAAAAGATTATCCGGTTATTTATACCCAACCGAACGAAAAGACGATGCAGGTGCTGCAGGCGCATACGGATGCTCTCCACATGTACTTACACCATCTTCCCGACGACTTATGAAAAAAACGATGATATTATTCCCGCAACCATACGGGGACATTGGAGGAAACGTTGGATTCTACAGCCGCTGCTTTAGCGAACGGGGAAGAAGCATGTTCGCTCATGAAGAAGAACATGCAGTTGTACCGTTCTGTCGGATTCGTCCTTTATGTAGAGATATTGTGTAGCAACCAAACGGAAGCAATATCAAGGGGCATCCTCGAAAATAAAACGATGACTTTAAAGAAACGAGGGATTTCCATGCAGCAAATCGTTCATACGTGGGTACCTCATAAAGAGCTCACCCATTACATCGCTATCGATCAATGGAAACAGGACTTGGACAGGCTGGAGTTGACGTTTTATTTATGTAAGAAAGACAGCTATTACGGCACAGAATTTGATGACAAAACAGCCACATTCCTCTTTGATTCACCGGTTGCTGTCCGTTATTCGGATGAAGGAATGAGAACAGATTTGATCGATGCTCCCTTCGTTGACAAGGAAGGAGTGGCGCGGGATCGCGTCTGGCCGTACTTCATCGTGGAACATGCGCATTTCACAGATTGGCAGAAACAGTACGGAACCATCGGGGACGGCTCCGATGTGGTCTGTTACGGTTTGACAGAGCAGCATTATCTCATTGAAGTCATCAGCTATACCCCGCCTGTGGTAACGATAGGAAGGAAAGAACCAGAGTAAAAGGTCGTATCATAAGAGATACGACCTTTTTTTAATAGAGCAGCATCTCATAACTTCCACGGACCGCCAAAACGATACCCATCGTTTTGTTGAAACAACTCACCTTCCTCTTCTGTCAAAGATTCATGTTTAACTACCTTCAAAAGCTGCATTCTGTAATGAATAAGAAATACAACGTTCACAAAATGTTCACTTACGAAGCAGCATTCCTTCTCGCTATAATGCAGAAATAACCAAGAGAAAGGATGTTATCTTTATGCCCACAAATAAAAAAGAAAACCTGCAATTCGGATTTCTGATGAGTTTCGGTATGGTCTTAGTCATGACGATATACAACTTCTATCTTCACGGAACGATCCATGAGATGACCTTCATGGAAGGAGTGCTTAACTTCCTGATTGCGTTTATCGTCGCCTTCATTCTTGATTTATTCATCGTCGGACCGACCGCTAAGAAAGTCGCCTTCAAGCTGACGGCTCGTACATCGAAGAAGCTTTACAAGATCCTGGCAATTTCCATAAGCATGGTCATCGGCATGGCGGCACTTATGTCGATGTTCGGACTAGTGACAATGAGCCTTCACAGCGGCTTCCACGTAGAAACGGTCGTTACTGATTACCTGACTATCTTCGGTTCGAATTTCATCCTGGCGCTCCCTTTGCAGCTTGTCGTCATGGGACCGCTTGTACGCTTCCTTTTCACAAAGTTCATTCAATCACCAGGGACAGCTTCCGCAACCGTATAGAAAACGAAAAAACCATCTCTCCTTTCATAGGGAGAGATGGTTTTTTATAAACCGTTTCAATCCACCTTCATCCTGCCATCCCGCAAGTACTTTTGAATTTTGCGCATGGCGGACGACTGGCTGATCCCGAGACTCTCCGCCACCTTATAACTCGATCCATACTGATCATAGGCTTCAGCGACGAGGAACCTTTCCAGCTGCTCAAGCTTCTCAGGAAGCGTCACCGCCTGAGCAATCGACCCTGTCTTGATCATCGACGGAAGCTGATCCATCGTGATTTCGTCGGAGTCTGTCGTAATCAGGAGGCGTTCGATCAAGTTCTCCAGTTCACGGACGTTGCCCGGCCAGTCGTATTCGTAGAACGCATGCAGAACGAGCGGGGACAGTTTCACATTCCTGTCATAAAGGGCATTGTACTTCTTTAGGAAATACATCGAGAGCGGGTAAATATCCGCTTCCCGGTCCCGGAGGGGAGGGACATCGATCGGTACGACGTGAATACGGTAGAAAAGATCTTTCCGGAAAGTACCTGCTTTCACCCGCTCCTCCAAATTTTGATTTGTAGAGAAAAGGAAGCGGATGTCCACGTCGATGCGGCGATGTTTTGAGACGATTTGCTTCGTTTCCAATACGCGGAGCAGCTTTCCCTGAATGTCTATAGACATCTCCCCGATGGCATCCAGAAACAATGTGCATCCATCCGTCAGCTCGATTAACCCTTCGACGCCGTACTCAGGATTTCCGAATAACTCTGTCTCAAGCAGATGATCGGGAAGGTCCGCACAGTTCACTTCATAGAACTTTTGATTCCGGCGGCTGCTCAGCTTGTGAATTTTCGATGCCAGCAAATTCTTGCCGACACCCGTTTCCCCCTTCAAGAGGACAGTAGCTTCTGTGCCTGCGACTTTTGTCATCATACGCGTGACACGCTTCATCCACTTACTTTCCGTAATAAGGTCGGCCACTTCACCGGTCTTTTCATTCTGCTGTGTATTCAGCTGTTTCTCCAGCTGCTCCATACGGTTCTTTAATGTTGTGAAATCTGTTAAATCCCTTGAATAGCTGATCACTTTCGTCAATTCCCCCGTTACAGGGTCAAATACCGGCTGTGATTTCACGAGCAGGCGTCTTCCCTGCTTCGTTTCCTGCATCACTTCCACCGGGCACTCCTGCTTCATGACTTCGACAGTCGCAGAAGGGGTAAACAACTCTTCAGCAAGTTCATAAATATGTTTTCCAATTAATGCAGAAGAGGGAATGCCATAATTCTGTTCACAGGACTCATTGACATATAAAACCATCCCATTTTGGTCGGTGACAAAGATCTCATCAAAGGAATGTTCAACAATATCTTTAAACATTTGATAATCCTGTAATTTCAGAATATCCATGGTATCACCTTTATCCTTTTTACCAGTTTAACAATAGTACGTCACAAACAGCGCATGATTTTCTTCACTGTATCCTTTATGACGACGACGGTCTTTTCAATATCGCACCAATCTTCTTTCTTTTTGTACTCACCGGAGAGGATCGATGCGGAAACCACTACGGTTTTATCCATTTGATTCCATATATAAGTGTCATGAATCGAACTGCCGACGCTTTCTCTGTAATCGATTCCTCTATCGTTATAGCTTTCTTTCACTAGGGAGATAAGCGTCTCGCTGAACGCTACCGGCGGCAGAAAGGAAACGTCCTCCCAGACACTTTCAACCGCATCCTCTTCAGCGACGTTGCGGATTATTTCTTCGACGTGCACCATACGCTGCCTCAGCACTGCTTCGACCGGGTGTTTCACATCAAGAGAGAATGTAATGGAACAAGGAGAACGATCCGTTGCACCCGGCACCTTGTGAATCTTGCCGAACGTGACGATCGTTTCATCTTCCAAACCACTGATCCACTGCTTAATTCGTTTGACTGCTTTGACTGCCGTTACCAAAGGATCCTTCCGAGAAGAGACCGGCACCATCCCTTTGCGGCCGGGAAGACTGATGAATTCGACGGAGTGCCAAGAAGTTCCCTGTACGCTCGTGACGATATCAAAAGGCGCGGCTTCACCAGGCACCGGTTTTGGTCCGATATGTAAACTGATAAACGCCTCCATCTCTTCTACAGCCTTTTTTCTATGAAAATCGATCCGCACAGGTTGATCCAATCCTTTGCTGAAGATGCCGGGGACTGTCTCGCGTGGCACCATTGCCGGGTATGGCGTTTCCGTCTCATTCATGAATAGAACAACTTCAAATGGTTGGGAGAGCTCCACTTCTTCCTTCAACGATTCCAGCACTTCCAGTCCTGCCAGCATGCTGAGCGCATAATAAAATGTTCCCGTCTTTCTTTCAAGATGAGAGCCGAGCACGATTGGTGCTTTGTCCGGATTGCTTCCTTCTATCCGGGCATGGATATTTCCTGAGTCGTCAATCCGCACCTTTCCACCGACTTCCCCTACCCATTTCATGAAGAGGACCCTTGCTTCGATCTCTTCATTCATTAAGGAAAGGCTGCTTGTCCCATCCTGCCGCACTTTGCCGATATCTGCCATCTCACCGAGCCGCTGCTTCAATCGTTCCAGCTTCACCGGCATCTCTCCTCTATTTATTTATAAGTAAACCCTTTCAAAAAAACAAGTTTTAATGTTGGATTCCGTCAGATACTACCCCACCTTTACCTCATCATATATAACATCCTTTAATTTACATAATTCGATAAAGGTTCGACATAAGTCAAAAATGACTTACTCATTAAAAATAGAGTCGACTGGATCCGCTTTGGGACCTTTGCTAAACAAAAACAAGCAGAGCTCAACAAGCTCTGCTTATTTTCTGAACAGATATACAACCGCCCCAAGCATCGGAATGAGTCCGAGCCATTGTAGCATATTCGATCGTCCATTCCGCCGTTCTTTCCAAAAGATGACATAAACACTAAGCAGCGTCAGGACGAGAAAGTCCACCGTCATAATATGGACGAACTGGGAGGTGAGGAATGCCTTCCCATATAATTCGAAGTCACCTGCCGATACCCCGTATAGAAACAGGGCAGTCGTTCCTGTCCCAAGCAGGAGCAGAAATGCTTTGGAGTGAAGCAGCTGAATCAATCGGTTAGGAATACGTATCCCCCCTTCTGCACGGCCGCTTGCGAAAAGGAAATAAGGCAGCAGTGCGAAGGCTCCGAGAAAGAAGGAAGCGATGACGAACGGCCACGCCGGAACCTTGCTGTCATCTTCCTCCAGGAGCAAAGCGGCGAAGATCATCGGGTAGATCCCCAGAAAGCTGAAGACCATTAACAGAGATGGATCAGGATCATCCATTTTTATAAGCGATTCAAGGTAACCTGCGTTTCCATTAGGTGCTGCAAATACGGCATAGAGGATGAATGCGGTCCACACCATAAATACGATCATTCGTTGCATGAGACTTCCCCTCCTTGTTCGTGCTTTTCCCTTTTCATTTGAAAAATCGTCCTCAAAAATCCATTCTTACCGTTCCTATTCCCTTTCCAATTAACGGAATATTCTTTTTATAGTGGCTGTACCCTCTCACAGAAGGGTTTATATCAGGTATAACTTCTTTACCAATTTAAAGCGTGTTTACATAACATCGTCGATGTACTACAATGAACACGCAAACAACCCACATATCTGACCAATATGTGAATATGTAGAATTTGACCACCCTTTACGAAGGCCTCCACATCCCCTAAATGTGGAGGCCTTTTTTATGCATTCAGGTTTGACGTGCCTGTTATTCCGCGTTAAGCTTTATATATGAATATATGCACATATATAAAATAAACCAACGTATTTTTTACAAGTTGAATTGGAATAGTACAGGTAGGAGGAGATGCAGATGGGACACGACCACGGTCATGACCACACGCACGGCGCGAACAAGAAGGCATTATGGATCAGTTTCATCCTGACAACCGGCTACATGATCGTCGAGGCGATCGGAGGATTCCTTACGAACAGCCTGGCGCTGCTGTCGGATGCCGGACATATGCTGAGTGACTCCGTGTCGCTTGGTGTTGGTGTCTTTGCGTTCGTTATGGGGGAAAAAGTGGCAGATTACAGCAAGACTTACGGATACAAACGGTTTGAAATCCTTGCGGCACTATTCAATGGTGTGACGCTCGTACTGATCTCCCTTTATATTTTCTACGAGGCTTATAAACGATTCCTGGAACCGCCGGAGGTAGCCTCGACGGGAATGCTGACGATTGCAATTATCGGTCTTATCGTCAACCTTGTGGTCGCATGGATTCTCATGCGGGGCGATACGGAGCACAACCTTAACCTGCGGGCGGCGTTCCTTCATGTCCTTGGTGACCTGCTTGGATCCGTCGGTGCCATCATCGCCGCCATCCTCATCATGCTGTTCGACTGGGGATGGGCCGATCCGCTCGCAAGTGTGATTGTCGCCGTCCTTGTACTGATCAGCGGAGCAAGGGTCGCCCGCGACTCGGTTCATGTGCTGATGGAAGGAACACCGAAGAACATCGACGTCGATGATATCGTCGCAACGATCAAAGACACAGCGGACATTCAGGACATCCACGATCTGCACGTATGGAGCATCACCAGCGGACAGAACGCCCTCTCCTGTCATGCCGTGGTGACGGATGACCGGACGATCGGCGATTGCCAGGGCATCCTTAAAAAAGTGGAAGAACGACTTAAGGATAAGGGAATCGGCCATGTGACGATTCAACTGGAATCGAAGGAACACGCGCACGATAACTCGGTCCTCTGCAGCGACCATACCCATGAACATGATCATTAAAACCCCCCCTTCTGGAGATACTCCTCCTGAAGGGGATTTTTTTATCCCCTTTCAACAGCCCCTTTCCAAGTGTTAGAATAGGTACTAACAGAATTTTTCTAAAAAAGGAGACCGGTTTCATGGATCCTCTATTCTTTTCGATCGCCATCATGGCCATCGTGGTGGCTGGTTCCTTCGCTGCGTTTATCGCTTTGCTGCTTATAAGGAACAGGAGAACATAATAAAAAGAAGGCTGGATGAGGATCCAGCCTTCTTTTTGTATGCTCTATTGTGCTTTTAATTCGCTTTCCGTCACCCATTTATGGTTCGTCACTTCTTCTCCACCGTCGACGGGCACGTAGTCGACCATATACACGGTCGTAGCTTCTTTGGATTCGATGGTCGCTTTCGCTCCGTCCATGCCAGGCATATGATCAGCCCGGAGTGTGACTTCCTCGCCCGGCTCAAACGTCTGATCATTATGACCTTCGATTTCTTCGTGGATGACCCATTTGTGATCAGTCACCCGCTCGCCTCCGTCTGTCGGTTCATAGGAAACGATATAAGCAGTCGTATCATAGGCTCCGACAACCGTCGCTTCCGCCCCGTCCATGCCAGGCATATGGTCAGCGGTGATCACCGCTTTACTTCCAACGGCAAAGGTAGGATCTTCTGCCTCCTTCAAATCGTCCGGAACTTCTCCGGATCCGGAGTGATCCATCGATTCATGCCCGTTTTTTTCTTCATGGCTCATTTGCTCCGTGTCGGTCGCTTCCTGATCCTTCTTCTCGTCCTGTCCACTGTCATCATTGCCGCAGGCAGCCAAGCCTACAAGCACCACCGCGGATAATACCAACATCTTCATCCATTTCATTCTCTCATCTCCTTTTTCTCTTGTGTTACCATCCTTGACCATCTTCCTTTATTTATACAAAAGTCCGAAGGGGATTCCTCAGACTTTACAGGCTGTTCATTTACTTTTGAGGAAACGGTTCTTTTACAAACATAGAGAGGGGGGATCCAGAAAATGGAATACTTTTGACGGGGCGCCGATGAGCACTTCGGAGTCTGCCTATTCACCTCCGCCCTTTGCTGAAAAACTGACAAAAGCCTGAGGAGACCCTTCAGGCTTTGTTTGTCAGGATACGACGTCGTATCCCTGTTCTTCAATGGCTTCGACCATCGCCGCTTCGCTGACATGATCGGCTGCTTTCACCTCGACATCACCGCTGTCGAGATGAACGGTTACTTCCTCCACTCCATCGATCCCTTTCAGCGCACCTTTAACTGCTTGTTCACAGTGGTCGCACGTCATTCCTTCTACTTTAAGCGTTTTTTCCATATCGCTTCATCCTTTCCATTATAGTTTCATCCGTTTTAGCCGCAGCGAGTTACTGACGACGCTGACAGAGCTTAAGGCCATAGCCGCGCCTGCCACCCACGGAGCAAGAAGCCCGAGAGCGGCAACCGGGATGCCTGCCGTATTATAGGCCAGTGCCCAGAATAGATTCTGCCGGATGTTCTTCATAGTTTTCCGGCTGAGGCGGATCGCTTTCACCAAGTGTTCCAGGTCGCCTCCGACCAGCGTAACATCTGCTGTTTCTATCGCCACATCACTGCCTGTGCCAATGGCGATGCCGATATCGGCGGTGGCAAGAGAAGGCGCATCATTGATGCCGTCACCGACCATGGCGACTTTCTCGCCCTGCTTCTGCAATTCCTTCACCTTCGCTTCCTTCTCTTCCGGCAGCACTTCTGCCAGCACATTCCTGATGCCTGCTTCGGCAGCAATAGCTTCTGCCGTCCGTCTGTTATCCCCTGTCACCATGTACACATGAATTCCGAGCGCCTTCAAATCAGAAACGGCTTCTTTGGACGTCTCCTTGATCGTATCTGCAACAGCAATATAGGCTTTGATTTGCTGATCGGCAGCCAGATACATAACTGTTTTCCCTTCCTGTTCCAAACGAGAAAATGCCTCGTCGTAAGGTTCATATGACAGTTGATTCCGTTCCATCCATTTTCTCGTACCGACAAGGATCTGCCTGCCTTCGACGACTGCCTTAATCCCATAGCCAGGGACAGCCTCAAAGGATTCCGCTTCTCTTTCTATCACGCCGCGCTTCTGACCGTACGTGACGATGGCATCAGCGAGCGGGTGCTCAGATGCCTTCTCGGCTGCGATCAAGTCAGGCAGCCAATCGGCTTCTTCCCCTTGGAGAGTGATGACGTCCGTTACCTCGGGTTTCCCTTTCGTCACGGTACCTGTTTTGTCCAAAAGCACCGTTGTAAGCCCCTGGGTGCCTTCCAAATACTCGCCGCCTTTGAAAAGAATCCCCTGTTCTGCTCCCTTTCCGGTTCCGACCATGATCGATGTCGGTGTCGCCAGTCCCAAGGCACACGGACAGGCAATGACGAGAACAGCGATGGCTGCTTCCAGCGCAGGTGCGATGTCACCGTTCAGGAAAAACCAGAGCAGGAACGTAAGAAGAGCGATTCCGACGACAATCGGAACGAAAATGCCGGAAATGGCGTCCGCAGTCCTTTGGATCGGAGCTTTCGATCCCTGCGCCTCTTCGACGATCCGAACAATGCCGGCAAGGGCGGTATCTTTCCCTATCCGTTCCGCTTCCATCCGAATGGTTCCATTCTTGTTGATGGTCGATCCAATGACTGCGTCTCCTTCCTGCTTTTCCACTGGAAGAGACTCACCGGTTATCATGGACTCATCGACTGCGGAGGCGCCTGTAAGCACGCGGCCGTCGACGGGAATTTTCTCCCCGGGTTTCACAAGCAGCGTGTCCCCGACCGTTACTTGGTCGACCGGCACCTTTTCTTCCATTCCTTCTCGGATAACGGTCGCTTCCTTCGCCTGCAGATTCAGCAGGTTCGTGAGCGCGGCTGTCGTCCGTCCCTTCGCCAGCGATTCCATCAGCTTCCCGACAAGAATCAGCGTGATGAGGACGGCACTCGTCTCAAAATAAAGCTCCGGCATCCGATCCGGGGCTGCCTGCCAGCGGAACGCTTCGACGACGCTGTAGAAATAGGCGGCGGAAGTACCGAGTGCGACCAGTACATCCATGTTCGCACTCTTATTCCTGAGCGCCCGATAAGCTCCGGAGTAGAACCGGGCACCGATATAGAACTGCACAGGCGTCGCAAGGACGAACTGGAACCACGGATTCATCAGGATACCCGGAACCGGGAGGCCGATATCCCACGGGAGATGAGCGATCATCGTGTATAAAAGAGGCAGGGAAAGCAAGGCAGACACGAACAACTTTATCTTCTGCTGCTTGATTCTCGCCTCTTTTTGTTCCTTCTCGGTTTCACGTTCCTGTTTGATAACCGCCTCATACCCGAGCTTCTTCACTTTGGCAATGATGTCATCTATGGATACACGATCCGGTTCGTATTCGACGAATCCGGCTTCCGTTGCCAGGTTGATGGTCGCCTGTTCCACTCCGTCCATCTTACTCAACACTTTCTGGATCCTCGTCGAGCAAGCCGAGCACGTCATGCCGTGAATATCGAGTTCCACCTGTTCTTTCTGGACACCGTACCCCAGCTTTTCAATCTTTGCGGTTATATCGGACGGCTGGACGTGTTCGTCGTCGTAGTGGATCGTCGCCTTCTCCATCGCAAGGTTGACATTCGCTTCGACACCTTCCATTCTGTTCAGCACTTTCTCGATACGGGTGGAGCACGCCGAACAGGTCATCCCGGTGATTCCGACGTTCATATCTTTTTTTCCACTCATCTTAATCCCTCCTATTTGGAGAACTGTTGGATGACTTTCATCAATTCATCGATGGCTTCGTCGCCGTTTCCATTTTTAATCGCACCTGCCACACAATGATGGGTATGGCGCTCCAACAAGGAATGGCCGACTTTCTTCAACGCCTTATCTATCGCTGAAATCTGAATAAGGATGTCGACACAGTAACGGTCCTCTTCGACCATTTTCTGAATCCCTCTCACCTGACCTTCTATACGTTTCAAGCGGTTCACGACCGCATCTTTCTCTTGTACTGTTCTTGGTTTCGCCGGCTTTTTGCCGCTGTTCTCCGGTAAACTATGTTCTTCGCACATATGGATTCCTCCTGTCCATTTCAATATACCCCTATAAGGTATAAATAGTCAACGCAGAGGATTATGTTTATTTAAAAGATTCCTCTATGTTTATGAATACCGCTACCGGGTATAAAAAATAAAAAAGAGGTGAGTAAATGTTAGTCACGGTATCATGGATTGCTCTCAGTATTGGTTTGTTATCTTCCCTCATCATTGTTATCGACATCATCAAACATCCGCAGATGATGGGAGTGATGAATGTCGTCTGGCCGATCAACGGTTGGTTCTTCGGTCCTTTTGCCTTATGGACCTACTTCAAATGGGGCCGCTTGAAGGCAAAGAATATAGAAAAAGAGGATGACAGGGGCAAATCGGCCAAAGTGTTCGTTTCGACGAGCCACTGTTCGGCCGGATGCACGCTCGGCGATGCAGTCGGCGTACCGATCGTTGCGATGACCGGATTGACTATCGCAGGGACGACCCTGTTTGCGCATTATACGACCGAGTTCATCCTTGCTTATATTTTCGGAATTCTGTTCCAGTTTTATGCGATTTACCCGATGCACAAGAAAAAAGGTGCCGGACATGCAATCAAATCTGCTATTAAAGCGGATTCGCTCTCCTTGATCGCTTTTGAAATCGGCATGTTCGGCTGGATGGCGATTGTCCATTTTGTCTTATTCACACAGCCGCCGCACCCGGATCAAATCACCTATTGGTTCATGATGCAGATCGCTATGATCCTCGGTTTCCTGACGAGCTATCCGGCCAACTGGCTGCTGGTAAAAAAAGGAATCAAGGAAGCGATGTGACCTTTTTTATGAAAGTCTTTGTTTAACATCGATGATATGTTGGGAAGATACCTGTAGAAACAAACTACGAAAGGATGATGAGAGATGAAGGAACGTATATACATCAGCCCGGCCAAATATGTGCAGGGGCGTAACGCCATTCAAAATATTGGGAAACACCTGGAAGGTTTAAGCGGAACAGCGGTCGTCCTGGCAGATGAAACCGTATGGAAGATTGCGGGGCATGACGTCGTGGGTCACTTGAAAGAAGCAGGATTCGAAACGAACGAAGTCGTCTTCAACGGGGAAGCATCGACTCAGGAAATGGACCGGATCACGGATATTGCGAAGGAAGCCCAAGCTTCCATCGTCGTCGGTGTCGGGGGAGGTAAAACACTCGATACCGCTAAAGCCGTTTCCGACCAGGTTCAAGGCTTTACGGTCATCGTACCGACAACGGCTTCCACGGATGCACCGACAAGTGCTTTGTCTGTTGTTTATTCCGACGAAGGGGTGTTCGAAACGTATCGTTTCTACAAAAAGAACCCTGATCTCGTCCTGCTCGACTCAAAAATCATCGCAGCGGCACCACCGCGTTTCCTTGCTTCCGGAATCGCCGATGCGCTCGCAACGCTCGTTGAAGTACGCAGCGTCGTAAGAAACAGCGGGAATACGATGGCAGGAGGGCAGCCGACCCTTGCCGCCCAGGCGATTGCAGAAAAATGTGAAGAGGTGCTGTTCGACTATGCACTGCTCGCTTATGAGTCCAATGAGCGTCAAGTCGTTACACCGGCACTGGAACATGTCATCGAAGCGAACACACTTCTCAGCGGACTCGGATTTGAAAGCGGCGGTTTGGGTGCTGCCCACGCCATCCACAACGGATTTACCGCTCTGGACGGAGAAATCCACCATCTCACGCACGGAGAAAAAGTGGCGTTCGGTACACTCGTCCAACTGACGATGGAAGAACACCCGCAGGAAGAAATCGAGGAGTACATGGCGTTGTACACAAGTCTTGGCCTTCCGATCACGCTGGAAGACATCAAGCTGAAAGACGCCTCCAGAGAGGACATCCTGAAAGTAGCCGAAGCAGCGACCATCGATGGCGAAACGATCCACCAGGCATTCACCATCACAGCAGAAGAAGTGGCGGATGCCATCATCGCAACCGACCAGTACGCCCGCAGCTTCAAGGGTATGCTTGGATTAGGGGAATAATTATAGCAAAAGGCCGGGAACATACTTCCCGGCCTTTTTTCTATGTTTTTGAATCCTTCAATCCACCCGTATTCATCAGCACGACCCGCCACCCATCCGGGTCCTCGATTGTCACGCCTTTCTCCTCCCAATATGGATTTTCCGATGCGACTTCTTCATACCCCATCCGGGTAAGTCGATCCGCGGCCTGCAGTTGTTCCTGCTTATCTTCTATGTAGAAAACCAATAAGTTGTCCTTCGACGGAGCAGGGCACGGACTTCCTTCTTCGTGGGACGTGAACTCCAGCTGATAAGCGAGCGTCGGGAGTCCGAAGACGATGCCGTCATACCCCTGATGGCCATGAAACTCCGCCACTCGTTCCAAACCAAGACCCGCCTCATAGAACGTGATCATCTCATCCATTTGATCGGTTGGTCTTGCTATTCGTATCTGGCTTGCTTGAAAGTTGGTGAATTTCATATATCCCTCTCCTTCCTGTTCCATTAACCATTTACATTAGCCTGGGTTATTCCAGTTTGTTAAAGCTTTGTCAGCACTCACTTTTTTTCTCTACAGAAGTAACGACCGCCACCATTCTTACCACCACCGTCAGTACAGCAGCCGGGATAAAGTATTCCGCTTTAAAATCCCCGCTCATGAAATAATATACGCCGAAACCAACAGCCGTGAGAGCAGCTATCCACCCTGTATATTCGATGAATCGATGCAACCTTATTCACCTTCCTTCGTTCCTGTCATCCCTCTCTGCCGGCATCTTATCATAGCTTGCGCCGGGTGTCTTCCCTCATTTTGCCGGTTTAGGCGCCTCCCCCGTTTTCAAAGTGAGGATAATACTCCATACGCCCGCAGCCGTACCGGCCACACCGGCGACGCCGACGGAGAACTGATCCGGAACGAAGAAGCCGATCGGGATAATGACGAGGAAAGAAAAGACAACGATCCCTTGATAAACAGCGGATGTGACTCGAGCAATCGTGCTCTGGAACAGGGCCAGAATCAACGGTGGCAGAAAAAGAACAACGATCATTCCGATCGACAACCACAAGCCCATCGGCTCTTCATAGGAGATCGTATTCGGCCCTGTCGGATTCCTCGCAGCAAGTAATGCCGCCGATACGGCAAGAAGTAAAAGAACACAGACGGGCAACAATCGTTTCAACAAGAGAACTCCCCCTCATTCCATTTTATTCCTATCATACAAAAAGGAAGAGGTCTTGCCTAGAACAAAAAAAGAAGGCTCAGCAGATGCTGAACCTTCTCTTCGTTAAAACCCTAATAGTTGGAACACATATCCGCCGGCAACACCGATTATGACAATCAGCCAGGCCGGGACTTTCCAGACGTTCAATAAAGCGAATAAGATGGCTGCGAGCGCGAAGTCCGATCCGTCCATAATGGAGCTTGTAAGGACTGGATCATAGAACGCCGCAAGCAGAATACCGACAACGCTCGCGTTCACGCCCATCAAAACGCCCTGGAAGGAAGCTCGTCTGCGCAGTTCACTCAGAAACGGCAGCGCACCGAACAGCAGCAGGAACGACGGCAGGAAGATCGCGACCGTTGCGACGACCGCTCCCGATACGCCCTGCATCATCGTCCCCAAATAGCTGGAGAAGGTGAAGAGCGGTCCCGGAACAGCCTGAGCCATTCCATACCCGGCCAGGAATTCATCCGGAGACAGGAAGCCTGTCGGAACGAGTTCTCTTTCAATCATCGGCAGGACGACATGCCCGCCGCCGAAGACGAGCGATCCGACACGGAAGAACACGTCAAAGATGTGTAGCAGCGGATGTTGAAGCGCCTGGTTCAGAACCGGCAGGAAAATGAGAGCTGCTGCCAACACAGCAAGCGAGGCGATTCCGAACTTCTTTGAAATAGCAACATGAAACGGTTCGATATTCGATTCTGCTTTCTTTTGAAACAACACATAACCAACGGCACCTGCTCCGATGATAATAGCAATCTGCACCCAGGCGGACGGGAACAGAAGCATGATCAATGCACCGGCAAGGGCGATGGCGATCCGGCTTTTATCCGGAGTCAGCTTCCTGCCGAGGCCGATCAGCGCGTGGAGGACGACAGCTGCGGCGACGATTTTCAAACTGTGAATGAAGCCGGCATCTCCGAGGGAGAAGTTTTGATAAAGCAGTGCGAAGATAACGAGGACGAACACGGACGGCAGGGTGAATCCGAGAAAGGAGACGATCCCTCCCAATATCCCCCCGCGCAAGATTCCGATGGACATCCCGACCTGACTGCTCGCAGGTCCCGGCAGGAACTGACAGAGCGCGATCAGATCGGCGTATGTCTTATCGGTCAGCCACTTCCGGCGGTCGATGTACTCGTCCTTGAAGTAGGCAAGATGGGCGACAGGTCCGCCGAAGGACGTGAGCCCGAGTTTCGTCGATACAATCAGGATTTCCAAAAGGATCTGGAACTTACTCTTTTGCTGCATGGAATTCATAGGTGTCTCCCCCAATCATTTGATCTCTTTGAACAGCTCGTACGCTTTTGCGCGGGCTTCTTCCAATACCGTGTCCCCTTGTTCGGTACTCCGGTAGTATTTTCTTATTTTGCCGTTCACATTAACGTCTTCCCGTTTCAACAGACCATCCTTCTCCATCGTGTGCAGGATCGGATAGAGTGTACCGGCACTTATTTCATACCCGTGTTCGCGCAGCTCCTCCAGCATCCACGACCCGTAAATGGCCTCTTCCTTGGCGTGATGCAGGATGTGTATGTGAATGAATCCGAGAAACAGCTTTCTTAATACGTCCAAACTGTCTGCCTCCTTTTCTTATTATCGAATCTCTATATCGATTTTCGATATTATTGTAATGGATGGACATAGGGGATGCAAGCCAAGGGGAGAAAATTTACACAGCCTTAACAAAGGAAGCCCTAAAGAGGGCTTCCTTTGTTAAGGCTGTTAGGGGAACCTTCCCGTTTGCTTCCTCCGACCGCTTCCCTCGTCAGGACAGTTTCCACGCTGGAATAAGCGAGTGGAATCGGAAAAAATAACTCATCGGGATGTGGATGGCCGTGTAGACAGCGAGTGTCAGTCCGTAAGCAAGAAGCCACTGCGGCACAGCTGCACCAAGAAAGACGTAAAGCAAAAGCATGCCTGCAGGAAACGGCACCAATACGATCAACCACATCGGACTTCCCACGGCTTCCGTCAACGCACCCAGCGTGACGACCGAAAATCCGATGATCAAAGCCTGCCAAAACGGCAGCCCGTGGCTGAGCAGGAAACCGGCAATATAGTAAGAGCACCCGGTTAATGCGATGGCTAAAGTAAAATCAAAAAAATACTTCACGGTTTTCCCAACTCTCTTTCCATTGAAAAATAGTGCCCCATTTCTTTCAGGCAATAACACCACCTTGACTTAAGAAAGATTCAACTGCCAGGAAACGCCGTGACGATCGTTGACCCAGCCGTATTTCCTGCTGAAGCCGTGGTTGCCGAGCTCCATCAGCGCCTGGCCGCCCTCGACGAGCGCCCGGTACAGCCGGTCGATCTCCTCCTCTGAATCACATTCCACAAATATGGAAGATGACGGGGAGAAGTGAAAGGCATGTTCAATCGGACTGTCGAAGCAGCGGAATTGCTGCCCTTTCAGAGAAAAGACGCCGGCCTTGACGCTTCCTTCCGGGGCCCCTTCATCCGATCCGAAATGGACGATGCTTTCTATTTCGGCATCTTCGAACAACAACGCATAAAAGGACATCGCTTCTTCTGCATCTCCGTTCTGAAACATTAAAAACGGGGTGACTTTATTCACTATGAACCAACTCCCTTCCGACTCTACTCCTTAACATTCCACAAACCTGGAAGAATTCCTTCTCTTATAGATACATAGTCCATATATTGGTAAACTCAGAGAAGAAGGAGGTTGGTACTATGAATGTCCAGGAATGGATGCCGCTGATCATTTGGTTCATCTATCTGGTGATCTTCGCTGCTGTAGTAACCGGAATCTTTGTCTTTATCAAGCTGTTGAAATCAAAGAGCTCTTCTGCACATCCGGTGGAGGAAGCCGGAACAAAAAGGGGAACCGATTAACCCCCGTCTGCCTCCTGCAAGCCTTATGGAGGAAATAAGGATAAGAAAATGGAATAAAGATAGAATTATTAAATCACAGGAGATAATCATGCCAAAAACACTTCCAGAAAACGATGCACTACTCCCGGCAGCCATTGGTCTATTCTTCACGGCCATACTGCTGTTATCCTGCCGACTCTATCTCTACGGTGCAGGAATCCTTGTACTTTTGATTCTTCTTTATACTTTTTCACGCCGGCATCGTCCGGTACTGTCCCTGTTCATTGGATTCCTGACAGGAACGGCCCTTTACCAAGCATCCAGTGACTTTCTTTTTGCTTTCTGGGACGTTACAAAGGAGTGGAAGGTCATTGGAAACCGGAGCTTCCTCCTGTTCATCCTGGCCGGTTCCCTCCTGGCCATCCGCCTCTCCGGACAGAAGGCATCGTTCTTTGCAAAAGCTCCCGACTGGAGAAAGCGGATCGTCATGCCAAACCACACAGTTCCATTGCCGCTCTTTTTGACATTCGGCCTTATCGGATCGGTGTCTATATTCCTTCCCCTGCTGTTTACCGACGGAGCTTACCCCCGTTCCCTTTTGCTTTACGGGCTGGTATTTTCCCTGTTAAACGCATCTCTGGAGGAGTTTCTCTGGCGGGGCGTTCTGCTTGATTATCTTCAAAAGAATCTCTCGACGGTTCATGCCGTGATTATCACAAGTATCGGCTTTGGGCTGCTTCACGTCTCTATCGGCATCCCGCTCGTCTTCAGCCTGCTGTTTTCCTTCGGCGGCCTCTTTTATGCCTGGGTCGTTCTGAAAACGGACAGCATCTACCCCGCCGTCTTTTTTCACTTTCTCATTAATATGGGGATGGTCCTCAACGGATGGATCTTTTAATAGAAAAAAAGCCGGGATCTCTATAGGAGCTCCCGGCTTTTCCTTATTCTGCAGTCGTTGCTTTCAGTGCTTTGATCGTACCTGTATGTACCCCTTCATGGTACAACGTGAAGTTCAGGATCTCTCCGACCGTCGGAAGGCCCAGGAAGGCTTTCGCCGCTTCGTCTTCCAACTGTCCGGCTAAGGCTTGTTCCAGTTTCTTCGGCTGTTCCTCCAATGCCTGCTTCAATTCTGTAAGCGTCGGAACGTCGCCCTGCCAGTCTGCCGGTTTCGTTCCCGGTGCGAACAGCTCCAAATAACGGGAAGGTGTTTCCACCGGTTTGCCTCCGAATCGTTCTACGAGAGAATTTTGGACGACAAGGATGTGTCCGAGGTTCCAGCGGATCGTGTTGCTGAATCCTCCCGGCTGTTTGTCTGCCTGCTCTTCCGTAACGCCGTCCATTTCCTTCAGCGTCGCCTGCCTGACCATATTAATCTGTGTGAAAATCTGTTTTTCGTTCATATGAATCCACTCCCTTCTTTTCTCTTATTCTAGCTTGCCCGATTCCCTGCCTCAAACCATCCGTCTCGTGTTTCCCGTTTTTAAGAAAAAAGACCCGCTATCAAATACGGATCGGGTCCATGTGGAGGACGGTCTGCAGAACCTCTGTCATTTCCTCAAGCGCCTCTCTTGCTCGATCGACCCTGCCGATCATATTTACGAAACTGTGTACGAGGTCATCATAATGAAGGTGACGCACCACACCTCCCGCTTCTTTCAGACGCTCCGCATAGGAAAAACCTTCATCCCGGAGCGGATCGTAAGCTGCCGTTACGAGTAAAAGCGGTGGAAGACCGGTCACATCCAACGCCCGAAGCGGGGAGACGAAGACCTCCCCGCCGTCTTCCTCTTCTTTCAAATAATGTCCGAAAAACCATTCCATTTTTTCCTTCGTCAAATTGTACGCATAACCGGCTTGGTAAGAAGAGGTGTCGAACCGGTAGTCGAGGACGGGGGTGATCAGAAATTGGCAAGTGATTTCTATATCCGCTCTGTCTTTAAAGTAAAGGGAAACAGCGGCTGCGAGGTTTCCACCGGAGCTTTCACCTCCTACGGCAATTCTTTCCGGATCGACATGCCATCGCGATGCCTCCGCCGTCATCCATTCTACGCCGTCCACGGCATCATGGAAGGCCGCAGGATAGGGATGCTCTGGAGCGAGACGGTAACCGACCGAAACAACCACCACCTGAGCCCGACTGGAAAGATAACGGCACACATTGTCCGCGCTGTCGATATCCCCGAACACCCAGCCTCCTCCATGGAAATATACAAGGGCGGGGTGGGGACCTTCGTGCTCGGGTGTATAAATTCGGACAGGGATCTCGTTCCCGGATCGGTTTACAAACGACGTTTCTTCCACCGATGCACCGACCACCGGAAGTGCGGTAAAAAACTCACGAGCAACTTGGTAGTACTCTCTGGACTCCCCCGGACTCAGGCGATCAAGGGACGGATGTTCCAGTTCTTTCATCCGTGCCCCGATGCTATTCAACAGGTCCAACACCTGCGGATCGACTGGTTTCATGATAGAATCCCCCCTGCCTTGGATGTCATCCTCTGCATCGGTTCCACGAGGACTTGATGATCGGCCAACGACTTTTCAAACGCCGCTTTCTCCCCTTGAATCAGCGTCGCTTCCTTCCATGGAAGGTCGATATGTCCAAGCACCTCGCCGCCGATCTGCTTCAGAATCGGCAGGATGATCCGGTTTCTTCGGTCCGGCTCCCCGATGATTCGATGCGCATCATACGTGTCGAAAAGAAAGTAAATCATCGCTCTGATCAGTCCGAGACCGTCTGCTTTGTTCAACAGCGGCCGGGGCCCGATCAGCAGATGCATTCCCAAGTCCTTTTCCTGATGATCATAATACTCACGGATCGGATCTTTCCTGATATCATAAGCAATGACATACGTGACCGGCTCCCCGTTGCAGGTGCCGATGTAACAATCCTTATGTTCTGCTTTCAGGGAATTCTCTACCCATTCCGTCAATTTCTCTTTCGAAACGTCGAGCTTCCAGAACGGTGCAATATGCTTTTGATGCATCCATGTATGTAAAAGGTCTGCGTCCCCGATTTCAAGCGGTCGGAACGCAAAACGGCGGCTCTTATCTTCTTCTACTATCCTGAATTCTGTCTTCATACTTATCCCCCTATCAATTGATAACAATTATCATTATCATTTACATCAAATTATAGAAGAGATGAGGAAAAAAGACAACGGGAAAAAAGCTCGACCCAGATGGATTGAGCTTCCCTTTCATCCCACTATATCTTTAATCGTATTCCAATTCTGCACCAGTGCCAGGGCGGAGAAAAGGACATAAAAGCCGCTGAAGAACAGCACCTTCCTGAGCGGCTCTCCTTTTCGTACGTCAGCTCCGACGAAGAAAAGGGTCGTAAGAATGGTGGTAAAGAATATCCAGTACTGGCTCTGCTGCCGGTTCACCAGATCGAGGAGGTAATCCACTTTCCACTCCTGTTCGTCGTTCGGCGCAAAGGTAAGCTGCTCTTCCTCTACCCCGATCGAATTATTTTTCTGCAGAAGGACCTCTGCCTCGTTTTTCTCCACGACTTCATACCCTTGCGGGGCATAGTGGAAGGTATAGGCGAAGATATACGATATACCAAGAGCAACCAGCAGAAGTACAGCCCGCATCAGGATCCGCCTGACTTTCCCTGCTGTTTCTTCCTTCATCCTGCTCCCCCCATTCAAACAGTCCAGTTAGTAGGATACGTAGATACAGAGCCCTTATTGGTAATACGCATGAACCAAGTCATCCATGACGACGTTGGTACGAAGGGCCGTCTTTCCTGTACTCGGACAGCTCCCTTCCCCGAGCAGTTCCGCTGTGATCGAACGGATGTGGGGTTCCTGAATATGCTTCGGATGCTCGATGGAAAAGGACTCTTCTCCGGATTCGGTCAAAAGGACGACCGGTTCCTCATCGAACGTGGAGAAACGGATTTCTCCCTCTGTACCGACAATGCGGTTCTCATCTTTATTTGTATAAGAAGAGAAGTTCCATATGCCCGTACCGAACGCACCGGACGGAAAGGAGAAGGCTGCATTCACCGTGTCCTCCGCCGGATAGGAATCAGCGAGATTATCCGCCGCTCCTTTCACCTTTGTCAAAGGTCCAAGCAGATAGTCGAAGAGATCGAGCGTATGGGAGCCGACATCATAGAACAGGCCCGCCCCGCTTTCTTCCGGAAGAACACGCCAAGGCCATGCTCCGTTTTCGTCTTTCTTCATCAGGCGCTGCGTCTGCTGGATCGATGCGAAGCGGACGTCTCCGATCGCCCCGGATTCGATCAACTCCTTCACTTTCAAGAACCTCGGCAGCGACCTCCGGTAGTAAGCGACAAAAAGCGGGACATCATGCTTCTCACAAGCGGCTACCATTTCTTCACATTCCTTGGTATCCATCGCCATCGGCTTCTCTACATACACAGGTTTACCCGCTTCTGCTGCCATGATGGTATAGGCTTTGTGGGAGGAGGGCGGGGTCGCGATATAGACCGCATTCACTTCCGGGTCGTGAATCAAATCCTCTGCTTTGTCGTACCATTTCGGCACGCCGTGGCGCTCTGCATAGTCCTTCGCCTTCGAACCGTTTCGTCTCATCACCGCGACAAGAGAGCTGTTCTCCACCCGCTGAAACGCGGGACCGCTTTTCACTTCCGTCACATCGCCGCAACCGATGATCCCCCACCGGACTTCATCCTTTATGTACGCACGTTTTTTATCAGACATCTTTGTCACCTTCCTACACTGGAATCTACTCTCTACCAATTATTTCAAATCCGGAAGATTTCTACAACTCTCTCCGCTTTTTTTCACAAGATTACATGAATGATAGATACATATAGGAAAGAAGCGTGCCTGCCTTTCTTTAATCCAACCGCTTCTTCATCAAATCCGCAATGGCGAGCTCGTTTTCCCGGCCGGACTGTTCAAGCTTTCGTACGACCCGCTCCCGGCGATCTTTCGAATGATTCTGGCTCAGTTTGGCTTTTCCTTCGATTCTATCTATCAGGATTCGAAAAGGGACAATGCCTTTCCTCATACCTTTGACAAATGCCGGATCTAATTCATTTAAATCGTAGCCGCTCCCCGGTGCTTCGTAGGTAGTGACTAAATCATGAAGCGAGGCGAGTATCTGCTTCTCATCTTCTACTATTTCAAGCCTTCCGTAGACGTGAACGGCAACGTAATTCCAGGTCGGAACCGCTCGATTCGTTTCGTACCAGTCGGAAGATATATAACAGTGAGGCCCTTGGAATACAGCCATCACCTGCTTTCCCTCCGCTTCTTTCCACTGGTGGTTCGGGAGGGCGAAATGGCCGTACAGTGCTTCTTCTTCTCTATTAATCTGCAGTGGAAGATGAGTAGCAGACACTTCCCTTTCCCCCATCGAAACGAGGAGGGCGAACCCGTTATTTTCGATGACCTCAAGAGCAGCGGACTGTTCCATCTGGAAATGCTTCGGTATGTACATCATGTCTCCTCCTTCAGCGTCTTAGCCATAAGATAATCCGTCTGCTCATCCTCTCCCATGTAAAAGGAATGCTCCCCGATTCTTCTAAAGCCCAGCCGCTCATAAAAGACGAGTGCCGGTTCGTTCTTTTCCCAGACTCCGAGCCACACCTCGGACTTGTCCCATCTGCCTGCAAGATCAAGCGCATAAGTAAGCAGGCGTCGGCCAAGCCCCTGTCTGTGAAACGCCTTCCTTATGTATATCCGCTCGACTTCAAGCGCATCCTCCCCCATCGGCTCACTCTGGGAATCTCCGATGTTCACTTTCAAGTAACCAGCGAGTACGCCATCCACAAACATACAATAAAAGAAGGAATCATCCTCTGCCAGTTCCGCTTCCATCCGCTCGATCGTGTACGCCTGAGCCAAATAATCGTTCATGTTCTTCTCCGTATTCTGTGCGGCGAAGGTGTCGTAGAATGTTTCCTTTCCGATAGAAAGCAGAGTGTGCGCCTGCTCTTGTCCGCAAGCTTTGATATGAATGTCCATCGCTTTCTCCCCCTTCAATAATTCCGTTTGTTCCCTTTCTTTACGAACTCCCAATCCTGTTCGATGTTCTGCCTCATCCGCTCGACCAAGTCGAAAGCAGCTGCCTTCTCCTCTTCGGTGAAGCCGCGGAAGGCAACGTGCTCCGAGTAGTCGTTTTCCCGTTTGATATGGGGATAGACAGCCTGCCCCTTCTTCGTCGGATACAGCCGTTTGATTTTTTTGTTTTCATCATCGGGCTTTTTCTCGATAAAGCCGTTCCCTTCGAGTTTCTTAATCGCACGCGCCGCAGTCGTGCGGTCGACTTTGATCATCTCCGCCACTTTTTCCTGGATGATCCCTGGGTGCTCCACGATGCGGACCAGATACAAATACTGCCCCTTCGTAAGGTCATACTCCTTGAATTCTATGTTGCTGATCGAGTCAAGTGCCCTTGCGATCATACCTATTTCTCTCAATATCGCTTTCATCATCTGCTCCTTTTCTTTCGTTGCAAATACAGCCTGTTTAAGATATGCTCAGTATAACGACTTAATGTTGCATTTGCAACAAAAAGGAGGATATACATGACCTACCTGCTGTATGTCACCGGGATCGTCATCCTGGCACTGGGTATTTCGCTTACCATCCTTTCCGGACTAGGCGCCTCCCCGTTCGACGCGCTGCTCGTCGGACTTTCCGAAAGCATCGGACTCACCGTCGGAAGCTGGGAAATCATCATCGCCTTCATTCTGATCGGATGCAACGCGCTCCTCGTCAAGCAGCGGCCGGAGCTCTTCGGGCTTCTTACCGCAATGATTACCGGCATAAGCATCGATACTTGGCTGTTTCTACTGGATGACTTCCTGTTGCCCATTGCCTGGTACAGCCAGGGTGCCTGCTTCCTGTTCGGTTTAACGGGGATCGGCTTAGGTACAGCTCTTTACCTGCAGTCGAATTTTGCAGCGATACCGATTGACCGGCTCACATTAATTTTGAAGGAATGGCTGCGTTCCAGCATTACACTTGCCCGGTCGTTCCTCTATCTCTTGTTCCTGATTCTCGCCTATCTTTTCAACGGTCCGATCGGAATCGGCACGCTGTTGACGGTCATTCTGGGAGGCGTCGTGCTTCACTACTTCATAAACCGGGTAGAGCGCATGACGCGTCGTCCAGCCGGCAGTTCCTGAGGAAAGAAGGCTTTAGACAGCTTCCCAAGGAGGAAGCAACCCCCTCAGACGTCCGGTTTTGAAGTTAGATATAGGAACGGAATGGTTGAGAAAAACTGGGTGAATGGCAGTTGGACATATAGCGGCTATTCAAATAAAGGGAAACAATAGCTGAGGGGAAAACTTTTTATGTTAAAGAAACTAACGATCAGTTATATAGCCATTTTCCTTCTAATGATGGCCGGATGCTCCGTCGTTGAAAGCGAAAAGAACAATCAGGAAGCCTATTATAAACTTCAGCACGAAAAAAGGATGACCGGGTACGCTCCCGATCATCCTTTTTTCTGTAGAAATTCCAGCACCTCTTCCTGAAGCCGCATCTGGAACTGCCCGCGGTCAAATCCTTCCGGGTCTTGGGAAGGCGGGAAATCGGGGTGCTTGATGACATCCGGAAACGGGCTCAAAAAAGAAAAATGCCCGGCTTGTTCGATGACTTGATGCTCGACCCGTTCTGGGTGCGGCACTCCCTGAAGCAGGATATCGGCATGGAACGAAGGCGTGATATCATCCTTTTCACCTGCCATCACGAGAATCGGAACGTCCACACGATCAAGAGCACCGGCGGACCGGAACCAGCCTAAGGCAGGTGCGAGGAGAATCATTCTCCTGATCCTCCGCTCGACCTCCACTGCGATCGTTTCCGGATTCCCGTCGTCCGTCTCCCATGGAAGCGTGGCCGGGACGCCTCCCGCTGCGGCGACGGCGGTGTATCCACCCATTGAATGTCCAATGATGGATATGTCTCCGGCATCCACATACTCCCGGAGCTGATCGTCCGTAAGCAGCCGATCGATCGTCTGTGTGATATGCATAGGCCGGCTTATCAGATTTTCCCGTGTGTTCTCCAGCCGATTGTCGTCTTTATTATTAAAGGGGTGCACCGGCATCGCCACGAAAAAGCCGTGACGTGCGAGATAACGGCCAAGCGTCCGATATACGAGCGGCGTGCCTCCTGTCCCGTGAGAGAGGACGACTAGAGGAGAACTTCCCTTACGCGGATCAGCCCCTTTTGCAATAGACATCTGGTATGGGCCGAGGTGCTCTTCTTTTTCCTCTGTTTCTGTAGGATAGAAAAGGTAAAGGGGGTAAGAAACGCCCAGGTGGTCATCCTCCACCTCTATCTTCTGAAAGCCCGCATTTGCTTGTGTCTTTTGTTCCAATTCCCATACCTCCATGTTTATACAGGCTGCTTGTTAATGACGATTGAAAGCTTATAGTTCGCCTGTTTATTTAAATCCACGAGAAACGCATCCAGTTCTTCATAGGACGGAAACCGGCATTCGAGAATGTAGCATCCGTCTCCGCTGATTTTATAATGATTCGAAACATACTCCTTGTTTGCGTCAACGAACTCTAAATACGGCCGGTGATGAATGCTTTCGGTGATGATTGTAAGGAAGGCATGAATCGTCCAGCCCACCTTCTGCTGGTTGAGGGTAATCGTATAGCCTTCGATGATGCCCTGATCCTCCAGCTTGGCGACCCGGGAAGCGGCGGCCTGACCGGTCAAATGGACCTTATCTCCAAGCTCCTTCATCTTGATTCTGCTGTTCTTCGTCAATTCTTTGATGATCTGCCAGTCTGTTTGGTCGAGCATCCAGCTTCCATCCTTTCATAAATCAAGTGAAAACAGAGAAAGACTTGATTCTGTCTATGTATCCCCTTTTTTCTTAAGTATAGAATAGACCTGAGCCTAAAATAAAGGAGATGTTCTCATGAATATACAACTGATCCGCAACGCCACCCTTCTTGTCACCTATGCAGGGAAGAAGTTCCTCATCGATCCGATGCTCGCAGAAAAAGGAGCTTATCCCCCGTTTCCAGATTCGCCGAGACAAGAGGAACAGAATCCATTGGTGGACCTGCCGTTACCCGTGGAGACGATCCTTCAAGATGTCGACGCAGTCCTCCTCACCCATCTGCACCTAGACCATTTCGATGACGCAGCGAAGGATGCTTTGCCGAAAGACATGAAACTGTTTGTCCAGAACGATGCTGATGCAGAAACTGTGAAAGAATCCGGATTCCGTCATGTGGAAGTCCTGACAGCCCATACCGAATGGCAGGGAATCGAACTCGCCAAAACAAAAGGAGAACACGGGAGAGGGGACATCCTGACGCTCACCGGGGAAGTCTGCGGTGTCGTTTTCCGCCACCCGTCAGAAGAAACCCTGTATGTCGCAGGAGACACGGTCTGGTATGAAGGTGTGCAGGAGGAAATCGACCGGCACGCACCAGGCATCATCGTCGTCAACGGCGGCGACAACCAGTTCAACCAAGGCGGCTCTCTCGTCATGTCAAAAGAAGATATTCTTGAGGTGCACCGTGCTGCACCTCATGCCACGATCCTGTCTGTTCATATGGAAGCGGTCAACCATTGGATGTTGTCGAGGGAGGAGCTGGCGCATTTCGCAGAGGAACGCGGATTTCATTCCCACCTCCTTATACCGAAAGACGGAGAAAAGCACGACTTTTAAAAAAGGGAAGCCGTGGCAGGCTTCCCTTTTTTCATATAGAAGAAATTACGTAATATTCGGGTCCGTCACAGCCTGGCCAATATTGGCAGGTGCGACCGGCGCTTCGTCACTTTCACTGTCTGATACCGAGATCGGAGAGATATACAAAGAATCTCCGAAATTAACCACTCCGCCACACAAACTTCCAATTTCGATGTTGCCATAAATGATGCACGGCATATTGTTCCCCACCTTTACCTCATGCTTCTATCATCTTATGGAGCTTATCCCATGTTTGTATAGTCGAGCCGCCCTTGTAGAAGCTACTTCAGGCTTTTCCTTTTTTGTAGAAACAAAAGGCTTCGGTCCACCGTTATTCCGTCCATTCCTTAATCCCGGATAAATCGCTGTAAATGGAATCCGGCTGGATGTCGAGTTCTTCTTCCGGAAGCTCGTTCCGGTTGATCCAGGCCGTCCGGAAACCGAAGCTCTTCGCCCCGAGGATGTCCCATGGGTTCGAGGACATGAACAACACTTCCTCCCTCGACACGCCGAGTCTTTCCAGCGCATGGTTGTAGGCAGCCGGAGTCGGCTTGTACTGCTTGATCTCATCGGCACTGATGACCGAATCGATATACGGCTGAATCCGGGACTGATCGACGAGTGGAGCGATCATATTCTCGGAGCCATTCGAGAAGACGACGAGCTGTTTTTCGGATAGATCCTTCAAGACTTCTTCCACTTCCTCGAACAATGCAAGCTCAAGATAAGCTTCCATCAGACGGCTCTCATCCTCTTTAGACAGCGTGACGCCGTTCTCCTTACAGGCATACCTCAACGAATCGCGCGTAATTTCATCAAAGGGCTTATAGCGTTCGAACAACTGACGCAGGAAAAAATACTCCAGCTGCTTGCTCCGCCACGTTTGACTGATCGCATCCCCTTTATCCGGAAACAGGTCGTTGCACGCTTTCCGAACGGAATAGACATCGAATAACGTTCCATATGCATCAAATACAAGTGCTTTAATCATGTTTACATACCTCCGACTCTTCTAATTAAATCCTACTGTATCTCTCCCTTCTGTTCATTGCCACATTTAAGACAAGGCAAACATAGAACATTTCGTAAGCGGCTGCCGAAAAGAGTAAATCCGAAACGATCTGCAGAATATATCTATTGACTCCACGCCGGATCTATCGTATATTTTCATTGTTATCAAAAATGATAATAATGGAGGAGGAACATTTCATGAGTAAATCAAAAGCCGATGCCATTCTGCACCCGGTGCGGATGAAGATCATCCAATACCTGTCGAGAGGTCCCGCCACAGGCTATGCCATCGTCCAGGCTCTGCCGGACATTCCGCAGGCAACGCTGTACCGGCACCTTCATGTATTAGATAAAGAAAACGTGGTCCACGTCATCGAAGAGAAGAAAATCCGCGGTGCCGTTGAAAAGACCTATTCCTTAAAAAAGGACGGAGCCCGGATCCATGCCGGCGACTTCGCACAGATGAGCGAAGAGGAGCAGATACAATTGTTCACCACTCTCTACTTTCAGCTGCTGGATCAAACCGAAGCCTATATCAAGAGCAACCCCACGATAGAAAAAGACCCGTTCGGCTTCAATCGGCTGGACGTGCAATTGACCGACGAAGAATTCTCCGACATGCGAAGCGAACTGGCACAGATTTACGAGAAGTACCATCAAAAGAGCAAGGAGAACAACGGGAGAAAAATCCAGCTCTATCAAATCTTTCTCCCGGAACAGGAGGATACGGAATGAAAAGAATCTGGATAATCAGCTTTCTTTTGAGCATCCTTGGTGCAGCAGGGGGGTACTTCATCGCGATAGAAACCTTCACCACCTCCGCGCTTCCTATTCCAGACCGGGACGTGTTCACGGTTGTATTGACCGTACAGGCTGCCGTCCTGACACTTTTATTCAGCTGGATCGGCCTTATTTTACAGAAGCGTACCGATTTAACGTTAATCAAGAAGGAGAAAAAACAGAAGGGACTTCTTCTTTCGCTGTGGTTCGGTGTGTTGACCGGCTTCCTCATTCAAGCAGGGGATGCATGGGTTTTCCCGCAGATCATTCCTGGGCTTGCCGACCACTCCCCGACCCCTTCTTTTGCCGGGCTTGCCGGCGGCGTGTTGTATGGAGGGATCGTGGAAGAAGTGATGCTCCGACTTTTCGGTATGACACTGTTTATCTATCTGGTCGGGAAGGTCCGCAAGCAGCGTTCCGTCCCCGACAGCTATTACTGGGCAGCGATCATCCTGACCAGCATCCTCTTCGCTGTCGCGCACCTGCCGGCCAACGCGGCCTTATTCGGGGAACTCAGCCTTCCAGTCGTTTTTCGAGCGCTTCTCCTGAACAGCATTGGCGGTCTGTTTTTCGGATATCTTTACTGGAAGTACGGCTTCTGGTTCAGTGTATGGTCACATATGACGGCCCATATCAGCATGCAGCTTATCTTTATACCTATATTTTTCTAATTGGAGGCAAGGCAGATGACAAAAGTACAGGAAGCAGTCATAGAGCGAGAAGGAACAAAGCTTTACGGGACCCTTACCCTGCCCGATCCGCACAGCAAGAAAGCGGTCCTCCTCATTCCCGGGTCCGGGAAAGTCGACAGGGACGGCAATGGCGGCTGGATGCAGGCGGATATCTATAAAGAATTAGCCGGCCGCTTACACGAAGCAGGGCTGATCACGCTGCGCTACGACAAACGGGGAGTAGGAAAAAGCGAAGGCAGTTATGTGGCAGCAGGCTTATGGGACTTTATCAAAGATGCCGGGGATTGGCTGGAATTTTTGAAAGGCCGTTCCGAGGTGGAGGAAGTCACGGTGATCGGCCACAGCGAAGGGGCGATTATCGGACCGGCCGTCATGAGAGACAGAAGCGCAGACCGGTTCATCTTCCTGTGCGGGTCCTTTAATAAAGGAGAGGAGCTCCTTGATTATCAGAATCGGATGATTAGACAGGAAATCGCCGAGGCTTCCGGCGTGAAGGGGTTCTTTTTCCGGATGCTTAAAGTGAACAAAAAAATTGAAAAGCAGACCCGTAAGTTCTATGAGAAAATCGAGGCGGATCCTTCTGATGTCATCCAATACAAAGGAACGAAAATCAACGCCAAATGGGTGAGGGAAATGAGAGCCTTCGACACAGCTGACTACCTTTCCTACGTGCCTGCCCGTTCCCTCGCCATAGAAGGGGGAAAAGACGTCCAGGTGAAGCAAGGATCCGCCCGTGCATTCGCTTCTCATACCGGCGCGGAAGTGAAGGTTTATCCAGACATGAACCATCTGCTCCGGAAACGATCCGACAATCATACACTTCTGAACATAAAGAAAGAATATAAAGAAAGTATCAGGAAGGACGAAATGCACCCGGACATGCTGCGGGATCTGATCCAGTTTCTCCAATCCTAAATGCTGTAAGCCAAGCATACAGACAAAAAAGGAGGGTCATCAGAATGACCCTCCTTTTCCTTCAGCGACCCTCATCGGCGTTCTGCTTCCTCAACTCCGCAAGAATCTCCTTCAAATACTCGTTTCTCTCTCTGGATCGATGCAGCATAGCCGCAACGAAATAGATAGCGAATCCGAGGATACCCAGATAGAAGATTACATTTAAAAATCCAAAAACCATAAAGGATTCCATACCTGTCCTCCTTCTTTTTTGACAGTCTTCCAACTGTCGTCTATACTTCGATATCCACCTGTAGAAAAGGAGACGATTACCTATGTACGACCATTCTGATTTAGTGGAAGCGAAACGGCAGATCGATTCCACGGTCCACAAGCTGAAAGAGACAGTAAAAACGTTGCAAGCGAAAGAAAATCCGGCCCGCTACAAGGCACAGATCACCTTAGCCAAAAGGCGTATCCATGCATTTGAATTGTCCCTATCCCTCATCGAAAGAGAAATTTCCACATTAGAAACGGATGGTTAAAAGCCGCTTATACCTAATAATAGAAAGGAGTTTTCCGTAAAGGGCGGAGGGAAATGGACAGGCTCCGGCCGCCCCGTGGAAAGCGTTCCATTTCCCGGAGCCCCCAAAAACTACTTCCTCAACAAACAAAAAAACCTCCTTTTAAAAGAGGCTTTTCTTTAATCCAACCGTTCCGGATGCTCCACATACCACTCCAATATGTAACCACAGCTCGAACAGTAATGTGAAAGGACCGGCGAAGATGTGCTCCGCGGATTTCCTTTCGGGAACATATGTACAGCGCCGGCTGCGGAATGGACGACGCCCTCTTTCACTTTCTGCCCGCCGCATTTCGGACAGGAGTCGGTCTTTATCATCGGAATCCCCTCTTTCCACCTTATGGTATCTATACGTGCGGGGTGGGTTTCGGTTTCAATAATGGCGTTATTTTCCCGGAAGGTAGATGGACTTTCCATTGTTTAAAGGATGAAACAAGCCAATGGCCTCGCGATCAGGTTCTTCCTCGTACAGATCGTGAACGAGGGGATGATCATGATCCTCGCTGTCTATATAAACGACTCCATCCTCATCCGGCTCCACCATAACCTCGTAAAGCCCCTTCCCCGTCAGCTCCTTCAGAATTTCGGACTGACGGTCTTCCTCTTCCTGCAGGCGCTCGATCTCTGCCCACTTTTCTTCTTCTGACATGTTTTCCCTATCCATGTCTACATCTCCTCCTCTTTTTTCTTCCTTTTTATCCCATAAACTATTTCCTTATCCTATCATTCTTCCTATGCAAAAAAAAGGATTTCTCTGTAGAAGACAGCTTACTTTCCTGATAAATAATACCTGGCATTGGCGAAGCATATTCCACCTAAGAGAAACAGTAGGACGACTGCCCAGCTGGCAATTGCCCCATAATCCCCGTGAAAAATGTACTCGTTCGTCAACGTGATGATAACCATCGCGGCCATCACCACAAACATGCCGATGACGTACTTCATCCATCATCCCTCCTTCCTCTATCTTTCATTCCAGCTTCCGTCAAGTACATCAAGATCGGATAAGCTGCGAACACTAGTGCCAGCGACAACACGACCGGCACATGTTTATGTAAGAACGGACTGACCGCAATGACGACCAGAATATAGAGAAAACGGACGATATCCTTAACCTTTTTCGCTCTTGACATCTTCTCCTCCTTTCCGGACTACCTTCGTGACCAGATTACCACTGGCAGGAGAACGAGTGATAATAGTCCACCACCGATGGACAGTGCAGCATATCCGGCGTGTGCGACCACCATTCCTGATAGGGCCCCGCCGGAAGCACCTGCGAGCGCAACGAACACATCAAGCGTCCCCTGTGTTTTCGCACGTGTGAACGGCGTCGTCGAGTCGATGATCTGGGCGGTACCGCTGATCAGTCCGAAGTTCCAGCCTAATCCAAGGAGCGATAAAGCAACGATTAAGAGCACAACCGAATCATCCGGAGCGAGCGCTGCCACCAGTCCTGCGAGCAGCAGTGTCACACCCGAAGCAATGCTCATCGCGGTACGGCCGAATTTGTCGACGAGGACACCGGTCACAAGCGACGGGAGATACATCGCTCCAATATGGAAACCAATGACCATGCCGATCTCCCGGAGTCCATGACCGTGATGCCCCATGTGAACAGGAGTCATCGTCATGATGGCAACCATCACCATCTGGGTGAGCACCATAACCACTGCTCCGACCGCAAGTCCGCGCTTGTTAACCGCTGCAGCTACTGCTCCATCCCTTTTGCAAACTTCCTCCTGAACCGCCAGCTTCTTCGCCATCGTCAGCGGATCCGGCCGCAGCATAACGAACAGAAACAGACCAGCCAAAAGGAAAGCCGCCCCCGATAAGAGAAACGGCCCGGCGAGTGCCGGGATACCGATAGACAGAGCCGCATTTCCCATGACACCGACAAGATTCGGCCCAGCCACCGCTCCGAATGTCGTCATCACCATCGTGATGCTGACCGCGGTCGCCCGCTGCTTCCGATCCGCTAAATCCGTACCTGCGTAGCGTGCTTGGAGGTTCGTTGCTGTTCCTGCTCCGTAGATGAATAAAGCCGCAAATAAAAGGAAGACGCTGTTGAAAATGGCAGCGAGCACCACCCCGGCTGAACCGAGGCCTCCTACAGCGAAACCTGCCGCAAGCCCTGTCCTTCGCCCGTACCGCTGGGATAACCTTCCGACCGCCCACGCGGCGACCGCCGAACCCAATGTAAAGAGCGCCGCCGGCAACCCTGCGTATGCATCGGTGCCGAGCATCTGCTGAGCAAGCAGAGCACCGACGGTAATTCCGGCTGCAAGGCCAGCGCCGCCGAGAATCTGCGATATACTGACGACCACCAATACTTTGCGGTACAACGTTTTCCGCTGTTCCTGCGACACGTGTTCAGAAGCTGTTTCTACTTTCTCCATTCCCATCCAGGCACCTTCTCACTCGTTATTCTTTTTTTCTATGTATAGGATCATACTATGAATCTATCGTTTTAATGTCCTTCTCCCAGCCAACTTTCCTCTTTCATCATATGTTAGTTAAAAGAGACGTCCTTTGTCTCTTTCATTCTATCGGAAAGGAGGAATGCTTATGTATGCATCCGACGGGCTCCTCAAGTCCTACAACCACAAAGAAACACCACCATCCCTGCTTATCCCGCTCCAGACGACAGGGGTAGAAACGGGCCTGCAGGTTCCAGTAAGCTTGGAGCGTCTATGCTTGAGCGATCAGATAGAACTGATCGCAACCGCGAATTGGCTGATCACATTGGGTGGAGCGGCTGTCCTCACTGCCTACCTCCCCATCACAGCGGAGCCGTTAACGACTCTGGAATCGACGGTAAACGTAATGGTCGAAGCCCCTGTCACGTTTAACGTGTACCGCGATGAAGAACTGATCTTCACGACTACGGATTTCCGGACGCTTATGTTCCGGGCAAGGGTTCCCGGCGCCGTCACCTCCACGACGGAAAGTATAAGTCTCTCTCAGATCGACCTCACTCCCGTGTCTACAAGCAACGGACTGCCGCCTGCTGCGACGACCACCTTCCAATATATCGACACAGATACCACCGCCGTAAAACACGTCTATACGATCACCGCGCAGCTGGGCAGGTATTCACCTGTGCCGATGGTCAACTCTCTGCGAACGACAGATACCACAACTCCGCTGATTCCAGTAAACTTCACCATCACCAGCTTTCAACCGATTGCGCTCATATCCTACACAAACTTCTCAGGGAAAGTCATCAGGAAACAAGATCCCTGCCGGAAAAGGAACGGACAGAACGAAAGGCTGTAAAACAAGTATATAGCCCGTGACAGCCCAACAACTATAAATATCCTAAAAATCAAGCCCTGCACACGCCGACATGCAGGGCTTGATTTCTCTTATTTCCGAAGTATCTTCTCCATCGCTTTTCCCTTTGCCAGCTCGTCGATCAGATTATCCATATACCGGATTTCCCGCATCGTCGGTTCTTCGATCTCTTCCACCCGCACTCCGCAGATGACGCCTTTGATCAACGTCCGGTTCGGGTGCAGCGCTGGAGCCTCCGCGAAAAAGGTCCGGAAGTCTGTCTGATTTTCCAGGACACCCTGCAATTGTTCCTGGGTGTAACCGGTGATCCAGCGGATGATTTCATCCACTTCCTCTTTCGTCCGCCCTTTTCTCTCCGCCTTGGCAACGTAAGCCGGATAAACCTTCGCAAAGCTCATCGAATAAATTTTGTGCTCAGGCATAAGATTCCCTCCTTCCACTGTCTATAGTTCCTGTATATCCAGCGTAACATAAAACACCTACCGCTATACTCAAAAAAAAAGCGGTCCTTCCCTATGAGAAGAACCGCTCCTGCGCCATCCTTTATGCATTCCTGCTTTTATACAAAAGAAAAATGAAATAAGGGGCACCGATGGCTGCTGTAAATACACCGGCCGGCACTTCCAACGGAAGGAACAGCGTCTTTCCAGCGAAATCTGCGAGCATGACGAGAATCCCCCCGAGCAGTGCCGCAACCGGAAGCAGCGGAGCAAAGCCCGTACCGACAAGCCTCCGTGCCATATGAGGGGCCATTAAACCGACGAACCCGATGCCGCCGGCGAAGGCTACCCCGACAGCCGTGAGCCCGATACTCAACAACAGCAGCAAGAGACGGCTCAACTTGACGTTGCTTCCGACTCCCGTCGCAATGCCGTCTCCTAAGTCCAGGATGTCGAGCTGCTTCGTGACCATTCCCGTCACCAGCAGCAGGACGACCGCAGCAGGAAGCAGGATCGTCACCTGGTCCCAGTTGGCGGCGCTCACAGAACCCGTGATCCATACGTTCGCCTGAGTCGCCTGATAGATCGGTCCTTTGATCATGAACAGCGTCGTCAAGGACTTCATGAACATCGACACTCCGATACCGATCAACACCAGCCTTAAAGCCGAAGTCGTCTTTTTCCTTGCGAGGAAGTACACGCTGAAGCCTGTGATGACCGCGCCGATGAAGGCCGCAAGCGGCATCCAGTGAATACTTACCATCAAAGAATTGTTCTGATCCGAGAACAGCATCAGGAAGACAACGACAGCCACTGACGCTCCCCCCGTTATCCCGATGATGTCCGGTGATGCGAGCGGATTACGTACGAGACTCTGAAGGATGCCTCCCGCTACAGCCAGACAGGCACCGACGAGGAAGGAAACGATGATCCTCGGTAAGCGGAACGACTGGATGATCAATTCATGGTAGGCGGTACCGTTTCCGATCAATGTTTGAAAAACGTCAATCGGATTGATCATCGTCTCGCCGACCCCGGTACTGATCAGGAATACGATCGCTGCCGTCAGTAACAGGATCAGGCTGATACGCAAGGCTTTTTTATCAATAAGAAAGGAAATACGCCCGTTCTTCGAGCGGATCGTTTTGTATCTATTCATGCGTCCTCCCTCCCTTTTCTCGCAATGTAAATGAAGAAAGGAATGCCGAGCATCGCGGTCATGACACCGACAGGCACCTCACTCGGCATGACGATGTACCTTGCTGCGATATCCGCGTTCAGCAAAAGAATTGCGCCGAGAACGGCACTGTACGGAAGAATCCAGCGGTAATCGTTGCCGACCAGGTACTTCGTAATATGCGGCACGACGACGCCTACGAAAATGATCGGACCTGCGATGGCGACTGAACCCCCGGATAACAGCACGACCGTAGCAATGCCGAAGAACCGGACAAGCGGCGTTTTCAGCCCGAGCCCGTTCGCTACGTCATCTCCCATGACAAGGATATTGATCTTCCCGGCAAGGAAAATGCACAGGACGAAACCAACCGTCATATAAGGAAGCACCGTGATCAAGGATTCCAGCTTCCTTCCCTGCACCGATCCGGACAACCAGAAAAGCACTTCATCAAAGGCTGCCTCATTCACGACCAGCAGTCCCTGCGTCATCGAAGAAAAGAACGCCGCCATCGCCGCTCCGGCCAGCGTCAGTTTGACCGGCGTCAGTCCTTCCCTCCCGGCAGAGCCGAGTATGTAGACGATCGCCGCCGTCACGCCTGCCCCGAGGAAAGCGATCCAGGTAAAGGCTTGGATATTATTGATGGAAAAGAAAGAAAAAGCGACGACGATAAAGAACCCTGCTCCAGCATTGATCCCGAATACGCTTGGAGATGCGAGCGGATTGTTCGTCAGCGCCTGAAGCAGGACACCGGAAACGGCAAGCCCCGCCCCGACGACCGTCGCAATCAGCGCCCGAGGAAGTCGGACATCCTGAATGATGATATGTTCATTGGAATTATCGAAATCCAGGAACGCCTGATAGGCCGTGTTCCAGCCCGTGTCGGCATAACCGTACACAATGCTTGCCCCCATCGACACAAGCATAAGCAGGACACTGCCGATAAATACAAGTGTTTTTGCTCTATTGGAATGGATCAAGAGAATCTCCCCTACACCAAAGTTAGAAAAAGCGGAAGCCGCAAGCGTTCGCCACTTCCATACAACCATTGAAATTGTATCAAACATTCTTATTATTGAAAATGATTTTCAATATCGCCATTGACAAACGTATCATCTTTTTTTACTATATAGCTTAGGTAAATGATAATGAATATCATTCTTAGGAGGAGACTTATGCGTACATATAAGAAGAGTTTATGGGTATTCTTATCCGTTCTTGCGCTGTTGTTCATTACCGCATGCGGAAGCGACTCGGATAAAGAGGCAGAAGACACCAACAGTGGCGACGGCGGGGAATCGTACACGGTGAAGCACGCGATGGGAGAAACGGAAATCCCGGAGAAGCCGAAGAAAGTCGTCGTACTGACTAACGAAGGAACAGAAGCCGTCCTGGCACTCGGCGTCCAACCGACCGGAGCCGTCCAATCGTGGCTTGGTGATCCTTGGTATAAGCATATCGAAGAAGACATGGATGGTGTCGAGGTCGTCGGTCTGGAGCAGGAAGTGAACGTAGAAAAGATCGCGGAACTGCAGCCGGATCTGATCATCGGTAACAAACAGCGTCAGGAAGCCGTCTATGACAAACTGAGCGCTATTGCACCGACCGTATTCTCCGAGCAGCTGCGCGGAGACTGGAAGGAGAACTTTAAGCTTTACGCAGAGGCACTCGGCCTTGAAGACAAAGGCGAAGAAGTACTTGCTGACTATGACGCGCACGTCGAAGAAGTGAAGACAGCCCTTGGAGATAAGACAGATCAGGAAGTTTCCGTCGTACGCTTCATGGCCGGAACATCCCGGATCTACTACAAGGATTCCTTCTCCGGAGTCATCCTTGACGAGCTTGGCTTCAAACGTACCGAAGCACAGACAGAGATGTTCGACGAAAGTAACAAAATGGGTGAACTTGCCATCGAAGTAGGAAAAGAAGCCATTCCGAAAATGGATGGAGATATCCTCTTCTACTTCACTTACGCACCTCAGGACGACCCGGAAGCATTGAGCACAGAAGAAGAATGGACAAGCGATCCATTATGGAAGAACCTCAATGTAGTCCAGGAAGGAAACGCTCATAAAGTGAGCGATGCCGTCTGGAACACTGCCGGAGGCGTCATTGCAGCCAACCAGATGCTCGATGAACTGCAGGAAATCATGACAGAAGAATAATATTCTCTAATAAAGGAAAGAACGAACGGCCGGGGAGCTTCCCCGGCCGTTTTTTTCATGGTTATATGCTCATCCCGATCCATATAAGTAATGCCGAACAGACGACAGCCAAGATGACAAGACTTTTGGACCCGCCTGCCTTCGCCTTTGCACCGGGAAAATCACGGAGAATGACCGCGGCCCAGCCTCCGATCACTAATAGAATGATGACGATGTTCCTTCCCATCTCCCCCCATCGAAACCCTCCATTATGGTTTGGATTCTCAAAGCTTCTATGTAAAGGGGATACCCCCCTTTTATGCCGTACCAAACCTTCCCTGCCATGGCCTAAAAAACCTTCCAGCGGTGCCCTGATGGCACGCACCGGAAGGCAGTCCGTTACTGTGGTTGAACAGGAGCGTTCACATCATCAATACTTATGTGCCCCCAGCCTCCAGTTGCCTGATCTACTACCTTTATATACACCTGTTCTCCTACATAGTCTGAAGCATCCCATTTTATCCGAGAATACCCTTCCTGATTCCCGCCGCTTACCTTCATCAGTTCTTCACCGTCCGCTTCTCTGACTAAGGCAACATAGAGATCGTAAATGTTGTTCCCTCCGGATACGAGAAAATCGATATTCCCATTCCCGCCAAGGGTGAATGTATGGGAACGAATCGTACCTGTTTGGCCGTCATTCCCTGTGTGTACTCCATATAAATGATAGGCGCCACTCTGATTAAACGGACCTCCCCACCCCCAATCATTGTCTGCAGTTACATCCATTTCTGTAAACGCATCTCCATCCGTTACCGTCCATCCCGTTAAGTCCTGCTGTTCGAAGTCATGATTTACTAGCTCCTCATGGGCCGGTTCCGGTGTGACAGTGACCGTGCTTTCCGCCTCGAATCCCCCGTCTCTTGTTGTCGCTGTTACGACGGCTGTTCCTGCGGCATGCGCCGTCACTCTTCCCTGGACGACCGTCGCAACAGACGGGTCGCTCGAAGACCATGTCACCTCTTTATTCGTTGCGTCTAAGGGCGCAACAATCGATGTAAGACGTTCGCTGTCCCCTTCCACTATTTCCATCTCTTCAGGATTCAGGCTTACACCGGAAGCATCTACTTTAGTATAAGCAGAGGTCATCTTCCATACCTTCATCGATTTAACGGTGACTGTTTCCTGCGCATCGTTCGCCCATAACTTCAAACCGACGGCATCTTCCCGGGTAGGATAAGCTCTTGTCGTTATGCTCTTCAGACCGTTTAAATAGGCATTGATTTCTGATCGGTCGACATAGATATGAAATTTGATTGGTTCTGTTCCGATATCGACGTTGCCGCCCTGGTACCACTTTTCCACATCCGGATCCAAACTGGACTTCGTGCGGTTGACCCACAGCTCTGTACTGCTTTCTTTATAATAGACAGTCGTTTCTTCCTTCCCATCCGGCGATCGTCGCAAATGGATCCCTGCTTCATTCGCCGATCCTGGGTCCAGTTCTAATTCGATTTCCAGCATATCACCGCTCACTTCGCCCAACTGCTGGTTGGCATCCTCGAAAGAAGTGTCGGTGCTGATATCGAGCAGCTGCTCTCCTCTCAGTTGATCCAATTCCTCAATCGGTTCAATGCCTAATTTCCCATCTGAACGATAAGACACTTCCACCGGCAGTCCGTAATTGTGTGCATATCCTGCTGCATAATCATCATCTGCGGGTCTGCGTCCTTGAGTAATGGTGTGAATGACCGTCCTTCCATCGGGAGTGACCATTCCGGCAGGACCGGTAAAGTGATCTCCGACATCCATCAGTTCCGGTTCTTCGTTATCCGGAATAAAACGGGCTGCTTCCTTATCCCATGTCCCTATCCAGTAATAGGTGTACCTGGACTGATACTCCTCTCTCGACGTCTTGGCAGGATTTATCAGGAATATATGCTTCCCACTATCGCCAAGAGGCAGTAATATCGGAAGCTCCCACACTCTCCCTGTCTTCGGATATTGCTCATAATCCCCTACAAATAAATCTCCTTCATACGTCCAGTTTTCAAAGCTTGAATCCTTTGTTGAATAAACGAGTGCTGTCCCTCCGATCTGGTTTCCATCTGCGTCTTCTTTCCCTGAGGTAACAAGCATATACCATGTGTCTCCGTCCTTGAACACGAACGGGTCCCGGAATTCCCCTTTAATTCCCTCTCCGTCCTGTTGATCCAAGATCACCTCTCCATGCTTCTCCCACCGGTTCAAATCAAGATCCCCATCTTCCGGAAACGTGCTTCTTGCGATGTTTATCCTTTGGTTGGGTGAATCCCTGTCATCTCCTGCTGTATAGAACAGGACAGGGACGCCGGTATCGTCCACAACCGCCCCCCCGGCCCATGCACCATCAGGGTCCACATCATGCCTTCCCGGTACAACCGCATCATCGACATCCCGCCAATGGACCATATCATCGCTTACCAAATGCCCCCAGCGAATGTGGTTCCAGAACGGCCCTCGTGGGTTACTTTGATAGAAGACATGATATTGACCGTTGAAGTAAATCGGTCCCCCGGGCTCATTTCCCCAGTGGTTTGGGGGAGACATGTGAAACTGGGGACGATGGCGGTCATCCGCTAATACGCTTCTATCGATAATGGTATCAGGAGTAGGCAGATTGCCGCCTGTCCCCTCTACATACGAGTCGTGGGACTGCTTCACAGCTTCTGCACTCAAAGGTTTATGGTAAAGGTTGACTTCATCAATCAGACCACTGAACATGTTCATGTGATAGCCGTACAGCCACATCCCGTCATTGTTCTTTCCTATCATCAAGTCTCTTACGCTTGGCTTGATCTTTTCTCCAGCAGGAAAGTTGCGGGAAGCTGCTTTGTCTCCGTTCAGATATAAAACGGCCTCCCCGGTGGAACTGTCGTAAGTAGCCGCGACATGCGACCATTCGTTTAAAGGAAGAAGCGTATCTGACATGACTTCACGCCAATCAGACCCTGTACCGAACTGGAGTCCCCACGTACCGTGACGGCCGTGACCTAATAGAAACCCCTCTTTCTTTTCCCGGTTGTGCTGATTGACGACCGCAGACAATCTCCCTTCATCCCCGTGTTCAAAATTTCGGGGCGCCACCCACGCTTCAATCGTGAGCGCTTCTGTCGGTGCTGGTATGTTATCAGGTGGATGAGTGACCCATGTCGAGTATCCATCAAACAACAAGGCGCTGTTCGATATGCCGTCCTCTTTCCATAATGGATCTTGAGATGGCTGGAAAGCACCTTCATTCAGATGGTAATCAATAGAATTTTGTTCTCCTGTCACGCGTTCTGTCGTCACCTTCCCTGTTCCTTCGTCAAAATCCCAATGGCCGATTAAGCCTTCTGTGAATATTGATTCCGATAAACGGAAATCGTCGACGTTGATATGCCCCCATGAACCCGTTGCGTCATCGACGACTTTAATATAAACGGACTCCCCGACATAGGCAGAGGTATCCCAAAACACCCGCTGATACGTTTCGGTGTCCCGCCCCGTCTCCCTAAGTAACTCTTCGCCGTCCGACTCTCTTACCAAAGCTACATACAACTTCTCACGATCTTCGCCCCCGCTGATTAAGAAATCCATTCCGCCGGAAGCATCCACAACAAACGTCTCAGAGTGGAGCTCCCCGACGAGGTCATCGCCCCCATCCTTGAAGCTCCATAAATGATAATCTCCGTTATGATGAAACGTATCGCCCTGCTGCCAATATTCTTCATGGACAAGACTCTCCGGTCCAAAGGCGTCTCCGCTCACGACTTCCCACCCTCTTATTTGATAAGGTACAAGAGCGGTATATTCAAAGTCATGGTTATAAATCGAAGGTTCTACATGCCCGTGTAACGATGGTGTCGGCGGAACATTCACATCATCGAGATTGATATGTCCATCTGTTGTTTTATCTACGATTTTGATCCGTACGACCGTTCCGGTATATTCCGACGCATCCCACTCCATACGAGTGTATGTATCCGCCCCCGTCCCTGTCGCTTTCATCAACTCTTCACCGTCCGATTCCCTCACCAAGGCAACATAAAGATTCTCTATATCTTCATCCCCTCCGGTCAGAAAATCGACAGAACCATCCCCACCGAGAGTGAATGTTTCACTCTGCATAACCCCTACCTTGGAATCGTCACCTCTCCCTCCCCAAATATGCCAGAAATTGCGTTGTTCGAAAGCACGTTTATCCCAGTAATCCGAATCAGACGTAACATCTGCATCATGGAATGCGGTTCCGCTAACAACTTCCCACCCTTCCAAGTCCCCTGTTTCAAAACCAGGATTGGTTATCGAACTTGGATTCGCCTTCACTTCCGCAGGTACACCTGCAACCACTTGACTGACCACGAGAATAACAGCCGCCACAAGGACACAGGAACTTCTCCATTTGGGCATTCGTTTGTCCTCTCCTTTTCAAAGTCATTTTCACTGGAATTCCTTTTGATAACGCTTACATTGATGAGAAAAAGAAAGGAGGAGATCACTTTAACGCAACCTTCCTCCTAAGCAACAACCCTATATGATCTCCCATTTTTCCAAAAGCTCGATGATCGTTTCACCGTCTGATTCGAGGACGAATTGTTCTCCTAATTCTTTTGAGAAGAACAAGGATGTGAATACCTGCTCCCCGTCGTTAATAAAGATTTCTACAGACGATACATCCAAAAGGAAGCTCACCTTTACAGGTTTGGATAAATCTACGAACTGACTTCTCGTATAATCATTAACAGCCGTGAAGCTTTCTATGACGTACTCGGAATGCCTGCGGTCGAGGATGACTTCATTACGCTGTCTATCGAAGGTCACGATCAGCTTCTCCCGCTTTCCTTTGAACAGCTCACACGTCATTTTCCCGGTGTTTTTCATGTAGAATCGCAGATCGAGCCGCTGACAGTTCCCATAGAGTCTGGAATCATCCAACACACCGTCAATGGATATGTCACGGAATTCCACCTTATTTTTTTGGTAAGTCGCAATCGACCGGCATGGCTTCTGAATCACTTTTCCGTCACGCAAGGATAGTTCCCTTGGTATAGTCATGGAACCATTCCATCCGTGGCCGAGGTCATGCAGGGGATAATCGATATCCCACATATTCATCCACGCCACCATAACCCGCCTTCCATCTTTCGTTAAAAGGGATTGAGGGGCGTAGAAGTCAAAACCCTGATCCAGCTCCTGCTCGTGTTCCACCGTAAATTCCCCCGTATTCTCGTCAAAAGAGCCGATAAGTGCCATCGTAGAATGCCTGTTTTCGTGACGGTTGCCGACACGGGCCACTTCCTGCGGGGAAAACAACAAAACATCCTTCCCGTCCAGCTCAAAGACATCCGGGCATTCCCATACCGTCCCATAGGACTCGCCGAGCGTGTAATGATTCAAATACTCCCATTCCATACCATTCGTAGACGTATAGAAAAGGACATGACCGACATTCTCTTCACTTCTAGCCCCAACTACCATAAAGAAAGTCTCGTTGCGTATCCAGACCTTCGGATCACGGAAGTCTTCCACTCTCATTCCCCGGGGAACCTGGTTGCTTCCGACGACAGGATTCTGTTCGTATTTTTCATACGTGAACCCGTCCTTCGACTTTGCCAGGCATTGGACCTGCCGGATCACAGGCGCCCCCATGTCAACCTCTTCCAATCCAGGGTTCTTCCTTAAACGAGAATCATAGAGCAGGTCCATATGAGTATCCACATGCCCGGTGTAGTACAGCCAATGCTCCTCCCCGACTTGAAGGCCGGACCCCGAGAAGACACCGTTCTTATCGTAGGGTTCTCCCGGCTCAAGCGTGATCCCACGAGGGTGCCACTTGATTAAATCCGTACTCACGGCATGCCCCCAGTGCATCGGTCCCCATACAGTATCAAAAGGATAGTGCTGATAGAAGAGGTGGTATTCCCCGTTATAATAAGAGAAACCATTGGGGTCATTCATCCAACCGCGTTCCGGCATCAGATGATACCGATGTCTGTACGTACCGTTTACAGCATTCGTCTCTATCGTCATGTGCAAAGCCCTCCATTCTCCTCGTCATTCCATATAGATTTCAGCTGGTACACTTTCATTGATTTCACCCGGAGATCATCCCCGCCGATCAAGGAAAGGTAGTCACTGTCCCTTCCCACAGGGTAGGCTCTGCTTGTAAGCATCCTTTTGTTATTTAAATAGCATTCGATCGTCGAATGATCGATATAAAGATGGACACGGAGACCTTCGTTCAAATGAAGCGGTCCCCCTTGGACATCCCCCACTGCACCGAGCCGGCTCTTCGTTCGATCGAGCGAAACCCACGCTTTTTCCCTGTCATACCAAAGCGTCGTGTATTCCTGCCTGTTTTCGTCTTTCTTTATTTCCAAACCGACAGGGGAGTCGACAGGTTCAAACTCTACGATGATTTCCAACTGCTTATGGTTCACAAAAGCCAGCTTTTCATTTAAAGTCCCAACCGGCTGATTCGTTTCCTCGATCAAGATTTTTTCTCTTAATCTTGAAAGCTCCTCGAGCGGTTTAACCCTCAGTGCGCCATTCTCCATAAACACTTCAACAGGGAGTCCGGCATTATGCGCCCAACCGGCAGAATATTCTTCTTCTTCCGTGCGGTCTCCCTGCAGGATCGAGAATACGATGGACCGCTGGTGCACCGGATCGACGAAACCGCTCGGGCCACTGAATTTGAAGCGGCCGTAGTCCAACAGCTGCGGTTCTTTCGTGTCCGGGATGAATCGGAGGTTCTCTTTATCGAAATCACCAAGGAAATAATAAGTATCCGCTTGATACGGGGAAGCTTCCCGGAAATAACTCATGAATAGATAGAGATATTTCTTGTTCCCTTCTCTGTCATGCAGTGGCAGAAGTACGGGAAGCTCCACGTTCGATCCAAGGTATGGGTGTTCCCTTGTGTCAGCCGTATAGAATTCGCCTTTGAATTTCCAACTTTCACAATCAGCGGATGTATAAATCCAGGTCGTCGGCCCTTTATGCTCGATGCCTCCGCCGATAATCAGATACCACAGCTCCTCCCGATCATCCTTCCAGACGAAGGGATCCCTGAATTCAGAGGCGATCCCCTGTTTCTCCGTCTGCACGATGGCCCGTTCTTCATCCATCTCCCACTGAACGAGGGAGGTATCCGTCACGTCTTTCGGTCTCGCAACCGCTACTCCTTGATTAAACTTCTCGTTGAAGTCAGCAAAGGTGTAGAAAAGAAGCGGCACCCCGTCAGGGCCAATGGCTGCCGATCCGGACCAAACCCCGGACGGGGACACTTCCTTCTTAGGGAACAAAGCCGTCGGTTCATTCTTCCAATAAACCATATCCTCGCTCGTCCAATGCCCCCAGTGAAGATTGGAAAAGTAAGGTCCCCCCGCATTCTTCTGATAGAACAAATGGTAGATTCCTTTGTAATAGAACGGGGCATGCGGCTCATTCATCCAGTGCTGCGGGGGAATGGCATGATAGTGCGGCCGGTGGACATCATCAAGCAGCAGTCGCTCATCCAGATCGACATCATCAGGAGTGATTCTCTCTTCATCTACTGTCCGCCGGTATTCCTTCTCCACTTCCTTCATGGATAATGCCTCATCAAAGATTTGGAGTTCCCGGATTAAACCGGCGAACATTCCGCCGGTGAACGTATCACTGATTTGAAAAGGGGTATTATTCCGACCGATGGATAAAGGCACAGCCGATGTTCGAACCGGTCTGCCGCATGACTTGAGGCCGGCTGTTTCCCCGTCGATGTAAAGCCGGATCGTTCGGTCAGTCTCGTTGTAAACCGCTGCTAGGAATGTTTGTTGATAGAGCCTGATGGATGATTCAGTCTGAAACTTTACGATTTGTTCCCCATCTCCTACCTCTACCAGAACCTCCCCATGACGGAACAACCCAAGAGCCATCCCCCTGCATTCGGCCCGGTCCAGCTGATCGATGATGGTCGTCGACACGTTCCCATGACAAGCCTCGAAACATCTCGCGGCAATCTGTACAAAAATGGTGAATGACCCCTCTATTTCCAGGGGCTCATCCTTCATAAACGTCGAATAACCGTCAAAATCCAGCGCGTACGCCGATCCTCCAACGTTCACCCAACGGGGCGAACGGCTTTTTTTGTACTTCGCTTCCTTGAAGACATAGTCGATATCCAGCACATGTCCACGGACACTCTCTTTCGTTTGGTGCCCTTCCCCTTCCACGAAGGGCAGATGATATATTAACCCCATAAGCCACCTCTCATCATTTGATTCCAGACGATGTATTCTGCGGCATGATATATTTCTGACCGAAAATGTAGATAAGTAGAATAGGAATCGTCGTGATTGTCAGCCCGGCCATGACCTGATTCAGGTAAACCGGCTGCGTTTCATTAAGGATGTTCACAGCAACAGCTAACGGATATTTATCCGCTTCGGTGAAAATCATGAGCGGCCATACGTAGTCATTCCATGATCCCACGAAAATTAGTATGCCGACCGTCAAATACACAGGTTTGGAAATAGGAATGATAATCTTCCAGAATATCTTCCAGTTGGAAGCACCGTCTATATAAGCGGACTCTATCAATTCCTTCGGGATTTTCTGGAAGAATATCATAAACAGATAGATATAAAACGCTCCGCCTATATGTGGAAGCGCCAATCCCCATACCGTATTCGTCAAATTAAGCTCATTGATGATAAGGAATATCTGAATAAACACGGACTGAAAAGGAAAGATGATCAAAATCAACAAGGTACCTTTAATCACTTTTTTGTAAGGAACATCGAGCTTCGCCAGCGCATACCCGGCCAAAGAGTTGACGAGCAGGCTGCTGAATACGATGACGGACGTGTAATAAACGCTGTTCATAAAATGACGGGAGAATTGGAACCTTGAAAATAATTCCTTGTATGGGTCAAACCAATGTTGGAAATTCGAGAAATTGGGAATGAAGCTGCTGATCGTCCCCATTTCCCGCGATATTTCAGCAACCGTCTTCGTACTGCTTACAAACATCCAGATCGTAGGAAACAGGAACAAAACAGCGAACGCGATCAGGACTAACCATTTGATCAAACTCAATACCCGGGACTTCTTCAACCTTAATCCTCCTTCACTAAACGCTTCTGAACAAAAGCGATGATAATCAACAGGATGGCGAATATGACCGTGATCGCACTGGCATACCCGATCTGTCGATATCGCGTTCCCTGCTCGAACATGTACAACAGAATGCTCGACGTGCTCCCTTGAGGTCCGCCGTTAGTAAGTACGAGCGGCTCGACAATAATTTTGAAAATATTCGTCGTGACAACAATCAGAACGAACACAAGCTGTCCCTTTATGCTCGGGACGGTCACATATAAGAACTTCTGCCATGCATTCGCTCCTTCTATATCCGCTGCCTCATAAAGGGTGGACGGCACATCCTGCAAAGCAGCCATGATGATTAACATCTGGAAACTGATTCCCTGCCAAACGATGATGAAGGATATGGTAGGAAGCGCCAGATTCGGATCGGCGAAGAATCCCAGTTTCCCGAATCCTAACTGCGTCAAAAATTCGTTGATGATACCCACTTCCGGGTCGAGGATGTTTTTCCACAGGAGTGCAACTACGATGATGGATAAGATATACGGCGAGAAGAAGGCCGTCCGGAACAGAGTATTCGCCTTCGATTTCTTAGCAATAAGAATAGCGAGGAACAACGATAAGGCCACCTGGATCGGCACGATGAAGGCTACATATTTTGCGGTGTTCACAAACGATTTAATCGCGTATTTGTCCTTCATCATTTCTATATAGTTATCGATTCCGACAAAATTGATATCATTGGGTTTTAGAAGGTAATAGTCCGTGAATGAATAAACAATGGCAAGAATGAGCGGATAGATGACAAAAACACTAATCAGCAGTAAAGCAGGAAACAGAAATAAAAACCTGCTGCTGAATAAAAAAGAAAGAAATTTGTTGCTTTTTACAAGACTTCGAACGCTGTTCATATGGATTCCCCTTGTAAGGCCGGGGGGTGTACGACCATTCCGTACACCCGCTGCCTTCTCTGCATCGTTTTTCAACATTTATTGGAACCTGCCTGCTTCACGATCGATTTTTTCCATTGCATCGGCTACGAGATCTTCCACAGAGCCACTGTCCAGAGCCATCCCTTCGACGATATCACCAAGTGCATCTTCCAGTACCGGGAAGATAGGTGACTTAGGCTTGAGGTGCTCCGTTTGGACCAGTTGGTCAAGCATCAGTTTCCGTGGATACTCGCTGTACGTTTCGGATGCTTCCAGCAGATCTTTGTGCCCAGGGATCAATCCGGCTTCCGCTTCCATCGTCTTCGCGCTGTCTTTGTTCGTCATATGCGCAACCAACTCCGCTGTCAGTTCCGGATATTCCGTACTGTTCGTTCCAGCGACGTACCAGCTGCCATGCGGAGCCGATTGATGGCCTTCTTTTCCGTATGGATAAGGCATCAGCGACCAATTCAAGTCGGGGTATTCACTATTCAGCACATCGACCATCCAAGGCCCTTCAAAGCTGATGGCCGCCTTCTCCAGAGCAAACGCATTCTCACGTAAGGTCGGTGAAACAATGCCTTCTTTAAAGAGTGTATCCATGAACGTCAAGGCTTCCATCGTGTTCTCGCTGTTCAAGTATCCGTCTGTATCCAAGCCGTTCTCCCCGACGATCTGTCCATCATTAGCAAAGATAATCGGAGAGTGGGCATACATCTGCCATCCGGAATTATCCGGGATCATGTTGACAGGCTCTTCGTCCATTGTCTCCTTCAACTTTTTCGAGTTCTCGAGAAACTCATCATAGGTCCAGGCCTCATCGAGCGTCCAATTTCCGTTCTCGTCAGCCGGAACTTCAATGCCAGCATCTTCGAATAGATCCACGTTGTAAAAGACCGGTGCGGACAGATCGAAGGATTGCAGTGCATATACCTTATCATCCACGCTGCCGGCGGAAATGACGGTATCCAAGTACGAATCAAGGGTGGACTGGTCTAAATAGTCATTCAAAGGTAAGAGAAGATCCGAATCTACATAAGATGCTGTGTACACGCTCTCTAAAGTGATGACATCCGGCAGTTCCCCGGCAGTGATCGCCGCGTTCACCCGGTCGTTGTACCCACTGCCTTCCCCTGTCTTGACGATGTGTTCCACGTTGACTTTAACGCCTTCATGCGACTCTTCGAATTCCTTCGCTCTCTCTGCGTAATTCTTCCCTTCCGGTTCATCCTCCGGAACATGCACCCATACTTCCAGCTCTTTCACTCCATCCCCGCCTGTACTGGATTCTGCGTCTGAACAGGCCACCAGAATGGAACCAATCATAAGGAACATCAATAAAGCCAACTGTTTCTTCATCTCTTCTCCTCCTTATAAAGAAAACGCTTCCACAAGCGATAAAAATAAAAGGGCCGGGCCCTTTAGCGTTTGTTGTGGAAATGTTTCCACCTTTGGTTCAAATTATATAGGAGTATGTTTTTTTGTCAACCTGTTTTTTTATCGAGTTGTGTCTCCTTTAATGAACGTGACCGGATGCTTGACTGGTGTTACGGTCCCTCCGTTTATTCTTTTAATCAAGGTATCAACGAGACTTCTCCCCATGTTCTCCACGGGCTGCCTGATTGTCGAAAGCCTTGGCCGTAAAGCGGAATAAATCTCAATCCCGTCATACCCGATAATGGAAAGGTCCTCAGGAATGTTTATCTTTCTATCCAAAGCCAGCTGGACAAGTTCAAGCGCCATCAGATCATTCTCTGCCAACACCCCGTCTACTTCTTCATACTCATCCAGGAATCGGTTCAGAAAAGCCGTCTGATCCTTGATCGGGTCTTCTTCAATGAACAGCGTATGCTGGATTCCATAAGCCTCCGCCGCTTCTTTAAAACCCTTCTTTCGATGCTCCACTTCCGTCAATAATTCTTTAGAGAACGTCCCGATATAAGCAAGATTGCTGCACCCTGTTTCCTTCAACTCCCGACAGGCCAGTTTTCCTCCCTCATAATTATCGCTGGAAACATAAGGGATATCCTTGATATGTCTGTCCACCAGAACAATCGGCATCGAGGAGTGGATATCGTTCTCAATGGAATTATAAGAAATACCGATGATTCCGGACACCTTGTTTTGTTTAAGCATACGGATATATTCCAGTTCCTTCTTCATCTGGCTGCCGGAATTACAGAGCATCAGCTTATACCCTCTCTTATCCAGCTCGTCCTCGATATAGAACGCAAGCTCCGAGAAGAAGGCATGGTGAATAGACGGCAGGAATAAGGCCACCAGCTTATTGTTCTGCTTTACGAATGCTCGCGCGGTTTCATTTGGCACATACCCTAATTTCTCAATCGCCTTCTGCACTTTGTTCGTCGTCTCTTCACTTACATATCCTGATTTATTGATTACCCGCGAAGCAGTTCCGATTCCTACTCCCGCTAACTTAGCAACGTCTTTTATCGTTGGCATTCGATCACCTCAGCTAAAATCATACCACAACGGAAGCGGTTTCAGTAGAAACGTGTCCGCCAGAAATCTACTATGCTGCCCGGGCTTGAGCTAAACGGCTCATTTCTATCAACAAAGGCGATGGTACAAGCGGGTAGGAGGTTTTTTCATAGATTATTAAAGTAAGAGACGTCTCCTACATTCCAGTAATGGAGGAGGGAAAATCATGAACTTCTTACGAAACTTAGTTGCGGTACTGATCGCTGTCCTGTTTTTGCTGGGTCTTCTGGTTGCCGTTCTACTAGGATCCAGTGAGCAACGCCAGATCGTCATTAACTGCATTAATGAGATCCTGCGAACCATCAACTAATCATAAGGGGCTATGGATAAAACCACAGCCCCTTCATTATTAGAGAAAGGGGAAATACCTATGAGTAAATTCGATCAAATCGATAAGAACAATTCAAAAGAAGCGAAGAAAGATTCGTCCCAAGAATTGAATCTGGATTCTTTGATGAATCTCGCATCCAAACTGACGAAAGAGGATGCTTTATTCAACAACCTGCTGAAAAACGATGCTGCAGACGACTTGGACCTGTCCGGCATTTTCGGTGACATCACCGGAGCTGCATCGGACACGTTTGAAGGGGTAAAGAAGGAATTGGCGGAAATTAAGACGGAATTGGTGAAGCTGAATACGAATATCGAGGCTCTTTTGAAAAAGTCTTAAAGAAAAGAGGTTGATCCAGGGATCAGCCTCTTTTTCTCATGCTTATATAGGGGTTCAGTCCATTGTATATCTCATTTGTAAAGTGTGAATGCGGCAGCCGGCGTTTCTATCAATCGTTTTCCTCCGGTCTCTTCCCATCCCCCTGCTCGCTTTCTTCCACCTCTTCGTCTTCCAAATTTTCTTCCTGGAATTCATGGACGACAAAGCCGGTAATATGATCGAACGGCGTATAATAATTGTGGATGGTTTCTTTCTTTATAAATAATTTATAGGCAACAAAAATAAGCAGCGACACAAAGGCAAGCGAGAAAACTGCCACGATATAAACCATACATTCCTCTCCCTTCCTTCATGAATCTTGCTTCTTCGCCCATTCCACCTGCCTGTCCTGCAGGTCTTCGATGATCTCTAAAGCAAGCGACTGGACTTCCTGCAGCTTCTCCTGACTGATCCAACTGATTATGTCCTCCTTCGAGTGGAGCAGGTCGGAAACCCCGGTGCAGCTGAACGGGATACTCGGGACGGCGCGGGCGAAAAAGGTGTAATGATTGCTTTCATACCACGGGGTCCGCCATTGCACCGCAGGGTGGGCGTGCTTCCGACGCTTCAACGCTTTCTCCAATGCCTCTGACCCGGCCATAAGCGTCATCGTATTCGTGCCGAGCGACTGACCGATACCGTCAAAATTCATGGCGACAATTGCATCCTTCAAACCTGCTTCGTGCTCCTTCACGTAGTGATCGTCTCCGAGGCCGAGGTATTCTTCTGAGCTGAAGGCGATGCATTCAAATCCTGTACGCCAGTCCGTCCGCCTGACGATTTCCTCTGCAAGCGTGAGGAGGACGGCGACACCCGATCCATTATCGAAGGCACCGGCTGTATCGAATACGGTGTCATAGTGGGCGGCAAGAATGATTTTTTCCGGACCTGCTCCTTGCCTGCGACCTATCACATTGCACGTTTTCCCCTGTCTTCTCTCCGACTGGATCACAACCGTTGCGGTACCCTTGACGGAAAGAGCCGTCTCCGGCGTTACCGTGAGAGACGGAATCCGGAAGTCCCAATCGTTGACGATCGGAACACGCTGCCCTTTCTCCATACTTACGAAGAGGATGGCAGAAGGCTCTTTATCCTCAAGTAATTGAATCGTCCGGCGGTGATGTTCCGGGTTATAGATGGAGAAGCCCTTTGGAACGTAGCTTTCCTTGGAAAGCTCCCCGTAGAGAAAAGCGATTTTCCCGTGGAGTTCCGGAGATGCGTCCAGTTCATCCATCGTGCAGAAAGGAACGACCTCCCCGGCAACGGCACACGACTCGGAAAAGTTATTCCCCGTTGCTTCCAATCTCCTCCCGTCTACCTCTATGTAAGCATCCGTGAGCTGCCAGTCCGGCACTTCAAACGTCTGAACCTCTACCTCCATACCACAGCCGGCGAAGCATTCCTCTATATACTGCGCCGCTTCGTGGTTGGCTTCACTTCCGACCGGGCGGCACCCAATCTCTTCGGCTAATTTTTTCAGATGAACCATCGACCTCTGTTCCATCCCACTCCCCCTTTTAGGCTCCCTGCACCTTAAGTGTCGTCCCCATCTTCACTCGAAATGTCGTCATCGAAAAACTCTCTATCATAAGAATGAAAAGAGCTATGGTTCCTGACATCCGGGCTCGCTAAAACCTCCCCCTTCCTCTGCTTGTGCGTCCGTTTCCAACGAAGGATAGAATAGACGATTCCGCAGACTAAGGCTGTGTAAATAAGAAAGTCCGCCTCATAAAAAAGGTAGATACACACTCCAGCGGCTGCCAGAATTAATAACAATACTTCCAATCCTTTCATCATTTCCACCTCTCTTACTTGTGTACGTTCTCTCTTCCTCTTCGTTTCAAATCATTTCCATAATACAAAAAAGGCGACACGTTCGCCGCCTTCCTTCTAATCCAATTTTTTGATGATACGGGCCGGATTTCCTCCGACCACGACATTGTCCGGTACATCTTTTACAACGACCGCACCAGAGGCGATCACGGCATCATCACCGATGGTCACGCCCGGATTGATGACTGCCCGCCCTCCGATCCAGACGCGGTTCCCGATCGTCACCGGCTTCGTGAATTCAATTCCGGACGTCCGCTCCCCGGCATCGGTCGGATGGGTATTAGTATAAATGTGAACGCCGGGCGCAAACATGCACTGGTCGCCGATCGTCACTTTCCCGCCGTCCAGTATCGTACAGTCGAAGTTGGCATAAAAGTCTTCCCCGACATGAATGTTATAGCCGTAATCACAGCGGAAGGTCGATTCCACGTAAAGCTGCTCTCCTGTCGAACCGAAAAGCTCCTTCAACACTTCGGCACGTGCCGCTTCGTCCTCTTCTTCTATATCATTCAGCCTGCGGACCAGCCGTCTCGACCGGCGCCTGCCTTCGAGTAATTCTCTATCGGTCGGATCATAAAACTCACCGGCGATCATCTTTTCTTTTTCAGATTTCATTCCCATAACCCCTCTGCAGATGAAGTTCTTTTCTCTTTATCTATTCTGGAAGAGAGCAGGGATTCCTTCTCTATCTCCTATAAAAAATAGCCTCTGAGAATAGAGGCTAAAAATAAAAAAATGCTTATGTGGAGAGCGGACTCCGGTAAATGGGACGCTTTCCACAGGGCGGCCGGTGAGCCCGTAGGAGTCTGCCCATTTACCTCCGCCCTTCAAGGTAACTATCCCTTTTCATTTGGGTGTCTTTTTGCGAAGTTTTTCTTAAGTCCCATGTGAGAATTCAGTAAAAGTCGTCTTTATTAAGGTGTTGTCCTACTTCCGATCTTCCGGCGTAAGTAAACCTATAATGGTTACAACCAAACCAAACCCACCGATCCACAAACCGTAGCGAAGCCCGGGCTCGTTTTGGAACAAGACGCCGACTAACAGAATCGCGATTCCAGCTAACATGATCTTGATAGGAACGTTCAAAAGAAACACTCCTTTCTATTTCCTAAAACTATGTACATTTTTTCGAAAATCAGTTTATCATACCTCATAGAAATAGAAAAAATAAAAAAGGGCGACGGTTCGCCCTTTTCCCTACGAATGCATCTTCCGGATGACGGCCATTTCTTTCCCGAACCGATCTCCGTTGTCGACAAAACCCAGACTCTCGTAAAGCTTGTGAGCTCCGGTATTCTTCGGATGGTAGCCGACAACGATCTTCCCGGCCCCCGGTAACTTCTCCATTTCGGTAATCATCAAGCTCGTTGCCGCCCTGCCGATTCCCCGCCCCTGGAACTTTTTATCGACCATGATACGGTACACCCAGTAACCGTCCAATTCCTCCGGCACCGAATTATACATGAGGAAACCGACGACCTCCTCTTCCAAATAAACAGCATAAGGTTTCAGCGTAGGTTCGAACTTGGATTGGGCAATCGATACGGCGTTCGGCTCCATGAACTCACGCTGCTCCTCCGCCACTTCCAAGGTACAGCACGCATACCAGTTTTCTTCGTTGCATTCCACAATCGTTACGTTTCCTGTAGTCATTTTCGTATCTCCTCAGCGAATAGTATTTCCTCCAACCCCTTCGTCATCTCCAAAGGGCCGGACTCCTTATTGGACGGCACCACCACTTTGACATCAAGCCCCGGATAGACAGACGCTCGGAAGCTGACGCCCGGGTCGTACCCCATCACGTGATACTTGTAGATATCTCCGTCTTTCTTATTCATCCAGATTCCGTAGCCGTAATGAATCTCTTCGTTCACCGCTCGATGAGGATGAAGAAGTTTGTTCGTCGTCTCTCCCTCCAGCAGCTCATAACGGAACAGTGCCTCCCACAGCTTGATCATATCAGCGGCCGTCGTGTAGGCACCTCCGTCCGATCCACCCTGTTTCGGAAGGGCGTAAATATTGGTCCGCCACGTCCCTGCTTCCTCCTCATCGATGTACCCGATCGCCGTATTCCGGGGGAGTCTGTCCATCGAGAAGTAGCCCGAATTCATCATACCGCAAGGCTTGAAAATTTCTGTTTCGATGTATTCCGTGAAGGTGCGCCCTGTTTGCTGCTCCAGGATAAGACCAAGGACGATATAGCCCGCATTATTGTAACGGAACCGTTCGCCGGGCGGGAATTTCATCTGTTCCTCCTGAAAAAGCGGCAGGAAATCATGAAGCGATTCGATCCGGTACACCGGATAGTCCTTCCACAGTTCTTCGTAATCGCTCATCTTCTCTTCGTCGAAGTAGTCCGGCATGCCTGACGTGTGGGTCAACAGCTGATAGATCGTAATCTGCGGGTCCACGTGAGGAAAAGCTATATCCAGACAGTCAGCCAGCGGCGTGTGGAAGTCTATCTTTCCCTGCTCGACCAACATGCAGATGCCGATGGCGGTGAACAACTTGCACCCCGATGCGATCCCGAAGCGGGTGTGAATATCATTCCGCCGTTCCTCCGACCTGTCCGCACAGCCGAAGGCCCGGTGCACCAATACTTCCTCTCCCTGTTTCACATGGACGACACCGGAAAAATCGATATCGCTGCTTATGTTCGTGATGATTCTGTTTAATTCCCTGCTTTCCAACCCCATCTAAACGCCTCCCCTTTTTCTTACATTTTATGCTATATGAATATATTTTTATATACCCTCATGGTAACTATATACATTGCTTGAAACTTTTCTACAAATATATTAAACTGGTTGCTCCTGCTGTTGCCTCACGAATCTTAGAGAGGAGGCAAACCTATGCAAACATACGAAGTCGGTAGCTTGATCAAGAACCACTGCACCCATTGCCACCATGACGAACAAAAAGTCATCAAGGTCGTACCTAACGAATTTTCCGAGAAAATCGTCACGACGCTGTGGACGCAATGTACGAAGTGTGGTCAAAACCATACCCGCTTAAATCAAGAATGATATACAAAAAACGTGCCGGAGTCTTGCTTGCTCCGGCACGTTTTTCGTTTACAGCATCCCTCGTAAAGGAACACACCTTTATGGAGGGATATATATGAAAGTTGCGGTCGTCCTGCTGAAGATCATCGGCATTCCTGTCTACCTTTACCTGGTGATGCTGCTGCTCGATCAGATTTTTGATTTCGAAGCTGCAGAAAAGCCGGCGCTTCTTATTCCGGCAACACTTGTGACTTATTTGGATGTTTTTTTCTTTAGGAGAAAAGGCAGGAAACAGGATTAGCATCCGCTCGTAAACGCGTCCTGTCAGATGGCGGATGAGTCTTCCTTTTCCAACACGTTCTCGACGTAATCCTTCCCCCATTCATACATGGCATCCAAAATAGGCATGAGACTTTCCCCATGTTCCGTCAGCGAGTACTCGACTTTCGGGGGAACGACCGGGTAGACTTCCCGGTGCACGATCAAATGGGCTTCGAGCTCCCTCAGTTGTGTGACGAGCATCCGCTGCGTGATTCCAGGCATGAGCGCCTTCAATTCTCCGAATCGTTTCGTGCCTTCCTTACCTAAATGCCATAAGATCAGCATTTTCCATTTCCCCCCGATTACAGACAGGGTCAATTCCTTTTCACAGTTAAACGATTTCTCTCCTAAGTTCGGCATCCCTCTCGCCACCCCTTCTATCATCCAATAGTATACTTTTTATCACTATATGCGATTAATGTGCGTACTTTTTATTCTGGAACGGCCTTAGTATACTATGGAACATGCCCGCGATAAAAGCATTCCACTTTATCCGGCACACGATACTCGAACCATAGAGAAGGAGAGAATATACATGAAATTACAATTAGCATTAGATCTCGTCAATATTCCAGAAGCGATTGAAGTAGTCAAAGAGGTGGAAGCATACATCGACGTTGTCGAAATCGGCACCCCTGTCGTGATCAACGAAGGACTGAAAGCAGTAAAAGAAATGAAAGCCGCCTTCCCGAACTTGACGGTTCTGGCCGACTTGAAAATCATGGACGCTGCCGGCTATGAAGTAAGCCAGGCATCGGCTGCGGGCGCAGACATCATTACCATTCTAGGAACAGCGGAAGACGAGTCTATCAAAGGCGCGGTGGCCGAAGCGAAAAACCAAGGAAAAGAAATCCTTGTCGATATGATTGCCGTAAAAGATATCGCTGCCCGCGCGGAAGAGTTGGATCAGCTTGGAGCCGATTATATCTGCGTACACACAGGCTACGATCTGCAAGCAGAAGGAAAAGACTCCTTCCAAGACCTGCACACGATCAAAAGCGTAGTAAAAAATGCCAAAACGGCCATTGCTGGTGGAATAAAACTGGAAACACTTCCGGAAGTCGTGAAGCAGAACCCTGATCTCGTCATCGTCGGCGGCGGCATCACAAGCAAAGAGGACAAGCAGGCGACCGCACGCGAGATGCAGACATTACTGAAACAAGGGTGAAGGAAATGAAAACGGCTGGTTACTTAGCGGAGATCATGGAAGAACTGTCTCAGACGGTCCATCAGATCCCTGAGTCAAAAGCAGAGGAGCTTGTGAACCAAATTACAGCTTCCAAGAAAGTATTCGTCACAGGCGCAGGCCGATCCGGCTTCATGGGAAAATCCTTCGCCATGCGGATGATGCATATGGGAATCGATGCCTATGTCGTGGGAGAAACGGTAACAGCCAATCTCGAACCTGGTGATTTGTTGATCGTCGGATCCGGATCTGGAGAAACGAAAACCCTTGTCGCTATTGCAGAAAAAGCTAAACATTCTGGAGGAAAAGTGGCTGCGGTCACGATCTCTCCGGAATCGACGATTGGACAAATGGCCGACATTGTCATTCCCTTGCCAGGCATGACGAAAGACCAATCTGCCGGCAGTCACAGCTCTATCCAACCGATGGGAACGCTGTTCGAGCAGACGATGCTGCTGTTCTATGACGCCTTGATCCTTCGCTTTATGGAGAAAAAAGGACTGGATTCCGATAAGATGTATGGAAAGCATGCCAATCTTGAATAATCTGGAAAAGGACACAAAGGAGCATTTGTGTCCTTTTTGTATGGTGGTCTCTTTATCGGTTCACAAAAGAAATTTAAAGAATGGAATACAGCTCTTTATAGTCATGGAGCGTGTAGTCCGCATGGTCGCTTTCTTCCTTCTTCTCCGAAAAGTAGCAGGCGCTGATTCCCGCATGTTTACCCGAGAGAAGATCCAGGTCCCTGTCACCGATCATGATCGTCTGTTCCGGCTTCATCCCATGTTTCTCTATCAAATGATGGATCGCATCAGGGCTCGGCTTTCTGGCAAATCCTCGTTCCGCAGTGATGCATTCCGTAAAGCAGTCGGCTATCCCGGCCTTTTGTAGTAATTCGACGGCCGTGATGCCCTTATGGGTAAACAGGTAATTCTTTCTGCCTGATGCAGCTATGTAGGTACAGACGGATTCGATCTCTTCATACGGCTTAGAGTGTTCCATCTCGGCTTCGCTTCTCTTCTTGTTGTAGGCGGCCAGAAAATCTTCATCTATTCCATATTTCTGTTCATAATGCTTGTAGGCTGTGGATGCCGACACCCGCATATGCCTTTCAATGGTTTCTGCCGGCTCATCGATTCCCCGGCTTTCCAGCGTTTCCTTGAACGCCCGCGCCATCCACGGATACGTATCGAACAGTGTGCCGTCAAAGTCCCAAATGATATGTTTATACACGTCCATTCCTCCTTTATGGTTCTTCTATCACTTTTGAAAAGACCCTCTCCAATATCTTCCTTTCCCCAAAGCTTTTCGGACAGGAAAAACAATGTAAACACATGGAAGATAGGTATTAAATCAAATAAGACGTCCCACCTTCCTAAGCAAATAAACTATGCTATATTTCTTTAACGGATAAGAAATCCCTTCACCACCTCACTGAATAAATCCGGCTTTTCCTGATGTGGAGTGTGTCCGCATTCTTCAAAATGATAAATATCTCCGTCCGTCTCTTTGAATGCCTCCACCTGCTCCTCACAGACAGCCGCGTCATGCTCGGCTGTCATCAACAGCATCGGCTTTTCCACATATTTTAGATGCTGCAACTGACTTTGAAAGATTCCCCCTTCAGATAGAAGACGATCATAGTGAATTTCTGACTTATCATAGAATTCTTCCCAATCTTCCTCTGAATAAGCTGAACCATAATCCGTCGGATGATCGAACGAAAATTGATAGATTTTCACCCTGTCTTCTCCGAGTTCATCGCTTAGTTTCATATACCCTTCTGTCAGTTCTCTTGGAGACAAACTCTCATTCTTAGAAAAAGAAACACACCTTTGTGCCAAGCTTTCCTCGCCGATAGTCCGGGCAATTGCTGCTGTTTTCCAAAGCAGAGATCGTGATGTACGCGCAAAATCAAAGGTCGGGCATTCAAATATCAGTTTATCAATAGAATCCGGATATAGATGGGCATACATAAGCGCCAAATAGCCTCCAAACGAGTGACCAATGACTGACCATTTTTCTATGTAAAAGGAAGACCGCAACGCTTCACAATCCTCGATGATATCGGTTAAACCAAAGAGGTCATCCTCCCTGATTTTTTCAGATCGACAGACCCCACGCTGATCAAGGGCAATTATGTGCAGATCATCGGACAGCCTTGCCTTCTGATGGTACGTAAAATCGAAACAGCTTTCTCCAGGACCGCCGTGCAAATAAAGAACCGGAACCTTATCATCAGAACCATACCTCTCCACATAAAGATGGGTACCTCGGACTTTTCTAAAATTACCATCCATTAACGGCATTCCTCCTTTACTTAAGTGCAAACTATTGATGCTGATGCGGTGAAAACAAGCACCATATGCAGGTGTCATACTTACTATTTCCCTATACTCTTTCCATTGATGAAAGGAGCAAAAGGTATCTCCTCCAATATATAGGAAATACAGTTGTTTTTCCATAGATTGGATATATACTGCACTTGCTGGACCTTTCACTAAATCTAGTATCCTGCAGTGTGCTATGCTAGAAAATATATTCATATATTTTACTGATATAGAGGTGGGAAAATGTTGAAAGGTATAGAAGACATAAATTACCAGGAAGTAATGGAGTATTCTCTGGACCCGATCATTCTTCATACAGACTACAAAATCCTGTATATAAACAAGGCGGCGGAGGAATTCTTCCGGACGGATAAAGAAAGTGTGATCGGGATAAGCCCGTTAGATATATTTAAAGAGTCGTCCAAGGGTGCAATCAAGCGGAGGATTCAATCGGCTTACGATTCTCCAGCAGCTGTCATTGAAGAGACCATCTATCGAATGGACAAAACAACGGTGACCGTTGAATTATATTGCCATCCCGTTATGCTTGGGGAAAATAATAAAGCCATTCAATCCTATATCCGTGATATCACCATCCGGAAAGAAAGCGAAAAAAAGCAGGAGGATATGCTTCAGGAAATAAACGAGCTGTCAGCAACCATCGTGCCTATCATGAGTAATATTGCTATCCTTCCATTAACAGGGAACATATGTGAGGACAAAGCAGGAATGATCTTAGAAATCATCCCTGAAAAAGTAAAGGATCAAGCTCTTAAATACCTCATTATAGATTTCTCCGGGGTGTACAGGTTAGATGATGTGGTGATTGATTCCCTGTTTAAAATCATCCACGTCTTATCTCTGCTCGGCGTACAGGCGGTGCTTACCGGCTTACGGCCTGAGATGGCGATCGAGGCAACAAAATTAGGGATAAATTTGTCTGATGTTCCTACTCTGGCCTCCGTTAAAGACGCCCTTGTTTATTTGGGCATTCATTGATGTTCACAGGTCATCCGCTGTAAAAAACGCAGCCATGACCTGTGACCAATTGCATGCTCCACTAACCATTTATTTAATAAGTGCTTGTATTTCGTTATACTGAAGTAACTTTACATGTAAACACCTTTCATCATCACGCTATTGGTATATCAAGCGGAAAGGGAGATGCTTCATGAAAGAGCGAATGAAAAACGGGATGATTTCCGCCATCACGTTTGCTGTATTTGCTGTTCTCTTTGGGTACTTTGTCGGCGGAGAGATACGGTGGGAGAACGTTACAGGTCTAGCGATAGGCGGGTTTATTTCCTGGGCCTTCATTATTCCACGGATTCGGAAACTGAGAGGAAAAAAAGAGGAGTAACAGGTCACTTAGGCAAATATTCGTCCTCCTTTAAACCAGCTATTTTTATCAACCGATCTATAGAAACTTTCAACTGCTCTCGGCCTGTTTCCTCTTTATGATGGCCGGCTCTCCTGATTATCCTTTTTCTCTATGTAGGTGATACGCGGTTCATACGTGCAACGTATGTCAAACGTCGTTTCTGAAGTCGTTATGACGTGGTGTTGAATAGAATAGATTTCCCTCCCCGGCCCCGGCTGTTCATCATACCATTCAAGATATTCCGAATCCGTGCATTTATACAAGTACCACGGCCTGTCGTCTTTTCCAACATCACCCGCCCGCGCTTTGGAAGCATGTTCAACAAAAGAACCCATCTTCACTTCCCCCGCAATTCGGAAGGACAGAACGAAATTTCCCTCGTCATACGTATCCTAATGAAAGTGCATCATACCCTTTTCGTTTTCAAAGGTAAGGATAAGACCATCTTTTGTCTCCCCCCATTCCACCTTCTCCAAATATCTCCCATGTCTATAGGCCGTCGGATTCCAGACGTGCATCTCCATAGTAGTAATGAGGGGCACCCTTTCGAATTTAATTTTTCAGAGGTTGTCCGCGTCGCAGCTGATTCTTACACCTTCCATCCCTGTTGTTTCTCATTTCATAAACGTCTTCCGCAATCACTTCTATCCTTCTTTTCGTAACATGTATGGCTCCTCCGTCGGCAAGTGCGATAAAAGGAATATTTTCTTTGTTTAAATGATGGTAAATGAATTCATCATCTTCTTTGACATAATGACACCATAACCTAGTTCCATGCAGGAGCTGAAGTGGCCTGTATTGGTTGGTTTGTCTCTGTTTAGTCGTGTGGGAAATATCACTTCCGAACAGGATGGCCCCGGCACTTTGACCAAAGATAATTCCTCCATCGTCATAGTACTGTCTTATAACCTCATCGAATCCACTCTTCTTTAATACTTCCAGCAAGGTTACACTTCTCCCTCCACTGAAATAAACCGCAGAAAAACGGGTTAAGTCCTCCCGTTTCTTATCGGCAAGGTCTGTCCACATCACGAATTCTTTTACGCCTAATGGCATAAGGATACTCTTAATATAATCGAAGCTCCTTTGATAGGATCGATACTCTGCATCACCAGCCAAAGGGATATAGAGGATGGGTTTATCTGCATCCACCTTATCTACGAGAAACTGATATACGTCGAGGTTTTGTTCATAGCTTCCGCCGCCGGACAGAATTAAGCTTCCCAATTAATCACTCCCTCTCTTATTATTAGTTAACTCCTTAACAAGCCAATTTCTATAAATAAAGTTTCTTTTCCTCTCTCATAGCAAATTAAATGGAGACCTTCTCCCCGGTTAAATCCAAGCACGAAAAAAAGAGCTGCCGAAACAGCTCTTTTACTTCTTCAAAACCGGGATCCAGATCTCGCTCCGGAACGTCGGAGCGCTCACGTCCTTCGACTCATTCCAAAGAATTTCCGGCCCCTCCTTTTGTTCATAGTTCGATGCCGGGAACCATTCCGAGTAAATCCGTCCCCAGACATCCTGCAGCGTTTCCGGAAAAGGACCGGCGGCTTCGAACACCGCCCATGTCGAGGCATCGACCTCAAGCTTTGCGAAGGCATCGGGACACGCTTCGGTGGTCGCGACCCCTATATAGTGGTCGAGTTCTCCCTCCTCCTGCATCCTCCCTTCGGAAAAGTTCGCCGATGCACTGAGCATGCCGGATGGTTCGATGTTCGACAGCTGCTTCAGCTCCCGGATCGATGCTTCGTCCAACGCTTCCCACATGGCTGCGATTTCCGGGTTGACCCCTTTGAAAATAATGGGGACCCTTTTTTTCAAACCGATGATACGGAATGCTTCTTTTTCTTCGATACGGTAGTTCATTTCCACTCCTCCTTTGATGGATAACTGGAAGGACATCGGCGGATAGGCTTTCAAGGCTTTTCCGTCCCGCTTCCCTTCAGACGGTGGGATGCCGTGCATGTGTTGAAACGCCTTGGCAAAAGCGTCGGGGGAGCCGTACCCGTAGCGGAGAGCTACGTCGATGACCTTGGCACCGCCCTCCCTCAACTCAAAGGCTGCAAGCGTCAGCCGCCTGCGCCGGATATATTCCGAGAGTGGGATGCCTGCAAGGAAGGGGAACATTCTTCGGAAATGGTATTCCGAACACTGTGCTATTGCCGCCACTTCCTTCATGTCGATCTCCCCGGTCAGGTGTTCCTCGATATATTGGATTGCGTTGTTCATAGCGTTGAGCCTATCCACTGGCATGACCTCCTATAGACTTAGAATAACAGGTCGGGATGCGGAGTACCCGACATTCGGTGCACGATTCGGACGGTACGCACCGATACTATTGATTGATTCATCAATCAATATAAGCTATAAATTACCTGCCTTCGCTTCTTCCTTCTCCTCCGTCCGAGTGAGATGCGTATCGACACGCAGAAACAGGACAAGCCCAACGGCACCGAGCACCAGATATTTCATCCCCATTAACCAGGCAGGCACGAAGCCGCTTAACAGGACGCCGAGAGCGGCGACGAGCATGGCGATGTAGCCGGTGAACTGGAAAACCGCTAAGTACGAGCTTCGTTTATTATCCGGAGCCAGATCTGCAAGCATGCTCTGTTTGACGGGGATATATAACAGCTCCCCGAACGTTACGACAGCCATCAGTACGATCAGGAGCCACGGAGAATCCACCACGGTAAACAGGGTGTAGCCGATCGTATAGGATATCAATCCTACCAACAGTACCGCTTTGTTCCTCCACTTTTTCACGAGCCACGTAAGGAAACCGGCAGCGAAGACGACGAGAAACGTGTTTTCCGAACGCAGGATTCCAAGTATCAGGAACCCGTCGACCTCAACATTTATGGAAGAAAAGGAAAGCAGCGGCTGCGCTTCGATCGTTTGGACGAAGTGGATCGCCAGGAAGTTCGTCAGTTGTTCCTCGAGTGAGTATATACAGATCCCTGCAAAGAGGAGCATCAGGAATACCCGGTCCTGAAAGACGACTTTATAATTGTTCCATATCGTTGGTTGGACTTTTTGTACAGAAGGTTGCAGCTCTTGGTGAGGTTTGATGTAGGATTCTGTGATGAAGAGTTGTGTGATGACGGCAGAGAGCAGCGAGACACCGGCTATGCCGAGAAACAGCTGGAACAAGTACTGTTGAAAAAGGACGGCCCCGATCACGCCGGTGACCGCGGAGGAAATGTTCCCGACCCAGTACAACAGTGTGAATACATAGCGCCGGTGTTCACTGGAGGTCACATCGAGCACCATCGCTTGGGAGACCGGACCGATCAGCCCGCCGAAGAACATCCCGAAAATAAAGAAGCTGTAGGTGAGATACGGCGCGTCCAACCACGGGGAATTCAGCCAGGCGATGATAAAAAAAGTGAAAGCGGAGCCGATTTCTGCCCAAACCATCAAGCGCTTGCGCCCGACCCGGTCTGAGTAGAAGCCGCCGATGATGCCGCCGGCGATTCCGAAGAATACAAGACTTGCGACCATCAGCCCCGTCACCGTCTCGCCGACCTTCTGAGCGAAATATACCGTTAAGAAAGGAAGCACCATCATGTTGGAGAACTGGGTGATGAATTGCGTGAATACCCTGATCTTCACATTCGGGTGCAGCTGATTAAAGGACATGCCCTCTCCCCTTTTCATAAGGATCTCGGCCCGAACAGCAGGTAGGCATGACGGGTGAACATATCCCACGCCTTACGGTCGTCCGCTGTCTCCGTGAAAGTCAGGCGCACACCGTTGACGTAGGCAAGGTATGTATCACTGACGTCATCCGGCTCCAGCTCCATCAACTCCCCAAGCTCCTGCCCTTTGACGATCAACGGACGAAGCGCATTCCGCAGCTGAACGGCAAATTGGTCGAGCTCCATGAATAAATCAGGAAATCGTTCCCGCTGGGCAATCACATACTGAAGCAGACGTACATAGACCGTTTGCTGAGCGAAGAAACTAACGTGCTGCTCGATCAGTTCGCGGATCTGCACGGTCGGCTCTTCCGACGGTTCCGGTGAAGCGAGCATCACCGACTTCACTTCCTCCAACGGCTCCAGAACAGAAGCGTGGAAAAGCTCCTCCTTGTTTTCAAAATAAGTAAACACCGTACCGAAGCTTACCCCGGCAGCCTTTGCCACCTCTTTGATCGTCGCATTGGAGTACCCATTCATAGAGAACATCTGGATCGCAGCTTGAAGGATCCGTTCTCTCTTTTCTGCAGACTTCTGCATCGCCATAAGTGTCCACTCCTTTTTCCATAGTTATTAATGATTGATTGATTAATCATTATTGTATTGGATAAAATTGGAGTTGTAAAGCAGGAATACATATCATCCCTTAAAACAGCTCTTACACACCCTTATATTTTTCCAGTAGATTAACCGGTCACAGTAAACGTTTTCATATATTTCGATTTGAAGATGTTTATTTATATATTTCAGGGGTATTACAGAACTAATACAATATACCTAAGGAGCCCTTGAATGAGATTGGAACAAGACCTTCTCCAGAGAATTGAAAACAAAGACAAAGATTCTTTAACCGAAATTTATGATTGCTACATCCAATACATATACAGATTACTTACCAGCAGAATCGATGACTCTTCCAGGGTAGAAAAGATTATAAAAGAATTATTTGAAGATATTTGGAACGATCCACAAAGCTATTCTCATGGTAAGTATTTCTCATCTACTTTAACTAAGAAATGTCTAATCCTAATCAGAGAGTAAATCATTTCCTTTCATTGAATAGCTATCTGACATAGATTCAAGGCTTGCCAATGTATATACCTATTGATATGTGCTAAAATTTAATTACCACATTCTGGTCGGGAGCAATTCTCCCGGCTTTTTTATGTATACCTATGAAAGGAGGACAGCCATGAGCGCGTGCATCTTACTTAAAGAGCGCATCGAGAAGAAAAGACGGAACATGTACAACGCCTACCTCAGCCACGCCGACTATCCAAGCATCGTCAAGATCTCGCAGGAATTGGACCACCTTCTGAACCTTTACCGGAAACATTGCCAGTAAGGACGAATAGAACCACAGGCGCCGCGCATACTACATAATAAAAAGCAGATCGGAGAACAGCATGTTTAACTTTTTCCCCTATGATACGGCCGGATGGATCATGCTCGGTGCGATGGTTCTGAATTTTATTGGTATGCTTGTACTGCTTTTTTTGGGACTGAAGGGTAAGTGAGGGTTTATGGAAGGAACGGAATGGAAAGGATGCAGATGGTGGCTCCAAATGAAGTGCTTTGACTGCATTCAAACCTTCATGGCGAGTCCCCCTCCAATCTTTAGTCAGAGCGTATGCTCTGGCTTTTTTATCTGCCTTCCAACGATTTCAATGGTAAAATGATTCCATATCAAGCAGGAGGTGGCTTTCATGAAACCAAGAGTATCTGTCATTACGATCGGCGTCGATAACCTGGAGGAATCGCTGCAGTTCTACCGGGACGGCCTCGGCTTTCCGACGGAGGGAATTGTCGGGGAAGAGTTCGAGTATGGAGCAGTTGCGTTCTTTGATTTGCAGCCTGGTCTGAAGCTTGCTTTATGGAACCGGGAAAGCATCGCTCATGAAACGAAAGTGAAAACAGGCAGCCCGAGCCCGACCGAGTTCACGCTCGGTCACAATGTCAACAGTAAAGCCGAGGTCGATGAAGTGATGGCTAAGGCGGAAAAAGCTGGTGCATCAATCACCGACCCGGCGCACGATACGTTCTGGGGTGGATACTCCGGACACTTCCAGGACCCGGACGGGCACTTATGGGAAGTCGTCTGGAACCCTGACTGGGGTGAAGTGGAATAATTGACTTCCTGTATTTAAAGAGACGACCATTTCTTTTACAGGATGGCAGGGGAAATGGGACGTTATCCAGAGCCCACTTCCGGGAAGCTCTAGTATTCCTTTGTAAGTATTCCCTCTTCCTCCTCTGCCTGGTACTGGACCATCACTTGGGCATGAGGAAGCTTAAGATCATTCTTCAAAATATCCAAAAGCTCATCGACGCTTCGCTCATCCACAGGTTTCCGCTCTCGATTGACCCATATGGACACGGAAGGAGCTGCGTCCAGCTCTTGAATAGCAGGCAGATCCGTTTCCCCTATATACTTATCCGTCACCGCCGGGTCCGCATAGCTTACTATTACCATTTCGATCTCGGTAAACCGTTTTTCCACATCCTCCATAATCAAATCAGAGAGCTCATCTTCAAAAAAATTGACGGCATACGTATCCACCATTTCCCCACTGGCAGCATCCTCATAGACGGTGAAGTCGACGCCGTTCGTTGTATTCCTTACCTTGGCAGCATAATCGAATCCGTTGAAATTCCCCATGTTGTCGTACAACGTATCGTACATCTCCATCTGCCCGGAAAAATGAGCGTCCAGATACGCACTTGCCTTCTCCTTCACTTCCTCTTCTTTTCCTGCATCAGGAGTCATATCGACGATAAAAATAACGATGAGGAAACCGACGATAACTCCTGCACCTGCCATCGCAATGAGCGTCCATTTTCCTAACTTTCTCATGGAATCCTCCCCTCACACATGTCAGAATCCCTTATCGCTTATCCTTACTCTGCCTATAGTTATCGATCACCAACTTCGCCCTCTCATCGACATCAGAAGGCAAATTCCCAATCGAAAAATACCTCAGGTCGATGCTCTCTCCATCGGCCATCGTTAATTTCCCATATGTATGCTGCGCTTCATAAATGCCGATCACGTTGTACACTTCATCGCCGTTCGGGTATTTGAAATAAAATTCCTTCCCGGACAGTTGGTCGATGAACGTGAATCCCTCCGCCCGCAGACCCGTTTCCTCAAAAAGCTCCCTCGCAGCGGTCTCTTCCAAACTTTCGCCCGGCTCCATGGCTCCGCCTGGTAATCCCCACTCCTCTGTATCAGAACGATGCTGCAGCAAAAGCTCTCCGGAATCGTTGAATACAAGCACGGTCGACCCAGGTACGATTAACGGTCTTGTTCCAATCAGCTTCCTCATGTGCATGACATAATCAGACATACCGATCACCTTTTCCTTTCCGAAATCATTCCTCTTTAAAAGCTAACCCTTTCTCTTTCAAAGCGTCCTTCAGCTTCGGTATCGACGACGGCCCCAGGCCGTGAAATTTCAAGATTTCCTCTTCCCTGTAAGCAGATAACGTCTCCAAAGACGTGATTCCATTGTTTTCAAGAGCCCTTCTGGCGGGAGCTGCCAGGATGGAGAGAAATCCGGTTTCCGGTTTTCGTTCGCTTTCACAAATCGGGCAAGTGGGACAATCGCTGCTTTTATAGTACCGATGGCCCTTCTCACAGGTTCTTTGTTCTTTATTTTCAGTCATCTTCCTGCCTCCTTTAGTTACCAGTGTACCTGCAGTTTATTGCCGTCCGGGTCATAGAAGTGGAAGTAGGCATGGCCGTTGTCTTCCCTTATCTCCTCCACCTTCACGTTGTGAGCGGTCAAGTGTTGATGAAGCTCAGCCAGCCTCCGACTTGTAAACCCGATGCTGAACGCCGCTTCCTTATTAATCGTGAAATGAGCAAACGTTTCATCATTGGTCGGCACCAAGATAAGTAGAAACGGACCATCCTCCACTTTGATGATCGCCATCGGTTCTTCCGTTATAGTCACCAGCTCGAGCCCCAACACGTCCGTGTACCACCGGGCGGAAGCCTTTAAATCCTTCACTGGAATCCTGACGTAGTGCACCTGTTCAATAAACGAGCGACTCATCCTTTCCCCTCCTTTTTTCTTATAGAATGCTTCACCAGACGCGGATGGAAAAAGCAGTGCATACTCCTTGGCTTTTCTTCTTTCCATCATATCATCAAACATCAATTTTTTACCAAATCAGTTTCTTGATATAGAAATCCCCTGAATACGTACATTATTCAGGTTACATTTTCCTCTTGTTTTCTTTCCTTTTCACGGAAGTAAGCAGAGAGGAATTCAGTGAGGGCGGCACCTAGCAGCATAATCGTCCACCACGGTTCCTTGTTTCCCGGGAAATGATTGATTACGAATAATCCTATGCACAGGAGCATGCTTACAGAAAGGAATACGATTGGCTTTTTTAATACGATCCCTCCTATTTTCAAACATATTTTACGCCATCAAGGAGGAAGTCAACATTTCCTTTGTACCCATTTATTAGGTGATGTATAGTTGGAAATAGAGGATTTAAATCCAAGAGAAGGAGCAAACATATGAAGCAAACCGTACCGATGAGATGGGACTTAGACTCTCTTTATCCAGGTGGGAGTCGCTCTCCAAAGTTAATGAACTTCCTGACAGAGCTTCAACAATCCATAGAAAACATCACCAATGATATACATAAACTACAACCATATGAAGAGGTAAGCACTGAGCCATTGGTGCAGGTATTTGATGAAATCCAGTACGTGATGAGCGGATCGTTCCAGGTGGAGGAGTTCCTTATATGCCTGCGCGCCGAAAATACACAGGATGACCATGTAACGAAAATGATCGCCGAGAGTGCGAAGACGAAAGCTGATCTTGAGAAAATGGAGGTGGAATTCGATTCATTACTGGCTTCGCTGTCTGAACATGCGTGGAACGAATTATTGGAGAACACCGAGGTGAGAACCTATCTTTTTCACTTAAAAGAAAGAAGACAAAGGATAGAAGCCAAACGTCCCCACGAAATAGAGAAAACGATTCAAAGCCTTTCTGTGAGTGGGTTTTCTGCGTGGGAAGACCATTACGAGCAGCAACTATCGAAACTAAGGGTCCCTGTGGAAACAGCCGGAAAGACAGAGCCTTTTTCCATCGGGCAGGCGTTTAGTGAGGTGCTGTTTTCAGACGAGGAAGAACGAAGAAAAACGATCATCCAGTCCTATAACCACGTCTGTGCCTCGCATGCAGATACGTTCGCCTCTATCCTGAACAACATCAGCGGCTTCCGATTAGATGTTTATCGTGAACGGGGGTGGGACAATGTGTTAAAAGAAGCGCTGGAGCAAAACCGGATCAACGAGGAAACGGTCGACACCATGACTGCTGTCGTGAAAGAAAACCAGCACCTCCTTCGCGATTTCCTCGAAAGAAAAGCACAACTCGCCCGAAAAGAGACACTCACATGGTACGACATCCCGACCAGCAGTTTCCAATCCAAGCAGAAAATTTCTTATGCAGAAGCAAAAGACATCATTGTCCAGCAGTTCCATGCTTTCAGTGAAAAGCTGGGAGCTTTTGCGGAAAAGGCCTTCCAAGAAGGATGGATCGAAGCAGAAGACCGTGCCGACAAAATGGATGGTGGATTCTGTACCTCCCTGCCACTGGCCAAGGAAAGCCGGATTTTTCTTTCCTTTCGAGGCCACTATCAGGATGTCGTCACCATTGCGCACGAACTCGGCCACGCCTATCATAACGCCATTCTCCATGAGCTTCCCTACTTCGCCCGGCAAAAAGGGACAAGCGTCGCGGAGACGGCATCTACGTTCTCGGAGAATCTAGTATTGGATGCAGCTGTAACCAGAGCCACCACAGACCAGGAAAAACTGGCTCTCCTTGAAATGAAAATTGTAGCCGGTTCCACCTATTTAGGGATGATTCCTTCCATGTATGAATTCGAAAAGGAATTTTATAAGAAAAGACAGAATGGTTACGTCGGAAGCGAGGAAATATCCACCCTCATGGAAAAAACCGAAACCGCCTTATATGGAGACACGGTCGGCGAACATGATCGATATCGCTGGATGACCATTCCGCAGTTCTATAGTACGGAAAAACCATTTTACAATATCCCCTACACGATCGGATACTTATTCAGTAACGGCATCTACACCCTTTCCAAACAACAGGGGGAAGGATTTGCCCGACGATACGATGCTCTGCTGCGGGATACCGGAAGGATGACGGTAGAACAGCTGGCTGCTGCACACCTGCATCAGGACCTTACAGACAAGCACTTCTGGGAAGCTTCGATAAAACCGGTTGCAGACGCAATTGAAGAATATTTGGAGCTCACCAATACGATGGTATAAAAAATGCCGGACCTCTCCATAGAGTTCCGGCATCTCCTTTCAAGCGTCAATCGAGCATTCTCCTATTGATGATCACATATACGATGGTAAGCAGCACGAGCATGGCGACTATAAGGACCGTACCTTCCCCGGCGTAGTGAACCACACTGTTGAAGACCGCAAGCAAACCTAAAGGCAGAAAAAAGCCAAGGCCCGTAACGGTGCCTAACAACGACTTATTCCGTATCATCTTCTCGTTAAAACCCGCCAGCAGCCACGTCTGTTTCTTTACTCCGACCAAAAAGGAAATCCCTAGAAGAACGATTCCGAGCAACAGCAATCCATAGTCCACGTTTTCTCCCGCCTTTCTAGATCTATACCATATTTACGTTTTAAATCCATCCAGGTTCCAACATTTTACTTTGACGACTCAATACTTGCTTTTAGGAACAACGAAGAGGGCGATCATACCGACAAGCGAGAATAAGATAAACAAAAACGGATATCCTTCCATATCGACCAACCTTCCGGCAAGCGTCGATCCCATTACCTGCCCAAAGGCAAGCAGGATTGCTTTTGTATATGGTCCACTCAGATTCTTTGGCACCCCATGAACGACTCCCCTTCAAAAGAGAGTCTATACACATCAGGCATCGCAAGCTGTTTCCAGAACGAATACCCATACGCTTCGTCAAAATAATTCATGATCAGCACCATAATATTCCCGTGCGTCCCGATGACGACATTCTTGTTTTCATAGTCTGCTAAGACGGTTTTCATGCCTCTGATCCCTCGTTGCTGTGCGTCCCTGTTCGACTCTCCGCCTTCCCAGCTGAAGTCCGAGTCCGCCCATACTTTTTCGATTGCCGCTTCAAAGTCAGGGGCTTTCCCTTCCGTCAACGTCCTTTCTTTGAAATCCTCGAGGAGATGCACCTCTTTCCCATGAGAAACAGCCGTTCCTTCCACGGTTTGAACCGCTCTTGCATAGGGGCTGGAAAGGACGGCATCGATTTTCTCTTTTCTTAACAGCTCGGTCACTTTCTCTGCATCCTTGTATCCTCTTTCTGATAACGGTCGATTCCTTTCGTCTGGTGTGTAGGTTGAATGGGCATGTCGTACGAGGTACAGGTTGGTCGTCATAGAAGCCTCCTGGAAATAAAAGTTGCGGCTAATAAAGTCGCTTTGTATAGCTTTCTTCTAATCTCTTTTGAATGGAATCCACATTGGATCGTGGTAGCTTCGCATGGTCAAACAACATTTCCGCAGCTGATGGCAGATGGGATTTGTCCAGCCAGGAGTCAGGCTTCCACAAGCCCGAACGCAGGAAAGCTTTCGCACAATGAACAAAGCACTCTTCTACCTCCACCCCGATACCGAGGAGCGGCTTTTTCCCTTTATGGGACATGCTCTCCAGAAGCTCGTCATCTGTCACTAACGTCGCTTTCCCATTCACCCTTAACGTTTCTTCCATTCCGGGAATGAAAAAGAGAAGACCTGCGCTTGGATTGGACAGAATGTTCCGCATCGAATCGACACGTTTATTGCCGGGCCTCTCCGGTATGACAAGCTGCTTTTCATTCAGAACCCGTACAAATCCGGCCTCATCTCCCCTCGGGGAAACATCGCAGAAGCCGAATTCATCGGCAGTGGATATAACAAGGAATGGAGATTTGGAGATAAACGCAGCACAATGATGATCCAGATAGGTCAATACTTTGTTTTTAACTAAGTCACTGGGAATACCGATGATGGCCCGCAATTCTTCTTCCGTTTGAATCGTTTCTTTGAAGCGATCGTTCTCTTTCATCATTACTCCTCCCCATTGCCCGATCAGCCAAGGCGCTTTGATCGGACTCTCAATCCTTCATCGATGACGAAATAACCGAGAGCGACAGGCAAGGCAAAATACATGGCGATCGTTATGTAATTGTTGGTAACGAATGCAGCGGTTAATAGGAGCGCTGTCCCGATATGCAGGATCAATCGCAGGGGGAAGCTGTTGGAACCCAGTTTCTTAATCAACGCCTCCAAACCAATGGATAGAAGCGTTCCGCATAAGACGGCAAAGGATAAAGCGTAGACAAAAAAGCGAACATACGTAGATAGTGGACCTTCAGAAATTAAGCTGTAGACGGGAACCGTGATCATCAGCAGAAGGAAAGCTGCTAAGGATTTTCTTTTTACCATCGTCCGGCGACTCCTCCTTTGTGAACGGACGGCACAGCGGCCGTCTGTTTATCTTGGTGTATAGCTTTTGAGGGGGATTCCCTCCCCATAATGACTTGAAGATTTCGAGATGAAATGACCGGTGCATGGTCTTTAATGATTTTCCACCTCTTCTTTTCATACAGGCTTACCGCCGAAATGTTACTGATGGATGTAGTCAGGACGGCTGTAGAATTCCGTACGACCTCAAACAATTTATCGTGTAAAGAACTCCCGACTCCCCTCCTCTTATAGGAGAGGTCGACGGCTAACTCTACGAACTCAAAGCAGTCGTTCAACCAGAAGTCTGCTTGGTCCTGTGTCATCTGTTCTTCTAATTTCCCCCGATAAAATTGACCCGGCAGACTTTTATAACCATACGCGAAACCTGCCAGACGACCGTCCTGATCGGTGGCTTTCATCCCTGTATATCCTTCATAAGTGGTGTGCTTTTGTATGTTCCGGAGTGCGGATTCCTTCTCCTCGTTCGAGAAACCTTCCCCTGTAAAGGCGCGGCAGTATAACTCGGCAGCGTCCAGTAAGTCTTCTTCCAATAAAGATGTGTAGTGCATTTCCATCCCCCCTCTTTCCTCTTCTATTTCTTGGATGATCATTCCTTCTACGATGAAAAAGAAAATATATCCACCATTACCATTACTTACGTCGCAAACCGAAAGACTCAGGCAGATTCTTTTATTTTCATGCTGAGGAGGAATATTATAAAGAGGTAGGGAGGAATGAACATGAGTAAAACAGCTATCATTACAGGTGGAGCCAGCGGAATCGGTAAGGCAACGGCTATGCTGCTTGCAGAAGAAGGCGTAAACGCAGCAATCGTCGATGTCGATGCCACTGCTGGGGAGGAAACGGTTCAGGAGCTGAAAGCGAAAGGCGTCGACGCCCTCTTCGTGAAGGCGGACGTTTCGAAAAAAGAAGACGTCAAAAATTACGTCGATCAGACAGTCGAGCACTTCGGCGGGATCGATTATTTCTTCAATAACGCCGGTATTTCCGGAAGCGGGAAATACTATTTGGATACGTCGGTCGATGAGATCGAGAAAATCGTCGGCATCAACCTGCTTGGCGCGCTGTATGGTGTCCGCTACGTAGCAGAAGTCATGGTGAAGAACGGCGGCGGATCGATTGTGAATACATCCTCCAGTGCCGGTGTCATCGGCCAGGATTCGGTCGTCACGTATTCCGCAACGAAACACGGCATCGTCGGGTTGACGAAGAGCATGGTAGCGGAATATGCGAAGGACGGGCTGCGGGTCAACGCCATTGCACCAGGTCCGACAGAAACGAAAATGGTGAAAGAATTCTACGAAGCCAATCCGAAAATGAAGGAAAACGCCACCGGCGGTATTCCGCAGAAGCGTCTTGGTACACCGGAGGAAGTCGCAGAATTAGTGACCTTCCTGCTGACGTCCAAAGCGCAGTACATCAACGGTGAAGTCATCAGCATCGACGGTGGATTCACGAATACAAAATAAACTCAACCAAAGCAGCCCGGTACCGGGCTGCTTTTTCATGCTGTCGGAATAGACGAAAGGGATAAAAACCTTCTGCCATAACCCTTTCATTTTGACCGGACGCAGCCGATATTAAAGGAAAAGAAGCTATAAAGGAGTTACACATGAACAAAGTTGACGCATTCATCACATCCATTCCATACATAAAAGAAATCCTGCGGGAGGATACGATGCTTACCGTATTCGACCACGAAAAGTACCTCTACTACTCCCCGAGTGAAGAGCTGAACTTCCAGCACCAGCCGGGTGATCCGCTGCCTGACGGATACTTGAACTTTCAGATGGTCGATCCGAACGGCACGACCGTCGTGAAGGTCGGAGAAGAAGAGTTCGGGGTTCCCTTCAACAGCATTTCTTTTCCTATTAAAGAAAACGGGCAGGTGATCGCTGCCGTCAATGCAGCTGTCAGTACACGGAAGCGGGATATGTTCACCTCCATCATCACCTCGATGGAAGATATTTCTGAATCGCTGCTTGGCAAAGTGCAGCACATCGCCGCCCACTCCGAGGAGCTGTCCGCGACGACCGAGCAGATTTCACAGAACACGAAACAGACAGCCCAGTATTCGCGGAACGTGACAGACGTCGTCTCAACAATCCGCAGCATCAGTGACCAGACGAACCTGCTCGGCCTGAACGCCGCCATTGAAGCCGCCCGCGTTGGAAGCGTCGGCGCCGGATTCGGCGTCGTTGCCGATGAAGTCCGCAAGCTTTCCGCCGACTCGAAGACGGCGACAGAAAAAATAGAAGAAACGCTGAATGACATCAAAGGAGCGATCAGCCGGATGGAGGAGGATTTCCACGATATCGCCGAATCTTCCCAAGAGGAAGCGAAGCTCGTGACGGCATTCATGACCGAAATCGAGAAGTTGAATAAAACATCGACAGATTTGAAAGAGTACATGAGTCAGGCATTCATTAAAGGATAAGGAAAGAGGAAAGCGGATCTCCGGCATGATACGGAGATCCGCTTTCCTCGTGCTGGGAGCACTTATTTTAAACGGTCGTGCAGGAACTGTTTGATTAAAGAAGCACTTGTATGCAAATCTTCTTCTAATGGAAAGTGCCCGGTATTTAGAAGGTGTACTTCACAGTCTTCGAGATCTCTTTGAAAAGCAAGTGCCCCTTCCGGCCCAAAGAATATATCGTTTTTCCCCCATACAGCCAGTGTAGGAGGCTGATACGTCCTGAAGAATTCCTGCCAACGTGGATATTGTTTAAGGTTGTTCCTGTAGTCGTATTGCAAAGCAAGCTGGATGTCGTCATTGCCGGGACGATCCAATGCCCATTGATCCATATTCCAAGCATCGGGACTGATGCGTTCGGGGTTTCGCGTTCCGTTCGTATATTGATACTTCGTAAACTCCGCAGATAAAAGAAATCGGATGTTATTCTTATTTTCCTCACTCGGATTTCCCCAATAGGTGCGGACAGGGTCCCAGGCAGGCAGGAGCCCTTCTTCATAAGCGTTCCCATTTTGAGTAATGATGGATTGAATTCGTTCCGGATGGTCGGCTGCCAACCGGAAGCCTACCGGAGCTCCATAATCATGAACGTAAATACTGAACTTCTCTAAGTTTAATTCTTCTACAAATTCATGGATCAAAAGAGCGATGGTATCGAATGTATAATCAAACTCTTCCAATTCAGGCTGGTCACTGTTTCCGAACCCTGGATAGTCAGGGGCCACAATATGATAATCCTCCATCAGCTCTGTAATTAAATTTCGGAACATATGAGAAGAGGAAGGAAAACCATGAAGCAAGAGAATCGTTGGATTTTCTTTATTTCCCGCTTCCCGGTAAAAAATCGATATGCCATTCACTTTCACTGTTTTGTACGCCACTTCCATGTAATCACCTCATAAGTTTTTTAGTAGCCATGCTCCATCCAATCCTTGTAATACGACAACACTTTACATTCCTAACATTTTATAACCTATTAAAAATAATTTTAAAGGTTATAAACTTACATTAAGGCACCTTTTATAACTTGTCAACATATCTTTTAACGGTTATATTTAAGGGGGGAGGAGAAAGAGATGGATAAATCACTATTTGTTTTAGGTGGTCCTGCATGGATCAACCTCGTCAATACTACTTACAACGCCAATAAACAAGAGATTGATACCTTAGACGATAGATCTGCTACGTTTCAATGGCTGAAGGAAAACAACGCCGTGCGGCAGTCTGATCTTGACGCATTGGAAAACAAAGAAACCCTGCATGCGCTGATCCATGAGCTTCGTTCGCTTCGAAGCCTTTGCCAAATCGTCCTGTCTGATCTGGAACAAAATAAGGAAGTATCCCTCGATACAATCAAGCAGTTACAAAAGATGTCGGAAGAGCTGAACGTCCGTCTGACCGTTGCATCTGCTGAGGAAGCATTTAAATTGGTGTGTGAAGGAATGTCGGTGAAAGATCATGTCCTGTACCATATCATTCGATCTATTTTTCACACACTGGAAACAACTTCTGTCAGCCGGATACGAAATTGTGAGCATGAAGAATGCCGTCTCTACTTCGTGGATACCTCTAAACCAGGGAAGCGACGCTGGTGCAGCATGGAAATGTGCGGCAACCGTAAGAAGGCTGCTGAATTCTATGCAAAGAAAAAGAAAAAATAGTTACTAAACAAAATGGAATGGAAAGATGTTACTCCAAAGCGTTGGGTTCGTTCCTTAAGCAGACGAAGTTCCCCTGCAACATTTTTCTAACGCCCCTTTCAGGTGAAAACTTGAACCCAGGGGGTCTTATCATGTATTACATGTGCAGTAAGTTAAGCACCTGCACGCTCTCCTAATATGTAGCAAACAAAAAAACCCGCTGCCTAAGCAGCGGGTTTTTACTATAAGCGAATGTTCTTATCCCACGTTCTGACCGGGTACTGGAACATCCTCTTGTTTATCTTTTTTCATAAGCTTATCAGCAATGGCAGTAATTGCTCCATCGCCCGTAACGTTCGTTGCGGTACCGAAGCTGTCTTGAGCCAGGTAGAGAGCAATAATTAAAGAGACCATGGTGGAATTAAATCCTAACATCGATTCGAGAAGGCCGATGGCTGCCATGACCGCTCCGCCAGGTACACCCGGGGCGGCAATCATCGTAATTCCTACCATCAGTATGAACGGGAATACGTCTGCGAATGTGGTTGCTTGTCCTTGCATATACATAACCGCCATGGCACAGCTGGTAATCGTGATCGCACTTCCTGCCAAATGGACATTAGCAAGTAACGGCACAGCAAAGTCTGCTACACGTTCCCGTACCCCGATTTTCTTCACGTGCTTTAATGTGACGGGAATCGTAGCCGCAGAAGACTGCGTTCCAAGCGCTGTAAAGTAGGCAGGCGTCATTACTTTCAATAAGCGGAATGGATTCCTGCCATGCATACTGCCTGCAATACAATACATGACTACAAGATAAAGCAAGTGCAGCGATATGATCATCAAGAACACTTTCGCGAATACACTCAAGATTGTACCCACTTGCCCTGCATACGTCATATTCGCGAAGATTCCGAATATATGAAACGGCAATAGAGGGATGATGATGTTCTTTATTACTTTCTGGATAATGGAGCGGAATTCATTCATGACTTGTAATAAATAATCCCCTTTAACAGCCGTCATTCCTACTCCTAACAGGAAAGATAATATAAGTGCGGCCATTACGCCCATAATGGGAGTCATTTCAACGGAAAAAGGTGCTTCCACCAGCGATTCTTCCGGATTAGCAAAGGATTCTCCACTTTGCCCTTGCAAAAAGGATGGGTACAGATTCTTAGCAGTCAAAAAAGCCACCGTACCTGCCAGGACCGTAGAGGCATAGGCTAATCCAGTCGTCAGACCAAGCATCTTTCCTGCGCCTCTTCCCATGGACGCGATGCCGGGAGCAATAAAACCGAGAATGATTAACGGGATGACAAAGCTCAGAAAGTTACCGAATAAACCTGTAAATGTTGCAGCAATTTCAATAAGGATTTCTGGTGCAAATTGCCCTATCACGATACCTAGAGCGATCGCAAGAACAATCCTTAACAACAATGGTATTTTTTTCATCTCCCTCTTCCTTCCTCCTGTTGCTGAATTTTAACGAGTTCATGTGTAATAGAATAAAACCTGGTTTATACGATAACCTTTTTTCAATGGTTTGTGAAGTATAAAAAAACTGTAAAAACAGTGGATATTTTTGAGTACAGCTCCTGTTTTGTGCTGCTGCTTCCCCATCGCCATCCCAGTGTTTTAAGCAGCTCATGGTTTCTAATCTTCTATTTCACAAAAGAGAGGGAGTGCATGTCACGATACTTAGAGACGGTGATCATTCCTGCATCACGTTCTATTCACGATTTTCTTTCTAAATCACTGATTCTGTCTTCCAGCTCTTTCACTTTGTTGGTACTGATCGCGCCTGTCGTAAACGCAATCAGACCGAAAATGAATCCCATGATCCCAAAAATGAACCCCATCATTCCGAAAACGTCCATGTAATCCCCCTCCCTCTCTTACTGTATCTTTCTCCATGCTATTGTGTCCTGCTCTTTTCTATATTTACAATACCATGTACGGACCCGTTTTTCCTTATAAAGGAAAAGATCACTGTTTACAAGCTGCTACTATTTTCAAAAGAAGTCTTCCAAGAAAGAGTTAGATATAAAAAGAGGAGGCTCACCGACCGCCCCACGGAAAGCGTCCCATTTCCCGGAGCCCGCTCTCCCAGCAAAACTGCTTCTTCAATGAACTAAAAAAGCTGTCGACAAAATTAAGAGGTTAAAAAAGAACAAGGAATGAATTGCACATATGTATGGAATTTTTTCTATGAACACGCTCTCGCTTCTCTTGTATCTATTTTATGGAAGACAATCTCAGTACAGGGCGGAGGGAAATGGGCAGACTCCGGCGGGATTAGCGGAACAGGGGAGACCCCGGAAGAGCAACGCGATGAGGAGGCTCACCGGCCGCCCCGTGGAAAGCGTCCCATTTCCCGGAGCCCGCTCTCCCAGCAAACCTGCTTCTTCAATAAACTAAAAAAGCTGCACCTCCACAAGGAAGGTGCAGCTCTAATCACGGATCAGGCAGTTAAATCCCCCACCTACCCTATCTTATGCGATTTCTCCTCGGACTCCCCCTGCGAGGACGCTCTGATATTCGACAGCACCTCACGAGTGGAATCACTGATTTCCGCTTCAAAGTACGGCTCGTAAGCTTCCAAAGGAGCCCTTTTCGTCGAGTAAACCGCGATCATCACACCAATGAGGGATGCAGCAACGGCGATGACAAAAGGCAGCTCGTATCCTAAGGCCTTCGCCGCGATATAAACGAGAGACCCGATAATGATACCGGCATAAGCACCAGCCCGGTTCATCCGCTTCCAGTACAGACCTAAGAATACGACGAGGAAGAAGGCGGCGCCGAATCCTCCGTACACGTAGACAAAGCCCATCGCCAAAAACCACGGTGGATTGATCGCTAACAGAACAGCCACGGCGGCGATCCCGAATATACTCAGGCGCAGCCAGTTCTTGAACTTCTTCTCACTGATCTTCTTCGGAGCTATGTTCAAGTACACGTCATAATAAAGTGACGTAGCGCAGTGCAGGAGCATAGAGTTGGCCGTTGATATAGCCGCTGCACAAATAGCTACCAGGGTAATGGCACCGATAATCGGCGGCGTGTACTCCTGAATGACCAAAGGAATGATATAATCGGTCGTCTTTCCGACCGGTATGCTGGGTACGAGCACTTTCGCCCCTAGACCGATGACGATCAGCGGCCCCATGATGAAGATCAACACGACGATCGTACCTACGACCTGCAAAATCGCCACTTTCACGTTTTGAGGAGCCAGCATCCTTGTGACCCAGTGCGGGGAAGAAGGCGTCCCTAAAGAGTTCGAAATGAAAATGGACAGCAGGGCCCCGATACCGAAGGTCCCGAACGGGGAAAGCAGGATACCCTCTTCAAGGTCCGGTCCGCCGACGTTTGTCGGAGCGGTTGTCGTCGCAAGCGTGTCCAGGATACTGCCGATTCCACCCGTTAACGACCATACGACACCGCCCGCAAGCAGGACGCCGATCGTAATGAGGATCGTGTTCACTGTATCTGTCGCTGCCACCGACCAAAATCCACCTACACTGGTAATGATAATAAATAATAAGAATCCGAAGATTGCGAGTTTGTAATCAATGCCTGTAATACTGGAAAACACAATACCGAAACCAGTCACCTGAATATTGACGAGAAGCAAATAACCGATAAACATAAGAATGCCGACAATCGCCTGCAGAGCACTCTTGTTCTCAAACGGCTCGAACCGATGCCGGATGAATTCCGGAAACGTCCTGGCCGGCTTTTCCGGTCGTCTAATTTTGTACGCGACGATCGGGATCAAGGCACCGCCGAAGCACCAGCCCGCGACCCAGCCGATGACAGCTGCGACACCGGAGCTGTACAAATAACCAGGGACCCCGATGACAGACGCCACACTGACCCATGTCGCTGCCGTGGTACCGATACCAAGAAGCAGCCCCATCCTGTGGCCTCCGGTTGTATAATCATCGATCGACTCTGCTTTTTTCAAACTTTTTATATTCGCCCATACTAGAAAAAGCACATAAAAACTAAATACGACTACATACCATATCATTTGTCAGCAACTTCCTTCCCCACTTCATTTATACTTGAACAGTTTCCCTGTAGCTCCCCACCGTTTCACTCCTGACTTCTCCACTTTGTAACAGAGAAAGGTGCCTAACAGGAAGGAGAAAATCATCGTTCCCACCCACACCATCATCGCTATGAACATCGCCATCCTCCTCTTCATCCTTTTATGGAACCACTTGAAGCGATCACCAGCCCCTTTTTTGAAAAAAATAAAAAACCCTTCACTCACTAAGAGAAAAGGGTTTCGCACAACCGTATCGGGCTGCTGCTTGTCCTCTCATCTTCGGAATGACTTTCGCCTTCCACTGAAATTGGCACCGTGCATGCATCTGCCGGTTGCCGAGGCTTCACAGGGTCAGTCCCTCTGCCTCTCTCGATAAGAAAATTCAAACTATTCGATTGGTAATAGATTTCATTCTACCACATACCGCCGTTTCGTCAATTCCCTTCGTCACGAACCTCTCTAAGCTGGAGCCTTCAATTGGATACCAGTCGGATGATTTGAATCAGGATATACATCAACAGCAGAATCCCGATCCCTAAAGCCCGAATGCCGTACACCTGCCGTTCGGATAAATCCCTTCCCTGACTTTGTCTCCACGCAGGATAGAAGAATCCGACCACAGGAGCCAGAATGAGACCGATGGACATGAGTACGACAGAGATAGCTTCCATATGCCGGCTCCTTTTTTTAAGAATAAAAAGAGAGCCCGCTTTGGTGCAGATCGGCTCTCTTCGTTCAACGCTTGTCCTTTCACCACAACAGGACAGCCATGATAAGAAATGCTATCAGAAAAATACTGATACGTATGATTCTCGGGATAGAAAACCACCAGGCTGTCACTTTGAATGAAATGCTTTCTTGGTCTTTGCTATTTTTATTCCCTTTGATACGAATTCCCCCTAAAAACCAACAGCTAGAAAAAGCCGTTTGAAGCATGTACTGCTTTTTGTTTTGTTCCAGAAAAAAGATCCTTCTCTTATTTTGTTCGACCTCGATGTGACTGGTAATCTTTATTAATCGCACCTCATTTATCGCTTTTTCAGAAAGCATAGAGAGTGGTTTAATCCTTTTATTTATTATCCCGATAGCCGGAATCCAATTTATAAAAAATCAATTCACCTATATACACGAAGGTAAGGATTGTCCAAAAACTATCTTTGACAGGATGAACGAATGTATCCACCAGGAACAGGATCAGGTACGAAACCAGTAATAAGATGGTTTGGATAACGAAGTTCTTTTTAAAACTCATCCAATCACCTCGGGGTCGTTTATAGATTACCCTGTTCTCCTCAGCCGTTCATGAAGTCCAATAACGCAGGCCCGAACAAGAGAGAAGCTAGACTGATGTAGACAAAGGATCTTCTTTGGCATATACCCTCTCCATTGGATTTAATTCCCATATCAAGCGAAGATTAAGCTCGGGATAGGATTTTACCACCATTCATCAGGCGGTTAAGAAGCCTATGACCATGCCTGCACTAATCCCAATAATTCCTGCTCCTATTAAGACATTCCCTTGTTTACCGACATCATAATCCCTTCTTAAGACAACCCCCATACTGATCGCCACGGGGCCGAGAAATACCGGTAAGAAACCAAGAGCTAATACAGCCGATAACCAACCGATCGTTAATAAGATTGCTTGACCATTCTTCTCTTTTTCGATGGCGGATCCCCTCCCTGTTTCTTTTTTTTCCATCACATTCAACCTTCAAAGATCTGCGTTACTTTTTTACTTTTCATGGATAAATAGCAGGTAAGTACGACACTGATTGACGATGCACTCCAGCGTATAAAATACCAGCCCCAAAAACATATAGTTGTCCTTACCTCAACCGTTGCTTCTCCCTGTCTCTGCCAAAGAAATGATAGAAGACTATTTCAAAAATGAGAAAGCCTGTAACGAGGGCACCTATATAGGGAGAGGGAGAGTCTGCTGCGAAGAAAATGACGAGGCAGAGCACAAAGGTAAGAAAGCCGGCAGCTATGGAAGACTTAACAAGTTTTGCACGCATTAAAAAGACTCCTTTACTGATGATGCTCCTTCATTACTCGAAAGACTCTGCCATCTTAATCATGTCTTCCTTCGACATCCCCTCAACCTTGCCTTTCCACTCATACGTAATCGATCCATTCGTCCAGATCAGCCGCTGCTCTCCGCCTTCCTTACCTGCATAACGCGCCGTCTGATCACCGACCATCGCTTCTTCCGTCTCTGTTTCTTCATAAGCAATTTCGCCGTCCTTGACGGTTGTCAGTTCCAGCTTTTCTCCCTTTTCACCATAAAAGGTGAAGGTCAGGTTCTCTTCCTGCTGTTTGCTCTCCGAATCGACTTGTACGCCGTCCACTTCATAAGGCATGATCGTCGGATACATCGGCTGGTAAGCTTCGTCACCTGCGACGGCCTCCGCCATAGATGAATCGTATTGGTAAAGGCCTTCTTCTATTTCTTCCGGTTTATCGAAGGCATGGAGCAGGGGTTGGCCGTCGCTGAAATGCACCCGGGTGACATTCCCCTCTTCGTCCGTATTCACTCTTCCCTTAATACCTGCCGTCTCCCCATTACTGATGTTGATCTGGATATCAAAATCATACGCACCTTCCGCATCCCCACTCTCTTCCACGTCCAGTTTCTTTATATCCATCTTTACATCATTGCTATAAGCTTTTTGGTGAAAGCTTGTAAACAAGTTGGTATTCATCGCATCTTCCATCCGCTCATCGGTCATGTATCCGCCAAACTGCTCCTCGTAATAGTTCACGAGGCCTTCGTGATCACTCTGATCAAAAAGCTTCGTTAATGCTTCATCCGGTCCGGAGAACATTTTCTCCAGCATCTCTGTCACCTTTTCTTTCGTCGTCGGCTTCTCTTCTGTATCTTCTCCTGCAGACGGATCGGATGCACAGCCGACAGCCAGCAGCAGTACCACAGCAAGGGTGGTCATTTTTTTCCACATCGAAAAAACCTCCGTTTGTGTGTCTTCTTATATGTACGAATACCTACGGCCATCAGTTTCATAAAAATGGTAATAAAGGAAGAAACGCACCAATCCCCACTTAAGGTATGGCGCGTTTTCGTTCTTATTTCCTGCTGTTTCCCTTCCATCTTTTCCTGTTGAATACCCACAGGGAGAAGAAGATAATGACAGCTGTTCCCGCGGATAGAATCGTAGTGTTTTCTACTGCATTTACTAAAATAGTCGTTAATACGATCGATAAGAGGATGGATAGAGTAAGTCTCCGTCCATTGCCCATTTCCTGTCACCTCCAAGCCGGTTCCAGTGAAATGGTCTCATAAAATCAGGCATTGACTCAACAGGAGGAGGAAATCCAGTCAGCAGCAAAAGTCCAGGTGCAGTAATTCCCATTTCTGCACCTGGACTTTTTATATCCTGGGTTTTTCTGTAGCGCTTTTACCACAAAAACGGCATCTGGTTCACCATCCGGTCGACGAGGCTCATGCCGACGAGGAAGAAGAACAGCATCATGACGACGCTCGTGATCAGCAGTCCGTAGAAACTGTCGAGGCCGCCTTCGGTTTCCCTGTCCGCATCGATGGAGAAAACAAGAGTGACGCTTGCGAGCAGGAACGCGACGAGTGTGACGAGATAGACGAGAGCGCCGACGAAGTTCAGCGAGATCAGCTGCAGGAAGTTGGCAAGAACGAGACCGCAGCCCGGGATGATGGCGAGTGCACCGTAGCGGGCCAGGACGTTCTTGAAGCTGACGTCGTTATGCATCATTTTGGCGACGCCGACATTGATACCGGCGTAGACGGCGAGGAACAAGAGCATGTAGAGGAACGGCTCCAGGACGGTGGCGCCGAACGGGACCTCGACGAATCCTCCGAACCCACCGGCCGCTTCCCGTGCGACGAAGTAGGAATACAAAGGCATCAGAAGGGCGATCGCAACGAGCGTGAGGACGCCTTCAAGGAGCTGGTTTTCCCCTGTCGCCCTGCTCGCCTGCCACGGGCCTTTCAGCGCATCGCGGGCGAAGGTGACGAACGAGCTCCCTGTCCGGGCCGCCCGGTTCGTATAGGGACCGCCGACTGGAACCGGAAGCGCGGCTCTGCGCACGACCGCCTCCCCTTCCACGCTGGAAGCGGGCAGACCGCAGCCTCCACAGAAATTCGCATCGGCCTCGATTGTCGTGCCGCATTGTTGACAGTACATAGAATCATCCCTTTCCATCTATTTGGTTGTTCTCTGGTGCCGCATGAAAAGAATCAGTTTCTATCGGTGTCCCGGATGGTGATTTCCTCGATCGCGAACGTGCCGTCGACAAGAACGATCCGGTACTCCTTCTTCCGGTCATAGTCGACGCTTGCACCGTCCGCTCCGTGGAAGACGAACGTCTCCCTTGTCGTCAGGAAAAAGGTGTTCTCATCCCGGGCATCGATCGCCGACACTTCATTCGTGAGGAACTCATAGGATGAGCCGTCCTCTTCAAGCCCGGCCATGAAGCTTTTCAAATCAGAGGCTGCAACGCTTCCCTCTTTCAAAAAAGGTTCAATCCTGCTGTAGTCGCGTGTGTTCAACGCTTCTTCATACGCCGTCCGGAATGCTTCCACGAATTCAGCCGCCTGTTCTTCCCCGCCCCCGGGAGCCGCGGCTTCCACCGGCGCTTGTTCCTCCTCAAGGAAGGCATCTTCCTCCTCCATGCCGAACAGGAACGGGAGCGCACCGAACGAGACGTCTCCCGGACGGACGACCTCGGACTTCTCTACCCTGCCGTCTGCGTTCTTCCATTCGGCGTGCAGCTCAAGCTTCGCATCCTCAGGAACCGGCCCGATCTCCCCGACTTCGGCGAGCGTCTTCTTCGTACTCTTTCCGTTCACGAAAAGGACGGCTTCCGGCTTGTTCGTATCGATGCCGTAGTTGGAATAGAGGAAGTCCGCATAGAAATCGTAGCCGTTCTCCCCGGAAAAAATATCGAGCACCCACGTCTCCTTCCAACCCCCGTAATCACCGTCCGCTTTTCCTTTTATCTCATACGTCCCCGGATAGGCGGACGCGAGCGTCTCCCTCTCGACCGGATCTTTGAAATCGTACGTCTCGTTCTCGACCTCAAAGGACGTATCGGAGAGCTCTGTCGTCACATGAACCGTCGTCGGCACCGCTTCGAACTCGAACCTGTCATAGAAAAGGAACGGTTTCTTCTTCACGATAAAAAACGGATTGCCGTAATCATCGCGCACGATCCGATCGAATTCCTGCTCCGCGTGGACAGCTCCGGTCAGCCGCTCACGAATCGTCTCCCAATCGCTCGTCTTGATGTAGCGCAGGTACTCCTCTTCCTTCAGCCAGGCGTCCTTCTTCACCTCAAGCTCATCAAGAAAACCTTCCGCATCCTCCTCCGTCACCGCCCGGTCCATCGCCTTGATCTTCGTGACCGGGTCAAGCATCTGTGTCACGATGAAATGCCCGGCGACAAGCAGCACGATCGCTGCTCCTCCGATCAGGAACGTCAGCTTCTGCTTCTTCGAAAGCGGTGCCGTCTTCCGTTTCCCGGAAACGCGCGTGGCCCGCTTATTCCCACATCCTGTACAAAAGTTCTCCCCGTCCTTGAGCGCCTTTCCGCAATGCGTGCATGTTGCCATCGATGTGCCCCCCTCCTCTGCTGATCGGCCGTTATGTATCCAAGCTCTCCCCTTATTCAAGGACTATATTCACAAGGAAACAGGGTTATGACACGCGCCTCTGTAGGGAAGACGGGAAGCATGTCCTCCTTTCGGTATGTTTATTTCTCTCTCCATCCGCTGCAGCCGGTTGATGGAGCATAAAACAGAGGGGATATAATTACCGCATAGGGCGGAGGGGAATGGGCAGACTCCGGCGGGATTAGCGGAACAGGTGAGACCCTGGAAGAGCGACGCGATGAGGAGGCTCACCGGCCGCCCCGCGGAAAGCGTCCCATTCCCCGGAGCCCGACCTCTCCAACCCAACACCCACGTTTTCCATCACGCATATTCCACATTCCGCCTTTTTACATATCATGCATAAAGAGGCTTCTCGCGGACTCTTGGAATCCATGAAGAAAGGAGCTGCCTACAGCCATGAAAGACCATTCCCATAAGAAAACCGTCTCGAGCAGTTACCTGCCGAACTTCAACCCTGTCTTCAACCAGAAGAACAGTGTCCATCATAAACGGTTCGTCCAGTTCAACTTCGACAATCAGGCGTTCTCCGGCCTGCCGATCCTGTTCGAAGAAGACCGGGCGATCTCGAAAGTGTCGCTCCATGCCGGGACGACCGGGAACCCCGTTTCCTTGAACGGGCTCATCCCCGTCACCAATACATCAGAAGAAGCGTGCGGCATCGTCGTCAGCCTTTACAAAAACTATTTCGATCCCGCAAGCATCGTCTACAGCAACGCGGTCGAAATCGCCGGCGGCCGGGAAGGGTTCGCCCAGCCGGTCCCGCTCCTGTATGTCGATACGCTGCAGCCCCGGGAGCGAAACGTCACGTATTATTTGACGATCCGTAAGCTCGACCAGGACCCTTCACTCGCCATTTTCGGATCGACGACGCTGACGGCGACAGAATACGGCAAATATTGACCTGAAAAGCGAACTTTATTTTTTTAATAAATGAAAATGTTCGCTTTTTACGGTTGTGGAACGGAAAGCTATCTGGTATAGTGAACACCGTAATCAATTCCATAAGGTACTCGTATATTCTCAGTGATATGGTCTGAGCGTCTCTACCCGGTTCCCATCGAAAGAACCGGACTACGAGTTGAGAATGTCACGGGTTTCCTGATTGGAACGGCTTTTCCATCCAATTGTACATTTTTGACTTGGCGTCTGAGACAGCAGCTGATCTGCTGGTCCCGGGCGCTTTTTTTTATGCCGCGGCCCTTATGGAAAACCAAACATCGAAGGAGAGAGACAGATGAAGAAGACAGCCACAATCCGAACAATCGCACTTTTACTTATCGTATTATCCATGCTTGCCGGCTGTAACACCCAAACCGACACGACGAAAGCAGAGGCGGAGGAAGCCGATCCGCAGCAGCCGATTCTCATCCAGGGACCGATGCCGATCGAGGCGGAGGAATTCGCCGCTCGTCTGAAGGACGTCGAAGAGGAAACATCCGGCAGCTTCGTATTTTATAAAGGAACGGTCGATGATTATCCCGTCATCGTCATGAAGACAGGCAAAGGAATGGAAAACACCGCAGCAGCGACGGCGATCGCCATTGAAAAGTTCGATCCAGCCGCGATCATCAACCAGGGGACATCCGGCGGGCACGATCCGGAGTTGAACGTCTTTGATATCGTCCTCGGGAAACGAACGGTCAACCTCGGTTCTCTGAAAACGGGCCATTTGGAAGACGAAGAAGGCATCGAGCCGACCGAGTGGATTCCGATGGACCTGCTTGCCTCCGAAGGAAGCGCGGGCGAGGATGAAGACGCGGAGAAAGTCCGCTATTTCGAAGGGGACGAGGGTCTTCTGAAAGCGGCGAACGCCGTGAAGGATACGTATGAAGACGGCAAAGTCGTCGAAGGAACGATCGGATCAGCCGACGTCTGGAACAATGAAGTCGACCGCATCCAGTGGTTCCACGAGAACTTCGGCTCTTCTGTCGAGGAGATGGAAGGGGCGGCAGCGGCACAGATCGCCGGCGCCTATGACGTACCGTTCCTCGGCATCCGCATCCTTTCCAACAATAAGACGAACGGCGGAGCGTACAACCCGGACACGGCAGCATCGAACCAGGAGTATGTGTATGAGGTCGTTCAGGAATATATCAAGGAACAGGAATAAGAAAAAGTCCGGGAGCATATCCCGGACTTTTTTTCCGTCTGATCGAGGAAATTCAATTGTCTACGAGTGCATAAAAAAAGACCTCGATGGGAGGTCAAATTTATCACTTTCTGCTCGAACTGCTGATGAAAAGCTTATCTACTGTGGTGTTCAATACAGAGGCTATGTCAAACGCTAATTGCAAGGTGGGGTCGTATTTATCATTTTCGATGGCATTGATCGTTTGTCTGGATACTTTACAGAGTTTAGCCAGTTCTTCCTGGGATAACTTAACCGATTTTCTTAATTCTCTAATGTGATTTTGCATTTAATCACCATATTTTTTTCTGTAAATTAGTAATGTCACTAAATAAATAACGGAAATGACGGTTAGAAACATTATGGGGGAAATCCCATTACCATTATAAGAAGCATTCCCATCGATAGTCAGGTAAAGGGACTGGGCCACTTCTAAAATAAGCACACCTATAACTACGATGAACGCATAGGATTGAGCTTTCGTGTGGATAAACTTCCTTCTTTCATCACCTCTTTGAAACATTGGTGCAACGAAAATCAAAATTCCGCTGATTAACAATAGGACGGAATACACGATTTTAACATAATCCATTTCCCAGCTCCCTCTCTCATTAAAATGTAAAATTCTTTTTACATTTCTTATCATAGCAGTAAATGTAAGAATGTCAAATTCTTTTTACATTTACTGCTATGATTCATCTAAAAAAAGAGCTAATAAGTTGAGAGGCCATCAAGAAACGGACCTTGTTTTATGTGGTTCTGTTTCGTTTATCGGAAAAAATGTTGTGCTTCTTGAAATAGGAATCCACAGCGGCGACTTCCTGTTCTGGAAGGGCGAGGGCGACATACCCGTCCGGCCGGATCAGATAGAGCGCATCCTGCTTCCATCCCTTCTTCTCCATCCCCGCCTGCCAAGGGAAGGCATGAATCGGCAGGGCATGCTTCTCTGCAAAGGCGGAGAGTGCCGGCTCCGCCTCGCCGTAGATGTGGATCTGCCAGTCGAAGGATGCGAGCGGGGCGAAATTGTCCCCGGCAGCTGTCTCTATCCAGGGAAGCCTGTCCCCTGCCTCGATCTTTCCGGCTGTGCCTTGACTGATGCTGCTTTGTTTATAGTTGATCTCTGTCTGGGAAACGATGCGGAACGCTTTTTTCTTTATGCCGGAGAAGCCGAACAGAAGGGGAAGCATATGCGGAAAGAACACGTTCCGCAAGAAGCTGCCGCGCCTGTTGTCCCCGACGACGTTCTGGAACACCTTATCCGTTGAGGCGATCAGTCTTCTCGCAAAGGCTATCCGCTCCGTTTCGTACGTATCGAGAAGTGCGTCGTCTCCTTCGCCTTTCAGGACAGCAGCAAGCTTCCACGATAAATTGACGGCATCGCCGATTCCTGTATTCATCCCCTGGCCTCCTGCCGGGCTGTGGATATGCCCGGCGTCACCGGCGATGAAGGCACGCCCTTTCCGGAATTGCTCACTGACCCGGTGGTGGACGCGGTAGGTGGAGAACCAGTTGACGTTAGTCGCTGTGATGCCGACTTTCTCTTCCACATAACCGCTCACATCGGCATAAGAAAGGTCTTCCACACCGGTCAACTCGGGCGGCGCCATTCCGATTACACGGTACGCCCCTTCCTCCCGGACAGGCATGAACAGAAGCAGCTTATTGTCTTCCACGAAGATATTCATACTGCCGGGGACGACATCGATATCCGCTTCCACATCCGCAACGAAGAAGAGCTGTTCATACGTGCCGCCGGGAAAGCCCAACCCGAGCCCCTTCCGGACGGTGCTGTGAGCGCCGTCACATCCGACCAGGTAGGAAACAGACGTCCTCTCCTCTTCCCCCTTTTTCTCAAGGCGGGCGTCGATCCGGTCCCCGTGATCCGTGAAGGCCGATAACGATGTCTCCCATTCCACTTCCACTCCGGCTCGCTGCAGTTCCTTCACCAGAATTTCTTCATGCTCATCCTGAGGAAGGTTGAGAACGTAAGGGAACGGGCTCACTCCCTTTCCTAAATCCGGGAATTCCAGCTTTGCCTTCTCTTCTTTCCCTTCCCAGAATCGAAGGGATGACATCGGGAGCCCCTGCTCGACGATCTGCTCGGCAAGACCGAGCTGCGCGTAATGTTCAAGGACCCGGGCGTGGATGACGAGCGCCCGCGAAGCCTCCCCCGGTCCTTTGTTTTGATCAATGATCCGGAAGGGCACTCCGAGCTTTACGAGACTATGAGCGAGCGCGAGGCCCGTCGGACCCGCACCTACAATTAGTACCTGAGCTTTCATCGTGACATCCTCCTCTTTTTGATAAGCGAATTAATGAACACTGTGTTGATAAACAGCTTCTATCTCCATTATAATAAGCTGGAAGTAGATTACAATGAACAATCCGAGGCACAACTGCCGTATAATCAACAGTTTTCCAATGTAGTGTCGATTATATGAAAAAAAGGGGGACAAAGATAATGACCCATGACCGACGCGTCATCCGGACGAAGAAGCTGATCCGGGAAGCACTTGCTGAGCTTATCGGGGAAAAAGGGTTCCATGCCGTCTCCGTACGGGACATTACGACGAGAGCGGCGATCAACCGGGGTACCTTCTACCTGCATTATCAGGATAAGTTCGATCTCCTGGAGCAGTGTGAGAAAGAGGTGTTCGAGGAGATCGAAGCGGTGGCGGAGAAAGTGGACGTCCAGGAGATGAAGCATTTCCTCGCAACGAATAAACCACTCCCCTTCATCGTATCCCTCTTGGATTATATAAAGGAAAATGCAGCGTTCATGCATGCGGTCCTCGGTCCGAACGGCGACGTTTCCTTCCAGCTCGCGTTCAAAGACTACTTGAAGACGAACGTCGGCAGGGAGGTGCTGCAGACCGCGAAGGAGGAAGATCGTCTGGTACCGTACGATTACCTGCTCTCCTATCTCGTATCCGCCCACCTCGGGGTGATCCAGGAGTGGCTGGAAACGGGAACGAAGGAATCACCGGAGGAGATCTCGGTCTACATCGCCCGGCTGTCGCTGCTCGGCCCATTCCAAGCAGCCGGACTTGCCAAGGGAAGGAAGTAACAGAGAGCCGGGCTCCCCATACAAAAAAAGCCTGCCGAAGGACATTCTTCGGCAGGCTTTTTTGTTTATTTCGGTAACGGTGCTTTTTCTGAAACGAAGCCTTTCTCCACGAGCTCTTCCCAGAACGCTTGAGGGATCTCCTTCTGGATCATGGCGATATCCTCTTTGATCCGGTCCGGACGCGTCGAGCCCGGAATGACGGACTTCACAGCAGGGTGCGCCGTTGAGAACTGGAGCGCAGCTGCTTTCAGCGGGACGCCGTGCTTGTCGCCGATCTCCTTCAGCTGATTAACGCGGCCGATGATGTCGGCTCCCGCCTTCTCGTAGTTGAAGTGATCGCCGCCGAGCAGCACACCGGAGTTGTACGGTCCACCGACGACGATGCCGACGCCGTTTTCCTCCGCGGTCTTCATCATGCGCTCGAGGGCGCGGTCGTGCTGCAGCAGCGTGTACTGGGTCGCAGACAGACATAAGTCCGGCTTGTTTTCCTTCAGCTCCATCGCAATCTCGATCGGTTCGGTCGTGTTCACGCCGAGACCCCACGAGCGGATGACGCCCTGTTCCTGGAGCTCAGACAAGACACGGAACGCACCGGTCCGCGCCTCTTCGAACTTCGCAATCCAGTCGTCGCCGTGGAAATCCGGAGAGACGTCATGGACGAACACGAAGTCGAGGCGGTCGGTCTTCAGACGATCGAGGCTCTGTTCGATCGAGCGCCGTGTCGCATCAGCCGAGTAATCGGTCACGACTTTATTGTTACGGGCGTACTGGAACAAGCCTTCCTTGTCCTCTTCTTCTTCCTCCAGCACGTACCGGCCGACCTTCGTACTGATCAAATAATCGTCGCGGTCATACTTGGACAGCACCTCGCCGAGACGCATCTCCGCAAGGCCTGCGCCGTAAAACGGTGCCGTATCGAAATAACGGACACCCTCATCCCAGGCGGTTTGGATCGTTTCTCTCGCTTCTTCCTCGGACACTTCGCGGAACATGTTCCCGAGCGGAGCCGTTCCGAGTCCGACTTTATGCTTTAACGCATGTTCGAATGTTTTCATCTTTCCAGATCCTCCTTTTTGCATTGCTTAAAGGTATATATCCGGAATGAGGAAAAGGGAAACACGAACACTTACAGCGGCTTCGGTTCGTTGACCTGCTCGTCCGGATTCCACTCTAAAAGCTGGCCCGCATGGACAAGGCCGGATCCGAAACCGTATAGAAGCACGCGGTCCCCGTTCTGGACTCTGCCTTCCCGAATACCGAGATCGAACGCCAAAGGAATGGATGCCGCCGACGTGTTTCCGAAGTTCTCCAGGCTGTACAGCGTCTGATCCATCGAGTAGTCCAGCTTCTCGCTGATCGGCTCGATCAAACGCAAATTCGCACTGTGCGGCACGAACCAGTCGACCTGTTTCATCTGCATTTCCGCACGCTCCAACAGCGTCGTGATCGTCTTCGGAATGTTGCGGACGACCCAGCGGAACACTTCCCGGCCGTTCTGAACAAGATACGGCGTATCCTGAAGCTCGATGTCGTTCACATTCGATGATAACCCGAGACGATAGACGTGCTGGGCCGCACTTCCGTCACTGCCCACATACGCGCCGAGGAAGCTGTCGGATGCCGCATCCGCTTCCACCAGCACAGCGCCTGCGCCGTCACCGAACAGTACACACGTATTGCGGTCAGTATAGTCCGTGATCTTCGACAGGCTGTCCGCTCCGATGACCAACACTTTCTTATGAAGCCCGGAGGCGACGAAGCCGTGCGCCGTATGCAGGGCGGACACGAATCCGGCACATGCCGCGCTCAAGTCCATCGCTCCAGACGCTTTGATTCCTAATTTATTTTGAATGATGCTTGCGACGGATGGAAACGGAAAATCAGGCGTACTTGTCGCGACGAGAATCATATCCACATCTTCCACCTGTTTGTCATACCGGTGCATCAGATCCTCGACCGCAGCGATGCACAAATCACTCGTCTGCTCATCCTGACGGCCGATCCGGCGTTCCTTGATTCCGGTCCTCTTGACGATCCACTCGTCACTCGTATCGACCATCTGCTCCAAATCTGGGTTCGTCAGCCTCTTCTCCGGCACATACGTCCCAATCGCCGTCACTCTTGCCTTTCCCATTACATCCACCTCACACATAGTTTTTAGTACCTGGTACTAATGGTACCACTTTTCCATTATAAAGCAAATAGTCCGCTTGGCAGAAAAAAAAGAACCTGGACGCCATTCGTCCAGGTCTCGTTTCTTATATACGCCGGGAAAGGCTGCCGATCAGCTCTTGCAGATGTTTCTCTGTAAAGGCGCCCATGCTGAAATTGACCAGTGCGCGCAGCGGCAGGTTTGCCATCATCGCGTCCATCATGGCATCCATCTCGCCTTCTTCTGTTTCCATCCCGCCGAACAGGTTGTTTTCAGCAAGGAATTCCTGCATGACGGAGGCCGTCTTCGGGTTCTTCAAAAGATCACCGACGAGCGTGTTGCGGTGGATCGCCATCGGAATCACGGTCGTCGATCGGACGTGGATCGTATCCTTGAGCACGATGTCCTTCGACGACTTGCCGATCAAGATATCGAAGTCCCCCGTCTCCACCTGCCAGTCGCCGAGCTCGACGTTGTAGTAAGCGAACGAGCGCCGGTCGAGGGTGAAGGAGATCGTCTTCACTTCCTGCGGCTCGAGGCTTACTTTGGCGAAGCCTTTCAGCTCTTTCTCCGGACGGATCACACTGCTTTCTGTATCGCGGACGTACAGCTGGACCGTCTCTTTCGCTTCGACTGATCCCGTGTTCATCACATCGACGCTCACTTCCACTTCTTCCGTATCGTCGATGTCGTGGGAATCGATCATGAGGCTGCTGTATTCGAACGTGCTGTAGCTGAGACCATGACCAAATGGAAACAGCGGCTCGATTTGTTTCGCATCATAGTGCCGGTAACCGACGAAGAGGCCTTCTTTATATTCGACGACATCCCCTTCCCCCGGGAAGTTCAAATAAGAAGGATTATCGACGAGTCGGACCGGGAACGTCTCGGCAAGCTTTCCACTCGGAGTCTTGTCTCCGAACAACAGATCGGCGACCGCGCCGCCGAACGCCTGCCCGCCGAGATAGCCCTCAAGGACCGCCGGAACTTCGTCAAGCCACGGCATTTCCACCGGTGCCCCGTTGCTGAGCACGACGATGACGTTCGGCTGCACTGCCGCCACCCGCTCGATCAACGCACGGTGATTTTCCGGCAGCTCGAGGTGCTTCCGGTCATACCCTTCCGATTCATACCGGTCCGGCAGCCCGGCGAAAAGGACAGCGACATCGGCGGCCGCTGCCGTCGTGCACGCTTCTTCAATACGTGCTTCATCGATGGCATCGTTCTCAAGCGGATAGCCTTCCGCATAGGTGACCCTGTCGGTGCCGGTCGTCTTCTTCACTTCTTCCACCACATCATCGACTCTCGTCGGGTTAATGTGCGAGCTGCCACCGCCCTGGATGCGCGGCTGCTTCACGAACGAGCCGATCAGCGCGACCGAGGCTTTTTTATCTAGAGGAAGGATACGTCCTTCATTTTTCAAAAGGACCATCCCTTCCGCTGCTGCTTCACGGGCAAGCCGGTGGTGGGCTTCTTTATCATAAGAGGTTTGCTGCTGATTCTTCACCGCCTTCTGGATCAACCCGAGGACCCGGCCGACCGCGGTGTCGATCGTCGCTTCCGTCAAATCGCCCTTCTTGACCGCTTCGACAATCTCCCTGTCATGAATGCCGTTCGTCCCCGGCATCTCGAGATCCATACCGGCATTAAGTCCGTCGACGCGCTCGTTGACAGCGCCCCAGTCGGAGACGACGACGCCGTCCCAGCCCCACTCGTTGCGGAGAATTTCTGTCAGCAGCCGGTAGCTTTCCGATGCGTACTCCCCGTTTACTTGGTTATAAGAGCACATCACCGTCCAAGGCGCCGCCTGTTTCACGGCATGCTCGAAGCTCGCCAGATAGATTTCACGGAGCGTCCGCTCATCGACTCTCGCATCCACCGACATCCGCCGGTGCTCCTGGTTGTTCGCAGCGAAGTGCTTCAGGGAGGTACCGATTCCTTTGCTCTGCACCCCTTCGATATGACTCGCTGCCATCATCGACGACAAATAAGGGTCTTCCGAAAAGTATTCGAAATTTCGCCCGCACAACGGAGACCGCTTGATATTCGTCCCCGGCCCGAGCAGCACGGCGACCTCCTCCGTCTTCGCCTCTTCCCCGAGCGCTTCGCCGACGCGGCGTATCAAATCCTGGTCCCACGTACTAGCAAGTCCTGCTGCCGACGGGAAACAGGTGGCCGGCACGCTGGCGTTCAGGCCCAGATGGTCCGCTCCCTGCGCCTGTTTCCGGAGACCGTGCGGACCGTCCGTCACCATCACGGACGGGATATTGAGTCGTTCAAGTCCTTTTAAATTCCAGAAGTCAAGGCCGCTCAAGAAGCCCGCCTTTTCTTCGAGGGTCATCTTTTTTATGAGTTCATCGATTGGTGCATCCATAGGTAACTCCTCCTAAAACCATTGGTTGACGTACTTGTTCTGTAGGATGATTCTACCCAATATTTAGTAAATAATCTAAACAAACGACTCAGGTAATGTGCTCGTGCTCAAGAAAAGATTCAGAACAGGCTGGGAGCTGTATAGAAGTTGGATAGTGAGCCTTCGTTTTCTGATTGTCTCGACTGCATACATTTTTATATTAGTATGTTTTTCCAGTCAATATATTGCAAGAGCCTGGAGGTTGGGTGTGATAAACTGACCAACAGAACAAGCAAGGACGGTGGGTGTCATGAAAGAAGAGCGAACGGTCCACTATGATGCGGACCTTCAGATAGAAGCATACCGCTTCGAAGGAATCATGCAGAAATTCCCGAATCACTTCCACGACTATTACGTGATCGGGTTCATCGAAAGCGGGCAGAGGCGATTGTCCTGTAAGAACAAAGAGTATGTCATCGGTACGGGCGACCTGATCTTTTTCAATCCGCTGGATAATCACGCCTGTGAGTCGGTAGACAACGAAACGCTCGATTACCGTTGTCTGAACATCGAGCCTGACGTCATGCGCAAGGTGGCAGAAGAGATAACAGGCAGGGACTACCTCCCTTCCTTCACGTCGCCTGTATCTTATGGCAGCCGCCATGCCAAGCTGCTTCATACCCTTCATCAGATGATCATGGATGAAATCGCGGATTTTGAAAAAGAAGAAACGTTTTATTTCCTCCTTCAGCAGCTGATCGAAGATTATACGACCACCCGGGAGCATACGGACAATAAAGCGACGAAGCAGGAGATCCAACAGGTCTGCAGCTACTTGGAGACTCACTACGCAGAGCCGGTGAATCTGGAGGACCTGGCCCGGATCGCCGGCATGAATAAATACTCGCTCCTGCGCTCGTTTACCCGCACCCTCGGGATCACGCCGTATCGTTATTTACAGACGGTACGAATCAGCGAAGCGAAGAAACGTCTGGAACAGGGCGAAAAACCCATCGATGCCGCCATGGAGACAGGCTTTATCGACCAAAGTCATTTCAGCAACTTCTTCAAGGAGTTTATCGGACTGACGCCCGGCCAGTATCGGGATATTTTTCTCCATGACCAATGACCAGAGATAACTTATATAGAAAGTAGGGACTCCTCTATGCACACAGAAGCGATCCGTTTTTCCAAAAGTCTCAAATCCATCGCCAGAGACCAGCATGTAAAAGCCTATATCCAGAACTCCAAAGAACTGTATCCTCTGCTTGTCAAAGGGGCGCAGCGCTTCGTAGCCGGAGAAACCCGCCCCGAAGGCATCGCACGCGTCAAACAGACCTTTCAGGCCGGGCATGAAGCTTCGATAGAATTCATCGGGGAGAATACGACCTCCGAAGAGGCATGTAAATCTGCTGTACAGGAATTCAGCGTACTGATCAAGGACCTCGGAAGCCATGACTTGCAAGCAACCGTATCCTTCGATCTTTCGCATATTGGAATGATGATTTCCGACGAGATGGCCTTCACTCATTTAGAAAGGTTAGCGAAAGAAGCCGACAAGAACGATGTCCAGCTCATGATCAGTATGGAGGAATCGCAGAAGACAGACGCCATCCTCTCCCTGTACAAAAAGATTGCGGCATCCTTTTCCAATGTGGGCATCACCCTGCAGCTTCAATTGAAGCGTTCCGCGGGCGATTTACAGGAACTTTTGCCATACCCCGGCAGAATCCGCTTGGTAAAAGGGGCGTACGAAGAGCCGGAAGACATCCATATCCCAAGATCCGAAGCGCTGAATGAGCGGTATATCGAATTTGCGGCTGCCTGCGTCGAACGCGATCATCCGCTGTCGATCGCCACGCATGATGAGAACCTTCTCCTTGCGCTGAAATCGAAAAGGCTCCTCCATCAACCGAACGTGGAGGTCGAGATGCTGGATGGTGTCCGCCATGACTTGTTGAACGCGCTCCGAGAAGAGAAGATACGCACGAAAGTCTATACGACGTACGGTACGGAGTGGTACCTCTATGTCGTTCACCGGATAGCGGAGCACCCGCCGAATATTTACACATTCTTGTCGGATATTATTGATGGTGGAAACTGAATAAGAAAACTCCTGCCGATGGTTCAACGTGGAATCATCGGCTTCTTTCCCCTTTGATGGGCAAATCGCAGCTGATAAAAGTATGCCGCCTTCTACTTCATTTGTGACCAAAATATGACAACTCACCCTCGCTTGTGAAAAACTTCACAAATACCCATTGTCATCATTCCGAAACTATTGCATACTATAATTGTGAAATGATTCACAAATAAACACAACCATACGGGAGGAATCCATAATGACAAGAGAAAACGTGAACCGGGTAGCTTTGATCGGAGCAGGATCCGTCGGAAGCAGTTACGCTTTTGCGATGCTGAACCAGGCGATTGCAGAGGAATTCGTGATCATTGATTTGAACGAAGACAAGGCGATGGGTGATGCGATGGACTTGAACCACGGAAAAGTGTTCGCGCCGAATCCGACGAAGACGTGGTACGGCACGTATGCGGATTGTAAGGATGCCGATATCGTCTGCATCTGTGCCGGAGCGAACCAGAAGCCCGGCGAGACGCGGCTCGATTTGGTGAAGAAGAATCTCGCTATCTTCCAATCAATCGTCGATGATGTAATGGCAAGCGGCTTTGACGGCATCTTCCTCGTTGCGACGAACCCGGTCGACATTCTTACGTATGCGACCTGGAAGTTCAGCGGTCTGCCGCAGAACCGCGTGATCGGCAGCGGAACGATCCTCGATTCCGGCCGGTTCCGTTATCTCTTGGGCGAATATTTCGACGTCACCCCGCAGAACGTCCACGCCAACATCATCGGCGAACACGGCGACACCGAGCTTCCGGTCTGGAGCCATGCGACGATCGGCGGCGTGCCTGTGATGGAGTGGGTCGAACGCGATCCCCGTTACCATAAAAAAGACTTGGAGGAGATTTTCCTCAACGTCCGTGACGCGGCGTACCAGATCATCGAGAAAAAAGGTGCGACCTACTACGGCATCGCGATGGGACTGGCGCGGATTACGAAAGCGATCCTGAACAATGAGAACAGCATCCTTACCGTCAGCGCCCCGCTTGCCGGAGAATACGGCCTGGAGGACGTCTACATCGGTGTACCTGCTGTCGTGAACCGGGCCGGCATCCGCAACGTCGTCGAACTGAACCTGAACGAAACCGAACAGAATCAGCTTCACCACAGCGCCGGCGTCCTGAAAGAAATCCTCGGCGAACATTTCAAGGCGGCAACGAGACCATAAGGAAAGAAGGCTTCTGACATGTGGTTACAACAGTACGATCCGTTCGGAAACACATGGGTGAGCGCGCTCGTCGCCGCTCTCCCGATTCTTTTCTTCTTTCTCGCATTGACGGTTTTCAAAATGAAGGGCGTGCTTGCGGCGTTCCTGACGCTTGCCCTCAGCATTATTCTGTCGGTCGTTTTCTTCGATATGCCCGTTTCCAACGCGGTCGCATCTGCCATTGCCGGGATAGCGAAGGGTTTGTGGCCGATCGGCTATATCGTCATCATGGCCGTCTGGCTGTATAAAATCGCCGTCGATACCGGGAAGTTCACCATCATCCGCGCAAGCATCGCGAGCATCTCGGAAGACCAGCGGCTCCAGCTCCTGTTGATCGGCTTCAGCTTCAATGCCTTTCTCGAAGGAGCCGCCGGATTCGGCGTACCGATTGCAATCAGTGCCGCCCTGCTCGTCGAGCTAGGGTTCCGTCCGCTGAAAGCAGCCGCGCTCTGTCTGGTCGCCAACGCCGCATCCGGTGCCTTCGGCGCCATCGGAATTCCCGTCATCGTCGGTGCCCAGATGGGGAACCTCGAGACGATGGAGCTGTCCCGGATGCTCGCTTACATATTGCCGTTGATTTCCTTTGCCATCCCGTTCCTGCTCGTTTTCCTTTTGAGCGGATTCAAGGGCATCAAGGAAACGCTGCCCGCCCTGTTCGTCGTGAGCGGCCTTTATACCGGCGTCCAGCTCTTCACGATCCTCTTCCTTGGACCGGAGCTTGCGAACATTCTCGCCGCTCTCGCCAGCATGGCCGGACTTGCGTTGTTCTTGAGAAAATGGCAGCCGAAGACCATCCACCGCGAAGAAGGCGCTCCCGCCGTCGATGCCGGCACGACCTACCGGATCGGCGACATCATCCGGGCATGGTCCCCGTTCTACATTTTGACCGCGGCGATCACGCTCTGGAGCCTGCCTGCGTTCCAAAGCCTGTTTGAAAAAGGCGGACCGCTTGCTGCAACGACGCGGAGCCTCCAGATTCCTTTTCTTCACGAGGAAATCCTGCAAGCTCCACCGATCGTTCCGGAAACGAGCGCCCTTGCTGCCGTCTTCGAACTCGACCTGCTCGCTGCGACCGGAACGGCGATACTGGCCGCCGTCCTTGTCACCGGCTGGACGAGTACGACAATCACGTTCCCTGAAGGAATGCAGGCATTGAAACGGACGATCCGTGAACTGTGGCTTCCTGTGCTGACGATCTGCTTCGTCATGGGATTCGCCAACGTCTCGAACTTCGCAGGACTGAGCTCCTCCATCGGGCTCGCCTTAGCGGAGACCGGCGGATTCTTCCCGTTCGTGAGCCCCGTCCTCGGCTGGCTCGGCGTCTTCATCACCGGGTCCGTCGTCAGCAACAACGCCCTGTTCGGCAACCTCCAGGTCGTCACCGCCGGACAGATCATGACCGATCCCGGCCTCCTGCTTGCCGCGAATACCGCTGGCGGCGTCATGGCGAAGCTGATTTCTCCACAGTCGATCGCCATCGCGACCGCTGCCGTCAAAGAGACTGGGCAGGAATCCAACCTGTTCCGAATGACGCTGAAATACAGCCTTGCCCTGTTAGCCGTCGTCTGCGTCCTGACCTATGGACTGTCGCTTTTATAAAAAGGAAGGACTCCCTGTTATTCGGGGAGTCCTTCCTTTTCACTCAGAAACTATGTAATTAGCTAAGGGAAATTTCAGCACAGGGCGGAGGGACATGGGCCGCCCTCTCTCCAACTATAATTCTTACACATACCTCAAGATTCCCTCTTAATCTGGGAGTCCCTCTTTCTTCTGTACGCCTTCCCCCGTCACCAGCACGATCACATTCAGGATCAACAGGTAAAAAGGATAGCCAAGCAGCCCGCCGATGACGAAGAAGCCCATGCCAGGGTTCGGCGCCTCCCCCGGGTCCGTAATCGGGAACGAAACCGAAAACAGATAGGCGAACAGCACGAAATAGGGAATCCAAGTGAGAGCCGTCCACACATTTGCCTTCCTTCTCTCCATCCGCTTCCTCATGAACCAGTAGAGAAGAACCGTTCCGGCAAGCACCGTCACACCCATGGCCACACCAAGGACCAGCATCGTCCGGTCCAACCCCCATCCCGTCAACCGGCTGATCCGGTAGACGTTCAGCATCAATTCAAGAGGGATCAGTGCGAGGAGAGCGGCGAGGATGCTTGCGGTATTAAGCTTCCATAGATAATTCATGCCGATCGCCCCTACACAGGACTTTCGGCATTTTTATAGTAGACGAGGTGATCCGTCCACGCATCGTTTTCAAAGAGGAACCCTTTGCGGATGCACTCATACTCCATGCCGCAGCTCTCGGCAAGCTTTACAGATGCGGCATTGTCCAGGTTTATGTGGGCTTCGATCCGGTGGAAATCCAACCGGCGGAAGGCGATCCGGAGCGCTTCCTTTACCGCTTCCCTGCCGTAGCCGTTCCGCCAGTACTGATTATGTATCGTGTAACCGATCCGCCCCCACTGGAAGGAGTCTCTTGCAAGCGTAGAGAAATCGACCATGCCAAGATGCGCACCGTCGGCTTTTCGGAACACAGCGAAAACAAACGCCCTATCCGTCCGTGCCAGCTCCTGATGTTTCTCTACCAATCGGCAGAACCACTCCCTCGTACATTCGCGCATGTCGAGTCTCCCCGGGTCATGGACATGCTTCGATGCGCCCCGGCTCTCAAACCCATCCAGCCAGTTCCCGTAATCCTTTTCCTCCAACGGCCGGATGACCAAACGCTCCGTTTCCGACCTGCATTCGAACTTCTCTGTTTCCAACAGCACAGCGACCACTCCTTTTTCAGGAACTTTCTTACAGCACCCATTATCCCTCTTTTTGTTCCGTGCGAAAAGGAGTCACTCCGATTCGGTAGACAAACCTTCCACGGTGGAAGACACGATTTGTTCTTCCTGTTTCCCGTCCACCTCGTACTTGATCCGGATGTTCCTATCATCCTTTTCCTGCACATCCACAAGTGTCACTTTCAAATGATCATCGAACAAATGCCGAGTAATTTTTTCATACTACTCCCCCTCCATCATTTCGCCTGATTTTCCTCATCCATTTTGATCGCCCTTTTAAACTTGTCCACAGTGAAAAGCCACATACAGTTGACGACGATCAAGTAAATGGCGATGATCGATAAAGTACCCGGGATCGACGCTCCCACCGAATTTCCACGCATGTACGAAATGACGGAATACCCGATGAAATAGAGCAGTGGAGTCCCCACATGAAAGACCGCAAAGATCAGCTTCATTGGATTCTTCAATGGACTCCCTCCCCTGTTACGGCGCGTGTTCGACACCGTCTTCTACGTACGATTCCAACACCACTTTTCCCTTACTTCTGTAATAATAATAGGTTCTCTCATCATCCTTCAGGCGGACACTGACCATCCAATTCTTATCGCCCCGAAGATTGGCTATAAACGGCTCACTGGAAACAATGTCGCTCTCCTTCAGATGCTTCTCTGTCGTCAAATACTCCATCACCCGCTGTTCCACGCTTACCTTTTTATATTGGACGTATCCGAACCCGATTCCGATGATAAGCAGTACACTGAACACAATCGCACCCATTTTTTTCATGGCAGCCTCCTAGAAAATTTCGCTATGAATATTTTACCAGATTATAAAAGGCTAATGATAGTGACAAAACAAAGGAAACAAGGGGAGATTCCTCAAACTTGCCTCCTCTCCCTAAATCTTCTACCATAGGGATAGAAGTCCCCGACAAGAGAAAACGACAACCGAGTGAGAAGGAGACGATTGGTTTGAAGCCGAAAATTCAAGATGTAGCCAAAGAAGCAGGTGTATCACCGACGACGGTATCACGAGTGCTGAACAACCGAGGATACATAAGTGAAGAAACAAAAGGAAAAGTATATGCAGCGATGGAGAAAATCAACTACATACCGAACGACCTGGCCCGTTCCCTCTTTACCAATCGGACGAACGTGATCGGCCTGATTGTACCCACCACGGAAAATCCTTTCTTCGGTGAAATCGCCGCTGCCATTGAAAGCGCTTGCTCTAAGAACGGTTACAAAGTGCTCCTCTGCAACAGCTTGAACGAACTGGAGAAGGAAAAGAATTATTGGGAAATGCTCCGCAGACACCAAGTGGACGGAGTCATTGTAGGCACATACAATCGCGGTCTGTTCCGGGAAGCGGAACATCCGCTTCCGATCGTCGCGATCGATCATTTCCTGTCCCCCGGCATTCCGGTCGTAGGCTCCGATAACTACGCTGGCGGAAAGCTTGCAACAGAAACCTTGATCGAGAAAGGATGCAGGAAGATCGTCCACATCCATGGACCGGTCACTTTGGAGACACCTGCCAACAAACGGAAACAGGCGTATGAAGATGTGATAGCTGCACATGGCCTGTCCTCGTACACGTTTGAAATTAAAGAGATTCTCGATGAAGCGGCGAAGACGAAGAGAATCGAGGAAGTTTTCGACCAGTATCCCGATGCAGATGGGGTTTTCGCGAGTGACGACTTGGTGGCTCTTACCATTCTTAACGAAGCACGTAAGCGAGGTATCCTTGTCCCTGAGGAGCTGAAAGTTGTCGGATATGATGGAACGAAGCTGATCCGGTCGGTAGCCCCCGGGTTGTCCACCATCTGCCAGCCTGTCGCGGCTATGGCCGAAAAGGCCGTCCGTATGCTCCAAGATCAAATAGAAAATGCCGATTTCCATGCAGGGGAAACTGCCTATTTAGATATCTCCTTCCACGAAGGTATGACGACATAACGAAGAGGGAGCCGAGTATTTACCCGGCCTCCCTCTTCGTTTTTGATACCGCTTTCAAATCAGGCCGATCCTTCCGCTTCCTGATACGTTGTCCGATAAGAGCGATTCTCCTCTTTCTTCCGGTGTTTCGATAGAAGGAAGATAGATAGAATGGTGAACCCATAAACGATGGTTCCCAAAACGAAATAAGTCGTTTCAAAGGATGTCGCATCCAGTAGACGCCCGATGAGGTTGGAAAAGACGATGACGCCGACCTCTCCAGAGACTTTGAACCCGATCAAATAGATGGTCGCAGACATCCGTGCATCGAAATTCAAGGCAATGTATTTGAAAACAGCGATGAGCATGATCGGAAGTTCGAAGGCATGCAGAAGCTTGACGAGTGAAATGGAAACCGGTCCGTCGGCCAGTCCTGATCCGATGATGCGTGATCCCATGACGAATCCTGCTAAAATCAGCGCCTGTTTCGCTCCAATCTTATTGACGATGAAGGGAGCAGCGAACAACATCGCCGATTCGATGAACACTTGGAAGGAATTCAAATATCCGTAGACCTGCTGACCGGTCGCGACATCGGTGAACTGTTCCGTGAAATAGACCGGAAACAGCTGCACGTCATACACCGTATAGATGCAGGCGGTTCCGAACAAATAGACGAGCAGCAGCCAGAATTTCTTCAACTTCAGTACAGACAAAATATCCTTTACAGAAAGCGAAGATGCCTTTTCTTTATCCTCCTCCGGCTCATCTACTTTGAACGTCCATGTAAGTAGGAAGAATCCGACACCTGCGACCGAAGCTGCCCAGAAATTCAGATGAGGGTTGATACTGAGAAGGATTCCAGCACTGAGTGTCGCCGCTGCGTAACCAATGGAACCCCACATACGCGTCTTTCCGAATTCGAAATGGTACTTCCGGCTGATCTTCTCCGTATACGATTCAAGAAATGCGACACCACCGATGAATCCAGCTCCGAAGAAAATGCCTCCGAGAACCGCCCCCATCAGGAAATTCGTCTGCAGTAACGGTTCGTACACATAAATCAAAAACGGTCCCGTCCCCATTAACAAGACACTCTGAAACCAGAGGATATACTTCTTCGTACCGATTTTATCCTGGATGATCCCATATAGGAACATGAAGGTGAGTGATGCGAATGAATTAATGGAGAAAATCGTTCCCGTTTGTGAACCAGTGAGTCCCAGATTCTGATTCAACCATATGGAATAGAACGACCACCAAACCGACCAAGTGATGAAGAACAAGAACAAAAACCCGGAAGAATACCAATATTTCACGTTGCGGAACACATTCATGACATTACACTCCCCTTTTAAGAAAACCCTTTCATGATAGTTTAATAGTAAAACGTTTCCAACTTTATGTCAACCGGTTGACATAAAGTTTATCAGACGCCGGAACGCTAAGCATAGCTTGGATAGCGACTTTCAAAGGAAGTTCATGCGAGATCTCTCCTCCACTTACAAATAATTGTCGAAACCCGTTTACAGGATCTACGTCCATTCATCCTTCCCACTACACTTGGACAGCCTAAATAATCTACATCCCTTAAGGAAATCCTAAGGTTAAGAGCAGACACACCCCATTATTTGTAATTATAACAATTAAGGTATCGGTAACCCATTTCCTTTTGACAAACGATCATAGTGTTGATACGATATCTAACGAACGTTCGTCAGGTAGGAGGGTAGATATGAAAGCTGAACATATTAAAGAAATCGCATGGAACCAATTCGCAAGACATGGATACCAAGGAGCGTCCCTCGCTTCAATCGCCGAGGAAGTCGGCATTAAAAAGCAGTCCATCTATGCCCATTTCAAAAACAAAGAAGACCTGTTTCTACGCACATTTGAAGAAGCATTGGCAGGAGAAATTCAGTTTATCCAATCGTTCATGGCAGACAAAGAATCGAAACCGCTTCGGGAAGTGCTGCGTACCTTTTCTCAGGACTACCTTGAGCGGTATGAGAAGGATAATAGTATGGGATTTTTCTTACGAACATCATTCTTCCCACCTGCAACCTTCGAAGAAGACATCAAACGGGGAACGAATGCTTTCGTCGAACAACTGGAACAGGTCCTGCTTGAGCTGATCGAGCAGAGAAGCGAAGAGCTGCAGCCGGGCATTTCTCCAGAATCTGCGATGGTCACTTATTTGACCATCCTGGATGGACTTTTTGTAGAACTGCTGTATGGATTTCCAACAAGATTGGAGAGACGTATGGACCTCACATGGCACACGTTCTCCAAACATCTGAAAGAGGAGGATAAACAATGAATCGCGCTTGGGGTTTATTGATTAGCGGAGCTGTATTGGAGATATTCTGGGTAATGGGGCTTAAGCATGCGTACGACTTCTGGACATGGACAGGGACGGTAATTGCGATCATCATTTCGTTCAGTCTATTGATCGTATCGACACAGAAGCTCCCTGTCGGAACGGCCTATGCCGTCTTTACTGGTCTTGGTACAACGGGAACGGTCCTGCTTGAAATGTTCGTCTTCGGAGAGCCGTTCCAGTTCATGAAGATCGTCTTGATTGCCGTCCTGTTGACAGGAGTCATCGGTCTTAAAATGGTAACAAGTAATAAGACAGAGGATACCGCACAAGTAGGGGGGACTTCCTGATGGCATGGATATTTCTTATCTTTTCCGGTATTGCAGAGATTATCGCCGTAAACGGTTTGAACTTGATTCTCCGCAAGAAAAATGTGACGTCCTTTCTTGTACTCATTCTCGGCCTGGCCACCAGTTTCACTTTATTGAGCTTCGCCATGCAGGACATAGCGATGGGAACAGCTTATGCTATTTGGACCGGGATCGGCACCGTCGGGTCTGGAATTGTCGGCATCATCTTTTATGGGGAATCGAAGCGTCCGGCGCGGATCGTATTTATGGCGATGGTATTGAGCGCCGCGGTCGGACTGAAATTAATAAGTTAATGGAGGATCAAAGGATATGAATGTATGGTTTACAGAGAAGCAAACACCCACTTTCGGAATCACAGCGAAAGTAAAGAGTACGTTAGAAACCGAAAAGACCGATTTTCAACAGGTCGATATGTTGGAAACCGAGCAGTTCGGAAATATGCTGGTATTGGACGGAATGGTGATGACGTCGGAGCAGGATGAGTTTGTCTATCATGAAATGATTGCCCACGTTCCGCTCTTCACCCACCCATCCCCGAAGAAGGTGCTGATTGTCGGCGGCGGAGACGGGGGGACGATAAGGGAAGTCCTCAAGCATGACAAGGTGGAGCAGGTGACCCAAGTAGAAATCGACGGCAAAGTCGTTGAATATTCGAAGAAGCATTTGCCTTCCATCTCTTCCGGATACAACAATCCAAGAGTGAATCTTATCATTGGCGATGGATTCGAGCACATTATTAAAAGCGAAGCGGAATACGACGTCATTCTGGTCGATTCTACAGAACCTGTCGGACCGGCCGCAGGCTTATTTACCAAAGGGTTCTACGCAGGGATTTCAAAGGCGCTGAAGGACGACGGAATCTTCGTAGCGCAGACGGATAACCCATGGTTCAAAGCCGATTTAATTCAGAATGCGATGCGGGACACGAAGGAAATCTTCCCGATCGCTCGTCTTTACACATGCAACATCCCGACGTACCCGAGCGGAATGTGGACGTTCACGCTTGGATCTAAAGTACATGATCCACTCGCAGTCTCGCCTGAAGCTATCAAAGACGTGGACGGACGCTACTACACTCCGGACATCCACTTCGCAAGCTTCGTACTGCCGAAATTCGTGCAACAATTAACCGAGTAACACCAAAGAGGCTGCCGGTAATTTCACCCGGCAGCCTCTTTATAATCTTATCCATCGATCAGGTCTTATGTGGTAAGAACGTTAAAGATAACACGACCGTCACGCCTCCACCACTTCGATGTCTGCAAACATATGGTGTGCCAATTTATATACAAGATAAGTGTAGGGACTGACGAGGACGAAGATCGTTGCCGGCACCTGATAGACAATAAAGCCGGCGACAACGGTCAGACCAATTAGGAGCATCGTCGGCCCGAAATTCGAAACCATCAGCATGAGCGCATTTCGGATGGTGTGTTTCATTCCCGAGTCGATATGGACGATGACCGGAAACAAGTAGATCGTCGTCGCCAGAAAGACGCACAGCAGCAGGCCGAACGGGACATAAAGCAGCGTGCTCAAAAAGGAAGGATGCAGACTCAACAGTTGGAAATCCCAGTAGAGAAAAATGGCGAGTCCGGCCCATAAGACAGACAAGAGAAAGCTCCGCTTGAAGTTCTCCCGGAAACTCCGGAAGAACGGGCGGAACACCCCTTGGTATTCCTTCTCCATGATCAGGCGCCGCTGCACACTGAACATGGCCGTCGTCGCCGGAAACACGGTCACGACTGGAATACACAGCACGATCCACAAGAGATTCAAAAGCACGAAGTCAACAATTCTCTCCAGCGTTTTGTAAGCCCAACTGTCCAAGATCTTCAATTCCTTCCCCCTCCTTCATCCCTTACCTACATGGCCGAACGTATCCTGGCGACCTTCAGTTTCGAAACAGCAGCATGACCTTCCTCAGCAGTCAATTCCACACCTTGCACGACACCTTCCGAGAAAATCAAATCTGTCAGCACCACTTCCCCATCGTTTACGAATAACTCGACGGAAGAATGATCGACATAGACCTGCCACGTCATCGGCCGTCCCGTCGGAGGAACGTAAGCTGCATGGCAGCCGCTGAAGTCTTCATGAAAGCGATTCTCTCCGGATAAGGAGCGGTCGATATACACCCGGCTTGTATCCGATTCGTATCCAATCACGGTTTTCTCCCCGTTCGTCGTCGGAAGGACAAGCTGGAAATGCCGGCTGTCTGTCGGATCGACTGTGAGCTCGACTTTGAGCGTCCCCGTCTTTAAATCGTCCGCCAGACGGTAGTTCCCGGCGACAGACACATCCACTTTTTCTGAAATCGTTTCTTCCAAAGTACCGAGCTCCTTGACTGGAGATTGGAACAAGCGGATGCCTGATTGCGTCGTCCGAAGCGTCAGCTCTCTTGGAAGCGTCATGGCACTGCGGAATGATTCAGTCGGCAGCTGATTGGCATATCTCCAATTACTCATCCAGCCGAGCAGAATCCGGCGGCCGTCTTCTTCCGGAATGTCCGACCAGGTCACTCCGGCATAATTATCGCGGCCGTAATCGAGCCATCGCACCGCCTCCGGTTCATCGGCAACGAAGTACTCCCCATCGAACTCTCCGATGAAATACTGCGTCCGTGATCCTTCCTCATACTGCGGATCGTCCCCGATGCTGACGATCATCACCCATTTTTTCTCATTAGAAGTGTCCACTTGTAAAGGAAAAAGATCCGGGCACTCCCATACCCCGAGATGCGCTCCTTCCTCTTTCCCGAAGCTCGACGCATATGACCACTCGATCAAGTTCGGAGACGTGTAAATATTGACCCAATCTCCGGCGGCAAGGACCATCACCCAGCGACGATCCGGGGCATGCCAAAATACTTTCGGGTCCCGGAAGTCTTTAAGGGATGCATCTTCCAGCACCGGATTCCCTGCATACTTCACCCACGTGCGCCCGTCATCCTTACTGTAAGCAAGACTTTGCTTCTGGATATGATTCCCGTCCGCAACTTCCTTCGCATGGGTGAAAATGGCGACCAGCCCTGCGTTTCCATCAAACAATCCAGATGTGTCTTCCCAATCGACGACACAGCTTCCAGAGAAGATCATGCCGTGCTCATCCGGTTCGAGTGCCACCGGCAAATGCTCCCACTCCACCATATCCTTACTGACGGCATGGCCCCAGTGCATCGGTCCCCAGGTCGTACCGAACGGATGATATTGATAGAACAAGTGGTATTCTCCGTGGAAGTACACCATGCCATTCGGGTCGTTCATCCAGTTCTCTTTCGGTGAGAAATGGTACTGCGGTCGGTACTTCTCCCGTGCGAAATCTTTCGGCGTCTCTTTTAATACAGTCATCTAATCTCCTCCTGGTCCTTTTCTACATAGAGAAGGTCTGCTGCCTCATCGGCGGCAAACCTCCCCTTATCCATTGTCTTCACTCTTTGAAATCATCGTATCCTTTCTGGTAAATGTCCATCAGCTCCGGCAGCCCCATTTCCTCAAGCTGCTTGATATAGGCATCCCATTCCTCTTCGATGCCGCCCTCCATGAGCCACTGGGCTTTCTTCTGATTCACGAATTCCATGATATTGACTTCCAGCTGATTGATCCGTTCCAACTCTTCTTCCTCGAAGAATACTTTCGGATAACTCTCTTCCACCATATGTGGTTTGTAATGTTCTTCCAAGATCGCGAGACGTTCTTTTGCACGCGGTTCCATATCGACAACCGTCCCGAAATCCTCTTCCAAGACGACGAACGGCCCGCCCGGAGCTACTTTTGGACGGAATTCACCCATCGGTACTCCTTCTGGAAGCTCCTTGTTCACGAGCATGCCATTGCTGTCTTCTTCATACACTTCACCAAGCGGTCCCCAGTTCACCTGTGCAGACATCTTCGGCGCATAGAATTGATCCATATAGCGTGCCGTCAGCTCCGGATACGGGTTCACTTCTGTCATGACAAACGCATCCCGGTGATACTCGGAATAGTTCGACTTACCGACAATTTTGCCTGCCGGCCCTTCAAGCGGAGGCATGACGACGTAATTATCGACGCGGTCCGTGCCCACGAGCTCCGTATCTTCCCACCAGAGGAAGGAACCGATCGTCATATCATCTGTCTTCCCTTTCGAGAACAGCTTCGCCATATCATGAGTCGTCGCTTCTTTATCAATCAAGCCTTCCTTTACCCAGCCGTGGTAATACTCGATCGCTTCCTTGAATTCCGGCTGCGCGGCGGAGAAGAGCACTTCTCCGTCTTTCACAATACGGTGTTCATTGTTATCCGGCACGCCGAACAGGGCAATCAAATCCCCCAGATTTCCCGACCAGCCGTGGTACATGAACGTCAGACCGATTTCATCCTTCTTGCCGTTTCCATTCGCATCCTCTTCGACGAACGTCTTCAGCGCATCATGGTATTCTTCCAACGTCGTCGGAACATCAAGTCCGAACTTATCCAACCACGTTTTGTTGATGTACTGGATGTTCGGCATCTCGACCAGGCCCATCTCCTCCGCTCTTGGAAGCGAATAGATATGTCCGTCCGGGGCCGTAATCGTTTTCTTCAGAGCCGGTCTTTCCTCCAGACGTTTGGAGAGGTTCGGCATATGCTCTTCAATCAAGTCCTCAAGCGGTACAATCGTCCCCCGCTTTCCGTATTTCATCAAATCAAGATCACTGAATCCGGAATTATAGAAAGCATCCGGCAAGTCTCCACTCGCAAGCAGCAAATTCTTCTTCTCCTGATATCCTTCATCCGGGTAGTTATCCCAGCTGATCTCGACATTTGTCTCCTTCTCCAATTCTTTAAAAATGGTCATCTCTTCGAATCCCGGAGCAAGCGGGGACTTCGGAGCAGTGAAATAAAGGGTCACTTTCTCATCGACGATCGGCAGTCCTTCCTCATTCAGGTCGATATCCTTCACTTCTCTCTTCTCTGTGGAAGAGGCATTGGAACAGCCCGTAAGAAACGCCGTCAAACCGAGGAACAGGACAACCATCAGCAGCATTGATCGCTTCATTCTCTTCATCCTTTCATAATAAGAATCCTCTTACAGGAGGGGGATCAACCCTTGATTCCCCCGATCATCACACCTTTGACGAAGTACTTCTGAACAAACGGATAAATGATGAGCAGGGGCAGGGCGGCGACGATGATCACTCCGTACTTGATCATTTCCCCGACACGTTGTTGAGCAGCAAAGTTGTCGATGCCTCCCATCATTTGGACACTCATCTCGTTCTGGGTCAGGATGTTGCGGAGAACGAGTTGAAGCGGATAGAGATTCTCATCGTTCAAATAGATGAGAGCGTCGAAATAGGAATTCCATTGCCCCACCGCATAGAACAGCACCATGACGGCAATAATTGGTTTCGATAGCGGCAGGACAATCCTTGTGAAGAATTTTGTGTTGGAACAGCCGTCCATCTTAGCGGCTTCAAGCAGCTCTCCTGGAATCGTCGACTGGAAGAACGCCCGCGCCACAATGACGTTCCAGACCGCAACCGCTTTCGGAAGGATCATTGCCCACATCGTATTGAGCAGTCCCAAGTCCTTCACGAGCAGGTACGTTGGAATCAACCCTCCGGAGAAGAACATCGTGAAGACGAACACGACGGTGATGAGCGTCCGACCACTCAAGTCTCTCCGGGATAAGGCGTACCCGGCAAGCAGCGTGCACGTCACCTGAATCACGGTTCCGACAACGGTGTACACCACCGTATTCTTATAGCCGTTCCAAATCGTACTGTCTTCGAAAATCCGTTTATATCCGTCCAACGTGACATCCTGCGGCCAGAACCATACCTCTCCGGCATAGATGGCATCGGGGTCACTTATGGAAGCGATGACGATGAAGTACAGCGGGTAAATAACCGATAAACAGACACCTGTAATCAAGAGCAGATTCAGTACATCGAAGATTTTATCTTCCCGGGACCTGCGGCCGAACTTCGCTTTCATGCTTTGAATCATCTTCTTTCCCCCTTCCTACCATAGACCTGTACCTGATAATTTCTTCGCCGCCCGGTTGACGGACCAGAGCAGGATTAAATTCAACACCGCGTTGAATAAACCGACCGCCGCAGCGAAGCTGTACTCCGCCTGCTGTAGACCGACTTTATACACATAGGTCGGAATAATCTCAGCCGACGGTTGGTTGAGAGGTGTCTGCAGCAAGAAGGCTTTCTCAAACCCGATGTTCATGATGTTCCCGACCGAAAGAATAAGCAGGATGGTTGCGACCGGCATAATTGCCGGTATATCCACATGGAGGATCCGTTGGAACTTATTCGCCCCATCCATCGTGGCCGCTTCGTGCGTCTCCGGACTGACTGCAGATAAAGCAGCAAGGTAGATAATGGCCGACCAGCCGGTTTCCTGCCAGACACCGGACCCGATATATAACGGCTTGAACCACTCCGGCTGTGACATGAACGCAATCGGTTCGACCCCGAATACGCCGAGGATACTGTTTACCAGCCCATCTTGAGAGAAGAATACGAACACCATTCCGGCAAGCACCACGACAGAGATGAAATGCGGAGCGTAAATGACCGTTTGAACGAACCGTTTGTACCGTTCGTTGATCATCTGGTTCAATAACAAGGCAACGATGATCGGCAGTGGAAACCCGATCACCAGTTGAAACACACTGAGCCAGATCGTATTACCGATTAAATCCCAGAAATTATAGGACTGGAAGAAGCGGGTGAAGTGCTCCATACCGACCCATGGACTTCCAAGAATCCCTTCCGAAGGTATGTACTCCTTGAAAGCGATCAATACTCCGTACATCGGAACATAATGAAACAACAAAAAGTAGATGATGGCAGGCAGCAGAAAAAGATAAAGCTCGTAGTTTTGTAGAATCCCTCTCCATCGCCGCTTGGCCCTCGTCTTCTTTTCCGCCCGTTTCATGGCGGAAGTCCTGACGATGTTATCCATCCATTCACTCTCCTTTATTCAAGAATTCAACCGGTTAACTATTTTTGTAAGCGCCTACACAAATCATATGTCATCCGGTTTCATATGTCAACGGGTTGACATAAAATATTCTGAAAATTACAGAAGCGTAAAGCATTACCCTTTATAGTGAAAAATTTTCCTTTTGCAACACGTACTTATTAAATAGATGGAATTTTTAATATTCGCTATTTTATTACTTTTCACAGCCCTATTGTTTATTCCGAAAACCTTTGCTAGAATTCAGAAATCAACTTCATACGATCCTTATATATCTATGGAAATATGGTCCATAAGTTTCTACCCGGCAGCCGTAAAATGCCGGACTATAAGGAAGGTTAGAACGCCCCATGTGATTTTTTACAATAATGGAGGTGCATTCTCTTCTTTCTTTATAGATGGAGAGGATGCGCCTTTTTTTGTTGTTTGAAAAGGTCAGACGTCTAACGATAGCAAGGGTCTATGAAGCCACTTTAAGGAGGCTCTCATGCATATTTTCTATGGCATTTTATCACTCATTGGATTACTGTTTCTGGCTTGGCTTCTGAGCACAAATAAAAAAGCCATCAAATGGCGCACGATCGTTACAGGTGTTGCGCTGGAAGGACTCTTCGTCTACTTCATGCTCAACGTCCCCCTCGGCAGCTGGATTTTGGAGAAAGCCGCTCAGGGCGTACAGCACGTACTGAACTACAGCCAGGAGGGAATCGATTTCCTATTCGGCGGTTTCTTTGCAGAAGGAACCTCTGTCGGATTTGTTTTTGCGATTCAGGTATTATCGGTCATCATTTTCATCTCTGCCCTGGTATCCGCTCTGTACTATTTACGGATCATCCCTTTCGTCGTCCGCGGGCTCGGTTGGGTCGTCGGCAAAATCTTCGGTACGACGAGGGTCGAATCCTTTAACACCGTCGGCAATACCATGCTTGGGGTCGCCGAATCTCCCATACTCATCAAGCCTTATCTGGCCAAGCTTACCCGTTCGGAAATGTTTACGGTGATGGTGGGAGGAACGGCTTCCGCCAGTGGTGCCATCCTGTTGTCGTATGCCCAGATGGGGATCGATATCAAATATTTGCTCATATCCGTTTTCTCCGTACCTTTTGTTACGATTGTCATAGCTAAATTGATGGAACCGGAAACGGAAGAATCGATAACCAAAGAGGATGTCTCGATGGAAGAGGCGGGCCACACCAATATTTTCGAAGCCATTTCCGAGGGAGCGGTAAGCGGCGTGAAGCTTGCTGCGAATATCGGCGGTCTGCTGATTGCCTTCATCAGTATCCTGGCTCTCACCAACGGCATGCTCGGCATCATCGGACTCGATCTCGCTACCATATTCGGCTATGCCTTCTACCCTTTCGCGATCCTTGTCGGCATCCCGGTGGAGGATGCGTTCCGCGCTGCATCCATTATCGGAACAAAGCTTACGGCAAATGAATTGATCGCCTTCCAGGACGTCCTGAAAATCCAGGAGCAGCTGCAGCCGCAGACCGTCGCAATCCTGTCCGTTGCGCTGTGCAACTTCGCAAACCTCTCTACGATCGGACAATTGATCGTCGGCCTGGGATCCTTGGCTCCGTCCAAGAAAAAACAAATCGCATCGCTTAGTTTCAAAGCGATTATTGCCGGTACGATGGCAAGCTTTATCACAGCTATCTTTGTGAATATGTTTATTTAAAAAGTATGTAAGAGGATACATGTATAGAAAGAGCGCGCAAAATGTTTCAAACATTTTGCGCGCTCTTTTCCTTTATTCATTCACTTCCCCTGCCTGACCTTATACCAGCCCGACACGACGTCCCAAACCAATCCGACAGCCATGAAGACGACGATCCACATCGTCAGCTGCTCCCAAATGATTTCCACCGTGTCATAGGCTTCACTGCCGGCGACAAAATATTCCGTCTGCGCGAGCTGCTGCATGAAGTCCGGATTCCAGAAGGTCGGACCGTTGATCAAAAGCAGAAGCACCCCCAACGATAATACATTGACGACGGCGGTGTAGATGACCAACTGGACCGTCCACCTGCCGTAGATGAGCTTCAGGCATTCTTTGATGATGCCGAATCCGAAGATCAGGAAGAGAAACAGATACGCGTTCCAATTCCCCGTATTCAGAAACGGCACGACGCCGTTGAAGCCGTCGCCTTTAAAAATCCAAATGCCGAAGTATTCATTGGAGAAGGCGAAGAGGGCCAGCAGGAACATGTAGAAGGCGATGCTGAAAATCGTCTCCCCGCGCTTGATCTGCCTTTTCTTCTCCGGGATCGGCGGCAGCTTGGAAGGCTTCCAATCCTTCCCGCCGTAAAGATCGATCGAATCCGACGCTCCCGCATAGCCGACGATCGCAAAGCCGATCGTCGTCCAGCCAAGGGCCGTCGGCAGTCCGGTGACGAGCGAGACGATACACCCGACGAAGTGGTCGATGACGCGGGTCGGATCGACGACTACCTGGCCGAGGAAAGAGATAATAATAGTCGCCGCCGTTGCGATCAGGGAAATTTTCAATACAAGAATATAAGAATCATAGAGCTCCGGACCAATCACATAATTCTTCGTACCTCTGTATTTCTGCGCCAACTCCCTCGGGCTCCCCATCTCGATCAGCACCGCTTCGATATCCTCTTCCGTGACATTCCTTCCTCCGGCGCGGTCGTCGAGCATATCCTCAATCAAGGTCCGAAGCTCAAGGGCGATATCCTCCCGCTGCGACTCGGGCAGCTTCTGGGTGACGGCATAAATGTACCGGTCGACCATCTCCATCCTTTTCTCCTCCTTCATTCTCCCATGACGTCCTTCATGCTGGCGGCAATCGAGCGCCATTCCGCCTTGAGCAGCTCATACACCTCACTGCCGAGCGGACTCAGCAGGTAATACTTCCGCGGTCGTGCCTCGCCCGTGTCCCAGCGGCTCTCAAGCAGCCCCTGCTTCTCCAGCCGGCGCAGGAGCGGATACAGCGTCCCCGGCTCGACGTGGATGCCTCTTACCCCGAGCATCGTAACGAGCGAATAGCCGTACTGCGGTTCAGAAAGCTGACTCATCACACCGATCGTAATCGTCCCCCGCCGCAACTCCTGCAGCAGCTTATCCAGGTGTTCTTTCGCCTTCGCATTGCTCATCTCATCAACTCCTGCTTTTATTATACTGTATGACGCACACTATTGTAAATTGCATCTTATTTTATTTTACACATCTTCATAAAAAAAGAGCCTGGACCATCAAGATCCAGGCTCTTACCTTCCTGTATGCACAAGCCTCCGCTCTTCTTCCTTCCCGTGATACCTGCCCTTCGGCACAATTATGCATAGAGAACAAGAAACCAACACAAAAAAGCCGGGAATCCTCTGATCCCCGGGTCGATACGTCTATTTCGACGCGTTTATTTCTTTATCCGGAACGACGTGAAACTCCCTGCGCCGCTTCGCCGCATCCTCCGCTCTTCTCTCTTCCAAAAACCGCCTGAACTCCGCTTTCGAGCAGGACGACTCCATCGCCAGCTCGACGAGTTCTTCCCACGAAGAACCCAAATCTTCTTTCACACGACCACCTCGTTCCTCGAATCGTTCCCATGCATCCTCGGGATATCTACCGCAAAAGCCCGCGACTGATCCCGTTTCCGGAGAGTTTCTGTCGATTTCTGTGCTCCTGTATCAACGTATTAAGTCTTTTATACTATTTTGACTCAAAGTATCTGACAAATCAAGTTAGTTTAGTTATAAAATAACAATTAATTATGGAGCGATCCCGTTGGCATTTCCCTTAAAGGTTAGTAGAATTCCGATGTGGCATTTATTGGAGGTGCCTCTAGGATGGATGGGCTTTTGGGACCCGGTCTATTTCTGACTAACTTGGTCGTTACAAGGGATTTACTGGTCCTTTTCAAAAACTTCGTAACGGACAGGCATGTCCCTGAGGCTTCTTTTCCTCGCTTTGCGGTTACTTTTATCGTTGCCCTTGCCATCGGTTACTCCTTGTTAAAGTGATCCCCTGATATCTGTCCTTAAGTGACTTCAACGTATCAGGTACCATGCAGCAAGAGGACTTCTGGATCTGATGGAAAGTACACGTCATCTATTCGAGAACCTTACGCAAAGCGATAGGAAGATTTGAATGGCCACCCTCATACCAAATAATTGCCACGGAAGAAATGCGCATCATATAATGGAATAGACAGAGCGGTCCGCAGCAGCTCCTTATCGCACCACCATCGAAGAACCCGCCCAACTCCTCCCACTGCATACTCCAACAACGGATCCCACCGCTTTCCGTCCATATACTATAAAACGAAGGAGGCTTGACATGAAAGAGCACTGGATTCATGACATACACCGCCGCGTCAAGGAAGGGGAACATTTCCGACCGCTCTCCGAACAGATGAGAACCTTCCGACCGTCACCCGGCCTGCCGTCCCAATTCGCCCCCCACTCCGAAATGATCCAGGAAATGCTTGCCAATCACTTCATGCGACGCTACGGCACCAAGGACGGTCCTCATTATCCACCGGCAGCCCCGGATGTAATCAAGAGCCGCCCAAGTCACCGAAACGTAGAAAAAGAAAATTCCGGAAATCCCGAGACCTTTGACATAAAGCAACACTGGACCTACGACATACACCGCCGCGTCCAGGAAGGGGAACATTTCCGATCGCTCTCCGAACAGATGAAAGACTACCACCCGTCACCCGGCCTGCCGTCCCAATTCGCCCCCCACTCCGAAATGATCCAGGAAATGCTTGCCAATCACTTCATGCGACGCTACGGCACCAAGGATGGCCCTCACTATCGGCCCGCAGAAAAGAAGGATTCCCATAAAAGGAAACGATGGTTTTGGTGAGCAAAAAAAGAGGCGTGCAGGACGATCGAATCGTCCCGCACGCCTCTTTTCCATTACTTTCATTCTCTTCCCAGCTATATAAAGCCGTTCCATCCCCTTGCTGGATCAATGATCAGCTTTCCGGTGCATAACTCTTTTCCAGAAGCACCTTCATATAATCAAGGACCTCCTCTTGCAATTCGGGACGTTCCAGGGCAAGCTCAAGCGTCGTTTTGACAAAGCCGAGCTTCTCACCGACATCGTAACGCTTCCCTTCGAAATTGTAGGCGAAGACCTGCTGCATCTCGCTCAATTTCTGAATGGCGTCTGTCAGCTGGACTTCCCCTCCGGCCCCTTCTTCCTGTTTATCTAAGAAAGTGAAGATTTCCGGCGTCAGTATATACCTTCCCATAATGGCAAGGTCCGATGGTGCGGTCCCTTGTTCCGGTTTTTCCACGAAACGGTCCACTTGATAGCGACATCCACTCTAAAGAACGGATTAAAGTACCCGGATGTCGGAAGCGGGCATCCCGAGGAAATACGGATCGTTCTCCATTAAATTGTAGTAGTAAAGCACTTCTGCACCTGCGACCGCAGCGAACACCAACACCCCGAACAGGAACCACAACAAAGCTGTCCCCGTCCTTCTTTGCACCCGCAGCCTTACAGCGAACAACAGCCCCATCATGAGGAAGGGGAACAGGAGGATGAATAAACCGAACGATCCGAGATCCGCGATGGAATCCAAGATTCCCGTCTCCTCACTGAAGAAATAACCGAGGACTAATGGCAGGATACCGACCACCAGATACACCCACGTATGATTCATCGCTCTATGGAAGCGGGAGCGGTCCACCTTCGCAAGACGCGCCAGGACGATAATCATGACCGTTCCCATAATCAATACTCCGATTCCGCTCGGGGTATAAAGGATCTTCGATTCTATATCCATGATATAACTCCCGAGATCTGTAGCAAACGACGCGAACGGTCCGAGACCGGACATTTCGATCCGATAGCTCAAGTAGAAAACCAGAGGGATCAACGCTGCATACAAGAGAAGAGTGACGACAGACAAGATGGCAGGGAAGACCTGGATCGGCACATCCGCTGTTTTCATATTTTCTTTCCTTCCTGTATCCTTAGACGGACCTTCCGCCTGAACAGGGTGCTCATAAACAGGTTCTTCCGATATCGTGGCCGTCGCTGCCGCTTCCTCTATTCCAGGAGTCGGAGCGACGGTTTTAGTGACCGGTGCCAGAGGAACTTCCTGTGTGCTTGGAACCGGATCGCTTGCTTGACCGTCCTGTTTCGTTCCACAATGCGTGCAAAACGCATCATCCTTCTCCAGCCAGCCGCTGCACTGGATGCACGCCTTCCCTCTCTCCTCCTGCTCTTGTTTCGTCCCACACTCCGTACAGAACGAAGCACTGCCGTCGATCGACGCACGGCATTGATGACATATCATGGTTTCCATTACGATTCCTCCTCTTATTCAACAAAAAAAGTACCCGCCTCGAGAGCAGGTACTTCTACAACTCTTCCAAAACAGACGATTATCAGAACATTTGATCCATCATCATGCTGCCTACGATATAGTAGAAACCGTACATGACTGCATTCGTGATGATCAAACCATAGAACACATCCAACCCTCTCTCTTCCTTCTTAATGGAGTGAAGGGAGAACAACAACGCACTTCCTGCCAGCGAGAAGATCCCCACACTGACGAGGAACAGGAATAATGCCAGCGTGAACACGTTCACGACCATAAGAAGCGAAGCGATGACCAAACCGACAAGCGGCAGCACCGACAGTACGCCATACTTCGCAAGGACGGTCATGAAATCGACCGACACCTTCATCATCTTCGCCACCCAATACTGGACACCGATATAGACGGCCGTAAATACAGCAAGCAGGATGAATGGTTTCAGCACCATCTCACCGAATGGAACGTCGTAATAATACCCGAAGAACGGACCGAAGCCGTCTGCCATCTTGTTCAGCATGAAATAGGCGAACAGAGGAATAAGAAAAAGCACGAGCCCGATCGTGATCATGGCATTTACTTTCTGTTCCTTCCCTACAACACGACTTTCTCTGAATGGGCCGCCAAGAACCTGTTTAGCGAAACCGTAGAACTGTTTCCCCTGCTCCTTGGCTTTGTTTATGTATTCACTGTCTTTCCCCGGAGACACCTCCCGGGTTGCTGCTTCCTCTCCACGGTGGACCTTCTGTTCCGGCTCCAGTTTCGCCGCCACCGGCGTACCGCAGCCTGCACAGAACTTGATCCCTTCCTCATTCTTCGTACCACATTTTGCACAATACATCCCTAAACAAATCCTCTCTCTAACGTAATAAATGATGACACCTGTCCATGAAACTTATAACCCGGATGACTATGATTCTATTAACCTATAAAAACACCCCACCAAATTCCAATAAACCCCTTAAAATAAATAATAATCCATAAAAATACGGTTTAAATCGTAACATATTTGTAATATTACTGCCACTCTTTTTTCACAAAAGGTGGAAGTTCATAAAGAAAAAAACGCAATATGCATTGATAAATAAAGGATTTATCCTAATAGAAAAGGAAAGGAGAACTTGTGAAAACCATTGAAGGAAACCACAGAATATACCGGGTCTCCCACCTGGTCCAGGCAGCGCAACCATTTAAATCTTAAGAATCAGATAATACCCTAAATATCCCATATGAACAATACTCAGGTTAAAAGTACCACCTATACAGCTGTTTGATTGTAAACCGGAATATGCCGGACATAAAAAAACACCCAGCCGAAGTTTGGGTGTTCAAGAGTCCACGTGTGACCATTATCCATCAAAGGTCAGTCCAATCGGAATTCCTTCTCGTCTGGTGGATGAACGACGTCATCATCCATATCATACACCTCACCGGTAATGATCCGTAATGAGTCGATGTCTTCCGGATCCGAAGTGAACGGAACTACGATTTCAATATTATTTACGTATGAGTCGCCGTAGAATTGATCCTGCCCCCACGGCATCATGTTCATCGTCGTGACGTCCAACTGCTCTCCTGTACTTAAGATGACTTTGGAAATCAACCAAGGCGAATTTACCGGAAGATCCGAAGGGTTCTCCACACTATAGCTGAACAGCAGGAACCGGAAAGGTCCGTCTCCATAGTACCCGTAATGACTCAATTCCTCCAACTCATCCGGGTTCACGCGTTCTATGGAACGCATCCCGACATATCCGATTTCAAGGTTTATCGGGCCCAAAGAGAAGGGCTCATCCAGCACATGGCTGTATTCCACCTTCACCTCATCCGATAGATCATTCGAGTACGTATCTCCGTTCTTCAACTGATGCATGGATTTCTTTTCTTTCTGTTCTTTCGATTCTTTCTGCCCTTCCTTTTCTACAGCGTCCCCTTCAAGCGGAGTGCACGCAGCTAACAGGAACCCGCATAAAAGAAGGAGTCCCATAAGGAACCTCGTTGTGTTTCTCTTATTTGTCATCGATCCTATTCCTCTTTCCTATGTATGATTCGCTCCGTATCGAGGATAAAAGTGCGAACCTCATGCTTATGAAAGTGTTCGCCGATTCCGGACAAGATGTCCTCGTTATCAAGCAGTATGACCAGTTGAACGCCGCACTCGAAGAATTGTGCGTGGAAGTGAGTGACGAAGCGTCCGACTGGTATGAACATTGGAGAAAAACAAGATAATCCTGGTAAACATAAAAAAGCGCGTGACCGATATCCGTCACGCGCTTTTAATATCCGGAAATTCTGCCTAACCCATCGAGAGAATGCTTGCCAGCCAAGCTTATCCGTACCGGTCCCGTTCCGAAAGTACTGCCAGAATCCAAAAGTCCTCTTTTTTTCATTTCCGTACGGAGCAGCATCTGGAAGTCTTCCGAAAGGCCATGCCTCCTTGCTGCCCGAAACGTATCGAGCAATAACTCATCAGACAGCTTGTTCATTCCGCCCCCTCCTCTCGCTGATACTATTTCGTATAACTATTATTCAGCAAAACATTCCGAACTTCGTTAAGTTTCTACATTATATTCCACCATATACCAATGCCCTGGACAAAAACTATACATCCTAGAAACAGCTAAAAAGACGACCCCTCGACAAGACCGCCTCCTTCCCGATTTATTCTTTTATCCATCATACAAATCGAATGTTACGATACCATGCTGTTCCTTATGAGAAAACGGCCCGATAAACCCGAGCTCTTCCCCTTCCATCTCAAAGCTGATATACTCCACCTGCCACCGTTGTCCACGTTCTGCCTGTACAGCTTTATAGGAATCTGAATTCTTCAGCTGCACTACTACGTCCCATCCACCCTCTTCACGTAAGCGCCTGAAGCATCCACTTTATAATCTTCCATCCAAAAGGATTGAAACTTCATCTTTATGATACACTCCTGTTCCTTGGACATGTCTATGTTTAATAACTTTTATCATATCAGAAGGAACTCGACAGAATCTGGACGTTTGGGCATATGTAAAGGGGGCTATTTCCAATTTTTTCCTTATAAACTCTATTTTTACTATTAATATAAGAATAAAGGTATCTCAATTTGTTTTTGATTTTCCATTATTCAGCTAAATAAAGGTTTCGTATTAGATCTAGCGTTATTCTAAGGTTAGATTATGAAAAAAGTTAATTATCACCTTAGAACTTAGCACATCAACGCTCTTAATACTACAGGAAAGGTGCTTCTTTAATTTTTAATATGTATAATTTAGCTATATAACTAAAGGAGGTGGAGGTGTAATTGATGAAAAGATTAATAAAACAGCTTATTAATTATCTATTTAACAGTCATAAGCCAAAAGTAGCTGAAAAAGGCCGGGTAGCTAAACCATTTTTCATTAAATATAAAAAAACAGACTACCACTTAAGGAGAAAACTATAAATGCTATTGTTCTAAAAACTTTTAAACAAATGTAAAAAAGGGTGCCATGGTAGCGCACCCCTTTTTTACATTTATAATTAACGAAGAAGTTGTAGAACTCCTTGTGGCTGTTGGTTCGCTTGAGCAAGCATCGCTTGAGAAGCTTGAGCAAGGATAGAGTTCTTCGTTTGATTCATCATTTCTTTCGCCATGTCTACGTCACGGATACGAGATTCCGCTGCAGTCAGGTTTTCAGAAGAAGTGCTTAGGTTATTGATTGTATGATCTAAACGGTTTTGGTAAGCACCAAGCTTAGAACGTTCTGCAGATACTGTGTCAATTGCATTTTGGATTGCTGTAACCGCATTCCCTGCATTTGCAGCTGTCGAAACATCTAATGCTGCTTCATTGGTAGTATTATTTGTACCATCGGTTACTGTATTTGCTGAAGTAAATCCAGTTGTAGCTGCTGTACCAGTAATACCAAGTGCAGAAGCTCTCATGTCACTGAATTCTAGAGTCATAGTTTGGTTTTCATTAGCACCAATTTGAGTTGAGAATGATGATGTTGCTGGTGTTCCTGGTGTTGCTGCCACCCCTGCTGTTAAGGATTGAGTCCAAGAATCACCTGTTGCTACACTTGTTGCTGTTGATGTATCAATAGTCATCCCTTGGTACGTGAAAGTACCGCCAGACAATGTTACATCTGTAGTACCACCGTCAGTAGACCATCCCGTTGCTGTTTTTTGAATAGTTAGAGTTTCATCTGAGGCACCTGTGAAAGTTCCTGAAATTTGAGCATCCCCAGTTGCACTATTACTTCCACCTGCTGTCATATCTGTTGCTGTCGCTATTGCAGTACCAGGAGTTCCAGGACTTCCACCTGCAGCTGCTGTTACTGTTCCAGCACTAGCATTTGAAAGTTTTTGATTATTAAACTCTGTAGTGTTTCCAATACGGTTAATTTCCGATGTTAATTGGTTAATCTCTTTTTGGATTTCACCACGGTCTGTACCTGTGTTTGTGTCGTTACCTGCTTGAACAGCTAGTTCACGCATACGTTGAAGAATGTCGTGAGTTTCGTTTAATGCACCTTCTGCAGTTTGAATCATTGAGATTGAATCTTGAGCATTTTTCCCTGCTTGATCCAAGCCACGAATCTGCCCACGCATCTTCTCAGAAATCGCAAGACCAGCCGCATCATCAGCTGCGTTATTGATACGTAGACCAGAAGAAAGCTTCTCCATTGATTTAGACTGCGCATTGTTCGCACTACCCAACTGACGATAAGTGTTAAGCGCTGCGATGTTGTGATTAATTCTCATAATTTTGTTACCTCCATGTTTTTGTATTTATGAAGACACATCCTTGTGCCCCCATGATGTATAACCACTCTATGTAACTAGAGTCATTACCTGCTATCAATCTTTCTTCTTCCAACCATGACCTTCTCCCCCGGACGCGCCCAGGCATTCGTGCCATTCGGATCATCGACTTCGACGATCATTAGTAATATCGGTCACCCTCTCAGCTATGTTTAGCAGATTTTCTCATTTCTTCACAAAAATAATTACAGCACCTGCAGCCGCTCCCTCCTGTCCCTAAAGCGCCCGATTTCCTTATCGAAGTAGAGCTTCACATCCCCGACCGGACCGTTGCGCTGCTTGCTGATGATCAGTTCGATTTCGTTTCCGGTGCTTCTGCTGTAGTAGTCTTCGCGGTAGAGGAATCCGACGACGTCGGCGTCCTGTTCAATGTTGCCGGACTCCCTTAAATCCGAGAGCATCGGGCGTTTGTCTTTGCGCTGTTCGACGCTTCGGGAGAGCTGGGAAAGGAGAATGATCGGGACATCGAGTTCTTTAGCGAGCAGCTTGATGGCGCGGGTCATGGCGCCGATTTCGAGGTCGCGCCGTTCGTGGTAACCGGGGGCTTCGAGGAGCTGGAGGTAGTCGATGACGATGAGGGGACGGGTCAGCTGGTGTTTGCGGATCATCTGCCTGAGATGGGCACGGATTTCAGGGACGGTGTAGGCCTGCTCGCAGAGATAGAGCTTCCATTGTGACATCTCGCCGATGGCATCCAGACAGTTGCGCAGGTCGCTTTCGGAAAAGGTGCGCAGCTTCCACTTGTGGCCGTCCACTCCTGCTTTCGCTGACAGCATCCGCCTCACGAGCGCCTTCTGCGTCATCTCAAGCGTCAGGAAAATCGTTTCGCCGCCGCTTTCGCAGTGGCGGGCGGCGAGGTTCAAGGCGAAGGCTGTCTTGCCCATCGAAGGACGGCCGGCGAGGATGACAAGGTCGCCGGGCTGCACGCCTCCGGTGATCTGATCGACCTCGTCGTACCCGGTCGAATAGCCGGTCATCGCGTCGTCCTCCAACGGCTCCAGTTCTTTGGATACTTCAATGAGGGTGTCATAGAGAGAGGGGTCTTCGATGACTCGTTTCACTTGGCGGTATTTTTCCAATTCTTCAAGGAGGAGATCGAGGGCTTCTTCCGACGGTTTCTGCATGTAGCGCTGGGCCGCTTCCCTCGTTTTCCGGTTGCGGTAGGCGTCAATGACGAGAAGCTGATGATGCTTGAAGTCGACGGTCGTCGGAATCGAGGTCGCCATTTCCGTCATATAGCTGACGCCCCCGACTTCACGCACTTTCTCACCAAGCTCCGTCGTCACCGTCACCATATCGACAGGCGCTCCTGATTCATCGACCTTCCTGATTGCCTGAAAAATCATCCGGTGCCGCCCGTCATAGAAATACTCCGGCAACAGGATCGTTTCCCCGGCAAGCATCCCGTCCACAAGCAAACTTCCGATTACCGACACTTCCGCTTCTTTGTTATACATCATCGTTCCCATCTCCTTAATAGTTCTTCGAATTTCTGAAAAAATTCCCGCTTCACTTCTGGCGGGACGGCCGCCGCTTCGCGCTTCCACTGCTCGACCTTCTCCATGAAATCGTCCTCTTCCTCCTCATAAGCGGCGATGTCCGAGATGACCGGCGAATAAGGATAACGCAGCGCGTGCTCCGTCACGTTCGCTTTCACCTTCTCGTAATCCATCCGCTCAAGCGCCGGGATCCACACATCCAGCTTCCTTTTCGTCACCTTGAACTTCGGTGCATACAGCTCCTCCAGCATATCGACAATTTCAAACGCCTTTTCATATTTCATCCGACCGTCTCCTCCCGTTTCTCTTCATACATCGCCATCCATACCGACGCCCTGTCCGCCTCTTCCCGCGGCCGCCTTTCCTCCCGCTCCACATCCGCAAGCGACCGGACTCCGCGCGCCTGCCAGTTCTTCAGGATCGACTCGATATACCGGAACGACCGCTTGTTGTTCTCGACCGCCACCCCCATCGCCGACGTCACGACGTCATCCGGAAGCTCCTCCGCCCAAGCCGTGATCCGCTCCGCCACATGCGGCGACAGCGTTCCGACGTTCTGCTCGTAGAAAAGGTGCGGACGCCCCGGCTCTTCTTTTCCTCTCCTCTCTTTTCTTTTAATAAAGTCCCCCTCAACACCCTCCCTGCTGTCCTCCCGCTTGTCCGCCCCGCCGGCCTCCTTCACACAGGAAATCATCGTGTACGAAGGCGACGAATGACGGGATCCGGATCGGAACGACAGGTAGCCCTTCTCCGCAAGCTCCTTCCGCGCCCGGAGGAACATCTTCTCACTCATCGCCGACTTCACCAGCACCGCAGCCGTCGGCACCGTAAACTCCTCCTTCCATCCCGTCTTGTTGTTGAACTGCATCAGCACATACCAGAGCAGCGACGCAGACGCCGACACCTCATTCAGCTCCACCTCATCGTGGAACGCATTGATCTCCTTCAAATAATTCACAGCCTCATCTCCTATTTTTTTTAATTAATTTAGAAGGAAAAACTCCTTCGTATCTATAATCGAGAAAGAGAGGCATTTTGGTGTCAAAAAAATCAAAATTTCTTCAAATTTTTTTTCGAACTATAAAAAAGAGAGAATTTCCAACGCGCAACACGCCGAAAATCCTCTATTCAGGTTTAACCGTTTGACGAGGAGGAATTAGTAGGTAGAAGAAAACCGTCAGGAAAAGGCAGCCGCGGTTGGAAAGTGACGAGGTGGACGTACGTGCAGAAAGAATTTTTCTTTACCCATATCGAGAAGACCCCTGTGTTGATGGAAATTTTGAGAGCCGACCGCTTCATCGTCCTCGCCGATTTCAAGGCGTCGACGTTTACAGTGGAAGGAAACGATAAGCGAGAGGCGATTATGGAGATGATCATGAAGCTGAAGTGGGAAGCTTGAGTTCCCATACGATAAAGCACAACCGGAAGACCAAGTAATCGGTCTTCCGGTTCTTTTTTTACGAAAAGAGGTTATCAACGACAAAGCTAGAAAATAACCTTATAACCGCAGCCATTCTGCAAGAAGAAAGGGGAATTCTATGACAAACCCGCAAGCACAGGCCACGTACACGAAAACAGGCGACCACATCTTCCGGACATCCACCTACATCCAGTGGGGAACATCGGAACGTTCCATCGGCTCCTGCCTCTTACTCAATCCAGGTTCCGCTACTCTTACGAATGAAGCCGTCCGCTCCCTTCACGCATCCGGACATGCAAGCGGTCCCGTGAATACCGACCCTACCATGCACCAGCTCATAAGCTTCATGGAGAAAACAAACCCAAAGCCGCTGTCCGGCCGGTTCCACATCTACAACTTGTTCACCCTGCAGAACACGAAATCCGAAGACGCCATCCACCAATTCGAAGCACTTGCCTCCTCCGGCCTTTATGACATCCAAGAAACTCTTCCTTCGAAAGAAGAACTGTCCCGGCACCCTTGGATTCTGCTCGGCTGGGGACTGAAGCAGGAGAAGAAGTGGCACAACCTTAAACGCGCCAAACAGCTGTGGCTCGACCGATTAGTCGAAGCAGAAACTCCGTCATTCGGGAAACAGCACCCTAAGACGAACGAGTATTACCATCCGTGTCCGCTGATCGCAAACAGAAGACCGGCGATGGTTGAAGATCTGGTGGAGTCATACCAGACGAACATCACGCTCCCCGCACCCAGAAAGCAACGGTACACTCTGCTTAAATGGAATGGCGAAACAGAGGAAAAAGCCCAATTCATCGTCCTTGATAACAAGACGAGGATGCAGAGCCTCTATATTCCGACAATCAGTGAAAGTCTCTGCTGGTTTGAAGCCGATTTGGCGAAAGACCGGGCCGTATCGAAATGGCACGACTATGGCAGCATCCAGTTGGACGACTTAGACAATATGATCCTTCACGCCGGCCATCTTCCAGTACGTAAATGAATTTTCACAATATGAAAAGAACACTAAGACATAGAAATTTCACTTGATGGCCAATATCTCCATCAACGAAATACACATCCATTCCAAGGTCTTTTTCGATGATCTTATGATACGAAAATTCTTTCCCATCTTGATGGCATGATATCAACGTCTTTTCCGTTCGACAAAGGTAGCCAGGCATCCTTTACTGTTTTTACGACTGGATAAAACACTATCGAGTTCCCAATGAATAAAGGTGACCGTTTTCGAACTTCTTTGGGATGTTGAAGTGGAGTAAGTCCCTTTCAAGGAAAATCTCTACTAAGATAAAAAGCCCCGGCACGACGAGCAATTCGTCCTGCCGGGGCTTTTCTGTCAAAGAAAGATCCTCCTACTATTTATACACATGACCATAATCGTTATTGGTAAACACGATATTCTCTACTTGTTCTTCCTTTGTGAAACCATTCAGTGTAAGGATGTGCACGAATTGCTCAAGAACCTGCCATACACTCTCCTCTGAATCCTCCGGGACTTTTATTTGTTCATATAGGTAGTCTGTAAATGGGGCTAAGACATAATTGTTCTCCGTCAGGAAGTCTTCCCATATAGCGGTGTATTCCACAAACGCCGGCGTTGCTACTGGAATGCTTGTCTCATACCTTCTTAAAAAGGACAGATGTGTCTCATTGGAAAGGTAACGGGTTCTATTATCCAAAAAGAAACGGACACAATAGCCGTCGGCATACTCCCCTTCCTCTTTTACCTCGACAGCGGATTCTCCTCCCGCTGATCTCTCCATACTGCCTGTTCCATCGTTAGAGTAATGCAGCAATTCATAGATGAAATTGGCTAACCCTAATGCCAGATTGCTTCTCTCCTGCTGAGCATACTTTTGGTAATTCGATTCATTCACTTCATGAGCTTCGATCCCCTCCACATACACAGCTTTTTCATTCAGGAAAGGAAAGGAGATCTCATCGAACGATTGATATCCCGAATCCTCCAACGGCTCCCCGTGGGAGTCCAGTTCCAATTCTACTTCATGCTCCGTGGCCACAGCGGTTAAAGGCTCATTCCGGACTCTTTGTTCTTCTCTCTTGAATGGTTGATCTATATTTTCTGTCGGCATCCATACGGAGGTATCCGCATTTAAGTCGCCCAAATCCTTAACCAGCAATTCTTCTTTGTAATTGCAGCGATAAGCTTCAGAAACTTTTTCAATCTCATGTAACGTGTGGAAAGAAGCATCGTCGAAATTCTTTCCTTCCTTCGTTCGAAGGTATTCCGTGAGGGGACTCGTGACATCATCGTACTCGTACATCCTTACGTTTTCTGTGATACGTGCATGGACAAGCTTTTCAAAATTTTTGTCTGTCATATTTCGTAGAATGAAGTCCTTCACCGTCATTTTCATAGATACTCCGCTCCCCGTTTTCTTCGTATAAGTTCAGCAATACATGTATCTTCCTTCCAATGCTTAATCTTTATATCGGTCTGTTTAAACCTTGTATAAACTTAATATCCAATTACTTCCTACACCTGCCGATTCCCACAACTTGACACCTATGTTAAAATTAATTTAACAAAAAATTTTTTTATAAGGAAATTAATTCTTAAACCTCACAAGTATTTACATTTACAAGTCTATATAATAATCTAAACCCAACTTCCACACCGGAAGTTGGGTTTTTTGTACTCAAACTATTTACTTATGAATACGACAGAAAACGAGATTCACAGTGACACTTTAGACCTACTGGATTATAATGCAATTATCTACAAAATATTACATGATCCTGCCAAACAAACATCCAGACTCAGACTCTATATACTCCCATACGGGAACTCAAAAAAAGTGTAAAGGAAGTGGAAGATGAATTTTCTCAAAGGTTATCTCCTTGCCCTGAAGAATATCAACAAAAAGCGCTACCTCACGCCGATTCCCATCTTTATTCTGTCGGTCACGATCTATAGTCATTGGAACGACTGGCAGCGCAGCGGAGAATATTACGATATCAGCGGCGTTACCTACACTTTGATGTTCCCGATACATCATTGGCTCGTACTCCTCTGTTTCGTCTGCTACCCTCACGCTATTACATGGGTACAATCCACCTGGCTGTACCGGTTCATTTTCCGGGAATCCTCCTTCTTCAAGCAATCCGGATCGACGTTATTACGGTTATTGGACATCGAGCGTAACACTCCTGATGATTATGTCGTGAGGACGCAAACGATCCGAGGTGCGGATGGCAGGTTGTATGCGGGTAACTATATTGCAAGCCACCCGAAAGGAAGAAGACACAGAGCAAGAAGCTTACATATCTATACCGTCGCCTTCTTCATCTTCAAAGATATCGTGCTCCGATATTTCACACACGGCGGGGTCTTCATCATCAGCCCGTTCCTTTATATAATCGCCGTTCCGCTCCTTTCAAGAAAAGGCATTCTGCGGTTTATGGAGCAATGACCGAGATAAGATACATGAGAATAATAGGAGGCAATGAAATGCGTAGAAAAAGAAAATGGCTTTTAGTAGTTTTCATTGGTTTATTGGCAGCTGTGCTGGGGGCGTGCGGAAGTGAAGAGACAAGCGCTGATACGCCCGCTCAAGAAAGTCAAGATCGACCCCAGGACGGAAACCCGGACGACTTCGTCCCTTTAAGTGAAGCGCTGGAAGAGAACGCCATCTGGTTCGGCACGTCCGCGACGGAACCGGGAAGCCTGACGAGGGACACGTCGATCGGCCGGGTGTTCGTCTTTCATAAAGGCGCCGTGAAGTACTATGATTACAGGGATCCAGACGATTCCACTCTCGTCGAGGAGCACTTGACGATCGAGGACGTCGTCGACATGTCCGATAAGGAAATCAAGAAGCACGCCAAACAAAACGGGGAAGAGGTCGATCTAGGTGACTACTCTCTCGATATCGCTCTCGACGATTCCGGCAACATGACAGAATTTGAACGTCTGATTACCGATCAGCGCCCGGAGGATGAGAAATACCCGACATTCTCGAGCACGATCATGCCGACGAATTTCTTCGATACAGATTTCGTTGCCATCGGAACGAGCCGGCTGGTCAAAGGAGGCTGGCCGGCAAGCGGCTATCTCCTCACGAAAGTCGACAAGCCTACCATCTTCATCCTTGATGATGCCGATACGAAGAATAAACGCGTAACCGTTGAAGAGTATTAAAAGAAGAGGCACGAGCTGCATACAGCTTGTGCCTCTTCTTTCATGTACGATTAGGATGGACAATCGGTTTAAACCCGCCCAGTTCCACGATTTCCTGTTTCCCACCGGCCGTAACGAGGTAAAAGTATTCCTTTTCCATAGCCTCGATTCCCTCAACCGTTACCCCCTTCTTCTTATAAAAATTTACGATTTCACTTCTCGCGGCGGTAGATACATTTCCCGCAAACCCTTTGCCTGTATCCGGGGGAGGCGTGGAAATGTGCTCCTCGGCCCGCTCCTTCTCCGGCGCTCCTTGGTTATAGATTCCCTGCAGCAGTTTGATGATTTCGGAGAATCCTAGTAACACGACTCCCCAGACGACCCCATAGATGACGAAGGACCAACCAAGTGTTCCTTGATCGTAGCCATAGGAAGGCTCCTCCGTTCCGTAAACCAAGCCTAAAATGATCCCTCCAACAATGGATAACACGCCGAGAATAAACAGCGCCGTAGCAATCGGATTTTTCTTCATACCCTTTCCCCCTTCCTCACATAGTCCTATGTATTCCCTATTTCCTCCAGTATTCCTTCATCAACCACACCTTTCTGTCATAAAAAAACACCCATGGAGGCTCCTCCATGGGTGCATAGCATCATTATAAAAATCAATTATCTGCCGGAAGTGAACTTCACACAAACCGGCTCCGGAACATACACATCCGCCTGAACAAGCGTCAGCTTCCCTGTATCTTTATCCCGCTCAAACAACGTCATCGTGTTCGATTTCTGGTTCGTCGCAATCAAGAATTCCTCCGTCGGATCAAGGACGAAATCGCGCGGCCAGTTTCCTTCCGTCGACGTCCATTCGATGAACGTCAATTCTCCGGAATCCTGGTCCACTTTGTATGCCGCAATTGAGTTGTGGCCGCGGTTGCCGGCGTAGACGAACTGTCCGTCGGACGAGATGTGGATCGCACTTCCGTCGTTCGTCTCTTCGAACGTTTCCGGAATCGTCGTGATCGCCTGCTTCTGGGTAAAGCTTCCGTCCTTCTCGTCATAGTGAAGCACGAGTACGTCCGAGCTCAGCTCAGTCATGACGTAGGCGAATTTGCCGTTCGGGTGGAAGGTGATGTGGCGCGGTCCGGCACCAGGTGCTGTCTTAAACACTTGGACTTGATCGAGCTTCCCGTCGTTCACCGCATAAGAAATCACCCGGTCGCTCCCGAGGTCGATGGCAATGACATACTTCTCATCCGGCGTGAAGCCTGCATAGTGCATGTGCGGTTTCTCCTGGCGTTCGTGCGGGCCTGTCCCTTCGTGCTCCACGACGGAAGCAGCCGGATTCAGCGATCCGTCTTCATTCGTTAAATAGGAAGCAATTTTCGTCGTATGGTAATTCGCTGTCACGACCGTATTCGTATCGCGGTCGACGCTCACATGACACGGAGGTGATCCGGCTGCGAACTGCCCATTCAGCGGTGTCAGCCCCCCGTCGCTTTCGATCGAGAACGCCGTCACGCCGCCTTCCTCGCCGTCTTTAGCGACCGCATATAAATGCTGGTCATCGTCACTGACCGTCACATACGTAGGGTTGTTCAACTCAGCAGCGAGCTTCACATCGCCAAGCTCTTTCTTCTCTGTATCGAGCGTGAACTGGTACACGCCTTTACTTTCCTGTTTCGTATACGTACCGACATATCCATTATACTTAGCCATTCCAAAACTCCTTTAACGATTAGTGTGCTGCGTTTCTTATCTAATTATCTCATAAACTAGTCGATTGCAAAATGAAACACCTTTCCAGATAACGAAAAAAAGAACGCAGACCATACCGTCTGCGTTCTTCTCCATCCTCTTTATTGCGCCGTATAGCCACCGTCCAAAATCAAGCTGTTCCCGGTCATGTAGGAAGAGTCGTCGGAAGCGAGGTACAAGACCGCCTTCGCCATTTCTTCCGCCTTGCCGAGCCGCTTCATCGGCGTCATTCCCGCAAGCGTCTCTTTGTCCTCTTCCGGAATGATCGGCGTGTCGATGAATCCCGGGCAGAGAGCGTTGATGCGGATGTTCTGCTCCGCATATTCCAATGCGAGCGAGCGTGTCAAGTTGATGACGCCGCCCTTCGCTGCGTTGTAAGCGGCAGACCCCGGGGAGCCGACCCAGCCATACATGGATGCCGTGTTGACGATCGTTCCGCCTTTCTCCATCATGCCGCGGATCGCTTCACGAGCGACAAGAAAGACACCATCAAGATCCACATTGACTGTCTTGCGCCACTCCGAATAGTCCAAATCATGCGATGGATGCACCCGCCCGATACCAGCATTATTGAAGACAATATCTACTTTGCCGTAAGCATCCTTCGCCTTTTGGAAAAGTTCTTCCACTTCTTTTTCATCCGTTATATCCGCTTTCACGAAAAGAGCTTCTGCCTTCTCCGCCTTCAGCTCCTCCTCAAACGCTTTCCCTTTTTCTTCGTTCACATCGACAAGGACGACCTTCGCCCCTTCTTCTACAAAAAGTTTCGCTGTAGCCGCTCCGATTCCGGAAGCACCGCCGGTAATGAGAGCTACTCGATCCTGAAGTTTTCCCATGATCCATACCTCCTTGAAATAACCAATCCAGAGCCATAGGATACTATCCCTGGTCCAAATTGTTTATACTTTCATTGTACGCCCTTGACCATCACACACAATCATTAATCCAGAGAGGTATGTCGAAGCTATCGACACATGAAAGGAATCTGTCTATTTCAGGAGGATTTTTCTATGAACCAAGACAACGAAAACCTATCCAAGCAGAAGCAGCGGACACGTACACACTTGAAGGAAGCCTTGACGTCACTCATCAAGAAAAAAGGCTACCATGCTGTCACCGTCAAAGACATCGTCGAGACGTCCGCTTATAATCGAAGCACCTTTTACACGCACTATAAGGATAAAGAAGAAATGGCCGAGGAAATGCTTCATACACTGCTTCACGGCCTTGAGGAAGCGGTCGGTTCTCCCTACCGTCCCGGACAGACCGTCTACACATCCAAGCTGAACGCCCCTTCCTTCAACATCGTCGCTTACGTCTATGACAACCGCGATATGTTTGAATTGATCAACTATAACGACACCCTTCCCGGGCTGCTCCAAGGCTTTCCGCAGACGATTCTGTCCATCTATGAAGAGCGCTTCCTCTTCCAGACGATCAACGACCTTCCCGTTCATATGGACTACTTCAAGCGCTATACCGCCTACGGATTTTACGGGTTACTACAGCATTGGATCGCAGGAGGTTTCGCCACAAGCAAGGAGTCGTTCATCGAGGAAGTGATTGCCCTGACCCGGACACATATTTACTCGCTGAAATATATCGGTCCCGAAGAGGAAACAGATTAAATCATTTTTTCTTACTTACTTAAAAAAGTTCAATAAAATTGTAAATAAAACCCAAAACTTGACTCATAGTCCATGGGCAGATCACCGAAACCATTGGATGATTTTCACATGGCTAATTATATTGAAAGTAAGTTGTACAACGTGGTTGTAGGAATCAAAATTCGCAAACTCCGCATTGAAAGAAAGTGGACGCAAGAGGAGCTGGCATTCCGTGCCGGTATGGACGTGACCTACATCAGTGACTTAGAAAACGGAAAGAGAAATCCCACCATTATCACCATGAAAGCAGTGGCGGAAGCATTAGAAATCGAATACAACGAAATCTATCCCACGCCGGAAGAGATAAAGGAGTATAATTAAACCTGTTCCTTTATCTCTTCCCGCTCCTCAAGCGCTATCCCCGGTAACATTCCAACCATTCCCCGAACGAGGTGAACCCCATTGAAAAAAGAATATCTCTACTTTACCATCGAGCAGGAACGTATCTGCATTGAAATCTGGTGCGGTCTCATGTCTTACTTCGTCATTGGCAACGTGCTTGGAACTTTCGAGTTTGGGAGTCTTCGTGAAGGCCGTGATAAGGAGGAGGCGGTCGGTTATGTTGTGGAGCAGTTGAGGCAGGAGATTGAGAGAAGGAGCTAACCTGATTTTCCTGTTATACTTTCTCCCCTCATTCAGAAAGAAGAAAGCAACTCTTAACAAATAGCTGCTTTCTTCTAAATAGAAAATGAATATATGTAGATACCGAAGATCATGCCTTTTTTAAAAACTATCAATCTCTACTAAACAAGTCTCTTGTGTAAACCTTGTCTTTTACGTCGTTTAAATCTTCGGAAAGTCTATTTGCAATAATAACATCTGACTGTTTCTTAAAGTTCTCAAAGTTGTTTACTACTGCTGAATTAAAAAACGTGTCCTCAGAAAGCGCAGGTTCATAAACCACAACATCAATACCTTTTGCCTTAATTCTTTTCATTACACCTTGAATCGCTGATTGCCTAAAGTTATCTGAATTAGTTTTCATAGTGAGTCTGTGAATACCCACTACCTTAGGCTTTCTTTTAATAATCATTTCAGCTACATGATCTTTCCTGGTCCTGTTGGCATCCACAATTGCTGCCATAATGTTATTAGGAACATCTTCATAATTAGCCAATAACTGCTTAGTATCTTTAGGTAAGCAATAGCCTCCATAACCGAATGAAGGGTTATTGTAATGATTTCCTATTCGAGGATCCAAACCAACACCTTCAATAATTTGCTTGGTATCTAAACCTCTAATTTCAGCATAAGAATCTAGTTCATTAAAGTATGCAACTCTCATAGCTAAATATGTATTGGCAAATAATTTAATGGCTTCTGCCTCTGTAGAGTTGGTATGTAACACCTCGATGTCCTCTTTTTCCGCACCATCTACTAACAAATCAGCAAAAACCCTCGCTCTTTCAGATTGTTCTCCCACTATCACTCTTGAAGGAAAAAGATTATCATAAAGTGCCTTGCCTTCTCTTAAAAATTCCGGAGAAAAAATAACGTTCTCAGTTTCAAACTTCTCACGAACAGATTCAGTATATCCTACTGGAACTGTAGATTTAATTACCATTATTGCATCCGGATTAATAGAAAGGACATTCGCAATTACTGCTTCAACTGTTCTAGTATTAAAGTAATTCTTTTCAGGATCATAATTGGTAGGAGTGGATATAATAACATATTCAGCGTCTTTATATGCTTTATAGTTATCTGTCGTAGCGAATAAATTCAAATTTTTAGTCGCTAAGTACTCCTCAATTTCATTATCAATAATAGGGGATTTTTTATTATTTATCATATCTATTTTTTCTTGAATTATATCTAAAGCTATAACTTCATTATGTTGTGCCAACAGTATTGCATTAGATAAGCCTACATACCCTGTACCTGCGACTGTAACTTTCACGTAAACAACTCCAATTATATATAATTTTCTAAAGTGAATTCTTATCAGACATTATATTTTTTCTTACTTATTTGTATAGTTGATATTATTAAACCAACATTTAATAAAGCACCACTTATACTAAACAATGAAATAGCAATAATATCACTTGAGAAGAAATAATATCCTATTATTAACATGAACAACCTCGATATTAACATGAATATAGTATATTTCAATTGAAATGATTGAGCTGAAAGGACCGGTAAGGATTTCACGCTTGGTATATTAATAAACGCAAAAAAAGTCCATAACGCAACCCACCTAGCATATTCTCCTGCATATGACCAATCTGCACCAAAGACTATAGAAAACAACCATGGGCCTAACCAAATAATTAGGCCAAAAGGTATAACGCCAACTAAAGACAAGTACAAAGTAGCCCTCATGATTAATTTAGTAATATCTTTATCATCATTAAAGGATTCAGAAACCTTTGGGTAGAACACATCACCTACGGATTTTGCAATTAGAGATATCGGCAAATTAAGAACATTTTTACATATTGAATAGTACCCAGCTGAGGCAGGACCAAAAAATATCGTAAGCATTAAAATAGGCAAACTTTGTGAAAGACTATTTAGAAAAACTTCTGGTGCTCTGAATATAGGAAAATCTTTATATTTTTTAAGTAAATATTTTAAAGAATCATTACCTAAACGTGATATATCTAAACTTCCGATATGGTTACTCTTCCTCATAAAAAGCATCATTAGAGTAGTTTTTAATCCTTCCTTTAATGCTTGCGCAAGAACAAGAACCACTGCTGCTGGGTAAGACAAACCTATTAAGACTATACTTCCTTGAGTAATAATAGATTGCCAAAAAGTAGACTTAGCGGATACACTAAAATATTTTTTTCTAATCAGCCATTGTTCTGTTACTTGAAATATACCGGCAAGTATTATTACAAGTGGTATTAGATAAAGAAAGGCTTGGATGGAATCTAGCTTCAATAATTCTACAATATTATTTTGGAAAATAAGAATAATGAAAAAAGTTATTGAAGCAAGCACTAAGCTTACATATATGGATATTCTAATTAAACCCTTTGCTTCTCCATCGTCTCTTGGTAAGACGATAGCAGATGGGAAGGTCAACGAAGCTATTGGAGTTATTATAATAATTAGAGCCATAAATGTTCCCATGATGCCATAGGCTTCGGGTCCATAGAGGCGTGTAATAATAGGTGATAAGATGAAAGAGATAATTTGAGCCGCAGCCGTACCACTTATCATTATCAATACGTTTCGAAAAAATTTGTTACTTTTGAGACCTTTTAAGAGCGTCATAGTTCCATTCATGTATTCACCTTACATTCTAAGAAGTACTATCACAAAAACATTAAATGAATCAGGTTAATCAATCCATAAATCACCTAAATGAGTATCATACTTACGTGGATGTATAATTTCATATCCGCACCCATTTGTAAAAGTCATTTCTCCAAAATAAATTTCACCTTCAACATTATAAAGATCTACTCTTACATGAGGAAAATCACTTGCTAGCTTCTCTGCCAATTCAACCATCAAGGTCCAGTTTTGTGGTTTCGGAAGGGCATTATCAGTATTTGGATATGTTTGTATCCAGGGTTGCAAATTCCAATTCAGATCATATATATTCCTTCTATGATCTCCAAATCTATCTACATCAACCCAACAGTAATAGGGAACACCATTAAAACAAAGAAATTTATAGTCCTCCAACTCTTTTCCTTGTGTATCTATAAATTCTTCAGCAAAAATTTTCCTTTTTATGTCTGAATAATGTAATTCAAACCCATGTATGTAACCATAATCAATGTCCATCCATCCTTCTAACTTTATTCGCGCAATATCTAAGTCCAAATCTCTTTTATTTTTTACTATTATATTTGTTCCAGACCCATGATTGGTTTTTAAAACGAATGAAGAAGGTAATTGATTAAAGTTGATTTCATTAAAATCATTCCATGCTCCTATCATAGGAATTAAGTACTCATCTCCAATAGTTTCTTCAACATAACTTCTCACGAGAATCTTATCTGAATAATTAGTTTTCCGGGGATCAATATTATTCAGTTTGTTCCATTGGATTAATTCTGTGTACTTCTTAGGGTGATTCCAATTTATATTTTCATTAATTCTTTCCTTATATTCATTGTCAATTACTTTTTTCATTTCCTCAATATTCATTTTTTTTCTTTTATCCCCTATTTTTTTAGCCTTCTTCAATTTATTTCTTAAATATATTTTATATAACATTTTGTTTTCTTTTAGTTTTGTTTTAATTAATTTCATTATTTACTCCTTTTGATCAAAGTTCTCTTATCAAATTTGGTGTACACGTATGAGAAAATAAAGAAGGCCATTATAAAGCAAATCGTTTGATTTACTTGATTAAAATAAAATCTTACCATAGAGAATACTATCTTTTGGGCTAACAATAAATACAATAATACATATTTATTTGAAAAATCTATTACCATTTTATTGTAAAAATGACCTACAAATATGCCGAAAATCGACATTCCAACTATGATTCCAATTACTCTTCCGTCTAGATAAAATTGATAAAATATCGTAGCGAATGCATTCATATCCGGCACACTACCACCAACGCTTATACCTTCTTCTAAAATGTCAAAAGATAAGAATTTAGTCTCCAATAGTATTTCTGGATACGTAGGTATTATCTTCAAATTATTTAGAAGGAAAAAAAACGATTGGAAAATACCATTTAAAGATGATAACCCAAAGCTATAAAAATCATTAAAATACATATTTATATATTCAATTCTTCTCTCCATGTGTATTATAGGAACACCAAAATATATATAAAATTCTCTAAAAAAATCAAAATCCACCCTACGCTGTAAACTCATATAGAGGAGATATGATAGAATAAGGAAACTTCCCAATAGAGCTACGATTTTGCTTGGTAGGTTAAGCTTTAAGTCTATTTCACGTTTAAATATCAGTTTTGATAGAATGAAATAAAGGATAAGCCATATAAGTATTGATCTTCCCCCACCGGAGGAGAAGACCCAGAGCCCCATTAGTATAAAAGTCGCTACAATCAAAAGCTTGTCTCGTTTACCGTTAAAAAAGTCTATTGCCATAACTGGTAATGAAAGATAAACAACAGGAGTAGCTATATAACCTCTAAAATTAAGCACCCAACTAGAAGTATTTTCTTGATCAACATATATTTGACGAATATAGTCTAGTTTATAACCGCTTATTATTAAATTTAAGACACTTGCTGACTGAATCAGAAGGAAAAAAATAACAATTATGTAGACTACATAAAGTAATTTGTAATTAAAAACCGCTTCTTTTTTCAAATCAACGCTACAATCTCGATTTTTTCGTGAATTTAATTTAAAATATCGTTTTCCTAAAAATAGAAATGAAATATTGTAAGAAATTATTCCCCAAAAGATGAGGCTATATGTTTCACTATTAGGTCTATCGACCCCATATAGGCTTAATAAGGACAATGTAACATATAAAAACCAGGAGGCGTTCATTAGAGTAATTGGGTTATAGATATTTTTATAGATTACAAACCCGATGATAATAAAAGCAAACAACAATAGTATTAAAAAATATACCACATTAATTCCCCTTATTTTTCAAAAGCATCCATATATTAAAAAATCTTAATTTAGCAAGTTATTTTAAATTCACTAAACTTTCGATTAGATTTATGTACTTTTTATTTTGTCTACTCCTTGAATAGTTCTCTAACTCATTATGGTTAGTTAGATTACTTATCTTATTTTCATTAATTTTAGTAACAGCATTAATTACATCACTTTTTCTATAACATGAAAAGCCACCAATAAATTCATTAATAAAATAATCTAAATATGTTTTCCTTTTACCAAAATATATTAATGGTTTATTGACATAGATGTAATCATATAATTTGGTGCCCATAGCACCTTTCCTTACATCTATTATGATTGATAAATCAACATTGCTTAATAGTTGAATACCGTCTTTATAATTTATAAAGCCTGTATTAATATAACGATTATTATCAAAACCAGAGTTCCTAATTGCACTATAGGTTTCTTCTTCAGGCAAACCAATATGTAGCACTAATAAATTGGGAATATTCTTAGATAATATTTTCATTGCCTCGAAAAATCTAGTTGCGTACTCCTCAGAATAATAAGCTAGCTTTCCAAAAGCAGCAATAACAAACTTGTTATCAAATTCATAATTTATAACTTCATTCTTACTTTTCAGCTGATGATCATCATATCCATTAGTAATTATATGTATATTATCTGTCCTGTAAACCTTCTTTAATATATTACTCCAACTTTGAGTGACAGTTACTACTGCATCAGCACATGAAATATTCTTTCTTTCAATAGGATAATATAATGCTTTTTTTGTTAAATTAACCGGTTTTAAAAAATCAATTTTGTTTCTTAAATCAAAAATCCATAGATCTCTGTAGTCGATTATACATTTCGTATCATACTCATTTTTAGCAATGTCACATAAGGGAATTGTATAAAATGGACCAGCAGTAATTAGTACTAAATCGAACTCTTCCTTATTCATTAACTCTCTAAATACTTTTTTATAGCGGTTACTTGCTTCAAAATACCTTACTTTTTCATCCATAGGTACAGTATAAGTTCTTAAATTTAATAATCTTTCATCACTGTCGGACAAGGTACTAATTCGTTTGTCATTATCATATTCATTTCTAACAACAGTTACATCGTGACCGTTACTAATCAAATGGTTAGTAAGGCTAGAAATTCTCATTATAGCAACATTTGCACTTGGTGGGAAAAAAGGGGAAATAACTAAAATTCTCACAAAAATTACTCCTTTTCCAATAGATCCTCATATATATTATATAATTTAGTCCCTACAGCACTTTCACTAAAGTTAGTTATTGCAAAATCTCTAATTTTATCATTTTCAAATTTGTTCCTATTATTGTACATATCTCTCAATTTGCTCACTAAATCATTTTGATTAAATATTAGTCCATGTCTTTCAGTGATATACGATTTCAAAGGGGAACTATCTGGTATAAGTACTGGCTTTCCACAAGTCATTGCTTCTACTATGGGTACACCAAAAGTTTCAAATGCACTAGTTGAAACGTAAGAATCTGTTTTAGTTAAAATCTCAGCAGTTCTTTCTCTACTTAGGAAACCAGTCATTGTTACTCTGTCACTCAGTTTATATTTTTCTATTATACTTTTTATAGACGAATATTCTTCACCATCACCTACAATCAACAACTTTACATTTTTATTATCCTTAAATGCTTCGTAAAAGGACTTAATTAGTACATCAAACTTTTTTCCTTTAACCAATCTACCAATAGATATAAACCGATAATAACCATCTAATGGAGGGACTGTTCTATTAACAAATTTTGAAGTAACAACATTTGGTACTACCTCAAATCTTCTTTCCACTCCAGTTATCTCTCTAATACTTTTAGGGAGCTCATTGTTCACACATAAAAACTTATCAGTATGGCAAGCCAATTCTCTCAACAAGTTAACTTGATTCGGGGTTAATTCTTTATTTTGAACTCGAGAGTAGTGTTCTGTTACAACAATTTTTGCTTTCGTAGTTTTAATGTAATCAAAAAAATGATCTGTAAGTGTTATGATTGGAAAGTGTAGATGGATTATATCAGGTACTCCATAGCTCTGAATATATTTTTTCAAAATACTAACACTTATGTTAGATTTTACTTTGTCAAATATAGAATTTGGAAGCCCACCTATAGGCAGGTTCCTCCCAAAAACATATACGTCATCTTCCATTTTATTAATTTTTTTAATCTGTTTTAATCTAAAAATCGATCTATTATCACAAAACATATAATGAACGTCAATAGGTTTATTACCAAAATTATAAACTGCTTTAGCTTGTTCTAATTCAAATATGCCGACCATACCAGTCTTAACTTCGGGATATCCTCTTCCTATTACTAATACTCTCACACACATCAACACCTTAATATTAACTATTTAATTTTTATATTAATATTATTTTTTATTTCCCTTATAGTTTTTTTGCACTCTTCAATATCATTTCCTTTGACTATGACTTGGCCGATACAATCACCTGAACTTTCAAACCTATTAATTGCATCTCCTACACTATTAAAGAAAGTTAAATCCACTAGATTATCTTGAGCCTCTCCCTCATAAGATATAGACTCTAGAACACCGCTTTCTTCTTTAGAAAATAGCATTTCAGCAAATCCTGCATTTTTTTCATTTGCTTTATTTCCCCAAAGATCTCGTGGATCATTACCCAAAGCTAAATCAATAATCATTTCGTAATAATTGATTCCATAATTTATTGATACTAGTTCTGGCAAACAGTTTGCACCTACTCTGCCTGTTAACTCAATAATATATACTTCATCATTTCTCACAATCAAATCTACATTGACTGCACAGTTATCTAAATCAAGCGCTTTTATTGCTTTTTTTACACACTCTTCGGTTTTATGCAGTACATTATTAGAACACTTGAGTGGGACATGATGACCTACAGGGATTGCGGTATGACTCATAAATGTATCATCCCCGTGAGGCATGACGAATAGAACCTCTCCATTATATACAAATGCCTGAGCTCCAAATTCCCAACCTTCAATAAATTCTTCAATTATTACATATTCTTTCATAGTATCCGCCAGGGCTTTTTTAAATCCGTCTTCTGCTTCCTTTTTATTATTTGCTATATATATACCTTTACTACCTTGAAGGTCAGTAGCTTTAATGATTACAGGAAAATGTAATTGAACTAAGGCTGCCTCGACGTCATTATCTGTTGATACTTTAAAAAACTTAGCCGTACTTACATCATGCTTCATTAAAGCATCTTTCATTTTAAATTTATCTTGACATAGTTCAGCTGCATGTTCAGTTAAGCCAACCAAGCCTAAATCATCACAAACTTTACCTATAGAAGTTACACCTGTATCCAAGCATGAAGTGGCAATTCCATCTAAATTTAATTCCTTTGCTTTATCTAGTACTTCTTCGGGCTTTGAAATGTCCATGTAGCATATATGGTCAGCTATTTCTAAACCTTTCTTATACTTAGTCGGTAAAGTTCCTACTATTGTTTCGATTCCTTTATCTTTTGCCGTCCTTATAAGCTCAACTTGACCTCTTCCAGCACCCAAAATTAATAATCTTTTATTAGACATGATTTTCGTACTCCTCTACGTTAGATATATCTATATTAATTTTATTTATAATCTGTTCGCACGTTTTTATTGCTTCAACCACATCATTAGATTGAGAAATTACATAACCTAAACGGTCATGACTATTCTTAATTTTTGTAGATTTTTCTCCGGTTTTTTTTAACATTGCGATTTCTTTTACACCATTAAATTTTTTTAGTGTATCCAAGTTGCTAATTTTTCTTATCATTCCTTCTTCTGCTGTAATATATTTAATTGCACTAGCTTTATTGAAACGCGGTGCTAAATTAACTTCTTCCCCACAAGCCATCTTTATATATTCACTTGTCATGTCAATTCCAGTAGACAGTGGTACCAAATGAGAAGTAATAAAATCTCCTCCTAAACGCGCTCCCACTTCAATAATCTTCGGCCCTTCATTAGTTAGCATAATCTCTACATGTGCAGGCCCATTGTCTATTCCTAGAGCTAGAATTGCGTCAATTGCTAAATGTTTTATATCACTTAGATCCTTATCACTTAGCATGCTAGGTTGACTATGTTGAATTTCAACAAAGTGTGGCTCTCCGGTAGTGGTTTTATCAGTTACAGCTAATATGTATGGATTGCCATCTTCGACTAGTACTTCTACACTTACCTCATCTCCCTCCATAAATTCTTCAATTATTACACCTGAGCCACGACTATGGGATAAACTATAATTTAGGGCAGATTCTAAATTATCTTCATTTTTAACTATAGTTACACCTCTGCTGCCAGAGTTGTCTATAGGTTTACTTACACAGGGAAATTTCAATTGATTTTTTATGTTATAAATATCTTGCAACTTATTTATTGTATAAAACCATGGGTGAGATACATTATTTTTTTTAAGTGCTTTAATCATTGCTTCCTTATTTGTTGATTTATTAGCTGCATCATATGATATACCTTTTAAATTAAACTTTTCACATGCTTTTGCAATAGCTCTTATAGGCATATCAGTAGCTAGTGTAATAATTCCATTCGGTCTGAATTCTTCTACTGCTAAACACACACCATCTTCATCTATAGTACTTACATTAAAATATTTATCTGCATAAGAAATACCGATAGCATTTGGATCATAATCAGCTACTGCAACCTCCAACCCTAATTCTTTAGCTTTTATAATTGCAGGCAATTGCAAATAAGACCCACCGATAACTAACAATTTTTTCGTTTTCATTTCGTGACCTTCTTTTCTGAAGGATTATTGATATTTTTTGCTTTAACCACAGACAGTATTGTATTAAAAATTATTTTCACATCCAAAGTAAAAGAAATATTATCTACATAATAGCAATCATTCTTATATTTTTCGTCTTGACTAATTGAGTTTCTATAATATGCCTGATTATATCCAGTTATCCCAGGACGTATGGTAATACGTTTCTTTTCAATATCACTTAATTTATTTAAGGGTTTAGATGTCATATTAGGTCTTGGCCCAATTAAACTCATATCACCCTTTAACACATTGATGAACTGGGGGATTTCATCTAAAGATGTTTTCCGCAAAATTTTACCTGTTTTGGTCACCCTAAAATCGTTATTACTATTATATGTCGAATTATCACTATTCCTAATATCGGGTGCGTTTACAAACATTGATCTGAATTTGATCATTCTAAAATTCTTACCTTTAATACCTCTTCTTTCAGCATTGAAAAAAATCGGTCCCCGATCCTCTATGAAGATGAAAGGGGCAATTACTATAACCGATATAACTATAAAAGGCATTATTATTATACTAATGAAGATGTCTAGAAATCTTTTTACAAAAAGACTATACATATTTCCACCCTCCATAATTTATGCTTTCTTGTATTTTTCTATTATCTTTAAAAAATGTTGTATTACGTAATTAATATCATCGTTGGTTAACAAAGTGTGTAAAGGCAAGGTAATGCTGTTGGAATATTGATTGTAACTATTAGGGTAGTTTTCAATATTAAATCCCATGTTCTTATATGCCGTCATCATAGGTAGTGGTTTATAATGGACATTACAAGTTATTCCAAATTCAGCCATTTCTTTAATAATATCATTTCTTTCACTTTCATTTATACCAGGTACTCTTGTGATATATAGATGACAAGAAGAATTTTCATTATTATTTTTATGCTCGATAGTCTTAACCCCTAAAGGATTTAATGCACTATCGTATATTTGAGTTATTTCCATTCGGCGCTTAAGTGTATCATTGTACCTTTCTAGTTGCTTTAAACCAATACTAGAAGATATATCAGTCATATTACACTTATAGCCAGGGTATATAATGTCATATTCCCACGCACCTAAAGCGTTCTTAGAAAACGCATCCTTTGATTGCCCATGAAGACTATAGAGCATATATTGCTTATATAACCACTTATCATCCAAACCAGATCTGTTTTTCCAAGAAACGGCCCCTCCTTCTGCGGTCGTTAGGTTTTTTACTGCATGAAATGAGAAACACGTGAAATCACTAATATTACCGCAAACTTTGCCATTTTTAGTTGCCCCAAAAGCGTGTGCAGCATCGCTCATTACGATTATTCGATTAAATACTCTTTGTAATTTTGAGCTTGCTTTAAACAAATGTTTTTTTGACTCAACAATACTGTAAATTGTTTCATAATCACATATTTTACCTGCTAAATCTACTGGAATTATAACTTTCGTTTTCTCAGTGATTAGATCTGATAATTTTAAGTAATCCATTTCATAAGAATCGGGAGCTGTGTCAACCAAAACTAGTTTGGCTCCTATGTGATTAACTACAGAAGCTGTAGCAGTATAAGTGTAGGCAGAGGTGATTACTTCGTCACCAGGCCCCACGCCCAATATTCTAAGTGTTAATTCCATTGCTGCTGTTGCGGAATTTAAACAAACGGAATTATTAACGCCATTGTATTTTGAAATCTCTCTTTCAAACTTCTTCGTTAATGGCCCAGTAGTAATCCAACCAGACTTCATTACATTTTTAACCTCATCTATTTCTTCTTCTGTAATATCGGGTGGGGAGAATGGAATATTTCTCTTTTTAATGTTTAACAAAGTGCGCACCTCTCTCTTAGAATTGAATTAATTGAATTATATGTACTAATTCCAATTACAACTTAACATATATTTCCATTAAACTATTTAAGTAATCTAATACATCATCACTCAATTCTTTATCCTCTAAAGATAATTCTATTGTGGTTTTTATAAAACCCAACTTTTCTCCTACATCGTATCTTTTGCCCTCAAAGTCGTAGGCATATACAGTTTGTTTTTCATTCATAAATTGTATAGCATCTGTCAATTGAACTTCTCCACCGGCTCCCTTTTCTTGCTTATCCAAGTAGTTGAAAATTTCCGATTTTAATATATAACGCCCCATAATAGCTAGATTTGATGGTGCCAAACCTTTTTCAGGCTTTTCGACAAAAGTCTTAACTTGATATCGACGCCCCTCTTGACTAAGCGGTTCTATTATTCCATATCGGTGTGTTTCTTCATCGGGAACAGTTTGAACACCAATGATGGAAGAATTGGTATCTTCAAATTGATCCATCAGCTGTCGCAAGCATGGTTTTTCCGCGCGAACGATATCATCACCAAGTAACACAGCGAACGGTTCATCACCAATGAATTTCCGCGCGCACCAAACTGCATGACCGAGCCCCTTTGGTTCTTTTTGACGAATAAAGTGAATTTCCACATTAGAAGTAGCATTAACTTTTTCTAGAAGATCGAACTTTTCCTTTTCCTTTAGATTACTTTCTAATTCAAAGTTTTTATCAAAATGATCCTCAATCGCGCGTTTCCCTTTACCAGTAACTATGATTATATCTTCAATTCCAGATTCAATTGCTTCTTCTACAATGTATTGAATCGTGGGTTTGTCCACAATTGGTAACATCTCTTTTGGCATAGCTTTTGTCGCAGGAAGGAAGCGTGTTCCGAGACCCGCAGCAGGTATAATAGCTTTCCTCACTTTTTTCAAAACTTACCCCTCCTAATGAACCTTTTCCAAGATCGGCTTGTCATTTGTTAGTCTATTGTTAGCTAAAGCAATGGCATAACCTTTTAAATCCTTTGCGTTACTTTCCACATGCTGGTCTATCAAATATTGAACCAATTGAAAATCGAAATCCACAGTCTTCCCAATAAAGATTTTAGGGAATACAGGCTCTTTGTTAACTTCTTTATCACTCAACAGTTCTTCATACATTTTCTCACCGGGACGGATACCTTGGAATATAATAGGTATTTGCTCTTCCGTAAAACCAGAAAGATGGATCAAGTTCTTCGCAAGATCGACAATTTTTACTGGTTCTCCCATATCGAGCACAAACACTTCCCCGCCGCGGGCAAGTGCTCCTGCCTGCAGCACCAACCTTGATGCTTCCGGAATCGTCATGAAGTAGCGCGTCATATCCGGGTGGGTTACGGTAACTGGTCCACCTGCTGCAATCTGCTTTTTGAATAATGGAATGACACTTCCGCGGCTTCCCAATACGTTACCGAAACGGACGGCAACGAATTTCGTCTCACTCTTCTTACTTAAGTTCTGGACAACCATTTCTGCGATTCGTTTCGTCGATCCCATGATGTTCGGCGGATTGACTGCTTTATCTGTGGAGACGAGCACGAATGCTTTTACGCCTGCATGATCGGCTGCTTCCGCAACGTTCTTCGTACCGATAACGTTGTTCTTCACCGCTTCTTTCGGATTCGCTTCCATTAACGGGACGTGTTTATGGGCTGCAGCATGATAAATATAAGACGGGTGATAGTCGGATACCACTTGGAAGATTCGTTCTCTATCCTGCACATCAGCAATGACGGTAATAAGCTCTGTCGGGATGTCGAGTTGTTGTAATTCCATATGTATCGTATAAATGCTGTTTTCCCCGTGTCCCAGCAAAACGAGGCGCTCAGGACTGAACTTTACTAGCTGCCTGCATATTTCTGAACCAATACTTCCACCTGCACCAGTTACTAAAACGGTCTTACCCTTGACTTCTGACTCAATAGTACCAATATCAAGTTCTACCGGTTCTCTTCCTAATAGGTCTTCTATTTGAACGTCACGAATTTGACTAACGGACACATTCCCAAGTGCTATGTCCTCAATCATCGGTAGAGTCTGAACATTCTTTACCACTTTTTTAGAAGCTTGAATGATTTCACTTATTCTATCCCTGTCTACAGATGGCATAGCAATAACTATATGATTGATTTGTAATTTCTTTGCGTTCTCTTCAATTGTTTCTGTACTTCCAAGAACGGGTAAATTATTAATGGTTAAGTGATGCATTGTAAAATCATCGTCGACAAAACCTACAATCTCGTTATTAAAATCATTTGAATTCATCATCTGTTTAGCGAGCATACGTCCCGCTGATCCTGCCCCAACTATCAAAGTTGTTTGGTGATTGGGATCCTTTTTGATTATTTTCGCACGTTTAAGCTTAGGATTTATAGTGAATCCATAAGCTTTATAGTATTGCCAAACAAAACGAATGCCGCCAATCATTAGAATGTGTAACATCCAAGTGATTGTTAGTGCTCTCTGATAAATTAACCCGAAGACTAATCCTTGAATAACAGCAGTAGTTAAAATTGATAGAGTTACTACCGCGATGATTCCTATCAACTCTTCCGTGCTTGCATATCTCCACTTCTTCTTATACATACCAAACATGCTTGAAAATAAGTGATGAGTTAATAGTAGTGCCAAAGAGGAAACAAGCATCATCTGGTCAAACACCGCTACGTAAGGGTTTAAGAAAAAATGAGACATGTAAATAGAAAACGATACAATAATTGAATCGATTCCCATTAATAATAAAAGCCTCTTTCGATAGGCAGCAGTCAATTGTATCTCCCCTTCCAATATTGTTTTATGAAATAATAAGTAAAAAAAGTAATTAAAATCATTATGTTCCATAAATGTTATATTTTAGCAAACACATCAATTATAACAGGTAAGACCTGGATAATGAAGGAGTAATTTACTACATATATAAAATAAACGTTATATTTTTTAACAGTATCAAATACATAAAATAAAGTTCTCATTACACACATACTAATTCTAAATACCTAAAAAAGGTTGAAAAACTTCCTCTTAGCAATTTTAGTAGGAGGAGAGCTATATAATGCTTCGTTCATAACTACATATTCAGCATTTTCCGCAAGTTGATAAGCCTTACTGCCTCCAAATGTCTTTTCAATCTCTTGAAACGCTTCTGTCATACTGAAGCCTCTGGAAGAAGTATTATGAGCATCGGAAGCTACTAAATGGATTAAATCTGCCTCAATTAACTGCTCAGAGAATTTCTTGATTTTCTTACCGAACTTCCCACAGATGCTACCTGCCGTCAGCTGGGCATGACATCCCTTACTAATGAATTCATGTAATATATTCGGATGCTCCATGATCTGCTTATTTCTCTCTGGATGAACGATAATAGGTGTGAATCCCGCGACTTGAGTATCAAACAGTATTTGAGATGAATACCTCGGCACATGGCCGGATGGAAATTCAATGAACACATAAGAACTCTTGCTATTTACTGGCAATATCTCATCGTTCTTTAAACCTTCAATCAACTCTCCATGAATTCGATTTTCCTGTCCTGGAAGGACTTCGACATCGATTCCATGGACTTGGAATTGTCTGTTCAACTCTGCCACTTGGATGACGATATCGTTTTTAAAGTTCTTATATACACCATTTTTATGGTGAGGAGTCGCTACGATCTTATGTATGCCATCTTCTACAGCTGCTCTTCCCATAGCTAGACTTTCTTCTATTGTCTGAGCTCCGTCATCAAGACCGGGAAGGATATGACTGTGTATATCAATCATGTGGAAACCTCCATATGAAATAATTTCAGAATTTTCAATATTTATTATTTATTATAACAAGGATATGAAAAGACAGGAAGGAACTTTATTCGACAAATATAGACAATCACAAAAAATGAGAAAAGCAGTAAATGCTTCTCTCATTCTCTTTATTGGCCATAATAATAGTAGTTACTGTTCTTCACTTCTTGATCGTTCAAGACAACTCCTAAGACATTTGCTTTCGTCTGTACAAGCTGTTCTTTTGCTTTCATAGCTGCTTCTTTTTCTGTCTGCTTACTGCGGATGACAAGCAGGACGCCATCGACATGGTTTGCTAATACCTGCGAATCAGCTACGGCTAGAACTGGGGGTGTATCGAAAATGACCAAATCATATAATTTCTTCGCTTCATCAATGAACTCCATCATCTTTTTGGAACCGAGCAGTTCAGATGGGTTTGGTGGAATCGGCCCACTGGACATGATGTCCAGCTTGTCCACACTGCTCATGTGTGCAAGCTCACGAAGCGGCTGGCTTCCGACCAAGTAATTGCTTAAGCCGTGGGTGTTCCCCGTACGGAACGTATAGTGAACCGTCGGTTTTCTTAGATCTGCATCAACAAGAAGGACTTTCTTCCCTTGCTGAGCGTACACGACTGCTACGTTTGCGGCAGTAATCGACTTTCCTTCCGATGGACTTGCCGAAGTAATGATCATAGACTTTAGTTCACCATCAACTTGCGCGAACTGAAGGTTCGTACGGATGGTCCGGAACTGTTCGGAAATTGGGGATTTAGGGTTGTCGTTCGCAATAAGGGTACGTACGGACTTGTTGTATGCGTGCTTCTTCGGTTTACGTGCCAACAGATTCACCCCTTACGGAACTTACTTGTGCTTTTTTTTGAGTACGGCCTCGTGCGGCCATATCGTTATCGGAAATAGTAGAGACGACACCAAGCACCGGCATGCCTAAGAAATCTTCAATATCTTCTTCTGTCTTGACCGTGTTATCCAGATATTCCAACAGGAAGGCTAGACCGACACCGATCATCAATCCGACTACTAAGGCGATGGCTATATTTAAGGTAGTATTCGGGCTTACAGGAGATGGATCCGTTCCCACATCCGCTGTCGACAATACTTTGACGTTATCTGCACTCATTAATTGAGGAATTTGCTCTTTAAACACGCTGACAGTCGTGTTGGCAATATCAGCCGCGCGCTGGGCACTTTCATCGGTCACCGTCACGTTTACGACCTGGGATTGTTCTGCACTGGATACTTGCAGTTTCTCTGCCAGTTGGCTGGCTGTCATCGATAGGCCTAATTCGTCCGCTACTTCATCTAATATAGCCGGACTTTTGATAACAACATTATATGTATTAATAAGTTCTACGTTGGATCTTATTTCGTTGATATCAACCGCTGTATTCTGGTTCTGACTCTGGGACTGGTTTACGATGAATTGTGAAGATGCTTCATACGTAGGTGTGATCAAGAAGATCGTGATAAGGGCACTGATAACGGCGGCACCTGCGGCAAGACCGAGGATAAGCCACATTCTTTTCTTCAACACCTCGAAAATTTCTTTCAAGGAAATAGTCTCTTCCATTGATGAACCTCCAATTTTTGTCGAATTTACACATGAGGACATTATAGCATACATATTTTCAAATTTGCGGTGACAATTGCAAATTTTTCAAACACTTCATATCCCTGCTACCTAAGAGTATCGTCCTATCAAGGTTTAGGCTGCAGTAGATACCACTATTTAGTACAAATGTATTAGCTTTTCATTTTCCAATACCTACTATTCTACAAAATTCCCACTAATTAATCCATATTTTTCTTAAATCTATGTATAATGGAGGGGAACTAATCTATTAAATAAGGAAAGGTGTGAGGCTTCAGTGAACTGGAAGTCCCTGTTGATCGTAGTCATTGGACTGATCGTTGTCGGAGTCGGTGCATTCTTCACGATGAATGCGGTCGAAGCGAATACGTTGGATAAATTATATAAACAGGCGAAGGATGCTTATACAGCGGAGAATTATGAAGAAAGCATTCAGCTGTATAAGGAAGTCTTGTCGAAGGACGCCGGGCATGTGGATGCGCGATTGGAGCTTGCCGATGCGTATGTGGCGGTGAAGGATACGGATGAGGCGGTCGCTGTCATTCAGGAAGGGATCTATGAAACACCGAAGGAACCGGACTTATATGGGAAGTTATCAAGCCTTTACCTTTCGACGGGTGATATAGAGAAGGGATACCAGACGCTGGACCGTGGTTTGACATATGTGGAGTCGGATACGCTCAAGCAGGCGAAGGATGATTTGACTTCAAAGATATACATACATACGGAACGTCCGCTCATTCAGAAGGGCTATAACCGGAAGCTTGAGCTCGTGTATGAAGGCGAAGGCGAAAAGCTTACTCCCCTCGCTGCTGAGTGGAGCGTCGATAAGAAGACAGTGACGCTTGAGGAGAAGGACGGGAAGAAATTTGTGACACTAGCTGGTGATCAGCTCGGGAAAGCGAAGGTCTCCGTCGAGTGGGAAGATTACACCGAGCAATTAGATGTCGAAGTCGTTGAACAGCTGCTCGAGAAGATGACAGTGGAACCAGAGGAACTGGAGCCGGTCGCGGTTGATGAGACCTTAGACCTTTCCGTCACCGGAACGGATGCAGCTGGAGAAGAGATGACGTTTGAACCGGAATGGTCCGTGGACGGGGGCCTTTTTGAAATTGAAGACCGTGACGACCAAAGCGCGACCTTGACAGCCGTTGCGGAAGGGAAAGACACGCTGACGGTGAGCTATGATGGATTGAAAGAAACAGTCGATCTTTTTGTAGAGGGAGACGAAGGGGAGAAATTTATTCAAACCTCTGCGGAAGGCCAAGGATCTGTCTCTGTGTACCCTGCCGAGGACAGCTATGCGGTGGGAGAAGATGTCACGATCGAAGCGATTCCTGCCGAAGGATGGGAATTCGCCGGATGGCGTGGAGACCGGAATGATGCCGTGAACCCGCTCAATCTGACAGTAGAGGATCACATGCAGCTGACTGCCGTGTTCGAAAAGGGCCAGCATGAGCTTTCTTTAGCGATTGAGGGAGAAGGGAATATCGTTCGTGATTCCCTGGAGAGTACGTATCCCGATATGGCGGAAGTCAGTTTGCGCGCCCGGGCCAAAGATGGATGGGAATTCGATCATTGGGAAGGCTCCTTCACTGGAACGGCGCGGGATATTGTGCTGACGATGGACGAAGATAAATCGGTCCGTGCCGTGTTTGTCGAGACAGAAGCTGAAGAGGCGGAGCCGGAAGAGACGGTATCCGAGGAGAGTGAGGAGGACAGCTCCCCTGCTCCGGAGCAACCGAAACAGGAAACAAAGCCGGAGCCGAAACCTCAACCGTCACCAGCTCCTGCACCGAAACCGGAACCGAAGCCTGACCCTGCTCCGCAGCCAGAGCCCGAACCGGAACCAGAGCCGGAGACTTACTCCCTCACGATGTCAGTCGTCGGAGAAGGAACGATCCGTGCTTCCAGCAAGAGTGCTAAGGCGGGACAATCGATATCCGTATCCGCTGTCGCGAGTGACGGCTGGACGTTCGCCGGCTGGCAGGGAGACATCTCCGGAGCTGGATCGAGCAGCTCCGTCACGATGGATCGCAACAAGCAGGTGACCGCTGTATTCAAACAGGTCGATACGGAAAGCCAATCAACAGAATAAGTAAAAGGCAGCACATGTATATGTGCTGCCTTTTTTCATAAGAATGTTGTAGCAGCAAGAATAAACAGGGCCGTAGCCATGCAGAAGATCCCCGCTGCGACATTCGCCCGCTTTTTGACCTGCCTCGCCCACACCGCTTCCGCTCCAAGCATAAACAGAAACGCACACATCAGCCATTGGTACAGGGTAGTGGACAATAATGAATGATTAAAGAGTACGGCATATAAGAATATAAAAGCAAAAAGAAATGTAACGATGGTACTTATTTTGTGATACACAGGCGCCCCTCTCTTTCTCTTCCTATGTCCAAAATACCATATAATGGATAATTTAAACACCCACTAGATGCCTATCCTATGCAATCGAAAGTCAAACCTAATTGAGCATACGCTTCCTCTGCACGTCATATTCTTCTTGGCTTATTATCCCATCACTAAAAAGCTCATGCATTTTTCTTAGCTCGTCAGCCAGACTGTCTGCGTGTTGTAGATCTGCAATAGTTTCTTTATCTTTTTTATCAGCAATTCCAATAATTACTTTAAAAAGACTTTGCCAGTGCATGACCTTGTCGAAAGCGAGTTTGTACTGAGCTTCTTTCTTCTTTACGTCTGGTATTGTTAAAAATTCGAAGGAGTGAAAGGGGTGCTGAGTGTTATTAATCACTACATGCAATTGAACACTTTGTACTTTATCAGATGATTTCGTTCCCCCGGACAGCCCGCCGATAACTGCTCCTGCGCCACCGGCTAATAATCCTCCTAAGGCAGCACCGGCCAATTGACTGCCTCTTGATGTTTTAGTAATTGTCTCTCCGTCTATCTTTACTTCTGCTTCCATAATGTCTTGGTAATCCAATTGAAACAGTTTATAATCACCGACACTCTTAACAGGATTAGCTGAAGGAATTAAGAAATACACTACTTGCTTATTTTCATCGACCGCAACGATAGATTGATCTTTTGTTTCGAACTTTTGCGTCAGCTCCATATTTTTTGATTCAATAAATGATGCAAGTTCTTGATCAAGCTGCTCTTTCTTTTCCGCTTCCCTAATAGAATAAACAATTAAAAACATTATTGAAAACACAGCAATCACACCTAATACACCCCACATTAAAATCCCCCCTTAAATTGGAGTGGTAAATCAATGCATTGTAACCGCAACTTAGGAACAAAAGAATAGCCGCATCCCCCTCACTCAGATTGGCCTTCTACTGCTTTTCTACACTTGTATCTGTCTCTCCAGCATGAATATCCAGATGCGTCTGTGCCAGGAAAAACAAACCTGCAACAATGAGGAAGCCCGCTGCCAGCACGAAAAAAGCAGTCGCGTAAGTACCGTTGATGATCAGGTTATACGCATCCGCACCGACGTAGGCATTCACGGCATCTCCGCTGCTTGTGAGAATATCATCCTCATACGGATTGTTGTAGGCCAAGATCTTGTAAAACCCGGCGATGATGAAACCGACACTCACAAGCCCCGACAGGATGCTCCACGCATAAAGCCGTTTCTCCCCCACTTTCATTCCCCCGCTTCGTCTGAATTGGCTGTTCCCATCACTATACGAAGCACCGGTGATTTTCATTCCTTGATATGTTCGGCTCTATTTTTGTAAATGCTTTCATAACCATGTATAGTAGAAGCAAATAAGGAGGGATGACATGGAAACCATCGTCTATGTGTTCGTCATTGCTCTGTTCATCACCGCCAACGTCTACGCCGTCAAATGGCAGCGCAACGGCTCCGCCGATCTCATGATCTCCGGCGTCCTCATCATGATCGGCGGCATTCTCGTCTCCATCACAGCCGGCGCCCTGTTCGCTGTGCTCGGATCGACAGGCGAAGCCTTCACCGGCGCCTACTTCGCCATCTTCGCCATCGCCAACGGCCTGCTCCTCTTCCTTCTAGGACTCATCACACAAATCACCAGAAGCAAAAAAGCATAACCCCACTCCCCCCATGTTCCCCAAAGAACATGGGCCTTCTTTTGCCCTCTCCCTCTCCAAAAAAAAGAGAGTTGCTGTGACGAACCAGACGTTTCCGTTATTCCCATCATCGCAAGGAGGGGCGGGGGACGGCGAGACTCCTGTGGGAACTGGAGAAGCAGGGAGACCCCACAGATTTGAAAAATCGAGGAGGCTCCCCCTCTCCCCACGGAAAGCAAGTCGTCCCCCGCCCGCCATGTTCTTTTCCCTCTCAAAAAAGAGAGTTGCTGTGAGGACTCTCTGCGTTTCCGTTTCTCCATCACCGCAAGGAGGGGGCGGGGGTGACGAGACTCCTGTGGGAAGTGGAGCGTAGGGAAGACCCCACAGATCTGAAAGATCGAGGAGGCTTCCCACCTCCCCACGGAAAGCGAGTCGTCCCCAGCCGCTATGTTCTTTTCCCTCCCAAAAAAGAGAGTTGCTGTGACAATTCTCAGCGTTTCCGTTTCTCCATCACCGCAAGGAGGGGGCGGGGGTGACGAGACTCCTGTGGGAACTGGAGAAGCGGGGAGACCCCACAGATCCAGAGGATCGAGGAGGCTCCCCCTCTCCCCACGGAAAGCGAGTTACCCCCGCCCCCTCCTACACCAAACCCTGACAACGGAAGCACCCCCCAAAACAAAAAAAAAAGTCAGCACCCAAAAGGGCACTGACTCTAAAAAACATTAAATATTCATCCAGTCCGTATGGAACGTACCTTCCTTATCCACACGCTGATACGTATGCGCACCAAAATAATCACGCTGCGCCTGAAGCAGATTCGCCGGAAGCTTCGCCGTACGATAACTGTCAAAGTACGCAAGCGCACCAGAGAACGCAGGAACAGGAATACCATTCTGGATCGCAAGCGTAAGCGTATCACGAAGATCCTTCTGATAATTCACCGCGATATCCTGGAAATAAGGATCAAGCAGCAAGTTCGTCAACTCTTTATCATTCTCAAACGCATCCTTGATCTTCTGCAGGAACTGCGCACGGATGATACAGCCGCCGCGGAAGTTCATCGCGATGTCGCCGTACTGAAGGTCCCATCCTTTTTCTTCGGAAGCTGCCTTCATCTGCGTGAAGCCTTGCGCGTAGGAAGCGATTTTACTCATGTACAACGCTTTGCGGATCGATTCGATCGCTTCTTCTTTGTTGCCGGTGAAGTTGATTTCCGGACCAGTCAGGTATTGGCTCGCTTTCTGACGCTCTTCTTTCATAGCGGAGATGAAGCGTGCGAATACGGATTCGGTGATGATCGGAAGCGGTACACCGAGGTCAAGCGCGCTTTGGCTCGTCCATTTTCCGGTACCTTTCTGACCTGCGGTATCAAGGATCACTTCGACAAGCGGCTTGCCTGTTTCTTCGTCGACTTTCGTGAAGATGTCGGCTGTGATTTCGATCAGGTAGCTGTCGAGTTCGCCTTCGTTCCACTCTTTGAAGACTTGGTGAAGCTCTTCAGCGGACAGGCCGAGGACGTTCTTCATCAGGAAGTATGCTTCACAGATGAGCTGCATGTCGCCGTACTCGATGCCGTTGTGGACCATCTTCACGTAGTGGCCGGCTCCGCCTTGGCCCATGTAGGCAGCACAAGGAGTTCCTTGGACTTTCGCTGCGATCGCATCGAAGATCGGCTTCACTTCTTCGTATGCTTCGCGCGGTCCGCCAGGCATGATGGAAGGTCCTTTACGGGCACCTTCCTCCCCGCCGGAGAAGCCTGTTCCGATGAAGTGGATGCCTTTTTCTTCGAGATAAGAAGCGCGGCGCTCCGTATCTTCATAGAACGTGTTCCCACCGTCGATCAGCATGTCGCCTTTTTCAAGATAAGGGACGAGGCTGTCGATGACTTTGTCCGTCGTTTCGCCGGCTTTGACCATCATCAAGATCTTTCTCGGTGTTTCGAGGGAACCGACGAATTCTTCAGCACTGTATGTGCCTACGACTTTGTCGTCATTCGCATCCTTCACCATTTCTTCGACACGGTCTGTCCAGTAATCGTAGACAGATACGCTGTAGCCGTTGTCTTTGATGTTCAGGGAAAGGTTCGCACCCATGACCCCTAAACCGATAACTCCGATATTCTGTTTACCCATGTTCCGATCAATCCTTCCCTTTTGTAATAAACGTCGTTCTTACCACCAGTTGAAGCCGTCTTCTTTAAGCAGGTCGTCGGCAGCTGCCGGTCCTTGTGATCCTGCTTTGTAGCCGTGGAGCGGAAGCTGGTCCGCTTCGAAGGCTTCCAAGATCGGCTGGATCCATTTCCATGACAGCTCTACTTCGCTCCAGTGGGCAAAGTAGGTGGAAAGGCCGCCCATGGCGTCGTTCAACAGGTTCTCGTATGCTTCGGGCTGGTCGTCCAGGTTCTTCGAGAACGTGACGTAAGCCGGTTCGAAGTGTTCGTTCGAGTCGTCCTTCATGTTGACGCGCAGGCTGATGCTTTCGTTCGGGTTGATTTCAATGACGAGCAGGTTGGAGACAACGCCTTGTTGTACCTCTGCTTCGTCTGCTTCGTTCTTGAATTCGATGACGATCTGGGTCGATTTCTTGGACAGGCGTTTTCCTGTACGGATGTAGAACGGGATGTCCTTCCAGTATTCGTTATCGAGATACAAGCGCGCTGCAAAGTAAGTATCGTTGTTGGAATCTTCGGCGACGCCGTCTTCTTCCATGTAACCAGGCAGAGCTTCGCCGTCGAGTTCGCCTGCTTCATACTGCCCGCGGACGACGTGCTGTTCGATGTTGTCCGTTACAGGACGGATCGACTGCATGATCGCTGTCTTTCTCTCTTCGATCTCTTTCGCTGACAACTTCTCTGGGTGGTGCAGCGCCGTCATCATTACCAATTGTAACAGATGGTTCTGGACCATATCACGGATTGCTCCGGATTTGTCATAATAACCGGCACGTGTACCGACACCGACTGTCTCACTCGCCGTAATCTGGACGTTGGAGATCAGTTCGTGGTTCCAGATCGATTTCAGGATCGGGTTCGGACGGATCAGGGATTCCAGGTTCTGCACCATCGGTTTTCCTAAGTAGTGATCGATACGGAAGATTTCGTCCTCGTTAAACACTTGTGTCAGGCGCTCGTTCAAGTGCTGGGCGCTGGCAAGGTCGCTGCCGAATGGTTTCTCGACGATCAGACGCTTCCATCCTTCTGTATTCGTGATGCCGTTTTCGTTCATCGATTCGGTGATCGGCTCGACGAGTGTCGGCGCGACGGATAGATAGAACAGACGGTTGTCCGGAATGCCGATCTCCGCTTCACGCTCTTCGATGAAGGCTTTCAGGTCCTGATAAGACTGAGCTTCCATCGCATCGAAAATGAAGTAGCGGAACTGGTCGAGGAAAGCCTCGAGCTTGTCCGGGTCCGCTTTGCGGCGGGAGAAGGTTTCCAGGGACTCCTTGATGATGTCGTGGAACACTTCTTTCGTATATGGCTTACGTCCAAGACCTACGACAGAGAGCTTCTCTGGAGTTTTGCCTTCGATATATAAGTTGTATAAGGCCGGATAGATTTTCCGCTTGGCCAAATCTCCACTTGCTCCGAATAAAACAAAGGTCATGTCATCCATCATTTCGACGGAATCGATTCCATTTACATCCAATTGTTCGCGTTCCTTTTGATCCATTTCTTTTCTACCTCCTGTACTTTACCAATGCACTGTACTCAAGTATATAGCATCTTTACCAATTTTTTAAGTCATCCACACTATACACTATTATATAATTCGACATTTTTTTATGAAAGCAAGACGATTTAAACGAAAGCAGGCTGAGCATGGAAAGTGCATCAGCCTGCTGGTTTAACCTTATGTTTCGACCATTTGATAGAAGTATGCATCACTTGTTGTAAAGGGCGATGATTTTGTCCAAAAGGATGTCGGTGTCGTTTTGTGCTGCTATTTCTTCGCCTTTGTCGATCATTCGCTTCCGGCCAAGTTCGTCTTCGACCATCTGCTTGAGACCGGCTTCGAGCGATTCGGCGCTCTTCGGTTCGACGAGGATGCCGGCTCCGTCCTTCAGGAGGTACGTGAGCCCGCCGACGTTCGATGCGACGACCGGCGTATGGCACGACATCGCTTCGAGGGCGACGAGTCCGAAGCCTTCGATATAGGAAGGAAGGGCGAACACATCGGCAGCAGCCGTCCACTTGGCAAGGTCCGCCTGGCTCTTCGTCCCGTGGAAATGGACGTGCGCCTTCTGATCCGGATGGACGCTCCGCTTCAGGAAGTCGAGGAAGTTCTCATCCTTCACGCTTCCGATATAGTGAAGCTCCATATCGCCGCGCTGTTTGTTGAGCGACTGGAACGCTTCGAGAAGCTCCTGGAGTCCTTTTGCCTTGATGTGGTTGCCGACGAACAGGACGTGCTTGCGGTCGCGAGAAAGTCCGAGTTCGTCCTTCATCTCCCCGGCATCGACCGGGCGGAAGACGCTGCGGTCGACGCCCATGTTGATGACGGATACTTTGTCGGGGCGGATGTGGAACTCCCCGACGACTTCGTCCTTCAGCGCTTCGCCGACAACGATGACTTCATCCGCCTTCTCCATGATCTTCTTCGTCATCTTGCGGATCCACGGGTTCTTCTTCGCCATCTGGTCGAGATCTCCCCCGTGGGAGGTGACGACGAGCTTCGTTTTGAACAGCTTCTTGAAAAGAAGCGCCGGCAGTCCGCTCGGGAAGATGTAATGGGCATGGATGACGTCATAGGAGCGTCCGTTTGTCAGAAGCTTGATCAGGATCTTCAGCATCCAGATCAAGTATTTCTTAAGCAGGTGGAACTTGCCGCCGCGGTTGTCGCGGTTGACGGCGATATCGATCGACATCCCCTTCTCCTTCAATGCTTCCACCTGGTTTCTTACAAAGATTCCGTACGTCGGATTCTTCCGACTGGGATACATGTTGCTGATGACTAGCACACGTTTATTCATAAGCTTTCTCTCTCCTTAGTGGAGGTCAGGCTCATGGTCTGGCCTCATGTTCAACAAAAATCCGAGCAGGGCGAAGTAGAAGATTGTGAACGAATCCCCTTCCCATATGTTGTACACCATACCGGCCGCAAACGCAGCAAGCAGTACAGCGAACAGGAACGGGGCGAGGATCGTTTCTTTTCTCCGCTTCCAAATTTCATACAGCATGTTCAACAGGAAGACGGCAAACAGGATGACGCCGACGATTCCCGTTCCGGTGATGATCTGGATGTACTGGTTGTCGGAATAGAATTCGCGTTCGATGCCGTAATCGTCATAGATTGGAGACCCGTAGCTGAGCGTTGCTCCATCGCCGTAGGTCGCGAATCCGGTTCCGATGACCGGGTGATCGAGGAAGATCTCGAATCCTTGCTTCACGATCCAGATCCGGCCGGACTGACCGCTTTGTTCACGGGTTTCCTTATCGAACGTCGAACCGATCCGGTCGCGGAAGCTTCCTTCACTGTCGTCATAGACGGACTGCTTCGCCTTCTTCTCCTGACCGAAATTCGAGTCTTCGATGAAGGACGTCGCGTAGCTGACCGGTACAGCGATAAGCACGATTCCGGCAGCAAGCGTAAGGGCGAGTGTCTTCAGGAACTTCCACGATTTCGTTACGAGCACGTAGGCAAGCAGGGCGACGCCGACAGCGATCCACGTCCCACGGGAATACGTAAGCGCCCAGACGCTGAACGTCAGCGCAAGGATGACGTAGAAGAGCCACTGGTACTTTCCTTTGAACCAGTTACGGTAATACAGGATGATCGCAAACGAGAACGACAGATAGTAAGCCAGGATGTTCGGGTTTCCGATCATGCCGTAAATACGGATCCGGTTCTTCGAAGACAGCGGCATATCCTGCCAGCTTTGCGGAAGCAGCCATCCTCGGAGGGAGAGCTTCTCGATCAATCCATGGATACAGATGATGACGGTGACAAAGATGGTCGTCGCGACGAACTTGTAGACATCCTCCTTCGTGATCTCCAGACGCTTCGCAATGTAGAAGACGAGATAGAACAGGACGAATCCGCGGATTTGGAAAATGATTGCGGTCGGCGTCACGCCTGTGATCAAGGCGGAAACGGCTCCGACGATGATGAATCCGATGAAGGCGAGCTCGAACCAGTAGAAATGGAACAGCTTCTTCAAGTCTTTTCTATACATCCAAAGGATGCGGAATAAGAGCGCGAAGACGATGATGTCTCCGATCCCCTTCAATGCCGTGTTGTACTCCAGCAAAAACGGGCGGATCGGGAAATACATGAACAGCACGATGAGTGCGTTTTTCGGTTTCACAAGCGCGTAGCCTGCGAAGAAGAGCATCATCACAAGGTCTACGACGGTATTATCAAGGGCCGCTCCGACAAAGAAGAAAGCCAGGATGAGCGGGATGAATGTGAGTTTTTTCCATTCTATGGGCATGGGATAGGCACCTCTTTTCTGTTATTTAGGGCATCGTTTTGCGGTAGAGATCTTTCTTCATGGCGTAGTTCTTGAAGATCGCCCACAGCAGTGTGTCTGTCCGGTTGACTTGTTTGAAGTATTTCGGGAAATGGTAGTTCATATTCGTCAGGGTGTCACAGTGGTTGATAAAGTACCCCCGCTCCCATTCGATGAAGGCTTCCGCCGTCTCAACTCCGGGAGTAACGAGATTCCCCTTCAGGTGATTGAGCTCAAGGAAGCCGTCGAAGGCGATGGCCTGGGAGCCGAACACTTTCGTCGCTTCGACTTTATGGCCGTGCTGATCCGTCGTGTCGATCACACAGTTGATCGCACTCGGCGGGAAAGCACAGTTGATTTCATACATGCGGACCTTCGGATAGAAGTTCGGCAGCTCCTTCAGCGTATCAGCAAGGAGCTGCGCTGTATGGGTATGGTCCGGATGAGCATCTATGTACGGCGTCGTATAGATGACCTCCGGCTGGATCCGTTCGATTTTCTCTTTGATGTAGGAAATGCTGGTCGGTTCGCTCGAAACGCTTCCATCCGGAAGGTTCAAGTAATCGACGCTCGTCAGACCGAGGATGGTCGTGACTTCATCGATTTCCGCACGGCGGGCCTCCATCAGCTCTTCCTTCGACAGGTCGCTGACGCTGCTTCCGCCGTCCGTGATGAACAGGACGTGGACATTCGCACCGGCATCGGCGTGCTTGCGGAGCGTCGCGCCGGGTCCGATCGTCTCATCATCCATATGTGGAGCAAGGACGAGGACGTTCTTCACGCCCTCATCGATGACCGGCTCCAAATCTTCATTATAATGCCGTTTCAACAACGTCTTCGTCACCGGCGAGTTGACCGGGCGGACGACTTTCATAGCTAATTCTTTTCTACTCATCACGATTCCCCTTCTTCTTTCGTTTGGTTAGATTATTCCATAAAAATAGGAAGGCATTCGTTCTCATCGCAAAGACGGCGATGACGAATACGATGGCGCCTGTAATGGCTGCCGTGATGATCTGGATGATGTTCGGAATCGTGTCCATCACTTGAAGCAGGCCGTAGACGGCGGCTGCCATGATCGCCGTTGCGATCGTAATTTTCACATAGTCGATGATGATCGCCTTGAAGTCGAGGCTGCCCACGAGCTTCACGAAGACGATCAGACAGGCACCTGTGTAGAACAGGGCCATGACGGATGCAGCAAGCGGGATACCAAGGTAGCCGAGCCACTCCGCAAACAGGAAGTTGAACAACACGTTCAGGCCGATCGAGCCGATGCTGATCATCAGGATCATGTGGCCTTTCTTCAGCGTGTAGAAGCCTTTGTTGATGACGTTGTTCAGGCTGAAGAACAGGACGGACCCGAAGTAGTAGTACGCAACCTGGGATGTGGCCGTTGTCGCGTCTTCTCCGAACGCTCCGCGCTGGAAAAAGAGCTCGATCAAGTTCGGCATCAGAAGCATCATGCCGATGACCGCCGGCATAAGCACGAGGTACATCGTCGTGAGCCCTTTTTCAATGCCGCGCTTGAACAGGTCGTTATCCTCGTTCGTGATCGCTTTCGAGAGCATCGGGAAGATGATCGTCGCGATCGTCACGCCGAAGATCGCCTGCGGCATGTGGACGAGGTTCTTCGCGTAGTTGATGTAGGTGACCGCCCCTTCGCCCTGGAAACCGGCGAAGATCGAGCCGACCATCAGGTTGACCTGGCCGACCGCAACGGTGAGTCCGACGGGCAGGAACACCCAGTAGAACTTCTTCACTTCGATCCAGTCCAGCTTCTCGCGGATGCGCATCGACTTGTTCGGAATGGTGATGAACAGCTTGAAGACAAGCGACAGCACCGTTCCGACGACATACCCGAGAGCAAGCGAGTACGGCCCGATTTTGTTTGCGAAAAGGAACGCAGACAGGATCGAACTCAGGATGACGATGATCTGCGAGACGATCGACAGCGAGAACTTGCTTTCGGCGTCAAAGAACGCCTCCAGCACCGCGTTCATGCCGACGATGGCGATACACGAGAAGAAGATGACCGTCACCCATGTCGCGATCTCCGTCGCCTCCGGACTGAAATCCGGATAGAAGATGCGGATCATGAACGGCGCCACCGCCATGCCGATCAAGGACAGCACAAAAGCGAGGACGAGCGTCCCCTTGAAGACCTGTCCTAAATGGCTCCTGCCGCGATTCTCTTCCACGGCGTCGATGTAGCTTGGTACGAGCGCGTTCTTCATCCCGTTCTGCATGAAGAGAATCAACATGTTGGGGATGATGAAGGCAGCAAGGTACGCATCCGCCACGTAGCTGTCCCCGAAATAATAGGCGACGACCATGTCGCGGATCAGCCCGGAAACCTTCAGCAGCAAGGTCGCACCGATGAACAGAATACTGGCTAGTCCTAATTTAGATTTCACTATATTTACCTCTTTCACTTTTGGGTATTTCATACAAAATACGACAATTACAACTATAAATCATATCTTGTGATTTTACCATAACTTCCAGGCAATCGTAATTTGCTAGTAAAATTATTCCCATTAATTTGTAAAGTTGGTTAGATCGACGCAGGATCATCTCATCCCTGTGTGGTTCAACCCGCCGGGGGTTTCCGGGCAGAACTGTGCTTTCCGCGGGCGGGCGGCGAGCCTTCTCAGCGCTATGCTCTTCCGGGGTCTCTACTGTCTCGCTTTTCCGCAGGATTCTCCGTCCTTGCCTCCAACTCCCAGCTCGATGAGAGGAAAGAGTATAGTGCTTAACCTATTCGTGCAGAAAACACAACACAGCTTTGCTCAGTACCATCCCGTCTATTTCCCGGGGGCAACAGCAACTTGCTGCCGCCGGGAATTTCCGGGCAGGGCTGCGCTTTCCGCGGGCGGTCGGCGAGCCTCCTCAGAGCTACGCTCTTCCGGGGTCTCTCCTGTCTCGCTTTTCCCGCAGGATTCTCCGCCCTGCCCTCCAATCCCCAGCTGGATGAGAGGAAAAAACAGACGCCTGCACCGACTTCCTCTTCTTCATCGTGTAGTAGGCTATCTGTGAAGTTAATGGAAACGAAAAAGCGCGTAGAGTCTCTTTGGACTCTACGCGCTTTTATATCGACCAAACAGTGTTTAGGATTCGATCAACGATAGCTTTCAAGCTTGGAACGTGTGGAACCGGAGATGGCTGCATCTCCACCTAGATAGTAGAGCTTAGGTGCGATGTTCAAGCCCTTCAAGTAACCCGATACCGTGCTCGGAACAGCGTCTGTCCGTGTCAGGATGATCGGAGCTTCCATCTTCGCAGCGAGCGGCGATGCAGACAAAGCATCGACCACGATATGGCCACGGGCGAAGAAAACATTCTCCATGTTCTTACCGAAGTACTTCTGCGCAATCTTCACACTCGTACTGAAACGATCCGAACCGGAGACACGCTCGACCGTGCCGACCTGGCTCTTCAGCTGGGATTCGACCCGTGACGAAACCGCGTTCGTTCCGCCGATGATCGTCACCTTCTTGACGCCGTTCTCCTTGATGAACCGGCTCGTCTCCTCATCCAGATCGTTCGTTCCTGTCAACAGGATCGGCGTGTGCGCCTGTCCTGCATAGGAAGCGATCGATAAGGCATCCGGAGATTCTGCATCCGCAGTCGTGACGAAAATCTCATCCACATTGATCTGGTTCGTCAATTCATCCGCAATTTCGTAAGCTGTGCCGTAACGCGTGTCACCGGAAAGGCGGACGACGTTGCCGAACTGGCTCTTCAATTGGTTTTCGACCTTAGCGGAGATCGCTCCACCTTCGCCGCCCAATAGATAGATTTTATCCGGGTTCATGCGTCGCAGCTCTTTTTCGACATGCTCGGGAAGAATATCCGGCTGTGTCAAAAGCAGCGGCGAATCATAATAGGAAGCAAGGACACTTCCTGTCAGGGAATCAATCGGCAGATCGCCGCGTCCCAAGACGGCGACTTTCGGCTTGTCCCAATGCCATCCGAAGTTGGAAAGGGAAGCACTTGTGTCATAGCGGTGCTTACCAGCAAGCTCGACGGAGCGTGGTTCTTTATTTTCAGACAGGTAGCTGGAAGCGACATAGCCGGTCATTCCGCTTGACGTGCGGACCGGGTACCACATCCAGTGCTGCGTGTTGCTGTTCGATCCGATCGCCGGACCTGTGACCGTCAGCGCATCGCCGCGCTTCAGGCTCGCTCTGACGACGCCGTTCGGTGTGGAGCGCATGTTAAGCGATCCTGCCGTCACATAGACCTTCTGCCCCTTCGTGAAGGCAGCCTTCGATGTATGGACCGGGTTGTCGATCGTTACATTCGTTTTCTCAAACTTCAGGATGCCGTCGATTCTCGGATTAAGTTCCTGTGTCGCAAGTGGCGTGACAGGGAACAATCCGTAGGAACGCATCCGGTCGTACACTTTGTCCTGATAGGAAACATAGGCACTGTCGATCGGGTGGTTACGGGAAGACAGGCCGTTGTAAGCGAGAATGGCGAAGTACCAGTTCTCGATGACGTCACGGTCCGCATTGTTGACCGTCGGAATCAGGCCGCTGTTGGCGTACTTCCACTTTTGATCGAGGATTTTCAGGCCTTCACGGATGTTGTAGTTGATATCCGTGGAAAGCTTCGTCACTTCCTCTTGACGCTTGACCGGATCTTCGATGAAACGGTAGTCCGATACCTGCATGATGCCGATTCCGATACAGTCGTAACCGAGCTTCACGTTCGTGCCGTCCCACTTCGTTCCTGTCGTGCTGTTGGATGTACAGCTGTTCTGATAATGCGACACCGGCGTACGGCCCGGGTCCCAGTACTGCTGCCAGCCGCTCTCCTGGAAGGCGATCGCTTTCACGACTTCCGGCGGCATATCGAACTCTTCCGCAGCATCGGTCAGCATGCGGTTGATTTCCGCGTAGCTCGGGTTTTTGTATTTCTCATTCACCGACGTGCTCGCTGCTTTCACCGTGGCACTCTGAGCGGAAACCTTATCCTCCGCCGCTTCTTTCTTCACTTCACCACCATCCAACGTGAACGTATCTGTCACGATAGCGGAAGGCTCTGTGCTGATCGCATCTTCGTCGAAGGTAGGATAATCAACGGCGATTTTTCCACCGTCGACTTTGAAGTTCGCTCGCTCGTAGGCGTCAGAACCGTAGACTTTCTTCCACGTATCGGTGTTGTAGACGTCGAAGAACAGGCTCTGTCCGGAACCGTCGGCGCGGTAAACGACAGCCAGGCGGTTATCGGAGAGCTTATGTACTTCCGTCACTTTCGTCAGGTCGATTTTCTTCTCTTCTACGACTTTGCCGTTGTCACGGATCGTGACCGCAGCAGACGTTTCTCCGTTCGTGATGTCGACAGTCGTCCCTTCCTCCACAGTGAAGGACTCTTTCTGTTTCTCAACGACCCAGTCACTCGCTGATTCCGCGTTGGCAGACAGCGGTGCAACAAGGGAGCCGAACAAGACAGCAGTCAATAGTGGCAGACGTTTTTTCATGATCGTTACCTCTCTCTTATGCATAGTTTATTTTTTCAAAGCGGTAAGCTTGGAGTCGACTTCATAACCGTTATCTCCGTTGTCCTCAATTTGTTCGTCAATCAACCCGACACCAGGCGCGTAGGACTGGAGGGTGATGACGTTCCCGCCCTGGGATACCGAACGTACGATGATGACGTTATCGAACGTCTGGACATCGGATTGGACCGTCGCCTTCTGATCGACGATCTGGAACTGATCGGTATCGCCTTTCGTCGCGTCGACGAGGACATTGATCGTTTCGACAGGCTCGAATGTATCGAGCATATTAGACGTATCCTTCGGGTTGTACTCTTCGTACACGACAGCGATGCTGCCTTCTTTCCATTCCAATACCTGCAGCGTCACCATATCCCCGAAGGTGATGACCCGCTGGACGAAGTTCCCTTTCACCGCAACGATGTCATAAGTCGCTTCGTACTCCCCGTTCTGAAGGAATGTCTTCGTCATCGGACCATCCGGCATGTATGCCTTCAGACCGACGTTCGTTTCTTCCTCCGACTCCGATGCTTTGTCACCGGCGGCGTTTACGCTGTCATCCTCTGCATCTGCTTCTTCCTCAGTGGCAGGTTCCTCTTCCGGCGTCCCATCTTCCTCCGGCTGTGCTTCCTCTTCGGCAGGTGCTTCTTCTTCGGCCTTTCCATCCTCTTCCGCAGGTTCGGCAGCGGCTTCCCCGCTCTCCGTATCTTCCTGAGCTTCTTCCTCAGGCGCTTCGGTTTCGGATTCCGGCGCAGCGTCCGTTTTTTCTTCGGCCGCTTCCTCCGTCGGCTCTTCGGAAGGCTCCAGCTGATCGGCCTTGTCCACATCTTCGGAACAGGCCGACAGCAGAGCGATGAACAGTACGGAAGCAGGCATCCATCCTTTTCTCATAGCTCTACACTCCTTCTTACTTCAAATAACCGGCGATTTCATTACGCAGTTGATCGGTTACGACACCACCGATGACGTCCAGACGATCGACGACGTTCGCGCGGCCGTATGTTTGTAACAGCTCTTTCATATCAGGATCAAGATCTTTTCCGACGAGAATCAGCGGTGCAGATGTCTTCGCTGATAAGGAGGATGCTGTGAGCGCATCCGGATAGTTCGTTCCTGTCGCTGTCAGGACGGTATCCGCATGGAGCTCATCCTCAAAGTGACGGATCGCTTCAACGACGGTTCCATAACGCGTCGCACCAGACAGGCGGACGACACGGTCTGCCCCGTTGTTGTTGATGATCGCTTTCTCGACTTCTTCAGAAACGACGGCTGTTCCACCGAGGATCGCTACTTCTTTCCCTGCAAGATAAGCGAGGCTTTCGTCCCCGATTTCCTCTTTATCTGTCAAAATGATCGACCAGCCGTTCGCTGCTGCGATCGCTGATGCTTCCAGTGCATCAGGGAAGCTTGTGCTGGAAGCGACGAAGACACCTTCTGCATTCGTCAGATGTTTGTTGATCGCAATGTTCGATTCGATCCTTGTCTTACCGGAAATACGCTCGACGGCGTAGTTCTTCTTCAACTGATCCTCCACTTTTTTGGAAAGGGCATTCTCTCCACCGAGAAGCAGAACCTTGTCCGCCTTCAGACGGGCGAGTTCCTGACTCACTTCGGTGCTTAACGATTCCGTCCGGTTCAAGAGGATCGGTGCATTGTCATACTTCGCAGCAAGCGGTCCTGCCGACAGGGCGTCCGCAAATTCGAACGCTGTCGCAAGCACGACGGTGCGGCTTCCGCTCTGGAATCCATTCGGATACAGCTCTTTCGATACTTCGACGGCCGTCTTCATCCGGTCTTTTCCGGAGAGCTTCTTCGTATCGAACGCATAGCTGTAGCCGGATTCGATATTATCCCAGACGACATCTCCCGATTGGGTGTTCGTCACTTTCGTGTTCTTCCAGTGTTTCGCGTAGGCGACCGCTTCGTCTTCTCTATAGAAGGAAGCAAGACTGCCTTTCTCTGTATGGGTTACGTCATAGATTTCTTTCAAATAGTTCGTCCAGACGACCTTGTCGTTCTTCTCGTTGATGACGGACGTATTCTTCCATTTCTTCGCATAGGCGACGGCTTCGTCTTCCGTATAGGCTTCAAAGAGCGTGCCTTGGTTGGAGTGGACGACCTTATAGCTCTTATCCAGGTAGTTGGACCAGATCACACGGCCTTCCTTGTTATCGACGACGCGCATGTTCTTCCACTTCTTCGCATGGGCAATCGCTTCGTCCCGATCCAAGAACAACTCTGTCGCCGAGCTGTTGGAAGAATGATAGACGCCGTAGCGTTTATTGATATTGTTATAGATTCGCTCCTGGGCATACTTGTCGAAGACATAGACGTTGTCCTTCGACTCGGCATAATCGAGCGCTTCGCTCTTATCTTCGGTACGCTTCAACAGCTCATCGTCATGGGTGCGGACTTCATACACTTGGAAAAACTCATCCGCTGCCTTCACGACAGCCGCTGCCGCCTGATTCTGGAAGGATGCCGTTTGGATCAGCTTCTCTTCCTCCGGATTCGACATGTAGCCGAATTCGAGGAGAGCGGACGGCATCTGGGCATTCCTTGTCACATACAGGTTGCCGGGCACCTTGCCCCGTCCTTCTGTAAGCGGCGTTCCCGCCAAAATGTTCTTATGTACTGCATTCGTTAGCCGCTTACTCTCCGGTGCATACTCGATCTGCATCGGGTCCGGCGGGTATGTAGAACTGATCGTATCCATATCGAAATAATACGTTTCATACCCTCTCATATAAGGGTTGGATGGAAGCGCGTTCGAATGAATGGAAAGGAAAATGGCATTGTCATTGTTCCCTTTCACATAGTCGTTTCCGTTGTCCGACCGCATCTTCAAGTCGGTGCGGAGGACAGATGAGAATTGCGTATCGCCTTCCCGTGTCATATGTACGTCATACCCCTCGGCCTCAAGTGCCGCCTTCATTTTCTTGGCTGTTTCCAAGTTGAAATGCTTCTCATAATAACCCGTCGATGCACCGGAATAGCCGGTGGTTCCGGAATAGATTCCTCCGTGTCCCGGGTCGAGGACGACGGTCCGTTCCGCCGCAGCTTCCGTAGGGAAGATGGCGAATAAACTGAATAGAACAAAGAAACTGAGCACGTGGATCTTCTTCATGATTACCTCCTATTTGGTCTGTGTTTGCCCGAAAGCAGTGCTGCTTCCCTTCCTCTTGTTCGGTTTCTCACGATGTTCTGCTGGATTGAAGTAATAGATAAGAGAATGAGGTGGTACGTGTTGTAAGAATCGGAAAAAAATAAACGCGAGGATGAAAAGATTCTCCGTCTTTTGACCTACTCTTTTCTATCAAAAGAAGGAGCCGTGTGCTAAGAAACTTCACTCGATCGTTTTCCGAACGGAGAGAAATCTCTCTCCTTCTTTCATCGGCTGAGGGGGTCTGGATGTTTAACAGAAAACGACAAAATGCCATATTTTTCACGTAGATCCATGGGAATAGTTTCTTATTCTACACAGAACCTCATTATATCGGAGGTACTGACAACAAACAATGGCGCTTGGGGTTCATTTGCAAGATTGCAAGTATTTAGGAGTATAGTAATGGGGGTTTTATAGAAAAATAGGACTAATATTCTGTTTTTTACATAAAAAAATCCAGATGCGTCTCTTCTACGCATCCGGATGGTAAAACTCTAGTTATTTTTTAGCCTTCCACACTTTCAGAAGGAAAAGCGGGAGACGGATTTGGCGTTTGATCCGCCACGGTTCGGAAATCAGACGATACAGCCACTCCAGACCGAAGCGCTGGAAAACGGCAGGCGCCCGTTTGATCCGGCCGGACAGCACGTCGAACGAACCGCCGACGCCTTGGAAGATGCTCACGTCGAGCTTATCCATGTTCTCGACGATCCAGTATTCCTGACGCGGGCTGCCTAGTGCGACGAAAAGGATGTCCGGCTTTGCCGCGTTGATCGTTTCGATGATCTTCTGCTCGTCCTTCTCGTAGCCGTCGATGACACCGGCGACGTTCAGTCCCGGAAATTCTTCGATCAGCTTGTCCTTCGCTTCTTCCGCGATGCCCGGCTTCGCACCGTAGAGAAAGACGGATTTGTCGTTTTCCTGAGCGAGACCGCACAGCGTCATCAGCATGTCGATACCTGTGACGCGCTCTTTGATGCTGCCTTTGTTGAGCTTGGAAGCGATCAGGACTCCTACACCGTCCGGAATCTGATAGGTCGCTTTATTGAGCAGGTTCTTCAAATCGACATCTTCCTGGGCTTTCAGAATCTTCTCCGGGTTGATCGCGACGACGAACGACTGCTTCTTGTTTTCGATATCTGCCAACACATTCCGCTTCAAGTCATTATAGGAATGACTGCTTACATCGACACCTAAAAACTGTTCCTTCATGCTCTCACCTTAACTTATCCATTCTTGGAATCGCCCAAACGCTTGGCGACGAATCCAGCAGCTTTCCATGTATCTAAATTGAGGGCGTTCTTCGTATCATAGACGACACGGCTGCCCATCTTATCTTTGATCGTTTCCGGATCGAGCTTCTTGAACTCGTCGTGGTCGGTTAAAATGACGACGATGTCCGCATCTTTGAGCGCCTCGTCCATATCCTGCGTCTGGTTGGATACGACGTTCTCCTTGATATGCGGGTCATAAGACGTGAAGCTGATGCCGCGCTGGACAAGCTCCATGATGACCTTCAAGGACGGGCTCTCCCGCTGGTCGTCGATGTTCGCTTTGAACGATAGTCCGAACAACGCGACTTTCGGGTCGTTGATGAACTGTTCCTTCATCAGCTTCTCGATCTGGTCGGCCGTATAGACAGGCATGTAATCATTCGTATTACGAGACAGCTGGATGATTTCCGAAATCTCCGGCTCGATCTCCGCTAAGAACCAAGGATCGACCGCGATGCAGTGTCCACCGACGCCGGGACCTGGTGTATGGATGTTGACACGCGGGTGGAAGTTCGCAAGCTTGATCGCTTCCCACGCATTGACGCCGATCTTGTCGCTGATGCGGGCAAGCTCGTTCGCGAACGCGATGTTCACGTCACGATATGTGTTCTCGATGACCTTCGCCATCTCCGCTGTCGTCGCATCCGTCAAGTGGATGGTCCCTTTGACGAACGACTCGTACAATTCCTTCGTCATTTCGGAAGACTTGTCGTCGATTCCGCCGACGATGCGGTCGTTGTCGACAAGCTCCTGGAACACCTTCCCTGGAATGACGCGCTCCGGAGAGTGGGAGACGAACAATTCTTTACCAAGCTCAAGGCCCGTCTGCTCCAGGACCGGAAGCATGACATCCTCCACCGTACGCGGAGGTACCGTCGATTCAAGGATGACGAGGTTGCCTTCCTTCACGAATGGCACGATCGATTCTGTCGCTTTACGGACGTAATCGAGGTTGGCTGTTTTATCTTCACGGATCGGGGATGGAACAGCGATGACGAATACATCTGCCTCCGTCGGTTCAAGAGAAGCCTTGAACATGCCTGCATCCACAGCCTCTTCCAGGCGCTCCTGCAGCCCGTTCTCTTCGATATGCAGCTGCTTGTTGTTGATCATTTCCACCGCTTTACGGTTGACGTCCACGCCGTGCACCTGATGGCCATGAATGGCGAACATGACAGATGTAGGCAGACCGATATACCCTAAACCGACGACACACAGTGACTTCTTCATACTACTATACTCCCTTTCTTTCTGACACGAACGTTGTGATCAGTGTGGTACCGTTTATTTGCATTCGTTTGTATATAGATGGATGAGTGACAAATTAGTCCTACTCCTTATAGCATTCGACAACATCCGGCGTTTATGACGTTTGTTGTCATCTTTCTTATATAATGGATAAAAAAAAGCAAACTCTTGCCTGTGTTCCTCTTTTCTCCATTGTTCAAACATTTCTAAGAAATAGGATCTCCGATTATCCATTGTAGCTCATTTCCGTAATCGGTTCTATCCTCATCATATAAACACATGCATCAATTATACTTCGAAGCGACCTGTTCCGACAACATCCAGCGGTGATATTTCCACAAACAGACAAATGTCCGCCTCTGAAGCGAACGGTTCATGCGCGGCGGGAGCTTTTTTTGCTATACTGGATGCATGATTTTCTTCATATAGAAAGGAAAGAATCCGAAATGACAGTCAGACGCTATCAACCAGGCGATGAAGCACAAATACAGACCCTGTTTACGAAAACGTTCCATCAGGAGCGCCCGCTCGATGCGTGGGAATGGAAATTCAAACAGAACCCTAAACATAAAGAACCGTTCATCCTCGTCTTCGAGGATGAAGGAAAAATTCTCGGTCACATCAGTCTCTGGCTGATGGATGCCTATATCAAAGGCGAAGTCACGACGGTCGGGATCCGTGTCGATACGATGGTCGACCCCGACGCCCGCGGGAAAGGCGTTTACAAGAAACTGAACGACGCCCTGCTCACCGAGGGGAAGAAAGCCGGCATCGAGTACTTGTACGGTTTTCCTGCACCGAAGGCGAAGGAGCTCTTCCTCCGCTACACCGGCGCGACCCATCTGACCGATATGCCGCGCTGGATGTACGTCCAGAAGCCGCTGCACCTGCTTTCCACCAAATTCAAGCCGCTGAAGGCCGTGAAATCGCTGGACGGCCTCTATACGAAGCTCCGTTCTCCGAAGGGGCAGTTGGACGGCTATGAGAAAAAAGAAATCACCCGCTGTGACGAAGCGTTCGACCGCCTCGCGGAACAGACGAAGCACATGGCGGACGGGCTGGTCGTCCGGGACAGTGCCTACTTGAACTGGCGCTATTTCGACCATCCGACGAAAACGTATAAAATGATTGCTCTATATAAGGAAGGCGAGCTGAAGGGCTATGTCATCACACACCAAAGCGAAGGGTCGTTTACGAACGGTCTCTTGATCGACTGGCTCGGCGTCGATGAACATGTGTGGCCGGTGCTCCTCGATCAGGCGCTGCTGGAGCTGAAGCATGCGGATGTCGTCCAATCCTGGGCGCTGCCTCATACGTTCGCCGCCGGCATCCTGAAAGCGAAGGGCTTCGTCCATAAAGACAGTCCGATGCCGCTCGTCGGAAAAGACCTCCACCCGCGGACGGAAGAAATGAACGACCAGACGAAGTGGTACATCACCCCGGGGGATGTCGATTCGTATTAAATAGGTTAGGGACAGGTTGCTTCCGGCTCACAGGCGACGCTGTTAATCTCCGGGGAAGGCTGCGCTTTCCGCGGGCGGCCGGCGAGCCTCCTCAGAGCTCCGCTCTTCCGGGGTCTCTCCTGTCTCGCTTTTCCCGC